>NZ_JAHKKS010000009.1 GCF_019737615.1 Sphingobium xanthum | reverse complement strand
GCGGCTCAATCCGAGACCACTGCGCATCGGAAAACCAAAAGAAATCAGACATCTCAGCGCCTCCTCGCCAAGACACTGAATCACAATCCGAGCAACGTGGGAATCCAGTTATTGGGTCCGAACCCTAGTGATTTTGCGAGAGCGCAGTGGAAAAAAATATTCTGCTACGTCTCTCAGCCATTGCCCCTAATCGTCAATGGAAGTGAATATTTCGAGCTGTATTGTTTATCCAACAACCAACGCGCTAGCGCCTTGATAAATAAAGGTGTGGATCACGTTATAAAGAAATATACGCCGGCATCTCATCGTACGTCTTACCCTTGAGCAAACGTCCGGTCGCTTTCTTGTTTCGGCCACCCCATTGTTTGAAAAAGAATGCAGTCCCAGACGATCTGCAAAGCCTTTGGATTTGCAGAACCCATTCTTCCTCCATGGGCCGAGCGTAAGGACCGGATTCCCCGCCTACAATTGCCCAAGCAATCCTATCAAGATTAGCAGATTTGATCGGACCAATCAGCGGTTCGAACGATATGAATCGTATCGCCGCTGGGGTTGCACGCAATTCGTCGATACGGCTCACCACGTCCTGGCTTTCGACGCTCGTTCCGAGCCAGACATTTGGCAGCACTTCAAAATCCGGTGACGATAAGATTTGCCGCATTCGATCGGGACGCTTCGTCAGAAGCTGATAGTCGTGCCGGGGCGTGGCTTTCATCACCTGCCACACCTTCTTTATAAAATCCGTTGGCACATCAGCATGAAACAAGTCGGACATTGAGTTTACGAAAACCTTCCGAGGCTTTCGCCAGCGCTCCGGCACCAACAAGGCCGCGTCATCACAGCGCACTCGGCCGGTCCACTTAGCGCGCCCGCCCGATTTCCGCGTCAAGCCCGCATATTTTTGAACTCCCATGGCTTCCAAGCGAGCAGCCATTCGCATTGCGTAGCAATTCGTGCACCCAGCCGACGCCAGTGAGCAACCTGCCACCGGGTTCCATGTCGCATCAGTCCACTCAATTGGTGAGTTCTCTGCCATATTGAACCTCGATAGCCCGAACTAAAGTAGCCGGCGCTTCGCGCCTTGAATCACGGAGATGCCGTGTGATCAAGCGCTATATATCACAGTCAGCGCCAGATTGTTCCTTTTTTGTTCTCATCCGTTTGTTTGCTGTTACGGCTCGCTAACTCCAGCAGGCGCGCTATTGCATGCAAAAAGCCCCCACCTTCCGGCAGGGGCCTTCTCATTCCTAAATCCAGAACCGGGTCAAAAATTCACTTTGACCCGAACCCCTCAGGCGAAGCGCACCGCCACCTTGCGGCGACGCATCGCGGCGCCGGCGAGCGCGAAGCCGCCGATCATCATGCCCCAGGTCGCCGGCTCGGGAACCGCGCCGCTGGTCGTGGCGAGGAAGTTCACCATCGCGAGGCCGTTCGTGCCATAGCCGCCGCCGGTCGTGACGGTCGGGAAGTTGAGGCCCGCACCGAACTCCTGCAGGTCATACAGCCAGGTGTAGCCAGCCATGGTCGTGACGCCAGCCAGGTTCACCGGAAGATCGCCGCCCTCATAGTCGCCGGCGATCACATAGGTGCCCGGGCCGAGCAGGACGTCGGCAATATCCGAATAGGCGAAGTGGCCGGTGACCGGATCGCTGGTCAGCACGACCGCGCTGGTGATCAGCGTGCCGCCGATCGTCCAGAGGCCGACCGTGCGGTCGTCGGGCAGGTTCGCCGTGTTGTAGCCGAGCGCCTCGATCGTCGTTGCCTGGCTGAGCGAGAACGCGAAGCCGAGGGTGAACGGACGGGTGTCGGTGCCGAGGTCAGCCTTCGTATATTCATAGGCCGGGGTCGCGGCGTGCGCGCCCGTCGCCAGCGTGGCGAGCGCGACGGCTGCCAGAAGCATCTTCTTCATATGATAGTCTCCCACAATTAGCCGGCGCGCCGTCATGCCGCACCGGCTCCCGCGCTCCCCATAGCGTAAATGCGGGTTAAGCACAAAATCGGTTCACCATAGCGCGAATCCCGAAACCGGACAGGCGACCCCGGCGGTCCGGCTTTCCCCCAACGAAAAAGCCCCCGCCGTCCGGCAGGGGCTCTTCGCATCCATCCAAGCTCCAACCGGGTCAAAGTACCACTTTGACCCGCCGGCTTTAGCCCAGCAGTTCCTGCTCGAGCTTCTTGGCGATCTCCTCGATGTTCTCCGGCGGCCAGCCCGGGATGTCCATCCCGAGGCGCAGGCCCATGCTGGAGAGCACTTCCTTGATCTCGTTGAGGCTCTTGCGGCCGAAGTTCGGCGTGCGGAGCATCTCGGCCTCGGTCTTCTGGACGAGGTCGCCGATGTAGATGATGTTGTCGTTCTTGAGGCAGTTGGCGCTGCGCACCGAGAGCTCCAGCTCGTCCACCTTCTTGAGCAGATAGCGGTTGATCTGGTTGGTGTCGCCTTCGCCTTCCTCGGCCGCGCCCGCGCCAACGCCGGCGTGGCTGCTCGGGCCTGCCGTCGGCAGCGCGTCCTCGAAGTGGACGAACAGCTGCAGCTGGTCCTGCAGGATGCGCGCGGCATAGGCCACCGCGTCCTCCGGCGTCACCGTCCCGTCGGTCTCGACGGTCAGGTTCAGGCGGTCATAGTCCAGCTCCTGGCCAATGCGCGCATTCTCCACCTTGTAGGCCACCTGGCGCACGGGCGAGTAAAGCGCGTCCACCGGGATGAGTCCGATCGGCGCGTCGGCCGGGCGGTTGGAGACCGCCGGGACATAGCCCTTGCCGCTGTCGCAGGTGAGCTCCATGTTGAAGCTCGCGCCTTCGTCCAGATGGCAGATCACCAGGTCCGGGTTCATCACCACGATGTCGCCGGTCACGGCGATGTCGCCGGCCTTCACCTCGGCCGGGCCGGTCGCGCTCAGCTGCAGGCGGCGGGGGCCGTCGCCTTCCATCTTGAGCGCGATCTGCTTCACGTTGAGGACGATGTCGGTCACGTCCTCGCGGACGCCGGCCAGGCTCGAAAACTCATGCAGCACGTTCTCGATCTTGATCGAGGTCACGGCCGCGCCCTGCAGCGACGAAAGCAGCACGCGACGCAGCGCATTGCCAAGCGTCAGGCCGAAGCCACGCTCCAGCGGCTCGGCGACGAAGGTCGCGCGCCGCTTCGGGTCGCCGCTGGCCTTGATCTCCAGGCCATTGGGCTTCTTCAATTCCTGCCAGTTCTTGATGTTGACAGTCATGCAATTCCCCTGGGGTTGGGCGGGAGCTCGGAAGGAGGGTTCAGCGCTGGTCCCCGAGCTCCGGCCGTATAAACGAACCGGACGTGGAGCGGTTTCGTGGGCCCGCTCCGGCCCGACGCCGCGTTAGACGCGGCGACGCTTGCTGGGGCGGACGCCGTTGTGCGGGATCGGCGTCACGTCGCGGATCGAGGTGATCGTGAAGCCGACCGCCTGCAGGGCGCGCAGCGCGGATTCGCGGCCCGAGCCCGGGCCCTTCACTTCGACCTCGAGGGTGCGCACGCCATGTTCCGCGGCCTTGCGGCCCGCATCCTCGGCGCAGACCTGCGCGGCATAGGGCGTCGACTTGCGGCTGCCCTTGAAGCCCATCATGCCGGCGCTGGACCAGCTGATCGCATTGCCCTGCGCGTCGGTGATGGTGACCATGGTGTTGTTGAAGCTGGCGTTCACATGCGCGACGCCGGCCGAGATGTTCTTGCGCTCGCGCCTGCGAAGCCGCTGGGGTTCCCGTGCCATCTGTTGAACTTCCTATATCGAAACTGGTTGTCCTGGAGGGGTGCGCTTTGCCGCACGCTGCCTCCGGCGGAGTAAGGCTGAGAATAGTCCCCCGGACTATCCTCCGGGCGCCTTACTTCTTCTTGCCTGCGATCGGCTTCGCCTTGCCCTTGCGGGTGCGCGCATTGGTGTGCGTGCGCTGGCCGCGGACGGGCAGGCCCTTGCGGTGGCGCAGGCCGCGGTAGCAGGCCAGGTCCATCAGGCGCTTGATGTTCATCGCGGTTTCGCGGCGCAGGTCGCCCTCGACCGTGAGGTCGGCGTCGATCGCTTCGCGGATCTGCAGGACTTCCGCGTCGGACAGGTCCTGCACGCGGCGGCTATGGTCGATGCCCAGCTTGTCCGCAATGCCGACCGCCGTCTTGGCGCCAATTCCATGAATATAGGTAAGTGCGATAATAACCCGCTTGTTCGTGGGGATATTAACGCCAGCAATACGTGCCATGATCTATAATCTCCTCGCTCCACAAAGCACTTGGCGGGCGCTTTATCTCGTCGCTATATGACCCGGGACGCAAAAAGGACGGCGGGCGCTCGACCGCGCTGCCGTTTGACCTCTCGTCTCGGGATCGGCGGGCGTTAGCGTGAGTCGTCGGAACTGTCAACTGGAAGCATGCCCGGAGGCGGCGATCGTTCAGCGGGCGAGATCGATGGTACGCATAAGCGCTTCAATATCGACCCCATAGCGATCGGCGGCATGCTGATCGGGCTGGCCGACAATGAATCCAAACCGGCCATCGTAGAGGTCCATCAGACCCTTGTGATAGGCGTAGAACCGCCTCGGATCCTGCAGGCAGACCAGTGCCACGCCTTCGGGCGCGAAGAAATGCAGATGATTGAGATTCGAACCTTCGACGCTCACGATCAGCGCCGCATCCCGCAGTGCGACACCGACCTCACGCACACTCAACGCGGAAGGCACGACCGATCGGAAGCCCGCGAGCGCCAGCGCGGCCTCGATCTCGGTCGCATTGGTCGGATCGCGCGGCGAGGCATGCGCCCCGCGGCTCAGGAAGACCAGCGGTCCAGCGGATTGTCCGGGCTGCGTGGCGACGCTTGCACGGGTCCGCGCCCGAAGAGTCCGAAAGCGCTCACGCCAATGGTCATTATGCCCCCTGTCGTCCAGAACGACGAGGCGGTCGATTGTCGCATGTTCAGGATAGGCGCAATCGAGCCCGGTAAGTGCCCGAAACTCGGCCTCATGCGGCCATGGCTCGCGCGCGATCGCCACGGAGGGCACCCCTTCGGCCTCCGCATGCAATTCCGTGACAAGCGAGTCCCGGACCCAATGACCGAATTCGCGGCTCGAAACATAGTTGGTCGACAGGACCGCCTTCTCGAACCGGACCGGTGTCTGCCTCGCATTGTCGGTGACAACGGGATTCTTCAGCAGGAACTGGCCGACATATCCCTTTGAATAAATACGGTTGGCATGGATTGTCGCGCGCTCCAGAACATATTCGATCGTCGGCCAGTGCTCTTGGACGCCGCCGCTAACTCGCGCCCATTCCAGCGCCCGATCGCCATTAACCACCGCCTCCACCGCGTCGAACGCGCCGGGCAACGAGAATGCGGGCCGCGAGGTGGTCTCGATCCCGGACGCGATCACGCGACTGGAGATCGACGCGGCCTCCATCGATGTCGGAAACAAGCGCGCCCGCGCGCGGCGCCACAGCAGATCGAGACGAGTCACCTGCCGGGCGCCCCTGTGGAACAATATTGCTTCATCAGATGGGCGCGGTGCGCGAACACTGCCTCATCGTTCATGTCGCGACCATCCTGCGCAGCCTGACCGATCAACGCGGCGAGAACAGCGCGATCACCATCCAGCCTGACCAACTCGCGCGCAAGCGCTGCCGGGGCCATGGCCGTCAGCACGCCACCGCCATGCTCGGCGATCAAATCCTCGGGATAAGCCGAACCATAGCCCACTATGGGCGTCCCCGAGACCAGGGCCTCGATCAGACAGCGGGGTGATTCCGGTGTCAGGTGGCAAAACAGCATGACATGGGCATCGCGCAGCGCCTCGAGCAGGGCGTCGCGATCGACGAGTTGGCCGGGAAAGGAGATCCGATCGGCAAGGCCGAGCCGATCGACCGTCGCACGTGCCTCGTCGAGCTGAGGGCCATCGCCGAACCAGCGCGCGCGAAAGGGGACGCCCGCATCGGCAGCAAGGCGCAAGGTCTCGATCCAGTCCGTCACGCCTTTGTCGGGATGGACCCGCCCGGCATAGACAATATCCAGAACACCCTCGCGTGCAGCCGCAATCTTGGCGGACAGCCGCTCATCGGGGATGCGGTCGGCAGGTTTGAGGTGGATATTGTGGACCAGGAAAGGATGTGGACTGAAGCCGCGATAGCTGTTGAACGTATCGTTGCCATGGAACAGGCCGAGCGTCGAACGACTGATCGCACGGCGCTCCAGTGACCGGGCGAGGCGCGCGTTCATCCCTCTGTAGAGCCGCTTGAGGCCCGTGAACCGCTGCGCTTCGATCCGCATGACTTCGGATTCCACGCGATCGGTCCAGACCGACGCCTTGCGCTCCTTCTTCGCGGCCAGCAGCGCCCCGACCGCACCCCAGTCGCCCCAGGCGCCGCCCAGTGCGAACTGGAGATAATCATGGCGATCGATGAGATCTCGGAGGCGGCGACGGATCGAGGGGTAAGCGCGCAGATGCCCGAGCGGAGTCCAGGCTGTCGGCAGCAGGACCACCGAAAGCCGATCACCCAGGCCCAGCGTATCGATCGCCACGCTGCCCGCCGGCGGTGCCGCGCCTGCAGCAAGCTTCACGCCGAGCGTCATCCGCGCGAAGTGTCGCAGCCATTGCGCAAGGCCATTGCCGGCCTGGTTCTCGATGAAGACGCGCCCGTCGCGCTGGTGGACGACCAGCGGCAGGATCAGCAGGAGACTGCTCACCGGCTCATCCGTCACACCTCGTATCACGCGCTTGCAATCCCCCATGGCCGCGACGGCGGCGGCACCATGTTCGATGGCCTTGTGAGCGTCAACCCGCTGATCCGTCGCATTCAATGCCGATCGGCAGACCGCTCCACCGGCACCATGACCGGTTCAGCCCGTTGCATTGCAGGCTCATCCCGCGCCATCGTCCGTTTCCAACCGCCCAGCGCGGCCCGCGCGGCCGGCCGCTCGACCAGATAATGCACCAGCGCGCCCAGCGATACGGCCGCAAGGATCGCCGTGGCATAGGCTGTGGTGGGCGCGTAGCCCATCTGATCCATGTTGAAGAGGATCGTGAAGCCGATATGCTGATGCACCAGATACAGCGAGTAGCTGATCTGCCCGACCCAAAGCACAGGCGCCACGCACAGCCAGCGCAGATGCCCGCTCACCACTGCCCAGAAACAGGCGATGATGACGAGGCCGGCGACCGCCAGATCCGGCGTCTCCGCCACCGCGATCGTGGTGAGGATCCCGGCGAAGATCGGCATCTGTTCCCGCCAGCTGCGCGCCCCGATCCAGACGCGGTAACTTGCCATGCCGATCGCGAAGAACGGAATGTAACGCAGGATGAAAATCATGACGATCCGCTCCGGCATATCCGGCCAGACCAGCGCGAAGACGAGCTTCAGCACCAGCCATCCGAGGATAAGTCGCTCGACATGACGCAATCGGCAGAGCAGCCAGAGCGTCAGCATACAGGCGTAGAAGGCGATCTCGACCGTCAGCGTCCAGTGCGCCCCGTCCACCGTGGGAATGAAGAAGAACTGCTCCAGCATGGTGAGATTGGCCAGTACGACCCAAGGCGAGACATAGAGCGACGTCATGTGGCCGAGATGCTCTACGAGCAATGTCAGGCCGAGCGCCACCCAGTAGGCCGGTAGCAGCCGCGCTGCGCGACCAACGATGAAGTCCGCGGCGGAACGTAACTTCGCCATCGAGAAGAAGATGGCGAAACCCGAAATGGCAAAGAAGAGGAGCACGCGATAGTTGCCGCCGAACAGATGGAACGGCACATGGCCCGCTTTCGGAAACAGCTCGTGATAGCGGGTCGCGTAATGGAAATTGACGACGAGCATCGCCCCGATGCCGCGCAGGGCATCAAGCTCGTTCAACCGCGCGCGGGAAGCCGGCAGACTCGTCATACGCGCCCAGCCGTAGCACTGCCTCGTCCAGAAGACCTATGTCATATTCTGGCACATGACCGGAGCCGCATGATCAGCGATCGAGAATGGCCTCGATCGCGTCCGTAACCTCGGCGATGTCGGCCATGCCATCGACCCGGCTCACGATGTCGCGCGCGTCGTAGATCGGCAGGATAGGGGCGGTCTTGGCCCGATACTCAGCCATGCGCGTGCGCACCGTTTCCTCGTTGTCGTCCGGCCGGCGCTTGAACTCATGGCCATGGCACTTGTCGCACTCGCCCGCCGTGGCCGGCTGCTTGAACCTGTCATGATAGCCCTCGCCACACGTAGCGCAGGTGAAGCGGCCGGTGATGCGCTCAACGAGTGCGTCCTCGTCCACTTCCAGCTCGATGACATGATCGAGCGCCCGCCCGCGATCGGCGAGCAGCGCGTCGAGGCTCTCGGCCTGCGCCGCCGTGCGGGGATAGCCGTCGAAGATCACACCGGTCTCTGCCTGCAGGCCATCCAGCGCCTCGCCGATGATGCCCGAGACGATTTCGTCCGAAACGAGTTCGCCCGCTTCCATCACGGCCTTGGCCTTGAGGCCGATCGGCGTGCCCGCTTTGACGGCGGCGCGCAGCATGTCGCCGGTCGAGAGCTGGACCATGCCGCGCTCCCCGACGAGCCGCTGCGCCTGCGTTCCCTTGCCGGCGCCGGGAGGTCCCAGCAGGATGATGTTCATGTCACTCCCCCATCTAGGCACGCCGCCGGCCCCTGAGCCGTGCGGCAAGCCCGTTCTTGTGCCCTAGCGAAGCTTGCCCTTCAACCGGGCCTTTTTGATAAGATCGCGATACTGGTGCGCGATAAGATGGCTCTGGATCTGGGTCACCGTGTCGACGGTCACGTTGACGACGATGAGCAGGCTGGTGCCGCCCAGATAGAAAGGAATGCCGGCCCGCGCGATCAGGAACTCGGGAATGAGGCAGATGATCGCCAGATAGGCCGCACCGATCACGGTGATGCGCGTCAGCACATAATCGAGATAATTCTCGGTGTTCTTGCCCGGCCGGATGCCTGGAATGAAGCCGCCGTTGCGCTTCAGATTCTCGGCGGTCTCCTCCGGATTGAACACGACGGCCGTGTAGAAGAAGCAGAAGAAGACGATGCCGAGCCCATAGAGCAGCATGTAGACGGGCGTGCCGTGCGCCAGATACTGGTTGATCGCCAGCACCAGGTCATTGCCCGTCGATTCCCCAGCCGCGCCGGCATTGGTGCCCGCGAACTGCGTGATCGTCAGCGGCAGTAGCAACAGCGAGGACGCGAAGATCGGCGGGATCACGCCGGCCGTGTTGATCTTGAGCGGTAGGTGGCTGCGATCGGCCTGCATGATGCCCTGGCGCGTCTGGCGCTTGGGATACTGGATCAGCACGCGGCGCTGCGCGCGCTCCATGTAGCAAATGCCGGCGATGAGCGCGAGGCCGATGACGATGATGCCGATGATCAGCAGACCGGAGATCGAGCCGGTGCGGCCGGATTCGAACAGATTGGCCAGCGTTACGGGAAGCTGCGCGACGATGCCCGCCATGATGATCAGCGAGATACCGTTGCCGATGCCGCGGCTGGTGATCTGCTCGCCCAGCCACATGAGGAACATCGTGCCGCCAATAAGCGAGACGACCGCGCTGACGCGGAACAGCATGCCGGGATCAACGACCGCCTGCAGGCCCGACTGGGCGCCGTAATTCTCAAGGCCGACGGCGATGAAATAGCCCTGGATGGCCGTCAGGCCGACCGTGCCGAAGCGCGTATACTGGTTGAGCTTCTTGCGCCCCGCCTCGCCTTCCTTCTTGAGCGCCGCAAGCTGCGGCGACAGGGACGAGCCGAGCTGCACCACGATCGAGGCGGTGATGTACGGCATGATGCCGAGCGCGATGAGGCTCATGCGCTCCAGGCTGCCGCCGGAGAAGGTGTTGAAGATGTCGAGAATGCCGCCCTGCGTCTGTTGATAGAGCTGGGCGAGCACCGTCGGGTCGACACCCGGCAGCGGCACGAACGAGAAGAAGCGGAACACGATGAGCGCGCCGATGGTGAACCACAGCCGCTTCTTGAGGTCTGTCGCCTGGCTGAAATTGCTGAGGCTCAGATTGGCTGCCACTTGGTCGGCGCGTGATGCCATGATCGCTTGCAATCCTGAAACTTGACGCCTGCCGGACCCGGCAAGCCGCGTGATCCATTAGCCGCGTGACCGGCTCATGTCGAATGTTGGATAGCCCCTCGCATTCCCACCATGCAAATCGACCCCGCCCGCCCATATCGGCAGGAGGGGTCGGTTATGCAAGGCGGCAATCATGCGATTGGCCTTCAGCCCGCCGATTACTCGGCAGTAGCCGGAGCAGCCTTGGCGAGGATCTCGACCTTGCCGCCAGCCTTGTCGACAGCCTCGAGCGCTCCCTTGGAAGCGCCGGCGACCGCGAAGCTGGCCTTGGCCGTCAGCTCGCCCTTGGCGAGCAGACGCACGCCATGCTTGCCACCGCGCGAAAGACCGGCCGCGCGCAGCGCTGCCTGATCGATCGTCGCCTTGGCGTCGAGCTTGCCTGCGTCGATCGCCTTCTGGATCATGCCCAGATTCACCTCGGCATAGTCCTTGCGGAAGATGTTGTTGAAGCCGCGCTTCGGCAGACGCATGTGGAGCGGCATCTGGCCACCCTCGAAGCCGTTGATCGCGACGCCCGAGCGTGCCTTGGCACCCTTCTGGCCGCGGCCGGCGGTCTTGCCCTTGCCCGAGCCGATGCCGCGTCCGACGCGCATGCGGCCCTTGCGGGCGCCATCATTGTCCTTGAGTTCGTTCAGTTTCATGTCTTTGCACTCGCTTTCGCTGGCCGGCACGCCGGCACTGTTCGCGCTTTTCCCCGCTCCGTCAGGAGCAGGGAACATTGCTTATTCGACGATTTCCACCATGTGGGGGAGCTTGCGGATGGCGCCACGCACTTCGGGCGTATCCTGCAGCTCGACCACGCGGTGCATCTTGCCGAGACCGAGGCCGATCAGGATCTGCTCCTGCTTGGCCGGGCGGCGGATCGGCGAACCGATCTGCTTGAGCTTGATCGTTGCCATCGTCGTTTACTCCGCAATCGCTTCGGCTTCAGCCGCAGCGACGTCAGCCGACGCACCACCGCGACGAAGCAGGTCGGCAATCTTCTTGCCGCGACGCTGCGCCACCGACTTGGGGCTGGTCTGCTCCGTCAGCGCCGCGAAGGTCGCCCGGATCATGTTATAAGGGTTGGAGGTGCCGTTGGACTTGGTCACCACGTCGGCAACGCCCAGGCTCTCGAACACGGCGCGCATCGGACCGCCGGCGATGATGCCGGTGCCCGGAGGCGCCGTGCGCACGGTGACCTTGCCCGCGCCGAAATGGCCGAGGCCATCATGATGCAGCGTGCGGCCTTCCTTCAGCGGAACGCGGATCATCGCCTTCTTCGCTGCGGCAGTCGCCTTGCTGATCGCCTCGGGAACCTCGCGGGCCTTGCCATGGCCGAAGCCGGCACGGCCCTTGCCGTCACCCACGACGACGAGCGCCGCGAAGCCGAAGCGCTTGCCGCCCTTCACCGTCTTGGAGACGCGGTTGATGTGAACGAGCTTCTCGACGAATTCCTCGCCGCCATCGTCCTCGTTGCCACGGCCGCGACGGTCGTCGCGACGGCCACGGCCACCACGGTCACGATCGTTGCCGCCACGGCCACGACCACGGCCACGGCCACGGCCTTCAGCCTCGGCAGGAGCGGCCGCTTCGGCCTCGACGGCAACGGCGCCGGTCTGGATCTCGGTTTCGTCTGCCATATCAGAACTCCAGTCCGCCCTCACGGGCGGCATCGGCCAGCGCCTTCACGCGGCCATGAAAAAGGAAGCCTCCACGGTCGAACACGACCTTGGTGACGCCAGCCTTGGTCGCCGCAGCAGCGACGCGCTTGCCGACATCGGCAGCCGCTTCGGACGTCGCACCGGTCTTGCCGAGCGACTTGAAGCCGACGTCCTTGTCGAGCGTCGAAGCGGAGGCAACGGTCTTGCCGGCCGCATCGTCGATGACCTGGGCGTAGATGTGGCGACCCGAGCGATGGACGCTGAGGCGCGGCTTGCCGCCGGCGCGAGCCTTGATGGCGGTGCGGACGCGGCGCGTGCGCCGGTCAAAGAGAGAGAGTTTCGCCATGGCTTACTTCTTCTTGCCTTCTTTGCGGAAGATAAACTCGCCGTCATATTTGATGCCCTTGCCCTTATAGGGCTCCGGCTTGCGCCAGCGGCGGATTTCGGCGGCGACCTGACCAACCTTCTGCTTGTCGATGCCGCTGATCTCGACCGTGGTGTTATCCGGGGTCTTGATCTCGATGCCCTCGGGCACCGGGTAATCGACGTCATGGCTGTAGCCGAGCTGCAGCTTGAGGGTCTTGCCCTGCGCGTTGGCGCGGTAACCGACACCGGTGATGAGCAGCTTCTTGGAGAAGCCCTCGGTCACGCCGGTGATGAGGTTCTGCACCAGGGTGCGCTGCATGCCCCAGAACGCGCGAGCGGCTTTCGTGGCGTTGGCGGGCTGCACCGAAATGGCGCCCTCCTCGACCGAATAGCTGATCTCGTCGCGCAGCTGCAGGCTGAGCGTACCCTTCGGGCCCTTCACCGAGAGCTGACCGCCCTCGATCGTGGCGGTCACACCCGACGGGATCGTGACCGGCTTTTTGCCGATGCGGCTCATCAGAACACCTCCGCCAGCACTTCGCCGCCGACATTCTGAGCGCGCGCTTCGGTATCCGAAAGCACGCCGCGCGGCGTCGAGACGATGGTGATACCGAGGCCGTTGCGAATGACCGGAAGCTCTTTGGAGCCCGAATAGACGCGGCGGCCCGGCTTCGAGACGCGCGCGACATGCTTGATCGCAGGCTCGCCCTCGAAATATTTCAGTTCGATGCGCAGGCCGTTGTGGCCGGCGACTTCTTCCTCGGAATAGCCGCGGATGTAGCCCTCGCGCTGAAGCACGTCGAGGACGCGCGCACGAAGCTTGGACGCGGGGGAAACCACGCTGTCCTTGCGAGCCCGCTGGCCGTTGCGGATGCGGGTGAGCAGGTCACCCAAAGGATCGGTCAATGCCATCTTCGTATATCCTTACCAGCTCGACTTGGTGACGCCGGGGATCAGGCCCTTGTTGGCCAGATCGCGCAGCTGAATGCGGCACAGTCGGAACTTGCGGTAATAAGCGCGCGGGCGGCCGGTGAGCTCGCAACGGTTGCGAATCCGGGTCGGATTGCCGTTGCGGGGAATCTCCGCCATCTGCAGACGCGCCATCAGGCGCTCGCCATCGTCGAGCGACTTGTCATTGGCCGTCGCCTTGAGCTTCGCGTACTTGCCGGCATACTTCTTCACCAGCTTCTTGCGACGCTCATTCTTGTTGATCGAACTCAGTTTCGCCATGGACTTAAGCTCTCTTCCTTAAAGTCTAAACCGGACCACGCTCACGCGGCCTGCTGTTCCGCCTCGACCGGGAACGGGAAACCGAAGAGGCGCAGCAGTTCGCGCGCTTCGTCGTCCGTCTTGGCCGTGGTGGTCACGATGATGTCCATTCCCCGCATCTTCTCGATCTTGTCGTAGCTGATCTCGGGGAAAATGAGCTGCTCCTTGATGCCGAAGGCGTAGTTGCCACGGCCGTCGAAGCTCTTCGGGTTGAGGCCACGGAAGTCGCGGATGCGGGGCATCGCGATCGTCACCAGGCGATCGAGGAACTCGTACATGCGCTCGCGACGAAGGGTGACCTTCGCGCCGATCGGCATGCCTTCACGCAGCTTGAACTGCGCGATCGACTTCTTCGCCTTGGTGATGACCGGCTTCTGGCCGGCGATCAGTTCCATTTCCTCTGCGGCCGAGGTGACCTTCTTCTTGTCCTGGGTCGCCTCACCGACGCCCATGTTCAGGACAATCTTCTCGATCTTCGGCACTTCCATGACGTTCTTGTAACCGAACTTCTCGGTCATCGCCTTGGCGACTTTCTCGTCATAGAGCTTCTTCGAGCGCGGGATATACTTGTCAGCCATTAGATGACCTCCCCGGTCTTGACGGCGACGCGGACCTTCTTGCCGTCACGCTCCTCGAAGCGGACGCGCGTGGCCTTGCCGGCAACGGCAATCGCGACGTTGGAGACATGCAGCGGCGCCGGCTTGCGATCGATGCCACCCTGCGGGTTGGCCTGATCGGGCTTGCGATGACGCGCATGGACGTTGATGCCCTCGACGAGCACCTTGTCGTCCTTCGGCATCACCTGCAGGACGGTGCCGGTGCGGCCCTTGTCCTTGCCGGCGAGAACGATGACGTTGTCGCCCTTCTTGATCTTGGCGGCGCCCATCACAACACCTCCGGCGCGAGCGAGATGATCTTCATGAAGTTCTTCGCGCGCAGCTCGCGGACGACCGGGCCGAAGATGCGCGTGCCGATCGGCTCCGCATTCTTGTTGACCAGGACGGCGGCATTGCCGTCGAAGCGGATCACGCTGCCGTCGGGACGACGAACGTCCTTGGCGGTGCGCACGATCACGGCGCGATGAACGTCACCCTTCTTGACGCGACCACGGGGCGCGGCGTCCTTCACGGAGACGACGATGATGTCGCCCACGCTGGCGAAGCGACGCTTCGAGCCACCGAGCACCTTGATGCACTGGACGCGCTTGGCGCCGCTGTTGTCAGCGACATCAAGATTGGATTGCATCTGGATCATTGATCCGGTTCCTTCTCAATTGGCCTGCCGGGATGCCCCGGTGGTTCCGTTAAACTCTTGGGTCCGACCGCTCAGTGCGCCACTTCGGGCGACTTGTGCGTGTCGACGCGCTCGATGACCTTCCAGGTCTTCAGCTTGGAGATCGGAGCGGTCTCCTCGATGCGAACCGTCTCGCCCTCATGATAGTCGTTCGACTCGTCATGGGCGTGGTACTTCTTCGAGCGGCGGATGATCTTGCCGTAGAGCGGGTGCTTCACCTTGCGCTCCACCAGCACGACCACCGTCTTGTCACCCTTGTCGGAAACCACCGTTCCCGTAAGCACGCGCTTAGGCATGGGTCTGTTTCCTTCTTACTTCGCAGCCGCGGTGCGCGCGGTCTGCAGGGTCTTGATGCGCGCGATGTCGCGGCGCACTTCACGCACGCGGCTCGGCTTCTCGAGCTGGTTGGTCGCAGCCTGGAAGCGCAGGTTGAACTGCTCGCGCTTGAGCTCGCCCAGCTGGGTCGAGAGCTCGTCGTCGGTCTTGGCCTGGAGATCAGCGATCTTGGTCATGACTTAGGCTCCCAGATGCGAGGTGTCGCCGAGACGCGCCACCACCTTGGTCTTGATCGGCAGCTTCATGGCTGCGCGCGAAAAGGCCTCTGCCGCAAGCGGACCGGGAACGCCGTCCAGCTCGAACAGGATACGGCCCGGCTTGACCCGCGCTGCCCAGAATTCGACGCTGCCCTTGCCCTTGCCCTGACGGACTTCGGCGGGCTTCTTCGTCACCGGCACGTCCGGGAAGACGCGGATCCAGAGACGGCCCTGACGACGGATGTGGCGCGTGATCGCGCGGCGAGCCGCCTCGATCTGACGCGCGGTCACCCGCTCTGGTTCCATGGCCTTGAGGCCGTAGGAGCCGAAATTGAGGTCCGTGCCGCCCTTCGCGTCGCCCTTGATGCGGCCCTTGAAGGTCTTACGGAACTTGGTTTTCTTCGGTTGCAGCATGATGCTCTACCTTAAAACTTAGCGTGCCGGACGCACGCCGGAGGTCTGAGCCTCCAGCATGAGGCGGTCGGTGGCCATGGGATCATGGCCGAGAATCTCGCCCTTGAAGATCCACACCTTGACGCCACACACGCCATAAGCAGTGTGCGCCGTCGCTTCGGCGTAATCGACGTTACCGCGCAGCGTGTGGAGCGGAACGCGACCTTCGCGATACCACTCGACGCGGGCGATCTCCGCGCCGCCGAGACGGCCGCCGCAGGTGATCTTGATGCCCTCGGCGCCGAGACGCAGCGCGCTCTGCACCGCGCGCTTCATGGCGCGACGGAAGGCGATGCGGCGCTCGAGCTGATCGGCGACGCCCTGTGCGACGAGCTGCGAGTCGATCTCCGGCTTGCGGATCTCGACGATGTTGAGCGACACGTCGCTCGCCGTCATCTCGCCCAGCTTCTTGCGCAGCTTCTCGATGTCCGCACCCTTCTTGCCGATGATGACACCGGGACGGGCAGCGTAGATCGACACGCGGCACAACTTGGCCGGGCGTTCGATCACGACCTTCGAGATGGCGGCCTGCGGCAGGCTCTTCATCACGAACTTGCGGATCTTCAGATCCTCGAGCAGCAGGCGGCCATAATCCTGGCCCTCAGCGAACCAGCGGCTGTCCCAGGTGCGGTTGATCTGCAGGCGCAGACCGATCGGATTGCTCTTGTGACCCATGGATCAGGCCTCCTCTTCCGCAGCTTCACGAACGACGATGCGCACGCGGCTGAAGGGCTTCAGGATGCGCGTCGACTTGCCACGACCACGCGCATGAAAGCGCTTCATCGTAAACGCCTTGCCGACGCTCGCCTCGGCGACGACGAGAGCGTCGACGTCGAGATTGTGGTTGTTCTCCGCATTCGCGACGGCGCTCTGCAGCACCTTGCGGACGTCGACGGCCATGGCGCGCTTCGAGAAGGCGAGCACATTGAGCGCGTCCTCGACCTTGCGGCCGCGGATCAGGGCAGCGACGAGATTCAGCTTCTGGGCCGAACCGCGGATCTGCGTGCCAACTGCCAGCGCCTCATTGTCAGCGACGCGGCGGGGAGACTTTTCCTTGCCCATTAGCGCTTGCCCTTCTTGTCGGCAGCGTGACCGGGGAAGAAGCGCGTCGGCGCGAATTCACCCAGCTTGTGACCAACCATGTCCTCGTTCACCGAGACGGGAACATGCTTGCGGCCGTTGTAGACGTTGAACGTCAGGCCAACGAACTGAGGCAGGATCGTCGAACGACGCGACCAGGTCTTGATCGGACCTCCGCGGCCCGAATTCTCCTGCGCGGTTTCTGCCTTCTTGAGCAGATGCAGGTCCACGAAAGGACCTTTCCAGACGGAGCGAGCCATCGCTTACCTCTTCTTCTTGGCGTGACGCGACCGGATGATCATCTTGTCGGTCGACTTGTTGTGACGGGTGCGGGCACCCTTGGTCGGCTTGCCCCACGGGGTAACCGGATGACGGCCACCGGACGTGCGGCCTTCACCACCGCCGTGCGGGTGATCGACCGGGTTCTTGGCGACGCCGCGGGTCAGCGGGCGACGGCCCATCCAACGGGTGCGGCCTGCCTTGCCGAGGTTCTGGTTCTGATTGTCGGGGTTCGACACCGCGCCAACCGTCGCCATGCAATCCGAGCGGATGTAGCGCTGCTCGCCTGAGCCCAGACGGACCATGACCATGCCGCGATCGCGACCGACCAGCTGCGCATAGGTGCCGGCCGAACGGCAGAGCTGACCGCCCTTGCCCGGCTTCATCTCGATATTGTGGATGATCGTGCCGACCGGCATCTGACCGAGTTCCATCGCATTGCCCGGCTTCACGTCGGTCTTCTTGCCGGCGATGACCTTGTCACCGGGAGCAAGACGCTGCGGCGCCAGGATATAGGCCTGGGTGCCGTCAGGATAGTTGACCAGTGCGATGAACGCCGTGCGGTTGGGGTCATATTCCAGACGCTCGATCGTGCCCTCGACGTCCCAGAGGCGACGCTTGAAGTCGATGATGCGATAGCGCTGCTTGTGACCGCCGGCGATGCCGCGCGAGGTCACATGGCCCTTGTTGTTGCGGCCACCGGTCTTGCGCTTGCCTTCGGTCAGCGCCTTGACGGGCTTGCCCTTGTGCAGGCTCGACTTGTCGACGAGAATCAGGCCGCGCTGGGCCGGGCTCGTCGGGTTGAAATGCTTGAGTGCCATGTCTCAGTCCGCCCTCAAATGCCCGTGGTGACGTCGATCGACTGGCCGTCGGCCAGCGTCACAATCGCCTTCTTCACGTCAGACCTGGTGTAGGGCTTGCCCTTCCACTTCTTGGTCTTGCCCTTGGTCACGATCGTGTTGACCGACTTGACGTTGACGCTGAACAGCGCCTCGACAGCAGCCTTGATCTCGGGCTTCGAAGCGTCGCGTGCGACCTTGAACACAACCGCGTTGTGCTCGGAGACCAGCGTCGCCTTCTCGGTGATGTGCGGCGCCACGATCACGTCGTAATGACGGTTCGCCACCGCAGCCTGTGCCGGCTTCTTAGCCATTGAAGCGTGCCTCCAGCTGCTCGACCGCGGCGCGGGTCAGCACGAGGCTGTCGGCGCGGAGGATATCGTAGACATTGGCGCCGATGGCGGGGAGCACATCGATACCGACGAGGTTGGACGATGCCTTGGCGAAGGAGACGTTGATCGCCTCGCCATCGATGAACAGCGCCTTGTTGAGATTGAGCTTGGCGAGCTGACCCGCCAACGCCTTGGTCTTGCCGTCCTTGACGTCGAGATTGTCGAGGATCGTGATCGCGCCGCTCTGCGCCTTCGCGGAGAGCGCCATCTTCAGACCGAGCGCGCGAACCTTCTTGTTCAGCGAGTGACCGAAGGTGCGGGCGCGCTGACCATGCGCCTTACCGCCGCCGATGAAGATCGGAGCGCGGCGATCGCCGTGACGAGCAGTGCCGCCGCCCTTCTGGCGACCGAACTTCTTGCCGGTGCGGGCAACTTCCGAGCGCTCGCGGGTCGCGGAGGCCGGAGCCCGACGCTTCTCGAGCTGCCAGGTGACGACGCGATGCAAAATGTCCGCGCGGGGCTCGATGCCGAACACGGCCTCGTTGAGCTCCACATCGCCGGACGACTTGCCGCCGTCGAGGGTGATAACCTTGATCTTCATGATTAGCCCTCCTGCCCTTCAGTGGCTTCGGGCGTCGCGACATCCTCGACGGACGTCTCGATGACCGGTTCCTCGGCAGTGTTGTTGTTGGCGGCCGACTTGATGCTGGCCGGATACGGCGCATCGGCCGGACGATCGACCTTCACAGCGTCCTTGACGAGCAGCCAGGTGCCCTTCGAGCCCGGAACGCTGCCCTTCACGAAAAGCAGGCCGCGCTCGACGTCCGTACGGACGATCTCGAGATTCTGCTGGGTGCGCTGACGGTCGCCCATGTGGCCGGCCATCTTCTTGTTCTTGAACACGCGACCCGGATCCTGACGGTTACCCGTCGAACCATGGGCGCGGTGGCTGATCGACACGCCATGGGTGGCGCGCATACCGCCGAAGCCCCAGCGCTTCATCGCGCCCTGGAAGCCCTTACCCTGGGTGTGGCCGGTGACATCGACCATCTGGCCGGGGATGAAGTGGTCGGCGGCGATTTCCGCGCCAACGTCAAGCAGAGCGTCTTCCGAAACACGGAACTCGACGAGTTGCGCCTTCAGTTCGACTTCGGCCTTGGCGAAGTGCTCGCGCTGCGGCTTGGCGACGTTCTTCGCCTTGGCCGAGCCGGCACCAAGCTGGACAGCCACATAGCCGTCCCGATCCAGTTCGCGACGAGCAACGACCTGGTTGCCTTCGAGCGCCAGAACGGTGACGGGCACGTGGCGGCCATCGTCCTGGAACAGGCGGGTCATGCCCACTTTCTTCGCGATCACGCCTGTGCGCATGATCAAATCCTTCCAATAGAGGCCCATGCTTTTGACGGCAGGGGCTTATCCAACGAAAAACCGCCCGAGGCGCTCTCGCGCCCAAGCGGCCAACCCAATGTTTCGATGCGTGACCCCCGTCCGGGCTGGATGCTCTCCTGACCCGACCAAGCGGGAGAGAACGACGGAGGACGCAGCCCGGGCAACCCGAAGGTCATTGGCCCGGCGGTATCCAATGTCATCGCGAGGACGCCCCGAAGGAGCACCCCCGCTATGGCCATCAGGCCAGTTTGATCTCGACGTTCACGCCGGCAGCCAGGTCGAGCTTCATCAACGCATCGACGGTCTGCGGCGTCGGCTGCACGATATCAAGCATGCGCTTGTACGTGCGAACCTCGAACTGTTCACGGCTCTTCTTGTCCACATGAGGGCCACGGTTGACCGTGAACTTCTCGATGCGGGTCGGCAGGGGAATGGGACCGCGAATAAGAGCGCCCGTGCGACGAGCGGTGTCGGCGATGTCGCCGGTCGCCTGGTCGAGCACGCGATGGTCGAATGCCTTCAGACGAATACGAATATTCTGCGTTTCCATTGTCCACTACCGATGTGAAAGAGCCAAAACAAAACCGCTCCACCCTGATGGCCCGGCGCTCTTCGAAGCGCTCAAGACCCGCGCGAAGCGGCAAAAACAGCAAGCCGCCCGAATCACCCGACCCGAGCGGCTGGCTGCCCTATATTACTTCGAGATCGTCGCGACAACCCCCGAACCGACGGTGCGGCCGCCTTCGCGAATAGCGAAGCGGAGACCCGGGTCCATGGCGATCGGAGCGATCAGCTTGACGACGAGCTTCACGTTGTCGCCCGGCATCACCATCTCGGTGCCCTCGGGGAGAACCACCTCGCCGGTCACGTCCGTCGTGCGGAAGTAGAACTGCGGACGATAGTTGGCGAAGAACGGCGTGTGACGGCCACCTTCGTCCTTCGACAGAACGTAGACCTCAGCCTCGAAGTCGGTGTGCGGCGTAACCGAACCCGGCTTGGCCAGAACCTGGCCACGCTCGACTTCTTCACGACCGACGCCGCGGATCAGCGCGCCGATGTTGTCGCCGGCCTCACCCTGATCGAGCAGCTTGCGGAACATCTCGACGCCGGTGACGGTCGTCTTCTTGGTGGGCTTGAGGCCGACGATCTCGACTTCCTCGCCAACCTTGACGATGCCGGTCTCGACACGGCCGGTCACGACGGTGCCGCGACCCGAGATCGAGAACACGTCTTCGATCGGCATCAGGAACGGACGATCGACCGGACGGGCCGGCTGCGGGATGTAGGCGTCGACCGCCTCCATCAGCGCGTTGATCGAGTCCTTGCCGATGGCGTCGTCGCGGCCTTCGAGAGCGGCCAGAGCCGAACCCTTGACGATCGGAATGTCGTCGCCCGGGAAGTCGTAGCTGGAGAGCAGCTCGCGAACTTCGAGCTCGACGAGCTCGAGGAGCTCCTCGTCATCGACCTGATCGACCTTGTTCATGTACACAACGAGCGCCGGCACGCCGACCTGACGAGCGAGCAGGATGTGCTCGCGGGTCTGCGGCATCGGGCCGTCAGCAGCGTTCACCACCAGGATGGCGCCGTCCATCTGCGCCGCGCCGGTGATCATGTTCTTCACATAGTCGGCGTGGCCCGGGCAATCGACGTGCGCATAGTGACGGGCGCCGGTCTCATACTCGACGTGCGCCGTCGAGATCGTGATGCCGCGCTCGCGCTCTTCCGGCGCCTTGTCGATGTTGGCGTAGTCGGTGAACGTCGCGCCGCCGGTCTCGGCCAGCACCTTGGTGATGGCAGCCGTCAGCGTGGTCTTGCCATGGTCGACGTGGCCGATGGTGCCGATGTTGCAGTGCGGCTTGTTCCGCTCGAATTTAGCCTTAGCCATTTCCTACCTCTTTTCGCTCGAATAGCTTGGGTTCAACCGCTCGGGGAAGCCTCGCGAAGGCGCCCCCATAGCAGCAAATTTTCATAAATCCAGCCTGAAACTCACCCTTTAGGCGAGCTTGGCCTTCACCTCGTCGGCAACGTTCTGCGGCACTTCGTCATAGTGCGAGAACTGCATGGAGTAGCTGGCGCGTCCCTGGGTGAAGGAGCGCAGCGAATTCACATAGCCGAACATGTTGGCCAGCGGGACCATGGCATCGACCGTCTGCGCGTTGCCGCGCGTGTCGGTGCCCTGGATCTGGCCACGACGCGAGTTCATGTCGCCGATGACGTCGCCCAGATATTCCTCCGGGGTGACGACTTCGACCTTCATGACCGGCTCGAGCAGTGTGATGCCTGCCTTCTGGGCCGCTTCGCGCATGGCGGCGCGGCCCGTGATTTCGAAGGCCAGAGCCGATGAGTCGACGTCGTGATACGCGCCGTCATAGAGCAGGATCTCGAAGTCGATGATCGGGAAGCCGATGAGCGAACCGGTCGCAGCCGTCTCGCGCATGCCCTTCTCGATCGCGGGGATATATTCCTTCGGAATGTTACCGCCCTTGATCTCGTCCTTGAAGATGATGCCCGCACCGCGCTCGCCCGGCGTCAGCTTCACCTTGATGCGGCCGAACTGGCCAGTGCCGCCCGACTGCTTCTTGTGGGTGTAGTCGACGTCGACGGCCTTCTTGAGATACTCGCGATAGGCCACCTGCGGCGCACCCACATTCGCCTCGACCTTGAACTCGCGCTTCATGCGATCGACGAGAATTTCGAGGTGAAGCTCGCCCATGCCCTTGATGATCGTCTGGCCCGATTCGTGATCGGTCGAGACGCGGAACGAGGGATCTTCGGCAGCCAGACGATTGAGCGCGATGCCCATCTTCTCTTGGTCGGCCTTGGTCTTGGGCTCCACCGAAAGCTCGATGACCGGCTCGGGGAATTCCATGCGCTCCAGGATGATCGGCTGACGCTCGGCGCACAGCGTGTCGCCGGTCGTCGTTTCCTTCATACCCGCCAGAGCGACGATGTCGCCGGCATAAGCCACGTCGATGTCCTCACGCGAGTTCGCGTGCATGAGGAGCATACGGCCGATCTTTTCCTTCTTGTCCTTCACCGAGTTCAGGTAACTGCCCTTGGTGAGCGTGCCCGAATAGATGCGCAGGAAGGTGAGCGAGCCGACGAACGGATCGTTCATGATCTTGAACGCGAGACCGCTGAACGGCGCGTCGTCGCTGGTCGCGCGGCTGTCCGGCTCATTCGTGTCGGGGTTGACGCCCTGCACGTCCTCAATGTCCAGCGGGCTCGGCAGATAGTCGACGACGGCGTCGAGCAGGGGCTGCACGCCCTTGTTCTTGAACGCCGAGCCGCACAGCACGGGCACGAACGACTGGTTCAGCGTGCCCTTGCGGATCAGCTTCTTCAGCGTCGCGACGTCAGGCTCATTGCCTTCCAGATAGGCTTCCATCGCGTCATCGTCCTGCTCGACGGCAAGCTCGATCAGCCGGTTGCGATAGTCTGCCGCCTTGTCGGCGAGATCGGCCGGGATCTCCTCGTAGAAGAACTCGGCGCCCAGCGCTTCGTCCTTCCAGATGATCGCGCGGTTGTTCACGAGATCGACGAGACCCTTGAAATCGCTCTCCGCGCCAATGGGGAGATAAAGGACAGCCGGCTTGGCGCCCAGGCGATCGATGATCGTCTGCACGCAATAATAGAAATCGGCGCCGGTGCGGTCGAGCTTGTTGATGAAGCACATCCGCGGCACGCCGTACTTGTCGGCCTGACGCCACACGGTCTCCGACTGCGGCTCCACGCCGGCAACGCCGTCGAACGCGGCGACCGCGCCGTCGAGCACGCGCAGCGAGCGCTCGACCTCGATGGTGAAGTCCACGTGACCGGGCGTGTCGATGATGTTCAGGCGATGCTCGGGGCCCTTGCCCTCGTCGGCCTTCCACAGGCAGGTCGTAGCAGCGGACGTGATCGTGATGCCGCGCTCCTGCTCCTGCTCCATCCAGTCCATCGTGGCGGCGCCGTCATGGACTTCGCCGATCTTGTAGGACTTGCCGGTGTAATACAGGATGCGCTCGGTCGTCGTCGTCTTGCCGGCGTCGATGTGCGCCATGATGCCGAAGTTGCGGTAACGCTCGAGCGGGTGGCTGCGGGCCATGGTTTTCACTCCGTTGCCGCGTTCATGCGGCGGGTTGGCGAGAATCTCTGAAATGTGGAGACCGGGACACCCCAGCGGGCGCCCCGGCTCCTGATATAGTGCTTACCAGCGGTAATGCGAGAAGGCGCGGTTCGCTTCCGCCATGCGGTGCGTGTCTTCGCGCTTCTTGACGGCATTGCCGCGATTGTTCGCGGCATCCATCAGCTCACCGGACAGGCGCGCCGCCATGGTGGTCTCGCTGCGCGAACGCGCGGCGTTGATCAGCCAGCGGATGGCAAGCGCCTGGGCGCGCTCGGGGCGCACCTCGACCGGGACCTGATAGGTCGCACCGCCGACGCGGCGACTGCGGACCTCGATGCCCGGCTTCACATTGTTGAGCGCATCGTGGAAGAGCTGGATCGGATCCTTCTTCGCACGCGCTTCGGCGGTTTCGAGCGCGCCATAGACGATCGACTCGGCAACGGCCTTCTTACCGTCCAGCATGATGTTGTTCATAAACTTGGAAAGCACGATGTCTCCAAACCGCGGATCGGGCAGGATGACGCGCTTTTCGGGGCGACGACGACGTGACATATCTCTGTTCTCCCCTTCTTACTTCGGACGCTTCGCGCCGTACTTGGAACGGCTCTGCTTGCGATCCTTGACGCCCTGGGTATCCAGAACGCCGCGAAGAACGTGATAGCGCACGCCCGGAAGGTCGCGCACACGGCCGCCACGGATCAGCACGACGCTGTGCTCCTGGAGGTTGTGGCCTTCGCCGGGGATGTAGCTGATGACCTCACGCTGGTTGGTGAGGCGCACCTTGCAGACCTTGCGGAGAGCCGAGTTCGGCTTCTTCGGCGTCACGGTGTAGACACGGGTGCAGACGCCGCGCTTTTGCGGGTTCTGCTCCATTGCAGGGACCTTGGACTTGGCCTTCTGCGGTTCGCGGCCCTTGCGGACCAGCTGGTTAATCGTTGGCATGAAGCCCTTCACCTTTCAGATGGTTACTTTGCCGTCCATCTCTCGCCGTCGCCGCGGGAAAACCCTAAACGACAAGGGCCCCGGTGGTTGAAACAACCCCCTGGCCCCCGCAAGAACATAGGCAATGTTCAGCTCTGTTCGCCCCCAACGGACAAGCGACCGAATCCTTGAAAAAGCACAGGTTCAGGCCCGCGAGGCAGGCGGCCCTATAGCTGCGGCACCCCAAATGGTCAAGCCGCGTGCGGACGGCCCGTCAGAGCTGACTGAGACACAGGCCAAGCACCGCGCAGATGCCAAGCACGCGGACCATACCCTGCCGCCATTTGAAGAGCAGAAGCGCCGCCGCGAGCGCGATCACCGCCGCCCGCCAGTCGAGACTCGCCGGATCGGGCACGAGCAATTGCACGGGGCCGAGCCGGACCGTGTCGAGCCGGGCGAACAGGACATGCAGGGCGAACCACAAGGAGAGATTGGCGATGACGCCGACGACGGCCGCCGTGATCGCAGCGAGGGCTCCCTGCAGACCAGTCATGCGCTCGAGGCGCGCCATCCAGGGCGCGAAGGCGAAGATCCAAAGGAAGCAGGGCGCGAACGTCACCCAGGTGGTGAGGCCCGCCCCCAACAGCCCCGCAACCAAAGGCGAGAACGGCGCGGGCGCACGCCAGGCACCGAGAAAGCCGACGAACTGCGTCACCATGATCAGCGGGCCGGGCGTCGTCTCGGCGAGGCCGAGACCGTCGGCCATTTCCTCGGGCCGCAGCCAGCCCATCGTCTCGACCGCCTGCTGCGCCATATAGGCCAGCACGGCATAAGCGCCACCGAAGGTAACGATGGCGAGCTTCGAGAAGAACAGGCCGATGTCCCAGAGGACGTGATCCGGACCGAGCGTGACGAAGACCAGCAGCATCGGCGCCCACCAGAGGACAAGCCAGCCCAGCACCGTCCCGGCCGTGCGCGCGGGCGAGGCAATGGTCGTGACAGCCCCGTCGGGCACGGCGTGGAGCTTCAACCAGTTCGGACGCCGACGCGCCACGATCGCGCCGGTCACGCCGGCGATGAGGATGACGAGTGGGAAAGGCGCGTCGAGCAAGGCCAGCGCCACGAAGGACAGCACGGCCAGCACGCGCTGGAACGGCCCCTTCAGCGCACGGCCCGCGACGCGCAGCACGGCCTGCACCACGATCGCCAGCACGGCCGCCTTCACGCCGAGGAAGATCGCGGCAACGATGCTGATCTTGGCGGCCAGCGCATAGAGAATCGAGAGGCCGAGCATCACCAGCGCGCCGGGAATGACGAACAGCATGCCCGCGACGAGACCGCCCAGCGTTCCATGGAGTCGCCAGCCTATCCAGGTCGCGAGCTGCTGCGCTTCCGGCCCGGGCAGCAAATGGCAGAGATTGAGCGCGCGCAGGAAGCTGCCCTCGTCCACCCATTGCCGCTCGTCGACCAGCTCGCGATGCATGAGCGCGATCTGCCCCGCCGGGCCACCGAAGCTCAGAAAGCCGATGCGCGCCGAGACGCGGACAAGTTCGCCAAAGGAAACGGATCGCATGACACCCCCTATGCCGCCCCCCCATAGCGAGGGACCATGCAAGCAAGCATCGCTTGGGCGGGAGTGCCTGGACGGGAGGATGCCTCACCCCGTTGATCGCCTAGCCAAGCCCGGGGCCGCGCTCAACGGAAAAGGAGGCCCGCTTCACTAGTTTCGATTTGCAACCCTTGATTTGAGGCGCGGCGAGGCGCACAGCAGCGCCACCTGACAACAGGAGACGCCCATGTCGATTTCCATGTACGACGCCTCGGTTCCGCTTCTCGTCAACATCCTCACCAACATGCGCAACTGGCTGGACAAGGCCGACGCCGTCGCGGCGCAGGACAAGCTCGCCGGGGCACGCCTCGTCGAGGACATGCGCCCGCTCACGGCGCAATATCAGATGGCATCGGACAGCGCGAAGAACGGCGTCGCCCGCCTTGCCGGCATCGAGCCGCCGAGCATGCCGGACACGGAAGAGACTTTCGCGCAGCTCAAGGAGCGCTGCGACAAGACGATCGCCTTCATCCAGAGCGTGACCACAGCCCAGCTCGACGGCAGCGAGACGCGCGAGGTGATCCTCAAATTCCCGAGCGGCAACGGCTACCGGTTCGACGGCCTCGGCTATCTCACCAAGTTCATGCTGCCGAACTTCTTCTTCCACGCCACCACGGCCTACGCGATCCTGCGCGCCAACGGCATCCAGATCGGCAAGCCCGATTTCCTCGCGCATATGGGCATGCCCAATCTGCTCCCGGCCGAACCGGCCTAAATCACTGGCACAGCGGGGCGCGAGCCGTTAGAGCCGCGCCCCATGAGCGAGACAGTATCCTTCGGCTATCGCGAGGTTGCGCCCGAGGAGAAGACGAAGCTGGTCGGCGGCGTCTTCTCGAGCGTCGCGAAGAAGTACGACATCATGAACGATGCCATGTCCGGCGGCATGCATCGCCTCTGGAAGGACCAGTTCGTCCGCCGCGTGAAGCCGCGCGCGGGCGAGACGATTCTCGACATGGCCGGCGGCACCGGCGACATCGCTTTCCGCATGGCCGCCAAGGGCGCGCAGATCATGGTCAGCGACATCAACGAGGACATGCTCGCCGTCGGCATGGAGCGCGCGACCAAGCGCGGCATCGAGGGCCTGAGCTGGTTGCCGCAGAACGCCGAGACCCTGAGCTTCGCGGACCGTAGCTTCGACGCCTATACGATCGCCTTCGGCATCCGCAACGTGACCGACAAGCCCAAGGCGCTGCGCGAGGCGCATCGGGTGCTCAAATATGGCGGGCGCTTCTTCTGCCTCGAATTCTCGACCAATGTCTGGCCCGGCTTTTCGGACGTGTACGACAGCTATTCGCACAAGCTCGTGCCCCGGATCGGCAAGATGATCGCGGGCGACGAGGAAAGCTATCGCTACCTCATCGAGTCGATCCGCCGTTTCCCGCCGATGCCTGAATTCGCGAAAATGATCGGGGAAGCCGGCTTCACGCAGGTGAAGGTCGAGCCCATCATGGGCGGGCTGGTCGCGATCCACTCGGGCTGGAAAGCTTGATCGCCGCGCGATGACGTCCCACTTTACTCATCTCTGGCGCCTGCTCAAATGGGGCCGCACCCTTGCGCGTCACGGCGCGCTGCGCGGCATCGAGCAGGACCGCAATACGCCGCCGCCGGTGCGCCGCCTGGCCCGGCTGGCCCGGTTCGGCGCGCGCGTGCCCAAGGACCCGCGCTATGCAGAGGCGTTCCAGGCGATCGGCCCGGCGGCGATCAAGCTCGGCCAGTCGCTCGCGACGCGGCCGGACCTCGTCGGCGAGCAGGCGGCCAATGACTTGCTGAGCCTGCAGGACGCGCTGCCGCCGGTGCCCTTCGCGGCGATCCGCGGCGAGATCGAGGCCAGCTTCGGCCGGCCGCTCGAGGCGCTCTATGCCAGCGTGGACGAGCATCCCGTCGGCGCTGCCTCCATCGCGCAGGTCCACAAGGCCGTCACGGCGGAGGGGCGGACGGTCGCGGTCAAGGTGCTGCGGCCCGGCATTCGCGAACGCTTCAACCACGACATCGACACTTATGAATGGGCGGCGGCGCATCTGGAGCAGCTGGGTGGCGAAGCCTCGCGCCTGCGCCCGCGCCTAGTCATCGCCAATCTCAAGCGCTGGACCGCGCGCGAGCTCGACCTGCGGCGCGAGGCGGCCTCCGCCTCCGAACTGTCAGAGGCGATGTCCGCCGTTCCCGGCTACATGATCCCGCAGATCGACTGGGACCGCACCAACGGCCGGGTCATGACGCTGGAGTGGATCGACGGCATCAAGATCAGCGACCGCGCCGCGCTGATCGCCGCCGGGCATGATGTGAAGGCGATTGCCGAACGGCTGGTCAACACCTTCCTGCGACAGGCGATCGCGGACGGCTTCTTCCATGCCGACATGCATCAGGGCAATCTCTTCGTCCTCAAGGACGGGACGATCGCCGCGATCGACTTCGGCATCATGGGCCGGATCGACCGGCGCGCGCGGCTGTGGCTGGCCGAGATCCTCTACGGCCTCATCACCGGCAACTACAAGCGCGTGGCCGAGATCCACTTCGAGGCGCAATATGTGCCCGCGCACCACACGGTCGGCGAGTTCGCGACAGCCCTGCGCGCGGTCGGCGAGCCGATGCGCGGCAAGCCGGTCTCCGAGCTGTCGGTCGGCCAGATGCTCGACGGGCTGTTCGCCATCACCCGCGACTTCGACATGCAGACCCAGCCGCACCTGCTGCTGCTGCAGAAGACGATGGTGATGGTCGAGGGCGTCGCCACGATGCTCGACCCGACGATCAACATGTGGGACGTCTCCGGGCCTTATGTGAAGGCGTGGCTGCGCGATGAGCTCGGCCCGGAAGCCAAGCTCGCCGACCAGATCTTCGAGGCGGCCGATACGCTGAAGCGCCTGCCGGGCCTCATCCGGCGGCTGGAGGATCAGTTCCCCGATCCGGGCGGCGCCCCGCCCCCGCCGCCGCTGCCGGACGTGAAGCTGGTGCAGGTGAAGGGCGGCTCCTTCTCGCGCTATGCAGGCGTAGCACTGCTCGCGGGTGCGATCGGTGCCGCCGCGATGTGGGCGCTCGGCTGAGGGCCTTTCATTCGGGCTTCTTGTCGTCGTCCTTGGGTCTGCGGCCGAAATTCCGGATCCGCCACCAGACGATGCCGGCCGCCAGGATCAGTGCGGCGAGACTGCCGAGCCAGATCGCCAGATTGTCGAGCAGAGGCTTGCTCGTTTCCAGCTCGCGATTGGCCTGATTGATCGCATCCGCGCGCGCCTGCTCGCCCGTCACAGTCACGTCGATCGCAACCGGATCGCTGCGGAACAGCGAGATGCGCGTCCGCTGCCCCTCGGATTCGGCGAAGGTCTCGATCTGCGCCTGAAGGGTCTG
This sequence comes from Sphingobium xanthum, assembly GCF_019737615.1. Lineage (GTDB taxonomy): Bacteria > Pseudomonadota > Alphaproteobacteria > Sphingomonadales > Sphingomonadaceae > Sphingobium > Sphingobium xanthum. The sequence goes on along the minus strand of NZ_JAHKKS010000009.1, from coordinate 152,818 downwards.
GGGTCCGCGGGAAAGAGGCGTCACATCCCATTGCCATGTCTCGGCACTGCTCGCACCCAGATCGCGCTGCGGATCGCCCACCGGCACGATGTTGAACGCGCTACCCGTCAAGGTCGCCGTCATGTAGCGGCCGATCCGGATGCCGACGGTCGACGCCTGCCCCGGCGTTCCACCGGCGGTCCGTACGACCGCCGCCGCATCGGCCTGCGCGCCGATGGTAAGCGTCAGGCGCACCGGCTTGTTCAGCGTCATCGCGCGGTCCGGATTGAAGGCCGCAACACCTGCTTCCAGTTCGCGTTGCTGCTGGACGAGATCGTCGCATCGCGCCTGCGTCATGCGCGCCCGAAACGCGGCGCAACGGATCATGGCATCGGGAGAGGTCTCGTTGCCCGGCGAAGAGGAATTATCGGCTGCGTTGGAGGCGTTCTCGATCGCGTTGTCCGGCCACTCGTTTTCGGCCATCGCATTCTCGGTTCCGGCCCCTGCGTCACCGCTGGCCTGCTCATTCGGCGAGCCCGAGCAGGCCGTGACCAGCAAACACAATCCCGCCAATATCATCCGCACACGCATGGCACCCCCGTCGATTCCGTCAGGTTGGTGCGGCCCGGCTTGTTGTTCTGAAGCGAGGGAATGATAGCTTCATTCGCCCGCCGCTCCTAGCCGAAAGCCGCGCGATCGGCGACAATTCGAATCGGCGAGACTTCAGCCAGGGGCGTTGAAGCGGACTGTTTCGGCACTGGCTTGACGGATTGGGGTCGATTTATGTGCGCCTATGCCGTCGATGGCAGACATTTCCGAGAGTGGCGAAGCGCGGATTTCCGCCGTTTTTAGCGCCTAACTTCTCCAAGGTCGTGCATGTGAGGCATGGTGAATGTGCAGAAGCCCGCCTTCGAATAAGGCAAGTCTCTGATTTCAGGATGGTTTTGACGATATCAAAGAGCCGGCTGGCTGACGGTGCGTCGCTATCTTCATGCCAAAAGGCGACGATGTAGGACAGGGATGCGCGCACTCTTGCCCTCTCCCCTAAACAAATGCCTCCACACCCATCTCGTCCATCGCGACCCGTCCGACCGCCTCGGCATGGACCAGCGCGCTGTCGAGGATGGGGTAGCCGGGGTCGTCGCGGAAGGCGACCGAGAGGTCGGTACCGCCGAGGATGACGACATCGGCGCCGCGATCGATCAGCCTTTGCCCGGCTGCCTTGAAGAAGGCGCATTGCTCGGGCGTCGCGGAGGCTGCGACGGCGATGGAGAGATATTGCGCGTGGACCTCGTCCAGCGCCTCGCCCTCCGGCACCATGACCTCGGCCGCCTGCACGCCATAAATGCCAGAGCGCATGACCGCGCGCGTGCCCATGACGCCGACCGTCCGGTAACCGCGCGCCGCGAAGCAGGCATCCATCGCCGGAACCGCGCTGATGATCGGCAGGGCGGCGATGGCCTTCAATTCCTTGACGCAGAAATGCCCGCCCATGGACGTGACCGCCACTGCCCCGCAGCCCGCCGCCTTGAGCTGATCGACATAGGTTGCGAATATCGCCGCCTGCAGGTCCGGACGGCCGGCTTCCATGTTCGCGATCATCTCGCGCGTGTCGGCATTGGCGATGGTGAGGTGCAGCCGCTTACCCGCCGCAGCGCACTGGCGCGACAGGGCGTCGTAGTAAACCAGCGTGGCGGCGGGGCCGATCCCGCCGATGAGGCCGACATGCATGAGGGTGTCTCCGTCTTTCGTGCCGCTCGCCCTATCGCGCGCGTGCTTTCCGAGCAATCTGGCGGAGCAATCTGGCGCGGATCGCGGCTTTGCGGCATGATGGCAACCGGTGAGCGAGGTCGACCGTCCCTTCCCGATCCTGCGCGCCGTGCTGGCGATCCTGCTCAGCACGGTGGCGGCGCTGTTGCTGATGCCGGTCTTCAACTATGCGCCGGGCCTCTTCGGTTTCGGCGGGCCGATCGGGCTGTTCTTCTCGCTGGTTCTCGCGCCGCTGGGCGGGCTGTTCTTTGGTGCGATCATCGCCCCGCTCACGGTCATGCTCGTGATCGCGCTGCAAATGGCGACGGTCTTCGGCCTCACGGCGCTGGCCCGGCGCTGGCCTTTCGCCCGGCATCCGCTGGGCTGGGGTGTGGCGGGCCTCGTTGTCGGATTACTCGCCGGTACGTCGATCGGGCTGGAAATCGCGCTGCTTGGTTTCGAACTTCCCTGGACGCTTGCCAGCGGCGCCGTCACCGGTATCATCTGCGGCCTCGGCGCCCGCGCGATCATGGCCTTATAACGGTGGCTAGCCGCACTAAATAAGAGCGGTTATGAACGCGCCACAGATGACCCGACGCCGCATCCTCCTCATCGTCTCCGGCGGGATCGCCGCCTACAAGGCGCTGGAGCTCGTCCGGCTGCTGAAGGGCAAGGGCATCGAGGTGCGCGCGGTGCTCACCGAGGCGGCTGCCAAGTTCGTGACGCCGCTGTCGCTCGGCGTGCTGACCGAGGACCATGTCTATGGCGACATGTTCGACCTCAAGGAAGAGCGCGAGATCGGGCATATCCAGCTCAGCCGTCAGGCGGACCTGATCGTCGTCGCGCCGGCGACGGCCAATATTCTTGCGAAGATGGCGGGCGGTATTGCCGACGATCTGGCGACCACGATCCTGCTCGCGACCGACAAGCCGGTGCTCGCCGTGCCCGCGATGAACGTGCGCATGTGGTATCACAAGGCGACCCAGCGGAACCTGGCGCAGCTGCGCGAGGACGGCATCCACATCATGGAACCGGGCGTGGGCGCGATGGCCTGTAACGAATGGGGCAAGGGCCGGCTGCCCGAGCCGGCGGAGATCCTCGCCGAGATCGAGCGGCTGCTGGAGGAAGCAGGCGAGACGCCGCCGCTGCTGACCGACACCACGCGCACGATCATCGCGCCGGACCTTTCCGGCCCCAATCTCTATGGCAAGCATGTGCTGGTGACCGCCGGGCCGACGCACGAGCCGATCGACCCAGTGCGCTACATCGCCAATCGTTCCTCGGGGAAGCAGGGCTTCGCCATCGCGGCCGCCGCCGCGCGGGCCGGCGCGCGCGTGACCTTGGTCGCCGGGCCGGTCGCGCTGCCGACGCCGCCGGGTGTGACCCGCATCGATGTCGAGACCGCGCGCGAGATGTTTGCGGCGGTCGAGGATGCGCTCCCCGCCGATGTTGCCATCATGGTCGCGGCCGTGGCGGACTGGCGCGCGGCGGACGAGGCGCCGCAGAAGCTCAAGAAGGACGGGACCGGCGCGGTGCATCCGCTGGCCCTCGCCGAGAACCCAGACATTCTCGCGACGCTCGGCAAGAACAACCGGCGCCCGGGCCTGCTCATCGGCTTTGCCGCCGAGACCGAGAAGGTCGTCGAGCATGCGAGCGCCAAGCGCGTGAAGAAGAATGCCGACTGGATCGTCGCCAATGACGTCTCCGGCGAGGTGATGGGCGGCGATCGCAATGTCGTCCATCTCGTCACGGCCTCGGGCACGGAGACTTGGCCCGACCTGCCCAAGACCGCGGTTGCCACGCGGCTCATCGAAAGGATCGCGGATGAACTCGCCGGCAGTTGATATCGAGGTGAAGCGCCTGCCCCATGGCGAGGGCTTGCCGCTGCCGGCCTATGCGACGAGCGGCGCGGCGGGCATGGACGTGGTCTCCGCCGAGGATATCATCCTGCCCAGCATGGGGCGGCATGCGGTGGCAACCGGCCTCGCGCTGGCCATTCCGGAGGGCTACGAAGTGCAGGTGCGCCCGCGCTCCGGCTTGGCGCTCAAGCATGGCATCAGCCTGCCCAACACGCCCGGCACGATCGACAGCGACTATCGTGGTGAATTGAAGATCATCCTGATCAATCTCGGCACCGACGCCTTCGAGATCAAACGCGGCGACCGGGTCGCGCAGCTGGTGGTCGCGCCGGTGCAGATCGGCCGGATGGTCGAGGTCGCGGAACTGGATGAGACGGCGCGCGGCGCGGGCGGCTTCGGCTCGACCGGGGTGCGGACGGGGTGATGGACTTCACCGACGACCAGCTCGAGCGCTACGCCCGCCATATCGTGCTGCGCGAGATTGGCGGGGCGGGGCAGGCGCGGCTGCGCGGCGCGCATGTCGCGATCATCGGCGCGGGCGGGATCGGGTGCCCGGCCATCGCCTATCTGGCGGCGGCGGGCATCGGCACCTTGCGGGTGATCGACGGCGACGAGGTGAGCCTCTCCAATCTCCAGCGGCAGATCCTGTTCGGTGCGGACGATGTCGGCACGCCCAAGGCCGAGGCGGCGCGGGCGGCGGCGCAGCGGCTCAATCCGGATTGTCACGTCATCCCGATCAACCAGCGCGTGGATGCGGACAATGCCGCGACCCTGCTGCGCGAGGCGGACATCATTCTCGATGGCTGCGACAATTTCGAGACGCGGCTGGCCGTCTCCGACGCGGCGACGCGGCTGCGCATCCCGCTCGTCTCGGCGGCGGTCGGATCGTTCGAGGGGCAGATCGGCGTGTGGCGCGGCTGGGAAGAAGGCGCGCCCTGCTATCGCTGCCTCGTCGGCGACACCAAGACCGACCCGGCGCGGACCTGCGCCGAGGAAGGCATTGTCGGCGCGCTGACCGGCATCATCGGATCGATGGCGGCGCTTGAAGTCATCCGCCAGCTCGTGCCGTTCGGCGCCTCGATGGCTGGCAAGCTGATCGTCTTCGACCTGCTCTCGCGGCGGCTTCGGGAGCTCAGCATTCCAAGGGATCCCGCCTGTCAGGCTGCTTTCGCGCAGGCATGAGCGGACGGGCACCTCTGGCCCTGATCGCGATCGGCGCGGATGCTGGTCGGCTGCGGCAGGCGCTGATCCTCGGCCGCGCGGAAATCGCGCTCGGCGGGGAAGCGCGGCTGCTGGCGCAGGGCGAGAGCGTGATGCTGTTCCGCACGATGCTGGTGCTGGAAGAGGATGAGCGCTGGCAGGCGGTGGGCGAGCCGACGCTGGCCGAGCTCATCGACGAGGCGATCGGCGATGGGGTCGAGATCGCGCTCTGCCAGACCAGCGTGGCAATGATGGGCCTGACGCCCGACGCCTTCCATCCGGGAATCGACTATGCGGGGCCGGTGGCGTTCCTCGCCGGCCTTGGCGCCAGCGACCGGCTGGTCGTCGTCTGACCCGACTTCCGGTCGATCTGTAACGTTACGCCTTGCCACGTAACCGTAAGTAACTTGCGGCCCTTCGCCGCTTCCCCCTGATCAGGCGCAAAGCAGAACAACGCCTGCGCCGCGCCGCGCATGCCGACAGGGAGAAGACAATGCCATCGCTCATCATGCGCCGACCGCGCAGCCTGCTAACCGTGCTGGCGCTCGCGCCGCTTGCCGCCATGCCCGGCTGGGCTCAGCAACCCGATGACGCGGAGGACCGGTCCGACGACACGATCCTCGTCATCGGCACGCCGGACAGCCAGTCGCTGACCGCGCCGAGCGAGACCGGCAGCCGGCTCGGCCTTTCCCCGCTGGAGACCCCCGCCTCGCTGAGCGTGCTCGACGGCGAGACGATCCGCGCGCGCGGCGATCTCAGCATTGCCGATGCGCAGAGCCGCATGCCGGGCATCACCAGCACGGGCAATCCCGGCAACGGCAACACGGCGCTCGCCGCGCGCGGCTTCGACGGGCAGGGATCGGTGCTGCAGCTGATCGACGGCGTGCGGCTGTTCCCGGTCGCGGGCACGATCACCTTCCCGACCGACCCGTGGATGGTCGACCGGATCGACGTGCTGAGCGGGCCGGCCTCCGTGCTTTATGGGCAGGGCGCGCTGGGCGGCGCGGTCAACGTCATCATGCGCAAGCCGAGCGAGACGACGCAGGCGCAGGGCGAGATCGGCTATGGCTCGTTCCAGACCTTCCACGCCGCGGCCGGCGTCGGCGGGCCGATCGGCGACCAGCTCGCCTATCGCATCGACGGCAGCTATCGCCGTTCGGACGGCTATGTGGACCGGGGCGATTCCCGCAGCCTCTCGCTCTCCGGCACCCTGCGCTGGACGCCGGTCGAAAGCCTCAGCGTGACGCTGCGCAACGATTATGGCGACAACAACCCGATGAAATATTTCGGCACGCCGCTGATCAACGGCGTGCTCGACGACCGGAACAAGCGGCTGAACTACAACGTCGCGGACGCGCAGATGTGGTTCGAGGACAATCGCACCAGCCTGCAGGTCGACTGGAGCCCCGGCGAGGCGATCACGGTGAGCCAGCAGGTCCATCGCCTGCGCTCCAAGCGCTTCTGGCGCAATCTGGAAGGCTATTATTTCGATCCGGGCCCGCCGGCCGAAATCTACCGGACCGACAATTACGGCATTATGCACGACCAGACGCAATTGGGGGCGGTGGGCACGATCACGCTCAAGACGCCGCTCGGCGGCAGCGCGAGCAACGATCTCGTCGTCGGCTATGACTATAATTTCATCAAGCTGACCTATTCGCACGACTTCAACGGCGACATTCAGGAGGATTTCCTCGACCCGTTCAATTTCGCGCCGGGCCGCTACACCAACTCGGTCGACGTCACCCCGCAATATCGCACGCGCACGCACGAATGGGCGATCTTCGCCGAGGACCGGCTCGAACTGACCGGGCAATTCTCGCTGGTCGGCGGCATCCGCCACGAGCGCAACAAGGTGCGGCGCACGACGATCGGCGGCACGGTGGTCGTCAACGACAAGAAGCTCAACAACACGACCTGGCGCATCGGCGTGGTCTTCCAGCCCTCGCCGGCCGTCTCGCTCTATGCGCAATATGCGACTGGCGTGGACCCGCTCGGCACGCTCACCACCTATTCGGGCGGACAGGTCGCCTATAGCCATGCGACCGGCAAGCAGATCGAGATCGGCGCCAAGGCGAGCTTCCTCGATGGACGCGGATCGGCGACGATCGCCGCCTATCGCATCGAGAAGAACGGCCTGCTCTCGCAGCGGACGATCAGCAGCCCGATCGAACAGGTCGGCCAGCGCTCGTCGCAAGGCATCGAGGCGACGATCGCGCTCGATCTTGCGGGCGGCTTCGGCATCGAGGCGAACGGCACGATCCTCAACGCGAATTTCGACGATTTCCGCTCCGGCGCGACGGTCTACACGGACAATACGCCTCCCAACGTGTCGGAGGAAGCCGCCAATCTCTGGCTGCGCTGGGACGCGACCGACCAGCTCCAGGCGCGCGCGGGCCTGCGCTATGTCGGCAAGCGCTGGGCGGATAATCGCAACCGCTTCGGCGTGCCGGCCTATGCGACGATCGACGCCACCATCTCCTATGCGGTGACGCCCAATCTCGCGGTCGACCTGCGCGGCTATAATCTGCTCGACAAGGATTATGCGGTGACCACCTATGGCGACGAGCAATGGATGCTGGGCCGCCCGCAGTCCTTCGACGTCTCGCTGCGCGCGGCGTTCTAACTATGATAAACCCTTCCCCTTCAGGGGAGGGGCAAGGGGTGGGGACGATGCAACGCATCGTATGCACAGAGCTTCCATTTGACGTCCAACACCACCCCGCATCAGGTGAACAGCGCCCCGCGCTGTTCAGGTCATGCCGGGGGCATGACCGACCTGAATGCGTCTCCTCTGAAGAGGAGGGGCTAGGACGCGTTCCATGACCTCGCGCCACCGCCATCCGTTCACCCATGTCGCCAAGCGCTGGCTCTACGTGACGCATCGCTGGATCGGCATCGTCACCTGCCTGCTGTTCGCCATCTGGTTCGCCTCCGGGCTGGTGATGATCTACGTGCCCTATCCCTCCGCTTCGCAAGCTGAGCGGATTGCCGCGCAGCAGCCGATCGACTGGCGGCGCGTCTCGATCCTGCCGCAGGCGGCAGGAGACGGGGCACCGCAATCGCTCGTGCTGGAGATGCGCGACACCGTGCCGGTCTGGCGGATCGCGCATTGGACGGGCGAGCGCGAGACGCTTGCCGCCGCGCCGGGCGTCGTTCTGCCGCCGGTCACCGCAAGCTGGGCGGCGCAGACAGCGGGCCGGTTCGCGAACACATCCGTGCGCAGCGTCGAGCAGATCGAGCGCGACCAGTGGACCGTGGCGGGCGGCTTCAGTCCGCACCGTCCGCTCTGGAAAGTCGCGCTCGCCGATGACGCAGGCACCGAGCTCTATGTCTCCGCCAGCAGCGGCACGATCGTGCAGGCGACGACGCGCAGCGAGCGCTTCTGGAACTGGCTGGGATCGGTGCCGCACTGGATCTACCCGACTATCATCCGGCAGGATGCGGGCGTCTGGCGCCAGGTCGTGCTCTGGGTCTCCGGCCCGTGCATCGCGGCCGCCGTCACCGGCATCTGGGTCGGCCTCCTGCGCACGCGCATCGGGCAGCGGCGCTTCCGCGGCGGACGGATGACGCCCTATCATGGCTGGATGCTCTGGCATCATGTCGCGGGGCTCGCAGGCGGTCTGTTCCTGCTCACCTGGATCTTCAGCGGCTGGCTTTCGGTCGATCCCGGCTATGCCTTCACCTCGCCCGATCCGGACGCGCAGGCCGAGCAGGCCTATTCAGCGAGCGCGCCGCTGCCGCCGGTCGATCTCGCCCGACTGGGTGCGCTGGCTACGGGCGCCAAACGCGCGACGGTCTCGGTCCATGCCGGGCAGGCGCTGGTCACGCTCGACTATGCCGATCGCCCGCGCCGCATCCTCAGCGCCGCCTCGCTCACGGAAGCGAGCGCCGATCGCGCCGCGATCGAGCGGGCGGCACGCGGCCTCGTGCCGGACGGAAAGCTGGTCCAGTCCGACCTGCTGACCGCGCCGGATAGCTATTATTACGACATCGGCGCGCTGCCGCCTTTGCCCGTCCTGCGCCTCAAGTTCGACGATCCCGCGCGGACATGGTTCTACATCGATCCCGCGACCGGCGAGGGCCTGCAACGCCTCGACAGCCGCCGCCGGGCCTATCGCTGGCTCTACGACATGCTGCACAAATGGGACCTCAGCAGCCTCACCCTCCATCGGCCGCTCTGGGACATCCTGCTCTGGACCTTCTCGATCTTCGGCCTCGTCACCTCGATCAGCGGCGTGTGGATCGGCTGGAAGCGCCTGCGGCATACGCCGCGCTGAGCGGCAGCCGCCGGGCCTGCACCGTCCAGCAAGCACATGACAGCGCGGCTTGATGCTGATACCGGGTCCGCAATCGCCGGAACGAAAACTCTGACAGGCTCGACACATGCTGGACTTCACGAACCATCCGCTTCCCAACCCTACCTCGCCCGAGGACCGCGCGGCCGCCATGGCCAATCTCGGCTTCGGCACGCTGTTCACGGATCATATGGTGACGATCCGCTACACCGAGGGTCAGGGCTGGCATGATGCGGTATTGGGCCCGCGCCAGCCGATCCCGCTCGATCCCGCCGCAGCCGTGCTGCATTATGCGCAGGAGATTTTCGAGGGGCTCAAGGCCTATCGCCTGCCGGACGGATCGGTGGCGAGCTTCCGACCGGAAGCGAACGCCGCGCGCTTCAACCTGAGCGCCACGCGCCTCGCCATGCCGCATCTGCCCGAGGAGCTGTTCGTCGAGAGCATCCGCCAGCTTGTCGGGGCCGATGTCGACTGGGTGCCGGATGCCGACAAGGGTAGCCTCTATCTGCGCCCCTTCATGTTCGCGAACGAGGCCTTTCTCGGCGTGCGCCCGGCGCGGGAATATATCTACTGCGTCATCGCCTCGCCGGTCGGCGGCTATTTCAAGGGCGGCAAGTCGGCCGTGACGCTCTGGGTCAGCCATGATCAGGTGCGCGCCGTTCCAGGCGGCACCGGCGCCGCCAAATGCGGCGGCAATTATGCCGCGTCGCTCCAGCCGCAGGCCGTCGGCATCGAGCATGGCTGCGATCAGGTGCTCTTCCTGGACGCGGTCGAGCGCAAATGGATCGAGGAGCTGGGCGGCATGAACATCATGTTCGTGTTCAACGACGGCTCGATCGTCACGCCGCCGCTCAACGGATCGATCCTGCCCGGCATCACGCGCGATTCCCTGCGCACTGTCGCGGCCGAGGCCGGCTACACGGTCAAGGAGCAGCCCTACAGCTTCGACCAGTGGATGGACGACGCGAAGAGCGGCAAGCTCAAGGAAGCCTTCGCCTGCGGCACGGCCGCGGTCATCACGCCGATCGGCGAAGTGCGCTCGACGCAAGGCGGCTTCGTGATCGGCAATGGCGATGGCGGCGACGTCGCGCGCACGCTGCGCGAGGCACTGGTCGGCGTACAGCTCGGCCAGAAGCCCGACACGCATGGCTGGATGACGACGCTGGCCTGAGCGGGCCGGGCCTATCCGTCGTGCCGCGCCATCCAGTCGCGCAGCAGGGCGACATAGGCGACGGGATTGTCGTTCATGATCGAGTGCGCCGCGTCCGGCACTTCGCGGAAGGTCGCGCCTTTCACCTTGCGTGCGAAGCCGGCAATGGTCGCGGGAAGCGCCTCGTCGTGCTGGCCCGTCACGAAAAGCGTGCGCGGCCCGTCCAGCTTCGCGAGCAGCGGCGTGCCGTCATAGTCGCGCAAGGTGCCGCTCGCGCTGAACTCGGCCCAGCCCCAGAGGTGGTGGTAGATATCCGGGCTGAAGCTGCGCGGCATCGCGGCCTTGTAAGCGGCGATCTCGGCCGGCGGATCGAACATGCGGATATGGCGGGCATAGAAGGCGTCCATCGCCGCCTCGCAGCCCGGCCCATCGGCGGCGCCCGGCTGATCGCAGGCATCGAGCGTGCGTCGGATCGCGGCGGGCATGCGCGCGCGCAGACGGTTGGCATCGCGCATCCACAGCCGCGTCGAGACGAGCGGCGACTGGATGATCGCGCTGGCGAGGCTCGGCGGGCGGGTCGCGGCATATTCAAGGGCGATGGTGCCGCCCCAGCTGGCGCCGAGCACATGCCAGCGCGCGATCTTGAGCGCCGCGCGGATCGCCTCCAGCTCGGCGAGGAAGCGCGGCACGTGCCAATTGGCCGGATCGCCGGGAGTATCCGAGCGTCCGCTGTCGAGCTGGTCATAGAGGATGACGGCGCGCTCGTCGGCCAGCGCCGTGCCGTTGAGGAAATACCAGTGCGAGCTGCCGGGCCCGCCATGGATCATGACGATCGGCGGGCGTGGGCCGGCAAGATCGCCATTGATGCGCACATAGGCGCGGCCGCCGGGGACGGGGATCATCTCCTCCCGATCGGGCTTGAGGCGCGCACCGGGGAGAAGCGGCGCTATGGGAAGCCCCTGGGCGATGCTCTGCGTGGCCAGCGCTGCCATTGACGATGCGATCGCCGTCCTGCGCGTCATATCCATTGTCCCGCCTTCCTGCGGAGCAGGCATAGCGGGTCGATGGGGCGAGGTCGACGACGAAGCAGCTTCTGGAAAAACGCGCGGGCGCCGGAATGTCCTGACCCATTTTGCGCCCGCGTCACGCTTGTTCTGGTGGGAGCCATGAGGGTTCCGGACCAGAAGCGAGGCGACGTCATGAGCAGTGGGATCATCAGCAAGAAGCTGTTGGTGGGATGCGGTTTGGGCGGCGCGGCGCTGCTCTCGATGCTGGCGATGGATGGGCTGGCCGAAGCTGGCGGGCCTTCGGCGATGGCGAGCAGGCAGACGCCTGCCTCATCGGACCCGGCACTGACGCCGGACCAGCAGCCGTCCGAGGGCTCCCCGGCCGGAGCGCCGCGACTTGGCGTGGCCCAGCAGGCACTGGCTGGCCTGGCGGGGATACGGCAGCAACAATGCCAGATGGGCAATCACCTCGCTTGTCAGGCTCTGCCGCAAATGCCGGCCATCCAGCAGCAGCTCACGCAACTCGATCAGGGCTGCCGATCGGGCGATCGCAAGGCCTGCAGCGAGTTCGAGACGTTGGCGCAGCGCATCTCCACCGCTTATTCGGAAAGCGCGGCGGTCATGCAGGCGGGCGAGGCCGGCATGGCGCGGATGAACGCCTGGCGCGCGCAGATGAATGCGAACGCCGAGGCCAGCATGGCGAACCTGCAAGCGCAGGGGGCAGCCGGTCAGGCCGCGCACAATGCCCGGCAGGAAGCCAATGCCGCCATGACGCGGAGCTGGGAGGCCGGTCAGGCCAGTTCCGACCGGGCGCACGGGCGCTATATCGACAGCATCCATGGCGGCACGACAATGGACGGCGGCGGTGTGCAGGCGCGTGTGCCCTATGGCACGACCGGCTACACGGACGGCCGTGGCAATGTCGTCGCCGTCCCGCAGGGCGGCCGGGCGCCGGATGGCTGGCAGGAAATGGACCCGACCTTCGCCGCGCCGCAGTAAATCTAGGCGCCGCGCACCAGCCGCACCGGGTCGATCTGGCCGGTTGCGCTGAAGCCGGCCCAGCCGGTCACCAGGTCGAGATCGATGACGATCGCGGTGCCGAGTTCGGCGAAGTCGTGGCGCTGCTCGGGGACCGGCATGGCGTCGAAGATGCGGCGGCGCGTCGCGTCGTCCGTGGCGATGCGGGCGCGGCCGGCGAGCTGATAGGTCGCGCGCGCCACCTCGTCGCGATAGAACAGCGCGACATTGGGATTGTGCGCGACCGCATCCGGCATGCCGCCGCCATTGCGCGCCCACAAGCCGAGACTGTCCGGCCCCAGAGTAAGGATCGATCCGCGCATCGAAAGATGCGGGCGGCCTTCGCGGTCCACATAGGCGATATACATGGCATGCTGCCCGGCGAGAGCCGTATCGAACCGCGCGCGCAGGGCCTCGTCCATCACCATCGGCGCGCTCGGGCCGGGTGGCGGGGTGGTCAGCATCTGCTGGCAGAAGCGGGTGACGAGACCGCCCTCGCCTTCGATCAAGATGCCGAGCGCGCGGCCCGGTCCACCGGGGCGGGGCTTGCCGGCGAGCACGATGCCGGGCGCATCCAGGCGCTCCCAGTCGAGCTGCGCGAACATCGCGGCGTCGTTGGCGAGGCGCGTGGCGACAGCGTCTCGACCGTCCAGCGTTTCGCGCAGAATCTCGAACTTCGCGTCGCTTGCCAGCAGGGCGGACCAGGCGGCCGCGTCACCCTCTGCGCGCAGCAAGGCCATCACGCTTTCGCTTATGTCGCTCATGGCCGATCCTCCCATCGTTTCGTCGTGCTTAGCGCGTCGCGACACGCTTGAAGCCTGCGCGGACGGCAATATTTCCGCGCCCGTCCGGCAGCGCAGCCAATCGACGCGGCCTGAGGCGACTGATAGGCTGGTCGCAAGAGAGAAGGACCCAGCCCCATGACCCTGCGCCCCACCGACATTCCCGACGTCGATATGATAGTGCTGCCGCCGGTGCGCGACCTTGGCGACGGCTTCACAGTGCGGCGCGCCTTGCCCTCGGCGCATCGGCGGATGGTCGGGCCGTTCATCTTCTTCGATCAGATGGGGCCGGTGACCCTCTCCGCCGGCGATGGCCTCGACGTGCGGCCGCATCCGCATATCGGCCTCGCGACCGTCACCTATCTGCTGGAAGGCGAGATCTTGCACCGCGATTCGCTGGGTTCGGTGCAGGCGATCCGGCCAGGCGCGGTCAACTGGATGACGGCTGGGCGCGGTATCGTCCATAGCGAGCGGAGCGCCGACGATGTGCGCGCTGCCGGAGGGCCGCTGTTCGGCCTGCAGACCTGGGTCGCGCTGCCCAAGGCGCATGAGGAGACAGCGCCGGCCTTCTTCCACCACACAGCCGCCCACATTCCGGAGGCGGAGGCCGAGGGCGTCGCGATCCGGGTCGTCGCCGGCACATGCGACGGCATGACTTCGCCGGTGCAGACCTTTTCGGACATGCTCTATGCCGATGTGATCCTCGCCGATGGCGCGCGTTACCGGCTATCCGCCGAGCATATCGAGCGGGCCGTCTATGTGATCACCGGCGCGGTCGAGGTGGAGGGGCAGCAGGGCGGCTTCGCGGCGGGCGAGCTGGTCATCTTCAAGCCCGGCGCCGAGATCGTGATGCGGGCGCGCGGACCGGCGCGGCTTATGCTGGTCGGCGGCGAGCCGCTCTCCGAGCCACGCAATATCTACTGGAATTTCGTCTCCAGCTCGAAGGACCGCATCGAGCAGGCCAAGGAGGACTGGATCGCCCAGCGCTTCGACAAGGTACCGGGCGAGACGGAGTTCATTCCGCTGCCGGCCTGAGCTGCGTCAGTCGCGGTCCATTTCCTGGATCGCCCGCTCGCGCGCGACCTGCACTTCGGCATTGTGCGCCAGCGTCTCGAACGCGGCCATGAACGTTTCGAGCTGCGCGGCCGGGATACCCTGGAACAGGAATTCGCTGCGACGCACCGCCGTCTCACGTATGATGCCGCTGATGCGCTTGCCCTCTTCGGTCGGCGCGAAGAAGCCGTGGCGGCGGCCCGGGCGGCCGGTTCGTTCGACGAGACCGTTCTCGATCAGGTGATTGACCGTGCGGCCGGCCTGGCTCTGGTCGCGATAAAGTGCGAGCACAAGCTGCGGCCAGCTGATCGGCGGGTTGGTGCAGACTTCCGACATAACCCAGGTCTCGAAATTGGAGAGGCCGGTCTGGCGCTTGTGCGACAGCGCGCCGCCGCGCAGCATATAGGAGCAGAGCGTGATGAACGGCGGCAGCACGCGCGAGCGATCCACCGCGACGCCGTTCTCGCCCGGCAGCCCCTCATCGACGAGATCCTGGAAATCGACCGGCTCGGGCCGCTGGTTGGTGGCGCTGAGTTTGCGCTCCTGCTCGAACAGGGTGATCGCGCGGGACAGCAGCGTATCGAGCACGTCGCAAAGCGTGCCGAGTTGCTCGTCGCTGATGCCGTAGGTGAGCTCGCGATTGCGCAGCTCGGCCTGACGCAGCAGCCGCTCGGCCAGCTGACGGCCGGGCGTACTGAGCCGGATCGGGCTGCGAATGCCGCTGCGCGCGAGCAAGGACACTTCGCCCATCCGCTTGATGGCCCGGCTGACCTGCGCCTTGTCGATACCACAGGCCATGGAGATCGCGGCGAGCGTCAGCCCGCCCTGCGCCTGGAGCAGCAGCAGGATGCGGCGATCGAGCTCGTTTACATGCGCCGTGCGGGCGAACGAGATGTTAGCGCTCTCGCGCGCGTCGCGCAGGAACACCCAGAGCCTGGACTGGAAGCGGCTCTGCCGGTCGTCGCGCCGTGTGGCGAGGCCCATGGGCTGCGCCGCGGCGACGCCGGCAAGGACAATGTCAAGCTGGTCCTCGAATCGCCCCTGAAGGTCTGCCACGTCCGGCCGGCTCTGCTCGGTCATCGTCCAGCCGACCGTGAAGCGATCGACCAGCAGCACGGCGGCCCGCGCATCGGCCAGCGTGAACCCTGCCGCGCACAGCGCTGGGACGCAGTCGAAGCCCGATCCGCCCATGGGAAACATCGCCGGCAATTGCGCGAAAAGCTGGCTGCCGTCGCGTCGCGAGAGCATGGCCTGCCGCCCGGCCGCCGCTCGCTGCACGAGCTGCTCGCGCCAGCTCTCCGCCGGAAGAAGAACGGGCGCCACGCGCGCCATTTCGCAGCCGAGCGCGACCAGCATGTCGCCACGATCCGAGAAATGCTGCAGAATATCGGTCGGCTTGGCACGCAAGCGCTCGGCCACCGCATCGATTGTGCAGCCCGCCAGACCTTCCCGATCGAGCACGGCCAGCCCGGCCGCGACGATCGCTGCCTTGTCCAAGCCGGCGCCGAAGCGCTCCAGTGCAGCCTTGCTGCTGTTCATGTGCCATTCCTCCAGGAGCCGCCCACGCTCCATACTTCGACATGAATGCGCCTATTTTGGCTTGCCGGTCAACTTACCGTGTGTAGCATCAACACGAAACGGCTTTCGAGAGACGCTTTCGCCGACCGGAAAAGGGGCGCGATCGTTCGAAGAGAAATTGACGACTCGGGAGTGGCACGGCAGACAGACTCAACGCAAAAGCGCCGCCGATGAGCTGCGGGAGGAGTTTGGAATGCTGTTTGGACGTTTGACCCTGGCCATTGCGGCCACCGGCCTGTGCGCGATCGGCGCACCCGTTTCCGCGCAAGGCAGCCTTCCCGACCAGCTCGCCGTCTGCGCTCGCATCGGCAAGAAGGACGCGCGCCTCGAATGCTATGATTCGATTGCTCGGGCCGCGTCGCAGGGCATTTACACTTCCGGCTTCGGTTCGTCGTCGATGCGCACACCGCAGGGCGCTCCGCCGCCACCGCCACCGGGCGCATCGACCTCTGCCGGTTCGAGCTTCGGCGCCGAGCAGATCGATCGCCCGCTCGCTTCGCGCAATGCGGACGACGGCCAGGATGAGCTCGCCATGGCCGTGGTCTCCTCGCGCGACAACGGCCTCGGCATGTGGAGCATCAACCTGCAGGACGGCGCCGTGTGGCGCATGACCGAACGTGTCACCAATTTCCGGCCGCCCGCGCCCAATGAGACGGTGACCATCCGCAAGGCATCGCTCGGCTCCTATCTCATGCAGGTCGGCAAGCAGGCCGCCGTGCGCGTGGTGCGCGTGCGCTGAGCGAGCCGACGGGCCGCCCTGTCACCGGCGGCCCGGCACCCGGACTCACTCGGCGCCGGGCATCTTCCCCTGCATCTGCTCGCGGACCTTCATGCGGCGGGCATAATCGGGATGGTCGGCATAGCTCGCCATCGCGTCGATGACCTCCTTGTCACGCTGCATCTGCCCTTCGGCGAACTCCGGATAAGGCAGAACCCAGAATTTGTCGTTCACGACGGCATCCAGCACCACCCGGCCGAGATCGACCGGATCGAACCCATTCTCGATGACTTTCTTGAGCGCGCCGAAGACGTTTTCGTCGCGGCCATAATAGCCGGTATTGCCATATTTCTCGGGCCGCGCCTCGACCGAGCGGTGAATGTTCGTGTTCACGCCGCCCGGGCAGAGCAGGGACACGCCGATATTATATTTGGGCATCTCGACGCGGAGGGACTCGGCGAGGCCGCGCACCGCATATTTGGTCGTGCAGTAGATCGCGGTGGTCGGCAGGGCGACGAAGGCGGACATGGAGGCGGTGATGACGATATGGCCGCCGCCTTGCTTGATCATGCGCGGCATGAAGGTCATCACGCCGTTGATGACGCCATTCACATTGACGTCCATCTGCCAGTCCCAGTCGTCGAACGTCGCGTTCTCGATCGGGCCGAACTGGCTGACGCCGGCCGTGTTGCAGAGCAGATCGACAGGGCCGAAGACCTGCTCGGCCTCATCGGCGGCTGCGGCATAAGCGGCACGGTCGGTGAGATCGAGGCGGATGGGATGCACCGCAACGTTCTTCTTACTGAAATAGGCCATCGCCTCGTCGAGATGATCCTGCCGGATATCGGCGATCACCACCTTCATATTGGCTTCCTCGGCGAAGACCTTCGCCTGGCCGAGCGCGACGCCCGATCCGCCACCAGTGATGAATGCGACCTTGCCTTCCAGATCCTTCACGTCTCGCTCTCCATGCCTGCGCGCAAGCCCTGCGCCTCGCGCTTTTCGTCACGCGCTGATTGGCCGTCAATTTCTGACAGAGTCAACAATGATGGAATCCGCCGGATTGCATTTCTGGAACGATCCCGCACTTTGCCTGCGTTGACTGACGACAAAGTCAACTCTAGACGCAAGCGATCAAACCGGACCGGATCAACAGGAGAGAGCTTTTATGCAGGACGTGAGCGGCAAGACCGCCTTCATCACCGGCGGCGCCAGCGGCATGGGTTGGGGCATGGCCAAGGCTTTCGGTGAAGCCGGCATGAAGGTCGTGATCGCCGATATCCGTCAGGACGCGCTCGACCAGGCGATGGAAGGCTTCTCCAAGACCAATCTCGCCGTCCACCCGGTCCTGCTCGACGTCACCGACCGCGACGGCTGGGTGAAGGCGGCCGACGAGGCCGAGGCGCAGTTCGGCAACATCCATGTGCTCGCGCTCAATGCCGGCGTCGGCGGCGGCGGCATGGTGCAGGACATGACCTACAAGGACTGGGACTTCGGTCTCGGCGTCAACATCGGCGGCGTCGTCAACGGCCTCGTCACGATGCTGCCGCGCATGCTCAGGCATGGCGAAGAAGGCCATATCGTTACCACGTCCTCCACCGGCGGCTTCTCGGCCGTGGGCGGCGTCTCGGTCTATTGTGCGGCCAAGTTCGCGGTGGCCGGCATGATGGAAGTGGTCGCGACCGACCTCAAGGACACGCCGATCGGCGCCTCGGTCTTCTTCCCCGGCCCGGTGCAGACCAATCTCGGCCAGACCACCAACGCGACGCGCCCGAACCATCTCAAGAACGAGGTGCCCGCGCCGCTGCCCGTGGCCAAGGACGGCGAGCCGCCGCGCCGCCCGCCGCCGGGCTTCGATGCCTCGCTGTTCATGAGCGCCGAGGAAGTCGGTCTGCGCGTGCTGCGCGGCATCCGCCGCAAGGACCTCTTCATCATGACGCACCCGGAATTCCGCGACGGCATCATTGCGCGCAACGAGGCGCTGCTGCGCGCCATCCCGGTCGAGGAGCCGAACGAGGCCCGCGCGGCGCTGGTCAAGCAGTTCGGGACGCTGATCTACAACCCGATCTACGACACGCAGAAGCCGCTGACCGAGAAGCTTTGACCCATATTGGCCCCTCCTCTTCAGAGGAGGGGTTGGGGTGGTGCTGGACCGCGCGACGAAGAGCGACGCGGCTGGGCTATTCCCCACCCCTTCCCCCTCCCCTAAAGGGGAGGGGCTTATAATTTTACGGAGAGACACATGGCCAAAGTCGTTCGCGTCCGCGAGTTGGGCGGACCGGAAGTGTTGCGGTTCGACGAAATCGAGATCGGCGCGCCGGGGCCAAACGAAGTCCGCATCAAGGTCGAGGCAGTCGGCCTCAATCGCTCCGAGGCCATGTTCCGCGCCGGGCGCTACCCGACCAAGCCAGCCCTCCCCACGCTGATCGGCTACGAGGCCTGTGGCATCGTCGAGGCGCTGGGCGAAGGCGTCACCGGCTTCGAGATCGGCCAGCGCGTCAGCGCGCTTCCCATGTATCCGCTTGGCCAATATGGCGTCTGGGCGACGCAGGCGATCGTGCCAACGCGCTGCCTGCTGCCCGCGCCCGAGGGCCTCAGCGCCGCCGAGGCCGCCGCGGTCTGGATGCAGTATATGACTGCCTTCGCGATCATCGAGGTCGGCGAGGCGGGCATCGGCGATTTCGTCATCATCCCCGCTGCCTCCAGCAGCGTCGGCCTCGCCGCGATCCAGCTCGCCAATTGGGCGGGCGCCGTCTCGATCGCCGCGACGCGGACCAGCGAGAAGGCCGAGCAATTGAAAGCGCTCGGCGCGCAGCATGTCGTCGCAACGCAGGAAGTCGATCTCGTCGAGGAAGTCATGCGCATCAGCGACGGCAAGGGCGCGCGCATCGTCTTCGATCCGGTGCAGGGCCCCTATGTGCAGACCTTGACCAGCGCCATGGCCGAGCGCGGCATCCTCTTCATCTATGGCGGCCTATCCGAGCAGCCGACGCCCTATCCGCACTGGAACATGGCTTTCAAAGGCCTCTCCATGCGCGGGTGGGTCGCCTCGGAAATCTGGAACCATCCGGCGCGCTACAAGGCGGCGCAGGAGAAGATCCTGCTCGGCCTCAAGCTTGGGCATCTCAAGCCCGTGATCGCGAGAACCTTCCCGTTCGAGGAGATCGTCGAGGCCAATCGTTTCCTCGAATCCAACCAGCAGATCGGCAAGGTCGTCGTCACCATGTGAAGCTTCCCAAGGGCGGACGATGGAGATAAGCCTGACTGACATGTCGGCAGGCAATGAGTCTCCGTCCGACACGGGAGCAGGAGCAATCATGGCCGATCAGGACCCCCTTGCCTTCACGCCGGTCCGCGTCAGCGCGCGCGACATTCCGCCGCCGCAGACGATCAGCGTGGCGGCACAGAAGGCATTGTCCGACGGCACGCAGATGCCGCGCATGAACTGGCCGCCAGCCAGCGACAAGGCGGCCTGGCGCGCGCAGATCGAAGCGGGCACGGGCATGCGCGAGCAGATGGCGGGACCGATCCTGGCGGCCGCCCAATGCAGCCACGAAAAGATGCAGATTGCCGGCGTCACTTGCTATGACTGCGTGCCCGCGGGCTCGGAAGGCGGGCCGGTCTATCTCTATACCCATGGCGGCGCGTTCGTCTTCGGCGGCGGTGTGCTGGCCGAGGCGATGGGCGTCCGCACCGCCGATTCGCTGGGCATCCGCACGGTCTCGGTCGACTATCGCATGCCGCCGGATTATCCCTATCCCGCCGCGCCGGATGATTGCCTCGCGGTCTACAAGGCGCTGATCGAGACGATCGACCCGAGCCGCATCATCATCGGCGGCGCCTCGGCGGGCGGCAATCTCGCGGCTGCCACGACGCTGATGATCCGCGACCAGGGCTTACCGATGCCGGCCGCGACGATCCTGCTGACTCCCGAGGTCGACCTCACTGAAGCGGGCGACAGCTTCCGCACCAATGAGGATCTCGACGTCATCCTCAAGCGCGGCCTGCCCGAGTGCAACGAACTCTACGCGGACGGCCACGACCTGACCGATCCCTATCTCTCGCCTTTGTTCGCGGACTTCTCGAAGGGCTTCCCGCCGACGATCGTGCAGACCGGCACGCGCGATCTCTTCCTGTCCAACTCGGTGCTTATCCACCGCAAGCTGCGCAATGCCGGCATCGACGCCGAGCTGCATGTCTGGGAAGCCATGCCGCATGGCGGGTTCAGCCGCATGCCGGTGCCCGAGAGCGCGGATGTCGACGCGGAGCTGCGCCGCTTCATCGCGCGCATCTTCGGATGAGCGACAGCCGGGCGATCGAGGCCGCCAACAAGCAGGTCGTGCTCGCCATGTGGCACGAGGTGCTGAACGGCCGGAACTATGCGGCAGCCTCAAAATATATCGCGCAGGACTATATCCAGCATAGCCCCAGCGCCGGTCAGGGGCTGGAGGCGCTGATCGAATTCCTCAAATGGGAGTTGGGCGAGGATGGACCGCTGGAGCCGGGTACGTATGAGCTGACCCCGTTCCGCCATGTCCTGGCCGAGGGCGATCTCGTCCAGCTCATGTTCCAGCGTCACATTCCCGATCCGAAGGACCCGACGCGAACGATCCCGGTCTGGTGGTACGACACATACCGCCTCAAGGACGGCATGATCGTTGAGCATTGGGACTCGGCACTGGAGTGATTTCGAGGCAGGTGGACTCACCTGCCGGCTCGGAAATCACGAAAAACCAAGACAATCTGGAGTGGTTTCGGTTCAACCAGAACCCGAACGGCTCCAGAGTAGATCAGCCGCCGCGGAACAGCGTCGCCTGCCCCCGATTGCCCTGGCTGATCATCCCGATCGTCGCTTTCGCCGTCAGCACGCCGTTCACGCGCTCGACCGGCATCGGCGTGCTCTTGTCCGCGAGGAACAGGCCGTCCTTGTCGTTGCGCACGCGCTCATAGAAGCGCGGCAGGCCCGGTGCAGTCATGCGCGTGTGCGACTTGTAAGGCTCGACCTCCGCGAACAGCTGATCGAGCAGCGGATCGGGGAAATAGAGCTGCGCGGTCAGCACGTCGCGGCCGTGATAGACCTTCACATGGATGTGATTGGTGCGCGCGCCGACGATGGCGGGCGGCGGCAGGGCGATGACTTCCCAGCCCGGCACAATCGTCTCGAACTCGACATAGCCCTTCTCGTCGGTGATCTGGTGCCCGCGCAGGAACGCCTGACCGGTCGTGTCGACCGTCTGCAGGTCGCCGCCCACATTGGAATAGATGCCTGCCGCGTCGGTCTGCCAGATGTCGACGACGGCCCCGGCCAAAGGAAAGCAACGCGCGGCGATGGGCGAGAGCATGCCGCCGATCGTGATGCCGAGCCGCAGACGCTCGCCCTTGCGCCCTTCGGCGACGGCGCTGCGCAGCGGGGAATTGTCGAAATAATAGGGTCCTTCGACGGCCTGCGAGGTGCGCACGCAGGTGAACTGCGCCGTCCCGTAGCTGCGATAGAGCGCTTCCCATTCCTTCTGCGTGATCGGCTTCTGGCCGCCCAGCACTTCGGCCGCCTCGGACAGGCCGATGCCGCCCAATGTCCCGCCAACGATCGCGCCGGCACCACCGAGAAAGATTCGCCTGTCCATGCTCACGACACTCCCCTCCAGCAGCGCGCCGTTTGCCGGCTGTGCGCTGGGGATCATGATACGCCGCTCGGGCCTGCGTGGCGAGAATAGACTTAGTCAACGAAAAAGGGAGAGCCGCGGCCCTCCCCTTCCTCATGTCCTCGCTGACGGTCGCGCTTATTCGGCGGCGATCGCGTCCTGCTGCGGCGGGCCTTTGACGCCATAGAGATTGGCGGCATTTTCCCAGGCGAGCTTGCGGATCAGCTCAGGCGACGCCTTCCTGGTGAACTCCTCCAGCTTCTTGATGGAGTTCGGCCAGATGCTGTCCGGGTGCGGATAGTCCGTCGCCCAGAGCAGCTTGTCCTCGCCGTAGAACTCGGCCAGCGCCACCGCCGTCGGGCTCTGCTGGAAGGTGCCATAGACCTGACGCTTGAACAGCTCGGACGGCAGCATCTTGAGCGGAATACCGCCGCGCGCGTTCCAGAACTCCTCGCCCTCCCAGAGACGGAAGTGGCGATAGTCCAGTTCCTCGATCACCCAGGGCAGCCAACCGATGCCGGATTCCGCGATCACGATCTTGAGACCGGGGTGACGCTCCAATATGCCCCAGGCGAACAGATCGACGAACGGATCGAGGAACTGCTCGATGAACATCTTCACGTGCAGGAAGGTCGCGCCGGGGCTGCCCTTATACTTGTCGAACGCGCGGCTGACGCTGGCGAACACGGTGACGTGGAACGACAGGATGATGCCGCTCTCCTCAAGCAGATTCCACAGCGGCTCCCACTCGTCGCTCTCCAGGCGCGGCTGCGCCATGGCGATCTGCAGATTGGCCTGCTTGAAACCGCCCAGCGCGATGATGTGCTGCAGCTCCTTGAGCGCCGGGCCCGGATAAGGCGGCAGCAGCGGCACGCCGACCAGGCGATCGGGCGCATTCGCGCAGAATTCCTTGAGCCACTCATTATAGGCGGCGTAGCAGGCGTCGCGCAGTTCCTCGTCGTCGAAATCGAGCGAGGTGACGGGGCCGAACAGCACGTGCGCCCAGACGCCATCGCGGTCCATGTCCTGCAGGCGCAGCTTGGCGACCGCCGGGCGACGCTCGGTCTGGTCGAGAATGCCGCCGCGGTCGAGCGCGGTGTAAACGGGCTTGGGCACATTCGGTGCCGGCTCGTGACCCGACCAGCCGCCGAGATTCTTGCCGTCGCACATCCAGACGGCCTTGCCGTCGATGATCTCGACCTTCGGCCCGCGATCCTTGAGATGCTCGGGAAGCCGCTTCGTCCAGAGATCAGCCGGCAACATGTTCATGTCCAGATGATCATCGCAGCTCATCAAGGGGTGGTCCAAGTTCACGTGCCTGTTCCTCTCATTCGGGCCGGTACGCGGCCTTATCCCGGCCGCATGCACATCATCCAAAACAGGGCGACGGCCGATTCGTCCGCAGCCAAGTCGTTAGTGATCTAACGATATTGCCATCAGCGAAGCGTAGATGCAAGAGGCTTCCTGTCGCCTCGCCGCGCAAACCGGGTGATCGACCGTCTCGATCAAGGAGCCGGAAATCCGGCACGAAGGTTCTGAAGGTTACACCCTACGCGCCTTGTTTTTGCCGGGATTGATCGAGAATGTCGATCAATGGGACGGCGGGAACGAGGGTTCGGGCGTGCCATGACGAACGCGCTGTAGGACAGCGAAATCTTGGCCGAAGCCGTCATCCCAGCGAACGCTGGGGTCTTTTGCGGCAGCGGAGCGCGCTAACGGACGAGACCCCAGTTCGCTGGGGTGACGCCGATGGGACTTGCGGCGACTTCAGGCGTCGGGGCATGTCTTCCCCCACCCCCGATCAAGCAGCGGTCTTCGCGTCCGAGGTGATCGCGGAGGGTAGCGGGCCGGCGGCGCGCTCCTCGCCATATTCGTTCACATTGGCGCGGCGCAGATCGCGCTTGTAGCGCTCATAATCGAACTCGGTGCCGCGATGCAGCGCGTAGCGATTGTCCCAGATGACCATATCGCCCAGCTGCCACTTATGTGAGTAGATGAATTTGTCCTGGCTGGCGAAGGCGAGCAGCTCGTCGATGAGCGCACGGCCTTCGGCATCCGGCATGCCCTCGATACGGAAGGCGTGGCTGCCCACGAACAGACTCTTGCGCCCGGTCGGGCCGACCCGGACCAGCGGCTGCAGAGCGCCGGGCATCGCCGCCCTGAGGCGCTCGGCCTCTTCGGGGCTGACACCGCCGCGAATGCGGCTCGCGGCGTAGCTATGCTCGGCGACCAGGTTCTCGATGCGATCCTTCATCGCCTGCGGCAGCTCGTCATAGACGTGACGCAGATCGACGAACTGGGTGTCT
Organism: Sphingobium xanthum; assembly: GCF_019737615.1. Lineage (GTDB taxonomy): Bacteria > Pseudomonadota > Alphaproteobacteria > Sphingomonadales > Sphingomonadaceae > Sphingobium > Sphingobium xanthum. The sequence continues at coordinate 128,480 of NZ_JAHKKS010000009.1, read as the reverse complement.
CCGCGCTCGGGCGGCACGATCACGCCGCGCAGCATCGACCATTTGCTGGGCATGTCATTAAAGCTGCTGTCCGCATGGAACAGCTCATTGCCCTTGGCGAACTTGGCGCGCAGCGACTCCCGATCGACGATCTCGCCATTGATGTCGAGGTTGGAGGCGTCGTACAGCCCATAGGCCATGCGGCGCGGCGCATCAGGCTTGAACAGGCCCGGCAGCTCCAGCGGGCCGAACGCGCGAGCGAAGCGCAGATGCTCCTCGTCGCTGATCACGGGGCCACGGATGCACAATACCAGATGCTCCGCCATCGCCGCCTCGACTGTATCGATGAGCGCCTGGTCCGGCGCGACGGTGAGGTCCGCCCCGATCAGCTCGGCGGCGAAAATGGGGTGAAGCTTCCTGACTTCCATGGCTCGTCTCCTGCGATCGACGTCCCGCCGCCGACTCGATTTGATACGCCCACTATTAATTCAGTTTCGAACGATTTGTAAATCCACTATCGCAGAGCCGGATTTTTCGCGGCTTTGAGGCGGGTGGATGCGGGGTGGTTAGAGCGGCCTCAGCCCTGCTCGGCTGGCTCGAACTGCGGGATCACCCACTCCTCCTGTTCGGCACCGGCGGCCCACTCCTGCATGAACGGGTGCGCCAGAACGGCGTCGCGATAGGCCTGCGCCGATGCCGGCAGCGCGATCGAGTAAGTGACGAAGCGCGTCACGACCGGCGCGAACATGATGTCCGCCGCGCCAAAGGCGCCGAACAGATAGTCTCCGCCCTGACCGAAGCGGCTGCGCGCCCGATCCCAGAGATCGACGATGCGCGCGACATTGGCAGCCACATCGGGCGCGAGCTCCTGGGCCGGGAGGACGTGACGCATGTTCATCGTGCAGGCGTTGCGGAGCGCCTGATAGCCGCTGTGCATCTCGGCCGAGATGGAGCGGGCGAGGGCGAGCGCGGCCTTGTCCTTGGGCCAGAACCGGTCGCCGCCCGAGAGCGCATCGAGATAGTCGATGATGGCGAGGCTGTCCCACACGGCGATGTCACCGTCCCAGAGGGTCGGCACCTTGCCGACCGAGGGGGCGAGATCGGCCTGTGCCTTCCGCTCGGGCCAGGCATCGTCATAGAGCGGGGCGACCACTTCCTCGAACGGCAGGCCGCTCTGCTTCACCGCCAGCCAGCCGCGCAGCGACCAGCTCGAATAGACCTTGTTGCCGATGATGAGCTTGAGCATGGCGCGCCTCCTGCCGGGTGGGATGGAGGGCTGTTAGCTCAACTGTATTTGCGCGTCACCCCAAGTGGACGCCGGCGACTCAGGTCAGCGCGTCGATCACCGCGGCGCGCAGCTCGGGCAGACCCATGCCCTTCTCGCTCGACGTGGCGATGATGTCCGGATGCGCGGCGGGGCGCTTGCGGATCGCGGCGGCGGTCTGCTCGGTGACGGCGGCCAGTTCGGAGGCCTTCACCTTGTCCGTCTTGGTCAGCACGACGCGATAGCTGACGGCGGCCTGATCGAGCATGTCGAACAGGGTCTCATCGACATCCTTGATGCCGTGGCGACTGTCGATCAGCACGTGCGTGCGCTTGAGCACAGGACGGCCACGCAGATAATCGTTGATGAGGAAGCGCCACTGCTTGACCATGTCCTTGGGCGCCTTGGCATAGCCATAGCCCGGCATGTCGACGAGGCGGAAGAGCGGCGGGGTTGTCACGCCGCCCTGCAGCTCAGTCACGCCGACGTCGAAGAAGTTGAGCTCCTGCGTGCGGCCGGGCGTGTTGGATGTGCGCGCGAGGCCGTTGCGATTGGTCAGCGCGTTGATGAGCGACGACTTGCCTACATTCGACCGGCCGGCGAAGGCGATCTCGGGCGCGATCGCATCGGGCAGAAAGTCGAGGCTCGGCGCCGACTTCAGGAACGCGATCGGGCCCGCGAAAATCTTGCGGGCTTCCTCAATGCGGTCGGCCTCTTCGTCTTCCGTCACCTGCCGCGCACCTTATTTCGCCGCCGCGGGCTGGCTCAGCACCGGATGTTGCCGATACAGCCACCATTGCTGCGCGATGGTGAGGATGTTCGACGTACACCAGTAGATGAGCAGGCCAGCCGCGAACGGCGCCATCACGAACATCATCATCCAGGGCATGATCGCGAAGATCTGCTTCTGCATGTCGTCCATCGGCGCGGGGTTCAGCTTGAACTGCAGCCACATGGTGATGCCGAGGATGACGGCGAGGATACCGATGCCAAGGAAGCTCGGCGGCGTGAAGGGCAGCAGGCCGAACAGATTGAGGATGTGTAGCGGATCAGGCGCCGAGAGGTCCTTGATCCACAGGAAGAAAGGCTGGTGGCGCATGTCGACCGCCAGCATCAGCACCTTGTAGAGCGCGAAGAAGATCGGGATCTGCAGGAAGATGGGGAGGCAGCCGGCGAGCGGATTGACCTTCTCGCTGCGATACAGCTCCATGATCTCCTGCTGCTGCTTGACCTTGTCGTCCTTGTAGCGCTCCTGGACCGCCTTCATCTTCGGCTGAAGCGCCCGCATCGCCGCCATGGAGGCGAACTGGCGCTGGGCGATGGGGAACATCAGGCCGCGCACGATGAAGGTGAGGCAGATGATCGCCACGCCGAAATTGCCGATTTGACGGAACAGCCAATCGAGCAGGTAGAAGATCGGCTTCTCGAACCAGCGGAACCATCCCCAGTCGATCGCGCGATCGAACAGGGCGATGCCTTCCTGATCGGTATAGCGCTCGAGCACCGGCGTTTCCTTGGCACCCACAAAGAGTCGGCTGGTGACGGTGACCGACTTGCCGGGCGCGAGGACGTTCGGCGCATAGGTCACATCGGCCTGATAGCGCTTGTTGGCGCCGGCGCGGAACTGCGCCTCGACCGGCAGGTTCTGCGCGGGGATCAGCGAGGCATGCCAGTAGAGATCGGTGAAGCCGAGCCAGCCACCGGTGGTCGAGAAGCGCTTGTCGCCTTCCTCGTCCAGATCGGTGAAGTCGATGTCATAATTCGCCGCGCCGTTGAACACGCCCATGGGTCCGGTGTGGATCGTCCAGGTCGAGGGATCCCTGGACGGGCCGATGCGCGAGAGCAGGCCATAGGGACGGGCGACGATCTGGTTGCGGCCAACATTCTCGAGCGTCTGCGCGACGGTCAGCATATAGTCCTGATCGACCGACAGGCGGATGACGAAGCGCTGACCCGCGCCATTGTCCCAGCGCAGCGTCACGGGCGCGGCGGGCGTCAGGGTCTGGCGGTCGGCGGTCCACTGGCTGTTCGCGTCGGGCAGCTTCAGGCCCTCGCCGGACCAGGAGAAGCTCGCGAAATAGGCGTCCTTCGTACCGCTGGGGCTGAACAGGCGGACCGGCTCGCTATCCTTGGCGAGCGTTTCCTTGTGGGTCGGCAGCACGACATCGTCGATGCGCGCACCTTTCAGGTTGATCGAGCCTTTGAGCTTGGGCGTGTCGATGAGGACGCGCGGGCTCTCGCGCAGCACCAGCGTGCGATCGCGCGTCGCCTGCGGCCCATCGGCGGCAGGAGCGCCGGCAGTCGGCGCGCCGGCCGTTGGCGTGTTCGTCGCCGGGGCGGACGCGGCAGGTCTTGCCGGCGGGTTTGCGGTCGGGAAGAACAGGCTGGAGACATAGGGCCAGCCGAACAGGATCGCGATGCTCAGCACAACCGCGAGGATGATATTGCGCTTGTCGTCCACGTTGATTTGGCTTCCCGTCTCGTCTTGTTCGTCAGATGCTTATGGAACCGGATCGTAGCCGGAGCCGCCCCATGGGTGGCAGCGCAATAGCCGCTTCAACGCCAGCCAGCCACCCCTTATCGCGCCATGTTTCCCGAGCGCCTCGATCGCATATTGCGAACAGCTCGGACTATAGCGGCAGGTCGGCGGCAGGATGCGGCTGGGGCCGATTTGCCAGATGCGGGCAACGAGGATCAGCACGCGGGCGATCATCGGCGCGACGTATTCCGGGGCGTGCTGGTCTCACCGGCCTCGTGCTTTTCCGTCAGGCGGCGCAGCGCCTTGTCCAGTTCTGCGGCAAGCGTCGTATAGTCGCGCTCGATGCCGCCTTCGCGGCCGATCAGCACATGGTCCGCGCCCGCGACGCCCTTGTCCGGCAGAGCGGCGGCGGCGAGCGCGCGAAAACGCCGCTTCATCCGGTTGCGGATGACGGCGTTGCCGATCTTCTTTGTCACGGTGATGCCGAGCCGGATCGCCGAATCGCCGTCACGGCGATCGCGCAGCAGGAGCACGAAACCCGGCATGGGAGCACGCAGGCCGCGATTGGCGGCCAGGAAGTCGGCGCGGCGGGTCATGCGACCCACGCTGCGCCGCATTTCCGGAATCAGGCCGTCAGCTTCTTGCGGCCGCGAGCGCGACGGGCGTTCAGCAGCTTGCGGCCGCCCACCGTCGCCATGCGCGCGCGAAAGCCGTGCCGGCGCTTGCGAACCAGGTTGCTCGGCTGAAAGGTGCGCTTCATCGTTCATTCCTCAAAATCGAATCGGTCTGCAGAATCGACAAAAAGGGCCGCCTGAAAGGGGCGGCCGTTCGTCCGAAGCGGCGCCGATAGGGAAAGCGGGCGGATTTGTCAATGTCGCGGGCCGGTTTATAGCCTCGCAACGGGAAGGGGAAGGCATCGTGGCAAGGACGATCAAATCGGGTGCTGTAATCTTCGCGAAGGACACCGCACGGGTCGCGCGGTTCTACGCCACGCTGGTGCCCATGACGGTGCTGGGCGAGGAGGAGGACGCCGTGCGGCTGGAGAATGACGCAATCCAGCTCGTCATCCATCCGCTGCCGCCCGCTCACGCCAAGCGCGTGCAGATCGCCAACCCGCCGGAACCGCGCATGGACGTGCCGGTGAAACTGGTTTTCGCGGTCGAGAGCATTGCACAGATTCGCGCGCAGGCGGCCGCGCTTGGCGGCACGGTGAAGCCGGTTTCAGCCGAGTTCGTCTGGGCCGGCTTCCGCGCCTGCGACGGGACCGATCCCGAAGGCAATGTCATCCAGTTCCGCGAGCCGGCATAGGGGCGGCGGGAACTGGAGCGAGCGAATTGCGGTGTTTGCCCCTGCATGTCGCGAGGGCAAATTGGCCTTGTCCGCCCGCTCAGGGATCGACCAGGATGATGCGCAGATCGTTGACGTTGGTCTGGGTCGGGCCGGGCACGAACAGGGCGCCGATCTCGCCGAGCGCGCTGCCGGCATCATTGTTGGCCTGGGCCGCCTCGATGTCGATATCGGCCTCTTCCAGTGCGCAGACCGTCTCGCCATCGACATAGGCGCCCGCGACATCGCGATTGCCATCCACCCCGTCCGTATCCGCCGCCAGCGCGGCGAGACCCGCACGGCCGGCGATCGCCTGCCCCAGTGCCAGCGCATATTCCTGATTGGGACCGCCGGTGCCGGAGCCTGTCACCGTAACGGTCAGTTCGCCGCCGGAAATGAGCGCCGCGCGCCGGCCCGCCGTGCGCGCATCAATGGCCGACTGCGCATGCGCGTGCGCGACGCGGCGTGCATCGCCGGTCGCTTCGCGATCGAGCAATACGGGTTCATAGCCCTGGCCGCGCAGATAATCCGCGGCGGCATCAAGTGCGTCGTCCGGCCGCACGATCACCTGGAAGCCGCTGCGTGCAAGGCGTGGGTCGTCCGGCTTGACGGACTCGCTCCAGCCGCCGGGATCGGCAATGCCGTAACGCGCGAGCACGGCCTGCGCGTCGGCGATGGTGCCCTTGTCGCCCACGGTCGGGCCGGAGCCGATATCCTCCGGCACGTCTCCGACCACGTCCGAGACGGCGAGGGTCAGCACGTCCGCCGGGAAAGCGGCGGCGGCAAGGCGGCCGCCCTTGATGCGCGAGAGATGGCGCCGCACCAGATTGATCTCGCCGATCTCCGCCCCGGAGCGCACCAAAGCGCGCGTCACGGCTTGCTTGGCGGGCAGATCGAGCGGGGCCGATGGCGCAGCGAGCAAGGCCGAGGCCCCGCCCGAGAGCAGCACCAGCACAAGATCGCCCTCCTGAGCGCTTTCGGCCAGCTTGAGGCAGCGCGCAGCGGCCTGTAGTCCCGCCGCATCCGGCACGGGATGGCTCGCCTCGACCAGTTCGATGCGCTGGAGGGGGCTGCCATAGCCGGTGCGCGTGACCGCGATGCCGGTCGCCTCCGGCCAATGTGCTTCCACCGCCTGCGCCATCGGCACGGCGCCCTTGCCGGCGGCGATTACGATGACGCGGCCCTTGGGCCGGGGCGGCAGCGCCGCGACGATCGTCTCCGGCCGCTTGCAGGCGGCAACGGCGGCTTCGAACGCGGCTTCCAGCAGAGCGCGGGGGTGCATCGGTCCAGTCATCGGCCGGCCAGGAACGTCGCGACATTCTCGCCGGTAATGCGCGCGACTTCGGTCACGGCCTCATGGCTCAGCCAGGCGCTATGCGGCGTCACGATCACATTGCTGCGCCGGGCGAGGCGCAGGATCGGGCTGCCGGGCGGCGGCGGCTCGACGGGGGCGACGTCGATGCCCGCGCCGCCGATATGGCCCGCCTCCAGCGAGGCTTCCAGCGCATCGAGATCGATCAAGGCGCCGCGCGCGGTGTTGATGATGACGGCACCTTTCTTCATCGACGCGAGCGTTTCGGCATTCAGCATATGCTGGGTCTCTGCGGTGAGCGGGCAATGCAGGCTGACGATGTCGCTCGTGGCCAGCACTTCCTCGAAGGCGAGCCGGCCCTCGCCGGGCGCGGCGCCCTGACGGCCCGCGAACACGACCTCCATGCCGAGTGCCCGCGCACGCTGCGCGACGCCCTGCGCGATCGCGCCGCTGCCGAACAGGCCAAGGCGCTGGCCGACCAGATCGCGCACCGGCGCGGCGAAGACGGTGAAGGACTTGCCGTTCTCCCATGTGCCGTCGATCACGGCCTCGCGGAAGGGAATGAGACCCTTGCTGAGCGCAAAGATCATCATGACGACATGCTCGGCGACGGTCGTGCCGGCATAGCCGACGACATTGCGCACCTCGATGCCCTGCGCCTGCGCCGCGACCTTGTCGACGACGTCGGTGCCGGTGGCAGTGACGGCAATCAGCTTGAGGTCCGGCAGCGCGGCGAGCGTCGCCGCGTCCAGCTTTACCTTGTTGATGATGGCGACCTGCGCGCCGGCGAGCCGCTCGACGACTTGCCCGGCATCGGTGAAATCATGCTCGGCCCAGTCGTGCGGCACGGACGGGCGCGGTATGGCAATGCCGCCCATGGTGATCCTGTCGAGATGCACGATGCGGGGCGTGGCCGCCCCTGCGCTGTTCGCCGACATGTCTGATGGTCCTCCCCGGGGATCGATAGTTCGCTCTGCAATTATCTATCGATGATAGGTAAGTCCAGAGCGGGGTGGGGTGGAGTATCATCGCGAGCAAAGGGCCATTTATTTGCCGTGATTAGACGATACGGAGTCATCCAATCTCTCTGCGTTACGACCAGCGCTCGCGCCCTTCAGCGCTGCGCGCCCTCGCAAATCAGGCGCATCAGCTTGTCGGTCACGACATTAGCCTGATCGAGTTCGTCGTCGGTCAGCGATTTGAGCACGGTCGCGCGGAAGGCATGGGCGACACGCATGATCTCCTCCAGCGCGGCTTCGCCTTCCTCGGTCAGCTCGATGAGCTTGGTGCGCCGGTCGGTCGGGTCCGGGCGGCGGACGACCAGGCCGTCGGCCTCCAGCGTATCGAGCATGCGGGTCAGAGTCGGCCCCTCGATGCCGATCCGCTTGGCGATGGCGATCTGCGCACTCGGCTCGCTGGCGCGGGCGATCGTGGAGAGCGCTTCCATCCGCGCCGTGCCGTAGCCGAGCGGACGGAGCTGCTCGTCCAGCATGGCGCGATACCGCCGGGCGACCAGGATGATGCGGTACGTGAAGCCATATTCGCGGTCGAGCCGGGTCGAGCCATCGAGCTTCGGCTTGGCACTCGTCTCCTGCGCGAGGCTGGCAGTCGTCTCGGTCAATCCCGCTCCTTTCGATCATGTCGCCATGAATGATTTGCGCTGTCATCGGCATGTTCACCGGCCCCGTCAAGCGCTGGCGGCGGGACGGGCGGGATTGCTCCAGAGCGGGACGCGCTGTTTTGATGGTTGACGGCATTCATGTTGCAGCGCACAGAATTGCTTCGCCCTCCTTGGGCCGGGGAGGCCGTCACAATAGTTTCGGGAGTCGCTCATTGCCTAGCCTTCGTCGTGCGCGCCTGATCGGCGCTTCTTTTACCGCCCTTGGACTGTCCGCCCTGCTCCCTGCCGCTGCCACCGCACAGGCGGGCGATGCGGCCAATGGCACGAAGCTCTATGCCCAGTGCAAGATCTGCCACGCTACCGAAGCCGGCAAGAACGGACTCGGTCCCACGCTGCGCGGCGTCGTCGGCCGGAAGGCGGCGACGGTCGCGGGCTTCAACTATTCGCCTGCGATGAAGGCAGCGGCGCTCACCTGGAACGAGGCCACGCTGCAGGCCTATCTCACCGCGCCGATGAAGAAGGTGCCCGGCACCAAGATGGCGTTTGCCGGCGTCGCCAATCCGAAGAATCGGGCCGACATCATCGCCTATCTCAAGACGCTGAAATAGGCGCTGGGGACAAGGACCGTCCGGCCGGCGCTGGCTCGCTGGCCGGCTAACCTGCCTCAATCCTCTTCGACAGGCGCTCCGGGGCCGTTCTTCAGGATCGACTCGATCGCGTTCTTCGCGCCCGCCTTGCTGGAATAACCTTCGGTCCAGAAGATCACTTCGCTGTTATATTTGAACTTCGCGACATATTCCCCGGCCTTGTTCTGCTCGATCACGAACTTGTGTGCCATGGCGGATCTCCTGCGTTGCGACCTGTCCGAGCCTATCGTCCTGGTTTCAGGCGAGCCAGCCTAAACGGCCAACATTGCTATGATTTGACAAGTCTGTCCGGCGCGTAGCGGCCGACATCGATGCCGGCGACGGCGGCGGGCAAAGCCTCGCCGAGTAGCAAGGCCGCACCGATCAGGGCAGCGGCAGGCGCGGTCTGGATGCCGAAGCCGCCTTGCCCCGCGAACCAGAAGAAGCCGGGCGCACGCGGATCGCGGCCATAGATCGGCAGGCGATCCGGCGCGAAGCTGCGCAGGCCCGCCCATTTGTGCTCGACCGCCTCGATCCGCCAGTCGACCACCTGCGTGAAGCGATCGATGGCGAGCGCCACGTCGAGATCCTCCGGCCAGACGTCGCGCGCCTCGTCCGGCGTCTCGTCGTGCGGGGACAGCCAGAGCCGCCCGGCGCCCTCCGCCTTGAAGTAGAAGGTGCCGGCCAGGTCGGCGACCAGCGGATAGTCGGCCGGTGCCTCGGGGCAGCGCAGTTGCACGACCGTGCGCCGATAGGGCGTGACGCCCAGGCCGCCAAACCCGCAGCGCTGCGCGACATCGTCCGCCCAGGCGCCGGCGGCATTCACGATGATACCGCAGGAGACGGGACCATCGCTGGTCTCGACGTGCCAACGCTCCCCTTCGCGCCGCGCCGCCTCGAGCCGCGTCGCAAGCCGAATCTCCGCTCCGCCCCGCCGCGCCATGCGCCGATAGGCCGCGAGCAGGCCGCCGACATCGATGTCCGACATGGACGGCTCGGCGACACCGATCGTCCACTCCGGCCGCAAGCGCGGCAACGCTGCAACGATATCCTCCCGCGTCACCGGCGTGAGCGCGACGCCGCTCGCGGAAAAGTCGGCGATCAGCGCATCGAGCAGCGCCCCGTCCTGTGCGCGGCCGATATGGATCGCGCCGCGCGGCCGCATGAAGGGTTCATCGGAGAAAGCCGGATCAGGCGAAGCGAGCAGCGGCCCGCTGGCGCTGGTGAGCGGCTGCACGCCCGGCCCGCCGTAACTTTCCTCCCAGAAGGCGACCGAGCGGCCGGATGCATGATAGCCCGCATGCTCCTCCTGCTCGATCAGCAGGACGGACGCGCGCCCGGCAAGACCGGCGGCAATGCTGAAGCCCGCCATGCCGCCACCGACAATGAGGATATCGACCGACGTCATGACGTGCGGACAGCGATGGCGGTGACGCCATGTCGGCAGGAACGTTCTGGCTGCATGGCCGGCTGGTTACGATTTGGTAAGGCCTAACGTCTAGCCTTTTCCCCCATGCCTGGGGTGTGGCTACCATCTTTGCTGAGCGCAACACTGGCGCTGCTCCTTCTGTGGGGAGCGGCGACGGATTTGCGCAGCCGCATCATCTCCAACAAGCTCAACATATTCATCGCCTTGCTCGCGCCGCTCTGGTGGTGGGCAAACGGCCTGTCGTTCTATCCCGATATCGTCTGGCAGCTGGTACTCGCGTTCCTGGTGTTCGCGCTGTTCGCCGGCCTGTTCGCGCTCGGCATGATGGGCGGCGGCGACGTCAAGATGCTCGGCGCGCTCGCGCTGTGGCTCCCGCTGCCGCAGATGGCGAATCTCATCATCCTCATGGCGCTGCTCGGCGGGCTCGTAACGGTCGTGACGGTGATCCACCACAGCGCCACCCGGCGAATAGGCAGACCCGAAATCCCCTATGGCGTCGCCATCGCGCTCGCCGGACTGTGGGTTTTGGGAGAACCCTATCTTAACCCTTTGGCTTAATAATCAGGGTGCTCGGGGCAAGCGCCCCGCCCTGCGGAGACGATAGTCGACATGGAACCTAAGAAGATCGCGCTTCTGGCCGGCGCCCTGATCATCGCCGTTACGGCGGCATTTCTGGCCCGATCCATGTTCACAGATGGCGGCGCGCCCTCGGCGGACGCGGCTGCCATGCCGAATCCGGCCGAGATGCCGCATGTGCTGGTTGCGACCAAGTCGCTGCCGGTCGGCACCATCGTCGGGCCGGACGCCTATCGTTTCCAGCCCTGGCCAAAGGAGCTGGTCGAGGAAGCCTATTACATCCAGGGCAAGTCGGATGACGCCAAGCTTGTCGGTTCGGTGGTGCGCACGGCCATCTCGGCGGGCCAGCCGATGACCATGGGCTCGCTCATCCAGCCGGGCGACCGTGGCTTCCTGGCCGCCGCGCTCGCGCCCGGCATGCGCGCGGTGACCGTTCCCGTTTCCGTGCAGAGCAGCGTCGCGGGTTTCATCTTCCCGGGCGACCGCGTCGACCTGATGCTCACGCAGAGCGTCGCGGGCGGCGGTGACGGCGCCCCGCTCAAGGTTTCCGAGACGATCCTGCGCAACCTGCGCGTGCTCGCCACCGACCAGCGCACCAACGCGCTGGGGGAGGACGGCAAGCCAGTGGTCCAGACCTATTCCAACGTCACCGTCGAAGTGACGCCGCGCATGGCCGAGAAGGTGAGCGTCGCCCAGACGATCGGCGCGATCTCGCTGTCGCTGCGCTCGATCGCCGACAGCAACCAGGAACTCGAGGAAGCACTCGCCTCCGGCGATATCGACGCGCCCAAGGCCGGCGATCCCAATGGCGAGAAAACGATGATGGCGGCCCTCTCAAACCGCCCGTCCGACGGCCGTTCGTCCGTTTCCACCGGTGCCGACGTTTCGCGCTTCCAGCGCAGCAGCGTGCCGGCCAAGCCGGTCGATCCCAATGCGCCGATGGCCGCGAATCAAGGCCCGGTCGTGCGCGTCGCGCGCGGCTCGGCCGTCACCCCCATCCCGCTTGGGAGCAAGTAAGATGAGCTACGCCAAGAAGCCCTCCCCGGCACGCATCGCGACCGGCGCCATTGCCGCCGGGCTGGCGATCGCCGGCAGTGCGGCCCTGACCACGCATCATGCGCGTGCCGCCGCCCAGCAGGAAAACGGTGCGCTGCTCCTCGCGGTCGGCGAAAGCCGTGTCATCAACCTGCCCGAGAACATGACCGATGTCGTGATCGCCAATCCGGCGGTGCTGGATGTCCATGTCCGCACGCAGCGGCAGATCTATCTCATTGCCAAGGGCCCTGGCGAGACGAACGTGTTCGTCACCTCCAGCGGCGGCAAGATGCTCTATGCCAATGCCGTCCGCGTCGGCAACAACATCACCAGCATCGACCAGATGCTGCACCTCGCCATGCCGGACGCCAATGTCCAGGTCAGCACGATGAACGGCATGATCCTACTCACCGGCACGGTCGCCGCGCCGGAGGACGCCGCCGAGGTCGAGCGCCTCGTCCAGGCCTTCTCGGGCAAGGAGACCAATGTCGTCAGCCGCCTCAAGACCGCGACGCCGCTGCAGGTGAACCTGCAGGTGCGCATCGCCGAGGTGAACAAGAGCTTGTCGAAGAATATCGGCATGAACCTCGTGACGTCAGACGCCACCAGCGGCTTCAAATTCGGCCTTGGTCAGGGGCGCACGGTCATCAACACCCAGTGGGTGCCTAATGGCCCGCTGCTCGGCGTCGGCAATGGCATCGTGCCCAGCGGCAGCGCCTCCGCCATTGGCGCCCTTGCCTCGGGCACGACGCTGGGCATGGAAGGTCGGCTCTTCGGTCTCGACATTCTCGGCGCGCTTGACCTTGCCGAAACGCAGGGCCTGTCCGTGACCCTCGCCAATCCGAACCTGACCGCCCTTTCCGGCGAGACCGCGAGCTTCCTCGCGGGCGGTGAGATTCCGATCCCGCTGTCCACCTCGCTTGGCCAGGTTTCGGTCGAATATAAGCAATATGGCGTCAGCCTCGCCTTCACGCCGACGGTGCTTGCCGACGGCCGCATCTCGATGCGCGTCCGTCCCGAAGTGTCCCAGCTCGACGAGAGCTCGGCCGTGCGCCTGAACAACTTCACGATCCCCGGCGTTTCGACGCGCCGCGCCGAAACCACGGTCGAGCTCGGCTCAGGCCAGAGCTTCGTGATCGGCGGCCTGCTCTCGACATCGCGCAACAACACGATCGACAAGGCACCGTTCCTCGGCGACCTGCCGATCCTGGGCAATCTCTTCAAGTCGCGCGGCTGGCGTCGGCAGGAGACCGAACTGGTGATCGTCGTCACGCCGTATCTGGTGAAGCCGGTCAACGCGCGGGACATCGTGCTGCCGACCGACGGCTATCGCAACCCGAACGATGCCCAGCAGCTGCTCGGCAAGATTCACGACGGCAAGACCGGCGGCGACCGGCCCAAGCCGCAAGCTGCCGCGCCGACCACGGTCACGCCCGACAAAATCGGAACGGCCGGCAAGACCTCCAGCGGTGGCGGCAAGTCCGCGGCCCCCGGCTTCAGCTTCTGACGAGGGATGGGACGAACGATGACAAAGACGAGCCTTCTCCGCCCCGCCGTCGCCGCACTGGCACTCGGTCTCTCGCTGGCCGCCACCCCGGCAATCGCGCGCGAAGTCGAGCGCGGTGTCGAACCGGCCCACCAGCCGGTCGTCGCGCGCACAGACTTCGTGTTCGATGTTGCGCCGGACGGATCCGGCGGCCTCGGTGCAACCGAGCGCGGCCGCCTCTCGACCTGGTTCCAGTCGCTCGGCCTGCGCTATGGCGATCATGTAACCGTTGCGGGCGATGATGCGCCGCGCGCGCTCCAGGACGGCGTTTCGGACGTTGTCGGCCGCTATGGCCTGCTCGTCGAGGGTGAAGCCCCGGCAACAGCGGGCGAGGCCCCGACCGGCGGCGTGCGTGTCGTCGTCAGCCGCGCGGTCGCCACCGTGCCGAACTGCCCGAGCTGGCGCGACAAGGCGGAAACCAATCTGACTGGCGGGCTCAGCGACAATTATGGCTGCGCCTCGGCGTCCAATCTGGCGGCGATGATCGCCGATCCGAACGATCTGGTCGATGGCCGCTCGGCCGGCGTCAATCCGGCCAGCACGGTCGGCGGCAAGGCGATCCAGACCTACAAGGAAAAGGCGCCAACGGGCGCCGGCGGTCTCCAGTCCATGGGAGTGAATTGAGATGAACGCACCCTGGAAACCCGCTGGTGGCGGCTCGCGTGACGCATTCCACGCCTATGTCTGCGACGATCACAGCCTGGATCTCATCCGCGCGGTTGTGCAGGAACTGGGCTGGCCGATCGAGAAGGTCTACAAAGGCGGCCTGCGCAATGCGGTCCAGTCGCTTTCCATGTCGGCGAGCCCGAACGTGCTATTCGTCGATCTCTCGGAATCGGGCGATCCGCTCAACGACATCAACAGTCTGGCCGAAGTCTGCGAGCCCGGCACGGTGGTGATCGCCAGTGGCCAGGTCAACGACGTGCGCCTGTATCGCGATCTCGTCGCGAGTGGCATCCAGGACTATCTTCTGAAGCCCATGTCGGCGGACCTGCTGCGGGACGCGCTGGCGAGCGCGCAGGCCGTGTTCCTGGCGCCCAAAACGGAGATTGTGGACGACCGCCCGCATCTGATGGTCTCGGTCATCGGCACGCGCGGCGGCGTCGGCGCCTCGACCGTCGCGACCTCGCTCGCCTATCTCAGCAGCACCAAGGGCAAGCGCCCGACCGCGCTGCTCGATCTCGACGTGCATTTCGGCACCGGCGCGCTTTCCATGGACCTGGAGCCGGGCCGCGGCCTCACCGACGCGGTCGAGAATCCGAGCCGCATCGACGGCCTGTTCATCGAGCGCGCCATGGTACGCGCCAGCGAGACGCTCGCCATCCTCTCGGCCGAAGCGCCGATCAGCAATCCGCTGATCACCGACGGCTCGGCTTATTATCAGCTGGAGGAAGAACTGCGCGGCGCATTCGAATGGACGTTCATCGACATGCCGCGCGCGATGCTGGTGCAGCACCCGCATCTCGTCCATGAATCGAACGTCGTGATCGTCGTGACCGAGTTCACGCTCGCGTCGGCGCGCGACACGATCCGCATCCTCTCATGGCTCAAGTCCAACGCGCCGCAGAGCCAGATCCTGGTCGTCGCCAACAAGGCGCAGACCGGTGTGGCGGAAATCGCGCGCAAGGACTTCGAGCATTCGATCGAGCGGCAGATCGACATGGTCCTCCCCTATGACGCCAAGGTCGCCACGCAGGCCGCCAAGCTCGGCAAGACGATCGCCGAAAGCGGCCGCGCGAGCAAACTCGGCCAGGCCTTCCTCGCGCTCAGCAAGCTGATTGCCAGCAGCGGCCCGACTGAAGCGATCGACAAGATCACGGCCAAGAAGGGCGGCGGTTCGCTGATCAGCCGTCTCCTCGAGGTCAAGCTTCCCAAGCCCAAGGGCAAAGTGAAAGCCGAAGCATCGGGCGAGCTGGTCGGCGATTGAGCGACGTAGCGCCCCGAGTACGGCGTGCGGCACGGACTGAGTGTGGATGGATGAGACGATGATCGACCCAAGGCTGCTCCTGCTGATGCTGCTCGCGGCGGCGATGATCGCTCTGCTGTTCTTTGCGCTTGCCGGCCCTTCGCCCCAGCGCGCCGGCGTCCGCCGCATTGCCGCGATCCGGGGGCGCCACTCGAACACCGAACTGAACCAGATCGAAGCGCGCATGCGCAAGGCGATCTCCGCGCGCCAGACCGAGAAGCACCTGTTCCTCACCTCGCTGATCCCCAATCCCGAGCAGCTCTCGAAGCGGCTGGCGATGACCGGCAAGAAGTGGACGCTCAGCCAGTATATGATGAGCTGCGTCGGTATCGCGATCGTGATCTTCGGCCTGATGATGCTGCGCGGCTATTCCTTCCTGCCGGCGCTGCTGGTCTCGATAGCGGCCGGCTTCGGCCTGCCGCACGTCGTCGTCGGCAAGATGATCGCGCGCCGCGTCAACAAGTTCACCACCAATTTCCCGGACGCACTCGACCTGCTCGTGCGCGGCCTTCGCTCGGGTCTGCCGGTGGGCGAGACCATGCTGGTGGTCAGTCAGGAAATTCCCGGGCCTGTGGGCGAGGAATTCAAGATGATCACCGAGCGCATCAAGATCGGCAAGAGCACCGACCAGTCGCTGCAGGAGACCGCCGCGCGCCTCGGCACGCCGGAATTCCAGTTCTTCTGCATCACGCTCGCCATCCAGCGCGAGACCGGCGGCAATCTCGCCGAGACGCTCGCCAATCTGGGCGGCGTACTGCGCCAGCGCGCGCAGATGAAGCTCAAGATCAAGGCGATGTCCTCGGAATCCAAGGCGTCGGCCTATATCATCGGCTCGCTGCCGTTCCTGGTGTTCGGCCTGATCTGCTGGATCAATTACCAGTATATGGAGCCGTTCTTCACGGGCGATCCGGCGGGCCTGTTCGGCCTCGGCCTGATGCAGCTCATCGCGATCGGCGGCATGGGCTGGATGAGCATTGGCGTGTTCATCATGGCCAAGATGATCAACTTCGAGATCTGAGGGAGCGCTGGGGACCATGCCTTCGACCGGCGCCACCTTGTTCGGGCTCACGGCCCAGGATGTCGGCACGCTGCTGGCGGCCATCGCCACCTTCGCCGTGCTGGCCGCATTATATGTCGCCTCGACCGTGCGCGACCCCATGGGGCGCCGCGTCAAGGCACTGAACGAGCGGCGCGAGCAGCTCAAGGCCGGCATCACCGCCTCTGCCAGCAAGCGCCGCGCCAAGATCGTCCATCAGAACGACACGACCGACCGGATGCGCGCCTTCCTGTCGTCGATGAAGGTGCTGCAGGACGATCAGCTCAAGGCCGCGCAGAAGAAGCTCGCCCAGGCCGGCATCCGCTCGAAGGACTGGGCCATCGCGATCATCTTCGGCCGCCTGGTGCTGCCGATCGTCGTGGGCGGCACCGCGGCGCTGCTCATCTACGGCATCGACATGTGGCCCGACTGGGGCGGCATGAAGAAGTTCGGCGTCTTCGCCGGCGCGTTGCTGCTGAGCTACAAGGCACCCGACCTCTATATCGACAACAAGATCACCAAGCGCGCGGCGGAAATCCGCAAGGGCATTCCCGACGCGCTCGATCTGCTCGTCATCTGCGCCGAGGCCGGCCTCACCGTCGACGCTGCCTTCGCGCGCGTCGCGAGAGAGCTGGGCGCCGCCTATCCCGAGCTCGGCGAGGAATTCCAGCTCACCGCCATCGAGCTCAGCTTTCTCACCGAGCGCCGCATGGCCTTCGAGAATCTCGCCGAGCGGGTGAAGCTCGAAGCGCTGAAGGGCGTGGTCACCACCATGATCCAGACCGAGAAATACGGCACGCCGCTCGCCTCGGCCTTGCGCGTGCTCTCGGCCGAATTCCGCCACGCCCGCATGATGCGCGCCGAAGAGAAGGCCGCGCGCCTGCCGGCGATCATGACCGTGCCGCTGATCCTCTTCATCCTGCCGACGCTGTTCGTGGTCATTCTCGGCCCGGCCGCCTGTTCGATCAGCAAGGCGTTCTGACGGCCGGCTGGCGCGAGGCCCCTTGCGGCCACGCGCCAGCTGAGTCACTACGCGGCCAGCCTCAAGAGGACAGGAGCTGCGATCCCGTGCCGCCAACCCAACCCATCACGCCCGTCATCCTTTCCGGCGGTTCAGGCACGCGGCTCTGGCCCGTCAGCCGCAGCGAATGCCCCAAGCAGTTCATCGCGCTCACCGACGAGCGCACGATGTTCCAGCTCACGCTCGACCGGATCGAGGGTATCGCCGGACGCACCGCCCCCGTGATCGTCGGCAATGCCGCGCATGCCGAGCTCATCCGCAGCCAGGGCGAGGACGGCATGACGCTGATCCTGGAGCCCATGGCGCGCAACACCGCACCGGCCATCGCGCTCGCCGCCATCGCGCTCGAAGCACAGGACAGTGCGATGCTGGTCATGCCGAGCGACCATGTCGTCGCTGACGTCGCCGCCTTCCATGCCGCGATCGAGCGCGCCCGCCCGCTCGTCGCGGAAGGGTGGCTCGTGACCTTCGGCATCGAGCCGGACGCGCCCGAGACCGGCTTCGGCTATATCGCGCTCGGCGAGACGCTGGCCGACGGCATCAGCAAGGTGGAGCGCTTCGTCGAGAAGCCGGATGTCGAGCGTGCCACGGCCATGCTGGCCCAAGGCAATCATGTCTGGAATGCAGGCATCTTCCTGTTCAGTGCGCGTGCCTATCTCGACGCGCTCGCCGCGCATCAGCCCGCGATGCTCGCCGCCGCGCGCGAGGCAATGGCGAAAGGGAGCGAGGGCGGCGGGATCATCCTGCCTTCCGCCGAGGCATTCGCCGCCTGCCCGTCCGACTCCATCGACTATGCTGTGATGGAACGCGCCGAGAAAGTCGCCTGCGCACCGGTCAGCATGGGCTGGTCCGATGTCGGCAGCTGGGACGCGCTGCATGGCCTCGCCAGCAAGGACGACGCCGGCAACGCGCTGCAGGGGCCGGCCTATGCGATCGAGGCGAGCGGCTGCCTCGTGCGCAGCGACGGCCCGGCTGTCACCGTGGTCGGCGCCAGCGATCTCATCGTCATCGCGACGGCGGACGAAGTGCTGATCCTGCCGCGCGGCCGCTCGCAGGATGTGCGCAAGGCCGTGGCCGCGCTGACCGGGCGCAAGCCGTGACGACACGGGACGAGGGACCGCGCTCGGGCCGCCCGCACTGGTTGGCCGCGATCGCTATCCTCGTCCTCGTCATGCTCGTCGTGCCGGTCATCGCGCGCTTCTATTGAGTCCGTGCGACTCGTTCTGGCAAATTCCCTTCGAAGCGGAAGGGCGAATTCGGACAATTGATTACACGACTTCCTAACGTCATTCGGGCTAGAGGCGCGCAATCGTTCCAAGGGAGGATCGTTCATGACCGATAAGCCGACCATCATCGTGACCGGCGGTGCCGGCTATATCGGGAGCCACGCCGTTCTGGCGCTGGTCGATGCCGGCTATCCGGTCGTGGTGATCGACAATCTCACCACCGGTTTTCGCTGGGCCATCCACGAGAAGGCCATCTTCATCGAAGGCGATATCGGCGACACGGCGCTGGTCGAGCGGGTCGTTGCCGAGCATGATGTCAAGGGCATCATGCATTTCGCCGGCTCGATCATCGTGCCGGAATCTGTCGAGAACCCCCTCAAATATTATCGTAACAACACGGCCAATAGTCGCGCCCTCATCGAGGCGGCGGTGAACGCCGGTGTGCCGCATTTCATCTTCTCCTCGACCGCGGCAACCTACGGCGTCCCCGAGGAAAGCCCGGTGCGCGAGGACAGCCCCAAGCGGCCGATCAATCCCTATGGCATGTCCAAGCTCATGACCGAGATGATGCTGGCCGACGTCGCCTTCGCGCACCCCCTGAATTATTGCGCGCTGCGTTACTTCAACGTCGCGGGCGCCGATCCACAGGGTCGCTCGGGCCAGTCGACCGCAGGCGCCACGCATCTCATCAAGGTCGCCGTCGAGGCCGCACTCGGCAAGCGCAGCCATGTCGCGGTGTTCGGTACCGATTACGACACGCCGGACGGTACGGGCGTGCGCGACTATATCCATGTGAGCGACCTGGCCGCCGCGCATGTGCTCGCGCTCGAGGCGCTGATCGAGCAGCCGGAGCGCAACCTGACGATGAACTGCGGCTATGGCCGGGGCTTCTCGGTCCTCGAAGTGCTCGACGCCGTCGATCGCGTCACCAACCTGACGGTCGAGCGCCGCATGGAGCCGCGGCGCGCCGGCGATCCGCCCGCGCTCATCTCGGACAATCGGGCAATCCTAGCGACCCTTCCCTGGAAGCCGCAGCATGCCGATCTGGGCACGATCGTGGAGCATGCCCTCGCCTGGGAACGCAAGCTGAGCGCGCGGGCCGGCGACTGAAGCGCGGCCCGCCCGGCCCAATCAGGCGAAGCTGACGCTCGTCTTGCTCCGCCTCATCGCCGCCCCGGCCAGCGCGAAGCCGCCGATCATCAAGGCCCAGCTCGCCGGCTCGGGTATGGCGCCGAGCGGCGTCAGGCTGATATTATCCAGCCCGGTATTGAGCCGACCACCCAGCGTGGAGACGAACGTCATTCGCGTCACCGGCAACCCAAAGACACCGATGGAAAACAGATTGTTGGTGTCGTCGCCGTCGGCCGCCCATGTGAAGGTGAACTTGAGCGTCGCACCATCGTATAGCTTCAATTCCGCCGGCCCGAGATCGTTAAGATAGACCTCCGTAGAGAAGCCCTTCGCCACGAACGGAAAGATGAGTTCGAAGCCTTCGTCGCCATTGGCGGTCAGGATCGAACTCGTCGTCGGATTGAGGCCCGGCCCGAAATTGGTGTAGCCCGGGCTTGCCACCCAGACGTTGTTGCCCGGCGCGATCGGCGTGAAGACACCGACAGCAGTCACAAGCGATGCGAGCGCAGTATCCTTGGGACCGGCGGACTCGAAATCTTCGACGACCACGGCAGCAGCCGGCGCTGCATATGCAAACGAAGCAATCGTCAAGGCATGGAACAAGCGCATTGCCAACCTCCCACAGTTTCAGCGCCATTAACCAATAGCACCGAATGAAAATTTTGCAATTTGGATGACGCCCGCGGGTTTCCCGATCTGGAACGAGAGTTCAGGCGGGTTCTTCCTCGCGTGCCCGGTTTTCCCAGCGCTCGCCCCATTTGGCGGCGACCTTGCGCGGCTTCTCGTCGAAGAGCTTCTCGCCGAGCCGGCGCGCCTTGTCCTCCAGCCGGGCGGCGCGCTTGCGGGCCTGCGCGGTCAGTTGGTCGATCGTCTCGGCATGGCTGCCGCGTGGCTGCCGCGCGTGAAGCATCTCGGCCAGCAGATCAAGATCGTGCCGTTCGCCGAGCAATTCGCCGAGCTTTTCCATCGCCTTGCTCCGCTCCTCGGCCGCGCCGGCTGCGATCCCGCGCAGCACGCGCACGTGATACCAATGATATTTGACCTGCTTGCGCCAGGCATGGCTGGCCTCGACCTGACCCGAGCGAACCGCTCGCTTCATCGCATGATGCGCTGCCCTCAGCGTCTTCTCGAACCCGTCGCCGAGCGCGCTCCAGCCGTCCGCTCGCAAGGTCCAGGTCGCCGCGCGGACACGGGCCGCGACCAGCTCCTCTTCGCACTGCCGCAGGATCTGCCGCAACGGCCGGCCCTTTTCGGACGGCGGGCCGAGGCGCTTGCGCAGCAGATGCAGCAGGCGGGGGTCGAGCGCATCTTCCTCATCGCCGATCAAACCGTCGAGCGTATCGACCAGCACCTTGCTGTCGCGCGCCGCGGCCAGCGCACCGCCGATCTCGCGAAACGCCGCATTCTCCTTCTCGAAGGCCGGGAATGCCGGCCGCACGAGCCGGATCAACCCGCGCACCGCCTTGCAGCGCCGCCGCACCTCATGGACGACCCGCTCGACCGGCAGCTCTTGCGACCGGATCGCTGCCAAAGCCTCGTCGATCTGTTCACCGGCGATGCGCCGGAGCCCAGCCTCGACAGTCCCGTCTGCCTCCCTGAACCGAAAGAGCATGTGAACTCCGATACCAGTTCCCTGCCGGTAACCAGCTTATGCCAAGCTTTGCGGCCGGTCCAGCGGGGTTCAGACACCGCGCCAGGCGAGACCGCAGGGCAAATCGTCGGCCGAAAAATCGATCTGCAGCACACGTCGGCGCGAAGGTTCCACCGCGATCGGCGAAGCATGGAGAATCGGCGTCGCATAGAGCCAGACATCGCCAGCCCGCGCCGTACAAGCAAACGTGCCGCATCGCTGAACGGCGTCGGCGATCTCACTCTCCCGCAGCCTGCCAAGCTTGTGCGAACCCGGCGCGATCAGCAAAGGCGCGTTCTGCTCCGACACATTGTCGAGATGTACCCGCATCGTCAGCATCCGTTCCAGCAGGGAAAACGGTGGCTCAACGTGCTGCATCCCCTGCTTCAACGACCATGTTTCATAACCCGCCACTGGCACGCGCCGCTCGACGCATATGGTGCGGTCCTGATGCCAGCCGAGTGCCCAGTTGGTCCGCTCGCTCTTGTCGAACAGGATCGCGCGGACCGGACGGGAACGGACGCCCAGATGCTGCGACACCAGGCAGCCCAAGGCGCCGTCTGCCGCAAGGAAAGGAACCAGCCCGCCTATGCCGCGCAGCCTCAATCCGGGCTGGTCTGTTGGCAGTTCTGCCAGAGCATCAATCAATCCCGGCAACGAGACCGTGATCGCGGCCTCGTAGAGTTCAGCACCGTCCTTCACCAGACGCGGAGCAAACCCGATCCGCATCCTCGCGCTCAGTGCGCCGCTCCCCAGCTCGGGCCGGTGCCGATCTCGACGCCGAGCGGCACGCTCAGACTCACCATCGGCTCGGCCGCGCCGGCCATGACGCGCTCGATGATCGGGCTGGCAGCCGCGACATCGCCTTCCGGCACTTCGAACACCAGCTCGTCATGCACCTGGAGCAGCATCCTGACCCGATCCAGCCCCGCCTCGCGCAGCGCCGGCCCCATACGGACCATGGCGCGCTTGATGATGTCGGCGCTCGTGCCCTGTATCGGCGCGTTGATCGCGGCGCGCTCGGCGCCCTGGCGGACATGCTGGATCGGCGACTTGATCTGGTTGAACCAGGTCTTCCGGCCGAACAAGGTCTGCGTATAGCCCTTCTGCCGCACGCCCTCGAGCGTCTCGTTGATATAGGCCGAAATGCCCGGGAAGCGGTCGAAATAGCGGCTGATCATCGCTTGCGCCTCGTCCGGATCGATCTCCAGACGCTGGGCGAGCCCCCAGCGGGAAATTCCGTAGAGGATGGCGAAGTTGATGGTCTTCGCCCGCCCGCGCGTGTCGCGGTTCACTTCGCCGAACAACTCCTGCGCCGTCGCCGCGTGAATGTCCTCGCCACGCAGGAAGGCCTCGCGCAGCGGCGGCACGTCGGCCATGTGCGCCGCCAGCCGCAGCTCGATCTGGCTATAGTCCGCCGCCAGGATCACATTGCCCGGCTCCGCGATGAAGGCATCGCGGATCTGCTTGCCGGTCTCGGTGCGGATCGGGATGTTCTGCAGATTGGGGTCGTTGGACGAGAGGCGCCCTGTCTGCGCGCCGGTCAGCGAATAGCTGGTGTGGACGCGGCCGGTGTCCGGATTGATCTGGGTCTGCAGCGAGTCTGTATAAGTGGACTTGAGCTTGGCGAGTTGCCGCCAGTCCAGCACCAGCCCGGCGATGGTCGCCCCCTCCGCCTTCATCTTCTCGAGCACGGTCACGTCGGTCGAATAAGCACCGGACTTGCCCTTCTTGCCCCCCTTATAGCCCAGTTTCTCGAACAGGATGGCACCGAGCTGCTGCGTGGATCCGATCTGGAAGGGCTGGCCCGCCTCGGCATGAATCTCCTCCTCCAGCCGCGCCATCTCCTGCGCGAAGCGGGCGGAAAGGCGCTGGAGATGCTCGCGATCGACCTTGATGCCGGCACGCTCCATGCCCGCGATCACCGGGATCAGCGGCCGATCGACCAGCTCATAGACTCGCGTCGCGGCTTCCTGATGCAGGCGCGGCTTGAAGCGGGTCCACAGGCGCCAGGTGACGTCCGCATCCTCGCCGCCATAGCGGGTAGCCTGATCGAGCGGCACCTGTGCAAAGCTGATCGCCTTCTTGCCCGTGCCGGTCACGTCCTTGAAGGCGATGCACGTATGTTCGAGGACCGCATGCGCGACCTCGTCCATGCCATGGCCCGCGAGCGACTGGCCGGCATCGAGATCGAAGCTCATCACCATCGTGTCGTCGATCGGCGAGACGTCGAGACCGTGACGCAGCAAGACGTTGAGGTCATATTTGATGTTGTGGCCGATCTTCAGCACGCCCGGATCGACCAGCAGCGGCTTCAATTGCGCGACCACCTCGCCGAGCGAAAGCTGCGGCGGCACTTCGCCGAACATGTCGTCGCTGCTCTTGTGGCCGATCGGGATATAGCAGGCCCTGCCCGGCGCGGTGGCGAGGCAGATCCCGACGAGGTTCGCCGCGATACTGTCCAGCGAGTCCGTCTCGGTATCGATCGCGATGATGCCGCTCGCGCGGGCTTCCTCGACCCACGCCGCAAGCTGGCTCGGTGTCGTCACCGTCTCGTAGCTGTCGCAATCGATCGGCGGCAGATCGATGAAGTCCGGCGTGCCCGGATCGGCATGGACGACTGCCGCGGCGACGGGATCGGCCTGCTGCTTGCCCGGTGCGCTCGCCGCCATGCGCGAGAGCAGGGCCTTGAAGCCCTGATCCTCGAGGAAATTGCGCAACGGCTCGGGCGGGATGCCGTCCAGCTTCAGCTCGTCCAGCGTGTGCGGCAGCGTCATCTCGCAATGGAGCGCGACGAGCTGGCGGGAGAGCCGCGCCATCGCCTCATGCTCGATCAGATTGTCGCGCATTTTCGATGGCTTCATCGTCGGCGCGGCGGCGAGCACGGCGTCGAGAGTGTCATATTCGACGATCAGCTTGGCCGCCGTCTTGGCGCCGATGCCCGGCACGCCCGGCACATTGTCGACCGCGTCGCCCATCAGCGCGAGCACGTCGCCCAGCTGGTCCGGCCTCACGCCGAACTTCTCCAGGACATAGGGCGCGGCACGGCGCTCGTTCTTCATCGTGTCGAGCATGTCGACGCGCGGCCCATCCTCGCTCGAGAGCGCGATGAGCTGCATCAGATCCTTGTCGGAGGAGACGATGGTCACGTCCCAGCCGGCCTCGACCGCCTTGCAGGTATAGCTCGCGATGATGTCGTCCGCCTCATACCCGTCTTCCTCGATGCACGGCAGCGAGAAGGCGCGCGTCGCATCGCGGATCAGCGGGAATTGCGGGATCAGGTCTTCGGGCGGCGGCGGGCGATGCGCCTTGTACTGGTCGTACATGTCGTTGCGGAAGGTGTGCGATCCCTTGTCGAGGATCACGGCGAGATGCGTTGGCCCCTCTTCCTTGTCGAGCGCATCGGCGAGCTTCCAGAGCATGGCGGTATAGCCATAGACCGCCCCGGCCGGCGTCCCGTGCCGGTTGGTGAGCGGCGGGAGCTGGTGATAGGCACGGAAGATGTAGCCCGAGCCGTCGACGAGATAGAGGTGATTCCGGGAGGTCATGCGCGAGGGGATAGCGCGGGCAGCGGAGGGAGGGAAGCGGGTCGGCGCCTATAGAGGCCGCGCAAACACCTGTTGGCGCCTGGTTCTTCCCGATGCGCTTGTCGTCCGTAGCGAGCGAAAATTCCGTCCCGCGCCGATCAGCCTCGAGCGTTCAAGCCGATGCCGCATCGTCCGGCAGCTTCACCGGAATGCGCAGATACCGCACGCCATTGGCCTCCGCCTCCGGAAAGTGACCGGCGCGGATGTTCACCTGGATCGAGGGCAGCAGCAGCCTGGGCACCGCAAGCCCGGCATCGCGCGCCTCGCGCATGGCGACGAATTCGGCCTCCGTCACCCCGTCATGAACATGGATGCTGTGCCGCCGTTCCTCGCCGACGCTCGTTTCCCAGCGATAGTCGTCGCGCCCCGGCGCCTTGTAGTCGTGGCACAGGAACAGCCGCGTCTCGTCCGGCAGGCTCAGCACGCGGCGGATCGAGCGATAGAGCGTGCGCGCGTCGCCGCCCGGAAAGTCCGCACGGGCCGTGCCATAGTCCGGCATGAAGAGCGTATCGCCGACGAACACGGCGTCGCCGACGCGATAGGCCATGTCCGCCGGCGTGTGGCCGGGTACGTGCATTGCCTCGACTTCGAGGGTCCCGATCGCGAACCGCTCGCCATCCGTGAACAGCCGGTCGAAGTCCGATCCGTCGGTTCGCAGATCCTCCATCGCGAAGACGGGACGGAAGATGCGCTGCACGTCGCGAATATGGGCGCCGATGCCGATCCACGCGCCGGTATGCGCCTTGATGAAAGGCGCGGCGGAAAGATGATCGGCATGCGCGTGAGTCTCCAGCACCATCTCGATCCGCCAGTTCCGTTGCCGCGCGGCGGCGAGAATGCGGGCGGCCGAGCGCGTGTCCGCCTCGCCGCTGGCCAGATCGAAGTCGAGCACCGGATCAATCACCGCAGCGACACCGCTCGCCGGGTCACCGACCAGATAGCTGATCGTGTTGGTCGGCTCGTCGAAGAAGGCCACGATCTCCGGCTGGGTCGTCGCGGCTTCCGAAGCATTTTGATTGAGGTCCATGGGTATCTCCCGATTCATGTCTTGACTGTATATTAGAATAAACTAAATTAGCAATAGCTAAAGGAGCAATGCCCAATGCCGACCGTCCAGATGGACATGGCAACGTTCGAGAGAAAAGCCGGCGAGGTGTCCGAGCGACTGAAGGCAATGGCCAATGGCCGGCGCCTGATGGTGCTCTGCAAGCTCGCCGAGCATGGCGAGATGACGGTGGGCGACCTCGCGACGCAGGTCGGCCTGTCGCTCTCGGCCTTGTCCCAGCATCTCGCGAAGATGCGGGACGAGGGCCTGGTTGCCTTCCGGCGCGAGAGCCAGACGCTCTGGTACCGCATCGGCGACGCGAAGACGGAAACGCTGCTCGCAACGCTCTATGACCTCTATTGCAAGGACTGACGAGATGACGATCAAATCCATGACCCCGGCGCAAGCGCAGGCGGCGATCAAGGCCGGCGCATCGCTGATCGATATTCGCGACCCCGACGAGCATGCCCGCGAAAAGATTGCCGGCGCCGTCAATCTGCCGCTCGCGCATCTGCAAGCGGGTGCGGCGCCCGACGGCCCGGTCATTTTCCATTGCCGCTCCGGCATGCGGACCCGCGCCAATGCCGATACGCTCGCGCAGGCCGTCGCCAGCGGCGAATGCTACCTGCTCGAGGGCGGGATAGACGCCTGGCGCAAGTCCGGCCTGCCAACCAGGGTCGACCGGCGCCAGCCCTTGGAAATCATGCGCCAGGTGCAGCTCGGCGCGGGCGGGCTGGTCCTGCTCGGCGTGCTGCTCGGCTTCCTGGTGAGTCCCGCCTTCTTCGGCCTGTCTGCCTTCGTCGGCGCGGGCCTGATGATGGCCGGGGCGACCGGCTGGTGCGGCACGGCGACGCTGCTGCGCCGCATGCCGTGGAACCGCGCTGCGGCCTGACCCGCCATGGCCACCGCCACCATCCTTGCCGCGCTGTTGTCCGGCGGCTTGATCGGCATCGTCCTCGGGCTGGTCGGTGGCGGTGGGTCGATCCTTGCCGTGCCGCTGCTGGCCTATGTCGTGCATATGGGCTCGGCACATGCAGCGATCGGCACCGCCGCCGTCGCCGTCGCCGCCAATGCGGCGGTCGGGCTGGCCGGTCATGCGCGCGCCGGAACGGTGAAGTGGCCCTGCGCCCTCGTGTTCGCGCTGGCGGGCATGGCCGGTGCGGTCGCCGGCGCCGAACTCGGCAAGGCGATCGACGGCGGGCGGTTGCTCCTGCTGTTCGGCCTGCTGATGATCGGCGTCGGTGTCTCGATGCTGCTGCGAAAGGCTTCGGAGGGGCAGCCCGACGTCCGCCTCACGGCGCAAACGGCAGGCCATCTGCTCCCGCGCCTTGTGCCGGCAGGTCTGGCCGTGGGCCTCGCCGCCGGCTTCTTCGGGATCGGCGGCGGCTTCCTGATCGTGCCGGCACTGATCGCCGCGACCGGCATGCCGCTGCGTTTCGCGGTCGGCACCTCGCTGGTCGTCGTAACCGCGCTCGGCCTCACCACCGCCACCTCCTACGCCCTCTCCGGCTATGTCGACTGGCCCATCGTCGCCCTGCTCATCGCGGGCGGTGCGGTCGGTTCGCTGCTCGGCATCCGCCTCGGCCATCGTCTGGCCGCCCATAAGGGCCTGCTCGACCGCCTGTTCGCCACCCTCGTCGTCCTCGTCGGCCTCTATGTCATCCTGCGCGGCCTTTGAGCCTGCTCAGGCGCCATCGACAGCCTTGCGACCCAGCGCCGGATCGTCCGTGAACAGGCCATCGATGCCGAGCGCAAGATAGCGGCGCATTTCCGCGATAGAGCCTGCCTCGCTGCGCACATCATCGCCGCCGGGCGCGCGCAGATCGGCCGGGAGGAAGCGGTTCTCCGGTCGGAAGGTGTAAAGACGCACCAGCAGGCCGGCCGCATGCGCGTCCGTCACGAACGTCGTCGGCTTGACGAAATGGCCCTGTTCGTCGAGCGGTATGATCGAGCGTGACCAGGGCGCGGCCACATCGGCATAGGTGGCGACCGTGGCGAGTCCCTTTGGCGTCGCCATCTCGCCATAGCTGACAGCACCGCCTCCGGCCGCGACATCGGCGGGCACTGCGGCAAACTCGTCGAACAGCTGCATCAGCTTCACATTCGCCGGCTTGCCGATCCTCTGCCGCAGATAGCGCAGGTTCGCCGTCTCGAACGACTGGATCTCGATCGGCGCGCGCTTCGCATAAACATGCGCGCCGAGCATCGCGAGGAACCGATCCTCCAGCGGCAGGCCGATCTCCGCAAAATAGGTCGAATGCTTGAGCTCCGGCACGATGCCGATGACGCGGCCGCGCGCCGCCGCCTGCGCCGCGACGAAATCGATCACCTCGTCGAAGGTCTGAATCTGGAACTGGCCGTCATAACCCCGGCTTTCCGGCCGCAACGGACCCAGCCGCTCGATGGCGCGCAGGGTCTTGAGCTCGGCCAGCGTGAAATCCTCGGTGAACCAGCCGGTGATCGCCTGCCCATCGACCGTCTTCGTCGTCTTGCGCCCCGCGAACTCCGGATGCCCTGCAACGTCAGTCGTGCCCCCAATCTCGTTTTCGTGCCGCGCGACGAGCACCCCGTCCTTCGTCGCCACCAGATCGGGCTCGATAGAGTCCGCGCCGTCTTCGATGGCCTTGGCATAGGCACCGAGCGTATGCTCGGGCCGCAGCGCCGAGCAGCCGCGATGCGCGAAGACGAGCGGTTTGTCGCCTTTCAATGTCGCGGCCATGCCTGCTCTCCCCGCCATCGCCGCGACTAGTGCCGCGCCGCCATAACCCATCGTCTGCCTGCGGCTCAGCATGAAGTCACTCCTCGTTCTCTGGAACGGGCATCCTTCGGCGATGTTTGTGACAAGAGCATGCAAGCGCCACGGCCCCGTTGCCTCTCGCCGCCCGCCGCGATAGGAGGCGCGATCATTTTTCCGTCTATTCAAGTCGAAGGAGCCGGCCCGTGGCAGGCCATAGCAAATTCAAGAACATCATGCATCGCAAGGGCGCGCAGGACAAGAAGCGCGCCGCTGCCTTCTCGAAGCTGTCGCGCGAAATCACCGTGGCCGCCAAGATGGGCACGCCCGATCCGGACATGAATCCGCGCCTGCGCCTCGCGATCAACGCGGCCAAGGCGCAGTCGGTGCCCAAGGACAATATCCAGCGCGCGATCGACAAGGCGAGCCGGAACGACGGCGAGAACTACGAAGAAGTGCGCTACGAGGGCTATGGCCCCGGCGGCGTGGCGATCATCGTCGAGGCGCTGACCGACAACCGCAACCGCACGGCGACCAATGTGCGCACCGCCTTCTCCAAGAATGGCGGCAATCTCGGAGCCTCCGGCGCGGTGAGCCACGGCTTCGATCGCATGGGCCTCATCACCTATCCGGCAAGCGCGGGCGATGCCGACGCGATCTTCGAGGCGGCGCTGGAAGCAGGCGCAGAGGACGTCTCGTCCAGCGAAGACGAGCACGAGATCTGGACCGCGATGGACGCGCTCCACGAAGTCGCCAAGGCGCTCGAGGACAAGCTCGGCGCCGCCGACAGCGCCAAGCTCGCCTGGAAGCCGCAGACCACGGTTGAGCTCGACGAGAGCAACGCCGCGACGTTGCTCAAGATGGTCGATGCGCTCGACGATGACGACGACGTCCAGACCGTGTGGGGCAATTATGAAGTGCCCGACGAAGTGATGGAGAAGCTGGGCTGATGATCCCGCTGATCGCCAAGGCGCTGCTCTCGGGCGCGCTGATCGTGGCGATCGCGGAGATCGGCAAGCGCCAGCCCGCCATGGCGGCGCTGGTCGCCTCGCTCCCGCTCGTCTCGGTGCTCGGCATGATCCTGCTCTGGTGGGGCCGACCGGATGCCGAGAATATGGCGCGCCATGCCGAAGCGACCTTCTGGTATGTGCTTCCTTCGCTTCCGATGTTCCTGTTGATCCCGCTGCTGCTGCGGCAGGGAGTCAGCTTCTGGCTGGCGCTGATTGCCAGCTGCGCGCTGGCGGTTGCGCTTTATCTGGCGATGACGGCGATCGGGCCGCGCTTCGGCCTGCGCCTCTAGTGATCATCCTCGGTCTCGATCCCGGCCTCGGCACCACCGGCTGGGGCCTCATCCGCGCCGAGGGCAACCGGTTGTCGCATCTCGCCAATGGCCAGATCCGCACGGACAGCAATGCTGCATTGCCGACGCGGCTCGTTGCGCTCGATGCTGCGCTCGCCACACTGATTGCTGCGCACAATCCGGATGAGGCAGCGGTCGAGGAAGTGTTCGTCAACGCCAATCCGCAGTCGACCCTGAAGCTGGGGCAGGCGCGCGGCGTCGTCCTGCTCGGCGCGGCGCGCTCGGGCATGCCGGTCGGCGAATATGCCGCGCGACTGGTCAAGAAATCGGTCGTCGGCGTCGGCAATGCCAGCAAGGAGCAGGTCCACGCCATGGTCTCGCGGCTGCTGCCTGGTGCAGCAATTTCCGGCGCGGACGCCGCCGACGCCCTCGCCGTCGCGATCACGCACGCGCATATGGGGCATAGCGCGCGGCAGATAGGGACACGCCAGCGGCTCTAGGCGCGGGGACGGATCAGCCAGTGGCCATCTTGTTTTGCTGCAGCTGCTGATAGACGCCGAGCCGATCTGTCACCTGCCAATGACCGGTCAGACGCTCCGCCGCATCGAGCAGATAGACCGTCGCGCCGGACATGCGGACGACTTTACCCGTCGCGGGAAAGCCTGGCAGGTCGCCCTTGTGCGTGCCTGACCAGAGCCACGTCATTGCAATGCCCGGCCCGTCCGCAAAGAGGGCCTGAATGTCGAACCGCTGGTCCGGAAAGGCCGCGCGCGACATTGCGACGCGCTGCTTGAATCCGGCCAGGTCGAGCGTCATCCCATCCCAGGGGTCACCGGGATCGTGATGGATCGTGTAGCTCTCCGCCAGATAGGCATCGGCCGCATCGGTATCCCCTTCGTCCCAGACCTCGCGGATGAAGCTTGCGAGGCGGCGCTTTCGCTGCTGATCGATCGTCATGACACTCCCTTTCCGTCGGGAGTTCTATCCGGGCTGAATTGGGTCGTCAATATTATCCGGGTAATATCTCGTTGTTCCGTCTAGCCCCGCCCCCAGAACAGAAACGCCACCGCACCCATCAGGCACAGAAAGGCGCCAAGATGCCGCCAATGCAGCGGCTCGCCCAGGAACGTCACCATGAACACGCCGAACACCAGCAGCGCGATCACTTCCTGCGCGATCTTGAGCTGGCCCGCGCTCCAGCCACTGGCATAGCCGAGCCGGTTGGCGGGCACGGCAAAGCAATATTCGAAGAAGGCGATACCCCAGCTGATCAGGATGACCACGATCAGCGGCTTCGTCATGCCGCCTTTCAGATGCCAGTACCAGGCAATGGTCATGAGGACATTCGACGCGAGCAGCAGGGCGATGGTGGGCATCGCGCAGACATGCCCGGCCGCGCAGCGAAGCGCCATCACGAAAAAACGCCCCCTGCTCCGGGGGGATGGAGCAGGGGGCATAGTCTGTCGTCGCTGGAGGGAGCGACGAGCGTTCAGTGATCCGCGGTTGCTTCGCGGATGGCAGCAATACCCGGCAGATGCCGTGCGACCGGAAGGGCATTGCAGATGGCGACCGACGCCGTGTCGAAACCGGACAGCACCGCGCCTGAGCGGGCCGATGTCGGCTCGACGTGCAGCATTGGGCAGCCTCTCGTCAGTTCGCGCGCAGCCGCATGGAGGCCACGCACATCGTCATGCGAAGCCTATACCTATCATTGTAGATATTTTTATTCAACCCTTTTGGGGCGAACCGTTCGGCTCGGACGGAACGTTGAGATATACCGGGTCGGGACGCTCGCTGGCCGCGCCCGCCTCGCAACCGTGCGCCGATGCGTGCCCGCTTCACCCGGACCTCAGACTCGCGCCACCCGCCCGAACATCCGGTGCAGCAATTCGGCGCAGACTTCGAGATCCTTGTCGTCGAGATCCGAGAGCATGACGCGCCGCTCCTCGTCGAGGATGGGCTGGATCTTCTTGACGACCGCGAGCCCCTCCGGCGTCAGCGAGACGAGCTTGGAGCGGCCGTCGCGCGGATTGTCGATGCGCTTGATGAGGCCGTCGGTGGCGAGTCCCTCGATGACGCGCACCAGCGTCGGCCATTGCACGAACAGGCGCTGGCCGAGATCGGTCAGCGTCACTGGCTGCGGGCCGAAGGCGATGGTGAAGAGCGCCTGCCAGCGCGCGCGGCTCTGCCCTGTTTCGGCGCGCAGGCGATTGTCGATATGCGTCGTCCAGGAGCGGCCGGCCATGACCAACAGACGCGAGAGGCGATATTCGCGGTCCAGGCGCTTTCCGGCCGGATAGAAGTCATTATAATGATCGGCCCAGTCCTCGAAATCCCCGATACGTCCCTCCTGCCGATCGGTAGTCTTCTTCGCGCCGTTGTCGGCTGCCATGACTCCTCCGTAACCCTGCCCCTCGAATCCTACCCTTGTAGTCTGTTGTGGTAAGAATGGAACGGGGCTTGGTTGAGGATATCAATTGTCCGGCATCGCTTGCGCCATGATGGCGATCAGCCGCCCATGCGGATCGCTCACGGCCCCTGCGTCGGGATCGGCGAAGAAGGCCATCCATTCCTCCATGCCGTTCGGATGGCGATGGATCATGTGCGGGACGGCAACGCTGACCGCGCCGCGCGCGACGAGTGCCTCATGCGCGCCATGAATGTCCTCTACGCGGAAATAGAGCACGGATTCGGTCTTCACGTCGCCCTGATCGAGATAGAGTCGCGTGCCGCCGCAATCGAAGAAAGCGAGCGTGCCCGCGGTGAAGAGATGGGTGAGGCCCAGCACGTCACGATACCAGGCAACCGCCGCCTCGATGTCGCTCACCGAACGCGAAATCTGTCCGATCATGCCCAGCGCCAGCGTCTGCGTCGATGCCTGCGTCATACCCTTGGTCCTTCTCCGCTTGAGCGCGCTGTGCCCGGCGACGCCCTGCCAGCGGCGCAGGTCCCGCAGCCCGGAAAGGCCGAGCTTGTCGACAGCATTGGCGATGTGGAAGCGCACCGCATCCACCGAGATGCCGCGCCGCTGCGCCACTACGCGGACCGGCATGCCATGGCGCAGCAACTCCACCGTCTTCCACTCGGCGGGCGTCAGCACATCGTCATGGCGCGGCCGCCCGCGCGATCGTCCTGTCATGCAGCGGCTCTAGCATGGCCAGAAGCGATTTTCCCTCCCACGCTCCACATAAGCCCCTCCCATTCAGGGGCAGTGGCAGGGGCTTATGTTGCTTCAAGCCGAGGCGAAGGGTACCTTGCAGTAGAGGAGGGAGTCTCATGCACAAGATCCAACTCGATCCCGATCTGGTGGCGCGGCTCACGCAGGCGCGCGGCGGACGGCTTCATGTCCTCGAGACCCTCGATCCCGCCCGCACCGCGCACATCATCGTCGACATGCAGAACGGCTTCGTCGAGCAGGGCGCGCCGGTCGAGGTACCGATCGCGCGCGAGATCGTGCCCAATGTGAACCGGATCAGCCAGGCCATCCGCACGGCCGGCGGCGCCAATTACTTCGTTCAGTTCACCACGCCGATCGGCGATCTGGACAGCTGGTCCACCTTCTATGGCCGCTTCACGCAGGACATTGCGAAGGGCCATCAGGACGCCTTCACGCCCGGGGCGCATCATTGGCAGCTCTGGCCCGCGCTCGATATCGACAGCGCTGCCGACCGCACGATCGAGAAGAAGCGCTTCGGCGCCTTCATCCCCGGCACCTGCGATCTCGACACCGAGCTGCGCGCCCGCGGCATCGACACGCTGATCATCAGCGGTACGCTCACCAATTGCTGCTGCGAATCGACGGCGCGCGACGCGATGCAGCTCAACTACAAGGTGATCTTCGCCACCGACGCCAATGCCGCGCTCAGCGATGCCGAGCATAATGCGACGCTCAACAACATGATGTTCCTCTTCGCCGACGTCATGTCGACCGACGAGATCGAAGCGCTGCTCCAGCCGGCGATGGCGGAGGCAAACTAGGCCGGCCGGGGCCCGAACACCCGCCGGGCAATCAGCGCGATCGGCCAGCCGACTAGCGCGATGTGCGGGAAGAGCGCTCGCGCCACGCGCGCCGGCTCGGTGATCGGATGCACCGTGGGGAAGCGCAGCGGCAGCACGATCCAGTACATGACTCCATACAGCGCCAGCCCATAGAGCGCGCCCGCGAGCCAGGGCGACATGGTGGAAAGCGGCGGCCGCTGCGCCAGCACGCCATAGACGGCGACCATCACTGCCATGATCGCGAAATGGACGCAGAAGCCAGCGGCTTGTCCCGCGATGCCCGAGTCCGCCACCCCGTTGCCAAACGGACCGGATGCGACCGAGAGCAGCATGCTGCCCACCGTCCCGCCGAACCAGACCGACAGCACACCCGCATAGATGATGTCCAGCGTGCCGGCGAGCAGCCAGGCTTTCCAGAAATAGCGCCCCATCATGCCCGTCCCCCTCGTTCCGCGATCAGTCGCGGTCCGGCGCGCCCGGCGGAAAATAGCCGCGATAGGGCCGCGCATTCTCGATGCAGCGCGCCACCGAAGGCCGTTCGTTGAGCCGCGCCCGATACGCCTTGAGCGTCGGCATCGTCTCCGGGATGGGCCGCACCCAGTCAGCATAGAACAAGGACGGCGCCGCCGCCACATCGGCCATCGAGAAGCCATGACTGCAAGCCCAACTCCGCCCAGCCAGCCGAACCTCCAGCCAGGCGTAGATCGCGTCCAGCGCGGCCTCGCCTTTCTCGATCCGGCTCTGATCGGGCGCCTCGCGGTTGATCAGATATTCCTGCACGATCGCGTTCATCGGCGTCATCACATGATTGTCGAAGATCCGGTCCATGAACCGCACATCCAGCGCGTCGACCGCGTTGGCCGGCAACAGTGGCGCGCGCTCATAATGCCGCAGGTCCAGATATTCGATGATCGTCGTGGATTCGAAGACCGGCACGCCCTCGTCTTCCAGCACCGGGAATTTGCCGAGCGACCAGTGCTTGCGCAGGTCCGCCATCGCCTCCGCGCTCTCCACGATCCGGTGCTCGAACGGGAGCTCCTTCTCGTAGAGCGCGATATAGGCCTTCCAGCAATAGCTGGAGAAGGGATGCGCGTAGAGCGTGTAGCTCATGCCGGCTGCGCCGCCACGGCTGCTTCGAGCGCGGCAATATCGATCTTGCGCATCGTCATCATCGCCTCGAAAGCGCGCCGCGCCACCTCGGGATCGGGATCGGCGACCAGCTGCGTCAGACGCTTCGGCGTGATCTGCCAGCTGACGCCCCAGCGATCCTTGCACCAGCCGCACTGGCTCTCCTCGCCGCCGTTGGAGACGATCGCGTCCCACAGCCGGTCGGTATGCGCCTGATCGTCGGTATGGATCTGGAAGCTCACCGCCTCGCTATGCTTGAACATCGGGCCGCCATTGAGGCCGATGAATTTCTGCCCGCCCAGCGTGAACTCGACGACCAGCACCGCGCCCTCGCTGGTCGAGGGATTGTCGGACGGCGCGCGCATGGTCTTGTCGACATGGCTGTCGGGCATCAGCGTCACATAGAAGGCGGCGGCCTCCTCGGCCGTGCCGTCGAACCACAGGCATGTGGTGATCGGATTGCTCATGATGTTTCTCCTCAAAGCGGCCCGGACAGCGCGAACTGCGCGCCCTGCGGGTCGGTGCCGATGATGATATGTCCGCCGCCCGGAACCTCGTGCGGCCCCATGTCGATGCTGCCGCCGCCTGCCTTCACGGCCTCGGCCGACTTGGCGATCGAAGGCACGTGGAAATAGTGGCGCCAGAGCGCGGGGCGGTCCTTCTGCTCGACGGTCGCGCCGATGCGCAGATCATCGACATAGAGGAAGCGATAGTCGCCCATCGCCCCCATCGGCATGGACTCGGCATTGGTCCAGCCGAACAGGCTCTCGTAAAAGTCGTGCGCGGCCTTCTGGTCCGTGGTCGAGAGCTCGTTCCATTCGCAATGGCCGTCCGCCTCGACCGCGAAGGCCGTACTCGTGCCGTCCTCGACGGCGCCGCGCATCACATAGAAGGGCGCGCCTTGCGGATCGCTCGCCATGGCGAGCCGGCCGACGCCGGGAATGTCGAACGGAGGCAGGTGGATAGTGCCACCCTTCGCCTTGATCGCCGCCGCCGTCGCATCGACGTCATTGACGCCCACATAGCCGATCCAGATCGGAAACCCGCCGCCGTCGATCATGTCCTGATTGAGAGGCATGATCCCGCCGACCATCGCGTCCGGCGCGTTGATCATGCGATAGTCCATGCCCGGCATGTCACTCTTGTCGCCGATCTTCCAGCCGACCACCGCCGCATAGAAGGCGCGCGCGCCCTCAATGTCGGGCGTCATCAGCTCGTACCAGATATACTCGCCCTGCTTGTTGGGCATCATCTCTCTCCCAGATGGACGATCGGCGAGAAGCCGCCGAAGATCATCCGCTGGCCGTCGAACGGCATCGGATTCTTCTCCGGGTTCATCCGGTCGTCGGTCTTCATCAGATCCTCGATCCTGCCCATGGCCGCATCGCGCGTCGCCTTGTCGGGCCACTCGACCCAGGAGAAGCAGACGGTCTCGTCGTCTCTGGCCTTCACGGCCATGCGGAAATCGGTCTGCTTGCCGTCGGGCACGTCATCGCCCCAGCATTCCAGGATGCGGGTCGCGCCCAGATCCATGAACACACTGTCACCCTTGTTGGCATGGTCGATGAACTTCTGCTTGTCGGCCGTGGGCACGGCCAGAACGAAACCGTCGATATAAGGCATTGATCCTCTCCTTGACGGAAGATGCCCCTCGTTCCTGTTCCCCCGCGAAGGCGGGGGTCCAGACCTCACTCATGATCACGCGGCGGCGTGTCGGCGCTCCGCGCCGAGACTGGACCCCGGCCTTCGCCGGGGAACAGCATATCAGGCACTCTGATCGAGAATCACCGAATACCCGCCATAGATCATCCGCGCGCCGGCCATGGGATTGTCCTCCGGTCCCTTCATGCGCTCGTCCTTCATCATGGTTTCCCAGCCCTTGTCGCGCGTCGCCTTGTCCGGCCACTCGATCCAGGAGAACACCACGTCCTCGCCTTCCTCGGCGATGACGGCGGTGCGGAAATCGTTGGTCTTGCCGACCATGAGATCGTCGTTCCACGTCTCGACCACGCGGGTCGCGCCATATTCGATGAACAATGGGGCCGCCATCTTGGCCATTTCGAGATAGTCGGCTTTGCGGCCCGGCTTCACGGGGCAGAGAAATCCATCGACATAGGTCATGCTGGCACTCCTTCTTCGGCTGGCTTGAAATCGGCCATCTGCGCGGCAAGCGCGGCCTGGAATGCGGGACGGGCCTCGCCCCGCGCGCAATAATCGATGAGGTTCCGGGGTATCGACAACTGATCGGCCGAAAGGTTCCGCAGCGCCTCGACCATCATGAGGTCGCCCACGGTGAAGCGGTCCTCCAGCCAGTTCTTGTCACCGAGCGCGGTCGAGAGGTGCTGGAGACGGCGCTCCATCATGTCGACCTGCGCGGGCCGACGCAGCGTCGCCCATTCCTGCCCCGCGCAGAAGGTATCGATCGTCACCATGTTCATGATGTACGGCTCCATGCTGTTCAGCGCGGAGATGAGCCAGGTCTGGGCACGGGCGCGGCCGACCGGATCGCGCGGCAGCAGCCGCTCGTCCTTTTCGGCGATGTGCAGCACGATCGCGCCGCTCTCGAAAATCTCGACATCGCCTTCCTTGTAATAGGGCACCTGCCCATAAGGCTGCTCGCCGAAATAGTAGGCCGGGCGATCCATCGCGCTGATGAGGCGCGTGCGATAGTCCAGTCCGATTTCCTCAAGCGCCCAGCGGACCCGCAGATCGCGGACATGGCCCCGCGCGAAATCCGGCACCCATTCGAACGCCGTCACCTCGATGGCGGCATCGTCTCTCTGTGGCATCTGATCCTCCTTGGATAAGGTCGGTTCTAACTCTTAGCCCCTCCTCTTCAGAGGAGGGGTTGGGGTGGTGGCGATGCGCCAGCATCGCTCGCGAAGCGAACAATCGGACCGCCCAGCCCCACCCCAACCCCTCCCCTGAAGGAGAGGGGCTAGTCCTAGACGGCCTCTGACTTCATCCCCTTCAGCAGGGCATAAATCGCCATCGCATGGCCATGACCGAGGCCGAAATCGCGCTTCAGGTCGGCGACGATCGTCCCGGCCTTCACGTCCGGTCGCAGCGTGCCGTCATCCACATAGCCCTGCCACACGGCATAGGCACGGAAGTCATCCGGCGTCTGGCCGGTCTTGGCCTGGATAGTGTCCAGATAGGCCTGGAATGACATGGCGCGTCTCCCCGGTTCGTCAGGCTCAGGCCGTCGCGGCCTCGACACCGCCGGACATGGCCGCGTCCATGTCCATCCACACCACTTCCCAGATATGACCATCGGGATCGGCATAGCTGCGGCCGTACATGAAGCCATGATCCTGCTTGGGATTGGGATCGGCCACGCCCCCACTGGCGGCCGCTTTCTCGGTCTGCGCATCGACCACCTCGCGGCTCTCCTCGGAGAGGCAAAGCAGCACCTGCGCCGTCTCATGCGCATTGGGGATCTTGCGGTCGGTGAAGCCGCTGAACCGTGCATGCGTCAGCAGCATCACGCAGATCGTCGGCGACACATGCATCATCTGCGTCGTGCCTTCCTCGCGGAATACCGGATCGGCGGTCGCGCCCAACGCCTCGTAAAAGGCGATTGACTTCGCCAGGTCGGTCACCGGCAGGTTCACGAAGATCATCTTGTCCATCACGCACTCCTCTCGAACTCGCGCCGAGCGAATCGGCTCAACCTTGACAATCGTGGCTTGATGAGTTACATATTGCAACTATGAAGTTAGAAAAAGCAACCAACCGGTCCAAAATGGAGATGAAGGGAAGCGACAGCCGCCGCTTCGATGACGCTTGCGGTATGGCTCATGGCCTTGAATTGCTTGGCGAAAGATGGGCACTCTTCGTCGTCCGCGAGCTTATGCTCGGCCCGCGACGTTTCGGTGACTTGCGGAGCGATCTGCCCGGCATCAGCGCTAATGTGCTGACCCAGCGCCTGCAGGAGCTCGAAGCACGCGGCATCGTCACCAGGACGACCCTGCCGCCGCCGGCCAACGTTCAGGTCTATGGACTGACCCCCTGGGGCTATCGCGCGGAGATCATCGTCAAGGAGTTGGGCCGCTGGGCCGCCGCGTCTCCCGCGCATAATCCCAACCTGCCGATCAGCCCGGTGTCGATGATGCTCTCGCTACGCACGCTGATCGTGCCCGAGCGCGTGGGCGATCTCGATTTCATCGTCGGCTTCCGCTTCGGCGCGCTCGCCTTCCGCGGCCATGTCCGCAAGGGCGAGATCGTCATCACGCGCGAGGAGCCGAAGGACGCGGCCTTCACCTTCTCCGGCACCGCTCCCGGCCTCGGCGCCTTCGTCCACGGCGAAGTGCCGATCCCCGCGCTGGAAGCCGAAGGGCTGCTGAGCGTGGAAGGCG
Organism: Sphingobium xanthum; assembly: GCF_019737615.1. Lineage (GTDB taxonomy): Bacteria > Pseudomonadota > Alphaproteobacteria > Sphingomonadales > Sphingomonadaceae > Sphingobium > Sphingobium xanthum. The sequence continues at coordinate 89,126 of NZ_JAHKKS010000009.1, read as the reverse complement.
ATCCGACGCTGATCGCGGCCTTTCCTGACCTGTTCGAGCTTCCGGAAAAGGTGGTCGTGAAGGACTGATCGCGAACGGTCCCCCTCTCCATTCCGGGGAGGAACCTGAAGATTCCCCTCGACTCCACGCCCGCTCCCCAGCATATGGGACAAAGGGGGAACAAGCAGCCGTGATCGGGACCGTCGCGACAACCGCCTTTCTCGGCCTCGAAGCCCGCCCGGTCGAAGTGCAATGCCGCCTCGTCTCCGGTCTGCCAAACTTCATCGTCGTCGGTCTCGCCGACAAGGCGGTCGCCGAATCCCGCGAGCGCGTGCGCAATGCCATCGCCGCGATCGGCCTCTCGCTCCCGCCCAAGCGCATCACCGTCAATCTCTCGCCGGCCGACCTGCCCAAGGAAGGCTCGCATTATGATCTCCCGATCGCGCTGGCGCTGCTCGCCGCGATGGGCGTGGTCGATGCGGAAGACCTCGCCGAACATCTCGTCGTCGGCGAGCTCGGCCTCGACGGGCGCATCGCGCCCATCCCCGGCGTGCTGCTCGCAGCCCTTCACGCCACCCAGCAAAACCTTACCCTGATCTGCCCGGCCGCGCAGGGCGCCGAAGCCGCCTGGGCAGGCTCCGAAGGCGTCCTCGCCGCGCCTGATCTGCTTAGCCTCATCAATCATCTGAAGGGCAGCAACATCCTCCCGCGCCCGCAGGCCGGCGAGGCCGAGCCCGTGCAGATCGGTCCCGATCTGCGCCAGGTCAAAGGACAGGAGACCGCCAAGCGCGCGCTGGAGATTGCGGCGGCTGGCGGGCACAATCTGCTGATGGCCGGGCCTCCCGGCGCCGGCAAGTCGCTGATGGCCAGCTGCCTGCCCGGTATTCTCCCGCCGCTGACGCCCGCCGAGGCGCTCGGCATTATGTAGCAAACGCACCAGCCTCTAACTGCCCGTAACCTAGCAAATCCGCTAGATTCCCGCAATGACTGACTACGCCCTTGAAGCGCTCAAACGGAAGCGCGCCGACATGACCGACGAGATAGCCCGCTGCCATGCGCGGCTACAGCAACTCAGCACAGACCTAGAGCATGTGGACGCCACGATACGGCTGTTCGCGCCCGACTTCGTGCAGGAGAGCATCTTGCCCAAGGTGTTCATGCCGCCCAAGTCATGGAGCAAGCGAGGGGAGATGAGCCGCGCTGTGCTGTCCATCCTGCGCGTTGCCAAGGGTCCACTGTCCACACGCGAGATTGCCGCCATGATCGTCCAGCAACGCGGCCTAGAGCATGACAAGGGCATTCTAGACGTGATGACGCGCCGTGTCGGGCATGTGCTGCGAGACAAGCGGGATAAGGGGCTGGTGCGGTCTGTGGAAGACACCGGGCTGTGGTTGCAGTGGGAGGTTGTGCGATGATCGGGAAGTGCACGGGGCCGCTCAATGCGGCCCCGTGGTTAGGCGGCTGCTTGGCTTGGCGTTACGTAACTCGACAGCCATATACGTGCTGCAACCGGGGTTGCATTGCTGACTGCCCAGTCCGCGCCCTGCTTCAATTCGACGACGGCCACGTTATCGTTTCGCTGCAGAGTATTTTGGACAACGTCGCGAACGACTGGAGCCGGGCCGACTAAATTTGCCAGCCAAACCGAGTCAGCCATACGCACGGCCTTCCAGCCCGCCATGAGTTGATATAGGCGCCGGTAGTCACGCGGGGGCTTGTTGTCGTAGGTGATGAGGAACTGCGCCATGTCCTTAACTCCCATAACCGCTGGCGATCCACCGGAACGAGCGATAGCCCGGGCCGTTAGACGTCAGCTTGAGGAACTTGCTGCCACGCACGGCCTTGGCCATGCCTTCGTGGAGAGCGCGTGCCGTGCTGTGGGTGACGTGCTCCTTGACGACCCGCATGACTGCATCGAAGCGGTCGCTACGGTTGCACCTAGGACAGGTGACCTTATCGTGAGCTTTCGGATTGGGAACGCTCTGCACCGCGCACTTGCAGGAGCCGCAGAGGATTGTGTGAGAGGTAGTAGTCATCGATTCAAAGCCCTATTCGGGCGGTGAAGCGGGTTGACTTACGACACTAAACCCACCAAAATGGTGGCCTAGCTAGAAATCAACCGCGCTATTCCCGCGGTTCAACATTGGCCCGGAGCGTTAGCGCGCTTCGGGTCTTTGTCGTTATGGGCTGAATCGGAAATCAATACAAGCCAAAATGCCCTCAGATGGCGCAGAATTGACGGCGCCGTCAATATGGTGTCGGGACAACCCCGTGCCCCACAAATCGCTCCAGCGGGCTTCTGGCGGCAATTTATGGGGCATTCTGAAGCTGACAGTTTCCTTTAAAGCGGCCGTATCGTTAATATTCGCCGTTTGTTCACGCCGCCCGCTGCCAATACCCTTTCCAGTTCCGGCTAACGCGGCTCGCCAAACCGGCATCCAGCACCATCGCAGCCTGCATACCGTTATCGACGCGGCGGTTATCTTCGCGCCACGAAGCCTCACGGGCATACTGGCCGAGATACGGGCCAGCGATATGATGATGCGTGCCGACTTCCATGCGGCGCAGGCGCGAGAAGTAGCTTTCCGCCTGGTTGGTGCAGGCGCCCTCGTCAGAAAACGCAACCGAGTGATTGACGCGCTTCGCATCCCAACCGGCATGCAGCGCATCCCAGCCCGTGCCTTCGTCGGCGTGGATCGTAGCGAGCGTGCCGACATGATCGCGGACATAGGGGACGGCGTCGCCTTCGTTGCGCACGATGAACGAAAGCGACTTGCCGCCGCGCTCGCGCATGATGACGACGCACTGGCGCTTGCCGGTGCGGTTCTCTGAGAGACGACGGTCCTTGCGATCTTCCTTGCGGTTTTCCGGCTTGGCGTAACCGCCAAAATATGCGCCGTCGATCTCGACCGTGTTGTTGAGCGTGCGGCCCATTTGCTCGCGCGCCATCGCCTCGCGCAGCTTGTGCGTGAGAACGAAGGCCGTCTTGTACTGGACAGCGAGATCGCGGCTCAGTTGAAGCGCGGCAACGCCCTTCGCGCCGTTCACGAAGATCACGATAGCGGCGAGAAGGTCCGTGAAGCTCATCTTGCGCGAGGCGAAGATCGTGCCGCTCGTCACCGAGAACTGGTGATGGCAGGCAACGCACTTGAACTTGCGGCGCGTGGGAATGTCGTAGCTCTCGACGCAGCCACAGCGCGGGCACACAGCCTCGCCGTCCGTCTCGGGCCAACGCATGGCGCGGAACGTCTCGTAGGCCTTGTCTTCGCCCATGCTGAAAACAGCCTTGAGGCTGATCGTGCGGGCTTTAGCCGATAGGAGGAAGTGTTGCGCCATCGTTTGCGGTGCCTATGCATCGCATATAATGACATATCTGCACTGTTGTCAATGGCATTCGTATCGAATATGATGACATTAACATCATAGAGGATGCAACATGCCGACAGTCAGGCAAATTAGAACCGTAGCGTTCGCCGTAGCCGGATACGCCGTCATCGGCTTCCTGTTGTACGGAGCGTTTGGGAATGGCTGACAATGCCGAATGGGAGGCCCGCGTTAAGGGCCTACTCAAGGCCGAACTAAAGCGCCGGAATGTGAGCTATGCGCAGCTCGTCGATAAGCTCGCTGCTATCGGCGTAGTGGACTCTGAGCCGAATATCAGGAACAAGCTGAGCCGGGGAAAATTCACAGCGGTATTCTTGATCCAATGTCTCGAAGCGATAGGCGTAAGCAGCTTAAGCCTGGCCTGACAGCGGGCATTGCAATATCTGTCCTACTGTCGGTTGGCTTCATCGGCTTCGGGCTTTCAGAGTCCGCCGAATATCGACGGCAAGCCGATTATCAGACTACAGAATATTCCGCTGATACCTACAAGAAGATAACCGAGACCTGTGTCCGCATGACCCCTGTCCAACAGGCTCAATGCGTGAACGATGCTAGCCACGAACGCCGCGCAAATGAGCGCGACGAACAGGATTTGGTAGCTCAAAAACGATCCGCCCTTTGGGCTTACATAATGGGCGCCGCCGCTGTGATCGGCATGTGCTTGAGTGTCGTCGGCGTTTATCTTGTTTACACAACCTTCCAAGCTACGAGGGAGGCCAACAAGATCGGCCAAGATGCGCTGATGGCCGAGCACCGCCCGAGAATCGTTATTAGGCGTGTCGATTTCAAACAATGTGAGAGAGGTATCTACGGGAGCTTTACGGCAACGAACATTGGCGGGAGCGATGCCATATTTCATGCTGCTGGGTGCTGGATTTATTGCATCAAAGGGCCACTTCCAGCCATCCCGCCATATGAAGGAAAATATCGAACCTACGCCGGGAACATTCTCCCTCTGAGAGCGCAACCTAAATCCAGCAGAGTGAGGCCAAGGGGGGCTAAAATGAATTCCGGCGACTGGATGAAGTTCCACTTCATTGCCCGCGAATTCATCGAGATAAATAATCAAGATGGGTATTCCTATGGTCCTCGCTATTACATTATGGGCTGGGTTGATTACAGGCAGGCGAGTGGAAACTATGTGCGCAGAACGTCCTTCTGCCGTGAAATCGGAGACGGGCCGAGTACGACCCTCAAGGCTGTTGAAAATGCCGACTACGAGCATCAAGACTGATGCGAGCGCGCTAATCACGCGCCTTCGCGGCTAAGCCGCGCCCCTTTGGTGCGTTTGCTACATAATGCCGGAGGCGCTCGAAGTCTCGATGGTCGCCTCGGTCGCGGGCACGCTCTCGGGCGGCCGGATCAGCCAGACCCGCCCCTATCGCGCCCCGCATCACAGCGCCTCGATGGCCGCGCTCGTCGGCGGCGGCCTCAAGGTCAAACCCGGCGAAGTCAGCCTCGCTCATCTCGGCGTGCTCTTCCTCGACGAGCTGCCCGAGTTCCAGCGCGCCGTGCTGGACAGCCTGCGCCAGCCGCTCGAAACCGGCGAGGTCAGCGTCGCGCGTGCCAATGCGCATGTGACTTTCCCGGCCCGCGTCCAGCTCGTCGCGGCGATGAACCCCTGCCGCTGCGGCCATCTCGCCGATCCCAGCCTCGCCTGCTCCCGCGCCCCACGCTGCGCGCTCGATTATCAGGCCAAGCTTTCCGGGCCGCTGCTCGATCGCATCGATCTCCATGTCGAGGTCGCCGCCGTCACCGCCGCCGATCTCGTCCTGCCCCCGCCTAGCGAAGGCACGGCGCAGGTCGCCGCCCGCGTCGCCGCCGCCCGCGCCCGCCAGACCGCCCGCGCGCCCGAGACCGGCGGCGCGCGCACCAATGCCGAGCTCGACGGCAAGGCCCTCGAGGACATCGCCACGCCAGACACGCCCGGCCGCGATCTCCTCGCCCAGGCCGCCGCCGCCATGAAACTCAGTGCCCGCGGCTACACCCGCGTCCTGCGCGTCGCCCGCACCATCGCCGATCTGGCCGAGGCGGAGACTGTCGGCCGCGTCCATGTCGCAGAGGCCCTGAGCTACCGCCGCCGCGCGCCAGTGAACTGAAGGAAAACGCCATGGCCCATGCGACCCATGACGACTATTTCACCACGGTGCCCGCCGAGGTGCGCCCGCTGCTCGAAGCCATCCAGGCGGAGGTCGAGCGCGTCGTTCCGACCGCCCAGCGTTGCATCAGCTACCAGATGCCCGCCTATCGTACCGGCACCGGCAAGAACCGCGTCTTCTTCTATTTCGCGGCCTTCAAGAAGCATATCGGCGTCTATCCTCCCGTGCATGACGATGCGCTGCTCTACGAGCTCTCCTCCTGGCGCGGCCCCAAGGACAATCTGATCTTCCCGCTGAAGGAGACGGTCCCGATCGCGCTCATCGGCCGCGTCGCCGCCGCTCTCGCGCAGCAATACGGGCAAGAGGCCGCCGTCGCTCCGCCCGTGAAGTGAACGAAGATTCAGGCCATCTCATCGAAAGCCGTGCGCGCTTCCCGGATCGGGCCGTGCGCGTCCGCCGCCCAATCGAGCAGCGCGATCAGGGGCGCCTGCGCGGATTGCCCGAGCGACGTCAGGCGATACTCGACTGCCGGCGGCCGTGCGCTCAATATATGGCGCGACACCATCCCGTCCCGTTCCAGCTCGCGCAGGGACTGCGAGAGCATTCGCCGCGAAATGTCGGGAACCAGCCGCGACAGCTCGCCGAAGCGGCGTGGCCGGTCGCGCAGCACGAGCAGCAGCAGGATCGTCCATTTGCCGAGCAGCCGGTCGATCACGTCGCGGACCGGGCAGGCCGCGAAGGCGCCGCCGTCCTGCGGCTGCGAGGCCTCGGGCCAGGACATCTCCCCGGAGAGGATCCTGGTCAATCTGGTCGTGGCCGGTCCCATGGTTACGTCAAGCTCCCTACTTTTCGATCGGCACTGGTTACCATATGAGACCAGCACTCATAGCAGAACCAAGCGGAGAAATGAACATGCCTACTATCGCTGTCACCGGCGCGACCGGTGAACTCGGCAAGATCGTCGTTGAGCGTCTCCTGAAAGACCATCCCGGGATCAAGGTCGTGGCCGGAGCGCGCGACAGCGACAAAGCCGCGCCGCTCGCCGCGATGGCCGCGGTGGTCCGCGAACTCGACTATGACCGGCCGGAAACGCTGGCGCCCGCTCTTCAGGGCGTGGACAAGCTGCTGCTGATCTCGGGCAATGCGGTGGGTCAGCGCGTGCCGCAGCACAAGGCGGTGATCGAGGCGGCCAAGGCAGCGGGCGTCGGGCTCATCGCTTATACGAGCGTGTTGCGCGCCGGCGAGACGAGCCTTGCGATCGCCGCCGAGCACAAGGCGACCGAGGCCGTGCTGGCCGAGGCCGGCGTGCCTTATGTCCTGCTGCGCAACGGCTGGTATTGCGAGAATTACGTCTTCCGGCTGACTGCCGCGCTGGAACATGGCGCGCTCGCCCATTGCGCGGGCGACGGCCGCATTTCCGCCGCGACGCGGGCCGACTTCGCGCAAGGCGCAGTCGCCGTGCTGACTTCGGCGGAGGACCAGTCGGGCAAGGTGTACGAGCTGGCCGGCAGCACCAGCTTCACGATGGCCGAGCTGGCGGCCGATCTTTCCCGCCAGAGCGGCAAGTCGGTCCCGGCGATCAATCTGAGCCCGGAAGACTATAGCAAGGCGCTGATCGAGGCCGGCCTGCCCGATTTCATCGCGGGCCTCCTCGCCAAATCGGACCTCGGCGCCAGCGAAGGCGGCTTGTTCGACGACAGCCGGACGCTCGAGACGCTGATCGGCAGACCGACCACCTCCATGTCGGATGTCATCGCCGCCGCGCTCGGCAAGTAGGAGCGGCCCGGTGAGGGGTCTGGCCTCAATCCGGAGGCCTGACCCCTCTCAACCCTTCAGCCGCACCCATGTCGGCGCATGGTCGCTGGCCTTCTCCCGGCCGCGATGCTCCTTGTCGACCTGCGCCTCGATCAGCCGATCGGCGGCGGCGGGCGAGAGCAGCAGATGGTCGATGCGGAAGCCCGCGTCGCGCGGCCAGGCATTCATCTGATAGTCCCAATAGGTCCACACGCCGCCATTGGGATGGCGCGAGGCCAGCGCATCGGTCCAGCCATCGCCCAGCAGCGTCTTGTAGGCCGAGCGGCTTTCCGGCTGCATCAGCGCGTCGCTCGCCATCGCCGCCGGCTTCCAGACGTCGCGGTCGAACGGGATGACATTATAGTCTCCGGCCAGCACCGCCGGCACTTCCTCCGCCCAGATCTGCGCCGCGCGCGCGCGCAGCCGCGCCATCCAGCGGATCTTGTAGTCGAATTTCGGGCCGGGCACCGGATTGCCGTTCGGCAGATAGATGGACGCGACCCGCACGCCGTTCACATCGGCCTCGATATAGCGGCTATGCTCGTCCTCCGGCTCGCCCGCTAGGCTCCGCGTCACTTCGGCCGGGGTCGCGCCCCTGGCGAGGATGGCGACGCCGTTGAAGCCCTTCTGCCCGTGCCAGATCGCGCCATAGCCCGCCTCCTCGATATCCTTGATCGGAAAGCCCTCGTCCTGCGTCTTGATTTCCTGCAGGCAGGCGACGTCCGGCTGCGTCTCGGTCAGCCATTCGATCAGGCGCGGCAGGCGCGCCTTGATGCCGTTGATATTGTAGGTGGCGATGCGCATCCCCGGCTCTTACCCGGTCGGATGCGCGATTAGCTAGACGGAAAAGCTCGTGCCGCAGCCGCAGCCCGCTGTCGCATTGGGATTCTCGACCTTGAACGAGGCGCCGCCGAGATTGTCGATGAAATCGACCGTGGCGCCGCGCACCAGATCGAGGCTCATCGAATCCACGACGAGTTGCACGCCGTCCGTCTCGACGACGAGATCGTCGGCGTCCGGCGCATCGGCGAGGCCGAAACGATACTGGAAGCCCGAGCAGCCGCCGCCTTCCACCGCGAGGCGCAGGATGGCCGGCTTGCTCTGCCGCTGGGCGATCCAGGCGACACGAGCGGCGGCGGACGAAGATAGGGCGATGTCCATGGCGCCAAGATAGGGCCTGTGGTCCGGAACGACAAGCCGGCCTGTCCGCAGTCGCCTTGGCGCTGATCCCGGTCGGCCGCGCAAAGAAAAAAGCGCCCGGAGCATCCGAGCGCTTGCTTCTTGCCGGTCCCTCGGGAGGGCGGCGGACTTACTTGCCCTTGTTGTCCGTGCTCTTGCGGGCTTCCGGACCACCCATGGCGATCTGCTGCTCGTTGTGCGCCTTGGCTTGGGCCAGGGCCAGCTCGTAGTTCGTGCCCTCGATATAGGGCATCGGGTTCACGGCCGCGCCGGCGATGCGCACTTCATAATGGAGGTGGCTGCCGGTCGAACGGCCGGTCGAACCCATCAGGCCGATGAGCTGGCCGCGACGAACGCGCTCATTGGGCTGTGCGATCAGCTTGGACATGTGGCCGTAGCGCGTCTCGAGACCATTGCCGTGGTTGATCTCGACGAGATTGCCATAGCCATTCGCCCATTCCGCGCGCTGCACCACGCCATCGGCGGTGGCATAGATCGGCGTACCGATCGGGCCGGGAATGTCGATGCCCTGATGCATGCGGCGACGGCCGTTGAACGGGTCGGAGCGGTTACCGAAGCTGGACGTCAGCGAGATGTTCTCGACCGGCTCGCGCGAAGGAATGGAGGCCCTCGTCTTCGTCACGCTCTGCTCGGTCGCGGCTTCCATCTGCACCCAGGCAGCGAACAGCGAGGAGAATTGCGCGTCGTTGGAAGCGCCTGACTCGGCGGCCATGGCGGCGGGCGAAACGACCATGATCGTGGCCAGCGCCAGAATTTTTGCTGCGGCCTTTGCGGCCACGGCGAGCGATCGAACCATGCGGACCCCATCTTGAGCCCGTGCGATCGAGCTCCCGAAGATTTTTTGTTTCCGATACATGTGCACCGGTTGATGCTGTTCGAGCGAAGAAAAGGTTAACTCGCAAGGGGGCCGTAGAAATCGCGCGTTAAACCGGCCTCAGACCGCGCCGAGTCGTTGAACGGCGGCTTAACGGCACCGCGAAAATGCCGCCGCACAAGATTTTGGTAGCTTTTCTGCGGGTTTGCGCCGGTTCGATTCATCGACCACAAAAACCATTTCGTCCCGGCGGCGACATGGCGAATTTCGTCGTCAACGATTCGTTCGAGCATCCGGGCAGTCCGCTCATCGTCGAAACGCCTGAAACGCACGACGGTTTCCGGCGTGATGTCCAGCGCGCGGGCCTCCAGGACCATGGGCACGATGGCCAGGCGGGCCGCCACATCATGCGCCGTCTCGATCGCCGCTTCCCACAGACCGTCATGCGCCGGCAGTGCGCCGTAGCGGCTGCCCATCTCCTCCAGACGCCGCGCGAGCAGTGCGAAATGCATCGCCTCATCGGCGCCGACCCGCAGCCAGTCGTCCGCGAACGCCCGCGGGAAATCGGCGCCGAAGCGCGCGACCAGATCGAAGGCGAGGTCGATCGCGACGAACTCGATATGCGCCAGCGCATGGATCATCGCGATGCGCCCGCGTTCCGATCCGCCCTTGCGCCGGCTGGGCATGCGATTGGGCGGCAGCAGTTCCGGCTCGTCGGGCCGGCCCGGTCGCTCCGGCACATCGGCATCGAAGCGATGCGCCAGCCGTCCGAGCCGCCAGTCGCGCGCCACCTTGCGCGCCAGCATCACCTTGCCGCGCGCATCGCTGCACCGCAGCACGGCGACGCACGCTTCGCCGAGACTGGAGGCTTCAGTCACATCCATGCCTGTGCCGCCTTTGCCAGATAGAAGCCGCCGATGATGGTCACGACGATGGCGGTCCAGCGCTTGAAATTGACGTCGCTGATCCGGTCCAGCACCCAGCCGCCGCACATCGTTCCGATCATCGAGACGGGAATGGCGATGAGGAACATCCAGGCAGGCGGCATGCCCGCCGTATCGCTGCCGAGCAGCGGCGCGCCGAACACGATGATCTTGGCGAGATGGCTGAAAACCTGCGTCGCGGCCTTGGTTGCCACGATCTGGTGCCGGGTCAGCGCGGTACGCAGGAAGAAGATGTCGAGCAGCGGCCCGGCGACACCGGCGGTCAGATTGAGGCTGGTCACCAGGAATCCGGAGAGCAAGGCATGCGGCGTGCGCGCGGCATCGAGCCGGACCCAATGGCGCGGGAGCCAGACCAGCATCGGCACCAGCCCGAGCAACAGGAAGAGCAGCGGCCGGGACGGCGTGAAGCCGATCAGCGAAACGACCGCAGCTGCAACAAAAGACGCGACCGCATAATTGCGCAGGATAGCCCAATCGACGAACTCGCGATGCACCACCGCGCGCCAGCCGTTGGCGACGAGCTGCAATATGCCATGCGTCACGAATGCGGCGGAGACCGGCAGCAGCAGCGCGAGCGCGCCCATCAGGATCAGCCCGCCGGCCATGCCGAGAATGCCCGACAGGAAAGCGGTCAGGAACGCCGTGACGATGATGAGCGCACCAGCCATGTCGCGGGCGCGTTAGACGGAAATGGGCCGAGCGTCACTATGGGGCGGTGGAGGACAACGCCGATTACCCTCTCCCGTTTGGGAGAGAGGGCCAAGACGCTAATCCAGATCGAAGCCCCGCTCCCAAACGGCCTCCAGCGCCGCCAGCGCTTCGTCCGGCAGCGGTCCCATCTCCATCGCCTCGATGGCCTGATCGAGATGGTCCAGTTCGGCAAAGCCCACTTCCGTACAGGCTATGGCCGGATGGGCGAGCACAAAGCGGATCGCCGCCTGGCTGCGCGTGCCGTGCCGGGTCATGCCGCTCTCATCCAGCCCCAGCGCCGCCATGGCCGTCTGAGCACGCCGTTCCTCGATCGCGATCTCACTGTCCCCGGTCATGACGACTTCGCGGCCATGGCGCCTGTCCGTCGCCAGCACGCCCGCCGCCAGTGCGCGGATGACGACAATGCCAGTGCCGTGCGCGGCGCAGATGTCCATCAGCCCGGTGAAGTCGTGCCCCGTCCAGCGCGCCGGCATGCCCTGCCGCCCGGCACTGGGATTGAGCATATTATAATAGACGTGCGCCGCATCGAACCGGCCGGACGCGACAGCCTCGCGGCAGCAATCCGCATCGCCCGAGGCGGTCATGCCGATGAACCGGGTCAGCCCCGCATCGCGCAGCCCCTCCAGCGCTTCCGCCGCACCGCCCGGCCCCAGCAGATGGGCGAGCGACAGGCTGCGCCCGCCGGTTTCTTGCGCGAGGCTGTTGTGCAGGAAGATGACGTCCACGCTCTCCCGACCGAGGCGGGCGAGACTGGCCTCGATGCTGCGCCGCGCCTGCCCGGCAATGTCGCTGAGGTCGGCGCAGTCGAGGCCGATCTTGGTCGAGAGCGTGGGCTGGCTCGCCAGTTCCGGCAGCAGCCAGCCGAGCGCTTCCTCGGAGCGGCCTTGCCCATAGCTCGGCGCCGTATCGATCCAGTTGACGCCCGCCCGCAGCGCCCGGCCGATCGCCACGCGCCGCGTTTCGTCATCCGCATTGATGAGAATACCGCCCACCCAGCCGCCGCCGAACACGAGCTCCGAAACCTCCAGCCCGGTCCGGCCCAATATGCGCTTCTTCATCCCACCTCCGCGCAGATCAGCCCATGAGGTGCAGCGGTTAGCTTAGCGACTTGACCGCCGCCAGCACATCCGCCGCATGCCCTTTCACCTTCACCTTGGGCCAGACCTTGACGATCTTGCCCTTGGCGTCGGCGAGGAAGGTGGCGCGTTCGATGCCCATATATTTGCGGCCATAGAGGCTCTTCTCGCCCCAGGTGCCGAAGGCGTCGCACACGCTGCCGTCCTCGTCCGAGGCGAGCGTCACCGAGAGGCCATGCTTCTCGGCGAAGCGATTGAGCTTCTTGATCGGGTCTTTCGAAACCGCAATAACCGGCACGCCGAGCGCACCGAAATCGTCGATGAGTCCCGAAAAGTCGATCGCCTCGGTCGTGCAACCGGGCGTATCGGCCTTGGGATAGAAATAGACGACGAGCGGCTTGCCGCGATAGGCGGCGAGCATGAGCGGCGCCCCGTCGGCGCCGGTCAGGGTGACGTCGGGCAGCTTGTCGCCTTCGCTCAGCATCGCTTCATCCTTCCGCTTTGGCGGCCAGCGCCCGCCAGTTCTCCCCGATGATCTGCCGCGCCTCGTCGATTCCGGCAAGCAGATCCGACCAGTCCGCCGCTCCACAGGCCTTGGCGACCAGCCAGCGGCTTTCCTCGGCGGGCTCAGTCGATTGCGGCGTGACGAGGCGCGAGACGACCAGATAGCGCGTCAGCAGATCCGCCGCGGCGCGCAGCTCCGGCGCGACCAGACCTTCGACCACCAGTCTGTCCAGCGCGATATTGAGGCTCGGCGAAAAGCCCCGGCGATGCGTGAGCTGCGTCACATGAATGAAGAATTCGAGATCGACGAGCCCACCGGGCATCAGCTTCACGTCGAGCGGTCCGGCCGGCGGTTTGTGCGTCGCGATGTCGCCGCGCATCTTCACGGCCTCATGCAGCAGCGCCGCGAGATCGCGCTCCACCATCAGCGTCTGCGCAATGATCGCCTCCAGCTCACCGCGCGCCTGCACCGATCCGAACACCGGCCGTGCCCGCGTCAGCGCCAGATGCTCCCAGGTCCAGGCACTCTCGCACTGATAACGCTCGAAGCTCTCGAAGCTCACCGAGATCGGCCCCTGATTGCCCGAGGGACGCAGCCGCGTGTCGACCTCGTAGAGCGCGCCCGCCGCGGTCGGCACGGAAAGCGCATTGATCACGCGCTGGGCGAGCCGGTTGAAATAGAGCGTCGCGCCCAGCGGCCGCCGCCCGTCGGACTCGGTGTGGAAATCACCGGTGAAGAGAAAGATGAGATCGAGATCGGACGCGTGGGTCAACAACCCGCCGCCGAACCGTCCGAGCGCGAGGATGGCCAGTTCGCTCCCCGGCACCTTGCCATGCGTCCCCTCGAACTCGGCAATCGCCGCCTGCGCCAGCACCTCGACCGCCGCCTCGGCCACGCGCGCATAGCCCATGCCGACCTCGAGCGGATCGACCTCGCGACTCACGATCTGCGCGCCGAGCGCGAAGCGCCGTTCGCCGACCGCGTGGCGCACATGATCGAGAAGGCCCTGAAAATCCTCGCTCGTGTCGCGGCGCTTCATGTCCGCCACCAACGCCTGGACCGGGGGCGGCAGGTCGAGCGCGCTCTGGTCGATCAGCCCGTCGAACAGAGCCGGCCGCCGCCCAAGCGCATCGGCCAGGGTGGGCGCATGCGCCAGAATGAGCACGAGGATTTCCGCCAGCCCCGGCCGCGCGACCAGCAGGCGCAGGAAATTGACCGCGCTCGGCAGGCCCGCGATCACCTGATCCAGCTTGTTGAGCGCGGTCAGCGGCGCGGGCGCGCGCGCGATCTCGCGCATCAGGCCGGGCAGCAATTCCTCCAGCGCCTCGCGCGCCGGCGGACTGCGCAGCGCGCGCAGGCTCCCGTCACGCCAGCGGCCGATCCGCTGCACGAACGGCTCGGTTTCCTCGATGCCGATATCGGAGAGCCGCGCCGCCAGCGCCCGCTCGTCATCGGGCAGATGATGATCCGCATCATCCTCCTCGCCGACCAGCGTATCGAAGGTCAGCCCCGTCGCCTCGACATGCGGCGTCAGCGCCGCGAGCAGTGCCGCACCATCCGCCAGCCCCTCCAGCTTCGCGACATTGTCCATCGCGCCCGGATCGCCCGGCAGGCTGTGCGTCTGCCTGTCGTCGACCATCTGCAGCCGATGCTCGATCGTGCGCAGCATCACATAGGCGGCATCCAGTTGCGCCACGATGTCCGGTGCGATCAGCCCGGTCTCGCTCAATATCTTCAGCGCATCGCGCGTCGCCGGTGCGCGCAGGTCCGGATTGCGGCCGCCATGGATGAGCTGATGCGCCTGCGCGAAGAACTCGACTTCGCGAATGCCGCCCCGCCCGCGCTTCAGGTCATAGCCCGGGCCGAAGCGCTGGCCGCTGGCATAATGCGCGCGGATGCGGCGCGAGACGTCGCTGATCGCCCGGATCGCGCCGAAATCGAGACTGCGCCGCCAGACGAACGGCCGGATCGCCGCGAGGAAGCTCTTGCCGAGCGCCACGTCGCCCGCCGCCGCCCGCGCGCGGATGAACGCCGCCTGCTCCCAGCCGACCGCCGCGCTCTCATAGTAAGAGATCGCCGCATCGACCGGCAGGATGATCGGCGAGACCTCGGGCGAGGGTCGCAGCCGCAGATCGACCCGGAACACATAGCCGTCGCCCGTCCGCTCCGAGAGCAGCGAGACCATCCGTCGCGCGACGCGCAGCGCCGCTTCCTGCGGCTCCTCCTTCGCGCGCGTCGGCATCGTCTCGGGATCGAAGATCAGGATCGGGTCGATATCGGAGCTGTAATTAAGCTCGCCGCTGCCATGCTTGCCGAGCGCGATCACCGCGATGCCGCGCGGCGTCTCATCCGGATAGCGCTCGGCAAAGGCCGCGGTCAGCGCCGTATCGATCGCCTCGTCGGCAAAGTCCGTGAGGCTCTGGGTGACCGTGTCGAGATCCCAGACGCCCGACAGATCGGCAATCGCCGCCACCAGCGCCACCGCGCTGCGCCGCACCCGCAGCCGCCGCTCGATCGGCTCGCCGGGCACCAGCGCGCGTGCCGCCGTCCAGGCCTGCTCAATCTCCCCCGCCTCCAGCAGTGTAACAAGATCGGGATAGGCATCGATCTGGCGTGCGAGGAAGGGCGAATGCTGCCGGGCGCGGTTGAGTGCGTCGTTCATCCTCTTTCCCTAAACCGCCCCTCGGAGCGAAACAAAACGACTGGCTAAAACGCCTTCGACGCATAATCCCGGCGAAACCCATCCGCGAACGCCGTCAGCCGCCCCTCGCTGATCGCGCCGCGCAGCCCCGCCATCAGCGCCTGATAGAAATGCAGATTATGCTGCGTCATCAGCATCGCGCCCAGCATCTCGCCCGCCTTCACCAGATGGTGCAGATAGGCGCGGCTCACGCTCCCGCAGACCGGGCAGGTGCAGCGCGCATCGAGCGGCACCTGATCCTGCGCGAAGCGCGCATTGCGGATGTTGAGCGGGCCATTCCAGGTGAACGCCTGCCCGTTGCGGCCCGATCGCGTCGGCAGCACGCAATCGAACATGTCGATGCCCCGCTCGACCGCGCCGACGATATCGTCCGGCTTGCCGACGCCCATCAGATAGCGCGGCGTCTCGACCGGCAGAGGCCCGGTGCAATGATCGAGGCAGGCGAACATCGCCTCCTGCCCCTCGCCCACGGCCAGCCCGCCGACCGCATAGCCATCGAAGCCGATGTCGACGAGCGCCTGCCCGCTTTCCTTGCGCAGCGCCTCGTCCAGCGCGCCCTGCTGGATGCCGAACAGGGCCGCCCGCTCCGCATGCGCTCCGCCGGCATCGAAGCCCTCGCGCGAACGCTGCGCCCAGCGCATCGATCGCTCCATGGCCCGCGCCTGCTCGTCGCGACTGGTGGTCGTCGGCACCAGCTCGTCGAAGCACATGACGATGTCGCTGCCGAGCAGCCGCTGGATCTCCATCGATCGCTCGGGACTCAGCATGTGCCGCGATCCGTCGATATGGCTGGCGAAGGCGACGCCTTCCTCGGTGACCTTGGTCAGCGCGGAGAGGCTCATCACCTGATAGCCGCCGCTGTCGGTCAGCATCGGCCGCTCCCAGCCGGAGAAGGCATGCACGCCGCCCAGCGCCGCCACCCGCTCCGCGCCGGGGCGCAGCATCAAATGATAGGTATTGCCCAGGATGATGTCCGCGCCGCTCGCGCGCACTTCGGCCGGGCGCATCGCCTTCACCGTCGCCGCCGTGCCGACGGGCATGAAGGCGGGCGTGCGGATCGTGCCGCGCATCATCGCGATCTTGCCAGCGCGCGCCTTGCCGTCCGTCGCATGCACGGCGAAGGCGAAGCGCGTGCTGCCGGGATCGGCGGGCACACGGAACGTGGAGCGGGGGGCGTCTTGGCTCATCACGTGTGCCATAACGCCATGCGCCGCGAAGAAAAGGGCGAGGCATCCCACAACGCCTCGCCCAAGGATGTCCGGAGCCGCGCCGGGTCGGAAGCGGCACGGTCCCGGATATGTCCCCGGCACCCGCCGGGAAGGCGCTCAGTTCGAGACGGGCGTGACCACCATGATCTTCTGGTCGAACACCGAATAGCTGTAGATCGTCGTGCCGGATGCATAGCTGGAGCAATAGACGCCGCCCCCGCCGATCCGGCCCTTGAGGATGCCGGCCGCGGCCGTCTGCGACGAGCTCAGATTGCCCTTGCTGATCCAGTTGCGCCGCGTGCTGGTCGTCAGATGGACCGCCTCGCCGGTGGAGAGGAAGATCTCGCCGCCGCTGATGCAGAAGCGCCCGCCGATCCCGGCCAGCGGATCGACGACGTTCGACACCACGCTGTTGATGGTGCCGCCATCGACGCGATAGATCTTGGAACCCTGCGCAAAGTAGAGCTTGCCGTCGACCCAGACCATGTCGGTGATCGATCCGGCTTCCGGCAGGGTCCAGCTGCGCTCCAGCTTCGCCGCGCTGTAGACGAGCAGCCTGTTGTCGGCGCCGATATACAGCTCCGGATCGCTCGGGTGCGACAGCATGATGCTGGTGCTGACGGGCGCATGCGGCGTCGCTGCGGTAGTGAAGCGATCCGATATCGTGTTCGGCTTGGAATAGGCGCCGTCGTCCTGATAGATTTTGTGGCCATTGCCTTCGCTGATGGTGCTGGGCTGATACCACAGAACCCAGGGGCGCGAGGCGACTGTGCCACTGCGAGCGCCCGCAGCCACAAAGTCGATTCCATAATTGCCGAAATAAGCCTCGTCGGCCTGGATCGAGGCGCCGCCATTATTGACCGTATGATGGCCCCAACGCTCATAATCCTTCCGGTCGCCCGCCGGCCCCGCCCAGTAGAAGGCCACGCCGCTGCGCGTTTCGGAATAGATGTTGCTCGGCGCATAGTCGGTGATGCCGCCACCCGGATTGGGCGTCGCGACATACCAGGCGTCGCTGAACGCGGGCGTGCCGCGCAGCTTGATGACGGTGTCCGCCTTGCTGTCATTGTCGTAGTCGACCTTCATGTACAGGCCAGTGTTCGTCACCTTGAAGCTCTGCACCGAATCGGCCGTGCTGACGCCGGGGATGGCGCCCTCGTCCACCGAGGCGATCTGCCCGGCGCCCGAGGGCGTGGGCGTTGGTGACGGCGTGGGCTTTGCGCTGGGCGCGGGCGTCGGGCTCGGCGTCGGCGTCGGCGTGGGAAGGACGACGGCGCCGCCGCCCGCGCTGCCCCCGCCATCGCTACCCCCGCAGGCAGTCAGGAGCGCGATCAGCGCGCTGCTCGTGGCCAGCCGCAGGATCGCGCGATTATGACGTGAATTCAGATGTGTAGTCGATAGGAAATGCATTGTTTACCTCTCGGGTCCCCGACGGGCGGGCCTAGGAGGGGCGAGCGGGGTGGTCATCCCCCACGAGGGGGATAAGGAACGGCTGCCCTATTCCGGGACAGACGGGTCGGAGAGGGAAATTCCGGGACCGGCGCCACCAATTGCCGATCCGTGCATTGCCGGAACATGAAACTCCAGATCGATGTCGCGCTCGATTATGCGCTGCCCGGAACGACCGACCTCCTCCTCCAGATCGAGGCGGCGCACCTGCCTGAGCAATCAGTCAGCAACGCGGCCCTGGACCTCAGCCCCTGCGAGCATTTCGCCCGCGTGCCCGCGCAGGACAGCATCGGCGAGCGCATCTTCCTGCGCACTCAGGGACAGTTCACCGCATCCTATCGCGCAACCGTGGATATCCAGCGGGTGCTGGCCGACCTGAGCACGCTCGCTGCGCTTCCGCCGCATCTGCTCCCCGGCGAGACCGTGCCCTATCTGCTCGACAGCTGCTATTGCCCGGCCAACCAGTTCCGCAGCTATGTCGCCGCCGAATTCGGCGCCTATGAGGGCGGCGCACGGATCGCCGCGCTGCGCGACTTCATCCGCGAGAGCTTCACCTACGCGCCCGGGTCCAGCAATTCCGAGACGACGGCGCTCGAGACCTTCGTGCGACGCCAGGGCGTGTGCCGCGACTATGCGCATATGCTGATCACCCTCGCCCGCGCCTCGGCCATCCCCGCGCGCTTTGCCAGCGTCTATGCCCTCGGCGTGGAGCCACCGGATTTCCATGCCGTCGCCGAAGTGTTTCTGGACGGGTCCTGGCAGCTGGTCGATCCGACCGGCATGACGGACGAAGGCGCGACCGCGAAGATCGGCATCGGGCGCGACGCCGCCGATGTGGCGTTCCTGACCTCCTTCGGCCCGGTAGAGATGATCAGCCAGAGCGTGAGTGTGGAGCCGGCCCGGCAACTCGCCGCCTGAACGCCGCGGCGACGTTGCAATCGGTCATGGCCGCGTTCTAATAGGCCCATGCCCAGACTGCTTCACGAATATTGGGAAAGCGACGAGGGCTATAGCGACTTCGGCCCCGTCAGCGAGGAGAAGGACCGGCTCCGGCCGAGCTTCACGCCCCATGCGCGCCTCGTCTTCAGCGTGCGCGCGGCGTCCTGGGCCGAGGCGATGCAGCTTTACAACAAGCACATGGGCTTTGGGGACTATGTCGTTCCGGACGGCACCCCGTCGCCCGTCTATACCAGCCAGGAAGCGGCCGAGCAGAAAGCCTATCTGAAGGTTCGCCCGCCCTTTGCGGAGGGTTGAGCTCTCGAATGCCGGGTTAGATGCCAAATGGGAGGGTCGCCGCCGCCCCGACGCTTCGCTTAGCGATTGGCGACGACGTGCGCTTTCAGCCTTGTGCCCAGCGGCCCGAAGGCGGAAAGGCGGCTGTAACGGCCGATGAAGCGCAGCGCGTCCGAAGACGCTTCCACGGGCAGCAGCGAGCCGTCCGCGAGGCGGAGGGCGAGCGTGACGCGATCGGTGGACTTGAGTCTGCGTGCCATGATCGCCAATGATAGGGCGCAGGCGTTAAGAAGCTGTTCCCGAACGGAGAGGCAACCAAAGCCGCACCCAACCGTTGCTGGGGATATATGATCCGCATTCTGTCTGCGCTCGTCGCTTCGCCCCTCGTCTTCGTCGCCACGGCAGCGCTCGCGCAGGATGCGCCTCCCCCGCCCGATCCGCTCTCGCAGAGCGCCGACGCGCCCGCCGCGCCGACCGTGTTCGACGGGGATTATCTGACCATCGGCGCCGGTCTCGCGTTCGGGCCGGGCTATGAGGGATCGGACAGCTACGTGGCCTTTCCGGTCGCCGGGCTGCAGGGGCGCCTCGCGGGCTTCACCATCTCGCCGCGCCCGGCCGGCCTCGCGCTCGATCTGATCAACGAGCCGCGCGACAGCAGGATTTCCTTCAATTTGGGCCCGGTCGCCCGTGGGCGGTTCGACCGGACGAAGCAGATCAGGGACCCCGCGGTCATCGCGCTCGGCAAGAAGGATACCGCCGTCGAGGTCGGCGGCACCGCCGGCTTCAGCATCAACCGGATCACCAATCCCTATGACAGCCTGTCGTTCGGCGTGGATGTGCGCAAGGACGTAGCCGGCGCGCATCGGGGCACGATCGTCCAGCCGACCGTCACTTTCCTGACGCCGCTCGCCACCTCGTTCGCGGTCGCGCTCAACGTCTCGGCCGACCACGTCGACAGCAGCTATGCGCATTATTATTTCGACGTGACGCCGGCCGGCGCCATTGCCTCCGGACTGCCCGCCTATACGGCCCGCGCCGGCTGGAAGTCCGCGAGCACCTCGCTGATCACCTTCTACGATCTCGACGGCAATCTCGCCAATGGCGGCTTCGCGCTCGTCGGCGGCCTCTCCTATTCGCGCCTGCTCGGCAATTTCGCCCGCTCGCCGATCGTGTCGCTGCGGGGATCGAAGGACCAGTTCCTGCTCGGCGCCGGCATCGCCTTCACCTTCTGACGCAAACAAGGCGTCCCGCCGCCGAACACCGGGCGGGATGCGGACCTTGCTGTCTCCCGCATGCCGGAGAGGGGAATTGGCCACCCACGCCGCAGCAACGGGCTAGCAAGCCTTCCCCCCATGCGCTAAGGAGACACCTTCCCCGGGGAGCCTGCGCAGGCTGAGAGGTGGGCGTCGCGCCCCACGACCCGTCGAACCTGAACCGGCTCGTACCGGCGGAGGGAGTGGAGCGGGCCACCGGTCAAACGTCGCCCCCGCCAGCCTTTCTCCGTTCCGCGCCCCGTGCCGCACGTGAGGAGGAGCCGAGCATGAACACCTTGTCGCCGCTGACGCTCTATCTCGCGCAGGCGATCGGCCTTTACATGATCCTCGCCGGCCTCTCCGGCCTCGCGAAGCCGGACCGCTGGCGCCAGATGATGGACGAGTTCGCCGCCTCCGCCGCGCTCACCATGATGACAGGCGTGGTCGTCTTCGCGCTCGGCGTCACGCTCGTCTATGTCCATGGCTTCCTCACCGACCCGCTAGCGATCCTCGTCACCGCTGTCGGCTGGATCGCGCTCATCGAGGGCGCGCTGTTCATGGTCGTGCCGCATCTGCTGCTGCGCATCGGCTTCTGGTCGCTCAGGTTCACTCGCATCTGGGCGATCGTCTCGATCCTGCTCGGCATCCTTCTCGGCTTCGCGGGCCTCACCGGCACTGCGGGCTATCATGATATCGTCTGAAGAAAGGTCCCCCTCCCATGGCTGACATCCCCGCGCGCACTGAAGGCCTCCACGCGGGAGGCGCCGTTAGCGTCACCACCGGCCCGATCCGTGGCAGCCGCAAGGTGCATGTCGCCGCCAAGTCCGGCAGCGGCATCCGCGTCGCCATGCGCGAGATCGACCTGGAGCCGTCGAGCGGCGAGCCCAGCATCCGCGTCTACGACACGTCCGGGCCTTACACGGACCCCAATGCCCAGATCGACATCATGGCCGGCCTCCCCGCGCTCCGCCGCGACTGGATCCTGGCGCGCGGCGATGTCGAGGATTATGCCGCCCGCGCCATCAAGCCCGAGGATAACGGCCAGCTCGGCCCGGATCGCAGCGGCGGCGTCCGCCCCTTCCCCAATGTCGTCCAGCGCCCCCTGCGTGCGAAGCCCGGCATGAACGTCAGCCAGATGCACTATGCCCGCCGCGGCATCATCACGCCCGAGATGGAATATGTCGCCGAGCGCGAGAATCTCGGCCGCGAGCGCCTCGCCTCCTATGTACGCGACGGCGAGAGCTTCGGCGCCTCCATCCCAGACTATGTCACGCCCGAGTTCGTCCGCGATGAAGTCGCCCGCGGCCGCGCCATCATCCCCTCGAACATCAACCACCCGGAATCCGAGCCGATGGCGATCGGCCGCAATTTCCTGGTGAAGATCAACGCCAATATCGGCAACAGCGCCGTCGCGTCGGACGTCGCCAGCGAAGTCGACAAGATGGTCTGGTCGATCCGCTGGGGCGCCGACACGGTCATGGACCTCTCCACCGGCCGCAACATCCATGACACGCGCGAGTGGATCATCCGCAATTCGCCCGTGCCGATCGGCACCGTCCCCATCTATCAGGCGCTGGAGAAGGTCGGCGGCATTGCCGAGGAACTGACCTGGGAGATCTTCCGCGACACGCTCATCGAGCAGGCCGAGCAGGGCGTCGACTATTTCACCATCCATGCCGGCGTGCGCCTCGGCTACATCCCGATGGCGGCCAAGCGCGTCACCGGCATCGTCTCGCGCGGCGGATCGATCATGGCGAAATGGTGCCTCGCGCACCACAAGGAGAGCTTCCTCTACGAGCATTTCGACGAGATCACGCAGATCATGAAGGCCTATGACATCGCCTATTCGCTGGGCGACGGCCTGCGCCCCGGCTCCATCGCCGACGCGAATGACGAGGCGCAATTCTCCGAGCTCTACACGCTGGGCGAACTCACCCACCGCGCATGGAAGGAAGACGTGCAGGTGATGATCGAAGGGCCGGGCCATGTGCCCATGCACAAGATCAAGGAGAATATGGAGAAGCAGCTGCAGGTGTGCGGCGAGGCGCCTTTCTATACGCTTGGCCCGCTCACCACCGACATCGCGCCCGGCTATGACCATATCACCAGCGGCATCGGCGCCGCCCAGATCGGCTGGTACGGCACGGCGATGCTCTGCTATGTCACGCCCAAGGAGCATCTCGGCCTGCCCGACCGCGACGACGTCAAGGTCGGCGTCGTCACCTACAAGCTCGCCGCCCACGCCGCCGATCTCGCCAAGGGGCACCCGGCGGCGCAGGTCCGCGACAATGCCCTCTCAAAGGCCCGCTTCGAATTCCGCTGGCGCGACCAGTTCAACCTGTCGCTCGATCCCGACACCGCCGAGCAATATCACGACCAGACCCTCCCGGCCGAAGGCGCCAAGACCGCGCATTTCTGCTCCATGTGCGGGCCGAAATTCTGCTCGATGCAGATCAGCCAGGAGGTGCGGGATTTCGCCAACAAGCAGAATCAGGGCGTGGAGGGCTTCATCGCCACCGGGCCGACGGGCGCGGAGACGGCGGCTGCGAGCAAGGCTGCGGCGCTGAAGGGGATGGAAGAGATGAGCAAGGTGTTCAAGGAGACGGGCAGCGAGCTGTATATGGGCGCTGGTGGTCGGGAGCGGGATTGAGGCCGCAGAATGAACGTAGTTTTCAAATTTTTTTGGTTCAAAGTTTAGATCATTAGAAATCTAAATATGGCGACACCCGGTTTACCAGTAAGGCCTTTAAACGGCCAGAAGGCGCTTCTAGACGCCTTCCGTGCATTAAGATACTGGAGGAGAGTTCGTTACTTCGTGTGGCATTGGAACGCAGGCTTGATACGACTAAGTTTATCTGGTCGTATTTTCGCGCATCTTCTTCGAGTTCGAAGGGTATCGGCCTTTCTTCTTCCGGAAGGAAGATCCGTCCTTTGTAGGTATTGATATTGTAGCTTGAAACCAGCCCGTTGTGTTGAACAATTTCTTCTCTGCGAATCGTCTTTGAAATGTATTCGTAAGTAACTAAAGACATTTCCGGGCCAACCTGATGTTGGCCGCGATAGTCTATGGAGTATATTTTAGCGGAATTTGCTGACCTTGATGCCACCACGGGTCGATGCATATCGATAATACTATTTTCAATTTTTTCTGTTAAACTGTCTAATTTCTCGGGCGTTATCTTCTTTTTTTGTAATTCTTCTTGATACGATTGATAGAGGCTTTTGCTGTAATCGACATGGAAGCCAAGACTATTGGCTATAACGTAGTCGTAGATTGAGTGCAGCAAGTGCCCGAGCGGACTGTCTTTATTTGCAGTACCGGCTATCCACGCAGCACCGACGATGCTGGCAATGACTTCCCAAGAACCTGGAGAAGGCGTAGTTGCTAATATCTCCGCGTTCTTCAAAGAGGGTGCTTGAGTTATAATTTCGCCATTCAGAACCAAATGAGTGGTCAGAGCTAAAGATCGCTGGAATCCGACCATCGCGCGGGAGGCGTCATAAAAATCAAGCACATGGTTGTCGGAAAGACTACCCTCAAATTTGAGCTTTATGTCAGTCATAACACCCCCCAAAACAATGATCAATTTATAAGCGTAACGTGATCTCGACTTGGTTGAGATTTACACCATAGACCTTTGCAACAAGGCGTCGGCAGTCGTCCACAACGGCCGTAGGTTCCATATCTGCTGGCCCATCGACTTCGAAATCTTCTTCGGTTTCACGTCCGGTCAGATCACTTGCATTAACGCCCAGTACGCGAGCAATTTCAATCATCATGTCAGTGCGAGGAACTACTCCGTTTTCTTCCCAATTATGAACCGCGGTTGGAGTTACACCGACCTGACGAGAGAATTCGGACTTCGATACCCCAAGCGCTTCGCGTTGGCTGCGTATCCGGTAGCCTAGTCTGTTACGCTCTTTCATAGTTACCTCCTCTGATTCACCAGAGTGCAATATACAAGTTTAAACTTTAAATCAGGTTTGTTTTGCTTTTGAATGCCTTTGGATCAGATCGTTGAGCTTAGCAGCCAATCTCGAGCCCGCCGCCACCCATCCCCTATGACCCTGCCGACTATCGCTGGGCGCCCGTCCGCCGCATGACCCGGCTCGATGATCATTTTCTCGATTCGATGGTATCGCTTTCAATAATGGTACCGACACTGCGCCACCTCCAGCGCCTGCGCCTCACCCTTCCCGCTCACCCGATACACCAGCCGATGCTCGCCGGTGATCCGGCGCGACCACCAGCCTGAGAGATTGCCGCTGAGCGGCTCGGGCTTGCCAGTGCCGCGAAAGGGATCGCGCGTGCATTCCTTGAGCAGCGTGTTGATCCGCTCCAGCGTCTTGCGATCCTCGGCCTGCCAATGAAGATAGTCTTCCCAGGCGGTCGGCCAGAAGACGAGCTTCATCGTCAGCCTTTGGCCTCGATCAGATCATGTTCCTCGCCGTCACCGGCCTCCAGCCCGCGTACGGCCTCCAGCAGCCGCTCGGCATTTTTCGGCGAGGAAAGCAGATGCAGCGTCTCCTCGATCGACGCCCATTCGCTCGCTGAGATCAGCACCGCGCCCTCTCCGCGCTGCCGCGTAATGGCCAGCGGCGCGCGATCGGCGACGACCTTGTCGATCATCGCCTTCAGATTTTCGCGCGCTTCGGAATAGGAGACAGCCTGCATGGCGCCGATATGGACAATGTTCTGTCCAAAGTCAACATGCCGCCCGTTGTTATCCCACTTGCAACGCCTCCAAAACCCCCGGAAACCGGATCAGCTTCGGATAGGTTCCACCCACCTCCTCCGCCACGCCATGCGCGATCAACTCATTGATATTGTTCATCGCGCCGCCATAGGTCACTCCCAGCGCCTCAGCGAAATCCGTAATCGAACGCACCGGCCGCTCGAACGCCAGGTCGATGATCCGCAGCATCAGCGCGGAACGACGCGCCGTCTGGAAGCGCTCGCGATAGGCACGCTGAAGGTCCTGCAGCCGCTCGACCACCGCGATCGTCTCCGCCGCTGACTCCGCGACCGCTTCCAGGAAGAAGGCGATCCATTCTTCCCACGCGCCGTCGCGCGACACGGCATACATCAGGTCGATATAGCGGTCCTTGTGCCGCTCCAGATATGGGCTCATGTAGAGTAAAGGCTGCGGCAAAGTGCCATTGTCGATCAGCATAAGCGTGATCAGCATTCGCCCAACCCGGCCATTGCCATCGGCGAAGGGATGGATCGCCTCGAACTGGTAATGCGCAAGTGCGGCATCGATCAGCGGCGCCGGCCGATCCTCGCGATTGACAAATCCCATCAGCGTGTCGAGCGCGCGCGGTGTTTCATCCGGCGGTGCGGGGATGAAGCGTGCGCTGTCGATCCGTCCGCTTCCGCCTATCCAGTTCTGGTCGCGCTTCAGTTCGCCCGCCTCGATAGCCGCGCCGCGATTGCGCGCCACTCCCGTCAGTAACACGCGATGCGCCTCGCGGATCAACCGCGTTGAGATCGGTAATGCCGCCAGCCCGTCGATCGCGCCTTCTAGCGCACGAACATAGTTCAGCACTTCGCGATTATCGCCGCGTGTGGCGGCTTCGCCGGCACCTGCTTCGAACAGGAACAGGTCGGTCAGCGTCGTATAGGTGCCCTCCATGCTTGAGGAGGAAACAGCTTCACGCCGCTGCAATGGCCTGACGAGTAGTAACGGGTTGGGGATTGCCCGTCCGATGCCCTTCAGTTCACCGACCGCTTGGGTCGCTCTTGTCAGTTCCGGCAGAAACCGATCCAGCGCGAGCGCTCTCGGTGGCAGTGCGTCCGGCACGAATGCCTTGCGCCCGCCGATCGTTGGCATCAGCGTACCCGTCGCATTCCCGGAAAAGCCATTTCTATCCATTGCATCGAACTACAAAGTTCGCACCCCACTTTCAACGAAAAGGTGATTTCGTGAAAAGTGCGTGGCTCAGTTGCGATGATTGTACAAAGTGGCAGGCCATGGCCAATCCTCAAAAAGGCCCCTTCCAAAATAGGATTTCCTCTGGCCCACCCTGTCGGATGAGCAACCACACACCCCGCCAGGCCCTCGCGCCCGTCACCGACGCCCGCGATCCCGAAACCCCCGCGCCGCTGCCCGCCGCCATCGAAGAGGATGACGACGCGCCGCCGCCGCCCATCCCCTATGATCCCGCCGACTATCGCTGGGTCCCCGTCCGCCGCATCCCCCGCTCCGATGGCTGGACGGACGAGAAGCAGCGCCGCTTCATCGAGACGCTGGCCGATACCGGCCTCGTCAATGTCGCGGCGAAGGCGGTCGGCATGTCGCGGGAGAGCGCCTATCGCCTGCGCCGCGCCGGGCGTGGCGCCGCCTTCGCCCGCGCCTGGGATGCGGCGCGCCATCATGCCGGCGGCCTCATTGAGGACATCGCGTTCGAGCGCGCGATCGAGGGCACCGAGCAGGAAGTGCTGGACCGCGAGGGCAATGTGATCGCCACCCGGCTGGTCCACGACAATCGCCTGCTCAAATATCTGCTGAGCCATTTGAAGCCCGATCGCTATGGGGCCGGCCCCGCGTCCGCCGCCGGGCATCAGCCGGAGGCCGCGCCGCCCGCGCGCGAGATGCCCGCACTGGAAGAGAGCCTGCGCGCGATGGAGCCTGCCTTGCCCGCACCGCCCGAGCAGCTGCTGGATGCCGAAACCCTCGCGCATGAGCTGGAGATTGCCCAAGCCGCCGATGGCATCCTGCCGCACTTCCTGCGCGAGGAGCGCACGCTGAAGACCGACGCCCGGCTAGCGGCGCAGGAGGAGGCGGCGGCGCGCGATGCGCGGGGCGCGGCGGCTTGGGAGAAATACAAGGCGGGCGAGAGGGTCACTGACGAGGAATTCGCGGACCTGTGCTATCACATTGATCCCATAACCAATTCCCGCCCCCGCTGCCGCCGCCGACGATAGAAATGCTGATAGTGTGACCCTGGTGTGACCTTTGCCCGCGCGACCCATCCGCCGCCATTGAGCCCGATGCCCACATCATGCAAAACTGCGCCATCTGACCGATGGGGGGACGTGAGATATGCGGGACTTGGTCGACCCAGCAGCGCGGAAGGCCCGCTGATGCCGCTCCGCATCCTCCTCGCCCGCATCGTCGCGCTGATCCTGCTGCTCCCGGCCGGGCTGCTCTGCGTCAGCTTCCCCTTCGCCCGCTTCGCCCTGCCCGGCGGCGGGGACATCATCGCCGATACGCGCGCGGCCTTCGGCGCCGGAACGGACGGTGGCAAGCTCAAGGCCTACCATGTCGATTGCGTGCGCGAGCGCTCCGGCTCGAATTCCAGCCGCGGCATCGGCATCACCGAATATGGCTGCGTCATCGATCTGGCGGAGGAGCAGGAGAAACCGCCCCCGCCGCCCGAAAAGCCCAAAGCCAACCGCACCTTCGAAGAAGCAATGGCGGACCATAATAGCAGCATCGCCGCCGCCCTCGAGTCCGTCTCCGCGCACAGCAGGCGCATGGCGGGATCAAACCGCATCGAGCGCCAGCTCGCCACCAACCGCACCGGCCATCTCCCCGCCGTCCGCATCCTCTCCGCGCCGGGCGAGCAGCCGCGCCGCATCGGCCTCGTCTGGGGCTTTGGCGAACTGGCCTGGCGCTGGGGGCAATGGCTGGTCACCAGCCTCTTGTTCTTCGGTTTCGGCGGCGGCTGCCTGTTCGCGGTCTATATCGCGTGGAAGCGGCGGTGACCTCGGTCGAACTCGCCATCCGCACGCGCCGCGCCGCCTTCAATCGCGCCATCGCCGATGGCGACGCGCGAGCCATCGGGCCGATCCTCGCGCGCGATTGCGTCATGGTCACGGGCACGGACAGCGCCGTGATCGCCGGGCGCGCTGCCCAGGTGAAAGTCTGGCAGCGCGAGTTCGCCACGCCCGACCGGTTCATCTACACGCGCACGCCCGGCCTCATCACCGCCTCCCCGATCGAGCCGATCGCGCTCGAACAGGGCGAATGGCAGGGCAGCGATGCTGCCACCGGCGCGCTCGCCGCATCCGGCATCTATTCCGCCAAATGGCGCGAGGTCGCGGGCGAGTGGGTGATCGAGGCGGAAATCTTCGTCACGCTCGGCTGAGCGTTCGCGTAGGGAGGTAAGGAGCAGGCTCATGACCGACACGGCTGACGGCGCCCTCGTCTTCTATCACGGCACCCGCTCCGACCTGGCGCCGGGCGATCTCATCGCCGCCGGCTACAACAGCAATTACGGCCAGCAAAAGGCGGCGTCCTGGGTCTATTTCTCCGCCCTGCTGGAGGCCGCCATCTGGGGCGCCGAGCTGGCTTCAGGAGAGGGGCGCGAGCGGATCTACATCGTTCAGCCGACCGGCGACTATGTCGATGATCCCAATCTCACCGACAAGAAATTCCCCGGCAATCCGACCAGATCCTACCGCTCGCAGGCGCCACTGCGCGTCACCGGCGAGGTCGCGCAGTGGCAAGGGCACACGCCGGAGCAGCTCAGCATGATGAAAGACCATATCGCCCGGCTCAAGGAACAGGGCATCGAGGCGATCGACTGACCGATCGGCGATCATCGTGGAGGGCCGGCTTGACAGAAATACGGAAAGAACATATCATGAACACAAAAGGAGTTCAGCGATGCGGCTTCCGCTTTTTGAGATCGACCTTGACGCGCTGCCCACAGGGAACGCCATCGACTGGGCGCCGCGCGGCAATCCGCTCTCTCTGATGCTCAAGCTCTCGCCGGACGCCATGCCGGGCATCTGGAACCTCGACGAATGTGCAAGGCATCGCCCCGCCGGGCTGCTCCACACCACAATCCAGCCGGTCGGCGATCGCAGCTGGATTACCGATCGCGATATAGAGGCAACGAAGCGTATTCTCTCGCGCGTGCGCTATGCGCCGTTCCTCCTGCTGTTCGATCGGGTCGAGGGCGGCGAGACGATGACGCTCCGTGGCGGTAACCAGAATTGCGTGGCGCAGGATTTCCGGCTGGCGATCCTCGATGCGCTCTCATCGCATTACCGGTGGCTCCCCGGATACCGACTCGACCCGTACATGACGCTCGACGATCGCAGCCACGGCCGGCCCGGCCGCATGCTCGCGCAACCGATCGCCTGGTTCATCGAGGAGTTTGCGCTGGTCGAGAGCCGTCACGGCGGCACCTGCCATATCGAGCATGGCCGCTGGCGCTTGCGCGCGGATTGAGCGGGGCGCCGAAAGCATCACGAGCGATTTACCTGCCGGTCGCCGCGCGATAGTCTCACGCCGCAGGCTCAAGGGATTGGCCGGGCACCGGGGGACATATCATGAAGAAATCGACACGCGCACTGATCGGCATGGTCATGCTCGATCTGCTGATCCTGTGCATCGTCGGCTGGCTGGTGATGCAGGTGAAGGATGGCGCCTCGCTCACCGTCCCGCCACAGGAAGCCATCTCCACCATCACCAGCATCGGCGGCGGCGCGATCGGCATCATCACCGTCCTCCTGCTGCTCGCCTTCTTCCATCATCGCCGCAACGGCAACTGACGGCCGGAAAAAACAGCTGTCCTACTGCGCGACCTCTTGGCAGGCAGAGCGTGACACCGCACGGCCCGCAGGCCGACTCACGCGCAGGACATTTATTTTATGCCCCGACCCCCGAACTTTCCGAACCTTCGCAAGAATATTGCGCGGCGCGGCGCCCTTTTCCTGCCGCTCTTGATCGCCGCCTGCCATGCCGGCGGCACGAACGGCTCATCCATTCCCGGCGACCGCTCGGACACGCGGCCCTATGAAGGCGTCGCGCCGGGCGACACGCTGCGCTTCACCGGCACCGAGCCCTTCTGGGGCGGTGAAGTGAAAGGCGACCGCATGATCTACAAGAGCCCGGAACAGCCGGACGGCGAGACCGTCACCGTCGCCCGCTTCAACGGGCGCGGCGGCTTTTCCTACAGCGGCACGCTCGGCGGCGCGGTCTTCACGATGGCGATCACGCCGGGCACCTGCAGCGACGGTATGTCGGACCGCAGCTATCCCTTCGTCGCGACCCTCCAGCGCGGCCAGGAGATGCGCACCGGCTGCGCCTGGTCCGACGCACATCCGTTCAACGGCCGGCAGACGCCCTGAAGGCCACGCGCCACGACCACGCCCCCCGGAGCCGCCATCATGCCGGACACGATCGTCACCGCTCTCCTCTGGTTCGGACTGGTCTCGTGCGGACTGCTTGCATGGCTCTATTTCGCCTTTTCGCGCTTCATCATGACTGCGCTCGGCGCCCTTGAGCGCCCGGCCGGCACAGCGGCGATGAACGCGATCAACCCCCGCCATGATGCTGTTCGCGCTGGCCCTGATCGAGCGCGGCTGAGACGCTATGCTATCGAATGTCGGACAGGGCTGATTCCTCCAGGATGAGCTCGCCCTCATCCTCGCCTTCCCAATAATGCGCGCGCTCGCCGGTCACCTGGATGAGGACGAGGCCCGGCGTCTCGATGCCCTGCGGCCACCAGCGCTCCAATCCCTTGGTCCAGTGCGCCGCGAACTGCGCGCGGTCCCGAATGAGCTGCGCCTGGCCTTCGATGGCGATGAACAGGGGCCGCATGCCGAGCAACCCGGCCGAGCCCTGATAGGTCAGGCTCACCGCGCTCGATCGCTCGATATCGGCAACCATGCGCGTGCTGTCATCGGCGAAGAACCAGCTGTCGCCATCATATTCGACATCGCGATTGTTGCTCATCGGCCGCGCGGCGATCGCGCCGCCGTCCGTCTGGGTCGAGAGCATGGCAAAGTCGATTTCGCGCATCTTCCTGGCAAGTTCGGCAAGGGTCTTGGTCATGGTGCATCTCCTGCTGTGCCTCGATCGGTCTCGATCGTCTTGCCAAGGCAATGCGCGAGGAGAGCAATGGATGCGCGGGCTGCGACCGGCCGTGAATGACGGCGGCCCTGACGGAGGGATCGCGTGCGCGTCGCGAACAGCTTGCACGGCTGGTGGAGCCTGCATAACGTGGTGTCCAGAAGACGACTGGGGGGTCAAGTATCTGATGAAGCGCCTGCTGCTGCCGTTGCTTGCCGTGCTGGCGATGCCATCCGCATCGCATGCCAAGTGGATGGAGGCGTCGAGCGACCACTTCGTCATCTATGCCGACGACACGCCGTCCGAACTCCAGCAGTTCTCGCTGCAGCTCGAGCGCTTCCACGGCGCCATGGCGTTCCTGCTCCGCACCGGCAATGCAGTGCCGAGCCCCTCGAACCGTGTAACCGTCTTTGTCGTCCGGAGCGACCGCGCCGTCCGCAAGCTCGTCGGCGACGGGTCGCAGTTCGTCTACGCTGTTTATCTGCCACGGGCCGGCGGCTCGCTTGCCATCGTGCCGTCCGTCGATGCGACATCGGCCACTCCCAGCTTCTCGATGATCGCGCTGCTCCACGAATATGCGCACCATCTCCAGCTCTCCTCCGCGCTCTTCCCTTGGCCGCGCTGGTTTGTCGAGGGCTCAGCCGAGTTCTTCGCCTCAGCCAAGTTCGAGAAGGACGGCGCCGTCAGCCTCGGCATGCCGGCTGGTCACAGACTGAACGAACTGGCCTATGCGGCCGAGGTTTCGGCGACCGACTTGCTCGATCCCGAACAGTATGAGAAGCAGGAGCGGCGTGGCTATGACGCTTATTATGGTCGGGCATGGCTGCTCTACCACTACCTCACTTTCAGTAAGGAGCGGGCCGGCCAGTTCGCTCAATATTTGAAAGCTATGCAGGAAGGGAAGAGTTCGGGCGATGCGGCCCGGTCGACCTTCGGAGATCTCGCGAAGCTCGATAAGGATCTGGACAAATATATCAGTCAGAAGGCCATCATGTCATGGCGCGTGCCGCCGGCAGCGCTGCAACCGGGGCCGGTGGCGTTGCGGGAGCTCAGCGCCGGAGAGGCCGAGATGATGCCGATCCGCGTGCGCTCACGGCGCGGCGTTACGAAGAAACAGGCACTCGAATTGCTGCCCGAAGCGCGGGCGATCGCAGCGCGCCATCCGCAGGACGCGAGCGTACTCACCGCGCTGGCAGAGGCCGAGCATGACGCCGGTAACGACGATCAGGCGATCGCCGCCGCCGATGCGGCACTCGCGCTCGATCCCCGGCAGGTCAATGCTTACGTGCAGAAGGGCTACGCCCTGTTCCGCAAGGCCGAAGCGGCGACCGACAAGGCACAGGCCTATCGCGCTGCCCGCGCTCCGTTCCTCGCACTCAACAAGATCGAGAACGACCATCCACTGCCGCTCGTTTATTATTATCTCGCGTTCGGGAAACAGGGGTTACGGCCAAGCGAGATGGCCGTGAAGGCGCTGGACCGCGCCGTAGAGCTTGCCCCCTTTGACCTCGGGCTGCGCTTCATGCGGGCCTGGCAGGCGATCTCCGACAAGCAGGCCGACAAGGCGATCGCGAACCTGACGCCGCTCGCTTACAATCCGCACGGCGGCCAGAGCGCCGAGATGGCGCGCAAGCTGCTTAATCGCGTGAAATCGGGCGAACCGCTGAACTCGCTGGATCCCGCGGCACTGTCCGCCGAGATCGAGGCGGCCCAGGACGAGCCAAAGGGAGAACCCGAAGGCAAGGCCAAGGAAAAGGCGGATGGGGGCAAATGATGCGCAAGGCATCTTTCGCCGTCCTCATTTCATCCCCATCTTGCGCATCATGAGCACGACCGAGACAGCGACCCAGCCCAGCCTCTTCATCCCGCATGGCGGCGGCCCATGCTTCTTCATGCCGGATCCTGACGGCGTCTGG
The DNA here is from genome assembly GCF_019737615.1 of Sphingobium xanthum. GTDB lineage: Bacteria > Pseudomonadota > Alphaproteobacteria > Sphingomonadales > Sphingomonadaceae > Sphingobium > Sphingobium xanthum. The sequence goes on along the minus strand of NZ_JAHKKS010000009.1, from coordinate 56,049 downwards.
ACCGGCATGGAGCAGTATCTGCGCACGCTGGTCGATCGGTTGCCTGAGCGCCCCAGGGCGTTGCTCATCATTTCCGGCCATTGGGAAACGCGCGGCGGCTTCGGCTTTACGGGCCATGAGCGCCCCGGCCTCATCTACGACTATTATAACTTCCCGCCGCACACCTATGAGTTGACCTATCCTGCGCCCGGCGCGCCTTGGCTGGCCGAGCGCGCGGCGGAACTGCTGCGCGGCGCGGGCCTCCCTGCCGGTATTGATCCCGAGCGCGGACTCGATCATGGCGTATTCGTACCCATGAAGGTCGCTTTCCCGGACGCCGACATTCCGCTGGTACAGATGTCGATCGAGGCAGGTTACGATCCCGCGCTGCATGTCCGCGCCGGCGAAGCGATCGCGCCGCTGCGCGATGAAGGTGTGCTCATCATCGGCTCCGGCATGAGCTTCCACAATCTGCGCGCCTTCCGCGATCCGCGCGCCGAGGCGCCCTCACGCCTGTTCGACCAGTGGCTGACGCAGGCCGCGCAGGCCGATGCCGCCAAGCGGGCCGATCTGCTCGCGCGTTGGGCCGAAGCGCCAGCCGCACGCATCTGCCATCCACAGGAAGATCATCTCATCCCGCTGATGGTCGCGGCCGGCGCCTCCGCCTCGCCGGGGCGTCATGACTATAATGAGCTGGTGATGGGCAGCGCTATCTCGGGCTACAGCTTCGCCTGATCGGCGCAAGCAAGCTGACAGGCGCAGGTGTCATGCCCGACTCGACTCACTCCGATGATGAGAACATAATAGGAACAAATCCCGAGTCGGAGATTCCCATGTCTGCTGCCGCCCTGCCGCATCCCGTCGTCCACCGCTTCTTCTTCGCGCTGAAGCCGGACGATATCACTGCCCGCCGTACCCATGCCTTTGCCGAAGCGGCGCTGGGGGCGCGTGGCTTGCTACGACCGGAGCGCCATCATGTGACGCTCGGCCTGACCGAGGACATGCCGACCATTCCGGGCGCCATCGTCGAACGACTGCTGCGTGTCGGGGCGGCAGTGAGCGCCGCGCCATTCGATCTCGTGCTCGATCGCATGTCGATCGGCTATGGCACGATCGTTCTGCGGCCGAGCCATGTCGTTCGGCCCTTGCACGCGCTCCAGTCGGGCATTGCCCGTGCCATGGCGGCCGAAGGGCTGGCGATGCGCGGCGGCTGGCGCTTCAACCCGCACGAGACGCTCTGCTATCGCAAGGCTGAAACGGCCGAAGAACGGGTGATCGAAGGCTTTCAATGGCAAGTGAAGGAGTTCCATCTCGTTCACAGCTATGTCGGCCTGCATCGGCACGAGACGATCGGCCGCTGGCCGCTGCAAGCGCTCGAAGACCCACAGGGCAGGCTGCTCTGAGGTCGTCCATAGGCGCTCCGGCGTGATACGCGGTCCCGCTATCGGAGCTTTTTTGGCTGCCTGCCCAATTCATCATACGAAATGTCGCCCGGCAGGCGCTTCCGGGGTGGACAGGCAGTGGCTTGCTGATCAAAAACCCGGGATATGACGACAGCCTGCGAGACAGCGGAGGGACATGCATGACCCGATCCGTCCGATCCCTGATGGTGTTCCCGGTTGCGGTGGTGGCTACCTTGGCCTCCGCTACGGCTGCGCACGCTCAGGTCCCGCCCAATGTCGAAGTGATGATCCGCGAGGCAGCGCGGATCGGCAATGCGCGCACCGTGGCCGCCGTCACGGAAGTCGCCAAGTCGTTGTACCCCGATCAGGCCGAGGAGATCGGCAAGCTTGGCGAGCAGATGATGGCCGGCACCGCGCCGGCCATCGTCCCTCCGCCACCGCGGATCGCACCGCCTGTCGAGGCCATGATTCGCGAGGCAGCGCGAGACGGTGACGCACAGATGCTGAAAGCCGTGCTCGCGCTTGCTAGAACGACCAATCCGCAGGACGCCGCAGCCATCGACGAACTCGGCGCTGTCCTGCTCGCCGCCGCGGCACCCCCGCCACCGATCTCGCCCGAAGCGGAAGCGATGATCCGCGAGGCCGGCCGCATCGGCGATGCGACCACGCTCGCCTCCGTGGTCAAGGTCGCCAAATCGAACCATCCTCGAGAGGAGAAGGCGATCGAGGAGTTGGGTGCGAAGCTGATGGGCGAGATCCAGACCAAGCAAAGCGAGGCTGCGGCCCGTGCCCGCGAAGCCGAGCGCGCCCGACTCGCCGCGCTCGGCGCCTTCGATGGATGGAGCGGCCAGGGCGAGGCAGGCATTGGCGTCACCACCGGCAACACCGATCAGGTGAGCGCGCTCGTCGGCCTCAAGCTTCGCAAGGAAGGCCTCAACGCGCGGCATAATTTTGCGGCAGTGGTCGATTATCAGCAGACGTCCGGCAAGCTCAGCCGCGAGCGCTATGCGCTCAATCACGGTCTCAACTATCTGCTCGGCGAAGGGCTTTACGTCTCTACGCTGCTCGGCTGGGAACGCGACAAGTTCGCGGGCTTTGCGCGCCGCTTCACCGAATCCGTCGGTATCGGCTATCGCGCCATCAGTCGCCCCGGCATGACGCTGGACATCGACGGCGGCCCTGCCCTGCGCCAGACGCTCTATACGAGCGGGCGCAGCGAGAACGAGTTCGGCGCCCGCGCTTCGCTCAGCTATCGCTGGACCCTGCGCGACGGCGTCACTTTCTCCGAGGATGCTTCGGTCGTCACCAGCGATGGCAGTACGACCCTCTTCTCCAACTCGGCGATCACAGCCAAGTTCTCGGAGGTCATTTCCGGCAAGCTGTCCTTCAACATACAGAGCGAGACCGATCCGCTGCCCGGCCGCGAGAGCACCGACACGGCAACGCGCGCATCGATCGTCTATAGTTTCTAGGCCTCGGCTCAGGCCTTGCCGGGCGCCCAGCCTTCCGCGGCCAGCACGAAGCCGGCAAAGTCGAAACCCGGTGCGACGATGCAGGAGACCAGCGCCCACCCCCGGTCGGCTTCGGCCGCCTGCCAGTGATACGGCGGGATCACATGTTGCGGGGCCTCCCCGGCCAGAACGTCGCCGCCCAGCCGCAGCGCGCTGACCGGCCCGTCATCCCCCGGTGCGCTGGAGAGCAGCAGCGAACTGCCGGCATGCCAGAGCCAGATCTCGGCGGCATCGACCGTGTGCCAGTGCGATGCCTGTCCCTGCTCCAGCAGGAAATGGATCGCCGTCGCCTGCGCTCGCTCGCCCGGCACCGAATCGGCTCGCCATGTTTCACGATACCAGCCGCCTTCGGGATGCGGCTGGAGCTGAAGGCGCGCGATCAGCGCCCGGGCCTGTGGGTCGGTCATGGAATCTTTTCCACCAGGATCCATGCCCAGATCGCGATCGTCATGAGCCCTCCGATAAAGCTGGCGAACACGGCGCGGCGCAGCGCCCGCTCCTGCACGTCTATCGAGGCGATGAATGCGCTGAACAGTCGCTGGCGCAGCGCCTCGGCTGTGTCGAGCTCGCCAGGATCGATTTCCTCGCCGACCAACAGCGCCCAGAGGCATGCCGCACTCGAAATGACGAAGGGCACAATGCCGATCAGGCTGACAATCACCTCGACCGGCTGGCTGGCCGCGTCGAGGCTCAGCGGCGCGCCGGGCGAGGCCGAGACAGGATGCGTACCGATCGTCGCCATCAATGCATTGAAGGCGAGCAGGGCGCCCAGCCTGACTGAAAGGTCGAGATCGCGATTTTCGAGAAATTCCAGATCTGCGATGAAATCCGGATCGGCGGGCGTGCCGCGCATAGTCTGGAAAGCGCGCAAGCGCGTGCGCATCGAGCGAAGGGAGCGAAGCCGCGCCATACCGCATGGCTAGGGGCAAGCGCAGCACCAATCAAGCCGCAGCACCATTTCGGCTTCGTGGACGCGCCCGCCGTGCTAGCGGATGTCCCATGACCCAGCTCTATCGTCTCGACGCGACGGCCGCGCAGATCGCGCAGGCGTTCGGCGCCGATCCAGGGCGCGACCCGTGGGACGGCGGCTATGCGACGCCGGGCAAGTTCGCGCCGGTCGTTGTCACCGGACGCGACGGCGGGCGGCGGCTGGTGCCGCGGCTCTGGGGCGTGCCACCACCGCCCGGCGCCGCGCTGGCCGGTGGCGCGCCGGTCGCGCATGTCCGCAATGTCGAGAGCCCGTTCTGGATCGGCAATCTGCGCCACACGCAGTTCCGCTGCCTCGTGCCGGTCACCTCCTTCCAGCTCTGGCCGCAGCAGAGCGATCCGCGCACGGGCAAGCGCGTCGCGCGCCACTTCTCGCTCGCCGCCTCGCCCATCTTCGCGCTCGCCGGCCTTTGGCGGGACAGCGAGGTGCAGAGCTTCGCGCTGCTGACCTGCGAGCCCAATCGCCTCGTCGCCGCGACCAATCCGCGCACCATGCCGGTCATCCTCCATGCCGAGGATCATGGGCGCTGGCTGCGCGCCGACTGGAAGGACGCCCGGCGCCTCGTTGCGCCCTTCCCGTCGCAGCTCATGCAGGTGGGTGGCGGCAACGGCTTTGCGCTGAATCAATGACCGTCCCGACCGATCGGCTTAGCCGATGGACGGTCGATCCCGGAATTTTTCCGTTTGTGTTGCATACAAATTTACGGCAGTCTGGACTCGCTCGCTGCACGGGGAAGCCCGGCGCGCCCGCTACGGAGAGGCACATATGGCAAAGATCATCGGCGGTTTCGCCGTCTCGCATACTCCCACCATCGCTTTCGCGCATGACGCGAAGAAGTTCGACGATCCGGTCTGGGCGCCGATTTTCAGGGGGTTCGAGCCGGTCAAGGAATGGCTGGCGCGCGAGAAGCCGGACGTGATCTTCTACGTCTACAACGACCATATGACCTCCTTCTTCACGCATTATTCCCACTTCGCGCTCGGCGTCGGCGAGGAATATGAGCCGGCGGACGAAGGCGGCGGCCAGCGCGATCTGCCCGCGATCAAGGGCGACCCGGAGCTGGCCCAGCATATCGCAAACTGCCTCGTCGCCGACGAGTTCGACCTTGCCTATTGGCAGGGCATGGGCCTCGATCATGGCGCCTTCTCGCCGCTCTCGGTGCTGTTCGAGCATGAGGCGGGCTGGCCGGTGAAGATCGTGCCGCTCCAGTGCGGCGTGCTCCAGCAGCCCATCCCCAAGGCCAAGCGCTTCTGGGACTTCGGCAAGTCGCTGCGCCGCGCGATCCAATCCTATCCCAAGGACATCAAGGTGGTGATCGCCGGCACCGGTGGCCTCTCGCACCAGGTCCATGGCGAAGGCTGCGGCTTCAACAATCCCGAATGGGACGAGCAGTTCATGGAGTTGCTCACCAACGATCCGGAATCGCTGACCGACAAGACCGTGGTCGAGCTGGCCAAGCTCGGCGGCTGGGAAGGCGCGGAAGTCGTCATGTGGCTGCTGATGCGCGGCGCGCTCAGCCCCAAGGTCAACAAGCTGCACCAGAGCTATTTCCTGCCCTCGATGACCGCCATCGCAACGATGCTGTTCGAGGATCAGGGCGATGCCACGCCGCCGGCCGAAAGCGACGAGGCCCTGCGCGAGCGCTCGGTGCGCGAGCTCAAGGGCGCCGAGGAACTGGCCGGCACGTACCCCTTCACGATCGACCGCGCGGTGAAAGCGTTCCGGATCAACCACTTCCTGCACAATCTCATCGAGCCGGCGTTCCGCGCGCGCTTCGTCGAGGATCAGGAAGGCCTGTTCGCGGACAGCGACCTCACCGACGAGGAGAAGGAGCTGATCCGCAGCAAGAACTGGATCGGCATGATCCACTATGGCGTCATCTTCTTCATGCTCGAGAAGATGGCCGCCGTGCTCGGCATCGGGAATATCGACGTCTACGCCGCCTTCAAGGGCTTGTCGGTTCCCGATTTCCAGAAGACTCGCAATGCGGCGATCACCTATTCGGTGGCCGGCAAGAAGTAGTCGCGACGAGGAGAGAGAGTCGTGACAGCAGCAGGCGGGACGGGGTTCAGGCCCCGTCCCGCCTGTTTTCGTTTGTGCTGATGCGGCCGGCAACGCGCTCCACGACCGAAATGCCATTTTGACTTTCTCCAAAGCAGAGCGCACCATTCGCGCGCACGGCAAAGGCCGGCGGATCTTGGAGAGAGAGGATCGCGATGGCCTATCGCACGCATGTCGGCGCGCTCGATTCCTATGAGAAGGGCGTGATCGAGCTCGACGACGACCTGCGCAAATATGCGTTTTCCAACATTTTCGAAGTGGCGGGCGCGGCGGCGCCGTTCGAGCGCGTCGCGGTCGTGCAGAATCTCGATTATGTGGCCGAAGTGATGCGGGTCGAGGGAGACTCGCCCTGGTTCGCGGCGCCGCATGACGAGTTCGCGACGGTGATGGACGGCGAGGTCGTCTTCCATTTCGTCAAGCTGGAGGACGGCCAGAAGCCCGGCCATGAGGGCGGCGCGGCCCAGCTCGGCGCCAAGCCCAATGGCGCGGTCATGGGCAAGGTCACTGCCCGGCGTGGCCATCAGGTGCTGCTGCCCGAGGGGGCTGCCTATCAGCTTGTCTCGGCCAAGCCCGCCGTGGCGCTTATCCAGACCGTCGATGGACCGGTGACGGTCAAGCGCTGGTCCGACATCTGCACGTTGGCCTGAGGGAGGGATCGATGGACGTATTGGACAAGGGCATCGAGAAACTCGGTACGGATCCCGACACCGGCTATGCGAGCTTCCGACTCGGCAGCTTCACGTTCCGCCGCGACGAATATTTCGCGCATGTGAGCTGGCCCAAGGGCAGCCAGATCATCGAGATCGACCGCTTCCTGCGCGCCATGGTGCGCGACATCGGCTGGGGCTTCTTCTACGGCTGGATCTTCTTCGACGACATCTTCGGCACCACCAATCATTACGGCACGGTGGACATCTTCGCCGGCTCCTATGACCGGGGCTGCAAGGATGCGGGCATCGACCTGCTCGAAACTTTCCCGGCCGAGACGGTCGCGCATGCCTTCGAGACGATCTCGCGCGACTGGATCAGCGAGGGCTATGACCCGCTCAACGCGCCGCTCGAAACCGGATCGCCAATCGGCCCGAAGGGCAAGGAGCGCACCGATCCGCTGCTGCGCGCCTTCATCGCCGCCGATCGCATGCTTGGCCTGGAGGATGACAAGGCCGTGCGCTCGGACGCGACCGGCCACCCGATCAACCGCGCCTTCGCGGACATGGCGTTCGACGCGCCGGAGATCGAGTGCGAACCGGGCTTCGAGGGACAGCTCCACGCGATCAATCTCTTCGATCATATCGCCCGATCGGACGTCACCTGGAACCCGTCGATCAGCGCCGTCACTCGCGCCAATATCTGCTGCGTGACCTCCGAGGAACATATGCTCCCGGTGATCCACGGCAATGACCGCAACGAGTGGTTCATCCAGCTCAGCGACGAGATTCACTGGAACATCGCCGACAAGAACACCGGCGCCCCGCGCGGCCGCGTGGTCATGAAGGCGGGCGACGTCTGCGCCATGCCGGCCGACATCCGCCATCAGGGCTTCGCGCCCAAGCGCGCGATGCTGATGGTGATGGAAAACGGCACGCCGGGCCTCGAAACCCGCTATGCCTCGGGCGAGCTCAAGCCCTATCCGGTCGATTTCAGCTGAAGGTTTGCCCCTGACAATGACGAATGACATGCGCTTCTACGTGGGCGGAGCATGGATCGACCGTGCCGATGCGCCGTCGATCCCCGTCCGCAATCCCGCCTCGGAAGAGGTGATCGGCCATATCGCGGCGGGCACGGCCGCGGATGTCGATCTCGCCGTCGCGGCCGCGCGGCAGGCGTTCGAGAGCTTCTCGCAATGGCCAGTCGCGGACCGAGTCGCTTTGCTGGAGCGCATCCGGGACCTGCTCGAAGCGCGCACCGAGGACTTCGCGCAGGCCATCGTCGCCGAGATGGGCGCGGCGATCAGCTTCGTGCGGGCCGGCCAGGTCTTTTACGGCATCGAGCATGTCCGCGCCGCGATCGAGGTGCTGCGCGACTTTCAATTCGAAACGAAGCTTGCCGATGTCACGGTGCGCCGGGAAGCGATCGGCGTCTGCGGGCTCATCACCCCGTGGAACTGGCCGCTCTACCAGATCACCGCCAAGGTCGCGCCGGCCATCGCTGCGGGATGCACCGTGGTCCTGAAGCCGAGTGAGCTGTCGCCGTTCAGCGCGCTCCTCTTCGCGCAGGTCATGCATGACGCTGGCGTGCCGCCGGGCGTGTTCAATCTGGTCAACGGAACCGGCGATGTCGTGGGCGCGGCCATCTCCGCGCATCCGGATATCGATCTCGTCTCCTTCACCGGCTCCACGCGGGCGGGCGTGCTGGTGGCGCAGGCCGCCGCTCCGACCATCAAGCGCGTGGTACAGGAACTGGGCGGCAAGTCGCCCAATGTCTTCCTCGACGATGCGGATTTCGCCAGTGCCGTGCCCAAGGGCGTGCTCGGCGCGATGCGCAATGTCGGCCAGTCCTGCGCCGCGCCGACGCGCATCGTCGTGCCCGCCTCGCGTCTTGCCGAAGTGGAAGCGCTGGCCGCCGAGGCCGCCAACGGCATCGTCGTCGCCCATCCGCTCGACGAGAGCGCCTTCATCGGCCCGCTCGCCAATGCCGCCCAGTTCGCCAAGGTGCAGGACCTGATCCAGTCCGGCATCGACGAGGGCGCCAAGCTCGTGTGCGGTGGCCTCGGCCTCCCGCAGGGCCTCAACCATGGCTATTATGCGCGGCCGACCATCTTCTCCGAAGTGACGCCGGCCATGCGCATCGCGCAGGAGGAGATCTTCGGCCCGGTCGTCGTGCTCATGCCCTATGAAGATGAGGAAGATGCCGTCCGCATCGCCAATGCGACCGTCTATGGCCTCAGCTCGCATGTGCAGTCCGCCGATCTGGACCGCGCCCGCCGCGTCGCCCGCCGCATCCGCGCGGGTCAGGTCCATATCAATTACCCCGCCTGGTCGCGCCACGCGCCTTTCGGCGGATACCGCCAGTCCGGTAATGGGCGCGAATATGGCCTCTACGGGATGGAGGAATATCTCGAGGTGAAGGGCCTGCTGGGATATTGAAGCAGCCAGCAACGGCATCGGCGCACTTGCATCCGTTTGCGCGTAAACAGGACTTGCTCCACGCCAACGGATGACTAGGCTCCGTCCCGTCCGATCCAAGTGTCGGACGACAGGGGAGGGGGCTCCATTGAAGGTCTTGATGATCTGGCTCGCCATCGTGGCGAGCGTCAGTGCGGCTGTGACTGCGCCAGCGGCGGCGCAGGAGCGATCCGCCGTCAAGCAGGGCTTCGAGCTCGCAGCCAAAAGCAACAAGAAGATCCTGCTGTTTCGCCCTGCCGTCCGCGTGGGCGCGCAGTCGACCGGCGGCCTGTTCGAGCCGAACGCCGAATGGACCGAGCAGGCCAAGGCGAACATCGAGGCCGCGCTTCACCAATTCCAGGAATCGCTCGGCAATGAGGTCGTCGCCGCCCCGGAAGCCTATGGCGACGATGCCCGCAATCTCCACGAGCATATGGCGCTGTTCGCCGCGGTCTCGCAGTCCGTGATCGAATATCAGTTCTTCGTCGGCAACCGGCTCCCGACGAAGAAGCGAGACAACAAGACGCAGGTTTTCGACTGGTCACTGGGGAAAGGTGTGGCCGGTCTGCCCGGTGCCGCAGACGCGGATTATGGATTGTTCATCTACAACAGGGATGCCTATGGCTCGACCGGCCGCAAAGTGCTGCAGGTATTCGCGGCAATGGGTGGCGTCAGCGTCACCTCGGGCGAACATGTCGGCTATGCCGGCCTTGTCGATCTCAAGACTGGAGAGCTGCTCTGGTTGAACGCCGATGCGGCCATGGGCGGCGACGTGCGGGAGAAGGACGGCTCCGAGAAGCGCGTTCGCCAGCTGCTTGAAGACTTTCCCGGCAGCGACATCCCGAAGGCGGTAGCCGAATGAAATCGTCGGCCGCGCTTCTGCTGCTGATGCTGGGCGTGACATGCGGGCGGGGCGACGCGCAAACGACGCCGCTGCCACCACCCTATGCCGGCGCCTACCAGCCGCAGGGCGTGGACGAGATCGGCCTGTGGCGGGAAGATGATGAAAGCGAGCGGCAACTGGCGGTCTCGAACCTCGTCGTGCGGGATGAAAAACTGACTGCCTACGTCAAGCAAGTGCTGTGCGACACCGTCGGCGAGGATCGCTGCAAGTCGGTGCGCGTCTACATCGTGCGCGAACCGACCTTCAACGCGACGATGTCACCGAACGGGACCATGCGCGTTTTCAGCGGCCTCTTCCTGCGCGTCCACAGTGAGGCCGAGCTGGCGGCCGTGCTGGGGCATGAGTTCGGCCATTTCGAGCAGCGCCACAGTCTCGCGGACTTCAAATCCTTGCGAAGCGGGACCGATGTGCTGGCTTGGACCGCAGTCCTCGTCAACCTCGCAGCGAGCTACAACACCCGCCGCGTGTATCGGGATGTCGAATTGTCCGTCTACGGACATCTGTATCGGTACAACCGGGATCAGGAGCGAGAAGCCGATCGGCTCGGTATCGCCTATTTGAATAAAAGCCGGCTCAGACCACAGGCCGCATCCCTCGTCTGGCAGAATATCATGGCCGAGGTCGAGGTTTCGGCGCGTCATCGCGGTCTCAAAAAGCCGAATTTCAATGTGATCGCGTTCACCGCCACACATCCGCCCCATGGAGAGCGCGCCAATTATCTGTCGGTCCTAGCACTGCCGGAAGGCGCGGACAGGGACAGCGGCGCCGACCGCTATCGCGCGATGCTTGCGCCGTGGATACCGCTGTTCCTCGAAGATCAGGTCAGGCTCAATGATTTCGGCGGTAGTGAGTATCTCATCGAAGCGCTGGCTCAGGCCGGCTGGACCGCCGGGCTGTGGTTCGCGCGTGGCGAGCTTTATCGGAACCGCGGCAACCAGCGGGATCTCGTTCAGGCGGCCGACTTTTACGCCAGGGCCATCGAAATAGAGTCAGGCATGGCGGACGCGCATCGCGGTCTCGGCTTGTCGCTCATGAAGACGGGCCGCCCCTCGGACGGCCAGAAGGCGCTGCAGGCCTATCTCGATCTCAAGCCGGGCGCGTCCGACGCCAACATGATCCGCATGATGCTCCCCAAGGAGGTAACAGGTCCGTGAGTTTCCATCTTCCCAAGATGATTGCGACCCTTGTCGCCGCGCATCTCCTGCTCGTCGCGACAGCTGCGCCGGCGCACAAGCTGCGCCTGCGCGGCGAGGCGGTCGCCGTCGCGGGATCGACCGTCACCGTGACGCCGTCCCGCGACTGGAACACGCTCAGCCGGAAGGTCGGCAAGAACACGGAGACCTGGACCGTTGATGGCGAACAGCTCAACGACGTCACGTTCTTCGCCGGAATCCCGGCAGGCATGCCGCTCGTCAGGGAGCGGAGCAAGAAACGCGATCCTCTGCCGAAATTCACGAAGACGACCTTGCTGGTCGAGATACCCGAATTGCTGGAGGGGACTTACCGCACCTACAAGAACAGCGGATCGTTTCGATTGCTGTCGAGCGAGCCGGGACGGTTTCTCGGAAAGGACGGCGTCTCCTTCGCTTATGAGTTCATCGACGTCGATGAGCTTACGCGCCGGGGCGAAGCGCTTGCCGCCATCATCGACGACAAGCTCTACATGATCACCTTCGAGGCGCCGCGCCTGAACTATTTCGATGCGATGGCGAGCGATTTCCGGGCGTTGGCCAGTTCCGCAGTCCTGCGGTAGCTTGAAGGCCCGCTCCGGCGGGCGGCTCCAATTTCCCCTTGCCCGAACCCGCCGCTTCGCGCAGATTTCCTCCGTTCAATGAGGAGGGGGCAGGTTCTCGTTGATGACGATGCGCAATTCCTTGCTGGCCATGAAGGCGCGTGCCGCGCGTGCCATTGCGCTTGGCCTTGGCGCGCTGGCACTGGCGCTGGGCGGGGCGAACGACGCCGCGGATGCGCAAACCCCCGCCGCACAGGCAGAGCCGCTGGCCAGCCCCGACATTCCGCTCTGCGCGCCGCCGCCGCATCCCAATGCCCGGATCGATGTCTGGGGCGTGCAGGATGCGCTGATCGGCAAATGCATGGAACTGCTGCCCGCGCGTGCCACCGACCGGCCTAATATCTATGCTGTCGCGATCAATCCGCATGGCCGCCAGCTCCTGTTCTCACGGGAAGCGAAGACAGCGCTGCAGCGCTTCGCCACCAATTATGGTGGCACAGCCAGGGGCGGCATCCTCCTGTCGAACAGCTCCTCGGACATGCTGCAGGTGCCGCTCGCCACACAACAGAACATCGCGCAGGTGATGGGCGAGATCGGCCGGCGGACACAGGCCAGGCCGGACGATGTGCTGATGGTCTATCTGACATCGCATGGCGGGCCAAATGCCGCGCTGGAGAGCGGACTGCCCGGCAATATTCCCATTCTCGCCATCTCGGCGGAGTCGCTCGCTTCCGCGCTGGCCGACGCCAATGTCCGCCGGCGGGTGATCGTCATCTCGGCCTGTTTCGCGGGGAGCTGGATCCCCTCGCTGGCAAATGACGACACGATCATCATCACCGCCGCTGCGGCGGACCGCACCTCGTTCGGCTGCGCGGAGGATCGCCCGCTCACCTATTTCGGCGAGGCGTTTCTCAATGGCCCGCTGCGCCGCGGCGCCTCGCTTGCCACCTCGTTCGAGGCCGCGAAGAAGATGGTCGCGCAATGGGAGCAAGAACAGAAGTTCACGCTCTCGATGCCCCAGGCCTATATCGGCAAGAACATGCAGCAATTCTGGCAGGCAGCGCCGCCCAATGGCGCGCCGGCAGCCAAGTCGGTACTGGCGCGCAAGAAATAGCGATGGTTGGGGGGCGTGGCCGATCCAGTGAGGCACTGGATGTCAGGCGTGGGGCGGAAGAAGGCAAGGGCCATCTCCCGCCCTTCTTTTGTTTTAACAGCTTATAACAATCTTTCCGCCGTTGCGAAAGCCGCACTGCTCAGTGAAGCGACGAGCGGGCCTGCTCCTTGGCGGCCTGGAGACTCGCCTCAAGATGCGCAAGGCGGAACGGCTTGGAGAGGCGCACGATGTCCGGCGCGATCAGATCGATACCCTGATAGCCCGAGATGATCATGATCGCGATTTCGGGATGGTCGGTCCGCAGTCGCAAAGCGAACTCCGCGCCCGTCATCCCCGGCATAACATGATCGGTGATGACGATATCAGGACGCAAACCCTCCTCGATCAACGCAAGGGCCTTCTGGGCGTCAGGCGCTTCGACGACATGATAGCCGAGATCTGTCAGCATGCTGTTGGTGCCCATGCGCACGAGTGGCTCGTCATCGACGAGGAGCAGATCGCCCTCGCTCTTGCCTTGCTCCTGAGTCAGATCATCCTCCTGCTTGACCGCCGCCGCTGCCGCCCTGGCGACAGGCAGATACAGCGAGACCTCGGTCCCGACACCCGGTTCGCTCGCAATCTCCATGGCGCCGCCGAGCTGGTTCACCAAGCCATCGACCATGGACAGGCCAAGCCCTGTGCCATGGCCGGCCTCTTTGGTCGTGAAGAAGGGCTCGGTCGCCGCGTGCCGGGTCTTGGCGTCCATGCCAGCGCCGTTGTCACGGACCATCAGGCGGACATAGTCGCCGGGAGCGAGACGCTCGGGCAACATGTCAGCGGCGCGATCCGCTATGATCTCGATGCGTCCGTCCGCGGTCATCGCGTCACGCGCATTCACCACCAGATTGAGAATCGCCATTTCAAGCTGATGCTTGTCTGCCCGCACGGCCGGGAGACCGGACGCGACGGCATGATCGAGCGCGATCTGCGCGCCGAGCGTGCTGCCGAGCAGGCTGCGCATCCCCTCGATCAGTGCGCACAGGTCCACGGCCGTCACCATCAGCGGCTGACGGCGCGCAAAGGCCAGCAGGCGCTGGACCAAAGTCTTGGCGACTTCGGCCGCTTCCATCGCCGTCGATGCGCTGCGGCTGATCGCCTCGGGCGACGAACGACCCAGCAGCACCAGATCGAGGCTGGACATGATCGGCGAGAGCAGATTGTTGAAATCATGGGCCACGTTGCCGGTGAGCTGGCCAATTACTTCCATCTTCTGCGTCTGGCGGAGCGTATCCTGCGCACGCTCCAGCTGCGCCGTGCGCTCCAGCACGCGCTGCTCTAGCTGCTCGTTCAATTGCTCCAGCGCGCCGAACAGACGTCCGTTCTCCAGCGCCGTCGATGCCGCGCGCGCCAGCGCTTCCAGTAGCGCGATCTCATTGCCGGTTGGCTGGCCGACATCGGACCAATAAGCACCGATCGCAGCGACCGGCTCGGGCCGGCCGATCGGTACCATCAGCATGCTGCGCACGAAGGTGATGCGATAGGCATCCTGGGGCACGCGCGGATCCTCGAACACATCGGGGATCGAAACCGTCTCCCGGTGCATCATCGCCCAGCCCGATACGCAGGTCTCCGCCGGAAAACGCTGGCCCGCCCAGAGCGGCTCCTTGGCATCTTCGGCAACATAGTGACAACGGTCACCGTCCCGCAGGACCACCGTGATGCCGTCCGCGCCCACCACGCGCCGCGCCGAGGCTCGCAAGCGATCAACGACGTCCTCAAGCGTCCTGGCCAGCGCCAGGCTCTCGATTGCCTGCGCCGCAGCTGCCCAGCGCTCGGCCCGCGATCCGGGTTCGCCGATCGGTTCGAACAATTCATTCTGCATCAAAACGACTCAGCCGGGTTGATCGGTTGATAATTCTATCATCAAGCTATGGCTGCATAAAAGAGCTTCAAGCGATTGTGGAAGTTAACAAATATTAACGCCCAACCGTTTCGGATCGATCTGCGTGACGCGCGGCAAGAACGCCGATCTTTTATTGTGCGAAATCCCCGGATGACAGCCCTCTGCCTTGCCCCTAACACTCAGCACCTATGGAGAGCCACAAGACGTCCCGCGGCTATGAAACCGCGGTCCTTCTGATCCTTGCACTGGTCAACGGCGTCGTCGCGCTGGACCGGCTCGCGGTCAATTTCCTCTCACCCTATATCATTGTCGATCTGGGCCTGAGCAACACGCAGCTCGGTCTGCTCTCGTCGGCCTTGTCAGGCGCGATCTCGATCTCCGGCCTCCTCTTCGCCGCCCTCGCCGACCGCACCGGCAAGCAGAAGACCATACTCGTCTGTATGCTCATCGCCTTCTCGCTGATGTCGGGCGGCGCCGGCATCGCGATCAGCTTCGCCACGCTCTTCCTCGCGCGGCTGGCGCTGGGCGTGACCGAGGGGCCGCTGGTGCCGCTTACGCAGACGATCATGGGTGCGGCCTCCGCGCCCACGCGGCGCGGCTTCAACATGGGGACGATGCAGATCGGCGGCGCCTTCCTCGTCGGCGCCATGCTGGGGCCGATCCTCGCCGTGCAGTTCGCCGAGCGCATCGGCTGGCAGGCGACCTTCTTCCTGAGCGCCCTGCCCGGTCTGGTCTCGGCCTTGCTGGTCGTCCTCTTCGTGCGGCAACCTGTGCAGACGCGGTCGAGTGCCAGCGAGACCGCAACGGCGCCTGCCGAACTGCCCTCGATCCGCGAGTTGCTCCGATCGCGCAATCTGCTCCTCTCCATGGCCATCGCCTCGCTGTTCACGGCCTGGATCACCATCCAGAACGTCTTCCTGCCACGCTATCTGACCGAGCTCATGGGGTACACGCCGCAGACGATGAGCTGGATGCTCAGCCTGTCCGGTCTTGGCGGTCTTGTCGGCGGTGTCCTGATCCCGGCACTCTCGGACCGGTTCGGCCGCAAGCCCATGACCGTACTGACCGGCTTCGCGTCCGTGCTGGTCCCGCTTGCTTTGCTGACCGTCGCGAGCGCGCCCGCCATGCTCGGCATCGCCTTCGTGGTGGGCGGGCTCGTGGTCGGCTGCGCACCTCTGGTCTGCGCCATTATCCCGTCGGAAAGCGTCGCGCCGGGGCGCGTGACCACCGCCGTCGCCTTGTCCATGTGCTCGGCCGAGCTGGTCGGCGGCGTCCTCAGTCCACCGCTCGCCGGCCTCGCCGCCGATGCCTGGGGCCTGCGCGCGCCCTTCTATCTGGATATCATCCTGGCGCTCGCCTGCGGCCTGCTGGCCCTCGCGCTCAAGGAAACCGTGAAGCGCTGAGCCTCAGCCCCGAGCTTCAGCCTTGGGCCGCGGAATACAGCACCGGCCATTCCCATGCGCCCCGACAGACCGGCATGGAGCGCGCCTCGGTGAGCCGGAAGCCGGTGCCGTCCCATTTGTAGGTCTCCGCCGTCCCGCAATCGCCAAGCCCCCGGCCCTTGGCGAAACTGGAAAGCTCGCCGCGCTCGGGATTCCAGCGGGCATTGACGATGACCGGCGGCGTCCCCGGATCGCCGGTGAAGCCCGGCACATGGTCGAAGCGCGCGACCTTGAACTGCCATTGCCCGGTGCCGCCGGTCGCGACGAGCGGCACGGCGCTGATATTATAGGCGCCCGCATTGCACGGCAGCAGCACCAGCGCGTGCTGGGCATCCAGTACATGCGTCTCGAACGGATGCGCATTGTCGAGCCGGCCTTCGCAGACGGCGAGGCGCCGCGCCGCGGCCTGTTCCTCGGGAGTGAGCGCCGGCGGCGTGCCGTCCGGCACCGGCACCGCATCGACCGCGACGACCGGATCGGGCGGCAGCGGCTTGGCGAGATCGACCGGCCCGTCACCAAGCGCGGCAAGCGCGCCCTGGCTGCCGACCCGGCCCTGCTGCTCGTCCATGTAACGCAGCGCAGCCGGGAGGCCGCGCAGCGACGGCGCATCGATGAGTGCCTTCTTCTCGCGCAGCTCGAAGGCATAGCTCGATCCCAGCGCGCGCACGATGGTCAGCGCCTGCGCGCCGGTAAGCTCGATCACGTCGCGGGCCGCCGTCACGCGCGCGAGCAGGCGACTATCGGCCATCATGTCGATCTTGCCGCGCAGCTGGTCGGCACCGATCAAGCGCAGGACGCCCTCGCCGGCCGGGCCGCCGTGGCGCTGGATCGAGACCAGCACGGTATAAGCCGTTCCGGAACCCTCCGGCACGAGCGAGACGGCGCTGCACGAGAGGCGGTTGTCGCAAGCGACGGCCCAGTCGTCGAATATCTGGATGCGGCCGAGCGCCGGTTCTGTCACACGGACCGGGGGAGGTTCGGGCAACGGCTCATCGTCGCGGCCGTGCGGAGCTTGCGCCGCGACAGGCAGCGCCGTGGCGCAAAAAAATGCAAGCGCCCCGAGGACGCCAGATGCGGCGACAAACCTTGTCATTGGCCCCTTCATAATGCAGTTGCGAGCATTGGTGTAGAGCCAGCACAATAATCCGCGATGAACGGAGAAGAGACATGCGCAAGGTCGGTGTGATCGGGGCGGGCCAGATGGGCGCCGGCATTGCCCAGGTGTCCGCTCAGGCGGGCTATGACGTGCTGTTGCGCGATGTCGATCTGGCGCGTGCCGAGACCGGAAAGGCCGGCATCGAGAAACGCCTCAAGCGCGCCGTCGAGGGCGGGAAGCTGACGGCGGACGATGCGCAGGCGGCGCTCGGCAGGATCACGCCGCTGGTCGATCTCGACCCGTTCGCCGACTGCGATCTCGTCATCGAGGCGGCGACCGAGCGCGAGGAAATCAAGCGCGCGATCTTCGGCGATGTCAGCAAGGTGCTGGGCGAGAGCGCCATCCTGGCCTCCAACACGTCCTCCATCCCGATCACGCGGCTTGCGCAGGCGAGCGGCGACCCGGCGCGCTTCATCGGCGTCCATTTCTTCAATCCCGTGCCGGTGATGGGCCTCATCGAGATCATCCGCGGCCTCGCGACCGCGCCCGAGACGGTCGCCGCCGTCGAGAGCTTCGCCCAGTCGCTCGGCAAGGAAGTCGTCCACGCCTTCGACGCGCCGGGCTTCATCGTGAACCGCATCCTCATGCCGATGCTGAACGAAGCGATCTTCGCGCTCGGCGAGGGCGTCGCCAACGTGAAGGACATCGACACGGCGATCCGGCTCGGCCTCAATCATCCGATGGGACCGCTCACGCTCGCCGATTTCGTGGGGCTCGATACCTGTCTCGAAATCTGCAAGGTGCTCTATTCGACCACCGGTGACCCCAAGTTCCGCCCGGCGCCTTTGCTCGTCAAATATGTCGAGGCCGGCTGGCTCGGCCGCAAGAGCGGCAAGGGGTTTTACGATTATAGCGGCGAGGAGCCGGTTCCGACGCGCTGAAGGCGGCGGTCGGCGCGACTCGGCGCTGATCGGTGAACATGACTGACTCGACACCGATTTGGCCGCGGATTTGACGGTTCAGTCCGCTTGCCGCCGTGAGAGCGATAAACTTCGCACCTTTTTGCAGTGATCCGGCAGGAGTAGGATCGAAGAAGTCACGGATTTCTGCGGGTTTTGACCGCTATTTTCTCTAACTTCGCGCATATCACGCATGGTGAGATGCAATTGGACGTCAGCGCCTTGCAGGTAAGGCACTGTTTTCGCATTGTTTTACGAGATCAAAGAGCAACCGGCCCGATGCGAGCCGTGCAGCTACTGTGGCATTGAACAAGGTTTGTAGGACAGAGCCAGTTCCCGCCCAATCTACCAGCATGTGCTCCTGCGAAGGCAGGAGCCCAGGGCCCAACCGACGAACCCAGCCGCCCTGGGCTCCTGCCTTCGCTGGAGCACTGGCCTGGAGGCTAACGCCCCACCTCGCGCTCCGGCGCGGGGGGCATGGGTGCGACGCCGAGCTGGGTGAGATAGTCCGCCGCCTGTTTCGCCGTGTCGCTGCCGGGTGCCGCCGTCTCCTGCGACCGCTTGAAGGCGGCGCGGGCGGCGTCGTCCATGTCGCCGGAGAGCGCATAGATGATGCCCTGTTCCAGCGCGATGCCGGGATCATTGCGGGCGCGCTTGGCGGCTTCCTCGATGTGGATGCGCGCCATCGGCAGGTCGTCCATGCGCCGCGCCAGGGTCGCGGAGAGCAGCCAGGCGAGCGGATCGGCATTGGCGAGAACCACGGCCTGATCGAGATCCGCTCGGGCGCCCTTGAGGTCCCCGGCGGCGACGCGGGCGCGGGCGCGATCGAGATGGATCTCGCCGGTCGAGAGCGTGCGCGGCAGCGGCTGCGACAAGGCCGTATCGAGCGCGCGGACGGCGCGGGCGGAATTGCCGCCGATCAAGGCCGCATTGCCGGCCTGCGACCAGAGCCGCGCCTTGGCCACGGCATCGAGGCCGCTAGTGCCCGCGCCGCCCTCGAACGCATCGGCCGCTTCGCTCCAGCGTCCGGCCTGCCCCAGCGCATAGCCCCGGCACTGCGCGGCATAGGCGCCGCCGCCGGCCACAGCCCATGTCTGGGCATCGGCAAGGCCGTCCTCCGCCTTGATGTTCGCCTTGGCAAGGCATTCGCCGAGCCGCGCGGCAATGGCGGGTGGGACGACGCCGGCCAGCGTCTCGCGATCGTCCGACTGCGGGACGCCCGGCGCGGGCTGCTGCATGGCCTCGGCGCGGCGCTTCTCCTCCCGGCGGCGCAGCACGGCCTCGATCTCCGGGCCATATGGCGAGGGCTCAGGGGCAAGCTGGGCGAGGGTCAGGGATGCGACGATGAGGATCAAAGGTGGGGCTCCGTCAGGCGAGCGACCGTCTCGATCAGCAGGGCGATGTCCTGCGGGCGCGAGAGGCGATGATCGCCGCCTTTGACGAGGATCGTCTGCACGTCGGCTGAACGGACGCGCTCGGCAATACGCAGCGCGATCTGCCAGGGCACGTCGGGATCGTCCTGCCCCTGCAGCAGGCGAACGGAGCAATCGACCGCGATCGGCGCATCGAGCAGGCGCAGCGCTTCGCCGGCCTCCCAGAAGGCGCGCGTCGTGACATAAGGCTGGTCGCCATAGGGCGTTGCCTCGACCAGCCGGCCCTCACGCTGCATCGTTGCTTTCTGCGCGCTGTCGAAGCCCCAGTCGGTGAAATCCGGCGCGGCGGCGATGCCGACCAGCCCGGCCACGCGATCGCCCAGCGCCTGCGCGAGCAACAGGGCAAGCCAGCCGCCCATGGACGAGCCGACGAGGACCAGCGGGCCGTCCGGGACGAGGGCATCGATCACCAGCCGGGCATCGTCGCGCCAGCTTGCCAGCGTTCCGTCCTCGAAGGCGCCATCGCTCTCGCCGCAGCCGGCATAATCGAGCCGCAGCATCGCGCGCCCTTCTCGCGCTACCCAGGCATCGAGGGCGAGCGCCTTGCCGCCCATCATGTCCGACATATAGCCCGGCAGGAAGACGATGGTCGGCCCGTTGCCAGCGCGGTGCCGATATGCGAGGCGCAGCCCGTCCGGACGGGCGAGCCAGAGGGGCGGATCGAAAACGGCATCGGTCATGGCGCGCCTTGTGACGCCGTTGCGCGGTCAGGTCAAAACAGCATCTTGGTTGGCGGCGCCACGTCCTTGTCCTCGGCGCAGGCATTGACCAGCGCTTGCCATTCCGCCGGGCTGAGCGACGGCCGATAGGCGTGGCCCTTGACGGCCGAGGCCGTGAAGGCCTTTTCGCGCTCCGACGAGACCGGATGCGAGCCCATCCAGCTCATCGAGCGCTCGATCGCATCGCCGCCCGAAAGCTTGCCGAGCTTCTTGAAGAAGGCGGCCGTCGGCAGCGGCGAGATGTTCGCGCCGCGCAAAGCATCGATAGAATAGCTGTCGGCCGCGCGCTCGGCGTCGCGACTGTAGCTCATCGCGAGCAGGCCGTTGACCGTGCCGCCGACATCGCCGCTGAACCCGCCCAGCACGACACTGAGCCCAAGCTGGCGCACCAGCGCGGTCAGCGTGTCGCGGTGGCGGACATGGCCGATCTCATGCGCCAGCACGCCCGCCAGCTCGTCCGGCGACTTGGCCTCGCTGATGAGATCGCTGAAGATGAGGATACGCCCGCCGGGCAAGGCGACGGCATTGACTATGCCGATATTGGCGATGCCGATCTGGCGGATCGGCACATCCTTGCCGAGCTGGCTCTGGAGCTTGGCGAGCGCGGCGGCACTGCGCGGCGTCTCGCACAGCCGTCCGCCGAAATCGCCGACCATCGCGTCGCCCAGCCGGTTCTCCCAGCTTTGCGGGACGAGCGGGGCGAGCCATTGCGGGGCACGCAGCACGACGAAGACCACGGCGACCGCGACGACGCCGAACAGCCCGACCGCGCGCCACAGGCCCATGCGATCGATCCAGCGGCCATAGCGCGCGACCAGCGGCAGATGCACGGCGAAGGCTTCCGGCGGCAGGCCGGCGAAACCCAGCCGCCAGCCCGAGACGCCGCGCAGGCCATAAAGGGACCGGCCCGCCGTGCCGGTCATCGGCATAAGATCGGACCAGCGATGCGGGCCGCTCCCTCCGCCATCCCAGTGCAGCGAGAAGCCATCGGCATTCCAGCTCAGCGCCGGATGGTGTCGCGTGGCATTGCTGCCGTCATAATGCCAGATGGTTTCGTCCGGCCCGATCTGCGTCATCGTCCCGTCCCCGCGATCAGATCGCGCCCATGTCGAATGCGTCGGCCAAGCCTTCGCCTTGCCCCGGCGCGGCGGTGGTCGACTGGGTCAGCTGCGCGAGACTGATTTCGCCGGTCGCGTCGAGATGCGTCACGAAGAACTTCCAGTGGCGATAGTTGAGGAAGATCGCGCCGATGCCGAGCGTGACGATCACGAGGCCGATGTCGCCGAGGATCAGCATGAACCAGTCCTTGGTGCGCGCATCGAAATGGAAGTCGAGACCTTCCAGCGAGAGCCCGCCGATCGCGACACGCAGATATTTGGCATAAAAGGCAACCGCGATGAGCGGTAGCGCCACATAGACAGCCAGCATCGTGAGCAGGATGGCGATGCCGAAAGATGCCGGCGGCTCCGATCCACCGGACGCCTGCATGGCGCTGGGCGCCGCAAAGAGCGCGGCGAAGACGACGCCGGCGATCAGGACCAGGGGCACGAGATAAAACAGCAGGAAGCGCTTGAAGATTTCCCGTTCGCTCGCCGTCGCGCTGAATTCGAACGGGCCGAAGCTCATCTTGCTCCAGCGCTCGTTCCACAGCGAGATCATGGCCCAAGGCACGAGCAGATAAAGCGCGAAACTGCCGACGAAGTTCTTCCAGACATAGGACCAGCCATAGCCCCAGCCCTTGTCGTCGCTGCCGCCGCGAATGCCGTGCCAGAAGGTGCGGCTGAGACGGTAGCGCAGCATCCGGAAGAGCGCGACGCCGCTCAGATAGAAGATCCAGCCGAACGCGACGAAGCCGAGGCTGAACGCCACGCCGACATAGCCCTGCAGCAGCAGCGCCTGCAGGCCGAACTGGATGAACAGGAACGGCAGGCCGAACAAGGCCAGCACAAGGAGGAAGCCGATGAACAGCTCCTTCCCGGTGCCGGTCCATTCCAGATGCTCGTCGATGAAGCGCGTGCGGCTCCAGAGATATTGGCGCGTGCGGGTGGTCGCCCAGAAGCGATAGATGCCGAGTGTGACGATCGTCAGCAGCAAATTTGTGAAGGCGATCGGTGCGTATTCGCGCCATGTCCCCTCGAAACCGAACGCGCGTGCCCCCTGCTCGCTCATGCGCGACGCTCTCCCCCATGTGTCCCCGGACTCAAGAGAGGCGGATACCGGGCGCCTGTCAAGCGAGGCGACAAGGGAATTTTAGTTGCTATGGAGCGATAGAGCGCTTCATCTGTGCGGAGTTACTCTTTTGGGCGAACAGACAGGAGCGAGCGAACCGGCACGTGGAGTCATGGGGGGCGCCATGGCCGAGCTGACGGCGCGCGGCTGGGAGCCGAGCAAGTTCGCCCTGCGCGGCGGCCGCTGGCTGAGCGCGCCCGGCGAAGTGAACGTCGCCTCGCGCCTGTTCGCCGACCGGGCCGTGACCAATTATGTCGCCGCGATCCGCAACTATGCGCAGGGCGATCTCGCCGATCTCGGCTGCGGCAATGCGCCGCTCGCCGCCGTCTATGCGCCGCACGTCCGATCGATGCTGTGGGTGGACTGGCCCGGCAGCATGCACCAGAAGATCAGGCTGGACGTGAGCCAGGACCTCAACAAGCCGCTGGAGATCGCGAGCGCCTCGCTCGACACGGTCCTGATGAGCGACGTGCTCGAACATATCGCCCAGCCGGATCAGCTCCTCGCCGAAGTCCGCCGCGTGCTGCGGCCGGGCGGCCGGGCGATCATCGGCGTGCCGTTCCTCTACTGGCTGCACGAGGAGCCACACGACCATCATCGCTACACGATCCACAAGCTGCGCGATTTCGCGACGACACATGGCTTCACCGTACTGCGCGAGCAGGTGAACGGCGGCGGGCTGGACGTGGTGCGCGATCTGCTGACCAAAATGGCCTATGCCGAGCGCTTCCCGCTGCCGGCGTGGCTGGTGCATCACCTGACCGGCATCGCCTTCGCGCCGCTCGCGCCGATCAGCCGCCGCGCGCATGACGCGATGCCGATGGGCTATACGGTGGTGTTCGGCATCGACTGAGGAACAGGGCGGCGCTCAGGCCCGCGCGTCGAGATCGATCGGCTCGTAAGGCGGCAGGCCGAAGGGTCGCGTGGCGTGGACCAGCTCCAGCCATTTGACCGGCTTTTCCAGCACGCGCGTTTCCGGCTCGACGTCGCGCAGGGCATCGGCATGACCCGTCACATAGATGACCGGCACGTCACCCAGCGTCGCACGTATCGCCTTCACGGCCGCCGGGCCGCTGCCCTCCGGCAGATCGACATCGGAGGCGATGAGATCGGGCGGATGCGCCATGGCCTCCCTGATGGCCTGGGCCTGCGTGGCGGCGACGGCGGTGCTGTCCGCCCCCAGTTCTTCCAGGAAGAACCGGAGATTCATGGCAAGCAGCGCGTCATCTTCGATGATCAAAACATGCATTGGCGACCTCCTGGTCCAACCAATCCCACGCTTATCAACGCTTTCGGGTGTGTTTCGCTCCGGCAAATCGCAATTTTTTGAATCGGTTAGCCTCGCTGCCGCAGCGCTCTCGTCATTTGCCTGCGGACAGGCTCTCCCAATCCTCACTGGTTCGCCGCGCGAGATACGCCTCGATCGCTTCGGCATCGGCGCGGGAAACGACGTCGGCGAAGCTCGCCATGCCCTTTTCCCGGCGCTTGCCGGCCAGCACGATGTCCAGGAACTCCGCGCGCGTCTGCGCCGTCATGCGGCGCAAATCCTTGATGCCGCCGCGCGCCTGGGCGCCGTGGCAACTGGCGCAATGGTCGCCATAGGCCTTCTCGCCCCGCGCGATCGTCGCTGCATCGGCCTTGTCCTGCGGCCGCACCAGAGCGGCGGCCGTCTGCGCGACGGCGGGCAGCGTCAGGGTGCCGCCGAGCTTGAACACCAGCAGGCGGGGTGTCGCCTTGACGAAGCTGAGCGGCGCGGACGACGCCGCATGCGCGATGCCTCCGCCCCAGCCGGCATTCACCGCGATATACTGCACGCCGTCCAGCATGTAGCTGATCGGCGCGGCGATCGGCACCTGCTGCACCGGCATTTCCCAGACCTTGTGCCCCTTGTCCGCCGTATAGGCCGCGAAGGTGCCGTTGATCGTGCCCTGGAAGACGAGATTGCCGGTCGTCGCCAGGACCCCTCCGCTGCCCCGCTGCGGATAGGGCACGCGCCAGCGCTCGGTCTGCGCGACCGGGTCCCAGGCGACCAGCCACGCCTTGTCGTTACGCTCGGCAAACTCCGCCGCCGCCCGGCGCGTCAGATCGAAGCCAGTGCCGCCAATGCCGAGCTGACTCATATTGCCCGGCGTCTGCCTGAACGCCGGATTCAGCGAATAAGCGTAGTACAGTTCGGTGGCGGGGAAATAGGCAAGGCCGGTGATCGGGCTGTAGGCCATCGGATGCCAGCTGTGGCCGCCGCCCGGCGCGGGCGTCACCACCACCGGGTTGACGCCATAATGCGCTTCCGGGTTCACGATCGGGCGGCCGGTCGCCATGTCGATGCCGCTCGCCCAGCTCACCGGCACATAATTCTTCGCCGAGAGCAATTTCCCGGTCGCGCGGTCGAGAATATAAAAGAATCCGTTCTTCGGCGCCTGCATGATGACCTTGCGCGTTACGCCGTCGAGCTTCAGGTCCGCGAGGATGAGCGATTGCGTGGCGGTATAGTCCCACTCATCGGCGGGCGTCGTCTGATAGTGCCAGACATAGTCGCCGGTATCGGCCTTGAGCGCGACGATCGACGAGATGAAGAGATTGTCGCCGCCGCCGGGGCTGCGATAGGCCTGCGCCCAGGGGCCGCCATTGCCGGTGCCGATATAGACGAGATCGAGCGCGGGATCATAGGCGATCGAATCCCAGACGGTGCCGCCCCCGCCCTTCTTCCACCATTCGCCTTTCCAGGTGGTCGCGGCCATTTCGAGGATCTTGTTGGGCTGCGGCAGCGAGGGATCGCCCGGCACGGTGTAGAAGCGCCAAAGCTGCTTGCCGGTCGCCGCGTCATAGGCCGTCACATAGCCGCGCGCGGCGCCTTCCGCGCCGGCATTGCCGATCAGCACCTTGCCGTCATAGACGCGCGGCGCGGCCGTGATCGTATAGGGCCAGACCGGATCGAAGGTCTGCACGCTCCACACCGGCTTGCCGTCCTTCGCGTCCAGCGCGATCAGGCGCCCGTCCAGCGTCGCGACATAGATACGGCCCTTCCAGGCGGCGACGCCACGGCTGACGATGTCGCAGCAGGCATGCTTGCCCTTGTCGCGATCGACCTGCGGATCATAGCGCCAGAGCTGCTTGCCGGTGCGCGCGTCATAGGCCGTGGTCACGTTCCACGGCTCGATATTGTAAAGCACGCCATCGACCATCAGCGGCGACGCCTCGACTCCGCGATCCCCCGGCAGATCAGCGTACCAGGCAAGGCCGAGCTGGCTCGCATTGCCATCGTTTATGCTCGCGAGCGGGCTGAACCGATCCTCGCCATAGGTCCGGCCGGGCGCGAGCCACTGGCCCGGCTCGCGATCCGCGCGTAGCAGCCGCGCATGATCGACCTGCGCGGGGCCTGCCCCGGCCGTCGCGACGGGCACAGCGCCGAGCAGGATGCTCGCCATCAACAGTATCGCCGCAAATGCCCGCACTATCCCTCTCCGGTTGCGAGACGCCTGTGCAGCCGCAGCAGATCGCGCCGATTGGCGACGCCGAGCTTGCCATAGGCCCTGCGCCTATACGTCACGACACTGCCATGCGAGAGACGCTTTCGCGTCGCGATCTCGGTCTGCGTCTCGCCCAGGATCATCGCGGCCGAGACTTCCGCCTCGCGCGCGCTGAGGCCGCAATTTAGCTCCATCAGCGACTGGACTAGCTCGGCCTCGCTGTGCGGCAGCGCGCCGACGGTCTGGAGATGCGCATGTCGTTCGAGCGCAGCCATCAGCAGCCCGGCATGCAACTCGATGCGCTCCAACTCCTCGGCGCTGAAGATCGGGCTATCCCCGGTGCGATAGCCATTGGCGACCAGCATCGGCTGGCCGGGCCAGTAGATCGACACGCGCTCGCGCACGCTGGCGCGCTCGTAACAGGCGGCGCGATAATCGGGGTCGGCGATCTCCGCGGCGCTGGTCCGCACCACGATCGGCGCGGTGCGGCCGGAGCGGGCGAGACGCAGCAGCGGCCGATCCGAGCGCCAGTAGCGCCGCGCATAATCGAGCGAGGCATGCATGGGAAAATCAGCCATGAACGGCACCGTCCCCTGCGCGAAGAGCAGCTGGACGCTTTTGCCCTCGTCATGCCGGAAGACCGAGGAGAGATCGATCGCCGCCAGCGTGCCGAGTGCGGCATGGAACCGGGCGGGAAAGCGCTCGCTGCCGATGGCGCCGACCAGATCGGCACAGGCATCGACGACGGCGCGATCGGTCATGACGCCAGCAATCCCTTGCGCCGGCTCCAGTCGATCACCGAGCCGATGCATTGCGCGAGCAGCTCGGGCTGGCCCAAATAGTAATGCGTGGCACCCTTCAGCACGACATATTCCTTGTCGGGCGTCGCCAGCGCGTCGCGGATTGCCGGGTTGTGCGTCGAGGGCACGGCTTCGTCAGCGGTGTTCTCGATCTGCAGGACCGGCGTGCGATGGATCTTCGCCGCGTTCATCGGGCCTTTGGCGTTCGAGAGATCGTAACTCCACTGGCTGAGCCAGGAGCGCAAGGTCGTGTAGCGCGCAAGGCCAACCGGGCCGACATTCACCGTCTTCGGGTCGCCCATATAAGTGTGGCCGAGGCGCCGGTCCGAGGGATCGACGCTGAGGTCGATCCAGCGCACGTCGCACATCGTGCGGTGGACGACGAAGGCGCGTTCCTTCTCTTCGGTGCCGAGCGCATCGAGACGCTTGAGCTCGGACAGGGCCCAATCGGTGATCTTGCGGTTGCGCGCCCGCTGCGCCTCGCGGAACCGCGCGACGAACTCGGCGCTGAACGGCGGCTTGTTCGGGCAATCGGGCGAGTAGATGTCGAGCTCGATGTCGCGGTCGTCCGGGTTCAACTCGTCGGTCACGGAGGGGTCGAGCCACTCGGTCATCGTCTCGGCGCGCGAGAGATGGGCGGCGATGAAGATGACGCCATCGGCAGGCTTGAGACCCGCCCTGGTCAGATCGACAGGATCGCCGGCAGGCGTCCGGGTGATCGTCGGGTTCTCGGCCTGCGCCTGATAGAAGAGCGAGAGCGATCCGCCGCCGGACCAGCCGACCAGCACGACCTTCTCATAGCCCAGCTCCTCGCGCGCATAGTCGAGCCATTTGCCGAGATCGATCGCGACCTTCTCGAAGATCAGGGCGGTGTCGTTGCGCGGATAGCGGCTGGCGGCGCACAGCACGTCGAGCCCGGCATCGGCGAGCGCGGTCGGCATGGGCAGCAGATGCAGCACCGAGGTCGGGTGCATGAACACATAGACCGTCCTGGCGGTCGACGCGGGATCGCGCAGCAGCTGCGCTTCCAGATTCACTTTGCCCGAATTGCCCGCAAACCCGTAGGTCTCGTTGAACGTCGGATTGTCCGGGAAGGAGAGAATGAGCGCCGTGCGCGTCCACGCCGCCTTGCTGGTCTCGGTGTCGCTCATGATCAGGCCTGGACGGTCGCGACTTCGCTGTCGCTGAACGGAATACTGGTCGCATCGTAGCGGAACAGCCATTCATAGCGATCCACCACCTGATGCGGCTCCCATTGCGCATCGATATAGGCCTGCGCCCCGGCCGGCTCGGCCAGAGCGGGATTGTGGAAGCGCTCGGTATTGGCGGTGGCGCCATTGACCGCGCGGGTGGTGCGCGGGATGCGCGCCGCCTGATAATGGGCGAGCGCCGCATCGACGTTATCGAACTCGACGAAGGCACGGCCAAGGATGAACGCATCCTCCAGCGCCATCACCGCGCCCTGCGCCAGGAACGGCAGCGAGGGATGGCAGGCGTCACCCAGCAGCGCGACGCGCCCCGCGACCCACTCCTGCATCGGCGGGCGGGCGATCAGCGCCCATTTGAACGGCTGCGGAATGGCCTCGATGTAGGTATGCACATCCTCGTTCCAGCCGGGATAATCGGCATGATATTCGGCATTGGAACCGGCGGTCGACCAGCTCTCGGTCTTCCAGTCCTGCCGCTCGATCACGCTGGTGAAGTTGATGAGCTCGCCGCGCCGGATCGGATAGTGGATGACATGGCCGCCCGGCCCGACCCAGTTGACGCCGACCGGCTTCAGCAGACGCTCCGGCAGCCGCTCGGCGGGAATCACGCCGCGCCAGGCGACGATGCCGGTGAACCTGGCTGGTCCCGATCCGAACAATTGCTCGCGCAGCTTGCTGTGGACGCCGTCCGCGCCGATGACGACATCGAACGTCATGGACTCGCGCCCCTCGAAGGCGAGCGTGACCTTGCTGTCGTTCCGCTCGACCGCCGTGAAGCGATGGTCGAGGTGGACCGTCCCCGGCGCGAGCGTCTCGATCGTCCGGTAGAGCAGCTGGTGCAGGTCGTTGCGATGCACCGTGATGTAGGGGAAGCCGTATCGTGCCACGGACTCCGCGCCGAGATCGAACAGCTTCCACGTCTGCCCGGTGCTCCACAGGCGGATTTCCTTGCCCTGCGGCTCGAAGCAGATGTCCATCAGCGCTTGCTCGAGGCCGAGCGCGCACAGGACGCGGACGCCGTTAGGGCTGATCTGGAGGCCGGCACCGACCTCCTGAAGCACGCTCGCCTGTTCGTAGACGGAGACATCGAAGCCGCGGCGCAGCAGCGCAAGCGCCGCCGTCAGCCCGCCGATCCCCCCGCCGACGATCCCGATCGCCAAATCCGTCTTCAAGCTCAGGCATCCTTCCCTTTGCCTCAGCCATAATTCTGACGAATATCATTCGTCAATATCAAATCAGTTGGCGCGAAGCGGGAACCGTGCCATCGCCTGACCCTCGAAGGGACAAGGGTACGGCGCATGGCGAAAGAGGGGATGGCGGATCAGTCCCGCCGGCGAGTCCAGTCGATCGAAGTGGGCTTTCGCGTGCTGCGGGTCCTGCGCATGGCCGAAGGGCCGCTGCCGCTCCGCGAAATCGCCGCGCGCGCGAGCATGCCGCCGAGCAAGGTCCATCTCTATCTCGTCAGCTTCGTGCGCGAGGGCATGGCCTATCAGGACCTCAAGAACGGCTATTATGGCCTCGGCTCCTTCGCCATCCAGCTCGGCCTTGCCGCGATCCGGCAGCTCGACGTCGTCGATCTGGCGGCGGACATTCTCACCGACCTGCGCGACAAGACCGACTGCGCCATCTATCTCTCACTCTGGGGCGATCGCGGCCCGTGCATCGTCGCCAAGGCGGACGGCGCTCTGCAGGGCGCCTTCTCGGTGCGCCTCGGCTACATCATACCGCTCACCACGACGGCCACCGGCCTCATCTTCCTGGCGCACCTGCCCGCTTCCGAGACGGAACAGGCACTGAAGGTCCAGGCCGCCTATGAGACGGCCAACGGGCGCGGCGGCGCGATCACCCGCGCCCAACTGTCGGACAGTATCGAGCAGGTCCACGCACTGGGCTATGCGGCGACGGTCGGCCGCCTGCATCGCAATTTCGCGGGCATCTCGGCGCCGATCTTCGACTATAGCCACCGGCTCGCGGCGGCGTTGACCCTGCTTGGCCCGACCGATTTCATGACCGACGAGCGCCGCAACCATTTCGCCGACGTGCTGCTCGAAGCGACCAAGGGTCTCTCCGACCGGCTCGGCGCGCCCGGCCCGGCGAGCGAGGTTCCGGACGCTCCGGAACCCGTGCGCGCCAAACGCGGACGCAAGGCGAAGGTGAGCTAGATGCTCATCTTCATGCCCTCTCCCCTCGGGGAGAGGATAGCGTAGCTTGCTCGCCGGACGGCGCGCTAGCGTAGCTTGGAGAGGGGGAACGGCGCGCCAGCCCCCTCTCCAACTCCACCTAGCCGCTGCGCGACAAGGTTCCGCATCCTCTCCCCAAGGGGAGAGGGGAAAATTCGTTCACACAACCTCATTCACCAGCAGACCCACCTTCTCGATCTCGATCTCGATCCGGTCGCCGGGCTGCATGAAGAGCGGCGGCTCGCGCCGCGCGCCGACGCCGCCAGGCGTGCCGGTGAAGATCACGTCACCCGGCACCAGCTCCGTGAAGGTCGAGATATATTCGATCAGCCGGGGGATATCGAAGATCATGTCGCCGAGCGTTGCATCCTGCACGGTCTCACCGTTCAACCGGCTCGCGATCCGCAGCGGCGCCAGATCGCCAAGCTCGTCCGGCGTCACCAGCCAGGGACCGAACGGGCCGGTGGTCGGCCAGTTCTTGCCCGGCGTCATCTGCGTGGTGTGGCGCTGCCAGTCGCGCACGCTCACATCATTGGCGCAGGCATAGCCCGCGACATGATCGTAGGCCGCCGCACGAGCGATCCGCCGGCCGCCCTTGCCGATCACCACTGCCAGTTCCGCCTCATAATCGAGCTTCGTCGTTTCGGGTGGATGCACGATGGACGCGCCATGCGCGTTCAGCGAATTGGCGAAGCGCACGAAGATCGTCGGGTTCTCGACCACCGGATTGTTCGTCTCCTCGCGATGCTCCTGATAATTGAGGCCGATGCAGAAGATCTTGGCCGGATCGGGGATGACGGGCAGCAGCACGATCTCGCCCATCGGCACCAGAGGCGCGGAGGAGGCCGCGGCCCCCGCCGCCTTGATTCCGTCCTGCTCCAGCAGCGATTTGAGGCTCGACACGCCGCGCAGCGCCGCGCTCATGTCGCGCACCGCCTCCCCCTCGACGATTCCCCAGCCCGCGCGGCCATCCCGCGTGAAACTCACCAACTTCATATCAAGCCCTCCAGCCCCGTTTTTAGTCTTGTGACCCACGGACGAAATCCGGCGCGCGATATCCCGCTGCTGCCGCCGACAGCCGGAGCGTGCGCGCCTCGGCCCGTTTTTCTTCCTCCAGCCAGCTGCGCTCGTGCCCCCAGAGGCTCGGGCCATAGTCGCATTCGAACGGCGCCCAATTCGCCGGATCGATCGAGCGCCCGCCCCAGCCATATTCGACCATCAGGCCGGACGGCGACCGCGCATAGAAGGAGGTCATGTAATCGTTGGTATGACGGCCGAGCGTCACGGCGATGCGATCCTCTTCCTGCTGCGCAAGATCATAGGCCTGCCCGACATCGTCCAGGCTGTTCAGCTCCACCATCAGATGATGGAAGCCGTCGATACCCGTCTCGACCACGGCGAAACTGTGATGCCGCGCGTTCAGATGGAAGAAATAGGCCCTGAACGGGCGCAGTGCATAGTCGCTGAGACGAAAGCCCAGCAGATCGCGGTAGAACGGGAGCAGCGGCTCGACCGACCGGGCGGTCAGCACCATATGGCCGAGGCCGAGACCGCCCGTCCGGAAAC
The DNA here is from genome assembly GCF_019737615.1 of Sphingobium xanthum. Taxonomy (GTDB): domain Bacteria; phylum Pseudomonadota; class Alphaproteobacteria; order Sphingomonadales; family Sphingomonadaceae; genus Sphingobium; species Sphingobium xanthum. The sequence goes on along the minus strand of NZ_JAHKKS010000009.1, from coordinate 24,272 downwards.
CGCTGATCGGCCGGCCCGGCGCGAACGGCGCATCCGCCTGCGCAGCGCCGTGGAAGAATTCCAGTCGATGGCCTGCCGGATCATGCGCGATGATCAGATCGCTGACGCCACGCCGGGCCGCGAGATCCGCCGAGCCGGGCAGGACATCATGCCCGGCATCGGAGAGCCGCGCCGCCAGAGCAGGCAGCGCATCGGCATCCGCCACTTCCCAGCCCATGACGCTGACGGTGTCGTGCGTGGCAGCATCGACGAACAGCCGCGCCGCGCGCTCATCGACCCGCAGGTCGAAACCGGACGAGCCGCGCCCCGCCACCTGCATGCCGAGCAAATCGCGCGCGAACTGCGCCCAGTCGTCGATCCGGGCGGTCTCGATCCCGACATAGCCGAGTGACTGAAGCACGCTGCCCTCTCCCGACCGTCCGGTCATTACTCTTTCGTTCGGGCTAGCATATCAGCCTGACTGATACTAGGGATGGGCGCACAAAAAGGCGCGGACGCTGCGTCATTTCAGGAGGATGGCCGATGCCGGAAGAAAGCTCCACGATCCCGCCCATCGGTCTCGGCGCCGATCTTGCCGGCGCCAGCGAGGCGCAACGGCGCGTCGTAGACCTGATCGCCTTCGGCCCGCGCGGCGCGGTGCCGAGCCCGTTCCTGGCCATGCTCGATGCGCCGGACCTCGCGGAAGTCATCCAGGAAGTCGGCGCCACGATCCGCTTCCGCTCGACCTTGTCCGATGCGCTGCGCGAGATCGCGATCCTCGCGACGGCAGGCGCCATGCCGTGCGGCTATGAATGGAATTTCCATGCGCCGATCGCCGTCGCGGCGGGCGTCTCGCCGGCGGTGATCGCCGCGACCCGGCCGGGCGCTGATGCTGCATCTATCTCTGGTGCGCAAGGAACGGTCATCGCGCTATGCCGGGAAATCGCCGCTGATCATGTCGCTGCGCCCGCGACGCTGGCCCGCGCCATCGATCAGATCGGACGCACCGGCACGACCGAAGTGATCGCCATCGCCGGCTATTACGCCCTGCTCGCCAATTTCATCCGCACCGCAGGGCATGATCAGTCGTTTGCCGAAACCTGACGGCCTCTAAAACGCATCAACTTCCTTGAGCGCCTCCCGGCAATGCCGCCATGCGTCGGACACGGAAGGCAGCCCGTAATAGAGCGAGGCATGCGCCAGAATCTCGCGCACTTCCTCCTTGGTGACGCCGTTCGCTACCGCGCCGCGCACATGGTTCTTGAGCTGATCCGGGCGGGACTGGCCGATCAACATCGCGATCGTCAGCATCGAGCGGGTCTTGCGATCGAGCCCCTCGCGGCTCCAGATGTCGCCGAAGCAGTGGCGCGTCACCAGATCCTGCAGCGGATCCTGAAAATCGTCCGCATCGTCAATGCCACGCACGCCCGGCTCGCCGAACATGTCGAAGCGCATCGCGCGACCGCGCTCGTACAGGTCGTCCTTTTCCATTGCCGTCCCTCGCTTAGCCGACCGCTTCGTAACGCACTTCGAGCGGGTTGTCGGGCAGTTCCGCAAGGCGCGGCGCGACTTCCTTCGCGATCAGAGTCAGGTTGTCGACCGTATCCTCATGGCTAAGCTCGCCGGCCTGCCCCATCATCAGCAGATTGCCGAAGCCGCCGGTTTCCTCATGGAAGGCGGCGAGCTGCTCATAGACGTCGTCCGGCGTGCCGACGAACATCAGGCCGGCATTCATATATTCCTCGATCGTGCCATCGACCGGCAGCGGCTTGCCGTTGCGCATGCGCGGGCGGCTCGCGGCCGGGCCGGCGAGCAGGGTACGCACATTGGCGTCGACCGAATTGAAACCCCAGGGATTGCGGAACTGCGGATCGCAGCGCGCGGCCGTGGTGAAGTAGCTGCGCATCGCCTCGGCACGTTTGAAAGCCTCGGTGCGATCGTTCGCGCAGGCGACGACGCACAGATAGGCCAGCCGATCCAGGCTCGGCTGGTGGCCGAACTGGGCCGCAAAGGCTTCCCGATAACCGATGAACACCTGCCGCGCGACCGAGCCCGAGAGGAAGGTCGCACAGGTATAGCCGAGCTTGCCATAGTCGCGCGCCGTGGTCGCGCTGGAAGCGGTCATCCAGATCGGCGGGTGCGGCGCCTGGATCGGGCGCGGCCACATGCTCACCGTGCGATAGTGGAAGTGCTTGCCCTGCCACGAGAAATTCTCGCCTTCATTGCCGAGCGCCGCGAGGATCAGGTCGTGCGCTTCCCAGAAGCGGTCCATGAAGCCGGTCGGCTGCCGGTTGGACATGAACAGCTCATAGGGCGCACCCTTGACCAGCCCCAGTTCGAGGCGCCCGCCCGAGAGGCAGTCGACCATCGCAATCTCTTCCGCCACGCGCAGCGGATTGGAGCGGTTGGCAAGCGGGATGCCGAGCGCCAGCAGGCGCACATTCTGCGTTTGGCGCGCGAGAATGGCGAGCGTTGTCATGCAGCTGGTCGACATGCAGGTCGCGGCAGCATGATGCTCGTTGACCATGATGTTGATGCCCAGCTCGTCCGCCAGCATATATTCGTCGAGATAGCGGTTGAGCAGTCGGCCCGCCTCGCGAGGGTCGCACAGATGCTGCGGCAGGGTGACGCGCATCGCGCCCGGCGCCTGGAAGGCCGGATGATAAGCCTGTTCGCTGAATTGCCAGATTTTCATTCGTGATCTCCGGGACGGGTCGGCTCAGGAGCCGGCAAAGGCGCTGATCCGCTCGGCAAGCGCCTGTGGCTGGTCGCCATGGGCGCGATGGCCAGCGGCGACGAGGCTCTCGACCTGCGCTTGCGGCAGGGCCTGCGCGTATTTCTCCCGATAGACGGGTCCGATGATCGCATCCTCGGCGCCCCAGAGAACGAGCGTAGGGGATGAGATACGGTGCAAGCGGTCGGCCAGCTGCGGATTGCACATATAGGGCGTCCAGCCATAGAGGCTCGCCGCCTCGTCATTGCGCATCGCGCGGCGCAGCGGCCCCTCGGGCATGGACATGATGTTCTGCAACGGGCCGGGCTCGCCAAGTTGCAGCCGCTTGCCGAGCTCCTGGCGCGACATCACGAAGATATCGGCCACATATTGCTCGCGCCGCTCGGCCGTGACGAGGCCCAGCGGCGACACGAGCACGAGGCTGGAGGCGCGGCGCGGCTCCTTGGTCAGGATTTCCTTCGCGAGCCAGCCGCCGAAACCGGCGCCGACCACGACCGGAGCATCGAGCGCGAGTGCGTCCATCAGATCGAGATAAAAATAGCCGAGATCGTCGACGCGGGTGATCCCCTCGCGCTGGTCGGATCCGCCGAAGCCAGGGTGCGAGGGCGCATAGACGCTGTAACTGCGGGCCAGTTCGGCGAGGATCGCGGCGGCGCCATCGATGCCGTCGAGGCCGTGGAGAAACAATAGCGGTGCGCCGGACCCCGCCCGGAACAGCTCGATTGTCGTGCCGCGAACGTCGATTGTCGATAGCGTGCCGAAATCCAGCCCTTCGATCCCAATCGTGTCCGTCAACGCCATCTCCCGGGTGCATCGCTGCTTATCGGCAGGACAGTGTGACTTGCGGACTGATACGTCCAATTCTTTGATCTTGAGACTTGGATACCGGATCGGTATGGATTTCGCATGGAGCTGCGCCATCTTCGTTACTTTCGGGCTATCGGACGCGAGGAGCATTTCGGGCGCGCGGCGATCGCCCTGCGCGTCGCCCAGCCGGCGCTGACGCGCCAGATCCGCGATCTGGAAGCCGAGCTCGGCGTCGAGCTGTTCGAGCGGTTGCCGCGCGGCGTCCGTCTGTCCGATGCCGGCCGCGTGTTCCTCGCCGATGTCGAGGAAATCCTCGCGCAGGTCGATCGCGCCGTGAACCGCGCCAAGCGGCTCGGCAGCGGCCATATCGGCACGATCCGCGTGGGCCTGAGCGAAATCATCGCGGCGCACGAGTTCATTTCATACGGCCTGCTCACCTTTCGGGAAAGCGAGCCGGGCGTCGCGCTCGATCTGCGCTCGATGGGGTCGATCGCGCAGATCGCCGCGATCAAGGACGGCACGCTGGATGCCGGCATCGTCTATGACGCGCATGTCGATGAGCGCGACGAGGAGGCGCTCGATCAGGCCGTGATCGGAACGGGCGAGATCATGCTCGCCGTCCATCGCAATCATCGCCTCGCCGAGCGTGAGAGCGTCTCCATGGCGGAACTGGCCGACGAGCCGGCGCTCTGGCCCGAGCGGCGCACCGCGCCCGGCTACTACGACAGGCTCATGGCCGCTTGCCTCGAAACCGGCAGCATGCCGCGCATCGTGCAGGAATGCACCACCAACTCGATCCTGCTCAGCCTCGTCGCGGTCGGCATGGGCGTCGGCTTCGTGACGGTAACGCGCCCGCTGCCCTCGGCACCGAATATCCGCCTCCTGCCGATCACCGATCTCGATCTGACCTTCGACGTGCTATTGGTGTGGCGGAACCGGGATCGCTCGGCAGCGCTGCAACGTTTCGTGCAAGTGATGTCCGAGCGCGATCATGCCGCGCAGCTGCTCGCCGGAGTCCCCTCGACAGGGTGACAGGCGAGAAGCCCCGATACTGCTAGCTTCGCGCAAAAGGAGCAACCAATGGCTGACGCGAAACCCCTCAAGGGCATGTATCATTTCGCTTATCCCTGCCGGGACGCGGAAGAGACGCGGCATTTCTACGAGGACATTTTAGGCCTGCCACTGGTCAACTGCATGATGTCCGAGCGCGTGCCGAGCACCGGCGAGGAAACGCCCTATGTGCATTTCTTCTTCGAGTTGCAGGACGGCTCCTACATCGCCTTCTTCGATCTTGGCGGCGACGAGATGCCGCAGCCCTCGCCCAACACGCCCGACTGGGTGCAGCATTTCGCGATCGAGACCGAGTCCATCGAGAATGTGCAGGCCATGAAGGACAGGCTCGACGCGCATGGCATCGAGACGATCGGCCTCGTCGATCACGAGTTCGTCCGCTCGGTCTATTTCTTCGATCCCAATGGCCTGCGTCTGGAGATCACCACGCGGACCGAGCCGCCCGGCTTCCTCGAACAGGCCGCAGCCGAAGCGCATGACACGCTAAAGGCCTGGAATGCCCGCAAGGCGGCGGCGCGCGCGACCGCCTGACAGAGATCAGATCGCCATCGCGATGGACTTGACCTCGGTATAGGCGTCGATGCCTTCGCGGCCATTCTCGCGGCCCCAGCCAGACTGCTTGAAGCCGCCAAAGGGTAGCGCCGGGTCCAGGCCGCCGCCGTTCACGCGCACCGTGCCGGCCTTGAGCTTGCGGGCGAGGCGATGCGCGGCGGAGAGATTGTTGGTCCAGATGACCGCGCCGAGGCCATAGTCGCTGGCATTGGCGTCACGGGCGATCTGCTCCAGATCCTCGTCGCCGAACGACATGGCGCACAGCACCGGGCCGAAAATCTCCTCCCGCCGCACTGCCATTTGCGCATCGGTGTCGGTCAGCACGGTCGGCGCCACGAAGGCACCCGGTCCGCCGATCTCGCGCCCACCGGCCCGCAGGGTCGCGCCGGCTTCCAGCCCGCCCTTCACATAGCCGAGGATGCGCTCGCGCTGGGTGCTGCTGATCACCGGCCCCATTTGCGTGTCCGCGTCGAAGCCGCCGCCGACCTTCGTGCCCTCGGCAATGGCCGACACGCCCTCCACCACCTGCTCGAAGATGTTGCGATGGACGAACAGGCGCGAGCCGGCATTGCAGATCTGCCCGGCATTGCTGAAGATCGAGCGTGCCGCGCCCTGGATCGCCGCGCCGACATCGGCATCGGGCAGGATGATGCAGGGCGTCTTGCCGCCGAGCTCCAGCGTCACGCGCTTGAAGTTGCCCGCCGCCGCATTGATGATCAGCCGGCCGACTTCGGTCGAGCCGGTGAACGTCACCTTGTCGACGCCCGGATGCGCTGTCAGCGCCGCACCGGCCGAATCGCCGAAACCGGTCAGCAGATTGAACGCGCCGGCCGGGAAGCCCACTTCCTCGATGAGATGCGCGAGGCGCAGCGCCGTCATCGGCGTCTCTTCGGCGGGCTTGAGGATCACCGCGCAGCCGGCGGCGAGCGCCGGCGCGATCTTGGCGACGGCCATAGCGATCGGTGCATTCCACGGCACGATCTGCGCGACGACGCCGATCGGCTCGCGCACGGTGAAGGCATGCCAGGTGCCCGGGCCGGAGAGCGAAATGCTCTCGCCGTTGAGCTTGGTCGCCCAGCCCGCATTGTAGCGCAGCAGATCGACCGCATAGGGCAGATCGAAGAAGCGCGCATCGCGCACCGGCTTGCCCTGATCCATCGTCTCCAGCGCGGCAAACTCGTCGGCATGCCGCTCCAGCGCATCGGCCAGGCGATTGAGCAGGAGGGCGCGCGCATTGGGCTTCATCTCGGCCCAGGCGGTATCCTCCATCGCCGCGCGCGCGGCATGAACGGCGAGATCGACATCGGCTTCCATCGCCTTGGCGACATCGGCGACATGCGCGCCGGTCGCCGGATCATGCGTCGCGAAGCGCTCGCCGCTTTGCGGTTCGACCCAGCGGCCACCAATGAACAGCTGATGCCGACGAGCGGCAAAGGCGCGGGCTTCGTCCAGCGCAGGCACCGGGGGCTTTTCCAGCGTTTGCGTGCTCATGCTCCTCACTTCTCCTGTTCTAGACCGGCGCCGAGCGCCGCATTTGGCCGCGGCCATAGCGGACGGCGTTAGCTCTTGTCGAACGCTATTTGCCATGGCACAACGGTTAGGAGACATCGTGCGGAGAGGAAAATGCCCAAGCAGTACAGCTTCAGCCGATCCGTTCCGCTTTTGGCCCCGGCTTGAGAACGGCGCTCCATGTCGGAGTATGACTATATCATCGTCGGCGCAGGATCGGCCGGTTGCGTCCTCGCCAACCGGCTGACCGAAGACGGCAAGAACCAGGTGCTGCTGCTCGAGGCGGGCGGCGCGGACGATAGCTGGCTGCTGCGGATGCCGCTCGGCTTCATGATGGCAGCGGGCAATCCGGCGTTCGACTGGGGCTATCAGAGCGAGCCGGACGCGAAACTCGGCGGCCGCTCAATGCCATTGCCGCGCGGCCGCCTGCTGGGCGGCTGCTCCTCGGTCAACGGCATGATCTACATGCGCGGCCATTCGAGCGACTATGACGGGTGGCGACAGATGGGCGCGCGCGGCTGGAGCTATGCCGATGTGCTCCCCTATTTCCGCCGGATGGAAGCCAGCTGGCGCGGCGAAGGGCGCTATCATGGCGGCGACGGCCCGCTCAGCGTCAATCGCGTGGAGGACGGCCATCTGCTCGGCGGTCCTATCCGCAAGTCCGTCGAGGCCGCGGGCTTTGCCTATAGCGAGGATCTGAGCGGCGACGCCCAGGAAGGCTATGGCCCCGCCGAGGTGACGGTCGATCGCAACGGACGCCGTGCCAGCACGTCAAAAGCCTATTTGCAGCCGGCGCTGGAACGCCCGAACCTGCATCTCAGGACCGGCGCGCAGGCGACGCGCATCCTCTTCGAGGGCGATCGCGCGGTCGGCATCGACTATCGACAGCGCGGCAAAGGACACGAGGCGTACGCCCGCAAGGAAGTGATCCTCTCCGGCGGCGCCTATAACAGCCCGCAATTGCTGATGCTCTCCGGCATCGGCCCGCGCGAGCAGCTGGCGGCGCTGGGCATCCAAACGCGCGTCGATGCCGCGCAGGTCGGGCGCAACCTCTCCGAGCATCCGGTACTCTACATGAGCTTCGCCGCGCATGACGGCACGACGTTCCTGTCGCAATTGCGCTTCGACCGGGCGGCCCGCTCGGTCATGCGCTGGGCGGCGACCGGCAAGGGTCCGTTCGCCAGTCAGATCACCAGCGGCATCATGATGCTGCGCACGCGGCCGGAGCTGGAGCGGCCGGATATCCAGCTCGTCTTCCTGCCGGTGCGGCTCGACGCCAAGCTCTGGTATCCCGTCTTCGGCCAGCGGCAGAGCCATGTGCTTTCGGTCATGGTCATGCAGCTTCACCCCGAAAGCCGGGGCACGGTGGAACTGCGCTCGGCCGATCCGTTCGAGCGCCCGCGCATCGACCTCAATCTGCTCTCGACCCCGAACGACTTCGCAGAGGTGCGCGGCGGCATCGACGCGGTGCGCCGCATCTTCGCAGAGGCGCCGCTCAAGGACATGATCTCGGGCGAGCTGGCGCCGGGCGCCGACGCCACCGACGAGGCGACGCTCGACCAGTATATTCGCGACAATCTCAAGATAACCCAGCATCCCTGCGGCACCTGCCGCATGGGTGACGATCCGGCCGCTGTCGTCGACAGCGACCTGCGCGTGAAGGGCGTACAGGGCCTGCGCGTCGTCGATGCCTCGGTCTTTCCGACCGTGCCGGGCGCCAACATCAATGCCGCCGTCATCATGGTGGCCGAGCGCGCCTCGGATCTCATTCGCGGCATGGTCCCGCTGGCTGCCGCGGAGTGAGGCGAGTATCCTGTCCGCTCCTGTTCTCCCGCGAAGGCGGGAACGACGAAAGAGAGGTCTAGGCCGAGGCCTCCCTCTTTCGCGGCTCACTCCGCCCCGGCGGGATCCCTGGCCACCGGCGCGAGCGGATCGTCCGGCACCACCGCGACGCCGCCGCCGCGATCCGAGCGGAAGTTCACATAGGCGCCGGCATCCTTCTTGCGCTGGCCGAAGGATGTGACCGGCTCGATCTCGTCAATCGCGATCGGCGTCATCTTCTTCTTCCGCGCCAGCGCCGCCTCGATATAGGGCGCCAGCTCGGCCTGCTTCTTCGCCTGCCGCTCTACCTCGTCAGCCTTCAGGCGCGGCATCGCGGTCTTGGCGAACAGCTCCAATGATTCCGTGATGTGGTCGTGATTGGCCGGGCCGGTCTGCTGCACGAAGATGATCTGATCGACGCCGACGTCCGCATAACCCTTGCAGTGCTCATAGACCTGATCGGGCGTGCCGATGCCGCCGTTGCCGTGATTGTCCTCGATCTTGTCCTCGGCCTTGAGAAAAGTCTCCCAGACCCTGGAATCGCCCGGCTTGGTGCTGCCGAAGGAGGAATAATAGCCCAGCGAATAGCCGAAGAACTTGAAGCCCTGCGAGCCGCGGCGCACCGCCTCTTCCTCGTCTTCATGGACGCTGAGCGCCGTCACGATCGCGAAATTGGCGTTCACCGCATGGCCGATCGGCACGCATTCGTCGGACTTGATGATGTCGTAATATTCCTGGACCCACTTGCCGGCCTGCTCGGGCGCGGCGAAGCCGAAGACCAGCGCGCCCATGCCGTTGCGCGCGGCATGCAGGATCGTGTCGCGCCGCGAGCAGGCGACCCACAGAGGCGGGTGCGGCTTCTGCAGCGGCTTGGGCACGATGTTGCGCGTCGGCATCGAGAAGAATTCGCCCTCGTATCCGGGATAGGGCGTCATGGTGAGCATGTTGGCGCACTGCTCGGTCGCCTCGCGCCACATGTCCTTCTTGCGATCGACATCGACGCCGAAGCCTTCCAGCTCCAGCGCGGTGCCGCTCTCGCCAGTGCCCCAGTCGATACGGCCGCCGGACAGCAGGTCGAGCGTCGCGATGCGCTCGGCGACGCGGGCGGGATGATTGATGGCGGGCGGCATCACGCAGATGCCATGGCCGAGGCGCATGCGCTTGGTGCGCTGGCTGAGCGCGCCCAGGAAGACTTCCGGCGCGGAGCTGTGCGAATATTCCTCGAGGAAATGATGCTCGACCAGCCAAGCATAATCATAGCCGAGCTGATCGGCGAGCTCGAGCTCGGCCAGCGCGTTCTGGAAGATCTGGTGGTCTTTCTCGGCGGTGAACGGCGCCGGCGACTGATGTTCGTAGAAGAGCCCGAACTGCATGTCTCGCTATCCCTCTCTGCGCTGCGCCGACCGGCATTCAACAGCCAAGCTTATAACAGCCTAGCTGACACTGTCATGCAAGTTTGTAAAGCGCCTTGTTGCCGGGGGTGCGGGCGGCATGACGATCAGACTGCGCCGATCATCCGCAGAAGCTTGCTCAAATGGTAGAGCGACAAGCCCGACCGGGAACACCAAAGCTCCCTCTCCCCTCGGGGAGAGGGCTGGGGAGAGGGAGAACAGCCTGTCGCCGAAGCGCCGCACCAAATCGGAACGGCCCAACCTCCTCTCCCCAATAGGAGAGGGAAAAGCGAGACTCAGATCCGCTGGACGCCGACCCGGCTATATTCCTGGGAGAGTTCCTCGAGATCGGACTGTGCGGGTTCATCCACGATCGTCGGCGCGCTCATCGATTGCAGCAAGGTCAACAACATGGCGCGCATCTGGTCCTGCTCGCCCTGGGTCAGCGGATCGAGCAGCGTCCGCTCCATCGCCAGCGAGCCCTTGTGACATTGCTTGAGGACCGTCGCGCCCTCGGCCGTCAGCGTCAGTTCGAGCAGGCGCTTGTTGGCCGGGCTGGTCTGCCGGCCGATCAGGCCTTTGCCTTCCAGCAGCGCGATCTGCTTGATCATCGTCTGCGGCTTCACGTCGTACAGACGCGCCAGCTCCGCCGACGAGAGGCCGGGACGCATGGAAAGCGTGGTGAGGATACGGAACTGCACCGCCGTGATGCCGAGCGGCTGAAACACCGATTCCAGCCGGACGAACGCCTTGTACTGGACCTGCTTGACGAGGCTCAGGATGGACTGCGCGGTGCGGTCGATCTTCGGGCGAGCGGCGTTCCCCATGACTGCTTAGTGTCCGATCGGGACAGGCCTGTCCAGAAAATAGGCCAAGCGCGATTTGCTGCCATATTGAGCGTCATGCGCTTGTATCGCCGATGCCGCACCGGGGACATGTCGCGCGGGATGACAGTTTCATCCTTGCCTGCTATGAGCCCTCCCATGCCGATGTCGACCACCACGACGACTACGACCACCACCCGGACCACTCCGGGGGGCCTCGGCATGCGCGTCACGCTCACGTAACAGACGCGGTTCCAGCCGAGGCCCATCCGAAAGGGACTGGGCCGGCGGCACACTCCCCTTTCGAGCCTCTTTTCAATCAGGCGCGGCTTGCCTAAGCGCAGGCACGCAGACAGGGACAAAAACCGATGACGGAACAAGTGAAGATCACGCTCCCCGATGGCTCGCAGCGCGACGTCGCGCGCGGGACCACGCCGGCGGAGATCGCCGCCGCCATCGGCCCGGGCCTCGCCAAGGCGGCGCTCGCCGCCAAGGTGGACGGCGAGCTCTATGACATCATGCGCCCGCTGGAGGCCGACGCGCAATTGGCGCTGGTGACGGCGAAGGACGAGAAGGATGCGCTGGAGCTGGTGCGCCACGACTTCGCGCACATCCTGGCCGAAGCAGTGCAGGCGCTGTTCCCCGGCACGCAGATCACTTTCGGCCCGGCGACGGACGACGGCTTCTATTATGATGTGGCCGCTCCGGCCTCGCGCGGTCCCTTCACGGAGGAGGACCTGCCCGCGATCGAGGCGAAGATGCGCGAGATCATCGCCGCCGACAAGCCGCTGCGCCGCGAAGTCTGGAGCCGCGAGGCGCTGATCGAGCGCTGGGCGAGCCAGGGCGAGAGCTTCAAGGCGGAATGGGCGGCCGAGCTGCCCGGCGACGAGGACCTGACGGTCTACTGGTCCGGAAACGACTGGCTGGATATGTGCCGCGGGCCGCATCTCGCCTCGACGGGCAAGCTCGATCCGCAGGCGTTCAAGCTGACGCGCGTTTCGGGCGCATACTGGCGCGGCGACCAGAAAAACGCGATGCTCTCGCGCATCTACGGCACGGGCTGGCTCAACAAGAAGCAGCTCGATGCGCATCTGCTGCGCCTCGAGGAAGCCGCCAAGCGCGATCACCGCCGGCTCGGCCAGGAAATGGACCTGTTCCATCTCCAGCAGGAAGCACATGGCTCAGTGTTCTGGCACCCCAATGGCTATGTCATCTACCGCGCGCTCGAGGATTATATGCGCCGGGCGGTGAACGGTGCCGGCAGCAAGGAGGTCAAGACGCCGCAGGTGATGGACGCGCGCCAGTGGGAGCAGTCCGGCCACTGGGGCAAATATCGCGAGAACATGTTCGTCATCCCCGACGAGACGCCGAACATCGAGGACGATGGTCCGATGGTGTCGAACGACGCCCAGTGGATGGCGCTCAAGCCGATGAACTGCCCCGCGCACATCCTGATCTTCAAGCAGGGCATCAAATCCTATCGCGACCTGCCGCTGCGCCTTGTCGAGAATGGCTGCTGCCACCGCAACGAGCCGCATGGCGCGCTGCACGGGCTGATGCGCGTGCGCCAGTTCACGCAGGATGACGGCCATATCTTCTGCCGCGAAGACCAGATCGTCGATGAAGTGCAGGATTTCTGCAAGCTCGCCGATCGCGTCTACAAGGATTTCGGCTTCACCTATTCGATCAAGCTGGCGCTCCGTCCGGAGAAGCGCTTCGGCACGGAAGAGATGTGGGACCTGGCCGAGACGGAGCTGCGCGATGCGGTCGTGCGCGCCGGTCTCGCCACGGAGGAATATGGCTGGGAAGAGCTTCCGGGCGAAGGCGCCTTCTATGCACCCAAGCTGGAATGGCACCTGACCGACGCGATCGGCCGCACCTGGCAGGTCGGCACGATCCAGTCCGACCGCGTGCTGCCCGAGCGTCTCGATGCGAACTATGTCGGCGAGGATGGCGAGAAGCATCGGCCGGTGATGCTCCACCGCGCCATCTTCGGCAGCTATGAGCGCTTCATCGGCATCCTGATCGAGCATTTCGCCGGCAAGCTGCCGGTCTGGCTCGCGCCGACACAGGCCGTGGTGGCGACGATCGTCTCGGACGCGGACGACTATGCGAAGGAGGTCGTTGCGAAGCTGGCCGCCGCCGGCATCCGCGCCGAAACCGATCTGCGCAACGAGAAGATCAACTACAAGGTGCGCGAGCACAGCCTCGCCAAGGTGCCCAACCTGCTGGTCGTCGGCCGGCGCGAGGCGGAGGAAGGCACGGTCGCCCTGCGCCGTCTCGGCTCGGACGAGCATCAGAAGGTGATGACGGTCGATGGAGTCATCGCCCAGCTGGTGGCGGAAGCGACGCCGCCGGACCTGCGTTGATCGATATTCGCAAGGGCACGCCTGCCGATCTTCCCAGGGCCATGGAGATCTGGCGGGCGGCGGTCGACGCGACGCACCATTTCGTGACGCCGGGGGACCGCGCCGCGATCGACATCATCGTCGAGCGCGATCACCTGCCCCAGACCGATCTGTGGGTCGCGTCGGACGAGGCCGGCGCCATTCACGGTTTCCTTGGCATGGGCGAGGATGAGATCGACTCGCTGTTCGTCGATCCGCCCATGCATGGCTGCGGCTATGGCAGCGCGCTCGTCGCCTATGCGCTGGACATGGTGCCGGATGCGAAGGTCGATGCCAGCGAACAGGCGCATCAGGCGGTAGCCTTCTACGAGCGGCGCGGCTTCGTCCGCACCGGACGCTCGAACACGGACCCAATGGGGTGGCCCTATCCGCTCGTTCATTTCCGCTATCCCGCACGTCGGAGTCGCAGAAAGGCGACGGCATAGCTATATCAGGAGCGACGCGCGCGCCTTCGTCGCCCGTTAACCCACTGTGGCTAAGCGGCCGCAGTCGCGTGCCATCGCGGGCACGCCTCTTTAAGTTGCGCGAAAAAACCGTTAAGTTAAGAGACCCACGAAACAACTCCGAGGAGAACTGGCTATCCGTCCCCCTATGATGCGCCGCCCGATGGCGCCGCCCCAGCCGATGAACGGCCCGCGTTACAATGAATTCATCAACGTGCCCAAGGTGCGCGTGATTGATGAAGAAGGCGAAAATCTGGGCGTCATGTACACCCGCGAGGCGATCGAGCAGGCCGCCGAGATCGGTCTCGATCTCGTGGAAGTCTCGCCCAACGCCGATCCGCCGGTCTGCAAGTTCCTCGACATCGGCAAGTACAAGTACGAGGCGCAGAAAAAGGCGAATATCGCCCGCAAGACCCAGAAGACGCAGGAGATCAAAGAGATCAAGATGCGTCCGAACATCGACGATCATGACTATGATACGAAGATGAAGAAGGTCCATGATTTCATCGGCGAGGGTGACAAGGTCAAGGTCACTTTGCGCTTCCGTGGTCGCGAGCTCGCGCACCAGCAGCTCGGCATGCAGCTCCTGCAGCGCGTCGCCGAGAACACGTCCGAGATCGCCAAGGTCGAGTCCTATCCGCGCATGGAAGGCCGCCAGATGCTGATGGTGCTGTCGCCGAAGAACTGAGTCGCGGCTGCGGCAATTATTCGATCTGAATAAATCCGTTCGCCCTGAGCCTGTCGACGGGCTGGGCTGAGCTTGTCGAAGCCTCCTTCTTAATGAGGAGCTTCGCCTTCGCTCAGCACCAGGCTTCGATTTCGGCTTTGCCGAAGGCTATCCTGAGCGCCTGCCGCAGGCAGGCAGTCGAAGGGCTCAGCCCGAACGGATTTTAGCTATTGGCAAAGAACGCCGGTCCGCTCACATGGCAGCGCCATGTCCGATACCGTGCCCCTGCGCCTGTTCAACAGCCTGACCCGCTCGATCGAGCCGTTCACGCCCGTCCATCCTGGTGAGGCGAGGGTCTATAGCTGCGGCCCGACCGTCTATAACTACCAGCATATCGGTAATATGCGGGCCTATGTGTTTGCGGACACGCTCGGCCGCACGCTCGCCTTCAAGGGCTATGCGCTGCGCCACGTCATCAACATCACCGATGTAGGCCACCTGACCTCCGACGCAGACGAAGGCGACGACAAGATGGAGAAGGCGGCCGCCAGCCTCGGCAAGACCGCCTGGGACATTGCGGCCTTCTACATCGCCGAGTTCAAGCGCGACCTCGCCTGGCTCCACGTTCGCGATCCCTATCGCTGGACAATCGCGACCGACTATGTCCCGCAGATGATCGAGGCAGCCAAAGCGATCGCGCCGGCGCATTGCTACGAGCTGCCCTCCGGCCTCTATTTCGACGTCTCGACGGTCGCCGATTATGGCCGCCTCGCCCGCGCGACCACGGATGAGGGCGAAGGCCGCATCGAGGAAGTCGAAGGCAAGCGCCACGGCGCCGACTTCGCCATCTGGCGCAAGACGCCGGACGGCGAGACGCGCCAGATGGAATGGGACTCGCCATGGGGTCGCGGCGCGCCGGGCTGGCATCTGGAGTGCTCGGTGATGAGCCGCGCCGAGCTGGGCCTGCCGTTCGACATCCACACCGGCGGCATCGACCATCGCGAGATTCACCATCCGAACGAGATCGCGCAGAATCAAGCGATCCAGGGCTTCGACCACGATCACGGCCATCTCGATTGCGCGCAGAACAGCGGCGCGCGCATCTGGATGCACAATAATTTCCTGATTGATCGCGGCGGCAAGATGTCGAAGTCGGCCGGCGAGTTCCTGCGCCTGCAATTGCTGGTCGATCGCGGCTATCACCCGCTCGCTTATCGGCTGCTGTGCCTGCAGGCGCATTATCGCTCGGAGCTGGAGTTTAGCTGGGACAATCTCGGCGCCGCGCTGACGCGCCTCAAGCGCATGGTCATGGCCATCGCGCAGCTCCGTGGCGTGCCCTCTGCCGAAACCGTGCGCAACAACAAGCTCACGCCTCTGCTCGCGCAGTTCGACGCCGCGATCAGCGACGATCTCAACACGGCCGTCGCGCTGACTCTGCTCGACGAAGCGGTCGGCACGAAGAAAGTGCCGGTCGATGAGAAGCGCGCCGTCATCGAGGCAATGGATGCCGTGCTCGGCCTCGATCTGCTGACGCTCTCCCGCGCAGATCTGCGCCTGCGCCCGGCGGCCGCCACGATCGACGAAGCCGAGATCGAAGCGCAGCTCGCCAAGCGCAAGGAAGCCCGCGCGGAGAAGGACTTCGCTACCTCGGACGCGATCCGCGATGCGCTCATCACCGCCGGTATCGAAGTGATGGACGGCGATCCGCTCGGCTGGGAGTGGAGGCTCGATTGATCGCGCGCGCGACGGCTCTTCTCCTCCTGCTGGGAGCTGTCGCCGCCGGACCGGCCGCGAGCCAGACCGCCGTTTCCGCTGAGGCCCAGATCAAGGCCGCCGTCCATCACATCTATGCCCGCTACCGGCGCGCGCCGCTCGCGCCCAGCCCGGCCGACGACCGCGCGCTCTACAGCAGCCGCACGGCCGATCTCATTGCGCGCTGGCACGCCGGGCAGCCGGACGACGACGTCACGACGATGGGCGATTTCGACTGGTTCTGCCAATGCCAGGATTATGACGAGAAGAGCTTCGCCATCACCAGCCTGCGCGTGCGCAAGCGCGGCGCCGGCTTTTTTGATGCACAGGTCGCCTATCATCTCGGCTGGGGCAGCCGCGCGGGCCTGACGCTCGTCATGGTGCGCGAGGGCAGCGGCTGGAAAGTGGATGATATCCGCTTCGCCCGCGACGCCGCGACCAAGACATTGCGCGCCGATCTCGCCGCCGAGATCGGACAATTCGAGAAACGGCGCCCATCGCGGCCGGGAGAGTGACCATGACCGACAAGCCCCTCATCGTCTTCCCCGCGCAATATCTCGCGCAATTGCAGGCGATATTGCCGGACAGTGTCGAGGTGCGCGGTTTCTCCACTCTGGAGGAATGCCTCGCGCTAGCCCCGCAGGCCGAGATCGGCTGGTTCGACGATTTCCCGAGCGGCGCCTATCGCGAGGGCCCGCGCGCAGCGGCCAACGCCAAATGGATCAACACCGTGCTGACCGGACTCGACGCGCTGCCGACCACCCTGATGCAGGAGCGCGGGCAAATCCTCACCAGCGGCGCGGGCATGATGCCGGATATCGTCGCCGATTATGCCGTGATGGGCGCGCTGACGCTGGCCAAGCGGCTCGACGAGGTGGTGCGCGCGCATGATCGCAAGGAGTGGCGCCGCCCCCCCGGCACGTTCGAGATGCTGGGCAGCAAGGCGCTCGTCATCGGCTATGGCGCAATCGGCAGCGGCATCGGCGACCGGCTCAAGGTGTTCGGCGTCGAGGTGACCGGCGTGCGCCGCCGCGGCGGCGAGCCGAGCATCATCGGCGCGGACGAATGGCGCGCCCGCCTTGCGGAGTTTGATTTCGTCATCCTCGCCGCGCCGAGCACCAGCGACACCAAGCTGCTCATCGGCGCCGACGAGCTGGCCGCCATGAAGCCGGGCGCCCGCCTCATCAACATCGCGCGCGGCGAGCTCATCGATCAGGAGGCGCTCATCGCCTCGCTCAACGCCGGCCATCTCGGCAGCGCCTTCCTCGACGTCACCACGCCCGAGCCGCTCCCGCCCGAACATCCGCTCTGGGATGCGCCCAACACGCTCATCACCATGCACCTCTCCGGCCAGAGCCAGACCACCGCGTTCAAGCGAGCGGGCGCACGCTTCCTCAAGAATCTCCAGCACTATCTCGCCGGCGAGCCGCTGGAACATGTCGTGGATTTTTCGCGGGGTTATTGAACTCCCACCAATCAACTTGTGTTCCTGCGAAAGCAGGAACCCAGGGCGCTTGCGACGAACTTTGCGGCCCCAGAGCGATTTCAAGTCAGATGGCACGTCTGACGGCCCGGAAATTGCGAAAAACAAGGAAAACAAGGGTCCGTTTCGATCCAATCCAGTCGAAACCGGCCCTGGGCTCCTGCCTTCGCAGGGACACCGTTCCGATTCAACGAGATCAGACGCTAGGACCAAGTTTCTGCCGTCCCGGAAAACCCCGCCCTCTCACCCACGGCTACAACGGGCGCCAGCCCGAAGGAGACCCCCATGCCCCAGCCGATCGTCGTCCTGCCCGAGCAGCAGCGCGCCCTGCTCCAGCCCCTCGTCGCCGACAGGGTAGAGCTGCGCGGCTTCACCGGCCTCGACCAGTGCCTCGAACTCGCGCCCGAAGCGGAGATCGGCTGGTTCGACGACTATGCCTCAGGCTGCCTCTATCACGGCCCCCGCGCCGCGCCGGGCGCGCGCTGGATCAACACCAGCGGCGTCGGCCTCGACATCTTCCCCCTCGCCGACATGAAGGCGCGCGGGCAGGTCCTCACCAACGGCAATGGCCTGATGCCGGATATCGTCGGCGAATGGGGCGCGATGGGCGCGCTGATCCTCGCCAAGCGCTTCGACGAGGTGCTGCGCGCGCACGACCGGCAGGAGTGGCTCGCCACCCCGCCGACCCGCTTCGAGATGCTGGGCAGCAAGGCGCTCATCATCGGCTATGGCCAGATCGGCGGCGAGATCGGCACGCGGCTGCGCGCCTTTGGCGTGGACGTCACTGGCGTGCGCCGCACCCCCGGCGGCGATCCGGCCATGATCGGTCCGGACGACTGGCGCGCCCGCCTCGGCGAGTATGATTTCGTCATCCTCGCAGCGCCCAACACCGGCGAGACCAGCCAGATGATCGGCACGGACGAGCTGGCGGCGATGAAGCCGGGCGTGCGCATCGTGAACATCTCGCGCGGCGCCCTCATCGATCAGCCCGCCCTCATCGCCGCGCTGGAATCCGGCCAGGTCGGCAGTGCCTTCCTCGATCCCACGACCCCCGAGCCGCTCCCCGCCGACGATCCACTGTGGAAAGCGCCAAATGCGATCATCACCATGCACCTCTCCGGCGCGGCGCAGCACAGCTCGGTCCAGCGCGGCGTCGCCCGCTTCCTCAAGAACCTCGACCACTATCTCGCCGGCGAACCGCTCGAGCATGTGGTGGACTATGACCGGGGCTACTGACCCGCTCAGCGGCGCGGCACGATCACCAGCTCGTAGGGAATGTAGAGCAGCACCTCGGAGGGGCCTGCCCGGCTCCACTGGACCGGCATATTCAACCCCTTGATCTCGACGCCATAGCCCTCGCCGATCGTCTGTGCGAGCGCGCGGGCGTCCTCCGCGATGACGGCGGCGATCTTCTGGCGATAGCTATCCGGCCCCACGACCGAGAGCGTCGAGTCGCCCATCTCGTCCATTTGCGCCCGCCCGACCTCGGGCACTGTCTCGATGAACTTCTCGATCCGCGCCTCGGCCTGCTGACCGGTGGTCCCATCGGAGAGCTTGACCTTGACGAGAAAATCGACGCGCTGACTGTCCGGCCTGTTGTCATTCTGGAGCGCGATATCGGAGATGTTCGCAGTCGTCAGCGCGGTCAGGACATAGTCGCCATAGGCAAGCTCCACGCCACTCTTCCCAGCCTGCGCAACGGCCTTGCCGAGCATGTCGTAGATTTCCCGCCGGCGCTCTTTGGGATCGCGCGTGTCGCCCCGGATCGTCACTTCCTGCACCAGGAAATCCGCCGAACGGCGCAAGCCGACGGCCGGCATATCCCGGCTGTAATCTTCCTGCTCGATCCGACTCCCCGTGACGACGATCTCCGCGGAACTGAGATCCTGGCCATGTAGCGGCGCGGCCAACGAAAGCAGCGCGACGGCGCCGAGCAAACGATGCATCATGGAATTCCTTCCCCTCTTGTGCAGCCACTTTGCTCTGGTTTCCGATATTCGCAAGCCTACCGGATACTCGCTGGAAGGTGACTTCTCAGTGCAAGGTCTCTTGCAGTGACGGGATGCCGTCGCGCGCCGCCGCGATCGCCTCGGTCATGGTCGCGCGAAAATGGGCGTGGGGCGACCGGACGCCGTGACTTTGCAGGATGCGGCGCACTTCCGGCCTCGCGCCGGCGATGTAGAGCGCAGCCCCGCGCCGCTCGACCTTGCGAGCGAAGACCTCGATGGTCGCGGCACCCGTCGAATCGAGCATCGGCACGTCCGCCATGTTGATCACGCAGGCGCGGGAGCGCTCGTCCAGCCGGTCCAGCATCGCCGAGACGGCACTCGCCGCGCCGAAGAAGAAGGCGCCGGAGATGCGGCACAGGGCGATCTGCAAATCATGGGCATGCGCGGCGTCATAGGGCTGGCGCGGCGCCTCGCTGTCGGGGCGATCCCCCTCCACTAGCGGCTGGCCGGTCTCGACCTCGACGGACTGCGCCATGCGATGCAGGAACAGCAGCGCGCCGAGGCTGAACCCCACCAGGATGCCGAAGCTCAGATCCTTGAAGACGACGAGACCGAAGGTGACGCTCAGCACGAGCGCGTCGCCGCGCGAGGCCTTGACCAGCGTGACGACCTGCTCGCGCTCGGCCATGTTCCATGCGACGGTCGCCAGCACGCCGGCCAATGCCGCGAGCGGAATGTAGCTCGCCAGCGGCGCAGCGATCAGCATGAACGCGAGCAGGAACAGTGCATGCAGCATCCCCGAGACCGGCCCGCGCGCGCCGGCGCGGACATTGGTGGCCGTGCGCGCGATCGTACCGGTGACGCAGAGGCCGCCGAACAGCGCGCTCGCGACATTGGCCGCCCCCTGCGCCACCAGCTCGCAATTGGAGCGGTGCCGCCGGCCGCTCATGCTGTCCGCCACCACGGCCGAGAGCAGGCTTTCGATCGCGCCGAGCAGGGTGAAGGACAGTGCCGTCGGCAGCATCTCGATGACCCGCGCCGGTGACAGGTCAGGCAACGCGGGCGCCGGGAGACCGCGCGGGATGCCCCCGAATGTCGAGCCGATCGTCTCCACCGGCAGGTCCGCCAGCGTCGCAAGCGCCGCCGTTACCGCCACGGCGATCAGATAAGCGGGCCAGTGCGGCCGCCATTTCCGGCAGGCGAGAATGAGCAGGATCGCGAGCGCCGCGAGCGCGGCAGCCGCCGCATTGACCGTGGGCAGTGCAGCCGCGAGCGCTTCCAGCTTGGGCAGCAGTTCGCCGGGTTCCGGCGCCGTCAAGGTCAGGCCGAGCAGATCCCGGAACTGGCTCGCCAGGATGATCACCGCGATGCCGGCAGTGAAGCCGACCGTGACCGGATAGGGGATGAACTTGACGAACGTGCCGAGGCGCAGCCAGCCCGCCGCCATCAGCATAAGGCCCGAGAGAAAGGTGGCGAGCAGCAGCCCGTCGAGGCCATGCCGCGCCACCGTCGCGGCGACGAGCACGATGAAGGCACCGGCTGGCCCGCCGATCTGGAAGCGGCTGCCGCCCAGCAGCGAGATGAGGAAGCCGCCGACGATCGCCGCGTAGAGACCCCGTTCCGGCCCGACACCGGAAGCGATGGCGATCGCCATCGAGAGCGGCAGCGCCACGATCGCGACGGTGAGGGCGGCGACCGCATCCGCCTTGAACGCCCGGCCATCATAACCCTCGCGCAGCACCGTCACGAGTTTGGGCGTGTAGAGTTCGGCGAAGCTGGGCTGATGCGCGCGCTCCATCATGCGCCCTTTGGCAGCGATCGCTTGAGGCGGACGCCCCGCCCGCCGTCCATGCTCGGCGCATCGTCGCCGATCAGCTCGACGCCCGCGCGGCCCAGCGCCTCGACCACCTTGACCAGACTGTCGATATTGCCGCGCACATTGCCGTCGCTGGCTTCCATCCGGCGGATCGTGGGCAGCGACACGCCGGACAGCTCCGCCAGCGCGCGCTGGTCCATGCCGAGCAGGGCGCGCCCCGCGCGCATCTGGGCCGAAGTCATCATAGATTTCGCCTTTATCACAATTCAGAATTGATATCTAGAATATCAATATCGATTGGTTGCTCTGCCTGGTCGATCTCCGCTCGAGTGCGGTGCCGCTCGGCGCATCATCCCGGACAATGCCCGCCGCCGCCCGCAATCGCCTTGCCTCGCAGGCCCCGAAGGCGTAGGGGCTTGCCCCCGGTCCGCTGCGCCCTTTTCGCGGCGCGCGATCGCATGGAGTCAGGACATGAAGACGGCGAACTGGAGCCCCGAGAGCTGGCGGGATCATGAAGGGCTGCAAATGCCCACCTATCGCGACGGCGCCGCGCTGGCCGCGACCGAGGCGACGCTCGGCAGCTTCCCCCCGCTCGTCTTCGCCGGCGAGGCACGCCATCTCAAGGCCGATCTGGCCAAGGTCGCCGCGGGCGAATCCTTCCTGCTGCAGGGCGGCGATTGCGCCGAGAGCTTCGCCGAGTTCCACCCGAACAATATCCGCGATACGTTCCGCGTGCTGCTGCAGATGGCCGTCGTCCTCACCTTCGCCAGCAAGCTGCCGATCGTGAAGGTCGGCCGCATGGCCGGCCAGTTCGCCAAGCCGCGCTCGGCCAATACCGAGATCATCGATGGCGTCGAGCTGCCGAGCTATCGCGGCGACAATGTGAACGACATCGCCTTCACCGCGCAGGGCCGCGAGCCGGACCCGGAGCGCATGATCCGCGCCTACAACCAGTCGGCCGCCACGCTCAATCTGCTGCGCGCCTTCTCGACCGGCGGCTATGCCAGCCTCGATCGCGTGCATGGCTGGATGCTGGACTTCATGGGCCGCAGCCCCTGGGCCAAGAAATTCCACGAGATGGCCGACCAGATCGGCACCGCGCTCGACTTCATGAAGGCTTGCGGCCTCAATCCGGAGACCGTACCCCAGCTCGGCGGCACCAGCTTCTACACCAGCCACGAGGCGCTGCTGCTCCCTTATGAGCAGGCGCTGACCCGGCAGGATTCGATCACCGGCGACTGGTACGACACCAGCGCGCACATGCTCTGGATCGGCGACCGCACCCGCTTCGAGGGCAGCGCCCATGTCGAGTATCTGCGCGGCATCGGCAACCCGATCGGCATGAAGGTCGGCCCCTCGCTCCAGCCGGACGTGCTGCTGCGCCTGCTCGATACGCTCAATCCGGCGCGCGAGGCGGGCCGCATCACGCTCATCACGCGGTACGGGCACGACAAGATCGAGGCCGGCCTGCCGCCGCTCGTCCGCGCAGTGCTGCGCGAGGGGCATCCGGTCGTCTGGTCCTGCGATCCGATGCACGGCAATGTCGTCAAGGCCGCCAATGGCTACAAGACGCGGCCGTTCGAGCGCATCCTCGCCGAGGTGCGCGGCTTCTTCGCCGTACATCGCGCCGAGGGCAGCTTCGGCGGCGGCATCCATGCCGAGATGACCGGCCAGAACGTCACCGAATGCACCGGCGGCGCGGTCGACGTGACCGAGCAGAGCCTGGCCGACCGCTATCACACGCACTGCGACCCGCGCCTCAACGCCGCGCAGAGCCTGGAGCTGGCTTTCCTCCTCGCCGAGATGCTCAACGACGAGCTGGCCGAACGCCGCAAAGCGGCGGCCTGACCAAATCCTCCCCGGCACGGGGAGGATTGCATAACTTGCGCCAAACCCCTTGCACCCAGCGCATTCTCTGCCAAATAAGGTGAGTATGCTGTCGCAACGCACTCGCTATTCGATCCGCGCGCTCCAGCACCTCGCGCGGCATTATGGCGAGGGGCCGATCCAGCTTTCGGACATCGCCGCCGCGCAGAACATTCCGGCCAAGTTTCTGACCGTCATTCTCTCCGAGTTGAGCCGCGCCGGCCTCGTCGCCACGCGCCGCGGACGGGACGGCGGCTATTGGCTCGCTTTGCCGCCGATCGACATCCGCTATGGCGACATCTTCCGCCTCACCAACGGCGCGCTCGCCCTCGTGCCGTGCGCAAGCCGCTTCGCGCACCAGCCGTGCAAGAATTGCGTGCCGGAGGAGGAGTGCGAGCTGCGCCGCATCATGCTCAAGGTGCGCGACGACACCGCCGCGATCCTCGACACGCTGACGCTCGCCGACAAGTTCGAGGATCTGGGCGCAGACGAAGCTGCCTGAATAGCAAAGCATGAGGAGCGCAGCATGGAGCGGCTCGATATCGCAGTGACCGGCGGGTGCCAGTGCGGCGCGGTGCGCTACAGCTCCAGCCAGCTCATGGACAATTCCCACATCTGCCATTGCCGCATGTGCCAGAAGGCGGTGGGCAATTTCTTCGCGGCCCTCGTCGGCGCGCCCAATGACAGGCTCGTCTGGACACGCGGCGAGCCCTCCGTCTGGGCCTCGTCCGATCTCGCCGAGCGCGGCTTCTGCGCCCGCTGCGGCACCCCGCTTTTCTACCGCAGCATCGGCGGCACGCGCACCGGCCTCACCATCGGCTCGCTCGACGATCCCACGCTGGCCCCACCCCATATCCAGGTCGGCATGGAAGGCCGCTATGCCTTCATGGACGGCCTGCTCGCCTTGCCGGACGAAGGCACGACCGAAGCCGAAATGCCCAGAGAAGCGGCCCAGATCGCCGCCAGCAATCACCAGCATCCCGATCACGACACGCAGGACTGGCGGGTGCGGTGATGCGCGCGCTCCACGGCATTCCCAATGGCGAGCAGCCCGCAGGGTTGTCGATGAAATTTAGGGTTCGGACCCAATAACTGGATTCCCACGTTGCTCGGATTGTGATTCAGTGTCTTGGCGAGGAGGCGCTGAGATGTCTGATTTCTTTTGGTTTTCCGATGCGCAGTGGTCTCGGATTGAGCCGC
>NZ_JAHKKS010000008.1 GCF_019737615.1 Sphingobium xanthum | reverse complement strand
CTGGCCTCGAGAGCGTGAGCGCGGTCGCCCGGCGGCACGATATCGTACCGTCGCAGCTTTTCACGTGGCGCCGCGAGCTTCGCGAGCAGCTTCAAGGCGTGACCGCCGGGCCGATCGCCACGTCGAGCGAACCGGCGTGCTTCGTTCCAGCTATCGTAGAGCCGGCGCCTGCGAGCGCGTCGATGTCTGCGCCCAAGCGACGACGACGGCAGCGAAGGCCGCGAGCGAGCGTGGTCGAGCTGGAGATGGACGGGATCGCGGTGAAGATCGCGCCTAGCGCGGACAAGCGACTGATCGCGGCGGTGATCGAAGCGCTCAAGGCCACGCGGTGATCGGGCCAGGTGTCGGCGCGCGGGTGATGGTCGCGACGCGCCCGGTGGATTTTCGCAAGGGCCCCGACGCGCTCGCCGCGCTGGTCGGCAAGGAGTACGGCGGCGATCCCTACTCGGGCGTGATCTACGTGTTCCGGGCGAAGCGCGCGGACCGGATCAAGCTGGTGTGGTGGGACGGCACCCTGTCGCACCGCAGATCGCCGGTTGACGGGGTGCGCGATCGCTGATTCACTCTCCCCATGCTGGTAGAGGCCGACCTTCCCGAGGGCATCGAAGCGCTTCGCGCTTTCGCCCTCGAGCAGTCCCGCAAGCTCGCTGAGGTAACCCTCGCCAAGGGCGAGGCGGATGCCGAGGTCGAGCGGCTGCAGTCGATCATCGATGCCTTCATGCGCCATCGCTTCGGCCGCCGTTCCGAGCAACTCGATCCCGACCAGCTTGAGCTCGGCCTCGAGGATATCGAGACGGCCCTCGGCCAGGCTCGGGCGGCGCGCGATGCCGCGACCGGCCAGGAACGGACCGCCCGAGCGCGCAATGCCAACCGCGGTTCGCTGCCCGCGCATCTCGAGCGCATCGAGCAGGTCGTCGACGTCGAGGACAAGTCCTGTCCATGTTGCGGCGGCGCGCTCCACGCGATCGGCGAGGATGTTTCCGAGCGGCTCGACGTCGTGCCCACGACCTTCCGCGTACTCGTCAGCCGGCGCCCGCGCTACGGCTGCCGCTCGTGCGAGGGCGCGGTCGTGCAGGCGCCTGCACCGGCACGGATCGTCGAGGGCGGCATTCCGACCGAGGCGCTGATCGCCCAGGTCCTCGTCGCCAAGTATGCCGATCACCTTCCCTTGTACCGGCAAGCCCAGATCTACGCCCGCCAGGGCATCAAGCTCGATCGCTCGACGCTCGCCGACTGGGTCGGCCGGGCGGCCTGGTACCTGCGGCCCTTGCGCGATCGCACGCTCGAGGGGTTGCGCAGGGCCGAGCGGCTCTTCGCCGACGAGACCACCGCGCCGGTGCTCGATCCCGGGCGACGCCGCACCAAGACCGGGCAGCTGTGGGCCTATGCCCGCGACGATCGACCCTGGGGCGGCAGTGACCCGCCGATGGTGGCCTACGTCTACGCCGCGGACCGCAAGGCCGAACGGCCCGAGGCTCATCTCGGGGATTTCGCGGGCATTCGCCACTTTGCCTCCGTAGGCCGAGGACCAAGTAAGAAATTGCGCAAGTAATCACCCGCGAAATCCCCGCTTTTAGGCACCGCCTGCCCCCGCTCCGCAGAATCTGGATGAGCGAGGATATTCGCCAATCGCTGTTCGATGCGGTCGCGCTCGGCATCGCGCGCTATGCGGGCCGACTGAAAAAAGTCGCGGAAATGAAGCTATCGGAGAAACTACCGACGCTTAGCCAACGAAGAAGTGCAACGAGTGCTTGAGCCCACGACTGAAGCAGTGGCGGAGGCCGAAGAAAAAATACCGCGCCCCCAAGCGACCGCGCGTTATGGAAGGAAAACGGGTTTGAAGTTTCGGCCGACAACCTCCAAACTCGTCTGGTCGATCATCCGGCCGCAACACGCACAGACATACCAGTCGGTGGAAACGGCCACCGCGCGAGTGGGCCGAGGCAAAAACCCAGTTCGCCGTGATCTTCGGCGAGCGGTTCGTCATCTGATGACGATAACCGGCCTCGCGCACAAAATATCTGACAGTCCCAGACTTTCCAGAAAGCCGTCATGCTGAACTTGTTTCAGCATCCATCCCGCCTTCAAGCCCCCAGCTTCATTGCAAGATGGACCCTGAAACAAGTTCAGGATGACGCAGGAGGAACGACGAAAGTGGTCGCGCTAACTGTAATTTACCCAGATAAGCGCTGCAGCAACCAGCGCGCAGAAAACAGCAAAGAGGCACCAGAAGACCCAGTTCGGTAGAAGCAAAAACAGGTCAGTCCAGTCGAACATCGCGCGAGTTTGCACCTTTGGCAGAACCCCCGCAATTGCCGGGTGACCGTCGCTCTAAAGCAGCCCCAGCGCACTGAGCGCACAGCCAAGGCCCGCAATCAGCAGCAATGCCCCCAGCACCGGCCGGATCACCCGAAGCGGCACCGCCCGCTCATACCCCGCACCGGCCAGCAGCGGCGGCAGCAGCGCGCCGAGCCCGCCCAGCGTGCCACCGAGCGCAGTCGCCCAGACATTGCCGGTCATCGCGCTGACGCCAACGATGAGAAAGGAGGAACGGTCGGCGAAGCGATGCAGCAGCAACTTGCCGTAGAGCATCAGGCTGGCGGGCTTGGCCTCACCGGGTGGGGTGCGATGGGGCATCAACAGGCCCACCGCGCCGAGCACGAGTGCGATCGCGAAGAAGAGCAGGCCCGCCGGTCCCGCGAGATAGGGCGCGACCGCAAGGCCGAGCAAAGCGGAGACGACCGCGCCCAGGATCACGATGAGGCAGACCTGGACCAGCGCACCCGGCCCCAGCGCCCGCACGAGATGCTGCGAGCGGTCGCCCTGATCGAGCGCCAGCCCGAGCAGCAGGGCGAGCAGCAATGCATCCATGCAAGGATCCTGTCAGCGGCAGCCGCGCAGCGCTGCGGCGGCGAGATAGACACGCGCCGAATCGGGTCCGGTCGCGTCGCCTCCGGCTGCATCGCGCATCAGCTCGAAATAGGTCAAGGCCACCTGCCGATGGCCATTATAGGCGACGACCGATTCGAGCAGGCTGGCCAGCCCCTCGACCGCCTCGAAGCCGTTCCGCCGCGCAAAACCGCGCAGATCGTCAAGCTGATCGCACAGCATGGGGAGCGAAAGCGACACGCAGGCCTGCTGCAAAGCCTCGATACGGCCGAGCAGTTGGCTGCGAATGATCAAGGCCGCATCGTGACGCATGCATCCCTCCTCTTTGCCGGCCCCTCTGCCGGTCATGCGTCGGCCAAACCGGCCTTTCCCATGATGTCGGGCATAGTGCGCGCGTCTGGTTAACGCCCGGTTTCCGACGAGCCATGCAAACAGAGTCTTTGTGACAGGGCCGGGACGATCGGCCGAAAGCTTGACAAAGCGGTGCGATTCCCGCATTGGCCGCCGCCGAACCGGGTGGTGCATGACTGTGTACGCCCATTTTCACGAGCTTCAGGCGTTTACCCCTGCACGTCAGGTGGGCAGACGCTTCTTTGTTGAGGAACCGGCCATGGCGAAGCCCGCCACAGTGAAGATCAAGTTGGTCAGCTCGGCTGACACCGGCTTCTTCTACGTGACCAAGAAGAATCCGCGCAACACGACGGAAAAGATGACCTTCCGCAAATATGATCCCGTCGTGCGCAAGCATGTCGAGTTCAAGGAAGCCAAGATCAAGTGATCCGCTGCGCCGGGTGATCCACGCGATCGCCCGCGACGCGCGAATCGGTTGAACGCGAGCGTAGAGGCCCGGGCCGCTGGTCCGGGCCTTTGCTCGTTTTGATCGTCCCGCAACCGTCAGGTCGTGACGGCAGGCCGTTCCAGCAGGCCGTTCACGACTTCCATGAACTTCATGACCGAGATCGGCTTCGACACATAGGCGCTGGCGCCGGCGGCGCGGATGCGCTCCTCGTCGCCCATGCCCGCATAAGCGGTGACGGCCATGATCGGCACCAGCGCCAGCGTCGCATGCGCGCGAAACGAGGCGATGAGGTCGAGGCCGGTGACATGAGGCAACTGGATGTCGGTGATGATCAGTTCGGGCTGAAATTCACAGGCGCGCGCAAAAGCGTCGCGCCCGTCGCGAACGGCGGCGGTTTCATGGCCATGGGCGCGGAGCAGATCGCAAAAGAGCTTCAGGTTGAGCTCATTGTCCTCGACAACCAACACGCGTTTTGACACGAACATTCCTTAGCCGAAGGGCGCTGCCTCCTCCCTCGGCAGAGTGCCGAAAGCAAGGCCGCAACGGATGAGCACAGACTACCCCATCGAAGACGCGGACGAAACCTTGGCGTTGCAGCTTGTCGGATGGATCGTGGCCGATTCGGTCCGTGCGGAACGGATGCTGGCGCTGACGGGGCTCGAGCCGGCGGATTTGCGCACCAGCCTCACCCGGCCCGCGACACTCCGCGCGCTCATGGATTTCGTCATCAATCACGAACCGGACCTTGTCGCCTGCGCGCAGGATCTCGGCGTGAGGCCTGCGGACCTCGTCGCCGCGCGGGATCGATTGGGATCGGGGCGCCGCGCGTGAACCGGCCGCTTATCGTCAGCGATTGCGATGAAGTGCTGATGCACATGGTCGTGCCGTTCCGCCACTGGCTGGACGAGCTGCACGGCATTCATTTTGAGTTCTCGCGGGGGTTCGAGCACGCCCTGCTGCACAAGGACAGCGGCGATCCCGTCGAGCGCGCGCAGATCTGGGCGCTGCTACACGGCTTCTTCGTCACCGAGATGCATCGCCAGACCCCGATCGCGGGCGCGGTCGAGGCGATGGCAAGGCTCGCCGAGCGCGCGGACATCGTGATCGTCACCAATATCGCCGAGGAGCTGGGGCAGGCGCGCGCCGACCAGATTCACAACCATGGCCTGCCCTATGAAGTGATCGGCAATGGGCGCGGTGGCGCCAAGGGGCCGACGGTCGCCCGGCTGATCGCGGAGCGCGCCGCGCCGCTCGCCTTCTTCATCGACGATCTGTCGAGCAATCATGTCTCGGTCGCCCTGGAATCGCCGGCCTGCTGGCGGCTGCACATGGTCGGCGAGCCGGAGATGGCGCCGCATGTCACGACCGCACACGAGGCGCATGCGCGCATCGACGATTGGGATGCTGCCGAGCGCTGGATTGCCGCGCGACTGGATGAGTTTGACGAGGTGCTGGAAGCCCGATGACACGCCTGCTTGCATTGCCTTTCCTCTCGCTGCTGCTGGTCGCGAGCGGACCGGCCGCGTCGAAGACCGATCCCGCCGCCTTGTCCGCCGATGTGAAGACGTTGGCGTCCGATCCGTTCGAGGGGCGCGGCCCCGGCACGGCGGGCGAGACGAAAACCGTGGACTGGCTGGTCAAGCGCCTGACCGCGATGGGCCTGGAGCCCGGCGGCGAGGATGGCAGCTTCATCCAGAAAGTGCCGATGGTGCGCACGCGGATCGCCGGTGGCGCCATGGCCTTCGGCGACATGCCGGTCACGCAGGGCCAGACGATCAGCGTCACGACCGTCCGGCCGGACGCGACGATCGCCGTCGATGCGCCGATGGTGTTCGTCGGCTATGGCGTGGAAGCGCCGGAAGCCGGCTGGGACGACTACAAGGGCGTCGATCTCAAGGGGAAGGTCGCGGTCTTCCTGATCAATGATCCGGATTTCGAGGCGACCGCCACCGACGGCGCGCGGGGCAAGTTCGGCGACCGGCGCATGGCCTATTATGGCCGCTGGACCTACAAGTTCGACGAGGCCGCGAAGCGCGGCGCGGTCGCAGCCCTCATCGTCCACGACACCGGCGGCGCGGGCTATGGCTGGTCCACCGTCATCGCCAATGGCGGCGAGAATTACGACATCGTCCGCGCGCCCGGCGAGGAGAAGGTGCCACTGCAGGGCTGGATCGAGCATGACACCGCCAAGGCACTGTTCGCCAAGGCCGGCCTCGATCTCGACGCGCTGCGGGTGAAGGCACGGCAGGCCGATTTCATCCCGGTCGCGCTGGGCGATCTGCGCTTCACGGCCCGGCTCGACGCCACGATCGACCGCATCGAGAGCCGCAACGTCCTCGCGAAGCTCACCGGCTCGCGCCGCCCGGCCGAGACCCTCATGTTCGGCGCGCATTGGGACGCCTATGGCAAGGCGAGCGACGGCACGATCCGCCCCGGCGCGAACGACGATGCGATCGGCATGGCCGGCCTGCTGGAACTGGCGCACCAGTTCAAGGCAGGCAAGCGACCGCAGCGCAGTCTCGTCTTCGCCTTCTGGACCGGCGAGGAGCGCGGCCTGCTCGGCTCGGAATATTATGGCGCACACCCGCTCTACCCGCTGGCGACCACGGCCGCGAACCTGACGCTCGACATCCTCAACACCGGTGGCCTGTCCAAAAACGTCGTCCTCGTCGGCCATGGCAACAGCTCGCTCGATGCGCTGCTGACGACTGCCGCCCGCGCACAAGGCCGCGTCGTCACGCCCGAGACCTTCTCCGAGCGCGGCCTCTATTTCCGCGCCGATCATTTCTCGGTCGCCCGGCGCGGCGTGCCGTCCCTGCTCATCATGCAGCTCGGCGGCGCGCCGGACCTCGTCACCGGCGGCACCACGGCCGGGCAGGCCTGGCTCGACGGCTACATGAAATGCTATCATCAGGCCTGCGACGCCTGGACCAGCGACCTCGACTTCACCGGCGCCGCGCAGGACGTCGACCTGTTCTTCGCCATGGGCCGCAACATCGCCAACAGCCGCGACTGGCCACGCTGGCGCCCCGGCTTCGAGTTCGAGCAGATCCGCGAAGCCACCGCATCGGCGCGGCGTCAGGTCAAGCCTTGACCTCATCGTCCGCCCATGCTGTGGCTCGGCCATGAGCCGGATCGAACTCCATATCGCCGCGGAGGACATCGTCCTGCCCGCACCCGCCGCCCCGGTCGCCGCCTATGTGCCGACCGTG
Organism: Sphingobium xanthum; assembly: GCF_019737615.1. GTDB lineage: Bacteria > Pseudomonadota > Alphaproteobacteria > Sphingomonadales > Sphingomonadaceae > Sphingobium > Sphingobium xanthum. The sequence goes on along the minus strand of NZ_JAHKKS010000008.1, from coordinate 212,000 downwards.
CTTGCCGGAAACCTGCTGCACATTTCGGGCCAGCTGCCGTTCGCGGCGGATGGCGCGCTGATGACCGGCAAGCTCGGCGCCGATCGCGATCTTGCCTGGGGCAATGCCGCCGCCGAGCGCTGCGCCCTCATGCTGGTCGCGCAGATGAAGGCAGCCCTCGGCGACCTCGACCGGGTCGAGCGCATCGTCAAGCTCGGCGCCTTCGTCGCCTCGACACCCGACTTCACCGATCAACCCAAGGTCGCCAATGGCTGTTCGGAAATGATGGTGCGGATCTTCGGCGAAGCCGGGCGCCATGCCCGCAGCGCCGTCAGCGTGCCGTCGCTCCCGCTCGACGCGTCGGTCGAGATCGACGCGGTCGTCCTCGTCCGTCCCTGATGCCGGGCGCCGTCGCGCCGGTCGCCCCGGGCATGCGCCCGGAATGAGCGACGCCGCGACCGTTCGCCTGTCCGATTCGGTCGGCGCCCTCGACAAGGCGCAATGGGATGCCTGCGCCGGGCCGGACAATCCATTCATCTGCCACGATTTCCTGAGCATCCTCGAAGAATCCGGCAGCGTCGGCCCGGGCACCGGCTGGTCGCCCGCGCCGATCACGGTCAGCGACGATGCCGGGCATCTGGTCGCCGCCGCCCCCGCCTATCTCAAGAGCCACAGCCAGGGCGAATATGTGTTCGATCATGGCTGGGCTGATGCCTGGGAGCGGGCCGGCGGCAATTATTATCCTAAGCTGCAGATCGCCGCGCCTTTCTCGCCCGTCCCCGGCCCGCGCCTGCTGCTGCGCGACGAGGCGGCCGGACCGACTTTGATCGCGGGCCTCGAAGCCGTGACCGACCAGAACGGCCTCTCCTCCGCGCACGCGACCTTCCTCACGCCCGAGCAATGCGACGATTTCCGCGCCGCCGGCTGGCTGATCCGCCAGGGCAACCAGTTCCACTGGGTCAATGACGGCTATGCGACCTTCGACGATTTTCTCGCCGTTCTGTCCAGCCGTCACCGCAAGGACATGCGCAAGGAACGGGCGAAGGCCCAGGAAGGCCTGGAAATCCTCCACCTCACCGGCAGCGACCTCAAGGAAGCGCATTGGGATGCGTTCTGGCGCTTCTATCAGGATACCGGCAGCCGCAAATGGGGCCATCCTTATCTCACGCGCAGCTTCTTCTCGCTGCTCGGCGAGCGCATGGCCGACAAGACCCTGCTGATGATCGCCCAGCGCGACGGTCGCCCGATCGCCGGCGCGCTCAATCTCATCGGCGCTGACACGCTCTATGGCCGCTATTGGGGTTGCAGCGAGGACGTGCCCTTCCTCCATTTCGAGCTTTGCTATTATCAGGCGATCGACGCCGCCATCGCCCGTGGCCTCTCGAAAGTGGAAGCCGGCGCGCAAGGCGAGCACAAGCTCAGCCGCGGCTACCGCCCGGTGCCGACCTTCTCGGCGCACTACATCCCCAATGCAAGCTTCCGTCGCGCCGTCGCGGACTATGTCGAGCGCGAGGCGATGGCGCTCACGGACGATCGCGAGTGGCTCGGCGAACGCACGCCGTTTCGGAAGGGCGAGAGCGCGGTATAAGCTTCAGCGATCGAAGGCCGACAGGTCGGAAACGACGGCAATAGCGCACTTTATCGCCCCTCCTCTTCAGAGGAGGGGAAGGGGGTGGTGGCGATGCGCCAGCATCGCTCGCGCAGCGATCATCCGGCAAGTCCAACACCACCCCAACCCCTCCTCTGAAGAGGAGGGGCTAAGGCAGGAAGCCACCCCACAACCCGCCGTGCCTATCCCTGCTTTTGCCGCTCGCTATCTTCCTGCGGATCGGAAACACTCTATCCCTCTGGATTCTGGCCTCTGACAGGGAGATTGATCATGGGCGTGGGGAAGACACTCGCGGCGCTGGCCGCGAGCGCGGGCTTGTTCGCAGCCGCGCAATCGGCGCAGGCGACTGTCCAGATCGAGATGATCGCGCCGCCGACGGCGCCCTTCGCCAATCAGGTGACGGGCATCACGGGCAAGACCAATCTCGCCGGCGACACCCGGCTGTTCCTCACCCGCAAGGCCGGCTCCATCACGGCCTATGATCAGGCAACGGGCACCTTCTCGCAGTTCCGCAATCTCCAGCCCTATGTCGGCGGCGTCGCGACCTCCAGCAACGAGCTCGGCCTGCTCGGCATGGCCTTCGATCCGGGCTATGCCACCAACGGCCATTATTATGTCTATCTGACCGGCCGCACCACGGCCGGAGGCCCGGTCGAGGCGCAGGTGCTGCGCTTCACCGATCCGCTGAAAGGCAGCGGCGGCGAGGCCTCCATCTGGAAGACGAGCCTCGACGGCGCGGCCAATCATGTCGGCGGCTGGATCGATTTCGATGCGAGCGGCAAGCTGCTGATCGCGATCGGCGATGGTGGCGACTTCAGCGGGCCGGATTCGCGCGGCACCGGGCAGGATAATAGCGACTTCTTCGGGTCGATCCTGCGCATCGATCCCTATGCCGACGCCTTTCCGCTCGATTCGGCGCTGAACTATGCCGTGCCTGGCGACAATCCGGTGCTGCCCGGTGCCAACCCGGCGCCGGAAGTCTTCGTCTATGGCGTGCGCAATCCCTATCGCAACACGGTCGCGCCGGACGGCAGCCTGATCGTCGCCGATGTGGGGAATGGCGCGCGCGAGGAGCTCACGATCGTCGGCGCGACGGATTCGAACCGCAATCTTGGCTGGGCCTTGCGTGAGGGCGATATCCCGACGCCGGGCGGCAGTGGCGGTGCAGAACCGGCCGACTATCAGGCCCCGGACCTCGCATATGGTCATGGCGCGGGCGACCGCGCGATCATCGGCGGGTTCGTGTATCGGGGCAGCGCCGTGCCGGAGCTGTTCGGCCACTATGTGTTCGGCGATCAGGTCTCGGGCAATATCTGGGCGATCCGCTACGAGAACGGGCAGTTCGTCGGGAGTCGCTTCCTGCTCGGCAATATTCCCTCATTGGTCTCGTTCGGCGAGACGTCGGACGGGGAACTGGTCGCCACGCGCTTCGCGTTCGGCGCGGGCGGCGGTATCTACCGCTTCACGTCGGACGGCAATTTCGCCGTGCCGGAGCCCGCCAGCTGGGCCATGATGATATCTGGACTTGGTCTTGCCGGCGGTCTTATGCGCCGTCGGCCCGCTTTTCAGGCAGCGCGGCGGGTCGTCTGAACGATCCAGGCGCGGGCCTGACGCTGAGCTTCTGCGATTTCGCGGGCCGTCATTTCTTCGGCAATCTCTGCGCGGCAGGATTGGCCTTCCTCGCTGCCGGCAAGTGCCGCGAGGTTGAACCATTTATGGGCCTCGATGAGGTCCACATCCACGCCGCCGGTTCCGCAACTGAAGGCCACGCCAAGATCAAACCGTGCCTGCGGATCGCCCCGGGCTGCATCGCGCATCCGGCTCTCGATCAGAAAACGGGCACTCTCCATGCTGTTCGCCACATTCACCCCCTCAAAGGACAGGTCTCGATGGAAGGCAAATTTCCATGCGCGGCTTGAGAAATGGTTAACGCGAAAAGAGAGTTTACATCGAAGGCTTCGCAGAGGCCGCGAAGCTCAAGGGTTAACGGCGATATTGTCGATGAGTCGCGTGCCTCCGATGCGGGCCGCGACGAGCAATCGCGCGGGCCGGTCGAGTCGCGCGAGCGGCGCCAGGCTGTGCGAATCGACCAGCGCGACATAGTCGACCGATTCGAAGCCGCGCGCGACGAGGTGGCGCTCGGCATCGGCCAGCGCTGCGGCGACATCGCCGCCGCTCAGGACGGCCTCGCCGGTCATCACCAGCATCTCGGGCAGCGCGACCGCCATCGCCCGTGCATTCTCGCCGAGATAGGCATTGCGCGAGGAGAGCGCGAGGCCGTCGGTGTCGCGCCGCGTGGGTACGCCGACGATCTCGACGTCGAGATCGAAATCGGTCACGAGCCGCCGGATGACCGCGAGTTGCTGGAAATCCTTCTCGCCGAAACAGGCGACATCGGGCCGCACCTGGTTGAACAGCTTGGCGACGACGGTGGCGACGCCGTCGAAATGGCCCGGCCGCCATTCCCCGTCGAGCCCTTCGGAGAGCCCGGCGACATGGATGCTGCTTGCAAAGCCCTCCGGGTACATGACCTCGACGCCCGGCGCCCAGAGCGCCGCGACGCCAGCCGCTTCCAGCAGTGCGACATCGGCCGCCTCCCGGCGCGGATAGGCGGACAGGTCTTCATTCGGGCCGAATTGCGTTGGATTGACGAAGATCGAGACGACAACATGGTCGGCATGGGCACGCGCTTCCTCGACCAGCGCCATGTGCCCGGCATGCAGCGCGCCCATCGTCGGCACCATGGCGATGCGGGCTCCGCCGGCCCGCAACGCCGCGATTCCGGCCCTCAGATAAGATATCTCACGGAAGATTTGCACGCTCGTCGAGGCTCCGATAAGGCCGGTCGGGAAAGGTCCAGGGCTGGCTAAGCCCGTCCGGATCGGGCGGTCAAGGGGCCGCATCCACTGCAATGAGTTTCGATCGAGCCATGTCCAGCGTCGCGCCGCATCTTATCGTTTTCGCCAATGAGAAAGGCGGCACCGGCAAGTCGACCACCTGCGTCCATACCGCCGTGGCGCTGGCCGCGCAGGGCGTATCGACCGCGCTCATCGATCTCGACCATCGCCAGCGGACGAGTGCGCGCTATCTCGAAAATCGCGCCGAGACGGCTCGCCGCCGCGAGATCACGCTGCCGAGCCCCAGCTGGTCGGTCTATGCTGGCGATAGCACGCAGGGCCTGAACGAAGCGATCGCGCAGGCGGCCATGAATGCCGACGTGGTCATCATCGACACGCCGGGCCGCGACGATGCCATGGCGCGCTATGCCGCCACCGCGGCCAGCACCCTGGTCACGCCGATGAACGACAGCTTCGTGGATTTTGACCTGATCGGTCAGGTCGATCCCGAGAATTTCAAGGTAAAGCGCCTCAGCTTCTATTCCGAGCTCATGTGGGAAACGCGCAAGACGCGCGCCAAGGCGGATGGCACGAGCATCGACTGGGTCGTGCTGCGCAATCGCCTCCATCATATGGAAGCGCGCAACCAGCGCCGCGTGGGCGAAGCGCTGACGGAATTGTCGAAGCGCGTCGGCTTCCGCGTCATTCCGGGTCTGTCGGAGCGCGTGATCTTCCGCGAGCTGTTTCCCTCGGGCCTGACTCTGCTCGATCGCGGGCAACTCGGCGAGCTTGGCGTCAGCCATATCGCCGCGCGGCAAGAGCTGCGCGAGATGATCGCCGGCTTTGCCCTGCCGATGCTGTCCGAGCGCCAACCCGCGCAGAGCGCTGCCTGAACCTATGTGGCTGCTGCTCGCGCTGATCGCGGGGCTGGGCCTCTGGTACTGGCTGCGCAAGCAGCGCCGCAAGATTCCCGCAGCCTGGCTCGGCGTCGGCGGCACGCTGGCCGGGGCGGTGCTGGTCGCCAAGGGCATGCCGGTGATCGGCGCGCTGGTTGCCACCGGAGCCGGGCTTTGGTTGCGTTATGGGGCTGCGCTGCTCGGTCGTGACGAAGCGCCGCCTGCCCCGCCCGCGCCGCAAGCCGGGCGGCAGGCGATCAGCCGTGCCGAGGCGGCCGATCTGCTCGGCGTGTCGCCCGATGCGGATCGCGAGACGATCATGGCGGCCTATCGTCATCTCATGGCACGCAATCATCCCGATGCCGGCGGATCGGCCGGTCTTGCGGCACGGATCAACGCGGCGCGCGATCTGTTGCTGAAATCGGACGGCAAATGAACTACGGCGCGGCCATCTGACTGATTCACAAACCATCAGGGAGCCTACATGACTCACCAGTTCCATCCGACCTCGCTGCGTGAATATGACATTCGGGGCATTGTCGGGGAGACGTTGAGCGAGGCGGATGCCTATGCGATCGGGCGCGGCTTCGGCACGCGCGTCGCGCGGATCGGCGGCAGCCGCGTCGCCGTCGGCTATGACGGGCGCCTGTCCTCGCCCGTGTTCGAGGCGGCTCTGGTCAAGGGCCTGAACGACAGCGGCATCCACGTCCTGCGCGTCGGCATGGGGCCGACGCCGATGCTATATTACGCCGAAGCTGTCCTTGATGTTGACGGCGGCATCCAAATAACCGGCAGCCACAATCCCGCCAATTATAATGGCTTCAAGATGGTCCTGCAGCATGGTCCGTTTTTCGGGCCGGATATCCAGTCGCTCGGCACGATGGCGGCAAGCGGGGACTGGGTCGAGGGCAGCGCGGGCAGCGAGCATGTGGACATTCTCGATCGCTACGCCGCGCGTCTGGTCGAAGGGTTCGACGGTCAGGCCTTCCGCATAGGCTGGGACGCGGGCAATGGCGCCGCCGGCCCGGTCGTGGAGAAGCTGGTGCAGTTGCTCCCGGGTGAGCATTACACGCTCTTCACCGATGTCGACGGCAATTTCCCAAATCATCATCCCGATCCTACCGAGGAGAAGAATCTCGCCGATCTGCGCAAGCTCGTCGCGGAGAGAAATCTCGATTTCGGACTGGCCTTCGACGGCGACGGCGACCGCATCGGCGCGATCGACGGCGAGGGGCGCGTGATCTGGGGCGATCAGCTCCTGTCGATCTTCGCCGAGCCGGTGCTGAAGGACGTCCCTGGAGCTACGATCATCGCGGATGTGAAGGCGAGCCAGGCCCTGTTCGATCGCGTCGCGGAGCTCGGCGGCGCGCCCTTGATGTGGAAGACCGGGCACAGCCTCATCAAGTCCAAAATGAAGGAAACCGGCAGCCCGCTGGCCGGCGAGATGAGCGGCCATATCTTTTTCAAGCATCGCTATTATGGATTCGACGATGCGCTTTATGCTGCGGTGCGGCTCATTCTGGCAGCGAGTGGCCTTGGCAAGAGCGTCACGGAGCTGCGCGGCGCAATGCCGGCGATGGTGAACACGCCCGAGCTGCGCTTCCAGGTCGATGAAAGCCGCAAGTTCACCGTGATCGGCGAAGTGCTCCAGCGCCTGGCCGATTCGGGCGCGAAAGTGGATGCGACGGATGGCGCGCGCGTCAACACGGCCGATGGCTGGTGGCTGCTACGTGCTTCAAATACGCAGGATGTTCTGGTTGCACGCGCGGAAGCGAAGGATCAGTCCGGCCTTGATCGTCTGATGGCGCAGATTGACGAGCAACTGGCACTTTCCGGTTTGGAACGCGGCCCGCAGGCAGGGCACTGAAGCCTAGCAATTGTCTTGAGAATGGTATTGATTGCAAAAACTGCAATCATTCCGCTTCATTTCGCAATTGCACGATATTCGTATGTAACGCATACGGATCAGGCCTTTCAGGCATCCTCTCCTAAAACTTCCAGGGCCGTCCTTCGGGGCGGCCTTTTTTTGTCTGCGATAGATCGATCCGAGGCGCGGCTCTGAATGCTTGAGCGCAGGCCCAGCCCGGTCCACCATGGGTTGATGGCGCCAGCCCTTCCCTCCCAGATCAAGCAATGGTTTGCCGCGCGAGGCTGGAGCCCCCGGCGGCATCAGCTTGCCATGCTGGAGGCGGCGCGGCGCGGCGAACATGCGCTGCTCGTGGCTCCCACCGGCGCGGGTAAGACCCTGGCAGGCTTCCTGCCTAGCCTTGTCGATCTGACCGAGCGACCGCGAGAGGGCCTGCACAGCCTCTATATCTCGCCGCTGAAAGCGCTCGCCGTCGATGTGCAGCGCAACCTGCTGACACCGATCGCCGAAATGGGTCTCGAGATTCGCGTGGAAACCCGCACGGGCGACACGCCCTCGGATCGAAAGGCGCGCCAGCGCGCGCGCCCGCCGCAGATGCTGCTGACCACGCCCGAATCGCTCTCGCTCCTGCTTTCCTATCCCGATGCGGATTATCTGTTCGCCGATCTCGACACGGTGATCGTCGACGAGATTCACGCCTTTGCAGCGGAGAAGCGCGGCGATCTGCTGGCCTTGTCGCTCTCCCGCCTGCAGGCGATCCGTCCGGGACTGCGCCGCGTCGGCCTGTCGGCAACGGTCGGCGATCCCGATGCCTACCGTACCTGGCTCACGCCGGCCGGTCAGGCCGAGAAAGTCGCCTTAGTCGAGGGCGATCCGGGCGCGCCGCCCGATCTTTCGATCCTCATTCCCGAGGATCGCGTGCCCTGGTCCGGGCACAGCGGCAAATATGCGGCGCGACAAGTGATCGACATCATCGCGGCGCACCGCATGACTTTGGTCTTCTGCAACACGCGCGGGCTTGCCGAACTGATCTTCCAGGAACTGTGGAGCGAAAATGACGACAATCTGCCGATCGGTATTCATCATGGCAGCCTCTCGCGCGAGGCGCGGCGCAAGGTTGAGGCGGCGATGGCCGACGGGCGGCTGCGCGGGCTCGTGGCGACGGCGAGCCTCGATCTGGGCATCGACTGGGGCGATATCGACTGCGTCGTGCAGATGGGCGCGCCCAAGGGCAGTTCCCGCCTGCTCCAGCGCATCGGCCGGGCCAATCACCGGATGGACGAGCCGAGCAAGGCGATCCTCATTCCCGGCAATCGCTTCGAATATCTCGAAGCGCAGGCAGCCTATGATGCGGTAATGGCAGGCGAGCGAGATGCCGAGCGCTTCCGGCCCGGCGCGCGCGACGTGCTGGCCCAGCACATCATGGGACTGGCCTGTGCGGGGCCGCTGGATCCCGATGCATTGCTTACCGAGATCACCAGCGCCACGCCTTATGCGTGGCTCGACCGCGCGCAGCTCGACGACATCTTCGGCTTCATCTCGACCGGCGGCTATGCGCTGCGCGCCTATGACCGGTTCCAGCGGCTGGTGCAGGAACCAGACGGGCATTGGCGCCTCGCCCATCCGCGCTTCGCGCAGCAGCATCGTTTCAACGCCGGCATCATCGTCGATCAGCCGGCGGTCGATATCCGCTTCAACAATGGCCGCAAGCTCGGCACGGTGGAGGAGATCTTCGCGGCGGCGCTCTCGCCGGGCGATCGCTTCTTCTTCTCGGGCATGTCGCTGGAGGTCCTTCGCCAGACCGAGGCGGAGCTGATCGTCAAGGCCAGCACCAAATCCGCACAGATCCCGAGCTGGGGCGGCACGCGCATGGCGATGTCGACCCACCTCGCCGGGCGGGTCCGCCGCTTCCTCGCCGATCCATCGCAATGGCATCGCTTCCCCAAGGACGTCCACGAATGGCTGGCGATGCAGCGCATCCGTTCGGTGCTGCCACGGCCGGACCAGCTGCTGGTCGAGACCTTCCCGCATGAAGGGCTGCATTACATGGTCGTGTACAGCTTCGAAGGCTGGAACGCGCACCAGTCGCTCGGCATGCTGCTGACGCGCCGCATGGAGGAACGCGGGCTCAAACCGATCGGCTTCGTCTCCAACGACTATTCGCTGGCGGTCTATGGGCTGGAGGAAGTGCGCGACCCCGCGCCGCTCTTCTCCGCCGACATTCTCGATCATGAGTTCGTCGCCTGGGTCGAGGAATCGAGTCTGCTCAAGCGCGCGTTCCGCGATGTGGCCGTGATCTCCGGCCTGATCGAGCGGCAACAGCCCGGCACGCGCAAGACCGGGCGGCAGGTAAGCTTCTCGACAGACCTAATCTATGATGTGCTGCGCCGTTACGAACCCGAACATCTGTTGCTGAAAGCTGCGTGGGCGGACGCACGGGCACGTATGACCGACGTCGGCCGACTTGCCGATCTGGTCGATCGCGCCGCCGCCACGCTCCTGCATGTGCGCCTCGATCGCGTCAGCCCGCTTGCCGTCCCCGTGCTGATCATGATCGGCCGGGAGCATGTCGCCCAACATGAAACCGAGGAAGCGCTACTGATCGAAGCCGAAGCCCTCGCAAATCTAGCAATGACGCCGGATTGAGCGCGCAAGATTGGGTCAGGTCGCATCGTCGCTTCGGATTTTGCAGCGGCCCGCGAACGTGATAATCTGTGCCGATGGAGGGGTAAGCTGATGCTGATCCGCAAGAACAAGACCCTGGTCGCTTTCGCCGCTTTGCTGTCGTCTGCTGGCGCGCTCGCACAATCACCTGTCGATCTCGCGCCGCCCATGCAGAGCGTGGCCCCGAACGGGCCGACCGATTTTGTCATCACGCCAAGCAATCCGGCGGAGGCGCTCGATCCCAGAGCGTTCGAGCTGACCGAGAGCCAGGTCAATCTGGGCCGCGACTATGACAGCCGCATGACCATGCCAGTACAGATCGGCGCCGGCGGCACCTATGATTTCGTGATCGATACGGGGTCGCAGCGGACGATCGTCGCGACCGAACTGGCACAGCGGCTGGCGCTGCCGCCGCTCGCGCCGGTCGAGATCGTCAGCATGGCCGGCCGCGTCACGGTCAACACCGTCCAGCTCGGCGGTCTCAGATTCGGCGAACATGCCGTCGAGGGGCTGGAAGCCCTCGCCATCGATCGCAGCGATCTCGGCAGTGCCGGGCTCATCGGTCTCGACAGCCTCAAGGACAAGCGCCTGACGCTCGACTTCAAGGCGCGGCGCATGGATGTCGGCAAGAGCCGCCGCCGCACGCCGTCCAGCGATCCCAACACGATCGTCGTGCAGGCGCGCAGCAAGTTCGGCCAGCTCATCCTCGTCGATTCGAAGATCGACGGGCGCAAGGTCAATGTGATCCTCGACACCGGCGCCGAGATGAGCGTCGGCAACATGGCGCTGTTCAACAGCCTCAAGCTCAAGAAGCTTGTGATCCCGCCAGTGCCGACGACGCTGACTGCCGTCACCGGCATCGAGGTGCCAGCGCAGTTCACGGTGGTGCGCAAGCTCACCATCGGGTCGGCGGTTCTGGAGAATGTGCCGATGGTCTTCCTGGACGCGGCGCCCTTTGAGGAGCTGGAGCTACACGACAAGCCGGCGATGCTGCTCGGCATGCGCATGCTGCGCCTGTTCGACATGGTCTCGATCGACTTCGGCAATCGCCATGTCGATTTCCACCTGAAGCAGGGCGCGCGTGGCGACATCCCGATGCAGATGGCAGCCGCGCAATCACGCGCGGCAGGCGTGGTACCCTGACGCACTGACCGGCTGGCCGCAGACCAGGCAAAGCTCGGACTCGCCGAGTTGCTCGCCATGCGTGATCGATACGCGCTCATCAAACAGGAAGCATTCGCCGCGCCACAGGCTGTCGCGCTCCTCGATCTCGGCGAGATAGGCGAGGATGCCGCCCTTGAGATGATAGACCTCGCCGAAACCCCGCGCGCGGGCGAAGGCGGTCGATTTCTCGCAGCGTATGCCGCCGGTGCAATACATGGCGATGCGCTTGCCCTGAGCCAGCCAATCCGGCGCCTGCGCGTCGAACCAGTCGGGAAAATCACCGAATGCGCGCGTGCCGGGATCGATCGCGCTCTCGAACCTGCCGATGGCGACTTCATAGTCGTTGCGCGTGTCGATCAGGATCGTGTCGGGATCGGCGATTAGCGCATTCCAGTCGGCCGGCACGACATGCACACCCGCCGAACCGGCGGCGTCGATGTCGCCCTGCCCCATGGTCACGATCTCGGGCTTCACCTTCACTTTCCAGCGGGCGAAGGGATGCTCCGGCGCGTCATGCTCGCGCGCGGATAGCTCGGCGAACCCCGGCTCGGCGCGCAGACGGGCGAAAAGAGCGTTCACGGCGTCGGGCGCCCCGGCGATCGTGCCGTTGATGCCCTCATGCGCCAGGATGATCGAACCACTGAGGCCCTGCTCGGCGCCCAAGCCGCGCAGAGCCTGCGCCAGCACCTCGGGCGCGGTAATGGGCGCGAACCGATAGAAGGCGGCGACGCGAATGGGAGCGGACGACATGGCGCGCGCTCTTAGCCGACTATTGGCCGGATGAGAACCGGCGCTGCGACCAGGTCGCGCGCTGCCAAGTTCTGCCTTTGTTCGAAATCGCATTGAAAGGCGGCGGGCGGCGGCGCATAGCTTGGCGGTGAGCGACGCATCCTCCTTCGATTTTGCCGGCCAGCGTTGGCGCGCTTTTCCGCAGGGCGCGCTCTACTGGGTCGAGCGAGACGCGCTGATCGTCGCCGATCTGCATTTCGAGAAGGCGAGCGCTTATGCCGCGCGCGGGCAGATGCTGCCGCCATATGACAGCCGGGCGACGCTGGACGCACTCGATGCTTTGATCGGTCAGACGGCGCCGCGCGAGATCTGGTGCCTCGGCGACAGTTTTCACGACATGGACGCGACCGACCGCATGGACGAGAGCATCCGCGCGCGCTTGACGAAACTCACCGGAAGCTGCCGATGGACCTGGATCACCGGCAATCACGATCCCCGACCGGCGCCGGAACTGGGCGGCGAAACCATCGAGGAAATGCGAATCGATGGCGTCATTCTAAGACACGAGGCGCTGCGCGGCGAGAGCGATCCCGAGATTTCCGGCCATTTCCATCCCAAGTGGCGGCTGAGCTTGCGCGGCCGCTCCGTGTCGCGCCGCTGCTTCGTTCTGGGCGCGCGCAAGCTCATCATCCCCGCATTCGGGTCGCTGACCGGCGGCCTTGACGCAGCGGCACCGGTCATCCGCACGCTGGTCGGCCAAAGCGAGGCATTGATCCCCGTATCGGATCGACTGTTGCGTTTCTCCGTGCCTGCCTGACGACGGGCCGAGCCCAAGTGTCACATTAGCGCAACAGCGCACAAGTCACGCGAAAAGGGGGATTTCCAGCGGGATTGGGGTTCGCGTATGACGGTGACAATTGCGGCGTTGCTGCGCCGGAAAACAAAATGAGGAGAGACCCTATGCAAAGGCCTTCGATGTTCGCCTCGGCCAGCGTCGCCGCGCTTCTGTGCGCGCTCGCGACTCCCGCCTTCGCTCAAGACGCCGCGGCGGACGCGGCGAGCGCCGACGAAGCGGAATCCGCCGGCGACATCATCGTCACCGCCACCCGTCGCGCCAGCCCGCTGTCGGACGTTCCGATCGCTGTCTCGGCCGTGACAGCAGCCTCGCTGCAGAACAGCGGCGCCAGCGACATCCGCCAGCTCAATCAGCTCGCGCCTTCGCTGCTGGTTTCCTCGACCGGCTCGGAAGCGAACGGCACGGCCCGCATCCGCGGCATCGGCACGGTCGGCGACAATCCGGGCCTCGAAAGCTCGGTCGCCGTGTTCGTCGATGGCGTCTATCGCTCGCGCACCGGCACCGGCCTCACCGAGCTTGGCGAGATCGAGCGCATCGAGGTGCTGCGCGGCCCGCAGGGCACGCTCTTCGGTCGCAACGCCTCGGCTGGCCTTTTGAACATCGTCAGCAAGGCGCCGAGCTTCACCTTTGGTGGCAGCGGCGAGGTGACTTACGGCAATTACGAATATTGGCGGGCGTCCGGCCGCGTCACCGGCCCACTCAGCGAGACGATCGCCGCCAGCATCGACGGCGTCTTCTCGCGGCGCGACGGGTTCCTCAAGGTCGTCAATGCGTCCAACCAACAGATCGACGAGACTAACAACCGCAACCGCTACTTCCTGCGTGGTCAGCTGCTGTTCGAGCCGTCGAGCGATCTTTCGATCCGCCTGATCGGCGACTATACCAATCGCGACGAGAGCTGCTGCGGTGCCGTCTATATCGACGCGGGCGAGGAGACGGGCACCAATCCTGGTAACTATACGCAAAGCGCGAGCAACCGCATCGTCAACGTCCTGACGGCGCTCGGCACGCGCTTCCCCAATGGTGCGACGCCCTACACGCAGGATCCCTATGCCCGGAATGTCAGCATCACGCCGGGCCGCAACTATGTGAGCGATCTCGAGGATTGGGGAATCTCCGGCGAGATCAACTATGATTTCGGCGGCGCCAAGCTCACCAGCATCACGGCCTATCGCAACTACAAGTCGTCCGACTATGGCGACTATGACTATGCGACGGCGGACCTGCTCTATCGCGATCCGAACACGTACCGCCAGTTCAAGACCTTCACGCAGGAACTGCGCCTGCAGGGATCGGCCTTCGGCGAGATGCTCGACTGGCTGGTCGGCGGCTATTACGCCAACGAAGACCTGACCTTGCGCGACAATATCCGCTTCGGAGCGGATTATGGTCGGTTCGCGGCCTGCCGCCTCATGGCGGGCGCGAGCAACACCAGCAATCTCTCGGCGGCGCAGCTTTCGCTCTGCGCAGCGCCGATTGACGGCAATCCGCTGACACCCGATGTCGGCAATCTCATCGCCGGCACGCAGGCGGCGCTGAACGCGGCGCTGACCCCGGCGGTCGGCGCTGTGCAGGCGGCGGCGATTTCCGGTGGTCTGGGCGCCGGTCTTACCGCGCTCTCCGGCATTCCGTCGGGCGCTGGCGACGTCGATACGCGCTACTTCCAGAAGAGCGAGAACTGGGCGCTCTTCACGCACAATATCTTCCATCTGGCGCAGGGCCTCGATCTGACAATCGGCGTTCGCTACACCAATGAGAGCAAGCGCTTCTCGGCATCGCTCAATAACAACAATGCGACCTGCGCCGCGCTACAGGCGACAAGTCTGCCGACGCTCGCCTCGACCCCGGCGCTCGGCTCGGCGGCTGCACTTGCCGGCGGCATCCTGACGCTCGGCTGCCTCGGCAATTCCAGCACCAGCATCAATGCATTGAGCCTGAAGGACAGCTTCAGCGACGGCGAGTTCTCCGGGACCGGCGTACTCTCGTACAAGGTGAACCGCGATCTGCTGCTCTACGCCAGCTATTCGCGCGGCTACAAGGCAGGCGGCTATAATCTCGACCGCTTCGAGCTGGGCAATCGCGGCGTCTCGCCGGCCATCTCGCCGATCACCTATTTCTCGCCGCGCACCAATGCGGATGCATCCAGCCTCGCCTTCGGGTCCGAGACGGTGGATGCGTTCGAGCTCGGTCTGAAAGTCAATCGCCGCGAATGGGGCGTCAATGCCGCCCTGTTCCTCCAGCAGTTCAGCAATTTCCAGCTGAACACGTTCAACGGCACCAGCTTCGTCGTGCAGAACATCAATGGCTGCAAGAGCGCCAAGGCGGCCAACGGCACCTGCTCCGACACGAAGCCCGGCCTCATCAGCCGCGGCGTCGAGATCGAGGCTTATGTCGTGCCGGCCCGCAACTTCCGCTGGACGGCAGGTGTCACCTATACGCGCGCCAAGTTCGCCGATCAGCTGGTCGGCAATGCCGCCGGCACGCAGCCGCTCGATCCGGCGCTGTTCCTGCTCGAGGGCAATGACAATAGCAATGCGCCGCGCTGGGTGACCACGGCCAGCGTCGCTTGGACACCGGAATTCGGCGGCTCGGGCTATTCGGGCCTGTTCTACATCGATGGCCGCATGACCAGCGACTACAACACCGGCTCGGATCTCTATCCGGAGAAGGAGCAGGACGGCTATATCGTCGCCAATGCGCGTGTCGGCCTTCGCGGCCCCAACCAGGCCTGGGCGATCGAGTTCTGGGGTCAGAACATCTTCAACAGCAGCTACACGCAGGTGGCTTTCAACAGCCCGCTGCAAAGCTCCGGCCCGAACAACCAGTCGACCTCGCAGCTCGGCCGGTTCGGTACGATGTCGAACCAGCTCTTCTCGGCCTATCTCGCCGAGCCGCGGACTTACGGGATCACGGTGCGCGGCAAGTTCTGACGATTATCTTCAACCCCTCCTCTTCGGAGGAGGGGTTGCGGTGGTGCTGAACGCGGCGATCGGAAACGGTTCGCGCGACTTTCTCGTTCACTCGATCTTGGGTCGCACCCCGAACAAGGCCGTTCCCACGCGCACATGGGTCGCACCGAGCATGATCGCCGTCTCATAGTCGCCGGACATGCCCATGGATCGGCCAGGCAGGCCATGGTCGCGGGCGAACTTGTCGAGCAAGGCGAAATAGGGCGCGGGTTCCACGTCCGCGGGTGGCACGGCCATCAGGCCGACGACCGGCAGATCGGCGGCGCGCGCTTCCGCGAGCAGAGCGGGCAGCTCGGCGATGGCGCAGCCGCCCTTCTGCTCTTCCTCGCCGATATTAACCTGGATGAAGCACTCCGGGCGCCGGCCGGTCTTGTCCATCGCCCTGGCAAGCGTGCTCACCAATGAGGGACGATCGACCGAATGGATCGCGTCAAACAGAGCAACGGCATCCTCCGCCTTGTTGGACTGGAGCTGGCCGACCAGATGCAGCGCGATGTCGGAATGAGTTTCGCGCAGCGCTGGCCATTTCGCCTGCGCCTCCTGCACGCGATTCTCGCCGAACAGCCGCTGCCCGGCATCGATCAGCGGCAGGATCGCATCCGCCTCATGCGTCTTGCTGATCGCGATGAGCGCGACCGATCCCGCCGCCCGGCCGGCCATGCGCTCGGTGCGCGCGATCGTCTCGCGCACGGCGGCGAGCCGCTCGGCCGCTGCTGTCGTCTGGTTGCTATCCTCGCTCATCGGCGCCGCTATAAGAGGCGCCATGCGGCAAGGCCAAGGCAAAACGAGCAGGCATGTTCCCGCCGTCTGGCTGATGACGGACGAGCGGGTGAGCGACGCCGCGCTGCTGCGCGCGATCGCCCGGCTGCCGCGCGGGTCGGCAGTGGTGGTGCGGCACTATTCGCTGGACGAAACGGCGCGGCGCGATCTCTTCGCGCGTATCCGCCGTGCCGGTCGGGGCCGGGGCTTGCAAATCCTCCGCGCCGGAGACGAAGCGACGGCGCGAACATGGCGCGCCGATGGCCATCATGGCGAGAATCGCCGAACCACGACCGGCAAGCCCTGGCTGCATAGCGTGCCCGTTCACAATCTCCCCGAACTGCGCACCGCGATCCGCGCCGGGGCCGATGCCGTGCTGCTCTCACCCCTGTTCACGACCCGCTCGCACCCCGGCGCGTGCCCGCTCGGCGCCGCGCGCTTCGCCGCCATCGCCCGATGCTCGTCCGTTCCAGTGATCGCACTCGGCGGCGTCCGGCCGCGCCATGCAGCGCTTCTGCGCCAGCTCGGCGCGGCGGGCTTTGCCGCGATCGACGGACTGACTCGGTCGCTATGAGCGCGCCGGAGCTGTTCCATTTCAGCGAGCAGGGCGACATTGCCCGCTTCACCCCGCGCCCCGTTGCGACACCGGCGGCACGAGTGCCCGGCATGGAGTGGCTCAACGGACCGCTGGTCTGGGCGATCGATGCCTGGCACCAGCCCATGTATCTCTTCCCGCGCGATTGCCCGCGCATCCTCGTCTGGCCGACCGATGCGACCGGCGAAGACGATTTGGTGCGTTATTGGCCCGGCGGTCCGGCGCGGATGCTGGCCTATGTCGAGCAGGGCTGGCTCGACCGGTTGCGCAGCGCGACACTCTTTCGCTACGGCTTGCCGTCCGCATCGTTTGAGGCGCTGGAAGCCGGCATGTGGATTTCGCGAGAAGCCGTCGCACCCAATCGGGTCGAGCCAGTGTCAAACCTGCCGGAACGCCTCGCCGCGCTCGATGTCGAGCTTCGCCCGGTCGC
Source organism: Sphingobium xanthum (assembly GCF_019737615.1). Taxonomy (GTDB): domain Bacteria; phylum Pseudomonadota; class Alphaproteobacteria; order Sphingomonadales; family Sphingomonadaceae; genus Sphingobium; species Sphingobium xanthum. The sequence continues at coordinate 194,646 of NZ_JAHKKS010000008.1, read as the reverse complement.
CGATCTACGTCCGCTCAAGACATTGTGGGAGACCAGCCTGCACACAAGCGGTATCCGCCTGCGCAACGCAGAGTACGGCTGGTCCTAAAGCTGGTTCTCAGAATTTGAAGGTCGTGCCGACGTAGACGGCCTGACTGTCCTGCGCCTGATCGGTCAGCGTCGGGGCAAGGCGATTGCTCGGCCCCTTGTAGCGCACGCCGGCCTGTACGTTCAGGTTGCGGGTCAGCGAGTAGCTGCTCGACAGATCGACCGCATAGCTTTTCTCGGTGCCGAGGGTCTGCGGCGAATCTTCCGCCGGCGAGGCCACCGTCGCCTCGCGATCCTGAACGAGGATATTGGCCGAGAAGCGATCCTTCTTCGGGCGCAGCGTATAGCTTGGCAACGGCTCAACCATCTTGCTCTCGATCACCGGATCCGGGATCGCCGGGTCGAGCTTGGTCCCCGCCGAGAAGCGCTCCAGTCCCTTGGTCACGCCGAGGCGATAGGCGACCGGCGCCAGGCCCAGATTGGGCAGGATGCGCTCGCCACGCGCGCTTTCCAGCGCACGACCGGGCGCGCGGACGAGAATGGTGAGCGAGCGACCGTTCACCGATCCGCTCGCCGGCGTGAAGCGGAAGCCACGGCTCTGCGATTCGCGCGCGGCCTTGGCATAGGCCTTCGCCAGCTTGTCGTCATTGGTGACGGGCGTGAACGATCCGATGCTGCCGAGCATCTGGAGCGACACGGGCACTTCCGGCTTCTTCGGGGAAATCGCGCCGAGAACCGCGGAAAGTGCCGGCGTCAGGGCAAGCGAACCGGCGGCGGCAATCGCGCCCAGTCCTGCAATCATGCCCCTCGTCACACGCACTTGAAGACTCCTGATCCGACTCCGAAGAGACAACAAATCTTATCATGAGGGAAGCACCGGAACCAGCGAGCGGGGCGAATTGCCCTGCGGCGTGACTATTTATCCACAGTCACGGCCGGCTCGACGAATGCCGAACCCCTCCGACTCGGCCTTTGCGTGGTCTCCTCAAAGGAATCAACCCTCATGGCGACGAACTGTTGGTTCGCGACGGGCGAGGCAGGAGACCGTGCCTCCTCGGGTAAGTCCGGCGAAGCCGCCGCCCGGAAACGGCCACTTGTGCCCCGGACATCGTCCACTATAGAGGCTGATCGACAGGGTGTCCGGCGCCAGACCGGAAGCACAGGAATGGAACGACATGGTTCTTAGGGAACATAAGCGACTGACAAGCGGCCTCGCGCTGGCTCTTTCCTGCGGCCTGCTCGCGGGATGCGGCGGCGGCAAGGAGCGTCCGCGCGCGGATATCGCGGCGTCGCGCGTCACCAGCATCGGCGTCAACGGCTATCTCTGGCGTGCGAGCCTGGAGACGCTCTCGTTCATGCCCTTCCTGCAGACGGATTCGAACGGCGGCGTGATCCTGACCGACTGGTACATCAATCCGGGCTCCACCAACGAGCGCATGAAGCTCACGGTCACGATCCTCGATCAGGATCTTCGGGCCGATGCGCTGCGCGTCGCGGCGAGCCGCCAGACGCTGACCAACGGCGAATGGATCGATGCGCCCGTGCAGGCCGCGACGACCCAGAAGCTGGAAGAGATCATCCTGACCCGGGCCCGCGATCTGCGCCGCCGCGCGATTGGCGGCGAGGGCTGACGGGTCGCGCCCGGCCGCTTCGCGCCGGGCTCGTGACATGAGGCAAATATCGTGAGCGACAGACGCTTCAACCCCGCTGCTGCCGACGCCCGTTGGCAGGCCGTGTGGGATGACAGGCAGAGCTTCAAGGCCGGCGTGCGCGAAGGTGCGCCCAAAAGCTATGTGCTGGAGATGTTCCCCTATCCCTCGGGGCGCATCCACATAGGCCATGTCCGCAACTATTCGATGGGCGACGTGCTGGCGCGTTTCCGTCGCATGCAGGGGCATGACGTGCTCCACCCGATGGGCTGGGATGCGTTCGGCATGCCGGCCGAGAATGCGGCGATGGAGAAGAAGGTCCATCCCGGCGAATGGACGCGCGCCAATATCGCGGCGATGAAAGCGCAGCTGAAGCGCCTCGGCTTCGCGCTCGACTGGAGCCGGGAGCTCGCGACCTGCGAGCCGGATTATTACGGCCAGGAGCAGGCGCTGTTCCTCGATCTCTACGAGGCCGGCCTCGTCTATCGCAAGGAAAGCGCGGTCAATTGGGACCCGGTCGACATGACCGTGCTCGCCAACGAGCAGGTGATCGACGGGCGCGGCTGGCGCTCGGGCGCGCTGGTCGAGAAGCGCAAGCTCTCGCAGTGGTTCCTCAAGATCACCGACTTCGCCGACGACCTGCTGGCGGGTCTGGGCGAGCTCGACAAATGGCCCGACAAGGTCCGGCTGATGCAGGAGAACTGGATCGGCAAGAGCGTCGGCATGCAGTTCCACTTCGCGCTGGATAAGCCGGTGGACGGCATCTCGACGCTGGAAGTCTTCTCGACCCGCCCCGACACGCTCTTCGGCGCCAGCTTCGCCGCGATCGCCGCCGATCATCCGATCGCGCTGGCCCTCGCGCAGAATGACGCCGATCTCGCCGCCTTCGCCGAGGAATGCCGCCGCACCGGCACCGCCGCTGCGGAAGTCGAGACACAGGAGAAGAAGGGCTACGACACCGGGCTCTCGGTCATCCACCCGCTCGATCCTGACTGGAAGCTGCCGCTCTACGTCGCGAATTTCGTGCTGATGGATTATGGCACCGGCGCCGTCTTCGGTTGCCCGGCGCATGACCAACGCGATCTCGATTTCGCCCGCAGATATGCCCTGCCCGTGCAGCGCGTCGTCGCGCCGCAGGGCGACGAGACCGCGCCGATCCATGACGAGGCTTATGTCGGCCCCGGCAAGCTGGTGAATAGCCGCTTCCTGGATGGCATGGGTGTGGAAGAGGCCAAGGCCGAGGTCATCGCCCGTGCCGAAGCCGGCAAATGGGGCAAGGGTACGACCGTCTGGCGCCTGCGCGACTGGGGCGTTTCGCGCCAGCGTTACTGGGGCACGCCGATCCCGTTCATCCATTGCGCGGCCTGCGGCGTCGTGCCGGTCCCCAAGGACCAGCTGCCCGTCGTCCTGCCCGAGGATGTGAGCTTCGAGATTCCCGGCAATCCGCTCGATCGGCACGCGACATGGAAGCATGTCGATTGCCCGAAATGCGGCAAGGCAGCCGTGCGCGAGACGGACACGCTCGACACGTTCGTCGATTCGAGCTGGTATTTCATCCGCTTCGCCAGCCAGCCGAGCGATCAGCCGTTCGATCGCGCCGAGGCGGAAAGCTGGATGCCGGTCGGGCAATATATTGGCGGCATCGAGCATGCGATCCTGCATCTGCTCTACGCCCGCTTCTGGACGCGCGCGCTCCAGCATATCCAGAAGATCGGCGTCGCCGAGCCGTTCGAGAGCCTGTTCACGCAGGGCATGGTGACGCACGAGACCTATCAGGCGCCGGACGGCCGCTGGCTCGCGCCCGAGGAAGTCCGCGTCGAGGGCGGCAAGGTGACGATGCTCGCGACCGGCGAGGCCGCGCAGGTCGGCCGCGTGGTCAAGATGTCCAAGTCCAAGAAGAATGTCGTGGACCCGGACGAGATCATCGAGCGCTATGGCGCCGACGCAGTGCGCTGGTTCATGCTGTCGGACAGCCCGCCGGAGCGCGATCTGCCCTGGACCGAGGCCGGAATCGAAGGCGCCTGGCGCTTCGTGAACCGTCTCTATCGTATGTTCGGCCAGATCGGCGAAAGCGGCGACGGCAGCGAGGACAAGGCCCTCAAGCGCAAGCTGCACCAGACGATCGCAGGCGTCGCCAAGGATATCGAGGCGCTCGCCTTCAACAAGGCCGTCGCCAAGATCTACGAGCTGGCCAATGCCATCGAGAAGGCCGCGCCGAGTGCGACCAAGGCCGAGGCGATCCGCGCCATGGCGCTCCTCGTTGCCCCGATGACGCCGCATCTCTCCGAGGAAGCCTGGGCGGAAATGGGTGGAGAAGGACTGGTTGCCGACGCCATGTGGCCGTCCGTCGATCCGGCCTTGCTGGTCGACGATGAAGTGACGATAGCCGTGCAGGTGCAAGGCAAGCTCCGCGATACGCTCATCGTCCCCAAGGGCACCGACAAGGCTACGCTGGAGAGCCTCGCGCTCGCCGCGCCCGGCGTCGTGCGTACGCTCGATGGCGCCACGCCCAAGAAGATCATTGTCGTGCCCGATCGCCTGGTCAATCTGGTCGTCTGATGCGCCACGCCGCCCTCCCGCTCCTGCTGCTCGCGAGCCTTTCGGGCTGCGGTCTCAAGCCGCTCTATGCGGGCGGGCGCAGCGGCGAGGCAGCGCAGGCACTGGCCAGCGTCTCGATCGAGGCGATTCCCGGCAAGGGCGGCTGGTTGATGCGCAATGCGCTGGAAGACCGGCTGAAGACCATGGGCGAAGGCAGCCCGCGCTATCTGCTCAAGGTGCAGCTCGATGATCGTATCGAGGGCCTCGGCGTGCGTGCCGACGACACGGTGACGCGCGAGCGTCGCACCCTGCGCGCGCGTTATCAGCTGGTCGACAACAGCAATGGCCAGACCGTGCTTGACGAAACCACGGGCTGGGACGCGGGTATCGACGTGGCGTCGAGCGAATATGCAACCGTCGCGGCGGAAGACAGCGCGCTCGAGCGGCTGACCGAGATCGTCGCCGACCGGGTGCTTGCCCGCGTCGCGCTCGGCGCGCAGGAATGACGTTGCGGTGAGTCTGCGCGCGGACAATGCCGCCGCGCTGAAGGCGCTCGACGCGCCCGCCGCCAATATCCGGCTCTATCTGCTCTATGGTCCCGATGAAGCCGGGAGCGAAGCCCTGTCCGCGCGCTTCGGCAAGGCGATGGGCCAGGGCGCCGAGCGGATCGATCTCGACGGGCCGACCCTCCGCAGCGATCCCGCTCGCCTGTCGGACGAGGCGGCGTCCATCTCCATGTTCGGCGACAAGCGCTGGATCCGCGTCAACCCGGCCGGCGAGGAATCCTTACCCGCGGTCGAGGCGCTGATGGAAGCGACAGCGGCGGGCGATCCGGTGGTGATGATCGCCGGCAATCTGCGCAAGACGAGCAAGCTGCTGACCTATGTCGAGGGACAGAAGGCGGCGGTCGCGATCATCAGCTATGCGCCGGAAGGCCGCAATGCCGAGCAGCTCGCCGTCAATATGGGCCGCGAACTGGGACTGGAATTGCCGGGCGATCTGGCGCGCCGCCTCGTCCAGATCACCAGCGGCGAGCGCGGGCTGCTGGCGAGCGAGATCGAGAAGCTGGCGCTCTATCTGGATGCGACGCCCGAAGAACCGCGCGCAGCGACCGCCGAAGTGCTGGACGCGCTGGCAGCCGAAGGCGGCGAGCAGCAGCTCTTCAAGGCGGCCATGGTCGTCCTCTCGGGCAATGTGCGCGGCACCGAGCATGAGATCGCGCACCTGCGCCAGAGCGGCGGATCGCTCGCCGGCCTGCTGCGCATCACCCTCCAGCGCGCCGTCGGCCTCTCCCAGGCGCAGAACGGCCAGGGCCAGCGTTTCGGCGGCCGCGGCGACGAGCCGACCAACCTGCGCGGCGACGATCTCGACAAGGCGATCGTCCGCATGGCCGAAGCCGAGCGCACCAGCCGCCTGTCGCACATGGTCGGCGAGGTGGTGCTGGCGCAGGAACTGGTCAACGTTGCAAGGCTGGCCGCGCGCGGGCGCTGAGCTTCAGTCGAAGTTGCCCTTCCCGGTACAAGACGTCGCCAGCCCCTCCTCCGATGGCGACGGACAATATCCGTAACATTCCCAATAGTTGCGCTCCGGTCGCCGGTCTAGAAAGCCGGCCAACGACACAGACCAGGGTTTGGGACACGGACGATGAGCAGGCTGCTGCAACTGAATGACGATGGGCTCGCGCGGCTTGTCGATGCTTTTTACGCCCGCGTGCGCGCCGACGCTTCCCTCGGTCCCGTTTTCAATGACGCGATCGGCGACTGGCCCGAGCATCTTGAGAAGCTGGCCGCCTTCTGGTCGTCCGTCATGCTGACCAGCGGTCGCTACAAGGGACAACCGGTGCCGGCACATATGAAGCACAAGAGCCGCATCACGCCTGCCCTGTTCGATCGCTGGCTGGCGCTCTGGGCCCGCACCACAGACGAGCTGATGGTGCCGGAAGCGGCGGCCGCACTTCAGGACCGCGCCGCGCGCATCGCCCAGAGCCTCCAGCTCGCCATGTTTTTCCGGCTGGACGACCAGCCGGCCATCCGGCCCGCCTGAAGCGACGGACCATCATCTACGGAGTAAGCTGCCATGACTGACATTCCGCTCGTGGACCTCAACGTCTATCACAAACCCCATGACCTTGCCGATCGCATAGCGCTCGGCTTCACCAAGATGTTGCGCTGGTCGGCCGATACCTTCTTCGCCAAGCGCTACGGGCACCGCGCCATCGTGCTGGAGACGGTGGCGGCCGTGCCGGGCATGGTCGGCGCCACGATCAATCACCTCAAGTGCCTGCGCCGCATGTGCGACGACAAGGGCTGGATCCGCACGCTCATGGAGGAAGCGGAGAATGAGCGCATGCATCTCATGACCTTCATCGAGATCGCCAAGCCGACCCTGTTCGAGCGCTTCGTCATCCTCGCCGTGCAGTGGGTCTTCTATCTGGCGTTCTTCGCGCTCTATCTCGTGAGCGCGCGCACCGCGCACCGCGTCGTCGGCTATTTCGAGGAGGAAGCGGTGATCAGCTACACGCTCTACCTCGCCGAGATCGACGAGGGCCGCAGCGCCAATGTGCCGGCACCCGCCATTGCCCGCCACTATTGGAAGCTGGCCGATGACGCGACCTTGCGCGATGTCGTGCTGGTCGTTCGGGCGGACGAGGCTCATCATCGCGACATCAATCATGGCTTTGCCAGCGAGCTGGCCGGCCTTGCTCCTGCCGTCACAGCGGCGCCCTATCCGGCGCATGCCGACGACATCCGGATGGCGGCCTGAGATGAGCGCCGTGCGCCCCTATCGTTCGACACCCATGTTCGACGAAGAGACGCTACCCGCTGCCCTGCGCGCCCGCCATTCGACAAAGGCGGGCGTGTGGGGCATCATCCGCGTCACCGCGGGGCAAGTGCGCCTGTCCTATCTCGATCCGGCCTCCGACGTCATCCTGGACGCCGATCATCCGGGCATCGTACAGCCCGAACAACCGCATTTCGTGACGCCGCTCGGCCACATGACAATGCAGGTCGACTTTTATGACCGGCCGCCCGATGGCGCTTAGGGCTGTTTCGCCTCCGCCGGCGCCTCGGCTTGCTCATACTCCAGCGCAACGCTGGGATCGCAATCATAACCGTAGATATATTGGCCGGGCTGTCTGGTCCAGGCGATGAAGCGGGCGCCGTTGTTCTCCAGCACGCTCTTGTCCTCGAACCATTGCGTCGCGAGCAAAGTCTTGCCGTCATCGGAGAGCTTGTAGCGCTCGACCATGTGGATCTGGTCGCTGTGATCCAGGCCGTTGTTGGTGATCGTGGAGGGCGCGATATGCGTCGTGTCGATCACCAGCTCCTTGCCGTCCCATCGGCCGACCGAATGGCCCATCTTGCTGTGCGGAGCATCGGCGGGCGGATGCGCCCGGCCGTCCATGAAGATGATGCGGACCTGATCGAAATATTCGTATTTCATCACGATCATCTGCGGCGACTGGTGCAGTTCGAACGGAAACGGCCCCTGCATAGAATAGATGATCGAGGGGGCGGCGCAGACCCGCGAGAGCCTCATCTCGTCGGCGGGTTTCCATTTCGACGCGGCAGCCAGCGCATCAGGCTTGAGCTCGAGTCCGCCATAGACGTTGACCGGAAATTCCGCGACGCCGGTATCGTCGATCACCGCAGTATCGGGCGGCAGCTTGGCGATCAACGCGCTATCATTGGCGGGCAGCGGCATGGACAGCATCCAGAAGCCCGAAAGATCGGGATGCTCCTGCGCGATGGCCGATGCCGGCAGGGCAAGCGCCAGGAGCGCCGGGAGAAGGCGGGCGGGCATCCGCATCAGCCGTCCGACTGACCGAACGGCGCCTGACCGATCATCTTGCCGGTGGCATCATGCGCTTGCCTCAACCGCAGATAGGGCTTGCCATCGCGCGCCGCCCATCCGTCGATCGTGATGACGTCGCCCGGCTTGATGCTCGCCCGCGTCCAGCCGCGGCGCATCAGGATCACCGGCGCGTTGGTCTCGGCGCGCCATTTCTGCACCTTGCCGTCCGCGCCGGTCACGTCGAAGGCGATGATGCCGTGCGGGTTGGTGAAGTGGAAGGCCGTCACGGTGCCCTTGAGCTTCACCATCCGGTCGGAGTCGAAGAACACGGCGAAGCTGTGATGCGCCTGCGCCATCTGGCCACCAAGCATGGCAATCAGGCAGGCCGCCGCAAACGATGGTCGGGCCATTTTCGATTTTCCTCTCTTGTACACCTTCATTCCGTGCTCAATCGTTGCTCTCAATAATTATTGAGAATTACAACTTTAGAAGCGCATGTCAACGATCCACCGTCCGCCAGCGTCCACCCTGCCAGATTGACGCGGCCGCGCACAGCGCCGATGCTGCGACCCAGTGCAGCGAGGAGCCGCGATGACAGTTCGAACGGGAAGCTGCCTGTGCGGCGCCAGAGCCTATGAGATCGAGGGCGAGATCGGCGGTGTATGGATCTGCCATTGTTCGCTCTGCCGCAAGGCGACCGGCGCGGGCGGCATCGCGATCCTGATCGTGCCGAGGGAGCGGTTCCGCTGGCTGCGCGGCGAGGATCATGGCGTCACCTATGAGCTGCGCGAGAGCTACACGATGACGCGCTGCAAGACCTGCGGCACGCCGCTGCCTGCCGAAACGGACGAGAAGAATATTTATGTGACGGCCGGCACGCTCGATGAGCCGCTCGGCAAGGGCATCCGCACGCACATCTTCTGCGCGTCCAGAGCCGATTGGGACCGGGACGAGCCCGATGTCGGCTATTTCGACGAGCGACCGGGCTGAACACCTGTCCTCCCATTGACGCTGCCTCGCCCGCACCCGATATTCGCAGCCATGGACAAGCTCAATCTTTCCGACGCCGAATGGCGCGAACGCCTGACGCCGCAGCAATATCATGTGCTGCGCGAGCATGGCACCGAGCGCGCCTTTACCGGCGAGTATAATGCCAACAAGGCGCAGGGTATTTATCACTGCGCCGGCTGCGGCCTGCCGTTGTTCGACAGCGGCCACAAATATGACAGCGGCTCCGGCTGGCCGAGCTTCACCGCGCCCGTCGAGGACGGTGTCGTGGAGGAAATCATGGACACGACGCACGGCATGCGGCGCGTCGAGATACGCTGCGCACGCTGCGAGGGGCATCTCGGCCATGTCTTCCCCGATGGGCCGGGGCCGACGGGCCTTCGCTATTGCATGAACAGCGCCTCGCTCGACTTCGAGTCCGGCCAGGACTGACTCTCAGGCCTTGCCCCCATTCAGCGCTTGTAAAGGCGGCAGGCGCTTGTACGTCATGCGCGAGATGAACGCGAAGCAGGGCGAGGCATGGCCAAGGCACAGACGATGAGTCGCGTGAAACTCTGGACGATACGGCTCATCAAGATTGGACTGGCGCTCGGCATCGGCGGCTTCATTGCGCTCGCCATCGCGGTCGTGATCGCCATGCAGTCGCTCCCCAGCTTCGAATCGATGAAGAGCTCGCCCAACGGGCAGATGATCCGCGTCCACGCCGCGGACGGCACCGTCATCGTGTCGCTCGGGCCGAGCTATGGCCGCTGGCTGAGCTATGATCAGATTCCCGAGATCATGACCCGCGCCCTGGTCTCGGTCGAGGACAAGCGCTTCTACATGCATCCGGGGATCGACCCGATCGGCATGTCCCGCGCCGTCTATATGGGCTACATAAGGCGCGGCGAAGGCCGCCGCCTCCAGGGCGCATCGACGATCACCCAGCAGCTCGCACGCAATATCTTCCTCAACAACAGCTATTCTGCGGGTCGCAAGCTGCGCGAAATGATCCTCGCGCTGGCGCTGGAGCGCAAATTCTCCAAGCGCCAGATTCTCGAGCTCTATCTCAACAAGGTCTATTTCGGCGGCGGCGCCTATGGCGTGGATGCGGCGAGCCGGAAGTTCTTCGATCATCCGGCGACCAGTCTCAGCCTTGCCGAAGCGGCGGTGATCGCCGGTCTGGTGAAGGCACCTTCGGCCTATTCGCCGACAGCCGACGCCGAAGCCGCTGCCGGACGCGCCGGCGTCGTGCTCGACGTTATGCGGGCCAATGGCGACATCACGGCGGCCGAGCGCGCCGCCGTCGATCTCGACAGCGTCAAGATGGCCCCGGAAAAGGCGCAGGATTCTGTGCGCTACTTCACCGACTGGGTGCTGCCGCAGCTCGACACTCTGGTCGATGAGCAGGAGCAGCCGATCGACGTCTACACGACGATCGACCTGCGGCTGCAGCGCGCGGCCGTCGCGGCTATCCAGGGCAATGTGCCGGGCGGCGCGCAGGGTGCGCTGGTGAGCCTCGATCGCGATGGCGCGGTGCGTGCGATGGTCGGCGGGCTGGACTATATCAGTTCCAACTATAACCGCGCGACGACGGCGGAGCGCCAGCCCGGTTCGTCCTTCAAGCTGTTCGTCTATCTCACCGCGCTCGAATCCGGCTACACGCCCGAAACGGCGGTCAACGACAGTCCGGTCACGATCAACGGCTGGAGCCCGCGCAACGACAATCGCAAGAATGTCGGCGAGATCGACGTGCGGACGGCCTTTGCATACTCGATCAACACGATCGCCGCGAAGCTCGGCATGGAAGTGGGCTTTGCCTCGGTTGCCGACATGGCGCGGCGCTTCGGCATCTCGACGACGATCAACACGCATCCCTCCATGGTGCTCGGCACGTCCGAGGTGCATGTGATCGCCATGACTCAGGCGTTCGCCAGCGTGGCGCGCAAGGGCGTTGCCGTGAAGCCCTATGGCATTCTCAAGGTCGCGACGGCCGATGGCGAAGTGCTTTACGAGCACAAGGACGACACCAGCCGCGTGCTAGTCGCTCCGTGGGTCGCGGCCGGCATGACGGACCTCATGCAGACCGCGGTCAACACCGGCACTGGCCGCGCCGCGCAGATCGGCCGACCGGTCGCGGGCAAGACCGGCACCACCACCAGCAACAAGGATGGCTGGTTCATCGGTTTCTCGAGCGGCCTCACCACGGGCGTGTGGATGGGGCGTGACGACAACCGCGCCATACCGGGTCTTGCCGGCGGCCGCGCACCGGCGCGGGCCTTCGCGGCCTATATGAAGGTCGCGACGGCGAACCGGCCGGTCGAGAAGTTCGAGACCGAGGTCACCTTGCCCGAGTGGCAGCTGGAGCCGGACGAGGAAGCCTATGGCCAGCCGGACAATGGCATGATGGTCGATGAGGATGGCATGCCGCTGCCTTCGGCGGGCCAGGAGGAGGATCGCTCCGGCGGGGACGAAGGCGATGGCGTGCCATCCGCGACCGCCCCGCAGCGGATCGATCAGCGCTGGATCGACGATGTGCTGGGCCGCAATCCGCGCCAGCAACCGGCGCGCCCAAGCCCCAGCCCGCGGCCGACGCCGTCGCAGCCCTGAGCGTCACTCAGACTGTGTAGCGATGCAGCCCCGCGCCTTCGCGGCGGAGCCAGGCGCGCGCGACGTCCGGATCGGCCGGCGAAATGGCACGCACGAGCGCGTGGAAATCCGGGCCGTGATGCATATGCTTCAAATGCGCGACTTCGTGCGCGACGGTGGCGATGCGGACATGCGGCGGCGCGAGGATGAGCCGCCAGCTGTAGCGAATGTCGCCGCGCGCCGAGCAACTGCCCCAGCGCGCGCGCGGATCGCCGATCGACACGCGACCGAGTGGTAGCCCATGCCGGGTTGCGAGCGCTCGCGTCTCCTGTTCGAGCGTTGTCCTGGCCCGCGCCTTGAGCCAGCGCAGCGTCCGCATGCCGGCAAGATCGGCCGGGCCGCCGACAAGCAGGCTGCCTGCCTCGCAGCGGATTTGTCGGCCGGGGAGGCCGGTCGCCACGATGCGCAGCATCTCGCCCTCAACCGGCACCTGCGCACCGGCGGCGAGCTGGACGGCGCCGCCCGCGCGGCCACGCTGCTGGGCCACCCAGCCCTGCTGCTCCTGCGCCCAGGCAAGCGCCGAGCGGATCGGCGTCCGGGCGGGAATGGTCAGCAGCGCGCGATCAGCGAGCCCGTCGAAGCGCAGTTTCATGCGGCGCGAGCGGGCGTGCCGCAGGATGATCAGGGGAATGACCGCGCCATCGGCCAGCGCGAGCGGATGCTCAGAGCGGCTGCTCGACAATATGGTCCTCCAGATCGCCGGCGAGCGCTTCGGAAATGACGCGGCCGCGCACGCTCTGCCCCGCACGGTGGATCGCCTCGCGGTCGCCGCAAACGAGATAGTGCCACTCCGGCAGCGGCTTGCCCCGCGCGCGACGGACATAGGCGCAGCTTTCCGGCAGCCAGTTGATGCCGTCCAGCTTGGCCGGGGTCAGGCGCAGGCAATCGGGCACGAACGCGCGGCGATGGCGATAATTGGAGCAGCGCGCGGTCTGGGTATCGAGCAGGCGGCAGGCGACGTTGGTCGGATAAATGCGGCCGGTGTCGAAATCCTCGACCTTGTGCAGGCAGCATTTGCCGCAGCCGTCGCACAGAGCCTCCCATTGCGCGCGGTCGAGCGTCTCTAGGGGCTCTTCCCAGAAGTTCATCGCACGAACTGGACGAGGAAATCGCGCACGGCCTTGGCGGAGGCGGCTTCCTCGGCGCTCGCGGCGCCGATCGGGACCAGCGCGATCGGCTTGCCGTCGGGATCGAACAGGAACGGCGTACGCGAATGATTGACGAGATAGTCCTGCGTCGCCTTTTCGTCCCCTTCCTTGCTGGAGACGACCACGAAGGCCTTCTTCACGGCTTCGATCTGCTCGGGCGTGCCGGTGAGGCCGATCAGCTTCTTGTGGAAAGCCGAGACATAGGCCTTGAGCACTTGCGGCGTGTCGCGCTCCGGATCGACGGTGATCATGATCGGCTGGATCTTCGCGGCCTTGGCCGGATCGTCCTTCTCCAGCATCCGGTAGCCGGCCATGATGTCGCGCAGATCGAGCGGGCAGACGTCCGGGCAATAAGTGTAGCCGAAATAGACGATGCGATACTTGCCGGCGAAATCGGCCCAGCGGACGCTCTTGCCGTCCTGGTCGGTCAGGGTGAAATCGCCGCCGATGCTCGCGCCGATGAGGTTCCCTTCCTGGGCGACCTCGGCATTGTTGCCGGGCGATCCGCCCTGGCAGGCCGCGAGCGCCAGAGCCACGGAAAGGAAAAGAGAATTTTTGCCGGCTTTGTTCATGACAGGGCCAGCCATGCCCTGCTATTGGGGCCAGCGCAACCGCAGAGACCACCGGTTCGATCGAGGGGGACGCAGACTTGACGCAGCATGGCCGATACCAGACGAAGCACGCAGCCGGCCGCTGGCTGGCGCTGGCGTTTGCTGCGTTGATCGGCCTGTTGATGGCGCAGCCGGCCGCCGCGCAATTCTCGGAAAGCTACAAGTTTCTCGAGGCGATCCGGAAATCGGACAACAACGCGATCATCAAGTTTCTCGAACAGCCCGGCGTGACGCCGATCAACACGCGCGACAAGACCACGGGCGAGACAGCGCTTCTGATCGTCATCGGCCGGCGCGATCTCACCTTCACCAACTATCTGCTCGGGCGCGGCGCCCGCCCGGACCTCGCCGACAATGGCGGCCGCACCCCGCTCATGCTGGCCGTGGAGAAAAGGTTTCATGAAGGCGCGCAGCTGCTGATCGCGCGCAAGGCCAATCCCAACCAGTCCAACAGCAGCGGCGAGACACCGCTCATCCGGGCGGTGCAGATGCGCGATCTGGAGATGGTTCGCCTGCTCATGAACAACGGTGCCGATCCCGCGCGGCGCGATCGTCTCGCCGGCATGTCCGCGATCGACTATGCCAAGGCGGGTCAACCTGTCGCCGGCATGATGGAGGCCCTGACGGCCAAGCAGGCCGCGCCGCAGAACAAGGCGGTGCAAGGGCCGAGCCTGTAGCCTGACAGCTGAGCTGCCGGGCGCGGTCATCCGAACGCCAGCCGCAACTGCGCTTCTTCTTCCTCATCCTCCTCGCCGTCCGGATCGACCAGGTTCGACATGCCGAGGCCGAGCAGGCGCGCACCGATCGGCAGCGGCAATTCCGCACGCAGCAGCGCCGCGCCGATGGTCAGCAGATCCTCGGCATTGACCGGCGGGCCGGAGAGCGTGCGCGAGCGCGTCAGGATGCGAAAATCACCGAGTTTGATCTTGAGCGTGACGGTGCGTCCGGTCGCCCGTGAGGCGGTGACGCGCGTCCACAGGCGATCGGCGATCTTGGTGAGTTCGGTGACGAGCTGCTCCTCCGCGCCGATATCCGTCTCGAACGTGTCCTCGACACTGATCGACTTGCGCACTTCCCGCTCACGCACCGGTCGATCGTCCATGCCGCGCGCGGCGGCGTAGTAAAATGAGGCCGACTTGCCGAAATGACGCTGCAGCGCCTGCATCGGCCAGGCCTTGAGATCGGCGCCCGAATGAATGCCGAGGGAGTGCATGCGCCGCGCCGTCACCGGCCCAACGCCATGGATGCGCGCGACCGGCATGGCGGCCATGAACGCCTCGGCCTCCTCCGGCTTCACGATGCAGAGGCCATCGGGCTTGTTCTGGTCCGAGGCGAGCTTGGCGATCAGCTTGTTGCACGAGACGCCGGCCGAGGCGGTGAGTCCGGTTTCCTCGCGGATGAGGCGGCGGATTTCCTGCGCGATATAGGTGGCCGAGGCAATGCCGAGCTTGTTGTCGGTGACGTCGAGATAGGCCTCGTCGAGCGAGAGCGGCTGGATCGCGTCAGTGAAGCGCTCGAAAATGGCGCGAATCTGCTGCGAAACGGCACGATAGGCATCGAAACGCGCGCGCACGAACAGCAGATCGGGGCAGAGACGCCGCGCCTGACCGCCGGGCATGGCCGAGCGAACGCCGAACTTGCGCGCCTCATAGCTCGCCGCCGCCACGACGCCGCGCGGGCCGCCGCCACCGACCGCGATCGGCTTGCCGCGCAGTGCCGGATCGTCGCGCTGCTCGACCGATGCGTAGAAAGCATCCATATCGACATGGATGATCTTGCGCGGCTTGGCGGAAGCGTCCGTCATGGGCCGCTTATGCCACGACAGGCGCTTGAACGAAAGGGGAACAACACGATCCGAGCTCCCCTGACTTTCCTCATACGGCATATCGCGGAATTTCTCGAAACTTTTGTTATTCAACGGCTTGTGAAAATCTGTCCCGACATCCCTTCCTCGCTGTAGGACAGGGGGAAATTTGCACGGAGGTCCGGCCATGAATCTCGACGTCACGGATATCGACGGCGCCTGCCATTGCGGCACGGTGCGTTTCCATGTGCGGTTGACCGATGGGCTGCGCACCGCGCGGCGATGCACCTGCTCCTTCTGCCGGATGCGCGGCGCCGTCACGGTGTCCGCCGGGCTGGGCGGCATCGACATCCTCGCGGGCGAGGCGGCGCTGACGCTCTACACATTCAACAGCGGCGTGGCGCAGCATTATTTCTGTTCGAAATGCGGCATCTACACTCACCATCGGCGGCGCTCGAACCCCAATGAATATGGGGTCAATGCGGCGTGCCTGGAGGGAATCAGCCCGTTCGATTTCACGGAAATGGCAGTCCATGACGGTGTCGCGCATCCGAGCGACACGGGGGTATCGCGCATTGCGGGTGTGCTGCGGTTCGTTGCGGCGGACGCGAACGACCCTGCACAAGCGCTGTGAGTTGTCCGCATCCCCCGGGCTTGCCTCGGGAAGGTCATGACACCCCTGTCCTACACCCGCGCCCTCATGTCATAAGTTAGCCCGAGGCAAATCGACGCCTCCGCTCTTTGACGCCGTGAAACCCCTGAAAATCCGCCAATCCCGCTCGCCCCGAGCCGTGACTTTACGCATCACCATGGCTCACACGTGTGAACTTGGAGAAGTTACGGCGCGGGATCGGCGGAAAAGTGCCATTTCCGTCGGATGGCTCAAGGCCCGACACGCGCCTATTCGCTGCACATTGGCCCGCTTTCGGTCCCGAAACGCGGCATATCGTATCGAGAGCCGTCCGTCGCGCGCACTTGACGAACCGCCCTGCGCCAGCACAGAGGCGAGCCTTCCAAACGTCCCCTCCGGACAGACAGGACCGAATCATGCGCGTGCTCTCCGGCATCCAGCCGACCGGCAATCTCCACCTCGGCAATTATCTGGGCGCGATCCGCAACTGGGTGCGCATGCAGGAGGAGATGCCCGCCGCGGACGCGGCAACCGGAAGCGCCGACTCTCGCTGCTTCTTCTTCCTGGCCGATCTGCATTCGATCAGCGAGCATCTCGCGCCCGCCGATCGGCTGCGCAATGTCCGCGAGATGACGGCGGCGCTCGTCGCCTGCGGCATCGATCCGGACCGCAGCGTGCTGTTCAATCAGGCGCGCGTGCCCGCCCATGCCGAGATGCAATGGCTGCTGAACGGCACGGCGCGCATGGGCTGGCTGAACCGCATGACGCAGTTCAAGGACAAGGCCGGCAAGAACAAGGAAGGCGCCTCGATCGCGCTCTTCACCTATCCCGTGCTGCAGGCGGCCGACGTGCTGCTCTATCAGGCGACGCATGTGCCGGTGGGCGAGGACCAGAAGCAGCATCTGGAGCTGACCCGCGACATCGCGATCAAGTTCAACGCCGATTTCGATGTCGAGCTGTTCACGATTCCCGATCCCTACATCCCCAAGCAGACCGCGCGGATCATGAGCCTGCGCGACGGCACGGCGAAGATGTCCAAGTCCGATCCCTCGGACATGAGCCGCATCAACCTGACCGACGATGACGACACGCTGGTCCAGAAGGTGCGCAAGGCCAGGACCGATCCCGAGCCGATCCCGGCCGATCCCGCCGAGCTGGAAGGTCGCGCTGAAGCGACCAACCTGATCGACATCTATGCCGCTTTCTCCGGGCAGGACCGTGCCGCCATCTGCGCGGCGTTCGGCGGGCAGGGCTTCGGCGCGTTCAAGCCGGCGCTGGCCGATCTGCTCGTGCATCATCTGGCGCCGATCCGGGATCGCTATGTCGCGCTCAAGGACGACGATGCCGCGCTCGATGCGATCCTGGTCAAGGGTGCCGGGAAGGCGGCGGAGGCGGCCGCGCCCACCCTCAAGGGTGCTTATGAAGCCATGGGCTTGATGCGCTGAACGTCATCTCGCGACGACGCCTGCACGGAACGCATTCAAGGCCAGTTCATTTGACCTAAGGTATTGTCCGGTCCACTACGTCTATGGGACATATAGTCGCCCGAGAAACGGACATCACAATGAACACAAGGTCCATCTTGCTCCTCGCCGCAGCGTCCGCCCTGACGCTGGGAGGACTTTCCGGATGCGCGACGCCCTTCAAGGCGGATGTCGCGCGCTTCCAGCAATTGCCGCCCGCGCAGGGCCAGAGCTTCACGGTGCAGCCCGGCAATCCCGAGCTCTCCGGCAGCCTGGAGTTCGCGCATTATGCCGATCTGGTGGCCCAGCGCCTGACCGCGCAGGGCTATACCCGCGCGGCCGATCCGGGCTCGGCCCAACTGGTCGTCAGCCTCGATTACGGCATCGACAAGGGCACGCAGCGCATCCGCTCCAGCGGCTTCGCGCGCGATCCCTTCTTTTATGACCCCTTCTTCTACCCCGGTTACTATCGCGGCTGGGGCGGCGGCTGGCGCGGGCGCTACGCGCTCGGCTGGTACGATCCGTTCCTCTGGGGACCGGGCTATGACGATGTCGAGAGCTATCTGGTCTACCAGAGCAAGCTCAGCATGAGCATCAATCGCGCCGGCGGCGAGCGCCTGTTCGAAGGGACGGCGCGGGCGCAATCGGTGAGCAGCAAGCTCACCTATCTCGTGCCGAACCTCATCGACGCGCTGTTCACGGGCTTCCCTGGCAGGAGCGGCGAAGAGATCAAGGTGACGGTGGCACCGGAACCGAAGAACTGAACGCGACGGGTCAGGCGCCGCCGCGGGGCTCCGCCAGCGGTTCCTGCCCGGCAGCGAGCTTGCGCTCGCGGAACAGCGTCCGGTCGGCCTGATCGAACGACAGCCGCCAGACCATCAGGCAATAGGCGGCGAGCATCGCCGGAATGCCGATCACCAGCTCGATCCATTCATAGCGCTGCGGCAGCAGGGTGACGGCCATCCCGCCGATCGCCACGACGAGACCGCAAATGACGAGGCTCGCCCGCCAGATGGCGATGCGGCTGCCGAGCAGGCTGCCGAGCAGCCAGGACTTGGACAGCGAGCTTACCGTGAGCGCGATCGCCAGCGCGATGGCCGGCGTGGCGGCGATATACATGTCCGGCAGTTCGAGGCGCCGCGCCGCCATGATGAGCGCCAACGTCAGCGCGGCCTGCATGACGATGGTGAGGATCGACAGGCTGAGATTGCGAAGGCGCGCCATGTAGACGAGCGCCGCTTCGCTCACCACGGCAGGCGTGGCCAGCACTTCGGCCGCGAGCAGACAGGCGAGCGCGCCGGTGCCGCCCACGAAGGTCGGGCCGACCAGCCCCATCACCGCCTCGCCCGGAATCCCGAGCGCGAGCGCGACGCCGAGTTGCGCCGCGACGATCCAGAAACCGACCTGGCTCACCTGATGGGCGATCGCCGGCAGATTGCCGAGCTTCAGATTGCGCGTGATGACCGGGCTCAGGATCGGCTCGAAGCTGGTCTTGAGCTTCTGCGGCAGCGAGGCGACCTGTTGCGCGACATAATAGATGCCGACCACCGACGGCGTCGCGAACAGGCCGAGAATCGCGAGATCGAGCCGGCGCGTCGCCCACTCGATCGCATCGGCTGCGGCCAGCGGCAAATTGCGGATCGCGAGCCGCCACAGGCGCATGGGATGCGGCCGCCAGCCTTTCGGCAGGCCGTAGTGGCGCAGCAGCGGCCAGAAAGCGGCGAGCATCGCCGCGCTCATCGCACAGACATAGGCAAGGATCAGCCCGTCGCGCTCCGAATAGAAATAGAAGCCCAGCGCCGCGACGCTGATCGTCCACGGCTCGACGATGGAGCGCGCGTGGACCGAGGCGGCGATGTTGAACTGATAGGCGCAGGCCGCAAGCGCCACATCGGTCAGCGCGATGGCGATGACGATGAGCGGCAACAGGCGATCGAGCCCGTTAAGCCCGCTGTTGGGGAACATCGCTTCCGGGAAGATCAGCAATATGCCCGCGGTCGCACAGCTGCCGATCAAGCACAGGAGCAGCCCGTCCGCCACGATGTGCGACTGATCGCGCGGATCGCGCGCCAATTGCTCGGCAAGGCCGCGTTTGAGGCCCATCGTCGCAAGTTGCGCCGCGAATTCGACGACAAGCACGGCGTAAGCGAAGCGGCCGAGTACCGAGGCGCCATAGAGCCGGCCGGCAATGAACAGGAACGGAATGCGCGCCGCGAGGCGCAGCAGGAAGCCGAAGACGTTGGCACGCCCGCCGCGCGCGAGCGCCGCGATGTCATCGCGCTCGGCTTGCTCGGCCTGCCCCGGCGCTTTGGTCATGCAAGGCGCTCCCCCGCGGCGCCCGTTGGCGCGCGCGGTCTCTCAATAGGCGTAACCGAACGGGCAGGCAAAGCTTCTCGTTCCCTCACTCGGCGCGGAGCGGGCGCGCAAGTAGCGCGCCAATGACATCGCTCACGCCCTGCTCGCCCGCAAGCAAGGCGCAAACCGCCGCCGTCACCGGCATGTCGATGCCATAAGCGCGCGCAATTTCGAGCAGAACCGGCGCGGTGGAAGCCCCTTCGGCAACGGTGCGCCGGTCGGTCATCAAAGCGGCGGCGCTCTTGCCTTCGCCCAGCCCCTTGCCGAGCGCGAAGTTGCGCGAGCGGCGGGAAGAGCAGGTGAGCACGAGATCGCCGAGCCCGGAGAGGCCGGCGAGCGTCTCCGCACGCGCGCCCAGCGCCAGGCCGAAACGCGACATCTCCGCGAAGCCACGCGCGATCAGGGCCGCGCGGGCATTCTGGCCAAGGCCGGCCCCATCAACGACACCACAGGCAATGGCGAGCACATTCTTGACCGCGCCGCCGATCTCCGCTCCCACGACATCGTCGGAGACATAGGGCCGCAGCGTCGGTCGCGCGATGACGTCCGCCAGCAACCGGGCTAGCGCTTCCTCTTCTGCGGCGAGCGTTACCGCCGTCGGCAGGCCGCCGGCGACTTCGTTCGCGAAGGTCGGACCGGACAGCACGGCGACCGGCGAGCCCGGCATCGCCTCGCGCGCGACTTGATGCATCAGCTTGTGCGTGACCGCCTCGATGCCCTTGGCGCAGAGGATCAGGGGCTGCCCTTCCGGCGCGAGGCGCCCGAGAATGGCGCGCATATGCTGAGCGGGCGTGACCACCAGCAGCATGCGTGCCTCCGCCATGACCGCAACGTCGTCGGTCGCGCGGACACGGTCGGACAGTCGCACGCCCGGCAGATAGGCGGGATTCTCGCGATGCACGTTGATCGAGCCCACCACCGAACCGTTGCGTGCCCATAGCATGACGTCGCTCCCGCCGGAAGCGAGCACCTGGGCCAGCGCCGTGCCCCAGGCGCCGCCGCCGATGACACCGATAGGTAGCGCGCTCATGCCTTGACCCCCGCGCCGCGCACGGCTTCCGCCGCCGGATCGAGCGGCCAGCGCGGCCGCGCCGGGAAAGCGAGATCGTCGGTGAGGCCGGCGGCAAAACGCTCGCAGCCAGCCCAGCCGATCATCGCTGCATTGTCCGTGCAGAGCCAAAGCGGCGGCGCGACAAAAGGCAGATCATGGCGACGGGCGAGGTCTTCCAGCGCGGCGCGCACGGCGCCATTGGCTGCGACACCGCCCGCGACGACCAGAGCAGTAGGCCGATCCGCGACAGCCAGCGCGCGCGCTGTGCGATCGACGAGGCAATCGACCACCGCCTGCTGAAAGCTCGCCGCGATGTCAGCATCGTTCCATTGCCCGCCGTCGATGGCGCGCATGACCGCACTCTTGAGGCCGGCGAAGGAGAAATGCGGCTCGGCTGTCCCGATCAGGGGACGCGGCAACGGCACCGCACGCGGATCGCCATCGCGCGCCAGCACCTCGACCCTGGGGCCGCCGGGAATGCCGAGACCGAGCAGCTTCGCGGTCTTGTCGAACGCCTCACCGGCCGCATCGTCGATGGTAGTGGCGAGGCGGCGATAGTCGCCGACACCACGCACTTCCAGCAGTTGGCAATGCCCGCCCGAGACGAGCAGCAGCAAATAGGGAAACCGGAGCGCCGGATCGGCAAGGCGCGGTGAGAGCGCATGCCCCTCCAGATGATTGACCGCGACGAGCGGCTTGCCGGCCGCATGGGCCAGCGCCTTACCCGTCACCAGGCCGACCATCACGCCGCCGATGAGGCCCGGACCGGCTGTTGCCGCAACCGCATCGACATCGGCCAGGGTCATGCCGGCATCGTCGAGCGCGGCCTGCACGAGCGGGATCAGCGCCTCGACATGCGCGCGCGCGGCAATCTCCGGCACGACGCCGCCATAAGGACGGTGCGCGGCCTCCTGACCGGCAAGACGATGGGCGAGGATCGTGCGATCCCCGGACACCAGGGCGGCCGCTGTCTCGTCACAGCTCGATTCCAGGCCGAGGATGATAGGCATGGCGCTTCCCTCTAGAGAGGTGTGCGCTTAGGGTCTATCGGCATTCCACTCATGATCGATCCCATGCCGACAGCTTCATCGCCCTTTCGTCTCGGTTCGCGCGGTTCGCCACTGGCGCTGGCGCAGGCTGAGCTCACCATATCCGCGCTGATCGCAACCCATGGCTGGCCGCGCGAGGCGATTCGCCTCGTCACCGTCACGACCAGCGGCGATCGCATCCAGGACAGGGCGCTGGCCGAGATCGGCGGCAAGGCGCTCTGGACCAAGGAGCTGGACCGGGCGCTGCTGGAAGGCGAGATCGACTGCGCCGTCCATTCGATGAAAGATGTCGAGACGGTTCGACCCGAGGCGATCCGCATTGCGGCCATGCTGCCGCGTGCGGCGGTCGAAGACCGGCTGATCGGAGCGCCGTCCATTGCCGCGCTGCCCGAGCGGGCCGTCGTCGGCACGAGCTCGCCGCGCCGGGCGGCGCAGCTCAAGGCCCTGCGCCCGGACCTGCAGACGACCCTGCTGCGCGGCAATGTGGCAACGCGCCTTGCGCGCGTCGAGGCGGGCGATCTCGATGCGACCCTGCTCGCGGCGGCCGGTCTCGACCGACTCGGCCTTGGAGATATCGGTGCCGCAATTCCGGTCGATACACTGCTCCCCGCCGTGGCGCAGGGCGCGGTCGGCATCGAGTGTCGGGCCGCCGATGATCGTGCGCAGACGCTGCTTGCCGCGATCGGCGATGCCGATACCGAGCGTTGCGTCCTTGCCGAGCGGGCCGTGCTGCTGGCGCTTGGCGGATCATGTCACAGCCCGATCGCCGCGCTGGCGCGCGTATCCGGCGACGATCTGCACCTGCGTGCCCAGATCTTGAGCGAGGACGGCGGTGAGCAGGTGAACGAAGAAGCGATCTTGCCGGGAAGCAATACCGAGAGTGCCGGAGCACTCGGCAAGCGCTTGCTGGCGCGCGCCAGCCCCGCCCTGCGCGCGCTCTTCACGGTATGAACCGGCCACTTGTGCTGCTGCGGCCTCAACCGGGCAATGATCGCTCGGCGGAGCCGGCTCGTGCGCTCGGCCTTGAGGTGATCCAGTTCCCGTTGTTCGAGATCATCCCGGTCGAAGATGAACCGATACCGGAAGGCCCCTTCGATGCGCTGCTGGTCACGAGCGCCAGCGGCGCGCGCCATGGTGCCGCGACGCTGGCCAAATTCGCGGGCTTGCCGGTGTTCACGGTGGGGGAGGCCAGTGCGCAAGCCGTGCGGGCGCAAGGCGTCACCAATGTCCATATCGGCGGCGGCGACGCAGCAACCACCATTCCGCTTCTCACTCAGGCGGGGCATCGGCAAGTGCTTCATTTGTGCGGCGAGGAGGTGCGCCCGTTCGATCCGCTCGGCCTCATCATCGCGCGGCACGTCGTCTATCGCGCCGAAGCGCGCGACATGCGGCCCTTCACCAAGGCGTTCGCGACACTGCCGTCGTCCGTCATCGCCATTCATTCCCCGGCGGCCGGGCGGCGCCTGAACGCGCTGCTGCCGCCCTCGCATCGCAACCATTTCCTGCTCGCGATCAGCCAGGCAGCGCTCGACTCTTGTGGCAAAGGCTGGCGCAAAGGTCATGTCTCCCCGTCCCCGGACGATACGGCCTTGCTGCGCCTCGCCACGTCGCTATGTATGGGCGCCTCGTAATCGACCCGGCAGGAGGCATGGCAAGCAACGCACCGGACGGCACTGGCGACGACGCCCTGACCGACGCGCCGCGGCCTTCCCGGACCCGGCTGATCATTGCGCTCGCCTTGCTTGCGTTCGTTATCGGCCTTGCCGCCATGACCTGGGTCGTGATCAACTGGCAAGGCGGCCTGCGCTTCGGCACGCTGGATCCGGCGGCCATGCCGTCCGGCCCCGCCACCATGCTCAACAGCGCCGACGGCGCGGACCCGACCCAGGGCATGCCCGACGCCCGCGGATCGACGCGCGGCGCTAGCGAGGTGCTGAACGCGGCGACGCAAGTCGATCAGGTCGCTGCGCTCGAACAGCGGCTGACGCGGGTCGCCGTCGCAGCGGAGGCCGCATCGGGCTATGCCAATCGCGCGGAAGCCATGATGATCGCCTTCGCCGCCCGGCGCGCGCTCGATACCGGTACGTCGCTCGGTTATGTCGAGGCGCAGCTGCGCCTGCTGTTCGGCGAGGCGCAGCCCAAGGCCGTCGCCACCATCGTCAACGCCGCCGAGAAGCCCGTGACGCTCGGTACCTTGCGGGCGGGGCTGGTGACGATCGGCACGGCGGTCGAGCGCGGCAGCCCCAATGAAGGCTGGTGGTCTGCCGCGATGCGCGAATTGCGCGGACTGGCTGTCATCCGCCAAGCCGATGCGCCATCGCCCGAGCCGCGCGAGCGGCTGGCCCGGGCGCGGCTCAACGTCGAGTCCGGACAGATCGAGGCGGCAATCGGCGAAGTCTCAAGCCTTTCGCGCCAGCCGGAAATGACGCAGTGGCTGGAGCAGGCCCGCCGCTACAACGAAGCGCGCCGCGCGCTCGACGTGATCGAGGCAGCGGCGATCCTCGAGCCGCGCACCGCGCCGGTGGTGACGCCCGTGGCCCAGCCGGCGCCTGCCACGCCCGCCCGGCCCTAGCTCAGCCGAGGAAGATTGCGGCCAGATTGGCCGGCACGCGCATCAGCCGGCGGCTCTCGATCTCGACCATGGCCCAGGTCGTACGGGCCGAAACCTTCGCCTTTCCGTCCTCGCCGATGAACTCGATCAGCCGATCAAACCGCGCCCCGCGCGGCGGCTCGGCGACATGGGTGCGGGCGATGACCGCCTCGCCCTGCACGACATTGCCGCGATAGTCGATCTCGTGCCGGGTCACGACCCAGGCGTAGAGCGCCTGCGCCTCGGCGGGTGCCAGCGCCTGCCAGTGCGCGGTGGCGATCGCCTCCATCCAGCGAACCCAGACCGCGTTGTTGACGTGGCCCATGATGTCGATGTCATCCGCCTCGGCCACGAAGCGCATCTCGAACGGCTTGCCCATGAAGCGCGCTATAGGCCAGCGGGCGGCGCGGGTAAAAGCCCTTGCCATTGGGTGGTGTCTTGCTAGGCTAAGACAGTTGGCGGTGACGGGAGGGCTAATATGGTGCGCAAGATGATCGCGGTGGCGGGCACGAGCCTGCTGGCCGGCGCTGCCACGATCGCGCTGGCCCAGGCATCCGCGCCCCCTCCGTCCCCGCAGGCCATCCCTTCCCCGACCGCCGCGCAAGCGCAGATCCAGGCAGCCGACCGCGCGCGCCTTTCCGAGACGATCGCGCAGGCGCTCAAGCCGCTTTCGCTCGCCGACGGCCGGCCGGGCGGCGAGGGCGGCGCATGGCTGACCGGCAAGATGGCGCAGGCCGATATCCTGATGATCGGCGAAACACACGGCACGGGCAGCATTGCGCAGGCAGCGGGCCTGCTGGTCGATGCGCTGCCGATCGATCGCCCGCTCGCCTATGCGCTCGAGATCAGTCCGATCGGAGCCGCAACGCAGGAACCGCTGCTGCGCGGTCCGGCCGAGCGGCTCGATGCCTATATGGCCGACCCGCGTCGCGCGATCAGCTTCGCGTTCCTCAACCTGCGCGAAGAGGCCGATCTGGCGCGCAAGATGCTGGGCCGCGCGGGAGCGAAGCAGGGTGCGCTCTGGGGCATCGACCAGGAATTCGCGTCCTCCGCGCCGCTGCTGCTCGACCGGCTGGACGGCTGGGCCAGGACGCCGGCGCAGAAAGCGGCGGTCGCCGCCGCGCGGGACAAGAGCAAGCCGTTGATGGCGCTGACCAGCTTCAAGGACGAGATCTACAAGCCGCTGGAGAGTGCCTTCGCCAAGGGCCCCACGGCGGCGCGGCAGCTGATCGCCGACATGAAGCTCTCCGGCGAGATCTACCGGCTGCAGGACAGCCCGGCAGCGAACCTCTCCAACCGGATGCGCGAGGACTATATGAAGCGCAACTTCCTGGCGCACTGGCGCGCGGCCGGGAAGACGCCGCCGCGCACCGTCATGAAGTTCGGCGCCTACCACCTTACCGCCGGCCTCTCGCCCACATACACGCCCGCGCTCGGCAGTTTCGTCAACGCGCTGGCGCTGATGGAGGGCAGGAAGACGTTCAGCGTGATGATCGTCTGCGGGCCGGACGGCGAGCAGATCGACTTTCGCGGCACGATCTCCGGTTGCCGCGAGGACTTCGAGGCGACGGCAGGCATGTTCTATCGCCATCTCGCCACCGATGGCCCGACGCTGATCGACACCGCGCCGCTGCGCCTCATCCCCGGCACGTTGCGGCGGCAGGGCGTGAGCGAGGACATGCGCAGCTACATCAACAGCTATGATGCGATCATCGTCCTCAAGGGCGCCAAGGCGGCGACGCCGTTCGCCCGGCCGTTGCCGAGCTTCTTCGAGGGAATGTAAGTCAGCCCGCTTGATCAGCTTTCCACCCCCAGCTGCCACAGGATGAAGGCGAACTCCTCCGCCGTTTCGCGCAGGGACTCCCAGCGGCCGGACTTGCCGCCATGGCCGGCTTCCATGTTGGTCTTGAGCAAGAGCAGATTGTCGTCCGTCTTGGTCGCCCGCAGCCGCGCGACCCATTTGGCGGGCTCCCAATAGGTCACGCGGGGATCGTTGAGGCCGGCCGTGACCAGCATCGGCGGATAGGGCTGCGCGGTCACATTGTCGTAGGGCGAGTAGCTGGCGATCAGATCATAGGCGGCGGCGTCCTCGATGGGATTGCCCCATTCCGGCCATTCGCCCGGCGTCAGCGGCAGGGTCTCGTCCAGCATCGTGTTGAGCACGTCGACAAAGGGCACATGCGCGACGACGGCACCCCAGAGCGCGGGATCGCTGTTGACGATCGCGCCCATCAGTTCGCCGCCGGCCGAGCCGCCCGAGGTCGCGATGCGGCCCGCTGCGGTATAGCCGTGCTCGACCAGCCCCTTCGCCACGTCGACGAAATCGTTGAACGTGTTGGTGCGCTTTTCGAGCTTGCCGTCCTTGTACCATTGCTGGCCGAGATCATCGCCGCCGCGAATATGGGCGATGGCGAAGGCGAAGCCGCGATCGACGAGGCTGAGCCGCGAAGTGCCGAAGCCTGGCTCGATGGCGATGCCATAAGCGCCATAGCCATAGAGATAAAGCGGGCGGGAGCCGTCCATCGGATGATCGCGCCGGTGCAGCACCGAGACCGGGATCGGCGTGCCGTCGCGGGCCGGGATCAGCAGGCGCTCGGTCGCATAGAGCGAGGAGTCGAAGCCCGAGGGGATCTCCTGGACCTTCAGGACCTCGCGGCGGCCGTCTGCCAGATAATAATCCAGCACGGTCTCGGGCGAGACCATCGACTCATAGCTGATGCGCAGCTTGGTGACATCATATTCGGGATTGTCGTCGAGCCCGGCGACGTAGCTCGCTTCCGGGAAATCGAGGCGCTGCGCCGCGTGCGTCGCATAGTCGCGGATCTCGATCTGATCTAGGCCGTTCTCGCGTCCTTCGGTCACATAGAAGGTTTTGAACAAGCTGACGTCGGTGAGGTAGAACTGGTCCGAGGCAGGCAGCACTTCGTCCCAGTGGTCCGGCGTCTCGACCCGTGCGCGGGCGAGGCGGAAATTGGGATGGGTGTCGTTGGTGCGGATGTAGAGCCAGCCGTCATGCTCGTCCGCATCATATTCGCGCTCGGCGACGCGGGCCGAGACGAGGATCGGCGTGGCGGTCGGGTTGTTGGCGGGCACGAGGCGGACTTCGCTGGTCACATGATCTCCGGTGGCGAGCACGATCCAGTTCTCCGCCGAGGTGAGGCCGACCGAGACGCGGAAGCCCTCATCCTCTTCCTTGAATAGCTCGATGTCGGCGCTCGCCTCCGTGCCGATCCTGTGCAGCATCGCGCGATCGGTGCGCCATTGGGCATTGGCCGGGGCATAGACGATGCCGCTGTCGTCGCTGGTCCAGACGAGAGCGGAGAGCACGTCCGGGATGACGTCGCTCAACAGTTCGCCGGTCGTCAGATCCTTGATGCGGACGGTGTAACGCTCCGAGCCATTATCATCGATGGCATAGGCCAGCAGGCGATCGTCATTGGAAATGGCAACGGCGCCGAGGCGGAAATAATCCTTCCCGTCCGCCAGCGCCGGTTCGTCGACGATCAGCTCGTCGGCCGATCCGTCTGCGGGCGCATCGGCGCGGCGGCGCCAGTGGCGGCGATATTGCTCGCCCGTCTCGAAGGTGCTCCAGTAGACATAGGCGCCATCCTTCTGCGGGACGGACTTGTCCTCCTCCTTGATGCGCGCCTTCATCTCCTCGAACAGCGCATCGGTCAGCGGCTTGTGCGCCGCCATATGCGCTTCGAAAAATGCATTCTCGGCCTTGAGATAATCGAGCACGTCCGGGTCCGTGACGTCCGGATAGCCGGGATCGCGCAGCCAGGCCCAGGGATCGCTGAGGGTGCGATTATGATGGAGGGTCTGGTGCGGGCGTTGCGCCGCGATTGGCGGCTGAGGCGTTTCGGTCATCGACGGGAGATAGGCGCAGCGGCGCGGCGGCTCAATGGCGTTGCGCGCTGCAACCAATTGCCCCGGCTCAAAGGATGAGCGCGAAACCGCCGACGATCAGGCCCACGATGGCCCCGAGACCCGCTACCAGATCGATCGCGCCCGACCCGACGACGTGGCCGAAGCCCCGGAAGGACTCGACGCCATATTGGTTGGTCCGATCAAAGCTGCGCTTGTTGCGCCAGACTATGGCCGCGATCGACAGGCCGATCAGCAACAGCGGCTTTAAGTTTCCCCCCATCGGATGGAACAGGCTCGGCGGAATTAGGAACACATAGATCAGGATGACCGCCGTCACGCCGAGGCCGAACAAGGGCGTCCGCCACAGCGGCGTCGCGGAAGCGGGCGCTGCCGCGGCAGGCGCGGCGGGCGCTGGCGCGGGAGTCACGGCCGGGCTCGCCGTCGGCTGCCCCGTCCCGGCGAGCGGATAGATGTCGATCGCGCGCCCGTCCGCTATGTCGAAATCGACACGGCCACCGGCGACGGGCGAGTCCGCGCCGCGCCAGTCGGATTTGCCGAACCGATAGCGTGCGCCGTCCTCCCCGGTGATCGCGCCGCCATCGACATCGCTATAGCCGAGAATGTCCCCCTTCATGTCCCACTCCTCCCGTTCGATCCCTCGCATCCGTCTCTGCGCAAAAACGGCCAGATCCCGATCGAGGCCGCATTTTCCTGTATATTTCGTATCTTATGAAGTTTCCCGGAAGCGCACAAGCCGGCGCGGATAGACCGGCGAAGCGGCATGGGCGCAGGACCGACTGGCGATTGCCAAACATTGCGCTTTCGAACGCAGCGCGCGAAAAGACGGCGATGACCGAGACCAACTATGTGCCACTGACCCGCCTCGAAGCGCTGGTGCGCGATGCCATGGCCGGCATCGGATCCGAGCGGGACGTGCTGGCCGAACTGATGACGGCGCGGATTTGCGTGCCCTCGACGACGGACGTGCAGAGCGAAGGCGACGCGATGACGCCGCTCACCCTCCAGAGCCGCCGCTTCGGGACGCCGATGATCGTCGCGTTCGATGACAGCAGCCATATCGACCGCGAAGTCAGCGGCCGGGCGCGCTATGCGCTCGACATGGATGGCGCGTGGCTGGTGCGCAGCATCGCGCCAGGACGCGGACTGATGCTGTTCGTCGGCCCGACGATGGGCTGCGAGCTTTCGGCCGAGTTGCTGGCCGAGGCCCGCGCCGCCGGGTGAAATAGGATCACAGCCGCGCAACTTTCTTTCGAAGGTTACGAAGGTTACGGGGTCGGCACTTATTCGCGCGGGAGATTTGTGCATTTGGCGGCTTTTTGATCGAGGGAATCGATTAGTCGCCATGCCATGGGTCGGTGGCTGTAGGACAGCGTTTTTGGCCTTCTCCCTGGAGGGAGAGGGCACTATCATCTCTGCACCCTCAGCCGCCCTCGCCCAGCACATGACGGCTTAGCGCAGGGCAATCGATCGGGCCGGTGCCGATGACGGCAGGACCTTTCTTCTCGTTGAGGCCAAGCGCGCCACCGATCGACTTTGCGACGGCGCCGAGGATCGTCCCGGCATCCCGTTTGCCGCTGCCGAGGCCGGAAAGCTGGACCTGCGGCGCGGAGAGCGTGCCGCCGATCACGATCGGATCGATCATGGGGAGGCCGCTCGACTTGCGCGACTGGCCGCCGATGGTCAACGCGATGCGCTCGCTCGCGAGATCGATCGTGCCGGTGCCGCGGCTGCGCGCGACGGACGTATCGAGCAGGAAGGGCGCTGCGGTGAGCCGGCCTTGCCGCGCCTCGAACCCGACGACGACGCAGGCTAGCGGCACCCGGCTCTCGCCGTCGCCAAGCGCCGCGCCGATCGTCTTGCCCATGTCCTGCGCCAGCACGGCGGCGGCGAGGCGGACGACATAGCCATTGGCGGCGGCGAGGCCGATCCGCCCGTCGGCGTGGCCAAGCGCCTCGCGGATGGTATCGCCCCGGCCACGCAATCGGAGCCGCGCGCGGTAGGGCGCGTCGATCTTGTCCTGCGCGTTCAGCAACGGCCCAAGCCGTCCGTCGCTGAAGCGCAGATCCACATCCAGCAAGGGCCTGGCGCCCTGGCGATGGTCCACCACGAGACGCCCGGTCATGCGGCCATTGGTGAGGCCAGCCTCGATAGTATCGAGCGTCAGCACCTTGCCTTCAAGCCGAACGGTTCCCTTGAGCGAACGAAAGACCGAGGGCGTGCGGAACAGGAGCTTGCGCGCGGTGAAGCGGATCTGGCCATCGGTCGGCCCGACTTTCGAGAGATTGATGCGGGTGTTGGGAAGGACGCGCTCGCCGATGCGGGCTTCCAGCGCGGCCTGCTCGGCCTTGCCTTGCGCATCCGCCAGATCGTCGAAATCGAAAGCCGCGAAATCGATCGTGGCGTCGATCTTCGTGCGGCCGTCGCGCTTCAATATGTCGGCGCGACCGATGAGCGGCGAGCGGCCGATGCGGCCGGCCAGCCGATCGACGAACCAGTCGCGCCCGCTATGGCGGACACTGGCGCGCAGATCGATCGGCTGCGTACCGAACAGGCCTGCCTGGATGATGTCGTCCAGATATTTGAGCGAGGGCGCGCGAGCATTCATGTCGAGCGTCATGTCGCGGATGTTGAGCGCACCCATCATGCGGCCGCTGGCGCGCAGATCGAGCAGGGGCGACGCGATGGCGAGGGTGAAGGGATAAGGCTGCTTGCGATCGCGATCGAGGATGGCGGGGCCTGCGAGCGTCAGGCGCGCCGGCGCATCGTGGAAGCGGCCATTGCCGGCGAGCGCGACACCCCGACCGTCCGCGCGCAGGCCGCCAACGAGCGAGAGATGCCGTTTCTCGTCGCGCAGGGTGAAGCGGCCATCGGGGATGAGGAGTTGCGAAAAGCCGCGACCGGTGTCGCTGCGCGCCGGACGATCGCTGCTCCAGTTGGAGCGCCCCTGTGCATCGCGCACGAGATTGGCGGCGAGGCCGCGCGCCTCGATCCCGTCCGGCCGGAGCCCGTGCCCGAGCAGGATCGGCAGGACGGGCACGCGCAGGCGCAATTGCGCGACGCGGAGCAGATCGCCTTTCCCTGCCCAGCCGGGCTGCGCGATCCGCAGATCATGCGCGACGATGATCGGCGTGAAGGAGAAGGCGGGTTCTCGGGAGAGGCGGCCGATGGTGACGGGCGCGCCGATCCGGTCCGACATGCGCCGTTCGATCCGGTCCCGTGCCCAGCCGACCGGGAAGGTTGCCGCGAGCAGCACGATCAGGAGCAGAAGCGCGAGGGTGACGAGGCCGACGATCCGCCAGGGGCGCGGGTTGCGCCATCGCGCGCTCGCGGGCGGCGCAGGCAGTTCTGTCGTGTTTTCGGCCTGCATCACCGGACAAACGCAGCGACCGGCGGTGAGTTCCTCGGGACGAGTCGTGTCGGGCGGCGTTCAGGCGCCAGGGCCGTCATACTCTTGCGTCACGTCCTGCTTGGTGCCGCACAGGCGGACGACCTGACGACCCTCGATCACGGGAATGGCGGAGAGGCGCATCCAGCGGACATCGCCATCGGGCCGGCGAATCTGCGCGTCCAGCGTGAAACCACGGCGGTGACGGATCGCATAGGCGCGCAGTTCCTCCATCGCGATGCGCGAATCGGGCAGATAGAGCGAGGCTGCCAGCGGGCGCTCGATCGGTTCGCCCTCGGGAAAGCCGAACAATTCATAGACCGGCGCCGTCCAATTGAGGCTGTTATCCTTGAGGTCGCATTGCCAGATGCCGATGCCCATCTGCGCGAAGGGATCGGGATAGAATGGCGGCGGCTGCACATCATCCAGCGCGGCAACCAGATTGCCGAGGGGAAGGCGCAATGTGGCCTCGTAAAGCGGCCAGCTGTGCGTGAGCGGCAGGGGCGAAACGGCAACCACGAAATCGATCCTTCGTTTTTTCTATTCTTAAGAACTGCTCTCTTACCGCGAGGTTAGCGCCCCATCATGCCGCGCTGAATCTCTCGGCGCTAGCGTGCTGCGACAAAAGGCTTATGTTGGCGATAACCAAAACATTCTTCCGACCAGGAACCCTGTATGTCCACTCATGAAGATCGCCTCAAGGCCCTGCGCGCGCAGCTCAAGCGCCAGTCGCTCGACGGCTTCGTCGTTCCGCTCACCGACGAGCATCTCTCCGAATATGTCGGCGCCTATGCGCAGCGCCTCGCCTGGCTGACCGGGTTTCTGGGATCGGCGGGCAGCGCGGTCGTGCTGCCGGAGGAAGCGGCGATCTTCACCGACGGGCGCTACACGCTGCAGGTGCGCGATCAGGTGGACGGCAAGCATTGGGACTATGTCGGCGTGCCGCAGACCAGTGTCGCCGCGTGGCTGGGCGATCATGCCGTGGGCGGCGCGCGCATCGGCTATGATCCCTGGCTGCACACCAAGCGCTGGGTCGAGGAAGCGACGCGCGCGCTCGGCAAGAAGGGCGCGACTCTCGTGCCGGTCGAGAGCAATCCGGTCGATGCCGTGTGGGACGACCGGCCGGAGCCGAGCAAGGCCAAGCTGGTGCCGCATGAGGAGCGCCACGCCGGCAAGACCAGCGCGCAGAAGCGCGACGAGATGGGCGACTGGATGAGGGCCGAGGGGATCGACGCGACGGTGCTGACCGCGCTCGATTCGATCGCCTGGACGTTCAACATCCGCGGCGCGGACGTCTCGCGCACGCCGGTGGCGCTGGCTTATGCGCTGCTCCATGCCGACGGGAAGGCGGAGCTGTTCGTCGACCCCGAGAAGGTGGACGCGAGCGTGCGCGCGCATCTCGGCAATGCGATCACCATCCGCGACCGGGCGGAGTTCACCGGGGCGCTCAGCGATCTCGCCGGCAAGACCGTCGCGGTCGACCCGGAGCGGGCCGTCGCCGCGATCTTCGAGACGCTGGACAAGGCCGGCGCCACGATCAAGCCGCTGCGCGACCCGGCCGTGCTGCCCAAGGCGATCAAGAACGCCACCGAAGTCACCGGCCACAAGAGCGCGCAGGCCCGCGACGGCGCGGCGCTCTCCCGGTTCCTGCACTGGCTCTCGATCGAAGGGCCCAAGGGCGGGCAGACCGAGATCAGTGTGGCCGACCGGCTGCAGAAATTCCGCGAGGAGACCGGCGCGCTCGTGGACCTGAGCTTCGACACGATCGCGGGCTCCGGCCCGAATGGCGCGGTGGTGCATTACAAGGCGAGCGAGGAGACCTGCCGCCCGGTCGAGACGGGCACGCTGCTGCTGGTCGATTCGGGCGGGCAATATCGCGACGGTACGACCGACATCACCCGCACCATGGCGATGGGTACGCCGACCGACGAGATGCGCCATCGCTTCACGCTGGTGCTGAAGGGCCATATCGCGCTCGCCTGCGCGCAATTCCCGGTCGGCACACGCGGCGGGCAGCTCGACATTCTCGCGCGCCAGTTCCTCTGGGCCGAGGGCCTCGATTATGCGCATGGCACCGGCCATGGCGTCGGCAGCTTCCTCTCGGTGCATGAGGGGCCGCAGCGCATCGCGACCTTCGGCGGCGGCGACGAGCCGCTGCAGGCGGGCATGATCCTCTCCAACGAGCCGGGCTATTACAAGACCGGCGCCTATGGCATCCGCATCGAGAATCTGGTGCTGGTGGTCGAACGCGGCGAGGGTGAGGACAAGGCCTTTCTCGGCTTCGAGACGCTGAGCCATGCGCCGATCGACCGCAACCTCATCGAGACGAGCCTGCTCTCGCCTGCCGAGCGCGACTGGGTCGATGCCTATCACGCCAGGACGCTGGAGATCGTCGGCCCGCAGCTCGACGGCGAGGCCAAGGCCTGGCTGGAAGCGGCCTGCGCGCCGCTCTGACGGGGTGAAACCCAAGCACCGGATCGAGGCTGCACAGACCGACGACGATCTGCGCAGCGTCGCCGCCCTGTTCGCCGATTATGCGGCCTGGCTGCCGATCGACCTTGGCTATCAGGACTTCGAGGCGGAGCTGGCCGGGCTGCCGGGCAAATATGCGCCGCCGCAGGGTGCGCTGCTGATCGCGCGGGATGTGGGCGGCGGAGTGATCGGCTGCGTGGGGCTGCGGGCACTGGACGAACCGGGCGTCTGCGAGATGAAGCGGCTGTACCTCAAGCCCCAGGCGCGCGGGACGGGTCTGGGCAAGGCGCTGGCCGAGGCGATCGTGGAGGCGGCGCGGGAGCGAGGTTATACCGAGATGCGGCTCGATACGCTGGAAAGCATGAACGGGGCGATCGGGCTTTACGAGCGCATGGGATTCGTTCGGATCGCGCCCTATTATTCGCCGACGCCCGAAGGCACAGTGTTCATGGGGCTGCGGCTTTGACCTTCCTTCGTTCGTCCTGAGTAGCTGCTGAGCGAAGTCGAAGCGGCGTATCGAAGGATAGCGCGGCCCTTCGATACAGGGCTTCGACAAGCTCAGCCCTTACTCAGGGCGAACGGTGTGGTTTGTTGGCGCCATTTTCCGGTCGAACCAGACCAGCAGCAGGCCGACGATGAGAAAGCCGAGCGCGATCACCGCGACGTTGAACGCGACCTGCCCCCAGCCGAGCTGAGCGACATTGATGAACGGATAGGCATATTTGCCATCCGCATCGGCGCGGGCGATCGCATAAGGCAGATAGAGCAGCGGCAGGATCGCCCAGCGCAACGGATCGAGCCGGGTAAGGCCGCCTCTCGGCACGAAGACGAGCCAGAACAAGGCGATCAGCAGCGGCACGGCATAATGCAGCAGATAATTGGCGATCTGGGCATTGCCGGTCAGATGCTCGATGTTGCGCAGCAGGGTCGTGTATATGACGCCGATCAGCCCCATGACGAGCGTGACGCCGCCGAGGCGGCTGGGCGTGGCGATCCGCCGTAAGCCGAGCGCCGCAGAAAGCAGCACCAGGGCCGTCAGTGCGTTGCCGATGATCGTGAAGAAACGCAGCATCGCCCAGAGCGCATCCGGGGCGGTGCCGCTCTTCTCCAGCGACACGGTGAACTGGAAGGCGAGACCGGCAATGCCGACAAGCGCCACCAGTCCCGCCGCACAGCGCGCGATCGGGGAGAGAGACATAAGCGGCACTCCTGTCTTGTCCGGCCGGCTATTTCTGGCAGCTTGGACAATAGAAGGTCGAGCGGCCGGAATCGACCCGTCGCCGCACGATCCCGCCGCACGGGCAGACCTCTCCCTCGCGCCCGTAGACGCGCCAGTCCTTGGCGAAATAGCCGAGCTCGCCATCCGGCCGGGCATAATCGCGCAGGGTAGAGCCGCCCGCGGCGATGGCGGCGCGGAGCACTTCCCTGATCGCCTCGACCAGCTTCACCAGCCGCGCCTTCGAGATGCGCCCCGCCTCGCGCGTCGGCGCGACGCCGGCGATGTTCAGCGCCTCGCAGACATAGATGTTGCCGAGGCCGGCGATGATGCGCTGATCGAGCAGCATGGCCTTGATTGGCGCAATGCGGTTTTCGAGCGCCTTTGCCAGATAGTCCACGGTCAGCTCATCGCCGAGCGGCTCCGGGCCGAGCCCAGCGAAATGCCTGTAGCCGGAGAGCGCCGCGCTCTCGACCAGATGGACGAAGCCGAAACGGCGCGGATCGTGCAACGCGAGCCGATGGCCCGCCGTCTCGACCAGGAGATGATCATGCTTGCCGATCTCGGCCGGATCGATGCGCCATCGGCCGGACATGCCGAGATGGAAGATCATCGTGTCGCCGCGATCGGTCTCGACCAGCCCATATTTGGCGCGGCGGCCAAGGCCGGTGACGGTGGCGCCCGTAAGACGCTGGCGCAGGTCCGGCGGGAAGGGAAAGCGCATGTCGGCGCGGCGGGTCTCGACGAGGGTCAGGCGCGCGCCATCCAGCACGGTGCGCAGACCGGCGACGGTGGTCTCTACTTCGGGAAGCTCGGGCATCGCGCCTATCTAGGCGTCCGATGCTCTCAAAGCCAGAGTTGCCAGGGGAGGAGCAAGGGCGTCGCGAGGATGAGCGCGAGGCCGAGCATGAAACGCCGCTTGCCGCCGACGGCGAGCGCATCCGGCACGAGACCGGTCGGCCGCGCCCAGAGGAACGGGCAGGAGATGAGCGCGAGGAAGCCAAGGCCGCGCGCGACATCCCTGGCGCCCACGAAGCCGCCATCGACCCACAGGCTGAGGCCCGTGAGCGCGAAGGCGATGGTGAAGAGCCACATGATGAGGCGCATGTCCCAGAGGACGGATTGACGAGGCCGGGATTTAGGGTGGTGGATGATTTGGGAAACACTGGCCACCCCCGCCATCCCGCGCTAGCAGGGCGGCATGGCCCTTACCGACGATCTCGCGCTTGCCCAGCGCCTTGCCGATGCCGCCGGCGCGGCGATCCGCCCGTTCTTCCGCGCGCGATACGAGATCGAGGACAAGGACGACGCCTCGCCGGTGACCGAGGCGGACCGCGCCGCCGAGATCGCGATCCGCGACCTGCTGGAGAAGGAGCGACCGGGCGACGGGATCGTCGGCGAGGAATATGGCGCGACGCGCAGCGAAGCGGCCCGGCAATGGGTGCTCGATCCGATCGACGGCACGCGCAGCTTCATCGCCGGGCGACCGATCTTCGGCACGCTGATCGCACTGATGCAGGATGGCTGGCCGATCCTTGGCATCATCGACCAGCCGATCAGCGGCGAGCGCTGGGCGGGCGCGATGGGCATGCCGACGACCTACAACGGCAAGGCAGTGCGCACCCGATCCTGCCGGGCGCTGGATCAGGCGATCCTCGCAACCACCGGCCCGCAATTCTTTCCCGGCCACACGGCGGAGCATTTTTCCATCCTCGGCGGGCAGTGCCGCGACACCATCTGGGGCGGCGACTGCTACAACTATGCGCTGGTCGCGAACGGCCATATCGACATCGTTGTGGAAGCCGGCCTCAAGCTGCACGATCTCGCCGCGCTGGTCCCCATCGTCGAGGGGGCGGGCGGGCGCATGTGCGACTGGGCGGGTGACCCGCTGACCGATGCGAGCGACGGCAATGTGGTCGCGATCGGCGACCCGGCGCGGCTCGACGATGTCATCGAGGCGCTGTCACACCACCCTCACGGCTGACCATCCCCCGCCTGGTCCTGCGACCGGGCCAACCAAGCCGGCGGGGTGCGGCCCCGGACTGCCGCCGCGATCAACCCGTCCGGCAATGCCCGGGCCGCCGGCGCCAGGGCGCCATGCTCCAAATGCGATCCGCGCGTTGCCGCGCATGAGATTTAGCGGGATTTCCGGGGAAACCGGGCCAGCGGATGGACATTTTATTTCGGGGCGCTCGAACGATGGTCGTTATCGCCCATGGCCGTGCCGTCTAAGGTCACACGAAGGTCACACCGTCGGCGTGTGAAATTGGCTTCGGGGCGAGGGGAGAGCGCTAACTTCCGGGATTTTAACGAGGTCAAAGAGCGGCGGGTCGTGTGCCCGGTGCAAGTGCCGTGACATGAATCGAAAGGCGTAGGACAGCGGCTTTCTCCGATGGGCCCTTCTTCGATCTGCTGCCGGAAAGGGAAGGCTTGGGGTGCGTGGGCATGGCGGGGACGACTGGCTGCAAGCGATTGGGAACATCGCCAATCGCCCTCTCCCGTAAGCGGGAGAGGGCTAAGTGCGCTTCCCATCCCCTTCCGCCGTTCCCTGCAAAGCGTCGAAAGCCATTGCCGAGCGCATATCTATCCGATATGTAATGTTATACCATGATGGAAATGGAGAGCGACTATGGCCAATACCGCGTTCGATGCGCCCCGCCCGATGTCCGATCTCAACACGACGCCGCTGATCGACGTGCTGCTCGTGCTCCTCGTCATGCTGATCCTGACCATTCCGCTGCAGACGCATCAGGTTGCGATCGATCTGCCGACCATGGTCCCGCCCAAGACGCTCCAGCCCGATCCGGTGCGCAACCGCGTCACCATCGACGGCAGCGACGTCATCCGCTGGAACGGCGCGGCGGTCAGCGAGGCGCAGCTGCGCGTGCTGCTGCGCCAGAGCATGGCCCTGGCGGTGGAACCGGCGCTGGACCTGCAGCCCGATGCCGAGGCGCGCTATGCGCTGGTCGATGCCATATTGGCTGCCATCAAGCGGGCGGGCGTCACGAAGCTCGGCCTGCCGGGCAATGCGGCCTATCATAGCGCGTTCTAAAGCCGGTCAGGCGGCCGCGCCTTCCAGATCGGCGCGGGTGAAGGCGGGATAGACGGGCAGCTCCGGCACGCCGGCGATGCGTGGCTCGCCTTCCCCGCGCCAGATGGCGCAGACGACGCCGATGATCTGCGCGCCCGCTGCCCGCACCAAGGGCACGGCATCGGCGATCGCGCCGCCGGTCGAGATCACATCCTCGACGAGCAGCATGCGCTTGCCGCTGACGTCGCCGCCCTCCACCGCGAGACAGGTGCCATAATCCTTGGCCTGCTTGCGCACGAAGACGGCGGGCACCCCCGAAGCCAGCGACATGGCGGTCGCGATCGGTACGCCGCCCAGCTCCAGCCCGGCCAGGACCTGCGTCTCGCCCGGCACGAGCGAGAGCATCGCGTCGGCAAGGCGGCGGAGCAGCGCTGGATCGCCCTCGAAGCGATATTTGTCGAAATAGATGTCGGCGATGGTGCCGGAGCGCAGCAGGAAGCTGCCGCGCAGGGTGGCGATGGCCGCGAGATCGGCGGCGAGCGTTGCGTCGGTCATGGCTTCACTCGCTACCGTAGGGCGCGCGCCTATTTCGCCGGACCGTCGAGCGCCTGCACCGTCGCCGTCGCGGGCGGATCG
Source organism: Sphingobium xanthum (assembly GCF_019737615.1). GTDB lineage: Bacteria > Pseudomonadota > Alphaproteobacteria > Sphingomonadales > Sphingomonadaceae > Sphingobium > Sphingobium xanthum. The sequence continues at coordinate 155,668 of NZ_JAHKKS010000008.1, read as the reverse complement.
TTCGCCATGCTCGCCGCGACCTTCTCGGCCGCCGCCATGACGCGCAGGATGTTGCCGCCTGCGAGCTTGGCGATGTTCTCGTCGCTCCAGCCGCGCCGCATCAGCTCCAGCAGCAGCGGCGGATAGGCCTCCACGCCGTCCATCCCCTCGGGCAGGAAGGGCAGGCCGTCATAATCGCCGCCGAGGCCGACAAAGTCATGACCCGCGACTTTCGCGATGTGATCGACATGATCGGCGACGACGGAGAGCGTCACCTTGGGCTGGGGATTGGCCTGGAGCCAGGCGTCGTTGGCGGCCTTCGCACGGTCGGGCTGGCCAAGATAGAGCGAGGCGTTGAGCGCGGCCTGCGCGGCCTGCTGCGCGTTCCATTGCCGCAACGGCTCGGAAATGAAGCCCGGCGCGAAATTGACCATGACGACGCCGCCGTTCTTCGCGACTTCCTTCAGCACCAGATCGGGCACGTTGCGCGGATGATCGGCCGGCGCGCGGGCGCTGGAGTGCGAGAAAATGACCGGCGCCTTGCTGGCGGCGATCGCGTCCAGCATCGTCGCCTCGCTCACATGGCTGAGGTCCACCAGCATGCCGAGCCGGTTCATCTCGCGCACGACCTCGACGCCGAATTTGGTGAGGCCGTCATGCCTGGGGGCATCGGTGGCGCTGTCCGCCCAGCTGATCGTCTTGCTGTGCGTAAGCGTCAGATAGCCGACGCCGAGTTCGTGATAGGCGCGCAGGACCGAGAAGCTCTCGTCGATCTGGCCGCCGCCTTCCGCGCCCATGAGCGAGGCGATCTTGCCCGCCTTGTGCGCCGCGCGCACTTCCGCCGCCGTGCGCACAAGCTGGAAGTCCTGCGGGTAGCGCGCGACGAACGACTTCACGATGTCGATCTGCTCCAGCGTCTTCTTGACCTGCTCGAGCGGGGAAAGATTGGCCGACACATAGACCGACCAGAACTGGCCGCCGACCATGCCCTGCTTAAGCCGCTCGATGTCGGTGTCGTACTTGACCGGATCGAGTTTGTTCAGGTCCATCGTCCAGCGCTGGTCCTTGCCTTCGCTGGCGAGCGCGCCCGGCCAGTCGTTGTGCCCGTCGATCAGCGGCGTCGCCTTCAGAATTTTCTTGAGGCGCGGCAGCAGCGGATCATTGGGATCGGCCGGGGCCGCCGAAGCGACCGTGGCGGTTGCGAGAAGGACGCCGAAAAGGGCGGAGGCGAGCGTGGAGCGGGTTTTGTGCATAGCAGCATTTGAGCAGAACTCGACCGCGCTGGAAAGCCCCCGCGACGATGTTTTCTGGCCATGCTTTCCAGAACCCTAATCATCTCCGGCAGGGATTTGTTTGGGTGGCGCGCGGTAAGTCCGGCTCTGTATGTGGGGGTGCGCGGTGCGTGATATTGTCAGCCTGTTCGAGGACCATGACGCCGTCGATGCGCTCGCGGATCGGCTCATCGCGTCGGCGCGTCCCGGACAGGCAAGCGCCGACGCCTGCCTGACCCTGATGGCGGAGCTTTCCTCGGTCCTGGAACGTCTGCTGCCAACGGCCGCAAGCACCGCCAACGGGGCACCGGACCTGAGCGCCGCCTTGCCGTTCATGGGCCGGATCGAGACGCTCCAGGCCGAGCTCGCCGAGCTCGGCGACCATTGGGTCAGCTATGTAGCGCACTGGAGCGCGGCGCAGATCGGTGCGGAGCGCAGTCGCTATTCCGGCGAGACCACCGATCTCATGACTGTCTTCAAACTGCGCCTCGTGCAGGATCTGGGCGCGCCGATGGTGCTGGCACATACGGACTGAGCCGCCTGCCGCAGCCCCTGTTTTCGACTCGGGCCGAGCGCAGAGGGCAGGACGCCAATTGGCCGCAAATATGCCGGTCTGAGCGCGTTCCGGCCGCGAAGATGGCAAAGTTCGCAGCTAATTGCCTTTGCCTGACGCGCCAGCAAACGGAAAAACCGCGCATTTCCGCGGGTTTCGACCGGCAATTTCACTAACTTCCCTCATATCGCGCATGGTGAGACGCAGGCGCCTTGTTGCCGGATGCAGCAAGTCGTTGTTTTATAATGGTTTCACAAACTCAAAGAGCGGTGGGCCCGGATGCGGGCCGTGCAGTTGTCATGGCATTGAACGGGGTGTGTAGGACAGAGACGTAGACCCAAATCCTCCCCATCCGTGATGGGGGGATTTGGGCCCTATGCCGCATAGCGGATATCGACAGCGAGACCGTCGGCTTCTGCGCAGATGGCGTTGTAGCTCGGCAGGCTGTCGCGGACGCGCTCGGACAGGGTACCGGCACCGATCAGGCGGATCGGTCGCCCCTCGACCAGGACGGTCTCGTCATAGGGATCATGCACATGGCCGGAGAGCACGGCATCGGCGCCCGCGCGCGCCAGCGCGGAGAGCGCCCGTGCGCCGCCACGGGTGCGCGCCGAGCCGCGCGTCGCCGGATCGACGAGCGGGTGATGACAGGCGATGAGCCGCAGCGGGCCGCGCGCCTCGGCCAGCGCGACGCTGGCCCGCGCGATACGGCGCGAGGTCAGATGCCCCTTGGACCAGTTGAATCGCCACTGGATGCGCGCGGTCGTGCGCAGCGGGATGATGTCCACGCCGGGCAGGTCGAGCGGGCGCTCGATCTGCTTTTCCAGCCCCTTGAAGCGCTTGTACGGGTCGGCGAAGCGCGCAAAGGGATTGAAATAGGGCAGGTCATGATTGCCGACCTCGACCGAAACCATGGCCGGCAAGGTGGCGAGCCAGGCACGCGCCGCGGCGAACTCCCGCCGCCGCGCGCGCATCGTGAGATCCCCGGTGACGACCACGGCATGGGGCCGGTGCGCCTCCACCTCGCCCGCGAACCAGTCCAGCGCTGCCCTGTCTTCCGCGCCGAAATGCAGATCGCTCACATGGAAGATCAGCGCCATCCGACCTCACCCTGCGCCGCATAGAAAAGCACGTCCGACTGACCGGCGCTGATCTCGATCGGCGAGGCGGCGGATTCCTTCTCGCCATCGACCAATATGTCGAGCCGCGCCCCTGCACTGCGGAAACGCATGACCGGCGCGGTGCCGAGCGATTCCGACGGACCATTGCGAAAATCCCCGGTAAGCCAGGCCCAGCCATGCCCGAACAGCTCGCCAGCGCTGCCCGCCAGCACGCCATAGGCGCGAATGCCGGCAAGGCTCGGCTCGACGAAGATCGCAGGATAGTCGATGTCGCGGCCTTCGAGTGCGACGCCCGGCTCGTTGAGCGTCGCCGAGAGCGCGCGCGGCACGTTGCTGGCGAGCGCCGCGACGTCGAGATTGCGCAGATCCTCGCGCACGTCGCCCCAGGCAGCCGTCGGGCCGAGGATCATGCCGGTATAGGCGATGAGCGGCCCGGCGCGCAGGATCGGCACGTTGAGCTCGGCGCCTTCGCCTCCCAGATACGCCTCGACGATCCGCGGCGGCATGCGCTCACCATGCAGGGCGCGCGAAAGCAGGTTCATCGTGCCGCCGGGCAGCACCAGCAAGGTGCCGTCCCAGCCCGCCAGCCGATCCGCCACCGCGCTCATCGATCCGTCGCCGCTCAGCGTCACGATGAGGTCCAGCTCGTCGGCCCGCGCGGACGCGGCATCGGGCAGTTCCTCGTCGCCGAGCGCGAGCCTGCGGCCGATCGGCCGGCCGGCATCGGCAAACAGCGCGTCGATCTGTGCAATCAGGGCCGGATCATAGCTGCCGCTGCGTTCGTTGTAGATGAGAAGGCTTCTGGTCATGCCGCCGCAACGCGCCACCCTTCAGAAGGATGCGCAGAAGGAGGCGCAGAAGGATACAGGGGTGCCGCAAACGGAGCCGGTCAAGCCATGCTACCGCCCTGCCCCTTGAGCCGGAGAGGCCGACACGCTAGGAGGCCCGCATATTTGCGACGCGGCGTCGGATCCGCGCGCCTCTCCAGGGACCTGAGCGATGGCCGAATTCACCCTCCCCGCCAACAGTGTCGTGCGCAAGAAGGGCACGGTCCACAAGGCCCCCGAGGGCGCCAGCAACGTCAAGAATTTCAAGGTTTACCGCTACGATCCCGACAGCGGCGAGAATCCGCGCTACGACAATTTCGAGATCGATCTCGACGATTGCGGCCCGATGGTGCTCGATGCGCTCATCAAGATGAAGGGCGAGCAGGACTCATCGCTCACCTTCCGCCGCTCCTGCCGCGAAGGCATTTGCGGCAGCTGCTCGATGAACATCAACGGCAAGAACGGCCTCGCCTGCACCACGGCGATCGAGGACTGCAAGGGCACCGTCCAGATCACGCCGCTGCCGCATATGGACGTCATCAAGGACCTCGTCCCCGATTTCACGCATTTCTATGCGCAATATTCGTCGATCAAGCCCTGGCTGCAAACCGTGACGCCGCCGCCGAGCGGCAAGGAGCGACTGCAATCGCCCGAGGACCGCGAGAAGCTCGACGGCCTCTACGAGTGCATCCTGTGCGCCTGCTGCTCGACGAGCTGCCCGAGCTACTGGTGGAACAGCGACAAGTTCCTGGGCCCGGCGATCCTGCTGCAAGCCTATCGCTGGCTGGCGGACAGCCGCGACGAATATACCGGCGAGCGCCTCGACGAGCTGGAAGATCCCTTCCGCCTCTATCGCTGCCACACGATCATGAACTGCGCCAATGTGTGCCCCAAGGGCCTCTCGCCCGCCAAGGCTATTGCCGAGACCAAGAAGATGATGGTGGAACGCGCGCTCTGAGCCGCGAGAGATGAGCGGGGGCGCAAAAATGGTCAGCGACGGCACGGTGCTCGACGGTGGCTGCCTGTGCGGCGCGATGCGCTACAAGCTCAGCGGCCCCAGCCTGTTCGTCTCGCAATGCGCCTGCAAGGATTGCCAGAAGGCGACCGGCACCGGCCACACCACGATCATCGGCATCCACAAGAGCCAGCTCGCGCTGACCGGCACGCCCGCGACCTATACCAATGAGGGCGACACGGGCGGCAAGGTGACGCGGCATTTCTGCGGCACCTGCGGCGGCCGGCTCTACACTTCCGGCGATCTGCCAGGCGAAATCATCATGATCCAGGCCGGATCGCTGGATGATCCGAACCAGGTCTATCCCGACAGCGTGATCTACGCGAAGGATGCGCCGGCCTGGGACTATTTCGACCCGGCGCTCCCCAAGCATGAGGCGATGCGTCCGCGCGCGCATCACACACGCCCCCTCGCCGAGGCGCAGCCGAAGACCCAATGAGCGATCTCCTCTCCCGTTACGAGGAGCTGGTCACCTCCGCCGAACTCAAGCCCGATCCCGATCAGCGCGCGGCTGCCGTGCGGCTGGCGGCGCTCGAGCAGGAGCTGGAAGCGACGCCCAAGCGAGGATCGGTGCTCTGGCGGATGCTCCGCAAAGCGCCCGAGCCGGTGCGCGGCGTCTATCTCTGGGGCGGCGTCGGGCGCGGCAAGTCGATGCTGATGGACCTGCTGCGCGATTGCCTCGACGGGCCATCCAAGCGTCGCATCCATTTCCACGAATTCATGCTGGACGTGCATGCCCGGCTGCGCGTGGCGCGCGAGAGCGAGACGGGCGACCCGATCCCGCCGGTCGCCGCCGCCATCGCCGCGGAAGTCAAAGTGCTGCTGTTCGACGAGATGGTCGTCAACAATATGGCGGACGCGGCGATCATGTCCCGCCTGTTCGCCGCTCTGTTCGAGCATGGCGTCACATTGGTCGCGACATCCAATCGCGCGCCGGACGATCTCTACAAGGACGGGCTCAATCGCGAGCTGTTCCTGCCGTTCATCGGCCTGCTCAAGGAGCGGCTGGATGTCCTGCCGCTCAATGGGCCGACCGACTACCGGCTCGACCGCCTCGGCGGGATGGACACATGGCATGTGCCCAATGGCGAAGCGACGACCGCCAAGCTGCGCGAAATCTTCTTCCGCCTGACGGACTATCCGCCCGAGGACAGCGCGAACGTGCCGAGCGAGGAACTTGTCGTGGGCGGCGGGCGGATGCTCCATGTCCCCAAATCGCTGAAAGGCGTCGCGGTCTTCTCGTTCAAGCGGCTGTGTGGCGAAGCGCGCGGTGCGGCGGACTATCTCGCGATCGCGCGGCGCTTCCATACGGTGATCATCGTCGGCATCCCGATCCTGGGGCCGGAGAACCGCAACGAGGCGGCGCGTTTCGTGACGCTGATCGACGCGCTGTACGAGCACAAGGTCAAGCTCATCGCCGGCGCGGAGGCACAACCCGCCGCGCTGTATCCGCAAGGTGACGGCAGTTTCGAGTTCGAACGCACGGTTTCGCGGCTCATGGAAATGCAATCCGAGGATTATCTGGCACTTGGTCACGGCGCGCATTCGTCTTGACGCAATCTTGACGCGGAGCTGATAAGGCCGCGCCATAGCTTTGATATATTTCCGGCCGCATCGACCGATCTGGCCCGGCATCGACGAGTGGGACGACGTGTGGGGGATTCGGTGACGCGGGGCGACACGGATGGAGGCAGACCATGGCTGGCGCTGGCGCCCGCCCTGCTGATCTTTGCCGTCGCCGTCATCCTGTTCGCGCGCCTGCAGAATGTCTGGATCGACGAGACGACGCAGCTTTCGGGCGCGACGCTGACGCCCGGGCCGCTGATCGCCTGGCTCACCGGCGATCTGAAGATCCCGTTCGGCGTGCCCGCCGACCGCATGCCGCCGGTCAGCTATTTCATCGACATGATCGGCTGGCGGATCTGGGGCGACAATGAGCTTGCGTTCCGGCTCTACCATGCCGCGATCACGGCCGGCGGCCTCGTGCTGCTCATCGTCACAGCGGCGCGGCGGCTCGGGACGCGCGTCGCGCTCATTGCCGGGCTGATCCTCGCGCTTTCGCCCAAGCTCATCGAAATGGCCGTGGAGATCCGCGCCTATCCGATCTTCTTCGCGCTCAGCTGCGCGCAGGCGGCGATGGTCGTGCGCGGCGACGTGGCGGGCAGGACCGGGCGGCTGGTGCTGTTCCTGCTGCTGGGGCTGCTCAGCGGCTACACGCATTTCTTCGGCGTGGTGGCGAGCAGCGCCTATGTCGTGGCGGTGTTTCTGGACGCGCGGGACGTCCGATCGGCCCTGCGCGTCGTTATCGGCTATGCCCTCCTCCTCGCCGCCTGGACGGGCCTCGCGCCCTTCATCTTCGGAGCGGCATCGCTCAGCGTCGTCAGTCAGGCAGCCGAGACCGGCATCGGCAGCCTCGCCGCCTTCTTCGCGCAATTGCTCAGCAACGGCGCCATCCTGGTCGATCCGTGGGTGGCGCTGCTCTATTTCGCGGGCGTCGGGCTGCTCGTCGCGCTGGGCGCGGCCGGGCTGCTTCTGCTGGTAGCGCGCAAGGGCATCGGCGCGCGGCACGATCCGGCGATGAGCCTTGCGCTCGTGCTGGCGGCGGGCATCGTCGTCACCATCCTCTCCGCCTTCGCGATGAAGGGCTTCAATTCGCTCTCGCCGCGCTACAATGTCTGGATGATGCCGCCGGTCGCGCTGCTGATCGCACTGGCAGCAGACGGCTCGCTCGCGCCCGCCGGAAAGCTCTGGCGCGCCGTGCGGCTGGGGGCGCTGGCAATCTTCGCGCTGGGCGCGGTCATCGGTTGCGGCCTGTTCCTCAAGCGCGCGGAATGGTTCATCCATGGGCCTTCGCAATCATTCGACGCGATGGTGCGCGAGGCCGGGCCGTCGGTCGCCGTCGTCCATGTCGGCAGCGGCTGGCCCTGGGGCTATTTCCCGCTCTACCGGTTGCACCGGGGCGATGTGTCGCAATGGCTGCTCGCGCCCGATGGCCAGTCGCTCACCCGCATCCTGCCCGACACGAAGCTAGCCGACAGTCCGCACGCGCCCTTATCGGCGCTGAACGGCTACCGGACCGTCCTTGCCGGACGGATCGACCTGCTCGGCTATCGCGAACTGCGCACGATCGATGCGGCAGCGCCGCCGGTCGGCGATCTCATGCCCGCGCTGACGCTCGGCGGCTGGCAATCGACAGCGCCTGTTTACAGGCCCGGTAACTATGCCTTCACCGCGCAGCTCTATCAGAGGCCGCCTGCGCCCAGATCAACGGACGGAAAAGAGTGACCGGCTCCATGCTCCCTGCACAGCTTGCCATCGTCGTGCCGACGTTCAACGAGTCCCAGAATGTCGGCCTGCTTGTCGACCTCGTCGACAAGGCGCTGCCCGGCATCCCGTGGGAACTGGTGTTCGTGGACGACAATTCGCCGGACGGCACCTCCGAAGCGGTGCGCAATCTGGCGCTGGCCGATGCGCGGGTGCGCGTGATCCAGCGGGTCGGGCGGCGTGGCCTTTCCAGCGCCTGTGTCGAGGGCATTCTCGCCACCGCCGCGCCGGTCGTGGCGATCATGGACGCCGACCTCCAGCATGACGAGACCATCCTCAAGGCGATGTTCGAACGGATCGGGCAGGGCGACGTCGATCTGGTCGTCGGCAGCCGCTATGTCGAAGGCGGTGGCATGGGCGAGTGGAGCGAGAGCCGCATCAGGATGAGCCAGTTCGCGACCAAGCTCGCGCTGCGCCTGACGCAAACACCGATTTCCGATCCGATGAGCGGCTTCATGATGATGCGTCGCGACGCCTTCATGCGCTCGCTGCCGCATCTCTCGACGGTCGGCTTCAAGATCCTGCTCGACATCGCGGCCAGCGCGCCGACGCCGCTGCGCGTCGCGGAAGTGCCCTACACCTTCCGCACGCGCCAGCATGGCGAGAGCAAGCTCGATAGCCTGGTACTGTGGGAATATGTCCAGCTGCTGCTGGACAAGATGATCGGCCATCTGATCCCGGTCCGGTTCCTGAGCTTCGCCATGGTCGGCGGCCTGGGCGTGTTCGTCCACTTCGCCGTGCTGACCTTCGTGCTCAAGGGCCTCGGCCAGCCGTTCGGCGTCTCGCAGGCGGCGGCCACATTGGTCGCCATCTCGAGCAACTTCTTCTTGAACAACATGTTCACCTATCGCGACCAGCGCCTGAAGGGCTGGGGCCTGCTGCGCGGCTGGATCACCTTCAACCTGGTCTGCGCCTTCGGTGCTGCGGCCAATGTCGGCGTCGCCGACTGGCTGTTCATCAACAAGACCTACTGGGCGATCTCGGCCCTGGCGGGCATCACGGTCAGCGTGGTCTGGAACTATGCGATGTCGGCCTTCTTCACCTGGAAGAAGAAGCGCTGAACAAGGCGTAGCAGCAGCGCATTTATCCGCTATGATCGCGCCATGGGGCGACGATCGGGCGGAGGGGCGGAAACGCAGGGCAATCTCGACCTGATTCTGCGTCGATTGATCCCGGTCGTCCTGCTCGTCTTCGCGCTGAACGCCTTGCTTTTCGCCGTCACCGGCGCGCCCGGCGTCACGGACGTCGCACATCTCAAGGCGATCACGCTGCCGTTCGGCCGGCTGATCGCCTGGATCGCCGGTGCGCCCGAGCCAGATCTCGTTCCGGCGCCGCTGCAAACCGCCCCCTTCCCGCTGCTCATCGACTGGCTGCTCTGGCGGATCAGCCCGATCGGGGTCGCCGGCCTCAAGATCGCGCATGTGCTGCTCGCCACCGCCGCCCTGTGGCAGCTGCTGCGCGCGCTCGCCATGCGGATGGACCTGCGCACCGCCGTGATCGCGGGCGCCATCATCGCGCTCTCGCCGCGCTTCATCGAGCCGGTCACCAATCTCGGGCCGGAACCGATCGTCTTCATCCTGTTCTGCTGGCAGCTCGCCATCCTGCTGACACGCGGCAAGATCGGCGGGCCGGAGCCGCTGGTCCTGTTCACCGCGCTCGGCATCTGTTCGGGCCTGAGCGGCCTGTCCGGCATGGTGGCGGCCGCCACGCTGTTCGCGCTGCTGCTGTTCGCTGCCTCGGACGCAGCCCATGCGCGCCAGCGGGCGCGGTTCCTGCTCGTCGCCATCCTGTTCTGGGCGCTGCCGGTCGCGCTGCGTCTGCTCGACGGGCCGCAAGCCGACGGGCTCACGCCGCACGGCCTCGTCGCCATCGGCGCCAAGCTGGTCGCGCATAATGCCGACTATGTGCTGCTGCCCGGCGCGGTCCTGCTGATCGGCGGGACAGCGGTCCTGATCGCGCTTGGCCTGCATTGCTATGTCGGCCGACTGACGCGCAACGGGCCTTCCGAGCGGACGCATCCGTTCGCCCTGCTGCTGTTCGCGACCGTGACCGGCGCGCTGCTGGTCGTCATCGCGGGGCCGGTCCTGCGGCTCTATCTCTGGACGGAGCCGCCCGCCCACGCCTGGCTCGGCCTGCTCGTCGTGCTGCTCGCCGCGGCTTGCTTCACGCCGCGGCTCGTGCCGACGACCGAAAGCCTGCGCCGCATCCGCCGCGCCGCAGCCGCCGTCACGCTGGCCGGCGCGCTTTCCGGCACCATCGCCTATCATTATCGCGCGGACTGGTTCGCGGCCGGGCCGGAAGCGGGGCTGATGCGCGCGCTCGAAGCGGCCGGCCCCGATCGCGCGATCGTCTATTCCGGAGCGGACTGGGGCCGCACCTATTTCCCGCACAGCTGGCTCAGCCCGACCGACAATGAGCAATGGCTGCTCTCGCTCGACGGCACGAGCGTGCAACGCATCGCGCCAGGCGGCCAGCCGGGCGAGCCGCAGCCGCTAAGCGCGCTCGACGGCTATGAGGCGCTGGTCGTCACCCGCATCGACCGGCGCGGCTGGCGAGACCTTCACGCCGTCCGCAACAGCGAAGCCATCGGCGCAATGCCGCCCGCCGCGCTGGATGCATTTCCGAGCTATTGGCAAGCCGAGCCGGCGCAGGCGGCGCCGGGCGAATATTGGCTGACGACCCAGATACTGCGCCGGCCGACCTCGCTCTTGCCCAACTGAAACATCCTTTATTGCTATTGCGAACGAATTGCAAAGAAAAGCGGATTTCCGGGGGAATCTTCATTGAACCGTTAGGAAAATGGGCCTAAGGGCACGCCCATCATTTCATACGGCGCAAGGGAGTTGACCGCCTATGGCTCGCAAGAAGATCGCGCTCATCGGTGCAGGCAATATCGGCGGCACGCTCGCCCATCTCGCCGCACTCAAGGGCCTCGGCGACATCGTCCTGTTCGACGTCGTGGAAGGCGTCCCCCAGGGCAAGGCGCTCGATCTCTCCCAGTGCGGGCCTGTCGAAGGCTTCGACGCCAGGATCACCGGTTCCAACGACTATGCCGACATTGCCGGCGCCGACGTCATCATCGTGACCGCCGGTGTCGCCCGCAAGCCCGGCATGAGCCGCGATGACCTGCTCGGCATCAACCTCAAGGTCATGAAGGCCGTCGGCGAAGGCATCAAGGCCAACGCGCCCGACGCCTTCGTCATCTGCATCACCAACCCGCTCGACGCGATGGTCTGGGCGCTGCGCGAATTCTCCGGCCTGCCGCACAACAAGGTGGTCGGCATGGCCGGCGTGCTGGACTCGGCGCGCTTCAGCCACTTCCTCGCCGAGGAATTCCAGGTCTCGGTCAAGGACGTGAACAGCTTCGTCCTCGGCGGCCATGGCGACACGATGGTCCCGGTCGTGCAATATTCCACCGTCGCCGGCATCCCCATCCCCGACCTCATCAAGCAAGGCCGCTCGACCAAGGAGCGCATCGACGCGATCGTCACCCGCACGCGCTCGGGCGGCGGCGAGATTGTCGGCCTGCTCAAGACCGGCTCCGCCTTCTATGCGCCCGCGACCAGCGGTATCGCGATGGCCGAAGCCTATCTCTTCGACCAGAAGCGCCTCCTGCCCTGCGCCGTGAACCTCACGGGCCAGTATGGCGTGGACAATCTTTATGTCGGTGTGCCGGTGATCATCGGCGCCGGCGGCGTCGAGCAGATCGTCGAGATCGAGCTGGACGACGAAGCCAAGGGCTATCTCCAGGTCAGCGTCGATGCGGTCAAGGAACTGCTGGTGGCGTGCAAGGGTATTGATCCGAGCCTGGCGTGATGTCGCTCGGCCTTGCCTCGATGCTGCTAGCGGGCGCCACCGATGCGTCGGTGGCCGATGCGCTGGATGGGATGATGACGACGTTTTCGACCGTCTGCCTTGCCCCTGCCGACCTCGCTGGCCAGCATGCCGCAGCTTCCTCGCTGCCGGGTGTCACCAAGGAGGTCGTGTCGGGTTTCAAAGATCGTAAGCCCGTGATCCCTGGCGCGAGGTATAAGCTTCCGGGCATGGAGATGTCCGTGTTCGGCTATCGCGGGGCGGGCCTCTGCGCCGTTGCGCGCGATTTCGAGCCAAGCTTCGAGCTCTCCCAATATCTCGCAGCGATCGAAGCGCGTTTTGGAAAGCGGCCGCACAAGAAGGTCGCGAAAACTGATTATTACCGTGGTATTTGGGCCGACGGCAGCCGGCAGTTTGATATCGAATGGTACACCAAGGAACGGGGAACGACAGTCCTGCTGTCGGTCCGGAAGCGGGATGGCTATTCGCGATGAGCTGCCGTCCCGCCATGTCCGCTCTTGTCGTCGCGATCACGCTTTCCACGATGTTGGTGCCCCTCTCCTCGAGTCTTGCGGCGGACACTTCGGACTGGAAGAAGAGCGAGATCGATGCCGTCATCGCCAAGTTTCGCGAAGCCTGCATGCAGGGGCGGGCGAAGTTCGCGCCGGGAGAGATCAGGGCACTCGAGGCCTCAGAACTGCCATCAGACCTTCGGCGGTCCTATGGTCGTATTCGCAACGCCCGCTTCTATGAGATGCGGTTGAGCCGGGTGAGCTATCTGATCAATTGGGAACGCAAGCCAAGTGGCACATATTACACGCGAGGGTGCGCCGTCGCCGCATCCGGCCTCCCGTTCATGCGCACTTGGGAAAAAGTGCTGAAAACTGAATTTACGTCCCGTGAAGAAATGCAGCTTCGGGAAGTCTACAGGACTACGGGCCTTATCGAGTTTCCGTTGCCTGAAGAGGGCAGCAAGCTTTCGCTCGACCGCATCTTCGGCGGCCGTTTCATTGCTGTGCAAGTCTCAGCGATGAGCAAATACGAAACGAATGAGTGGAAGACCATGTGGTCTCTCAAACCTTATCAAGCTGAAAGCGCTGAACCATGAGCATCCTCGTCGACAAGAATACCAAGGTGATCACGCAGGGCATGACCGGCGCGACCGGCACCTTCCATACCGAGCAGGCGCTGGCTTATGGCACGCAGATGGTCGGCGGCGTGACTCCGGGCAAGGGCGGCAGCGAGCATATCGGCTTGCCCGTCTTCGACACGGTCGAGGAAGCGGTCGCCAGGACCGGCGCCACGGCCAGCGTCATCTACGTGCCGCCGCCATTCGCAGCCGACTCCATTCTCGAGGCGATCGATGCGCAGGTGCCGCTGATCGTGACGATCACGGAAGGCATTCCGGTGCTCGACATGGTGCGCGTCAAGCGCGCGCTCTCGGGCAGCAAGTCGCGGCTGATCGGCCCGAACTGTCCCGGCGTGCTGACGCCCGGCGAGTGCAAGATCGGCATCATGCCCGGTTCCATCTTCAAGAAGGGCAGCGTGGGCGTTGTATCCCGCTCGGGCACGCTTACCTATGAAGCGGTGTTTCAGACCTCGAACGCCGGCCTCGGCCAGACCACGGCGGTCGGCATTGGCGGCGACCCGGTCAACGGCACCAACTTCATCGACGTGCTGGAACTGTTCCTGGCAGACGACGCGACCGAGTCGATCATCATGATCGGCGAGATCGGCGGCGATGCCGAGGAGCAGGCCGCGCAGTTCCTGATCGACGAGGCCAAGAAGGGCCGCAAGAAGCCGATGGCCGGCTTCATCGCAGGTCGCACGGCGCCTCCGGGCCGCAGGATGGGGCATGCCGGGGCGATCGTCTCGGGCGGCAAGGGCGATGCGGAGAGCAAGATCGCGGCGATGGAAGCGGCCGGCATCAAGGTGGCGGCGAGCCCCTCGGAGCTCGGCACGACGCTGCTCGAGGTTTTGAAGGGCTGACGATGGTTAACGCGCGCTTCACCCATTGCCGCTAGGGCGGGCAGATCGGGTGAAGACCCGTCCGGATGACGCCGGACGAAACGTGGCGGAGCAAGGATTGAAGCCATGGGACTAGAGAACCAGGATTTCGCGGGCGAAACCGAAGTCGAGCAAGGCCCGAGCTGGGCACGCAAGGGCTGGCCGGTCGATACGACGGACGATCTGACCGCCGCGCTCGACCCGACGCAGATGCAGGTCGCGATCAAGGCCGCGGCCGCGAAGGCGGGCACAGCGATCCTCTCCGACGCCGACATCGCGCGTGCGGCGGGCGACAGCATCCGCGCCATGATGCTGATCCGCACCTATCGCGTGCGCGGGCACCTCGCGGCCAATCTCGATCCGCTCGGCCTTTCCGCGCGCGATCTGCCGGCTGACCTCACCCCGGAATATCACGGCTTCTCCGGCGCCGATCTCGACCGCCGCATCTACACGGGCGGCGCGCTCGGGATGGAATGGAGTACGATCCGCGAGATCGTCCAGGTGCTGCGTCGCAATTACTGCGGCAATGTCGGCCTCGAATATATGCACATCTCCGATGTGGAGGAGCGCCGCTTCCTGCAGGACCGCATGGAAGGCAAGGACAAGGAAATCCAGTTCACGCCCGAGGGCAAGAAGGCGATCCTCTCCAAGGTCCTCCAGGCCGAGCAGTACGAGAAGTTCCTGGGCCGCAAATATGTCGGCACCAAGCGCTTCGGCCTCGATGGCGGCGAGTCCATGATCCCGGCGCTCGAAGCCGTGATCAAATATGGCGGCCAATATGGCGTGCGCGAGATCGTCTATGGCATGGCCCATCGCGGCCGCCTCAACGTACTCGCCAATGTACTCGCCAAGGGCTTCCGCGTCATCTTCCACGAATTTTCGGGCGGCACCGCCAATCCCGAGGATGTCGGCGGATCGGGCGACGTGAAATATCACCTCGGCACCAGCACCGACCGCGAGTTCGACGGCATCAGCGTCCATATGTCGCTGGTCCCCAATCCCTCGCATCTCGAGACGGTCGATCCGGTCGTACTCGGCAAGGTGCGCGCGCAGCAGCTCTTCCGCGACGATATCGGCCCCGGCAAGCATCGCCAGGTCCTCCCCGTGCTGATCCATGGCGACGCGGCGTTCGCGGGCCAGGGCATCGTCTGGGAATGCCTCGGCTTCTCCGGCGTGCGCGGCTATAATACCGGCGGCTGCATCCACTTCGTCGTCAACAACCAGATCGGCTTCACGACCAGCCCGCAATTCTCGCGCGGCTCGCCCTATCCGAGCGATGTCGCCAAGGGCGTGCAGGCGCCGATCATTCACGTCAACGGCGACGATCCGGAAGCCGTGACCTTCGCGTGCAAGGTCGCGATCGAATATCGCCAGACCTTCCACCGCGACATCGTGATCGACATGTGGTGCTATCGCCGCTTCGGCCACAATGAAGGCGACGAGCCGAGCTTCACCCAGCCGCTCATGTATGCGCAGATCAAGAACCATCCGCCGGTGAGCGAGGTCTATGCCGCCCGCCTGCGCGAAGAGGGCGTGATCGACGATGCGTTCATGAACGTCACCACCGAGGCGTTCGTCGACCTGCTCGAGGAAGAGTTCGAGGCGGCCAAGACCTACAAGTCCAACCATGCCGACTGGTTCGCCGGTCGCTGGTCCGGCCTGCATCAGCCCGCCGACGTCGAGACCTCGCGCAAGAATGTCGAGACGGCGCTCTCGCCCAAGCTGTTCGAGAGCCTGGGCCGCACGCTGACGACCGTGCCCGCCGACCTCAACGTCCACAGGACGCTGCGCCGTATCCTCGATGCCAAGGCGGAGATGTTCAAGTCCGGCACCAATTTCGACTGGGCGACCGGCGAGGCACTGGCGTTCGGCTCGCTGCTGTCGGAAGGCTATGGCGTGCGCCTCTCGGGCCAGGATTCGGGCCGCGGGACGTTCAGCCAGCGTCATGCCGTCTGGGTCGATCAGGACACGGAAAAGAAGTACATCCCGCTCCTCAATGTGCCGCATGGCCATTTCGAGGTCTATGACAGCCCGCTCTCCGAATATGGCGTGCTCGGCTTCGAATATGGCTACGCCATGGCTGACCCCAAGAGCCTCGTGCTCTGGGAAGCGCAGTTCGGCGATTTCGCCAATGGCGCGCAGATCCTGATCGATCAGTATATCGCCTCGTCGGAGTCCAAGTGGCTGCGCGCCAACGGCCTCGTGCTGCTGCTGCCGCATGGCTATGAGGGCCAGGGCCCGGAGCATAGCTCGGCGCGCGTCGAGCGCTTCCTCCAGCTCTGTGCCGAGGGCAATATCCAGGTCGCCAATTGCACCACGCCGGCCAATTATTTCCACCTGCTGCGCCGCCAGATGCTGCGCAGCTTCCGCAAGCCGCTGATCGTCTTCACGCCCAAGTCGCTGCTGCGCCACAAGCTCGCGGTCTCGAAGGCCGAGGACTTCATGGGCGACAAGCACTTCATGCGCATCCTCTCCGACACCAATGGGGCAGCGGACGCGGAGACGAAGCGGCTGGTGCTCTGCTCGGGCAAGGTGGCTTATGACCTGATCGAGGCGCGCGACGCGGCGCAGGACAAGGGCACCCAGATCGTCCGCATCGAGCAACTCTATCCCTTCCCGACCGAGGCGCTCGCCAAGCGCATCGAACGGATGACCAGCCTCGAAGATGTCGTCTGGTGCCAGGAAGAGCCACGCAACAACGGCGCATGGTTCTTCGCCGAGCCATTCATCGAGGAAGCGCTGAAAGCCGCCGGCAAGGCGCCGATGCGCGCCCGCTATGCCGGACGCAAGGCCGCCGCCTCGCCCGCGACCGGTCTCGCCAAGCGCCACCTCGCCGAGCAGGGCGCGCTCGTGGCCGATGCTCTCGGCCACAGCGTGCGCACCGAGATCCGGCGTCAGAAGAAAGCTTAAGGGCCCTCAGTCGGGTTCAGGAGGAAAGACATGGCCACCGAAGTCAAAGTGCCAACGCTGGGCGAATCCGTCACCGAAGCGACCGTCGGCCAGTGGCTGAAGAAGCCCGGCGATGCCGTGAAGATCGACGAGCCGATCGCCAGCCTGGAGACCGACAAGGTCGCCGTGGAAGTGCCCTCGCCGGTTGCCGGCGTGATGGGCGAACAACTCGTCAAGGAAGGCGACACGGTGAATGTCGGCGCGGTGATCGCGACCGTCGAAGCCGGTGGCGCACCTGCTGCCAAGGCGGAAAGCGCTGCACCTGCGCCGGTCAAGACCGAGGCGGCGCCTGCGCCCGCTCCGGCACCTGCGCCGGCTCCCGTGGCTGCACCCGCTGCCGCTCCGGCGGTCGAGGCCGATGGCGGGTCGATCACCTTGTCTCCGGCCGTGCGCCGTCTGGTGCTGGAGCATGGCCTCGATCCGAGCCGCATCCCGGGCACCGGCAAGGACGGCCGCCTGACCAAGGACGATGTGATGGCCGCCATATCGGCCGGCACGGCGGTTGCCGCTGCTGTGCCCAGCGCGGCACCTGCCGCCGCTGCGCCTGCCGCCGCCGGTGACCCGTCGCGCCATCAGGAGCGCGTCAAGATGACGCGCCTGCGCCAGACCGTCGCCAAGCGGCTCAAGGAAGCGCAGAACAATGCCGCGATCCTGACCACCTTCAACGATGTCGACATGACCGCCGTCATCGCGGCGCGCACCAAGTACAAGGACCTGTTCGAGAAGAAGCACGGCGTGCGCCTGGGCTTCATGGGCTTCTTCGTGAAGGCCGCCTGCATGGCGCTCAAGGACATTCCGGGCGTCAACGGCCAGATCGAGGGCGACGAGATCATCTACAATGATTTCTGCGACATCTCGGTCGCCGTCTCCGCGCCCAACGGCCTGGTCGTGCCCGTGATCCGCAACGCCGAGAGCCTGAGCATCGCCGAGATCGAGAAGACCATCGGCGAATTCGGCAAGAAGGCGAAGGATGGCACGCTCACCATGGCCGACATGGCCGGTGGCACCTTCACCATCTCCAACGGCGGCGTGTTCGGCAGCCTGATGTCGACGCCGATCATCAATCCGCCGCAGTCCGGCGTGCTGGGCCTCCACCGCATCGAGGACCGCGCCGTCGTCGTGAACGGCCAGGTCGTGGTCCGCCCGATGATGTATCTGGCGCTGAGCTACGATCATCGCCTGGTTGATGGGCGCGAGGCCGTCACCTTCCTCGTCGCGATCAAGAATGCGATCGAGGACCCGACGCGACTGCTGATCGATCTTTGATGTAACAGTACTCCTGCGAAGGCAGGAGCCCAAGCGACGGGGGCGGTAACGAAACGCGGCTTCGTTTACATGATGGCTAGCAAGCGCAACGGCACACTCTATCTGGGCGTGACAAGTGAGCTGCTGCAGCGCTGCTATCAGCATCGCGAAGGTCTGATCGACGGTTTCAGCAAGCAATATGGCTGTCGGATGCTGGTCTGGTACGAAGCGCATGATGACCTGCAGGAAGCGCGATTGCGCGAATTGCAGATCAAGAAATGGAAGCGGGCCTGGAAAATAAGATTGATCCACGAGTGCAATCGCGAATGGATCGATCTGTGGCCCGATATTGCAGCGTAGCGATGGGTTCCTGCCTTCGCAGGAACACCGGAACGTTCGATGGAGTACGCAATGGCTGACTACGACTATGACGTCCTCGTGATCGGTTCCGGGCCGGGCGGTTATGTCGCGGCGATCCGGGCGGCGCAGCTCGGTCTCAAGACGGCCTGCGCCGAGAGTCGCGAGACGCTGGGCGGCACCTGCCTCAATGTCGGCTGCATCCCGTCCAAGGCGCTGCTGAACGCCTCCGAGCTGTTTCACGAGGCCAAGAGCGGTGCGCTCGCCAAGCATGGCGTGAAGCTCGGCAATGTCGAACTGGACCTGCCGACGATGCTGGCGGACAAGGACAAGGCCGTCACCGGTCTCACCGGCGGCATCGAGTATCTGTTCAAGAAGAACAAGATCGACTGGCTGAAGGCGCACGCGACCTTCAAGGACGCGCACACGGTGGAGGTCGCCGGCAAGAGCGTCACCGCGAAGAATATCATCATCGCGACCGGATCGAGCGTCACGCCGCTGCCGGGCGTCGCGGTCGATAACGACAAGGGCATCGTGGTCGATTCGACCGGCGCACTCTCGTTCAAGAAGGTGCCCGGCCATCTCGTCGTCATTGGCGGCGGCGTCATCGGGCTGGAGCTCGGATCGGTCTGGCAGCGCCTCGGCGCGAAAGTGACCGTCGTCGAGTTTCTCGACCAGATTCTGCCGGGAATGGACGGCGAAGTCCGCAAGGAAGCGGCCAAGCTCTTCGCGAAGCAGGGCTTCGAGATCAAGACCTCGACCAAGGTCACCGGCGTCTCCGTCAAGGGCAAGAAGGCCACCGTCACCGTCGAGCCGGCCGCGGGCGGCGCGGTCGAGACGATCGAGGCCGATGCCGTGCTGGTCGCCATTGGCCGCCGGCCGAACACGGAAGGCCTCGGCCTCGACAAGATCGGCCTGGAGCTCAACAAGCGCGGTCAGATCGAGACCGACCACGAATTCGCCACCAAGGTGCCCGGTATCTGGGCGGTCGGCGACGTCATCCCCGGCCCGATGCTGGCGCACAAGTCAGAGGACGAGGGCATTGCCGTCGCCGAGAATATCGCCGGCCTCACCGGCCTCGTGAATCACGATGTGATCCCGAGCGTCGTCTATACGCATCCGGAGATTGCCGGCGTCGGCCTCACCGAGGAGCAGGCGAAGGAGCGCGGCGAGGTCAAGATCGGCAAGTTCCCGATGCTCGCGAACAGCCGCGCCAAGGCGATCGCCGAGACCGAAGGCTTCGTGAAGATCATCGCCGATGCGGCCAGCGACAAGGTGCTCGGCGTCTGGATCATCGCGGCACCGGCCGGCACGATGATCGCGCAGGCCGCGCAGGCCATGGAATTCGGCGCGACCTCCGAGGACATCGCCTATACCTGCCACGCGCATCCGACGCACAACGAGGCGGTGAAGGAAGCGGCGATGGCAGTGCAGGGCAAGCCGATCCATATCTGATCCGCTTGATGGCCCCTCCTTTTCAGAGGAGGGGTTGGGGTGGTGCTTGCAGCGTCGCAGATCGCTGCGCGACACCCACCCCCTTCCCCTCCCTTGAAAGGGAGGGGTGATTCTTATTGCCCCTTCGCCGCTTTCACTGCCGCACCCCACCATTCCAGCTCCTCCATGAAGGCCGGGAATGCGCGGTCGAGTGCGGCGCCGCCTTCGCCGATCGGCGTGGCGCTCTCGTCCAGGCTGCTGGTGATGCCGCCGACCGCTACCGTGCTGTGGACGATCGTGATGCCGAGGCTGGTAAGCGTCGGGTGCCAGGCGGAATTGGACCGCGCGCCCGCCATGCGCCCGGCCGAGTAACTGACGATCCCTGCCGGCCGCCGCGCCCACTCGGCATTGCCATAATGATCGACCAGATTCTTGAGGCCGGGCTGGATGCCCCAATTATACTCGCCGGCGACGAAGACGAAAGCATCGGCCGCGACCAGCCTTTCGGCGAGCGCGACCATGTTGGCCGGGGCCGTGCCCGGGGCATAATCCATGTAGCGCTTGTCGAGCATCGGCAGGCCGACCTCTTTGGCATCGATCAGTTCGACGGCGTGGCCGCGCCCCGCGAGCTGGGAGACCGTATAGTCGGCGAGGCGGATGCCGGCGCGGGCTTCGCGATAGGAGCCGTAGAAGACGAGGATCGAGAGAGACATGGGCTTGGCTCCGTTGATTGAGTGGGGTCGGGCGTCGGACCATATCCGCCCTTGCCGCCGCCCGGCAAGGAAGCGGCCTCGACAGTCCCCCAGCCCGGCAGTAAGTCCGCGCGATGACGCCGCCCGCGATCAACGTACCCATCGAACCGATCCTCTCGGCACTGAGCTTCGTCGGCACGTTCGTCTTCGCCGCCTCCGGTGCCCTGGCAGCCGCACGGCTCAGGCAGACGCTGGTGACGTTCGCCTTCTTCGCGCTGGTGACCGGCGTTGGCGGCGGCACGGTGCGCGATCTGCTGATCGGTGCGCCGGTCTTCTGGGTGCATGACGTCAGCCACACGTTGATCTGCCTCGCCGCCGCGATCATCATCTTCGCGACGCCGCGCCACTGGTGGAGCGAGCGGGCGCTTGACTGGCTGGACGCGGTGGGCCTTGCCGCCTTCGCAGTGTTCGGCACTGCCAAGGCGATGAGCTTCGGCGTGCATCCGCTGATCGCCGCGATGATGGGGATTTCGACGGCCTGCGTCGGCGGCATCATCCGCGATCTGCTGGCCGGCGAACCCTCGATCCTGCTGCGACCGGAAATCTACGTGACCGCCGCGGCGCTCTCGGCGGGTCTGTATGCGCTGCTGCTGAGCCTCGGCGCGCCGGCTACGCCTGCCGGCATGTTCGCCGCGCTGGCGGGCTTTGCCTTGCGCGCTATCGCGATCGCCCGGGGATTAGCCCTGCCGCATTATGGTCACGGACAGGATCAGGCGGGCGGCCCCTCTTCATAGCCCGGCAGATCGCCGCCCAGATCGACCCAGGCCTGCTTGCTCGACATCCAGATTTGTCCGGTGGGGGTGAAACGATCCGGGTCGTCGAGGCTCCCCATCATCAGGCTGATGGTCACGCCATCGGCGCGCCTGGCGAAGAGGCTGGTGCCGCAGTTCGGGCAGAAGCCGCGCAGGACGTGCTCCGAACTCGGATACCAGCCTACAGGGCCGGAGATCGTCACGGCGTCGCCGGGCATCCGCACGCGGGCATAAAGCGGCGCCCCGGTCGCCTTCTGGCACTTGCGGCAATGGCAGATGCGCACATCGACCGGCTCACCATGCGCCTCGTAACGGCAAGCGCCACACAGGCAGCCGCCGGCAATGGCTTCGGCCACCATCAGGCGCCCGTCGCCCACTTGGCGAGCAAGGCGAACCAGCTCGCCTTCTCCGCCTGCCGCATCGGCGGGGCGGGCGTGTAAATGCGGCACTCCAGGCAATCGGCGCGGATCGCGGGGCCCTCGATGAGGCCGCGCAGATCGGTGAACACCCGCGCCGCAAGCTGCTCCTGCCGGCGCGCGGCGTGGCTCAGCCAGTCGCGTGGTCCAGCCCGCACGCTCGTCTGCTCCCCGCCGAACAAGGCGAGGAACTTGGAGATGTCATCCGGCTCCGGATCGAAATAGCGCGCGCCCGCCGCCTCGCCGGAGAGATTCGCGCGTCGGGCCGCCTCGGCGATGGCGTCGTCGAGGCCGCCGAACCGGTCGATCAGTTTCAGTTGATGCGCCGTCCCGCCATCCCAGACGCGGCCCTGGCCGATCTCATCGACGCGCTGCGGCGTCAGCTTGCGGGCGGTGGCGACGAGGCCGATGAACTTGCCGTAGATGTCCTCCACGCTGGCCTGGGCGAGGGCATCGAATTCCGGGCTGACGCCGCCGATCACATCCGGCTCGCCGGAAAGCGCCGTCGCCTTCACGCCGTCGCTGGTGACGCCGATCCGTGCGAGCGTGTCCTCGAAGCTCGGCAGGATGCCGAACACGCCGATCGAGCCGGTGATGGTCGACGGCTCGGCGAACACGACATCGCCCGCCGTGCTGACCCAATAGCCGCCGCTCGCCGCCACATTGCCCATGGAGACGACGATCGGCAGGCCGCGCTTGCGCGCTTCGGTCAGCGCCGAGCGTATGTCCTCCGATGCCGCTGCCGAACCGCCCGGTGAATCCACGCGCAGAACCAGCGCCTTCACGCTGTCGTCGCTCAGCGCGTCGCGGATCAGATTGGAAATGGTGGAGCCGCCCGCCATCCCGGCCGGGGCCTCGCCATCGACGATTTCGCCAGCGACGGTGATGACGCCGACCTGCCCGACCTTCCGCGCGGGATGCTTTCGCACATAGCTCGTGACCGGAATCGCCGCGAAATCGCCGGGACCGCCATCGCGCCCTTCACCCGCAAGATCGGCGACCCGCGTGCCGAAGGCGATCTCGTCACCGAGCTTGTCGACGAGGCCGGCCGCTTGTGCCGCCTTGGCCGTGTCGCCGGACTGAGCGCGGAGCAACGCGACGGGATCGGCCAGATAATCAGTGATCTTCGCCTTGGGCCGTGACTTGGCGACATTGGCGAGCCAGCCGTTCCACACCGCCGTCACCAGCGCCTGATTGGCGGCCCGCGCCTCGTCCGATTGATCCGTGCGGATGTAGGGCTCGACTGCGCTCTTGTAGGTGCCGACGCGATAGACATGGGTCCTGGCGCCGAGCTTGTCGATCAGGCCCTTGTAATAGAGATTGCTTCCGCCCGGGCCTGTCACCCCGACCATGCCGAGCGGCGCCAGCCAGACTTCGCTCGCATGCGCGGCCAGCAGATAGGCATCGTCGTCGTAGAAGCTCGCATGCGCCAAAACCGGCTTGCCCGCGGCGCGCACCTTGTCCAGCGCCGCCCCGACCCGCTCCATGGCCACCTGACCGCCGCCACCGAATCCATCGAGATCGAGTACGACGGCCTTGATGTTGGAGTCGTCAGCGGCCAGCTCGATCGCCCGCACCACATCGCGCAGGCGATATTCGGCCGGACCGTCATTGCCGACGAGCGTCGAGACCTGATCGATCTCGCGCGGTTGCTCGACAATCGGGCCGTTCAGCGCGAGATAGAGCGCGCCGCTGCCCGGCGTGCCGTCTTCGGTGCGCGCGGCCTTGAGGCCCATATACAGCAAGCCGAAGAACAGCAGCAGAAACAGAAGCACCATCCCGTCCTTGAGCGCGACGAGCAGTTTCCAGGCACCTTTGACAAAACTCAGCACGGGGCAGGTCTCCTTCGTGCGGCATCGCTAGCGCATCTGGCCCGGCGATGCACGGGACTCGTCATCAGACAGAGGTCACGATCCGACGCTGTCGCCAAACGATTCATATCAATGGCCGAATTTTTGCTGCACTGCGCCTTGACCAGCCCGGGACAGCGCCCATATGGCGCTCGTTAGCACTCATCGAGTGACAGTGCTAACAGGCTGATTCACGAGCGGGGGACAAGCCGGTATCTGGGGATCGCTGGTCCGATCGGCAAGATGCCGATGCCAGTTTCATCCTTCCGGGGAGCCGGGGCGGCCCACGCCCTAAAGGAAAGGATATCATATGGGATTTCGTCCGCTGCACGATCGCGTGCTCGTTCGCCGCATCGAAGCTGATGAGAAGACTGCCGGCGGCATCATCATCCCCGACACCGCCAAGGAGAAGCCGCAGGAAGGCGAGATCGTCTCCGTGGGTTCGGGCGCCAAGTCCGACGACGGCAAGGTGACGCCGCTGGACGTCAAGGCCGGTGACCGCGTCCTGTTCGGCAAGTGGTCTGGCACCGAAGTCAAGGTCGACGGTGAAGACCTGCTCATCATGAAGGAAAGCGACATTCTGGGCATCATCGGCTGAGCCGAACCCGTCGCTGACAATTTCACTCAAAAGTTTCTCAGAAAGAAGAGGTTAGCATTATGGCAGCCAAGGACGTCAAATTTTCGCGCGACGCTCGTGAGCGCATCCTGCGCGGCGTCGATATCCTCGCCGACGCGGTGAAGGTCACGCTGGGCCCGAAGGGCCGTAACGTCGTCATCGACAAGAGCTTCGGCGCTCCGCGCATCACCAAGGACGGCGTCAGCGTCGCCAAGGAAATCGAACTCAAGGACAAGTTCGAGAATATGGGCGCGCAGATGGTGCGCGAAGTGGCCTCGAAGACCAACGACATCGCCGGCGACGGCACCACCACCGCGACCGTTCTCGCCCAGGCGATCGTGCGCGAGGGCATGAAGTCGGTTGCCGCCGGCATGAACCCGATGGACCTCAAGCGCGGCATCGATCTCGCCGTGATCAAGGTCGTCGAGGACCTCAAGGCCCGTTCGACCCCGGTCTCCGGTACGCAGGAAATCGCCCAGGTCGGTATCATCTCGGCCAATGGCGACGTGGAAGTCGGCGAAAAGATCGCTGAAGCCATGGAGAAGGTCGGCAAGGAAGGCGTGATCACCGTCGAAGAGGCCAAGGGTCTCGACTTCGAGCTCGACGTCGTCGAGGGTATGCAGTTCGATCGTGGCTATCTCTCGCCCTACTTCATCACCAACCCCGAGAAGATGCAGGTCGAGTTGAACGACCCCTACATCCTCATCCACGAGAAGAAGCTGTCGTCGCTCCAGTCGATGCTGCCGATCCTCGAGGCCGTGGTGCAGTCGGGCCGTCCGCTCCTCATCATCGCCGAGGACATCGAGGGCGAGGCTCTGGCCACGCTCGTCGTCAACAAGCTGCGTGGCGGCCTGAAGATCGCTGCCGTCAAGGCGCCGGGCTTCGGCGATCGTCGCAAGGCGATGCTCGAGGACATCGCGATCCTGACCAACGGTCAGATGATCTCGGAAGATCTCGGCATCAAGCTCGAGACCGTCACCCTCGGCATGCTCGGCCAGGCCAAGCGCGTCACCATCGACAAGGACAACACGACCATCGTCGACGGTTCGGGCGAAGCTGATGCCATCAAGGGCCGTGTCGAGCAGATCCGCTCGCAGATCGAGTCGACCACGTCGGACTATGACCGCGAGAAGCTGCAGGAGCGTCTTGCCAAGCTCGCTGGCGGCGTGGCCGTCATCAAGGTCGGCGGCGCGTCGGAAGTGGAAGTCAAGGAGCGCAAGGACCGCGTCGATGACGCTCTCCATGCGACTCGCGCTGCTGTCGAAGAGGGCATCGTCCCTGGCGGCGGCACGGCTCTCCTCTACGCGACCAAGGCGCTTGACGGCCTGAAGGGCGCCAATGACGACCAGACGCGCGGCGTCGACATCATCCGCAAGGCGATCGAGGCTCCGCTTCGTCAGATCGCCCAGAATGCGGGCGTCGATGGCGCCGTCGTCGCTGGCAACCTGCTGCGCGAAGGCAATGTCGATCAGGGCTTCAACGCCGCGACCGACACCTATGAGAACCTCAAGGCGGCTGGCGTCGTCGACCCGACCAAGGTCGTCCGCGCTGCCCTGCAGGACGCGGCTTCGGTCGCCGGCCTGCTGATCACCACCGAGGCGACCATTGCCGAGCTGCCGGAAGACAAGGCTGCTCCGGCCGGCATGCCCGGCGGCATGGGCGGCATGGGCGGCATGGACTTCTAAGTCCGCGCTCGGGCGATGCCGGCTCCGGCCGGCATCCCGTCACAGACAAGAAAGGCCGGCGACGCGAGTCGCCGGCCTTTTTGTGTGTCCAGGATGCCTCACTGACGACGGCGCGTCCGCGCCAATATGGCCAAATCGCCGTTCGCCCTGAGCTTGTCGAAGGGCTGTCCTTCTCTCGGCATCACGCGCGGCCGACATGAAGTGCAGCCCCCTTCGACTGCCTGCCAAGGCAGGCGCTCAGGACAGGCTTCGACAGGCTGAGAGCGAACGGATCAACTTGGAGGAGCACGGTTCCCGCACATGCTAAATGGGGGTCGGCATTGCTGCCGACCCCCACTGTACCACCGCTTTCCAGTCCGTTGCCGAACATCCACCGGCGGCATGGCGCGCAATCAAACCTGGAGGTCCCATGTGCGCCGACTTTCCATCGCCTCGCGGCTGATTGAAAGCCTTTGATCCGTCCCTGGCCTGAAGGCCGCTTCCGGATCGGCCGAGTTTCATCGTCCGAAGACGACGAAGCCTGGCCTTTGCCGGAGTATCTCCTCCGCCTAGACGGCGGTCTCGAAAACTCCGTCCCTCTGCCTCGCGAGGTCCGCTTCACGAGGAAGCGAGACCCGTGCGTCCGGCTTTGGGCCAAGCTTGAGAACATTCGCGTTGCCGCGCTCGCCTTTCAGCTTGTCCAGATTGCTCTCAAGTCTTTGATTTCTCTCGGACTTTCCTTCGCTCTGTGACTAGGATGGTGTCACGAGTTTCGAGTCGCACAAAGCGGAATCTGTTGCTGCAAATGCGCTCCGCCACGCAAATCTGTGGACGAATGTGGATAAGTTTGGGGGTGATTTGTGCGGACCGGGCACGAACGGGCGATATTCCGCGACTTGCGGGCGCTTTGCCCAAGAAAAAAGACGGCACCATGACGATGCCGTCCTTTTGATCTTTTTCTCGTCCGGGTCGCTGCCGAGCGGCTGACCCCGACCGGTCACATCAGAAGTGGCCGATCACGAACGGACCGGTCACCGCGGCAGTCGCGATGTAAGCGGCCCAGATCTTCTTCCAGAAACGCATGATGTTCTCCATCGGTAGGCCAGACATGGCCTCCCCTTGCTTCCGATGGCGCATATATGTTGCGTCGCAACAAATTCAATTGCAAAGCTATCTAGTAGATTGCAAAAAATGCATCTGTCCGGTTTTCAGACGGAACGGGCAATCATGCCTTTTCGCCAGCCATTTCGAGGATTTTGGTCCATTCATCGTCGCGCACCGGGGCCACGGAAAGGCGGGACTGGCGGATGAGTTCCATCTTCGCAAGTGCGGGCTCGGCCTTGATTGCCTTGAGCGTCACCGGGTTGGCGAGCTTCTTCACGGGAGACACCTCGACCGCCATCCACTTGCCGGTCGGGTCCGTGCTGTCCTGCTCCGCCTTGCGCACGATCTCCATGATGCCCACGCATTCGAGGCCGATATTGCTGTGATAGAAGAAGGCGCGGTCGCCCAGTTCCATCGCCTTCATGTTGAGCTGCGCCGTGTGATTGCGCACCCCGTCCCATTCGGCGCGACCCTTCTTCACCAGATCGTCCCAGGAGAAGGCATCGGGCTCTGATTTCATCAGCCAGTAGCGCATGTTCGTTCGGTTCCTCCGTGCGGCGGACCGGCAATTCCATGCGCCACGCGCCGACGCAAGCCCTGTTGCGGCGACGCCCACAGTTGACAGGCGCAGGTGACAGGCGGACTGCGACGCCCTAGTTTGGCGGCAATCATTCCCTTCTGTCCGCGAGTCCGGCCATGACCTCCTCCAATGTTCTCGAACAGGTCCCTGTTCTCTCCCTCTCCAAGCTCGACGCGCCGGCCTTTGCCGATGCGATCGGCGGCAGCTTCCGCGAATTCGGCTTTGCCATCGTGGTCGATCACGGCATCGATCAGGATCTGATCGCGCGCGGCTGGGCGCTCGCCAAGGCGTTCTTCGCCCTGCCCGAGGAAGCCAAGCGCGCCTATCTCGTGCCCGGCGGCGGCGGCCAGCGCGGCTACACCGCGTTCGGCACCGAGATCGCCAAGGGCGCGAGCGAGAATGACCTCAAGGAATTCTGGCATGTCGGCCGCGATTTGCCCGAAGGCGATGCGCTCGCCGCCGACATGGCGCCCAATGTCTGGCCGAGCGAGATCGACGGCTTCCACGAGACCTTCGCCGCACTCTACAAGGCGTTCGACGTCGCCGGATCGCGGATTCTCTCCGGCGTCGCGCTCTATCTCGGCCTCCCCGCCGACTGGTTCGATGCGCGCATCGAGCGCGGCAACTCGATCCTGCGCCTGCTACATTATCCGCCGGTCTCGGCGGAGGCGCCGGGCGTGCGCGCCGGCGCGCATGAGGACATCAATCTTATTACGCTGCTCGCCGGCGCCGAAGAAGGCGGACTGCAGCTCAAGACGCGCGCGGGCGAGTGGATCCCCGTCACGCCGCCGCCGGGCGGCCTCGCCATCAATGTCGGCGACATGCTCCAGCGCCTCACCAATCATGTGCTGCCTTCGACCAGCCACCGCGTGGTCAATCCGCCGGCCGAGCGCCGCCACATCCCGCGCTATTCCATGCCCTTCTTCCTGCATCTGCGGCCGGACGTGATGATCGAGGCGTTGCCGCAATGCGTGACGAGCGACAATCCGCTGCGCGAACCGCCGATCAGCGCGCACGATTATCTGCACGAGCGGCTTCGGGAGATCGGCCTCAAGAAGGGCTAGTTGCGGATCATTTCCGCCAGCGCGCCAGCGTGATGCCGATCTTCTCGCTCCGCTCCGAGAGCGCCAGCTTGACGATCTTGACCGTGACGTGGAGCGCCTTCTTGTCCTGAAGGAAGACAGTGTCGATGATATGGTCGGCCACGGCCTCGATCAGGGTGAAATGCTGGCCACGGGTCAGCGCCGTGGTCGCCGCATGCTTGAGGTCCATGTAGTTCTTCGAGAGACTCAGCGATCCGTTCGGCTCGTAATGGTCAGCATGCTTGAGCAGCGCGCGCACGCCGATACGCAGCGGCTGGGGAAGATGCGTCTCTTCGGAATAGATGCCGGTCAGCACATCGACCTCGAGATCGTCGATCTCCAGCACCAGCATGTCGTCCATCGCGCCTGGCGCGCCCTGCGGCCCCCATTGTCCCATGACCTGCCTCAGATAGTCCTTTTCATTTGGGCGCGAGCCGCTAAAGGCGCCGCCTCGGGCGCCTATTGCCCGCCTGAAGGACGAACGCAAGCGGTGACGGGAATCAGGGAACTGGTAGGCGCGGGAGACGCGGCGGTCGCCGGGCTGCTCGATGCAGCCTTCGGCCCGAATCGTCACGGCCGCACGGCCTACCGGATTCGACTCGGCATGGCCTGGTTCACCGATCTCTCCTTCGGCGCCTTCGATGCCGATGGCCGACTGATCGGATCGCTGCAGAGCTGGCCGGTCGCGCTGCACGAGCCGGACGGCACGCAGGCGCCGCTCGTCATGGTCGGCCCGGTCGCGGTTCGGCCGGACGCACAGCGCCACGGCATCGGCCGCGCGCTCATGGACCGGCTGATCGAGACAGTCGATGCGCATCCCGGCGACCCGCTCGTGATGATCGGCGATCCGGAATATTATGGTCGCTTCTGGGGCTTCACCGCGGAAGCTACCGGCGGATGGACCGCACCCGGCCCGGTCGAGCGGCACCGGCTGCTGACCCGCGCCGCCGCGCAGACGGCCTTGCCAGCGACTGGTATGCTCGGTCCGCGCGGCGCCCCTTTCCCGCTTGCCACCGAGGCGCAGCAGACCCGACAAGGCGCGTGACGATCGCTCAGGGCGCGGGCGGCATGCCTTCCGCGAAGAAGAGCTGCGCCGTCGAAGCGCGCTGGCGGATCGGAATGAGCGCCTGATATTCCGGCGAATAATATTGGGCCTTTGCCGCAGCCAGGCTCGGATACTCGACAATGGCGACTCGCGGCACCGGCGCTGCCCCTTCCGCCGCAACCGGATTGCCGCCGCGCACGAGATAGCGCCCGCCATATTTGGCGACGATCGGCGCCGTCTGGTCGGCATAGGTCTTGTAGGTCGCGGGATCGGTCACGGTGATCTGGGCGATGACATAGCCTTTGGGCGTCGGCGCATCGGCCGCACCCGCCGCATAGCCGATGCCCAGCAAAGCCGCGCCGCACAGGATCGTGAGAATCGTGTTGCGCGTGATCATGGCTGCTCTCCCCTAAGTCCGATGACCAAGCGTGCCTCTTCTTCCCCTTGTCCGCAAGACGGCGGAGACACGGATCTGCACGCCCGGTCCGACATCCCTTTGCCAAGCCCGGTCCGCGCGCTTATCTGCTCAGCCATGAGCGCGCCGACCGATCCCCGACTTGAGCTGCCGATCGCCGGCGTGCCCGACGATCGCGGCACGCGCTATCCGGTCGAGCAATGGCATCCGACCCGCTGCGGCCACAGCGCGATGCGCATCGACGGCGAAGGCCGCTGGTTTCACGAGGGCCGCGAGATTCGCCGGCCGGAACTGGTGAGCCTGTTCGCGCGGCTGCTGCGCCGCGAGCCGGACGGGCGGCATGTGCTGGTGACGCCGGTCGAGATGCTCGACATCGATGTGGATGATGCGCCGCTCGTCGCGGTCGATATGGCCAGCGAGGGCGAAGGCGAAGCACGGACGCTGCGGTTCCGCATCGGCGCCACGGGGCTGTGGAGCGACGCCGACGCGCGACATCCGATCCATGTCGAGCAGACGGATGCCGGGCCGCGCCCCTATCTCGGGCTCGACGCCGGACTGCGCGCTCGCATTGCGCGGCCGGTCTATTATGCTCTGGCCGATCTCGCCATCGAGGAAGGCCACGATCCACCGGGTCTCTGGAGCAGCGGCGCCTTTCATCCGCTGGAGAGCGCGGCATGACCTTGCGCAAGCGCCTGTCCTCCGCGCTCGACCGCGGGCTCGACCAGCCCCAGGCGCAGGATGTCTTCCTTTACCAAAACCGGCCGATGCCGGACGGCTCTTTCACGCCGGCTGCCGTGCTGATCGCCATCACCGACCGCGCACAGCCCGGCATGATCCTGACGCAGCGCCATGCCGGCCTGCGCGCCCATGCCGGGCAGGTCGCCTTTCCCGGCGGCAGGCTCGACCCGGAGGATGCGGACGCCATCGCCGCCGCCCTGCGCGAAGCGGAGGAGGAAATCGCCCTTCCCCGCGACGTCGTCGAGGTGCTGGGCCGCTCGGACCTGTTCCGCACCGGCACCGGCTTTTCGATCGAGCCGATCGTCGGCATCGTGCCGCCCGATCTGCCGCTGCATCCGGCCGAGGCGGAAGTGGACGCCATCTTCGAAGTGCCGCTCGACTTCCTGCTCGATCCCGCCAATCGCGACTACAAGACCGTCGAGTGGCAAGGGGGGCTGCGCAGCTATTATGAGTTCGTCTGGGAAGACAGGCGCATCTGGGGCGTGACGGCGGCCATGCTGGTCAATCTCGCACGGCGAATCGAGGCGGCGGATGCCGGCGCCCTGCGGGAGGGCCTGTGATCGACGCCTTGCCGGACGTCCTGCCGGATGCCGACTGGCGCGGTCGCAAGGATCTGGACCGGCTTTGCGAGGTGCTTGGCGCGCAGGAAGGCGAAGCCCGTTTTGTCGGCGGCGCAGTGCGTGACGGGCTGCTTGGCCTGCCGGTCAAGGATGTCGACATCGCGACGCTGCACCGGCCCGAGAACGTCGTGGAGCGGATCAAGGCTGCCGGTTTCAAGGCAGTCCCGACCGGCATTGCGCATGGCACCGTGACCGCCGTACTCAATGGCTGGCCGGTCGAGATCACGACCCTGCGCCGCGACGTCTCGACCGACGGGCGGCGCGCAACCGTCGCCTTCGGCACGGACTGGGTCGAGGATGCGGCGCGACGCGACTTCACGATGAATGCGCTCTTCGCCGATCCGCAGACGGGAACGCTCTTCGACTATTTCGATGGCCGGGCCGATCTCGCCGCGCGGCGCGTGCGCTTCATCGGCGATCCGCTGGCGCGCATCGCCGAGGATCATCTGCGCATCCTGCGCTACTTCCGCTTCACGGCGCGCTTCGGCGCGCTTGACCGATCGTCGCCCGACTATGCCGCCTGCGTCCAGAGCGCGACGAGTCTCATGGCCCTCTCGCGCGAGCGCATCGCCGACGAATTGCTGCGGCTGCTCGGCTTGCCCGACCCGTGCGAAGTGATCGCGGCGATGGTCGAGGACGATGTGCTGAAACCGGTTCTGCCGGAAGTGAACGACCTCGGCGTCGCTGTCCTGGCCACGCTCATCCGGGCCGAGCATCAGCAAGGGATCGCCCCCGACGCGCTACGCCGCCTTGCCGCCCTGCTGCCCCTCGACAGCGGTCTCGCGGAACAGATCGGCGCGCGGCTGCGCCTCTCGAACAAGGCCCGGCAGCGGCTCCGGAAAGCAATAACGCTCGTCGATGCGACGTCGCCCGAGGCGCTCACCTATCGCATCGGCCCGGAAAGCGCTGTCGACCAGCTTCTGCTCGGTCGCGCCTTCTCGCCCATGCTCGCGCCGAAGATCGCGACCTGGCCCGTCCCCAAGTTTCCGCTGAGCGGCGGCGACCTGATTGCCATGGGGCTGGTTGCGGGGCCGGAGGTCGCCAAGACGCTGCAGGCGCTGGAACAATCATGGGTGGAAGCCGGCTTCCCGCCGGAAGGGCAAGCGCGCGCAATGGCGGCTCAGATGATCAAGGGATGGCTCAAATGATCGTCGCGTCGCTGCGGTCCGACCAGTAGCGATAGGCATCGAGCGGCGGCAGGGGCTTGGCAAAATAATAGCCCTGGCCGAAATCGCAGCCGAGCTTGCGTAACTCGTCCGCCATGGCGCGGGTCTCGATGCCTTCCGCCGTGGTCTTCATGCCAAGCGCGCCGGCGAGGCTGATGATGGCGCGGACGAGCGCGACCTTGTTGGGATCGCCGATCATGTCCGTCACGAAGCTGCGGTCGATCTTGAGGAGATCGATGGGCAACGATTGCAGCCCGGAGATGTTCGAGAAGCCGGTGCCGAAATCGTCCATGGCGACCGTCACGTCCATTGCCCGCAGCGCGGCGAGCAGCTGGCGCGTCTTGTCGGGATCGGTGATGAGCGCGCTCTCGGTGAGCTCGATGACGAGCCGGCTGCCATCGACGCCGGCATAGCGCAGCGCTTCCTCGACTGCGCGCGGCACATTGTCGCGCACCATCTGCACCGGCGAGAGATTGACGTTCATCGTGATCGGCAGCAGCTCGCCATAGCGGCGGTCCCAGTCGGCCAGCGTCTGCACGCATTCGCACATGGCCCAGCGGCCGAGCGGCACGATCAGGCCGGACTCCTCCGCTACCGGGATGAACTCGGTTGGCGATACCGGGCCGAGCACCGAATCTTCCCAGCGTGCCAGCGCCTCGAAGCCTTTGACCTCGCCGGTCTGCAGATTGATGAGCGGCTGGAAGACCATGGTGAGCGCACCATGCTCGATCGCCTCGCGCAAGCGGTTCTCCAGCGTGAAGCGCTTCAGCGCCTCGCGCAACACATGCGCGCGATAGACTTCGAGCGTGCCCGACTGCTTGGCGCGCTTGACCGCGGCCTGGGCCTGGCGAAGCAGATTTTCGACATCGTCGTCATCATCGTCCTGCGCCAGTGCGCAGCCCAGAGCGACCTCGACATTGATGAGATAGGAGGAGAGACGGATCGGCTGCTCGAAGGCCTTGCGCACGCGATCGGCGATCTGCAGCACTTCGGAGAGGCCGTGGGTGACATGCGCGAAGATCGCGAACTCGTTGCCGCCGATGCGCGCCAGCACGTCGCCCGCGCGCAGCACCGATTTGACGCGGCGGGCCACCGTGATGATCAGCTCGTCGCCCGCCATCGCGCCCAGCGATTCGTTGATGCGGCTGAAGCGAATGAGATCGAGCGCAATGATCGCGTAGTTCGGGCGCCCGGGCATCTCGGTCTCGGCGCCCGTGTCGCCGACAAGAAGCTCGATCTCCTCGACGAAGCCGATGCGATTGGGCAGCGACGTCAGGCTATCGGTCAGCAGCTCCTTGCGCAGGGTGCTTTCCGCCTTGCGCTCGCTGGTCCGGTCGGTCGCGGTGAAGAGCAGCGCCGATTCGTCGCCCTCGTCGCCATCGACCCAGGTCAGCGAGCAGCTGAACACGCGGATGCCGAGCCGGCCCTGGAACTCGAGCTCGAATCGGTCGGAGGCGCGGCGCGACGTGAACATGGCCAGCGCGCGTTCGCGCCAGTCGAAATCGCGGCCCGTGCGCCGCTCGGCCATGGCACTGCTCGATTCGATCTCGCTGTCGAACCGGGTGAACTCCTCGTTGATTCCGAAGACCTCGACCGTTTCGCCGGAGGGACGGAGCATGGCCGCAGGATAGGGCAAAGCACGCAAAAGCGCCGAATAGCCGCCGGCCGGCGCGCCCGGCTCCTCGCCGATCCGCTGGACACGACGAGAGGCGGGCTGCGTCGCCATCGCAGCCGCCGAATTTTCCGCATCGTGTTTTGCGCGGATAGTCATGACCCACGGCATAGGCGCCCGTGGTAAATTAAGGCTAAAGCATATGACGATTCGAGACTCGTTGGTTGACAATGCCAACGGGCAGGCATCGGTGCCTCGTCAGTCGAAACGATTGTCCCTCGGGAAGCCGGTCGGCGGCATCCGTCCGGCGGCGCCGCGGGCCGCGCGCCAGGGCAGCAGATCGGTCTCGGTGCGCGTGCGACCGGTCTCCCCGCCCATCGTCCAGCTCAGCCCCTGCGCCAGCACGAGAGTGGTCGCATCGGCAAGGCCGCCATCCTTGTAGCGCTGGAGCGTGACGCCCTGTCCGCGCGTCATTTCGGGCAATTCCGCGATCGAGAAGATGACGAGCTTGCGGTTGTCGCCGATCGTTGCGACCGAATCGGCGCCCGGCATGATCGGCCGAACGATCTTGAGGCTCGCCTTGTCCTTGAGATTGACCACCTGCCTGCCCTTGCGCGTCTCGGCGATGATCTCGCCGATCGGGGCGATGAAGCCGCGCCCGTCGCTGGCGGCAAGCAGCAGCCGTCCGTCGAGCCTGGCCGGGAGCAGCGCGATGATGCTGGTCTCGTTGGGCAGGTCGATCATCAGGCGCACCGGCTCGCCGAAGCCGCGCCCGCCGGGCAGCTTGTCCGCGCCGAGGGTGAAAAAGCGTCCGTCCGATCCTGCCAGCAGGATCTTGTCGGTGGTCTGCGCATGGAAGGCATAGGCCGGGCCATCGCCTTCCTTGAACTTCAGCGTCTCGGTCGAGCTGAGATCGACATGGCCCTTCATCGCGCGGATCCAGCCGCGCTGCGACATGATGACGGTGATCGGCTCGCGCTCGATCATCGCTTCCAGCGGAATCTCGCGCGCCGGGCCGGCCTGCTCCAGCCCCGTGCGCCGCGCGCCGATGCCTTGATCGGGCGTGTAGCGCTTGCGCAGTTCGGCGAGGTCCTTCTTGAGCTTGCGGCGCTGACGGCCCGGCTCCGCGACCAGCTTGTGCAGCTCCTCGCGCTCCTTGGTCAGCTCCGTATGCTCGCGGCGCAGCTCCATTTCCTCCAGCCGGCGGAGCGACCGCAGGCGCATGTTGAGGATCGCCTCGGCCTGTCGGTCGGTCAGCTGGAACTCGGCCATCATGATCGGCTTGGGCTCGTCCTCGGTGCGGATGATCTGGATCACCCGATCGAGGTTCAGATAGGCGATGATATAGCCGTCGAGCAGCTCCAGCCGGCTGTCGATCTGGGCAATGCGGTGGTTTGCGCGGCGGACCAGCACCTCGATCTGGTGGACCAGCCAGGCGAGCAGCAGATCCTTGAGACCCATGACGCGCGGCGTGCGGTCCGCACCCAGCACGTTCATGTTGAGCGGGAAGCGGTTTTCGAGATCGGTCAGCCGGAACAGGCTGTCCATCAGCACATCGGGATCGACCGTGCGGGCGCGCGGTTCCAGCACGATGCGCAAGGTCTCGTCCGATTCGTCGCGGACGTCGGCGAGGATCGGCAGCTTCTTGTCGGCGATGAGCTGGGCGATCTGCTCGATCAGCTTGCCCTTGGCGACGCCATAGGGAATCTGATCGACCACCGCGATCCAGGTGCCGCGCCCCTCGTCCTCCTTGTGCCAGCGTGCCCGCGTGCGCAGGCTGCCGCGACCGGTCGCATAAGCGTCCGAAATGATCTGTGGCGGATCGACCAGCAGGCCGCCGGTCGGGAAGTCCGGCCCGCGCATCAGCTCCATGAGCTGGGCATGCTCGGCCTTCGGCTCGTCGATGAGCAGGCTGGCCGCGTCGATGATCTCGGCGACATTGTGCGGCGGGATGCTGGTCGCCATGCCGACCGCGATGCCGCTCGCGCCATTGGCGAGCAGATTGGGGAAGAGGCCGGGGAAGATGTCCGGCTCTTCCTCTTCGCCATTGTAGGTGGGGCGGAAATCGACCGTGCCCTGATCGAGCCCGGCCATGAGATCGGCCGCAGCCTGGGTCAGCCGCGCCTCGGTGTAGCGCATGGCCGCGGCGTTATCGCCGTCGATATTGCCGAAATTGCCCTGCCCGTCGATCAGCGGGGTGCGCAGCGAGAAATCCTGCGCGAGGCGGACGAGCGCATCATAAACCGACTGGTCGCCATGCGGGTGGTACTTGCCGATGACATCGCCGACGACGCGGGCGCACTTCTTGTAGGCAGTGTTGTTGCGCTCGGGATTGGCGACCAGCACATCCGGCGCCGGGCCGCTCGGCTCCAGTCGCAGCAGGCGCATCGCCCAGAGCAGGCGGCGATGGACCGGCTTCAAGCCGTCGCGCAGATCCGGCAGCGAGCGCGCCGTGATCGTCGAGAGCGCATAGACGAGGTAGCGCTCGGACAGGGCACTGTCGAAAGGATGGTCCTTGATGCCCTCGGGCACATCGGGAAGGTCGGTCATAAACTCCCCTAGCAAGCGGCAAGCGGCCTGCCCACTGGGATATTGACGCTTCCTTGCGTGGTTTGCGCGGAGTCGCTTGCGACGGGCGTTGGCGTCGAGGGCCTAGATTCAACGACTTGCCGAGATAACTTCTCCATGTTCGCGCATATGCGCCATGGTGATTTCGCAAAAGTTCGGTCGCGGCCGCAGAACGGCCCGAAAATTCGGCAGATTTTCAACGATGAGACAGAGCGCGGGTCGTGGAGGCAAGGCTCCAGCGCAAGAGAAGAGTGCCATGATCTTCGCCCTGTAGGACAGCGAAGATGACGATCATCCGTCCGTCGCATCGATGTTGCAGTGCAGCAAATCACCGACCATTAACCATATGAGGGTATCGATCGGATCGAGCCGCGCACCGGGCAGATATGGGCGCACGGCATTGGTCGCTTCGAGACAAGAGGGTGAGACATGCTGGCAATCGCGGCGCTGACCTACAGTGCGCTCATGAGTTTCGTTCTGTCGTCCGCATCGCGCAATCATCGCGCGGGACAGGCCCATCCTCGGGTGCTGCTTTATGTCGGCTATGTGCTGATCGGCCTGACAGCGGCGGGCGCGGGACTGCTGCCGGTCTGGGCGGCTTATAATCCGGCGGATGCGGCACAGTTCAGCAATGTGAGTTTCACGCTTTAACTCGCGTTACTCCTCTCCCCTTGCGGGAGAGGATACGAAGCCTTGCCGCTTCAGCGGTTAGGCGCCGTTGGAGAGGGGCTGCGGCCTCGCGCCATTCCCCCTCTCCAAGCTTCGCTAGCCAACATGCGTTGGCAAGCTGCGCTCGCTGTTGAATGCCGCGCGTTGGCGCCTTATTGCGCCTCCATGCCCACCTTCCCGAACCCCAGCTATCCCGCCATCCGCATGCGCCGTCTGCGCGCCTCGGCATGGAGCCGTGCGTTGCATGCCGAGCATCGACTCGCGCCCTCGGACTTCATCTGGCCGCTGTTCGTGACTGCGGGCAAGAACGTCGAGGAGCCGATCGCCAGCCTTCCGGGGGTCTCGCGCTGGTCGGTCGATCTGGCCGCGGCGCGCGCGAAGGACGCGGTGGCGCAGGGCATTCCCTGCCTCGCGCTCTTCCCCAATACCGAGGCCGACAAGCGCAGCGACGATGGCATCGAAGCGCTGAATCCCGATAACCTCATGTGTCAGGCGATCCGCGCCATCAAGGACGCGGTGCCGGAGATCGGCCTGCTGACCGACGTCGCGCTCGACCCTTATACCGCCCACGGGCAGGACGGGCTGCTCGACGAGATGGGCTATGTGGTCAACGATGCCACGGTCGATCTGCTGATCGGCCAGTCGCTCAATCAGGCAGCGGCGGGCGCGGACATCATTGCGCCCAGCGACATGATGGACGGGCGCGTCGGCGCGATCCGCGAGGCGCTGGAAGCCGAGGGCCACGCCAATGTCCAGATCATGGCCTATGCCGCCAAATATGCCTCGGCCTTCTATGGCCCGTTCCGCGATGCGGTCAGCTCGCGCGGGCTGCTCAAGGGCGACAAGAAGAACTACCAGATGGACCCGGCCAATGGTGCCGAGGCGCTGCGCGAAGTGGCGCTCGACATAGCCGAGGGCGCCGACAGCGTGATGGTGAAGCCGGGCCTGCCCTATCTCGACATCGTCGCGCGGGTGAAGGACGCCTTCGACGTGCCGGTCTTCGCTTATCAGGTGAGCGGCGAATATGCGATGATCGAGGCGGCGGCGGCCGTGGGCGCGGGCGACCGGGACGCGCTGGTTCTGGAAACGCTGATGGCCTTCAAGCGCGCGGGCTGCTCGGGCGTGCTGACCTATCATGCCCTGCATGCCGCGCGGCTGCTGAATGGATGAGTTCCGCATCGAGACGGAGCGGCTGATCCTGCGCGCATGGCGCGACGAGGATGCCTCGCCGTTTCATGCGATATGTAACGACCCGCGCGTCATGGAACATCTCGGGCCGTTGCAGAGCGCGGCCGAGATCGACGCGGCGATTGCCCGTCAGCGCGCCTTCCAGCGCAATTTCGACTGCTGCTTCTGGGCGGTGGAGCGGCGGGAGGATGGCGCGATGCTGGGCTTTTGCGGCGTGAAGCCCGGCCCGGCGGGGACGCCGATCGAGGATCGGCTCGAAATCGGCTGGCGTCTCGCCGCCGACGCCTGGGGCAAAGGCTATGCGCGCGAGGCGGCGCAGGCGACCCTCGATCATGTCTGGGCGCAGAGGACCAGCGCTTCGGTCTGGGCGATCACGACGCCCGGCAATGTGCGCAGTTGGGGCCTGATGCTGCGGCTCGGCATGGCGCGGCACGAAGAGCTCGATTTCGATCATCCCGCGCTGCCGGCCGACAGTCCGCTGCTACGCCACGTCACCTACAGCATCGCGCGGCCGTCATGAGCCGGATCATCGCCGAGACCGCACGCCTGCGGCTGCGCACGGAGGCGGAGGGCGATCAGGCCGTCTGGCTGGCGCATATGAACGTGCCCGACGTCATGGCCAATCTGGGTGGGCCGCAATCGGCCGAGCAGGTCGCCGCCAAGTTCGCCCGCATGGCCGGCGGCTGGGCGGAGGACGGCTTCTCCTTCATGCTGGTGGAGCGGGCAAGCGACGGCATGCTGATCGGCCATTGCGGCCTCTCGCGCATCCTGACCGCCTGCGCGCCGCCGGTCCTCGCGCGGCAAGTGCAGATCGGCTGGCTGCTGCGCGCCGACGCCTGGGGCCAGGGCTATGCCCGCGAGGCCGCACAGGGCGTGCTGGCGCTGGCATTCGGCGAGCTGGGCATGGAGATGGTCTATGCGCAGACCTCGGAAAGCAATCGCGGCTCCTGGGGGCTGATGGAGCGGCTCGGCATGACGCGGCGCGCCGACCTCGATTATCCCGATCCGGACTATCCGCCGGAGGATAATCCGACGATGGTGTATGAGCTCAGCCGGGAGAGTTGGGACCAAAGCTAACCCTCTCCCGCATGCGCGAGAGGGTAAGTTAGCCCTCACGTCCCGTTAACCCTGTTCTAAACTCCCTTGCTCTAGACCGACGCGCGAAAGGGGCGCGGGACGCCATGGCCAGCATCGCAGAACCGCCACTATCGCAGCCGTCCGCGCCGATGCGCCGCGCGCTGTTCATCGTGACGATCTGTGCCGGGTCCTTCCTGCTCTTCCTCGTCCAGCCTTTGGTCGCGCGCATGGCCCTGCCCCGGCTCGGCGGCGCGCCGGCCGTCTGGAACAGCGCGATGCTGGTCTATCAGGCGCTGCTGCTGGGCGGCTATGCCTATGCGCATCTGCTTGGCCGCCTGCCGACGCGTCGCCAAGCCGGCGTGCATGTCGCGCTGCTGCTGCTCGCCGCGCTCAGCCTGCCGATCGGCCTGATCGCGGGCGATCCGCCGGGCGATGCCAGCCCCGTTTTCTGGGTGCCCTGGCTGTTCGCCTGCTCGATCGGTCCGCTATTCCTCGCCGCCTCCGCGCAGGCGCCGCTGATGCAGCGCTGGTATGTCGCGAGCACCGGCGGCGATCCCTATCCGCTCTATGCCGCGTCCAATCTCGGCAGCTTCGCCGGGCTGATCGCCTATCCGCTGCTGGTCGAGCCGCTGCTGCCGGTAGCGCAGCAGAGCGCGCTGTGGAGCATCGGCTATGCGCTGCTGCTGGTGCTCGTCGGGCTGTGTGCGCTGGCCCTGCCGCGCCGATCGGCTGCTGCAACCGTCGAGCGCGCGGAAAGCAGCGAGCCGGCGCCAAGCTGGCGGCTTATGGGCCAGTGGACGCTGCTCGCCGCGGTGCCCTCGGGCCTGATGCTCTCGACCAGCCTGCACCTCACCACCGACATCGTGGCCATGCCCCTGCTCTGGGTGCTGCCACTCGGCCTCTATCTGCTGAGCTTCACCGTCGCCTTCGCGCAGAAACGCGGTTTTGCGCACGCGATGCGCGACTTCGCGCCCTTCTTCCTGCTGGTTTCGGCGATGGGCGTGTTTGCCGATTCGACGCCGGTGCCGCTGCTGATCGCGGGCCTCGTGCTGCTCACATTGTTCGTCGTCGCGAGCGCGCTGCATGCCCGCTTGTTCGATCTGCGCCCGGTGCCCGCGCATCTCACGCGCTTCTATCTCTGCATGTCGGTCGGCGGCGTCATCGGCGGTATCGTCTGCGCGCTGATCGCGCCGCTGGTGTTCAACTGGACCTATGAGCATCCGCTGCTGATCCTTGCCGCCGCCCTCCTGCTGCGCCGCGAGCCGCTCTTCCCGGTCGGCGCGCGCTTCTGGACGCCGGTGACAATGGCGATCGCTGTTTCGGCCTGCCTCGTCATCTCGTTGGTGGCGCAAGGTCAAATGCTGCGCCTTGCCGGTGCGCTCGCCATCGACTTCGTGGCCTTGTTCGCGATCGGACGGCCGGTGCTGTTCGCAGCGCTTGTCGCCTGCCTCGGCCTTTCCATGGGCGGCTGGGAGAAGCTGCGGCTCTCCCTCACGCCGGGCGCGATGATGCGCAGCTATTTCGGCGTCTATGCCGTGCACACACAGAACAATCAGCGCCTGCTTGTGCATGGCACGACGGTCCATGGCATCCTGCGGCTGGAGCCGGGGCGGTCGCATGAGGCGACAAGCTACTATGCCCCGCTCGGCGGTGCCGGCCTGGGCCTGAAAGCCGCGCCGCATCTCTATGGCCCGCATGCCCGCATCGGCATTGTCGGCCTCGGCGCGGGCACGCTCGCTTGCTACCGCAAGCCGGGGCAGGACTGGCGCTTCTACGAGATCGACCCGGCCATCGCCCAGATCGCGAAGGACAGGCACGCTTTCACCTTCCTCGCCGATTGCGCGCCGGACGCGCCGATCGCCATCGGCGACGCGCGGCTCGTGCTGGCGCAGGAAGCCGGGCGCATGCCGCCGCTCGATGTGCTCGTCATCGACGCCTTCTCGTCCGATTCGGTGCCGATGCACCTGCTCACGCGCGAGGCCTTCGCGCTTTACGGCAAGCGCCTCGCGCCCTCGGGACTGCTGCTCGTCCACATCTCCAACCGCTTCCTCGATCTCCAGCCGCTGCTCGCGGCGGCAGGGAAGCAGGGCGGATGGCATGTGGCCCGGCGGATTTACTTGCCCGGTCCGGAAGCCGTGAAGCAGGGCGCAATGTCCTCGGACTGGATCGCCCTCGCGCGCGACCCCGCCGTCATCGCCCGGCTCGAGGCCGCAAATCCACGCGCCTGGGAGCCGTTGCCCGCCGAGCCGGGCTTTGTCGGCTGGAGCGACGACCATGCCTCCATCCTCGGGATCCTGAAGATATTCCGTTGATCGCCGCCGGGCTTGGCCTCATATCCCGCGCATGACCGTCATCACCTCGCCCATCGACGCTGCGGCCCGCTGGCCGGACGTCACCATCCTTGCGCTCGGCGGCAAGACGCCGAAGATCCACGAGAGCGCCTTCATCGCCCCGGGATGCCGCATCATCGGCGATGTCGAGATCGGCCCGCAGGCGAGCATCTGGTATAATTGCGTGCTGCGCGCGGACATTAATCACATCCGCGTCGGCGCGCGCTCGAACATCCAGGACCTGAGCGTCGTCCATGTCGAGTCCGACTATGGCGACGGCGGCCATCCCGCGATCATCGGTGACGATGTGCTGATCGGCCATATGGCGCTCGTCCACGGCTGCATCCTTCATGACCGTGCGTTCGTCGGCATGGGCGCCATCGTCATGGACGGCTGCGAGATCGAGGGCGATGCGATGCTGGCGGCGGGCGCGATGCTGACGCCGAACAAGAAGATGCCCTCCGGCCAGCTCT
Organism: Sphingobium xanthum; assembly: GCF_019737615.1. Taxonomy (GTDB): domain Bacteria; phylum Pseudomonadota; class Alphaproteobacteria; order Sphingomonadales; family Sphingomonadaceae; genus Sphingobium; species Sphingobium xanthum. Next base: position 113,056 of record NZ_JAHKKS010000008.1, on the reverse strand, counting down.
GGAGCGGCCGCCCGGCGAAGTTCATGCGCGAGCTGAGCGAGGCCGACATCTTCGGCATGCAGCGCGGCGTGAAGGGCTATGTGCGCGAAGGCGCCGAGCATACCGAAGCGCTCCACGCGGCGCGCTCGGCGTAACAATCCCTCAGGGCTGGCGCAGCGACTTTCGCAGCGCGTCCAGTGCATCGTTCTGGGCATCGACCGCCGCGAGGGCGCGCGAGCGCACCGGCTCGATCGTCGCGAGGTCGGCCGTCACGCGCGCGACGTCCGTGCTGTCCTGGCGGCTGATGTAGAGCGTATCCAGCCCCGCCATCGCCGCCACGCTGTCGTAGCGCGCGCTGTCCAGCATGCTGATCGCCATCTGCGCCGAGACCCAGGCCTCGCTGTTCGGTGCGGCGCTGGAGGCGGCGGAGACGGTCGAGCGCCCCTGTGCGATCTGCTGACGGAAAGCCGCTTCGCCGCTGTCGGCCTGCTGGCCGAGCTTGGCGACTTCGGCCGTCAGGGCCGGATCGGCGGGCGCGGCCTCGACCGGCTTGGGCGCAGGCGCCTCACGGTCGCGCGATTCGGCGGGGCGCTTGGTGAGCGAGGGATAGGTCGCGCGCGTCTGCGCCTCGGTCGTGGCCGGTGCGAGGGCGAACAGGGCGAGAAAGGCAGCGAGACGGCGCAACATGATCCTCGGCATGTAGGCGCCGCTGCGCGGGGCTTCAACGGGTCTCAGGCCGCCATGTCCACATCCGGGCCGACATAGCGCGATTTGGGACGGATCAGCCGCCCGGTCAGCGCCTGCTCGCGGGCATGGGCCAGCCATCCGGTCATGCGCCCGGCGGCGAACACGCCGGTGAAGGCGTCGGGCGGAAAGCCGACCGCTTCCAACAGCAAAGACGTGTAGAACTCGACATTGGTCTGGAGGGGGCGATGCGGCTTGAGCTCGCGCAGCACGCTGAGGGCGCTGGCCTCGACCAGCTCTGCGAAGCGCAGCCGCGCATTATCGCCATTCCCGGCAAGCCGCCGCACGGCCGCCTTGAGCGCATCGGCGCGCGGATCGCGCACCCGGTAAATACGATGGCCGAAGCCCATGATGCGCTCGCCGGAGCGGACCAGATCGCCGAGCCAGGCGCGGGCATCGCCATGGTCCGCAATGGCATCGAGCATCTCGATCACCGGCCCGGGCGCGCCGCCATGGAGTGGACCCTTGAGGGCGCCGAGACCGGCCAGCACGCTGGAGGTGAGCCCTGCACCGGTCGAGGCGACGACGCGCGTCGCGAAAGTCGAGGCGTTGAGGCCATGATCGCAGACGACGGCGAGATAGGTCTCCAGGGCCGATGCCTTGGCCACCGAGATCTCGCCCGAGAGCATGCGCAGCATGTCCGCCGCGTGCGGCAGGCTGGCATCGGGCGCCAGCGGCCTCTCCCCGGCCCGCAGACGCAGGATGGCGGGGATGAGCACAGCTGGCGCCGCCACCAGTCGCAACGCATCGTCCAGCCCATGACCATCGGGCAACAAGGCGATGCCGGCGCGCAGGCCATCACAGGCGCCGTGCGAGGCGAGCTCCGGCAGCAGGCCGGACAGGCGCGCCTGCACGTCGCGCCGTGCCTCGCCGAGCCGCGCCCGCAACGCCGCCTCACCCGGCAGGTCATCGAAGAAGTCCGCGAACAACAGCGCAATCACCCGCTCGCAGCTCCAGCGGCCCGCCAGATCGGCCAGGCTATGGCCGCGGATCACCAGCCGCCCCGCTGCGCCGTCCACATCAGACAGTCGCGTATCCGCCGCGATCACATCGTCCAGTCCACTGCTCATGGCCACTTCCTTCTTGACGTTGACGGCCGCCGACATGATGCAGGGAAGGATGTTCATCAATCTTGATCAATATAATCAATCATGAGCCAGTGGATCGGCCGGGCCGAGGCATTGGAGCGCCTCGGCGTGCGCGCGCAGACGCTCTATGCCTATGTGAGCCGGGGCCTGATCGGTGCCCGGCCGGACGAGGCCGATCCACGCCGCAGCCTCTATGCGGCGGCGGACATCGAGCGGTTGACGGACCGCCGACGGCGTGGCCGCAAGGCAGGCGCCATTGCGGCGAGCGCGATCGCCTGGGGCGAGCCATCGCTGCCTACCCGGATTTCTACCGTCGCGCGCGAGCGTCTCATCTTTCGGGGGAAAGATGCCCAACTGCTGGCGGAGACTGCTTCGCTCGAAGAGATTGCCGCCCTGCTCTGGGATCTGCCGGCGCCGCCACGCTTTCGCGACGATGCGCCGTCGCTGCCGCCCGCCGGCCCCTTCATGGCGCTTGCTCCAAGCGCACAGAGCAGCCCGGCAAGCCTTGGGCGCTCACCCGCGCAGCTCGGCACCGATGGCGCAAAGGCCGTCGCCCGGCTAGCCACCGGCTTCGGCCTCGCCAATGACGACAGGCCGCTGCATGCGCGCCTCGCCGCGCATTGGGCGGTCGATGCGCCCGCCGACGATCTGCTACGCCGCGCGATGGTCCTGCTTGCTGATCATGAGCTCAATGCTTCCACTTTTGCGGTGCGCGTCGCCGCCTCGACCGGCGCCTCGATTCCCGCCTGCCTGCTCGCCGGCCTCGCCACCCTCTCCGGCCCGCATCATGGCGGCGCGGCCGCCTCGCTCGCCATGCTCATCCGGCAGGCGCAGATCGACGGCGCCGAAGCAGCCCTCGCCCGCTGGCTGGCATCCGGCCAATCGCTGCAAGGCTTCGGTCACCCGCTCTATCCGCAAGGCGACGCGCGCGGCCTTGCGCTGCTGGAGCATGTCCCGGTCGATCCGTTGATGAGCGACTTGCGCGCGGCCGCGCTGGACGCGACCGGCCGGGCACCGAACATCGACTTCGCGCTCTGCACCCTGACCCGCCACCTCGGCCTGCCGGCGGACGCCCCCTTCATCCTCTTCGCGCTTGCCCGCAGCATCGGCTGGGTCGCCCACGCCATCGAGCAGGTGACGACCGGCTCGCTCATCCGGCCGCGCGGGCGCTATGAGGGACCGGTGCCCGCAACCGACTGAGTCGCTTTTCAGGCGGAAAAGCCGGATTTGCGTCGTTGACAGAATCGCAGAGCCTCACTAAGGGGCCACTTTCCCGCGCGGGCAGCTCTGGCTGTGCCATATCGCTTGCGCCAAGCATTTGAACAGAAGAGTTAGGCCCATGTTCGCTATCGTGCGTACGGGCGGCAAGCAGTATCGCGTCGCCGCCGGAGACAAGATCGTCGTCGAGAAGCTCGCTGGCGCAGCCGGCGACACCATCACGCTGGACGACGTCCTGCTCGCGGGCGAAGGCTCCGAGATCAAGGACAGCAAGGGTCTTGCCGTCTCGGCCGAGATCATCGCACAGGCGAAGGGCGAGAAGGTCATCGTCTTCAAGAAGCGTCGCCGCCACAATTATCGCCGTCGCAACGGCCACCGCCAGCAGCACACGATCCTCAAGATCCTGTCGATCGGCGGCGAAGCGCCGAAGAAGAAGGCTGCCGCCAAGAAGGCCGAGGCTGCACCGGCTGAAGCCGAAGCCTGAGCCGCTAGCAAGAATTCGAGGAGTATAGACCATGGCACATAAGAAAGCTGGCGGTTCGTCGCGCAACGGTCGCGATTCTGAATCGAAGCGCCTTGGCGTGAAGAAGTTCGGCGGCCAGACGGTGCTCGGCGGCAATATTCTCGTCCGTCAGCGCGGCACCCGTTTCTACCCCGGCCGCAATGTCGGCATCGGCAAGGACCACACGCTGTTCGCGCTGAGCGAAGGCCGCGTCGTGTTCCACGATGGCAAGCTCGGCCGCAAATATGTGTCGGTAGACATGATGGCGGAAGCCGCGGAATAATCGGACGGTCACGGGGATCGTCCAGCGGGACGATCCCTTGGGTAGCCGGTTCGCCGGCTCACCTGACACCAAGGGAGAAGGGATCGCCCCTCCTCCCTTTTTTTTATTGTCTCCCCTGGATCCAGACCGGCTGAAACCCGTTTTGCCAACAGGCAAGTCCCGGTTCCGATGGAACCGGAAAGAGCCTGAAAATGTGTTGCCGCGATTTCCGAGCAGCTGGATGACTCCATCCGGCTCGAAATTGCGTCAGCAAGGGCCGGGGGTCTGAAGCCTGTCGCCAAATCGTCATCAACGCACGGCACGAGCCGGGCGTACAGGAGAGACTTCAAGATGTTTGCCCGCACTTCCAGACTGTTGCTGCGTCCCGGCTGGCAGGACGACGCCGCGGCGCTCAGCGCCGCGCTCAATGACCATGATGTCGCGCGCAATCTCGCGCGCGTGCCGCACCCTTATGCGGTTGCCGATGCCGAGCAGTTTCTCGCCATGCCGATCGATCCCCGGCATCCGCATCTGCTGAGCTTCCTGCGCACCCGTGGCACGCCGCGGCTGATCGGCGGCTGCGGCCTGCAACCCGGCGAGGATGGCGGCGTCGAGCTCGGCTATTGGGTCGCGCGCCCCTATTGGGGTCTCGGCTTCGCGACCGAGGCGACCCGCGCGCTCGTCCATGCCGCGCGGGCCATGGGCCACCGCCAGATCCTGGCGCGCCATGCCGTGGACAATCCGGCCTCGGCCCGCGTCCTGCGCAAGCTCGGCTTTCGCCCGACCGGCGATTTCGTTCGTGTCCACAGCGCGGCGCGCGGGCAAGACGTCCTCACGGTCGTCTTCGAGGACAGCGGCGAGATCGACATGCGACCGGACGTGGCGGACGAGCTGTATCGCGACGCCAGCGTGATGGCCGCCTGAGCGCCTAGCCCCGGCGCTCCCGGCACAGCAGCACGTTCGGCTTGCCCTGATAGTCGAATCGCTCGGCCTCCTCATAGCCCAGCTTGGCCGCAACGCGGAACGAGGCATCATTGCCCGGATTGATGAGGCAGCCGGTTCGGGTGACGTGGAGATTGGCATCGGTCCAGGCGAGAATGGCCTGCATCGCCTCGGTCGCCAGGCCCTTGCCATGCGCGTCCGGCGCCAGCGCCCATCCCGCCTCGGGCATATGCTCCAGCGCCTCGACGCCGCGTGCCGCGTCGAGCAGGCCGCCCTCGCCCAGATAGGCACGGCTCGCCTTGTCCTCGAATGCCCAGAAGCCGAAGCCGAGCAGCGGCCACATGCCGCCATAACGCAGCAAGCGGAACCAGATCGCCTGATCGTCCTGCGCGACGCCGCCGATGAACCGGAACGTGGCCGGATGCTGCCAGAGTGCCTTCATCGCCGCATAATCGGCGCGGACATGCGGGCGCAGGCGCAGACGCTCGGTTTCGATGATCGGGGCAATGCTCATGGGATCACAACCAGCCCGCGCGCCGGAAACGCACATAGAGCCCGATGCAGACCGAGGCCATGACACTGACGATGAAGAAATAGCCATATTTCCACCGCAGTTCCGGCATGAAGTCGAAGTTCATGCCATAGATGCCGGCGACCGCCGTCGGCACGGCGAGGATCGCGGCCCATGCGGCGAGCTGCCGGGTGATGTCGCCCTGTCGCTGCTGCTCGAGCAGGCTGCTCGTCTCCGCCACCGAGGTCAGAATCTCGCGCAGGCCCGAGAGCCGATATTCGGCGCGCCGGACATGGTCCTGCACGTCGCGGAAATAGGGAATCATGTCGGCATCGAGGTGCGGCAAGGTCACGTTGACCAGCCGCGAGGCCACGTCCGTCATGACGCCCAGGATGCGCTGGAAGCGGACCACTTCCCGCCGGATGGCGAAGATGCGGCGGATCATCGCCCGGTCGAGGAAGCTGTCGCCGGCATGGGCTTCCATCGCCAGCGCCTGCTCCTCGAGAGTCTCGACGATCGGATAATAGCCGTCGACGATGAAATCGAGGATCGAGTGGAGCACATAGTCCGGCCCGTGCGCCAGCGCGGCGGGCGCGCTCTCCAGCTTCGCGCGGAGCTCGCTGTGCGCGCGCGCCGATCCGTGCCGGACGGTGACGATGAAGCCGCGCCCCATAAAGATCGAGGTCTCGCCATAAGCGATATGCTCACCCTCCAGATGCGCGGTGCGCAGGATGAGGAAGAGCTGGTCGCCATATTGCTCCACCTTGGGGAGCTGGATGGCCCGGCGCGCATCCTCGAGTGCCAGCGGGTGGAGGCCGAAGCACCGGCCGACCGTCTCGAGCTCTTCCGGCGTCGGCTCCTGCAGGCCGATCCAGACGAACTCGCCCGTCGCCGGCGGCGGACAGGCGCCGTGAATGTCGACATCCTCGACCGCCGTGCCGCCCTTGTATCGCCGTGCTGCAATGACCGTCAAAGACCAGCCTCCGTCCAGATCGTCAGCGCCCTAGCATGACGGTCCGGCCAAGAAAACCGAGGCACGGGACGCCGCACTTCACCTTTCCCGGCAAAATCCCTATGTGGCCGCCATGCATTTTCTCGATCAGGCCAAGATTTTCATTCGCTCGGGCGCGGGCGGGCCGGGGGCTGTCAGCTTCCGGCGCGAAAAATACATCCAATATGGCGGACCCAATGGCGGCAATGGCGGCAAGGGCGGCGACATCATCTTCGAGGCGGTCGCCGGGCTGAACACGCTCATCGACTTCCGCTACACGCAGCATTTCAAGGCACCGCGCGGCGGCCATGGCGAGGGCGGCGATCGCACCGGCGCGGGTGGGGAGGATCTCGTCATCAAGGTGCCGGTCGGCACGCAGGTGATCTCGGACCCCGACGAGGAGGGCTATAGCGACGTCCTCGCCGACTTCACCGAGGTCGGCCAGCGCATCACCCTGCTGCGCGGCGGCGACGGCGGGCGCGGCAATGCGAGCTACAAGACATCGACCAACCGCGCGCCGCGCCAGCACGGCACCGGCTGGCCGGGCGAGGAGCGCTGGGTCTGGCTGCGGCTGAAGCTGCTCGCCGATGTCGGCCTCGTCGGCATGCCGAACGCGGGCAAGTCGACCTTCATCAATCAGGTGACCAACACCAAGGCGAAGGTCGGCGCCTATGCCTTCACCACCACCAAGCCCCAGCTCGGCGTGGTGCTGCACAAGCATCGCGAGTTCGTGCTCGCCGACATTCCGGGGCTGATCGAAGGCGCAGCGGAAGGCGCCGGCATCGGCGACCGGTTCCTCGGCCATATCGAGCGCTGCCGCGTGCTCATCCACCTGATCGACGCGACGGCCGACGATCCAGTCGAGGCCTGGCGCATCGTGCAGGGCGAGCTGGAAGCCTATGGGGAGGGCCTCGACGAGAAGCCGCAGATCATCGCGCTCAACAAGGGCGACCTGCTCGGCGACGAGTTGATGAAGGACATCGCCAAGGACCTCAAGAAGGCCGGGGCGGGCAAGGCGTTCATCATCTCGGGCGCGACCGGCGAGGGCGTCGGCAAGCTGCTCGATGCGATCATTCCTTTGCTGGGCGAGGCCGCCGCAGCGGACGACGAGGACGAAGAGGACGGCGCGGCGGGGGACAAGCCATGGTCGCCGATTTGATGATCCGCATACCCCCCTCCTCTTCAGAGGAGGGGCAGGGGGTGGTGGCGATGCGGCAGCATCGCTCGTGCAGCGATCACTCGCACCGTCCATACACCACCCCAACCCCTGCTCTGAAGAGGAGGGGCTAATCGCCATGACCGACTCCCTCACCGGTTTTCCCCCCACCACCACACGCCGCATCATCGTCAAGGTCGGCTCCGCGCTGCTGGTGGCGCCGGACGGTTCCGTGCATCGTGGCTGGATCGAGAGCCTCGTCGCCGAGATTGCGGCACGGCGCGCGGCGGGGCAGCAGATCGTCGTCGTCTCATCGGGCGCGATCGCGCTGGGCGCGCGGCGGCTGGGATTGCCGAAGGGTGGGCGCGCGACGCTGGAGGATGCGCAAGCGGCCGCCGCCGTCGGCCAGATCGCGCTCAGTCAGGTCTGGGCGGACCTGCTCGCCACGCACAATATCGCCGCGGCGCAGATGCTGGTGACATTGGGCGATCTCGAGGACCGCCGCCGCTATCTCAATGCCTCCGCCACGCTCGATCGCCTGATCGGCCTCGGCGTCGTGCCGGTGGTCAACGAGAATGACAGCGTCGCGACCGAGGAAATCCGCTTCGGCGACAATGACCGGCTCGCCGCGCGGATCGGCCAGGCGGCGCGGGCGGACGCGGTGGTGCTGCTCTCCGACATTGACGGGCTCTACACGGCCAATCCGCATAGCGACCCCGATGCGACGATCGTGCCCGTGGTCGAGAAGATCGACGCGCATGTCATGGGCATGGCGGACGGCAATTCCGCCTCCGGCATGGGATCCGGCGGCATGATCTCCAAGCTGCAGGCGGCGCAGATCGCGACCGGCGCGGGCGCGCATCTCGCCATCATCTCGGGCAAGGTCGACGCGCCCCTCGGCGCCTGGCAATCGAGCGGGCGGGGCACGCTGTTTCGCGCAGCCAAACGACGCGGCGGGCGCAAGGGCTGGCTCGCCGGGCGGCTGACCGTGAAGGGCCTTCTCGTGGTCGATGCGGGAGCGGCCAATGCCCTGAAGCAGGGGCGCAGCCTGCTCCCCGCCGGCATCACCGGCACCAGCGGCATCTATGCGCGGGGCGACGTCATCAACATCAGCGATGCGGACGGCGTCCTGATCGCGCGCGGCCTTGCCCAATATGACAGCAGCGATGCCGAGCGGATCATCGGCAAGCGCAGCGACGAGGTCGCGGCTGTGCTCGGGGGCTCGCCCCGCGTCGCCATGGTCCACCGCGACTATATGGTGCTGCTCTGAGCCTCCTCGCGATCACCGGCGGTACCGGCTTCGTCGGCAAGGCGTTGCTGGAGAAGGCGCTCGCCGCAGGACATCGGGTCCGCGCGCTCGCCCGCCGCCCGCAGCCAGCCCGTGACGGCATCGAATGGATCGCCGGATCGCTTGAGGATCACGCCGCGCTGGACCGCCTCGTCGGCGACGCTGATGCTGTCATCCACATCGCCGGGATGGTCAACGCGCCCAATCGTGCCGCGTTCGAAGCGGGTAACGCGACAGGGACGGCCAATCTCGTTTCCGCGACCGTTGGCGCAGGCATCTGGCGCCTCGTCCATGTGTCGTCCCTCGCCGCGCGCGAGCCGCTGCTCTCCGATTATGGCTGGTCAAAGGCGGAAGCCGAGCGCCATGTGTCGGTCAGCCCGCTCGACTGGACGATGGTCCGTCCGCCGGCCATTTACGGCCCCGGCGATGCCGAGCTGCTGGAGCTGTTCCAGATGGCGGCGCGCGGCTTGGTGCTGTTGCCGCCGGGCGGACGCCTTTCGGTCATCCATGTCGATGATCTTGCGGCTTTTCTAATGCTCCTGGCCGAGCGCGAAGGCGGCGAAACATACCAGGCCACCTATGAGGTGGACGATACCCGCCCGACCGGCTGGAGCCATGTCGAGTTCGCGCAGGCGATCGGCCGCGCGGTCGGCCGCCGCTCTGTGCGCACCTTTGCCATGCCCTCGCCGCTGGTCCGCCTCGGCGCCCGGATCGACCGGCTGCTGCGCGGCGACAAGGCGCGCCTGACGCCCGATCGCGCCGCCTATTTCTGTCATGAGGACTGGGTCTCCAGCACCGCGCTCCAGCCTCCGGCGGCGCTCTGGTCCCCGGCGATCGCGACCGAGGAGGGCCTCGCCTCCACAGCCGCTGCCTACCGCGCCAAGGGTCTGCTCCGCTAAACTCAGGTCGAGCGCGTCGGGTCGGTCATCGCGTCGAGCTCGCGCGGATCGGGGCCGCGCGTCGTCGGGATGGAGCTGGTCTGCCGCTCCAGCCGGCGATGGACGACCGGCTCATAGCCCTCAACCCGTAGCCGGCGCAGCTCCGCACTGTTCGCCTGATCGGCATTGGTGCGCCTCTTGTTGTGGCGGATATAGTCGAGCCAGGTCGCCACATGATAGCGCTCGACCCAGAGCTGCGGATCGCCGAGATCGCGCATCAGCGTCCAGGCGCTGGCGCCGTCGCGGCCCCGGATGCGCTTGCGCTCGTTCATGGCGATGAGGAAGAGCGGGATGTTCGCCTCCGGCACGCGATGCTCGATGGTGATGACGATCGGCCCGCTGCGCGGCTCGACCGGGATCGCTGTGTCCGGCTCGCTCCAGCCCTCGAACGGCGCGAGATCGAGATCCTCCACCGTCGGCAGGGGCGAGACGAAGCCGACGGCGATGCAGATGAGCGAGACGCCGCCCGCAATGCAGAGCGAGACCGTGACGCCCTGCTGATCGGCAATCACGCCAAACAGCCAGCTCCCCGTCGCGAGGCCGCCGAATGCCGCCATCTGCGCGAGCGCAAGGGCGCGCGCCACCACCCAGCGCGGCGAGGCCATTTGCACTTCCACGTTGAAGGTGGAGAGCGCCAGCACCCAGCCGGCACCGGCCACGGCGAGCGCGATCAGCGTAGGGATGAGATAGCCGAGCAGCCCGGTCGCCGTCGCGCCCACCGCCAGCGCGGCGGAGGCCATCCGCACGATCTGCTCGGTCGACAGGGTGCGCCGCAGATGCCGGCTGCTGAGCGCACCGCAGACCGCGCCGATGCCGAAGCCGCCGAGCAGCAGGCCGAAGGTGAGCGGTCCACCGCCGATAAGATCGCGCGCCACCAGCGGCATCATCGCGGGCACGGCGGCGGCCGGCACGCAGAAGACGATCGAGCGCACCAGCACGTTGCGGATCGAGGGTGAGAGCCGGACGTAGCGCACGCCCGCGAGCATCGCGAGGCCGATCCGCTCGCGCGGCAAGGTGCGCGGCGGCAGGTTGGGCTTCCAGCGACCAAGCACGAAGATCAGGCCGGTATAGGTGATCGCATTGGTGAGGAAGGCGATCGACGCGCCGAACGCGGCGACGATCGCGCCGCCGATAGCGGGGCCGACGCTCCGCGCGATGTTGAAGCCCATGCTGTTCAGCGCCACAGCCTCGGGCAGCATCGGGCGCGGCACCATGTCCCCGACGGACGCCTGCCAGGCCGGGCCGTTCACCGCCGTGCCACAGCCGATGAGGAAGGTGAACATCAGCAGCGTCCAGGGCGTCAGGATCCCGGCATAGGCCGCCGCGGCCAGCGCCAGCGAGGTCAGCAGCATGAAACCCTGCGCGCAGAGCATCACCTTGCGGCGGTCGAGATTGTCGGCCACCGCGCCTGCCCAGACCGAGAGCAGCACGATCGGCAGGCTGATGGAGGACTGCACCAGCGCGATCATCTCGGCGGACGCGCCCATGCCGGTCATCGTCCAGGAGGCGCCGACCGACTGGATGAGCCCGCCGAAATTGGAGGCAAGGCTGGCGATCCACACCGACCGGAACAGCGGCAGGCTGAAGGGAGAAGCGGGTTCGGACGTCTCGGTCATTGGCGCATCACGCTCGAAGCAGGGCCGCGTCGCATCGCGCAGCCGCTCCGACATATCAAGTGCGGCGGATCAGGGAAGTTCGCTTTCCGGCAAACCAGAAGAACAATCGGCGATGATCCATGCCGTCCACGCCCCGCACGGATAAGGCGGGTGCGACTCGGCCTGCCCGCGACAAGCATTAGCGCCGGCGGGAAGCCCTCACGAGGGCCAAAAGACGAATTAACCAAGATAATTTACCACATTTTTTAGTAAGCTCCTTGAAATTGCCCGAATTTTCGAGGTTAACGCTTGGATTATAAGGTTAATCCCGTTTTATATTTCACAATATCCCACCAGAACAAATTATCAATTTAACGAAGTGGGAAAACCATGAGAAAAGTTTTTCTTTCCATCGCTGCTGGCGCTGCCGCAATGAGTGCCGTCACTGGCGCGAATGCCGCCAGCGTTCTGCAAATCACGAGCATTTCCACGCTCGCCGGTTCGCCTTCGGGCACCGTAAAGAATGATTCAAACAGCTACAGCGCCCACCTGGCGCCGCAGCAGGTCACGGGCGAGCTCGACGGTGTCGACACCAGCTTCCTCGCTTATTGCATCGAACTGACCGAACGCTCGGGCACCGGCCTGTTCGACGTCGTTTCGCTCAAGGACTATCTCGGCGGCTTCTACGGCTCCAGCGCGCAAACCCGCACCGATCTGATCTCGAACCTGCTCGGCACGCATGGCGGCTCGGGCAATCTTTCGACCGAGGTCGCACTCCAGCTCGCCATCTGGGAGCTGCGTTACGAGACTCTGGGCGACATCTTCGATCTGAAGCATGACGACTTCAAGGTCACCTCCTACGGCCTGGACAGCTACATCAACACCGCCAACTCGCTGTTCAACAGCAGCGAGGCTCTGACGCACGGCACCTACGAGTTCTTCGTCGCCACAAGCGACGGCTACTATCAGCGCTCGGGCAAGCACAAGAAGTGGGTCGAGGGTAAGCAGGATCTCCTGTTCTACACCTACACCCCTTCGACCCCGCCGGTGCCGGAGCCGGCGACCTGGGCGATGATGGTCGGCGGTCTCGGCCTGGTCGGCATGCAAATGCGCCGCCGCAAGACGGCCGTCAGCTTCGTCTGACGCCAGCCAGTCCCTTAATTGATGAGGAGCGCCCCGGCCGGAAACGGTCGAGGCGTTTTCATGTGCGTCCCAAATCGGCGGCTCGTCCGCAATCATGCCCGAATCCCGCCTTATTCCCTTGCCATGTGGCGGCCGGTGGGGGCATTCCGCATCGGAAAGCCCCCAGGCCATCACAGAAAGAGACATGATGTCGGACCGTCAGGACGTTTTCGCGCAGGTTGCCGCGCAGATCGAGCCCTTCAACAAGAAGGGCGTCACGCTGGCAGATGGCACCAGCTTCGCCAAGGATCTGGAGTGGGACAGCCTGACCGTGATGGATTTCGTGGCCGCCATCGAGGACGAGTTCGACATCATCATCACCATGAACATGCAGGCGGAGATCGAGACGATCGGCCAGTTGGTCGATGCGGTACTCAAGCTGCGCGCGGAGGGCTGAGACGATGGGCGAGGTGATCGAGCAGAGCGCCACCACGATGCGGGATGCGGGCGCGGAAACGGACCTCTTCTCCAAGTTCGACGGCATCCTGGCCGAGCGCGCCGCTTTGCTCGCGACGGGCGTGCGCGATCCCTATGCGATCGTCATGAGCGAAGTGAAGTCGCCGACCCTCGCCGTCATCAACGGCAAGGACACGATCCTGCTCGGCACCTACAATTATATGGGCATGACCTTCGATCCGGACGTCGTGCAGGCCGGCAAGGATGCGCTCGACGAGTTCGGCTCCGGCACGACCGGCTCGCGCGTGCTCAACGGCACCTATCAGGGCCACAAGGAATGCGAGGATGCGCTCAAGGAGTTCTACGGAACCCGCAGCGCCATGGTCTTCTCGACCGGCTATCAGGCCAATCTGGGCATGATCTCCACGCTCGCCGGCAAGGGCGACTATGTGATCATCGACGCGGACAGCCACGCCTCCATCTATGACGGCTGCTTCCTCGGCAATGCCGAGATCGTCCGCTTCCGCCACAACAGCGTGGAGGATCTGGACAAGCGCCTCGGCCGCCTGCCCGCCGAGGCGCAGAAGCTCGTCGTGCTGGAAGGCGTCTATTCAATGCTGGGCGACGTCGCCCCCCTGCCGGACATGGTCGCGGCGGTGCGCAAGCACCCCAATTGCATGATCCTCGTCGACGAGGCGCACGGCATGGGCTTCTTCGGCAAGCATGGCCGCGGCGTCTATGAGGAGCAGGGCGTCGAGAAGGAGATCGATTTCGTCGTCGGCACCTTCTCCAAGTCGGTCGGCACGGTCGGTGGCTTCTGTGTCTCGGACCATCCGAAATTCGAGGTGATGCGCTTCGCGGCCCGGCCCTATATCTTCACCGCATCGCTGCCGCCCAGCGTGGTGGCGACCGCCGCCACCTCGATCCGCAAGCTCATGCATGCCGGCGAGAAGCGGGCGCATCTCTGGGAGAACAGCCGCCGCCTGCACAAGGGGCTGCGGGACATGGGCTTCAATCTCGGCACGGAGACGGCGCAATCGGCGATCATCTCCGTCATCCTCACCGACCAGACCCAGGCCGTGGCGATGTGGCAGGCGCTCCTCGAACTCGGCCTCTATGTAAACATGGCCCGCCCGCCCGCAACGCCCGCCGGCTGGTTCCTGCTGCGCTGCTCGCTCTGCGCCGAGCATTCGAGCGAGCAGGTCGGCCAGATCCTCGACATCTTCGCGGCCGCCGGACGATCGACCGGTGTCATTCCCGGATGAGCCGAACCAGACCCGTCAGCATGTGAAAGTCTGTCATTTAGGATTTCCCCCTGGTGGGCCCTTGGTCTAGACCGGCAAGTGACATGGCAGAGGACGCAGCAGGCCTCGACGACGCAGCAGACGATCTGCCGCGCTGGCGGCGGTTCGTGCCGTTTGTGCTGGCCATCATCTTCGCAGCGGCGCTCGGCTTCCTCATCTATCTGGCCGATAACGCATCGGAGCAGCGCGACCGCGCCATCGCGCTCCAGCGCCACAGCTATCAGGTGATGCTGCAGGCCAAGACGGTCGAGGCCAAGATAGGCAATGCCGAGACCCTGCTCGCCCGCTATGTGTTGAGCCATGAGGCCGCGGTCGGCCGGCAGTTCCAGGACGAGTGGGCGACGGCACAACGCGAGCTCGTCGCGCTCGAGCGCTCGACACGCAACAACGCCCAGCAGCGCAACGCCGTCGCCGAGCTGCGCGCCGCCATGACCGAGCGCGGCGCCACGCTCACCGAGATTGCGCTGCGCGTCCGCTACGATCAGGCGCTGGGCGCGCTCGGCCAGCTTGAGGCGACGCGCAAGGAAGCCTCGGTGCGCGGCATCGCCGACGCGCTGAAGGCGATTGTCGATCTCGCCGAACGGGAGCGGGCGCGGCACAATCTTCAGGTCGAGAGTTCGGAATATCGCGTCGATCGGCTGAACGACAGCTACGGGATCATCGGCCTCGGCATGCTGGCCGCCGCTGCCGCGGCGCTCTGGTTCGCCAACAGCGCGCTCAACGAACGTATCTTCGCGCGCCGCCTCGCCGCTGCCGAGGCGGCCCGTGTCGACGATCTCGAAGTCGCCGTGTTGCAGCGGACCGAGCAGCTGCGCGAAGCCAATGCCAGGCTTCAGCGCGAAATGGAGGAACGGCTCCAGGCCGAGCAAAGCTTGCGCCAGCTCCAGAAGATGGAAGCGCTCGGCAAGCTCACCGGCGGCATTGCGCACGACTTCAACAACATGCTCGCCGTCGTGATCGGCGGTATCGACGTCGCGCGGCGGACGCTGGCGAGGAACCCGACCAAGGCCGCGACGCATCTCGACAGCGCCATCGAGGGCGCCAATCATGCTGCCGCGCTGATCGAGCGGCTGCTCGCCTTCGCCCGCGCCGAGCCGCTGCTGCCGAACCGGCTGGATATCGACGCGCTGATCGCCGGCATGGAGGATCTGATCGCCCGCGCCATCGGCACGAGCATCAAGGTCGAGCTCGCGCTGGACGCCGGCGAATGGGCTATCTGGGTCGATCGGGCACAACTGGAAAGTGCGCTGGTCAACATGGCCATCAATGCGCGCGACGCCATGGACGGACGCGGCACGCTGACGATCAGCACCCGGTGCATGACCTTGGCCGAGCGCGAGATCGGCCAGTGCAGTGCCGGGGACTATGTCTGCCTGACGGTCGCCGATACCGGCAGTGGCATGACGCCGGACGTGCTGGAACGGGTGTTCGAGCCCTTCTTCACGACCAAGGCCGTCGGCAAGGGCACCGGCCTCGGCATGAGCCAGATTTTCGGCTTCGTCAGCCAGTGCCGTGGTGCGATCGACATCAGGAGCGCGCCCGGCGAGGGTACCAGCATCCGCCTGCTCCTGCCGCGCATGGTCCGCGATCAGGATTTCGCGACCATTCGCGAGACGCCCGTCGCCGCCGGTCCGGTCGCCAATGACGATGCGCTGCTGGAGGGTAGCCAGCCCTCACTCACCATCCTGGTGGTGGAGGATGATCCGCGTGTGCTGCGCTCGACGATGGCCGCGCTCGCCGCGCTCGGCCATATCGGCCTTGACTGCAATCACCCCGCCAAGGCCGCCGACCTGCTGGCCAGTCGTCCGGACATCGCGCTCATCCTCTCGGACGTGCTGATGCCGGACATGTCCGGCCCCGAAATGATCGAGGCGCTCGGCGCCGCCGTCACCGGCCTGCCCGTCATCTTCGTGACCGGCTTCGCCGGCGACAAGGGCCTCGCGGCGCAGATCGCCGGCTTCCCCATCTTGCGCAAGCCATTCACGGTCAGCCAGCTCGCCGACGCGATTGGTGAGGCACTGGCGACCCGACGCGCTGCATCGACGGCCGTCTAGGACGGGATCATTGATCGCACGCGCCGCCGAGACGGACCGCCGATCGCCACTCAAAGGTTGCGGCTCTGGCGCAACCGCCTTACGGCCGAAGAGTTGATCCCGGAGACCTTATGATTGTCGGGCCGCCCGGTCGACACGCGCCCAAAGGACCGTCGCGAGACCGCCAATGTTGAGTTCCCTGGATCGCTACATGGCGCGGCTGATCGCGGTGCCGCTGATCGCCAGCCTCTGCATCGCCGCCATGCTGCTGGTCCTGGACCGCATGCAGCGCCTGTTCGTGTTCGTCGCTACGGAAGGCGGGCCGGTCAGCGTCGTGTGGCGCATGCTCGCCAATCTGCTGCCGGAATATCTCGGTCTCGGCATCCCGATCGGCCTGATGCTCGGCATCCTGCTTGCCTTCCGCCGCCTAGCGCTCTCGTCCGAACTGGACATCTTGCGCGGCGTCGGCCTGAGCTATACGCGCCTGCTCAAGGTACCGTACATGTTCGCGATCGTGCTGGCGGCGCTCAATCTCGCGATCGTGGGCTTCATCCAGCCCCACAGCAAATATGCCTATGAGCGGTTGCGCTTCGAACTGCGCTCCGGCGCGCTCGGCGCCTCGATCAAGGTCGGCGAGTTCACCAATCTGGGCGGCGACTTCACCATCCGCATCGAGCAGAGCGCCGACGAGGGGCGCCGCCTGACCGGCATTTTCGCGCGCATGCAGAGCCAGACGGGCCAGTCGCTTGCCGTGACGGCAGCGCGCGGGCAGTTTCTCGCCACGGATGATCCCGACACGATCATCCTGCGCCTCTCGGAGGGCGTGCTGGTCCATAACGCGCCCAATTTCAGCGAGCCGCGCATCCTCTCCTTCTCCAGCCATGACCTGCCGATCGATCTGCCGAAGATCGAGCAGTTCCGCGGGCGTGGCGACGGCGATGTCGAGCTCAGCCTGCCCGAGCTGTTCAAGGCCGGCATCTCCAGCAAGACCACGCCGCTCGGCCGGGCACAGGCCTGGGCCAACTTCAATTTCCGCGTGGTCGAAGTGGCGATGATGTTCCTGCTGCCGCTCGCGGCCGTCGCCTTCGCGATCCCGCCCAAGCGCTCGACCTCGGCGCTCGGCGTGTTCCTCTCGATCGTGTTCATCGTGACCTATCACAAGATCAATCAGTACGCGCAATCGGTCGGCTCGCTCGGTAAGATCGATCCGTTCCTGGCGCTCTGGGGGCCGTTCCTGCTGTTCGGCGGCCTGATCTGGTGGATGTATTATCAGACCGCCTATGTGCCCGGCGGCCAGCCGATCGGCGCGCTGGAGCGGCAATTCGCCAAGGTGCTGAGCCTGCTCAAGTCGATATTCCGCTGGGCGAGCAGTCGCCGGCACCGCAGGACATCGGAGACCTAGGCGATGCTGCTCAACTTCTTCCCGTCCCGCTCCCTCGCGCTCTATCTCGGCAAGACCTTCCTTTGGCGTTGCTTCGCCATGCTGGCGATGCTGGTGCTGGTGCTGCAGATGCTCGACCTGCTCAGCGAGGCCGGCAATGTGCTGGCTTATCCGGGCAATGGCGACGGCGAGCTATGGCGCTATATGAGCCTGCGCATGCCGCAGATCATCGCGCGCTTCCTGCCCTTCTCGGTCCTGCTTGGCACGCTGGTGATGCTCGCGACGCTGAATGCCAACAGCGAGGTGGTCGCGATGAAATCGGGCGGGCTGTCGGCGCACCAAATTCTGGCGCCGCTCATGCTCGCGAGCCTCGGCGTCGCGGCGATCAGCTTCGTCTTCAACGAGCGGGTCGTGGCGCGCGCGACGGCGACGCTGACCGCCTGGGAAGCCGCCGATTTTGGCCCCATCCCGGACGACCGTGGCATCAAGTCCAACATCTGGGTGCGCGACGGCGAGGATCTCATCCGCGCGGGCACGATCACCGGCGCCGGACGGAACGTGAAGATTCAGAATATCGACATTTACGATCGTCACGGCGATCGGCTGATCTCCGTCATCAACGCCAAGCGCGGACACTTCACCGGCACCAACTGGCGACTGGAGGATATCCGCATCTTCGACGTGATCCGTGGCAGCAGCCGCACGGTCGCCTCGATGACCGTGGGTGAGGACATCCGGCCCGATCAGTTCACCTTGTCGTCAGTCGATCCGGACGGTCTCTCTTTCTCGGAACTGAGCGACGCGATCGACACGCTGCGCGAGTCCGGCCGTCCGGTTGCCGCGCTTGAGGGGTCGCTCTGGCACAAGATCACCGGGCCGCTCTCGGCGCTGCTGATGCCGCTGCTCGGCTCGGTCGCCGCCTTCGGTATTGCGCGCTCGGGCAAGCTGTTCGTGCGCGCCGTCATCGGTATGGCGCTTGGTTTCGCTTACTTCGTCGCCGACAATTTCGCGCTGTCGATGGGCAATCTCGGCGTCTATCCGCCGATCCTCGCTGCCTGGGCGCCGTTCCTGCTGTTCCTGCTGGTGGGCGAGTCCGTGCTGATCACGACGGAAGAGTAGCGAAGCTCAGCGCGCGATCATCGTACTCCGGGCAATCCGCGCGACGAGCGGGATCATCCCATCATAGTTGGAACGCTGATAGGTCGAGTCCTCGCCCAAATGCGCCACCAGCCTGCGATGCGCCTCGGGCAGCGAATGATAGGGCATGCTCGGCAGAAGATGATGCAGCGCATGATAGCGCAGGCCGACCGGTGCCCAGATCTCGGCGAAGGGCGAGGGGGGCGGCACGTTGACCGAATCCAGGAACTGGCCCGTCACGGTCATGGGATCGCCTTCATTTTCCCAGAGATGTGCAACGAGGGTGCGCAGCTGGTTGATGACCATTGCCAGTGACAGCACGATCAGAAAGGTCAGCAAAGGGCGCCAGCCGAACGCAAAGACGCTCGCGACCAGCGCGACCGACCAGAGGCACGCCCCGGCTTCCTGCCATAGCCACATGCGCCTGATATCACCGTCCGGGGCGCGACGGCGATAATCGGGGTTGATCGACAGCGCGGAATAGCGCTCGACCACGAAGCGGCGCAGCGGCGGCAGGGCGAGACCGAGCGGTGTCAACACGGCAAAGCGGAAAATCAGTGCCACTGGCGCAAGCGCCGCAACCAGGATGAACAACGGCAGCGACCATGGCTTCATCAGCGCCAGCGGCAGATATTCGGGATCATCGATCGTGCCGTACCGCGTCTTGGCGTGATGCTGGGTGTGCACGCCCTCGTAGAGGAAGGACGGGAAGAGCAGCGGAATGCCGGCGACAAGATTCCACACGAAGCGAAAGCCCGGCAGCGCGCCCTGCCGGATATGCGTCAGCTCATGGATGAAGCTGGTCGCACGATAGAAAGCCAGCGCCGAGACCAGCCCCGCCAGCAGGACCTGCCAAGCCTCGTCCGCGACGATCGCGGCGGCAAGCGCGACATAGCCAAGCAAGGCGGAAATCAGGAAATCGGCCCAGTAAACGGCCGGGCGTGCAACGACGAGATCGCGCGTCAGCTCGACGGCGGCGCGCAGCATCGCAGTGTCGTCGGGCGTTGCGGCCAGCGCCTTGCCCTTCGTGGCGACAGGCTCGCCAATATTCTTGTTGATCGCGTTCATGCTCTCTTCCTTGCGCGCAAATGCGCGCACATCATGGCAGCAATGTGATTTCGTCCGACCGCTAGCCGCAGCTTGACAAGTCGACGCCAAGCTCCTCTGTGCTGACCATCCATCCAGCGCGGAGCAAGGGCGAAGCCGTGACAGCTGCCGATCTAGTGATCACGCCGGTGTCGGGCAAGGCCGACCTGAAGGCGTTCGTCGATCTTCCCTGGGCGATTTACGCCGACGACGCCAATTGGGTGCCGCCGCTGAAGGACGAAGTCCACGGCCTGCTGACGCCGGGCAAGAACCCGTTCCACGAGCATGCCGATCATCAATATTTCCTTGCCCGGCGCGGCCAGGAGGTCGTCGGACGGATCAGCGCGCATATCGATCATCTCGCCGTCGGCATGCCGGCTGAGCAGGGCTTCGGCCCAGGCACCGGCAATTTCGGCCTGTTCGAGGCGAAAGACGCCACGGCTGCGCGGGCGCTCATCAATGCCGCCGAGGGCTGGCTGCACAATCGCGGCGTGACGCGCGTGATTGGCCCCATCTCGCTCTCCATCTGGGAAGAGCCCGGCCTGCTGGTCAAGGGCTTCGATCATCCGCCGACGGTCATGATGGGGCACAATAGCCCGGCCTATAAAGGCTGGATCGAGCAGGCGGGCTACCAGCCGGTCAAGACGCTCAACACCTATGAGCTCGACATCACGCAGGAATTTCCGCCTCTGATCCAGCGCATCGTACAATCGGGCGAGAAGAACGAACGGATCAATGTCCGCCGCGTCGACAAGTCGAAATTCGACGAGGAGGCCGCGATCATCCTCGGCATCCTCAACGACGCCTGGGGCAAGAATTGGGGCTTCGTGCCGATCACCGACAGCGAAGTCGCCTTCACGGGCAAGAAGCTCAAGCCCATCGTGTTCGAGGATCTGATCCGCATCGCGGAGCTGGACGGCGAACCGGTCGCCTTCATGATGACGCTGCCGGACCTCAACGAACCGCTCAAGGGCATGAACGGCTCGCTCTTCCCGTTCAACTGGGCCAAGCTGCTCTGGTGGCTGCGCGCGCCCAAGTGTCGCACGATGCGCGTACCGCTGATGGGGGTCGTCCAGCGGCTGCAATCATCCCGTCTGGCAAGCCAGCTCGCCTTCATGATGATCGAATATATCCGCCGCGACGCGGTCGAGAAATTCGGATCCAGCCGCGGCGAGATCGGCTGGATCCTTGAGGACAATCAGGGGATGAACGCCATCGCCACGGCAATCGACAGCCGCATAAACAGGAGCTACGTGATCTACGAGAAGGCGATCGGCTGAGCGGTATTCGCTCAAACGGCCTTGCCCATGTCGTCGCGCACGAACGGCATCAGATCGGGCCGGCGCGTGATGTCGCGGCGCAGCATGAAGTCAATTGCGTAACGGGCGTCTCGATCACGCGGCGCTCGCCCGGTCGCCGGCTTTAACCTTTTGCTAACCCTGTTCTTCAATAAGCGACGTGGGACCAAGAACGCTCCCGAAGGGACCGTCATGTCGATTCAATATGCACAGGATATCGCCAAGCGCCTGGGCCCCGGCCGCATCACGCTCGACCGCACGATATACGAGCCGCTCGCGCAGGAACTGGCGCTGATCGGCATGGAGGTGCGCGATCTTGGCGACAGGCCGGACGGCGGCGCCCTGCTTGCGGATTGGCCCATTGCGGACCTGCGATCCATCGCCGCCTTCGACACGCTCGTGCTGCGCGCGGGCGAGCATGAGCGCGCCACAATCGACAGCGCGCTCTTCGCCGCAGGGTGGCGCCGCCACGCGGCCGGCATGCTGATCGGTCAGTCCGGCGAATGGAACGACTGGCGCCTGCCGCAGACCAGCTATTATCAGTGTACCAAAGCGTCGGCCTCGGCCGGACCGCTCCGGTCGAGTGGTGCTCCAGCCGACAATGTGATTGCCCGCTATGCCCTCGCGACGCAATTCGTCCGTCCCGGCGATCATGTGCTGGTCGACGGTGTCGATGCGGGGCACGGCATCGAAATTCTCGCCGCCCTCTCGCGCGGCAATCGGTTCACGGCATCGGCCGATTTGCCGGTCGAGGTGGATTCGCCGTTCAGGCTGGACGGCCTTGCCGACAATTCGATCGACCTGATTGTCGCGCTCCAGCCGCCGGCCGAAAACTGGCAGATCGCGCTGGCCGAATATGCGCGCGTGCTGCGCCTCGACGGCCGCATCATGGTCGGTTGGCCGGCCGGCGCAACGGATGAGACGGCACCGTCGAGCTGGGAAGAGCTGACGGACTTCGCCGGGCAGCTCTTCGTGCCCGAGCAGCGCTTCGCGCAAGTCGAGGGCATCAGGGCGCTCTATCCGATCGACCTAGCAGGCCCGAACAGCGACTGGCTCCTCCTGACCGCTTCGGCCGAGCCTCTCGACGGCGCGACCTACCGCGACGCCTACACGCATCCGGGCTTTCCCGTGGAGACGGGCGCCGCCGTGCCGGTGCTGGTGGATTTTGGCGCGGCCTATGACAATCCCTGGCTCTACCGCACGATGGTACAGATGGGCGAGCGACTGGCCGACCCGATCAAGCTCGCGACGCTTGCCGAGCATGTGATCGCGCAGGCCCGGTCCGATTCTGCGGATCGCGGCGCGGCCCTCTCGGTACTCGGCTATCGCGTGCTGGAACTGCGCATGCGCGACAGTGCGCCGGCCGTGCTCAATCTCATCGACGACTATTTCTCGGCGACGCAGGGCGGCAATCGTCCGCCTCACGTGGTGCGCTGGCGCGTGTCCCTCGCTTTCCTCGCGGGCCGCCTGTGCGAACTGATCGAGGACCGTGCGCAGGCGCTCGCCTGGTACGACAAGGCTGCCGGTGACGAATGGTCCGCCTTCTCGCCGATCCTTGCGACCAAGACGATCGCCGCCTGTTTCTTCGCGGGTCGCCTGTGCCTCGCGCAAAGGGATGTGGAAGCCGCGACCGCGCGTTTCCAGCGTGGCGTGGAAGTCGCCGGGCAGGTCGCGGCCGCTGATCATGCAACGGCGATGGGCGGCACCGAGCGCCCGCTGCCATTCTATTTCAAGGAACTGGCCGAGGTCATCGACATGGCCTCGCAATGCGCCAATGCCCTGTTCCACATGCCGCTCTTCGCGCGCGATCCCGGACTCTACTGGCGGCAGGTCGATGTGAAGCGCTTCGGCCTCGCCAGCTGGGCGCTGGACCTCGAACGCGAGAATGACCGGCTGCGCCGCCAGCTCGGGCGGTAGGCAAAGCGATTTGGCCCGCCGCGCGAGGCGCCCTTAACCCTTTGCTAACGCTGTTCGTCAATAAACGGACCGGACCAGAATGCCCGCAGGGAACGCATCATCATGACATTCGCCGTTCGTGCTTTCGATTTCGCCAACATTCTCGATGAGATGCCGCAGGGCGTGCGCATCCTCTCGCTCGACTGCTTCGACACACTGCTCTGGCGCAACTGCAACCTGCCGACCGACGTCTTCGCCGATCTGCCGCTCGCCGGCTCCGGCATGGAAGCCCGCATCTGGGCCGAGACGCGCGCACGCCGCACCATCCCGCTGATCGAGGACCGCATCGAGGTCAGCATAGAGGAAATCTACCGGCATGCGTTGCCAGCAGGGTCAGACGACGCCCGCGCCGCTCTGGTGCAGGCCGAACTCGATGCCGAGGCGCAGCATTGCTACGGCTTCGCGCCGACCGTCGCCCTCATGCGCGCCGCGAAGGCCAAGGGTCTCAAGATCATCATCGTCTCGGACACCTATCTCTCCGAGCCGCAGCTGCGCACGTTGATCTCGCGCGCTGCCGGCGAGGATGTCGCGGGGATGATCGACCGGATCTTCTGCTCCAGCGCATATGGCAGGCCCAAGGCAGCCGGCCTGTTCGTGCCGGTGCTGGCCGATCTCGGGGTCTCGCCCGCGACCATCCTGCATTGCGGCGATAATTATCAGGCGGACGTGGTCGCACCGTCCAAGCTCGGCATCCATTGCTGTCACCTCGAGCAGTTCGACGCGGAGAGCGAACAGAGGCTGCGTCTCGAAGCAAGCGCTGCCTGTATCGTCGATCCGCGCACGCGCGTGTCGCAGCCGGCCTGCCAGCCGCATCGCCCGGCCATCGCGCTGCGCCGCTCCGACGATGCTGCGGTCAAACTCGGCCATGACGTGCTCGGGCCGATTTTCGGCACGTTCGCCGAGTGGTTGCACGGGGAAGCCGCCGCGCAGGAAGCGCGGACCGGGAAGCCGACCAAGCTCCTCTTCCTGCTACGCGACGGCTATCTGCCGGCCCAGGCCTATCTGGCGCGCTATCCGGACGCGGCCGACCGGGTCGCGATGGTCGAGATCAGCCGCCTGACCGCGGCGCAGGCCGGCCTGATCGACCAGGCCGCGATCGAGGCGTATCTCCTGCCCGAGCTCGAGGCCGGCTCATCGGAAGTCCTTGCCCGCCATCTCCACTACGACCGCAACGAAGCCAAGCGATTGGCGACCTTTTCGAAGAAGGCTTTTGCGGCGCATGTGCTGAAGCCGCAGAACGTCCAGCGCACCGTCGAGCGGTCGCGCGTCGCCGCCTCCAAGCTCATTGCCCATCTGTGCAGCCACGGCGTGCAGGATGGCGACAGCGTGATGCTGGTCGATCTGGGCTATAACGGATCGGTGCAGAACCTCATCGAGCCGATGCTGGCAACCCGCATGAACCTGACCGCCACCGGCCGCTACCTGCTGCTGCGCGAGACTTTCATGAGCGGGTTCGACAAGGCGGGCTTTGCCGATACGCGCCACCATGACCTCAAGATCCTGCATGCCCTCTCCGAGTCCATCGCCATCGTCGAGCAGCTCTGCACGCTCGCGCAAGGGTCGGTGATCGACTATCACCAAGACGGTCAGCCGGTCCGCGAGAAGGCCGGTGTGAAGGCC
The DNA here is from genome assembly GCF_019737615.1 of Sphingobium xanthum. Classification (GTDB taxonomy): domain Bacteria; phylum Pseudomonadota; class Alphaproteobacteria; order Sphingomonadales; family Sphingomonadaceae; genus Sphingobium; species Sphingobium xanthum. The sequence continues at coordinate 88,449 of NZ_JAHKKS010000008.1, read as the reverse complement.
ACGCAGAGCGCGGCGCGTGATACGGTCCAGGCCGCGTGCCTCGATTTCATCCGCTTCGGCAATCAGGGCGTCGTGCGCCCGGCCGGCAGCGACACCACCGATGTGCGCCGCCGCATGGCGACCGCCTCGCTTGCGCGCCTGCTGTTCCTGCCGGTCGAGAGCGAAGTCGCCGTGCTCAGCAACTTCGACCATGACGTCAATCTCGGCTCCGGTGACCTGCTGAAGTTCGTCGATGTCGAGGCGGCCGCCAGCGGTCTGCGCCGGCGCGGTATCTTCTACATCAAGAACGCGCTGCGTATGTATCTGCCCGGCGAGCTGCGCCAGCATGGCCTGCCGATCAACCTCTCCATCTTCGCTTCGCGCCGCTTCGGCCTCGATCTGCGCAAGCCGGATTTCGACGTCGGCGCGATCAAGCTGCCCGTCATGCTGATGAAGGCCACTGGTGAGCATGTCGTCGTCGATGTCGATGCCGTCCCGACCATCGACGGCTATTACCAAGCGCTCGTGCCGATCGGCGCGGCGCAGTTCACCGCTGGCGTCCAGCTGGGTCGCATTGCCGAGTGGGTGCAAGTCGACGAGGTGACATTCCATCCCGTGGATGCCTTCCTTGATGCCAAGGCAGTCGAGGACAGCATCCCGGCCCATGTCATCCCGGAAGGCCTAGAAGACGCCGGCAACGGCCTGCTGCGCTGCACGGGCGGCGACGCCGCCTTCCTCCTCATTCCACCGCCGGGCATCGCGCCGACCGGCGAGGCACTGTTGCTCAGCGTCGTGTTCCGTCCGGTCGTGCTGAAGAGTGGCGTGCGGGCGGCGGCGCGGGCCATCGCCGCCTGAGCTTGCGCAGCGCCGGTTTTCGGGCGTAGGGAAGCCAGCTTCCCGACGAAGACTTCCGGAGACGGCCCATGCTCAAGCAGCTCACTTCCTCGATCTACGTCGCACCGCAGATCGGCATCGAGACGGTCGCGGAAGCGAAGGCGCTCGGCGTTACGCTGATCGTCAACAACCGACCGGAAGGCGAGTCGCCGGATCAGGTTGCCGGCCCGGACATCGAGGCCGCGGCCAGGGCGGCCGGGCTCGACTATGTCGCCATTCCCGTGACCCACAGCGGCTTCGCGCCGTGGCAGCTCGATGCCATGGATGAGGCGCTCGCCAACAATGGCGAGGGCAAGACGCTCTGCTATTGCCGCTCCGGCACGCGCAGCACCCTGCTCTGGTCGCTGGCCCGCGCCCGCGCCGGCGACGCTCCCGACGACATTGCCGACATCGCCGCAGCCGCCGGCTATGACATCGCGCCGATCCGCGAGATGATGCACGCGCTCGCCGCCGGAACGCGCTGATCCGTCAGAAGGTCAGACCCAGCGCCGGGAGCAGCAGCAGGATGATGCCGGCCATGCTGACGCCGAACGCGAGCGTGCGCACCACCGGCGTGCCCAGCGCATAAAGCGGCAGATAGACGATCCGCGCGCCGAGCCAGAGCATCGCGCCGATCGCCGTCCACCGGTCCAGCAGACCGGCGGCATGATCGAGCAGGATCAGCACCGCGACGATCGGGAAGGTCTCGAAATAATTGGCCTGCGCCCGCGCGAGCCGCCCGACGATCGCCTCTGGCGGCGGTAGCGCCTCATCGCGCGCGCTCGTGTTCCACTTGCGGCCATATTGCCAGGTCTTGACCCGGATTGCCGCGAAGATGTGGACGAGGCCGAGCAGGCAACCCCAGGCGAGGATCTTGAGTTCGATCGGCATGGCAGTCCTTTTCTGTCCGGGACGCCGACTTATGCGCTCAAGATCGGCCAGCCCAAGCGAAAACGGCTCATATTCTCTCCGGAACCAAAAGATTGGATCCGGGCGCGAAGGACACCGCTCACAGACTGTCGAAAAATCAATGACTTACTTCGCTAAATTCTCCAAGTTCACACGTATGAGCCATGGTGAATTGGCAAAAGTCCGTTCGCGGCCGCAAGGCGGCTCCGGAATCTTCCAGATTTTTTGGACGATGAGAAGGAACGGCAGGCGCCGCCGGTTCAGCACCAGCGCAGACACTGCCACGCGCCGACGGCTGTAGGACAGTGCAATCGACCGATGAAAGGAGGGCCGGTGCTTGGCACCGGCCCCAGGCATGTTCGCAGGAGGAACATCGGTTGGCGGGGCGGCGATGCTGCGCCGTCCCGCCCAAATTTGATCAGTTGTAGGCGCGTTCGCCGTGTTCGCCGAGATCGAGACCTTCCTGCTCGACCTCCGTGCTGACACGCAGCCCAGTGACCGCCTTCGCAATGTACATCGCGATGGCAGTACCGATGGCCGAGACCACGATCGTCGCGACGACGGCCGAAATCTGCGTGACCAGCTGACCACCAATGGCGAAGTCCTCGCCACCAGGGCCGCCGAAAATCGGTGAATAGACGATACCGGTTCCGATAGCGCCGACAATGCCGCCAATGCCGTGGATGCCGAAGGCGTCCAGCGAGTCGTCATAGCCGAGCGCCGGCTTCACCTTCGAGACGAAGAAGAAGCAGATGATCGAAGCGACAGCGCCCAGAACGATCGCGCCGAACGGACCGGAATTACCGGCTGCAGGCGTAACCGCGACGAGACCGGCAATGATGCCCGAGCAGAAGCCGAGCGCCGAACCCTTGTGGCCCATGACGCGCTCGGTGAGCATCCAGAAAATGCCGGCCGAGGCAGTCGCGACGAAGGTGTTGATCATGGCGAGAGCCGCAGAGCCGTTGGCCTCCAGCGCGGAACCCGCGTTGAAACCGAACCAGCCGACCCAGAGCAGGCCGGTGCCGACCATTGTCAGAGTCAAGCTGTGCGGCGGCATCGGCTCGTTCGGATAGCCCTTGCGCTTGCCGAGGATCAGCGCCGCTACCAATGCGGAAACACCCGCATTGATGTGGACCACAGTGCCGCCGGCGAAGTCGAGAGCTCCCATCACGAAGAAGACACCGCGAGCTTCCCAAACCATGTGGGCGATCGGGAAGTACACGATCGTGAGCCACACCAGCGCGAACACCATGATAGCGGAGAACTTCATGCGCTCGACAACCGAACCCAAGACCAGCGCGATCGTGATGGCAGCGAAGGTCATCTGGAAGCAAACGAACACATATTCCGAGATCACTTCGTCCGTGAACGTGGCTGCGGTCGAGTCCGGTGTGATGCCGGCCAGGAAGAACTTGCCCCAGCTGATATACTCATTGCCTTCCGGGCCGAAGGCGAGGCCGTAGCCCCACATGACCCAGACCAGCATGGCCAGAGCGGCGGCAGCGCCGATCTGTGTCATCGTGGCGATCATGTTCTTCGAGCGGGTCAGACCGCCGTAGAACAGGGCGAGGCCGGGCAGGATCATCAACAGGACCAGGATGGTCGATGTCATCATCCAGGCATTGTTGCCCGGATTGGGCACGGCCGGAGCGGCTTCGGCAGCCGCTTCCTGCGCCCAAGCAGGCAATGCTGCGAACAACGAGAGGCTGGTCGCCACCGCCGCGCCGCAGAGTTTCTTTGCGAAGGTCATTTCTATCCCCCTTTCTTACAGCGCGGTTTCGCCGGTCTCGCCCGTGCGGATCCGCACGGCCTGACCGACGTCGAGAACGAAAATCTTGCCGTCGCCGATCGCGCCGCTGTTCGCGGCTTGCTGAATGCCTTCGACGACACGAGGCGCGAGGGCATCGTCGCAGACGACCTCGACCTTGATTTTCGGGACCATGTTGGTGCTGTATTCCGCGCCGCGATAGATTTCGGTCTGGCCCTTTTGCCGACCGAAGCCCTTCACTTCGCTCACCGTCATGCCGGCGATCCCCAGGCTGGAAAGCGCTTCACGCACCTCGTCCAGCTTGAACGGCTTGATGATTGCCATGATGAGTTTCATGCTACCCCCTTTGTATGGTGTGCGGGGTCTACCAAGCATGAACCGTGCCAATCTGTTAATGACGCGTTAAAGCGCCTGACTTGAACCATCACATCGTTGCGGCGCACAAATTTTGGGCACGATGTGCAGGCTGCCTGTTTTTTAGGCAGGCCGAGTCATTTCAAAGGCATGATTCCGTCGTTCCTGCGTGATCCTTGCGAAGGCAGGGATGACGACGGTCAGGGGCGCCCGTTGCGCGCCGCCCGATGATGTCGAGAACTCAGACCGAGCGGGACCGGGCCTGGCGGTAGCTGCCGAGGATGCGCACCCATTTGCTGTGGAAGCGCAATTCGTCGAGCGCGCGATCGACCGCGGGGTCACCCGGCATGCCCTCGATATCGGCATAGAATTCCGTGGCCGCGAAGCTGGCGCCGCGCTGATAGCTCTCCAGCTTGGTCATGTTGACGCCATTGGTCGCGAAGCCGCCCATCGCCTTGTAGAGCGCGGCGGGCACGTTCTTCACCTCGAACAGGAAGGTCGTCATCACCGGCGCATCGCGCGACGGCACCGCCGGCTCGCGCGAGAGGACGACAAAGCGCGTCATATTGTCGTCGCTGTCCTCGATGTTGCGATCATGAATGTGCAGGCCGTAAAGTTCGGCGGCGAGGGCCGGGGCGATCGCCGCCGCGCCGCTCTCGCGCACTTCGGCGACCAGAGCCGCAGCACCCGCCGTATCGGCATAGACGATCGGCCGGATATTGCGCGCACGCAGATATTTGCGGCACTGGCCAAGCGCCTGCACATGGGAAAGCGCGCTCACCAAAGGCGCCTCATCCACGCTCATGAGCGCATAGCGGATCGGCAGGAAATATTCGTCGATGATGTGCAACCGGGATTCGGGCAGCAGGAAGTGCATGTCCGCCACGCGGCCGTGCAGGCTGTTCTCGATCGGGATCATCGCCCGGTCGGCCCGGCCCTCGCGCACCGCGTCCAGGGCATCCTCGAAGCTGAAGCAGGGCAGAGGCAGCCCGTCCGGCGCGTAATCGGCGCAAGCGATATGCGAATTGGCACCGGGCGCGCCCTGGAAGGAGAGCGCACGATCGGGCGCGCGCGCGGCGGCGTCCGTCATGTCGGCGACGAGGCGCCGGGCGGGGAGCGGGTAATTGTCCATCTGCGCGGCAGCGCTTAGGGCCTCCACGCCGGCCGCGCAAGGCAGGGGCGCAAGCCGCTCGCCCGGCACCGTTGCCGGACTTGCACCCGCGCGGCGCAGTCATTAAGGGAAGCGCCCACAAGGGGCGCCGGTGCGCAGCGGTCGGCGGATCGCGCGCCGGGCAATTCGGAGACAAAGAGCGGCATGAGCGATCGTTTCAACACTATTGCAGGCTGGACGCTGTTTGCCGGCATCATCGCGCTGGGCAGCGGAATCGTCGCGAACAAGCTGTTCCACGGCGCGCGGCCGGAGCCGATGGGCTATGCGATCGCGGGTGTCGAGGAAGAAGGCGAGGGCGGCGCGGCCGGCCCGTCGCTGAACACGCTGCTGGCCAGCGCGGACGTGGCTGCCGGCGAGAAGGTCTTCGCCAAGTGCGTCGCCTGCCACACGATCAATCAGGGCGGCGCCAACGGCATCGGCCCCAATCTGTATCACACGATGGGCGAACCGATCGGCACCGGCAAGGCCGGCTTCGCCTTCTCAGACGCGCTCAAGAGCAAGGGCGGTACCTGGACGTTCGAGGCGATGGACCACTGGTTGGCCTCCCCGCGCGAGTTCGCCAACGGCACCAAGATGAGCTTCGCCGGGCTCAGCAAGCCGGAAGATCGCGCCAACGTCATCGCTTATCTGAATGCGCAGGGATCGAACCTGCCACTGCCCGCCGCCGATGCGGCGCCGGCTGCGGAAGGCGCGGCCAATGCCGCTGCGCCGGCCGAGGGTGACAATGCAGCGGCTCCGGCGGCCGCCAATGCGGAGGCTCCGGCTGCCGAGTAAGGCTTTTGCTCAGCGAAGAGATGAAGAGGCGGTCCTGCGGGGCCGCCTTTTTCTTTTCCTGTAAGCCCGCCTCTGAAGAGGAAGGGCTAGAGATAAGTCAGCAGTCCGGCGTTTCGGTATCCGCGTAAAAACGCTCGACGCAGGCCCAGGCCTCTTCCGCCGTTTCGCACCAGTCGATGAGATCGAGATCGCGCGGGCTGATGACGCCTTCCTCGGCCAGCGCATCGAAATTGACGACGCGAGTCCAGAAATGCTTGCCGAAGACGAGGATCGGGATGCGCTTCATCTTGCCGGTCTGGATGAGCGTCAGCAGCTCGAAAAACTCGTCGAACGTGCCGAAGCCGCCGGGGAACACCGCCAGCGCGCGGGCGCGCAGCGTGAAGTGCATCTTCCTGAGCGCGAAATAGTGGAACTGGAAGCTGAGCTCCGGCGTGACATAGGGATTGGGCGCCTGCTCGTGCGGGAGCACGATGTTGAGGCCGATGGTCGCGGCGCCGACATCGGCCGCACCGCGATTGGCCGCCTCCATGATCGACGGGCCACCGCCCGAGCAGACCACGAAATTGCGGCAGCCTTCCTCATTCACCGGGAATTGCGCGGCGATGCGCGCGAGGCGGCGGGCCTCTTCGTAATATTTGGCCTTCTCGGCGAGGCGCTGCGCCACGAGCCGTTCCGCGTCCGTGCGCGCCGCGTCGATCCGGGCCTGCGCGGCTTCCGGCTCGGGGATGCGCGCCGAGCCGTAGAAGACGAAGGTCGATGAGATCCTGGCCTCGTCGAGCAGCAGCTCGGGCTTGAGCAATTCGAGCTGGAAGCGCACCGGCCGCAAGTCGTCGCGCAGCAGGAATTCCGTGTCCTGGAAGGCCAGCTTGTAGGATTTGCTCTGGGTCTGGGGCGAGGGGATGGTCCGCTCCGCATCGCGCGCTTCCTCGCGGGCGTGGCGGAACTTGCTTTCGCTGACAGTATGGGGATCGGCCATGGGAGCGCGCTAGACGATTTCACGGATCAAGGGAACAACGCACCGACCCTATCGGCAATAGCCGCCGCGACCGCCCATATCGAAATGGAAATGGTCCTTGTGCGCAACATTGTAGTTCGGGCTGAGCACGGTCGGGAAACGCTTGCAGGCGCTCTCATGGATGCGCCGGAGAAACTCGGAAGTCGGGCCGTCGGCGCGCCAGTCATTGAGCACGCTGATGCGGCGCCCGTCGGCCAGCACGAAGGCGGAGATGTCGACCGCATTGGCATGGGCGTGCTCGCTGCGCTTGCCCGCGATCGTACCGCCGGTGCCACGCACATCGCGGCAGGCATAGGTGCCGAAGGTCTCGATCTTCACGACCTCGCTGCCGAGATAGAGCCGCGCGGCCGGACGCACGGCATGGCGCGCCCAGGCGGCGAAAGTCGCGGCCAGCGGGCAGGTCATGGCGCCGAGATTGGCCGTCGGCGTGCCGATGTCCAGCAGCTTCACCGAGTCGATGACCGCACAGCCGCCGCCCTTCTGCTCGTTGGGCAGGGGTTGATAGCGAACCTGAGCGGCGTCGAGCCGGGCGGCGCACATCCGGAAAATCTCGCTATTGGGCATGACGCGAGGGGCAGGCACCGGGCGCGCGACGCGCTTCTGATGAACGACACTATGATCGGCGCACGCAGCCAGGCTTGCGACCGCGATCAACGCGGCGAGCCGGCCCGGCATGCGCGAGAGTCCCGTCCCAAACATGGCCGAGAATCTGGTTAAGAATGGTTAACAAAAGGTTAAAGACCCGACTCTCCGCGCCCAAGCGAGTCCGATCCGCGCCGACATGCCTTGTTCTCGTCGGTCGTCAGGCCGTCGGTCCCAGAGCAGGCTCGCTCATATCGCTGGCCAGGAGCTCTTGCTGCTGATGATCCGTCAACTTGCGCACGAACCAGACCAATGTCGCCAAGGCGGGCATGTCGAACACGAACGAGGTTACGTTGATCTGCGACGCCAGCTTGAATGTCTCAAGCGTCTCGGCGCTCAGCGACAGGCGGAACGAGATATTGCCGAGAACGCCGGAAACAAGCCAGCATCCCCACCAGAGGCGCATCAGGCCGGGTATCGCGACCGCCGTCGGTTCGGCCGGGTTCGCGCTCACCCGGTAGGTCTCGGCAAGCCCGCGAAACGGCATGAGCAGATTGGCAAAGGGAATGAAGAAATAGCCGACATTCCAGCCCGGCGAGACGGTCATCACGCCATGGTGATCGAACGCCTGCGCATTCTTGTTGACCCGATGAATCCACATGCACAGCACGACGACCACGAACAACATCATGATCACCACCCCAAGTCCGGTGAGGCCGCTGAACATGTCCGCTGCCTCCAGTTCGGACATGTCGCCGATCCCGGCCAGATATCGATCAATAGACCGGATCGTGTTGATCTCGGCAGCGGTAAACATCACGTCGCAGAAGGAGAACAGCGCCAGCGCAATGGCGACAATGCGCGCTAGACGCTGCGGGTCCCGATAGGTGTCCGGCATATTTATATCCCCCGTGACGCAAGCTGCCCTTCATGCCCCGCCATGTCCAGCACGCTTGCGCGCCCGCGTGACACGAATGCATCACCAAGCGGACTCCCGGCGTCACAATCGGTCTTTCATTGACTTGAAACGATAAGTCTCTAAGGGCGCCCTCGGGCCACGCGGTCCCAACGCCGCGCGTGCTCTCTGCAAGGAGACGCAAGACATGACTGAGGTTACCAAGCCGGGCTCGAAGCCCGCGCGCCCCTATTTCTCGTCCGGGCCGTGTGCCAAGCCGCCGGGTTACAGCCCCGCGAAGCTGGCCACCGAAGTTCTCGGCCGCTCCCACCGCTCCAAGCTCGGCAAGGATCGCCTCGGCTATTGCATCGACCTGATGCGCGAGTTGCTGAACCTCCCCGACACGCACCGCATCGGCATCGTGCCGGGCTCCGACACCGGCGCCTTCGAAATGGCAATGTGGACCATGCTGGGCGCCAGGCCCGTGACGACGCTCGCCTGGGAGAGCTTCGGTGAAGGTTGGGTCACCGATGCCGCGAAGCAGCTCAAGCTCGATCCGACGATCATCCGCGCCGATTATGGCCAGCTGCCCGATCTGAGCACGGTCGACTGGTCGAGCGATGTGCTCTTCACCTGGAACGGCACCACGTCTGGCGTCCGCGTCCCGAATGGCGACTGGATCCCGGCGGATCGCGAGGGACTTTCGTTTGCCGACTCCACCTCGGCCGTGTTCGCCTATGACATGCCGTGGGACAAGATCGACGTCGCCACCTTCTCCTGGCAGAAAGTGCTGGGCGGCGAAGGCGGCCATGGCGTGCTGATCCTCGGCCCGCGCGCCGTCGAACGGCTGGAAAGCTACACGCCGGCCTGGCCGCTGCCCAAGGTCTTCCGCCTCGTTTCGAAGGGCAAGCTCGCCGAGGGCGTGTTCAAGGGCGAGACGATCAACACCCCGTCCATGCTTGCCGTCGAGGACGCGATCTTGGCGCTCGAATGGGGCAAGTCGGTCGGCGGCGCAGCGGGCCTGATCGCCCGTGCGCAGGCCAATGCCGATGCGCTCGATACGATCGTACAGGCGCGCTCGTGGCTCGGTCATCTCGCACCGGACGTCGCCAGCCGCTCGATCACCAGCGTCTGCCTCACCGTCGAGGGTGCCGACGAAGCCATGATCAAGAAAATGGCTTCGTTCCTCGAGAAGGAAGGCGCTGCCTATGACATCGCGGGCTATCGCGATGCCCCGGCGGGCCTGCGGATCTGGTGCGGCGCGACCGTGGACACGGCCGACATCGTCACGCTCGGTCCATGGCTCGACTGGGCCTATGCCGAGGCCAAGGCGCAGCTGGCGGCTGCCTGATCTCTTTTCTCCCTCTCCCCTTGCGGGAGAGGGTCGGGGAGAGGGGTGCGCGAAGCGCTCGAAGGCCAAAAGCCCCCTCTCCAAGTCCGACTAGGCGGACAAGCCGCCAAGTCTCCCTATCCTCTCCCGCACGGGAGAGGAGTTCAGGACAGGATTTTTCCATGCCCAAAGTACTGATTTCCGACAAGATGGACCCGCAAGCCGCGCAGATCTTTCGCGATCGCGGCGTCGAGGTCGACGAGATTACCGGCCTCAAGCCCGATGAACTCAAGAAGATCATCGGCGAGTATGACGGCCTCGCTATCCGCTCCTCCACCAAGGTGACGAAGGAGATCATCGACGCCGCCACCAACCTCAAGGTGATCGGCCGCGCCGGCATCGGCGTCGACAATGTCGATATCCCCTATGCCTCGGCCAAGGGCGTCGTGGTGATGAACACGCCGTTCGGCAACTCGATCACGACCGCCGAGCACGCCATCGCCCTCATGTTCGCGCTCGCGCGCCAGCTGCCGGAGGCGGACGCCTCCACCCAGGCCGGCAAGTGGGAAAAGAACCGCTTCATGGGCGTCGAAGTCACCAACAAGACGCTCGGCCTGATCGGCGCGGGCAATATCGGCTCGATCGTCGCGAGCCGCGCGCTTGGCTTGCGGATGAAGGTCGCCGCGTTCGATCCGTTCCTGACGCCCGAGCGCGCCATCGAGATCGGCGTGGAGAAGGTGACGCTGGACGAGCTGCTCGCCCGCGCCGACTTCATCACCCTGCACACGCCGCTGACCGACCAGACGCGCAACATCCTGAGCCGCGAAAATCTGGCGAAGACCAAGAAGGGCGTGCGCATCATCAATTGCGCGCGCGGCGGCCTGATCGACGAGGCGGCGCTCAAGGACGGGCTCGAGAGCGGCCATATCGGCGGCGCGGCGCTCGACGTGTTCGCGGTCGAGCCGGCAACGGAGAGCCCGTTGTTCGGCGCGCCCAACTTCATCTCGACGCCGCATCTGGGCGCTTCCACCAATGAGGCGCAGGTGAACGTCGCGCTGCAGGTGGCCGATCAGCTCAGCGACTATCTGCTGACGGGCGGCGTCACCAATGCGCTCAACGTGCCGAGCCTCTCGGCCGAGGAAGCCCCCAAGGTCCGCCCCTATCTGGCGCTCGCCGAGAAGCTGGGCAGCCTGGTCGGCCAGCTTGCGCATGACAATCTCACCAACATCGCCATCGAGGTCGAGGGCGCGGCCGCCGAGCTCAACATCAAGCCGATCACGGGTGCCGTGCTCGCCGGCCTGATGCGCCGCTACACCGACACGGTGAACATGGTGAACGCGCCCTATCTCGCCAAGGAGCGCGGGATCGACGTGCGCGAGGTGCGGCATGAGCGGGAGGGCGATTATCACACGCTGCTGCGCGTGACCGTCGCCACCACGCGCGGCGCCCGCTCGGTCGCCGGCACCCTGCTCGGCAATGCCAATCCGCGGCTCGTGGAGATTTTCGGCATCAAGATCGAAGCCGATCTCGACGGCAACATGCTCTATATCAACAATAATGACGCGCCGGGCTTCATCGGCGCGGTCGGCGGCATCTTGGGCGCGGCCAACATCAATATCGGCACGTTCCACCTCGGCCGACGCGAAGCGGGCGGCGAGGCGGTGCTGCTGCTCTCGGTCGATGAGGAAGTGCCGCAGGAGCAGATGCAGCAGATCGAGAAGCTGCATAACGTGCGTCTCGTGCGCGCGCTGAAGTTCTGAGCGTCTAATTCCTCCCCAAGACGAGCTTGGGGAGGATTTTTTATTCCTGCGCTTCCGGGTCTGCCGTGAAGTCGGTGAGCTGCCAGCCCGCAGAACCTTTGTTGAACACATAGACATAGGCGCCGCAACCCACGGTCCAGGCATCGCCATCCTTCATCGGCGTTGCCGTGCCGAAACAGGCGCGCAGCGGCGCGGGGAAGATGCCCATCCAGATATTGTCGAAGCGATCGGCCTCGAGCGGCGTCCCGGCAAACAGGAAGGGAAAGCGCGTCAGCGCCTTGACGCCGGCCTTGTCACCGGCGGCAGCGGCGGTTGAGAAGCGCTTCCAGAAAGCGGCGAAGTCGGCCGGCAAGGCGGCCGTCGAGGCGGGTGCCGCCACCGGCGCGACACCGGCCATCACCACCGGGCGCACGGGAGCACGGGCCAACGCCGATTTCTCGTCGATTTCCAGCTTCAATATGCGCGTCTCGTCACCATTCCAGGGATCCTCGAACCAGGTCACGCGCGCCCGCATGCCGTCTCGGAGCACCACCGGCGGTTCGCCCGCATTGGTGAAGGAGGCGCCCGAGGGCATGCCGCCCACGCGCAGCCAGAACCATTGGTTGCCGACGTAGAACTGCTCGCTCGTGTCGGATCGGTAGCGATTGTAACTTGAGACACCGACGCCACCGCCACTGCCCGTCCAGGTCTTGACCGTCTTGCGCTCATGCATGCTGATGACGCCCTCGACCGTCTTGGCGGACCCATCGGTCAACGCCGCCTTCACATGATGGAAGTCCGCAACCGGCAGGACGAAAGCCACAAGGAACAGGAACACCGTCACACCTCCCAAGATGAACACCCATTTGCGTTGCCCGCCGCGCAGGAGCGTGACCACCATCACCGCCAGGGTCGCGGCGGGGAGCAGCAGGCCCCAATAGCTGTTGAACTGCGCGCTCGCCGTGTCGAACACCAAGGTCATGCCGAGTCCCCCAAATCAGCTCGTCGCATCAAAGCCGCGACGCTGGCCGCGCGCAAGAGCTACCGGGAACCCGGCCGCAAATTCTCCTCGCAAGGCCGCCGGAATCCGGTAAAGGCCCGGCCATGACCGACGCGATCGCCCCCGGCCTTTTGCCCGAAGGCCTTGCCGACCGCCTTCCCCCGAAGGCGGAAGCTTCCGCGCGCCTCGTGCGCGATGTGCTCGATACGGTCGCCTCGCATGGCTATCGCCGCGTCATGCCCGCGCTCGCCGAGTTCGAGGAGACGCTGGTGACGCGCCTGCAATCGGCCGGCGCCGAGGATCTGCTGCGCGCAGTCGATCCGGTCTCGCAGCGCACGCTCGCCATTCGCCCGGACATGACCGCGCAGGTCGGCCGCATCGCCGCCACGCGCATGGCCGCGACGCCGCGCCCGCTGCGCCTCTGCTATGGCGGGCCGGTTATGAAGCTGCGCGCCGACCAGCTCCGCCCGGAGCGCGAGCGCATGCAGGTGGGCGCCGAGATCATCGGATCGGACAGCGTCGCCGCCGCCGTCGAGATCGTCAATGTCGCGATCGAAGCGCTGCAGCGCGCAGGCGTGAAGGGCCTCACCATCGATTTCACCTTGCCCGATCTGGTGCCGACCTTGGCCGCCGGGCCAATGCCGGTCGCGCCGCTGGACGTGGAAGCCGTGCGCGCGCGGCTTGACGCCAAGGATGCCGGCTCGCTGGTCGAGCTTGGTGCCACCGCGCAGCCCTATCTGGCACTGATCGAGGCGACCGGGCAATTCCACCCCGCGATGGACCGGCTGGAGGCGTTCAACGCCGGCCCGGCGCAAGGTGCGCTGACCGAGACGATCGAAGCGCTGCGCGCCATCGCTCGGCCGATCGGCTGGGACATCACGCTGACGCTCGACCCGACCGAGCGCCATGGTTTCAAATTCCAGAGCTGGTTCGGCTTCTCGATTTTCGCCGAGGGCTTCATCGGCGAGATCGGCCGGGGCGGCAGTTATTCGGTCGCGCGCACCGACGGCACCAGCGAGCCGGCCATGGGCTTCTCGCTTTATCCCGATCCGCTGATCGACGCCGGCTTCGGCGACGAGGCGGGCAAGAGGCTGTTCCTGCCGATCGGCTATGATGCCGAGCGGGCCAATGCCCTACGCGCCGAGGGCTGGATCACCATTGCGGCGCTCTCCCCCACGGATGACGGCAAGGCGCTTGGCTGCGACGCCACGCTCGAAGGCAAGGGCGTCGTGCCGCTGTGAAGCCCGACTGATCGATCTTATCGATCAATTAGGCGATTTCAGACCCCGAAGGTTCTGAAGGTTCTGAGGTCGACCCCATATTTTCGCGCGATTGATCGGGAAAAGCGATCACCGCTTCTGAGAAACAGCCATCCACAGGCATGCCACGATGCCCGACCTGTAGGACAGCGCTTTCGTGCGATGAGCTACCAGTGCGCCCCCTCCGCGACGGCTTCCTCCTCCTCCGGCAAGGTCTCGCGCCCCAGCACCTCGTTGCGATGCGGGAAGCGGCCGAAGCGCGCGATGATGTCGTAATGCGCCCTGGCGAAGGTAAGATTGCGTTCAAAGCCCGGCCGGCTGAACAGGGCGACGGAGCGCTCCTGATCGGCCAGCGCCTCGCTGTGCATGAAGGGCATGTAGTAAAAGGGCCGCGCTGCCTCCACGAATTCCTCGTCGAAGCCCCGATCGAGCGCGCCGCTGGCGATGTCACGGGCCAGGGAGTCGGTCGCGAAGGCTTCTGGTCGGCCGCGGAACATGTTCCGCGGGAACTGGTCGAACAGGATGATCGCGGCCAGCGCGGTATCGGCATCGGTCAGGAAATCGACCGCCGGATTGTCGCGCTGCGCATCCCAGAGCGCGCGGAACAGGTGCAGGCAGCGCGCGTCCTCCTCCTCGCTCGAGTCGAACCAGCCATTCGGCCCGACTTCATTCAGCCAGTAATTGAGCACGGCCGGGACCCAGTCGGGATCGACATTCACCTTGGCGGCCTCACGCGGCACGAACCGGTCTTGCACGCGCTGCGGCAGGCCATCGATGCTCTGCGTGCGCGTCGAGATGCGCGCAAGACGCTCCGGCGTCTCGTTCTGAGCATGATATTTGGAGAGCGTCTCGCGCTCCTTCTCCAGCTTCATGACTGGCACGCCCCAGCCGCAGCTTTCCTGCAGGCTCTCGACCGTGACGAGGAAGATCTGCCGCGTGCCGGGCAGGATGTGGAACATGCGCGCCGCGATCTCCCACTCATTGTCCTGCGGCAGGATCGCGCGGCCCTTGCCATAGAGGCGCAGGATCAGCGGCGGCTGATCGAAGGCGCAGAACATGATGGTGATGCGGCCGTCGGCGGCCAGATGCGCCTGCGTCTCGTTGCCCGATCCGCCGACATCGAGATAGCCGACCAGATTGGCGCCGAGCACGCGGAAACTGTCCATGCCCTTAGGGCTGAGATTGATCCGCGCGCCGTCCGCGGCGGTCGCCACGAAGAAGACCGGCTGTTTTTCGATGAAGGCGCGCTGCTTGTCGCCGATGGCGGTGAAGAATTCGGACATGGGGAAGATCTAGCCCTTGCCGCGCATGACTTCAATTCGACGCAGAGAGCGCGAGGAGCAGAAGCGTCAGCGACGTTCAGCCTGCCGCACCATCGCGCGATAGCGGACCATTTCCAGCCAGATCAAAATGCCGCCAAACACCGGAGCGAAGAAGACTCGCACAATCTCGGGCGTGTGAAGCGTTGCCAAGACGGCCACCGCAAGTGGAAGGCTCTTGGCCGGCCCGAGAAGCGGATAGTCGAGGTACTTGATCGCCGACGGATCGAGTCCCTTTCCCATCAGAGCCGATTTCGATTTGTGAAAAAAACACAATATCGAGCAGCCCGAGGATCAGAACGAGACAACCGAAGCGGCCCAATTCGACCATCAGGTCATTCAAGCCGCCGTGCCGCCCACGGTCAGCCCTTCGAGCAGCAGGGTCGGCTGGCCGACGCCGGCGGGCACGCCCTGCCCGGCCTTGCCGCACATGCCGATGCCCTCGTCGAGCGCCATGTCGTTGCCGATGCCGACGATCTTGGTGAGCGCGGTCGGTCCGTCGCCGATGAGGGTGGCGCCCTTGATCGGATCGCCCAGCTTGCCGTTCTCGACCTTATAGGCCTCGGTGCAGGAGAAGACGAACTTGCCCGAGACGATGTCCACCTGACCGCCGCCGAAGCTGCGCGCGAAGATGCCGTTCTTGATGCGCGAGAGCAGCTCTTCGGGATCGTCCTCGCCGCTGCGCGCAAAGGTGTTGGTCATGCGCGGCATCGGCGCATGGGCATAGCTCTCGCGCCGGCCATTGCCGGTGGCGGGCACGCCCATCAGGCGCGCGTTCAGCCGGTCCTGCATGTAGCCGCGAAGGATGCCGTCCTCGATCAGCACATTCTCCTGCGTCGGCGTGCCCTCGTCGTCGATCGATAGCGAGCCGCGCCGCGAATGGATCGAGCCATCGTCAACCACGGTGACGCCGGGCGAGGCGACGCGCTGGCCGATCTTGCCGGTGAAGGCGCTCGTGCCCTTGCGGTTGAAATCGCCTTCGAGGCCATGGCCGACCGCCTCGTGCAGCAGCACGCCGGGCCAGCCGGGGCCGAGCAGCACGGTCATCTCGCCGGCCGGTGCATCGACCGAGCGGAGATTGACCTCGGCCTGCTTCAGCGCCTCGTCGATCGCGCGCTGCCAGGTCGGTTCCTCGAACAGATCGTCATAGAGATAGCGCCCGCCTAGGCCGAAATAGCCGGTCTCGCGGCGGCCATTCTCCTCCATGATGATCGAGACGTTGAGCCGCACGAGCGGGCGCACGTCGGTCGCAACGAAGCCGTCGGCCCGGACGATCTCGACCACGGACCAGCTGCCTGCAAGCGTCGCCGAGACCTGCACCACGCGCGGATCGCGCGCGCGGGCGGCAGCGTCGATCTTGCCCATGAGATCGACCTTCCTGGCGAAGGGCACGAGATCAAGCGGATTGGCCTCGGTATAGAGATGCCGGTTGGTGCGCTGGGGCGGCGGGGTCATGCCCTGCTTGCCGGGATCGAGCAGCTTCAGCGTCTCCGCCGCGCGGCGGATCGCGCCTTCGCTGATGTCGTTGGCATGGGCAAAGCCGGTCATCTCGCCGGAAACACCGCGCAGGCCGAAACCGGCATCGGTCGAATAGTCCGCCGTCTTGAGCCGCCCGTCGTCGAAGCCGAAGCTCTCGCTCGCCATATATTGGAGATAGAGCTCGCCATCCTCGCAATTGCCGAGCGCCTCGGCGGTCACGCGCTTCGCGCCGTCAGGATCGAGCGCGCCATCGCGATAGAGGAAGGAGCGGACGTCTGTGATCTGGGGAGCTGTGTCGGTCATGCCGACGATATAGGCGCTAAGGCGCGCGGGGGAAATGGGGGACGCATGATCCGGCGTGCGTCAATCGATTCCCAGATTGTTAAGCGCGGCCCGCAACATTGCCGGCGTGAACGGCTTCATCAAGGCAGGAACGTCGGGAAAGTCACGCGCCATCGGCGCGCTTGCGCCATATCCGGTCACGAACAGAAAGGGCAGACCACGCTCCTGCAACGCCAATGCGACCTCCTCGCTCGTCTCGCTCCCCAAATCGACATCGACAATGGCGAAGGCCACCTGCCGGGCATCCAGGACATGCAGGGCATTCTCGACCGTTCCGGCGATGAAGCAGGACGCCACGCCGAGATCCTGAAGGAAGGTCTCGACCTCCAGAGCGATGATGACATTATCCTCGACGATCAGGGCATGCCCCGGATCGCGCGACAGCGGCTGTAAGGAAGGCAAAGCGCGAACCCGTTCTCTGGTCTAAGGCCACGACCACCCCGGACGCTCGCCATCTGTGCGGTTTTGCATATCCCCGGAACCATGTCTGTTCACTAGCGCACAAACCGGGAAACTTCGCCCCGATTGGCTCGTTTGTGCCCAAAGACACAGATGGAGGAGCGGATCGATGGCTTTGACCGACAATAATCTCATCGCCGCGATGAACCGGGACGACCGCGACCTGTTGAGCCGCGTGGCGGAGATCATCGAGGTGCGCACCGGCAAGGTGCTTTACGATCCGGGCGACGTCGTGACCGCTGCCTATTTCCCGCTCGGCTCCTCGCTGGCGTCCTTTCTTGTTCCCATGGACAGCGGCAGCGTGGTCGAGACCGCCATGGTCGGGCGGGAAGGCGCGATCGGCGGCATCGTCAGCCAGGGGCGCCTCGCGGCTTATGCGCGCTGTTGCACCATGCATGGCGGCGCCTTCGCGCGGATTTCCTCGGCAGATCTGGAGGAAGCCAAGGCGCGATCGCCCTCGCTGCGCCATTTCTTCTCGCGCTATGCCGATTGCCTGCTGGCCCAGGTCTTCCAGTCGGTTGCCTGCAACGCCACGCACACGGTCGATGCGCGCGCCGCCAAATGGCTCACCGCATCGGTCGAGCGGACGGGCATGAATGACGTCACAATGACGCAGGACCAGCTCGCCTCGATGCTCGGCGTCGGGCGCAGCTATGCCAGCCGGCAGATCCAGCGGCTCAAGGCCGAAGGGCTGATCCGGACACGGCGCGGCGGCATCATGGTGACCGACTATGAGGGCCTGCGCCGCCGGGCCTGCGGCTGCAACGAGCAGGTCCGCGCGCATTTCGACGATGTGCTGGCCGGCGTATATCCGGAGCTGACGCTGGCCTAACCAGCCGGGGCCGCCGCAATCTCATCGAGCGCGGCCAGCGTTTCGGTATCGAGACTGATCTCTGCGGCCGCCAGATTCTGCTGGAGATGCGCGCTTTGCGACGTGCCCGGAATCAGCAGAATGTTCGGCGAGCGATGCAGCAACCAGGCAAGTGCCGTCTGCAGGGGCGTCGCGCCGATGCGGGCGGCGATGGCGGAGAGCGCCTCGGTCTGGATGGTCCTGAAACCACCGAGCGGGAAAAAGGGCACATAGGCTATTCCCGCGCTCGCGAGATCGTCGATCATCGCCTCGTCGGCGCGGTGGACGAGATTATAGTGATTCTGGACACAGGCGAGCCGGCCGAGCTTGCGCGCCTCGGCCACCTGGGTCGGCGTCACATTGCTGATGCCGAGCTCCTGGATCAGCCCCTGCTGCTGCAATTCGAGCAAGGCCGTGAAGCGCTCCTCCAGCGACTCTTCGGACGGGCCATGATCGGCTCCGCCCATCAGGCGCAGGTTGACGCCATGGATGGCATCAATGCCAAGATTGCGCAGATTGTCATGAACAGCCTCGACGAGCTGGGCCGGGCTTTGCGCCGGGTTCCAGGAGCCGTCCCTGCCGCGCAGGGCACCGACCTTGGTCACGAGTACGAGATTGTCCGGATAAGGATGCAGCGCTTCGCGAAGAACCTCGTTCACGATATGCGGGCCGTAATAGTCGCACGTGTCGATATGATCCACGCCCGCCTCGATCGCGTCGCGCAGCACGCGCACGCAGGCGGCACGATCGCGCGGCGGGCCGAACACTCCGGGACCGGCAAGCTGCATGGCGCCGTAGCCCATGCGCTTAACGGTCAGATTGCCCAGATGATATGTGCCGGCCTTGCTGACATCGGTCATGTGCCTCTCTCCTTGCATCGTGACCCGGCTCGCGCGGTCGTGTCGCTCTACGCGGCTTGCGGGACCCGGCCGTGAAACTCGTCTATCTCCGCGGTCAGTCGGGCCATCACCGGATGGATGGGCCGTCCGCCGGGAACGTTCAGCCAGAGTCGCAGCAACAGGCGCTTGCGCTCGGGCGTGTCGTGAAACTGCTGGCGCGAATGGAGCACCAGAAAATTGTGCCAGAAGAACATCTCGCCCGGTTGGAGCAGGAAATCGGTACGCACATCGGGGCGCAGCGCGATCTCGTCATAGAGCGCCAGCGCCTCGTGCAATCTCTCCGGCAGCTTATCGGTCTCGCGGCCATGGCGCATGAAGACACGATTGTTGAAGCCGCTGATCTTGCCGTCGATCGACCAGAAGAAGGGCAGCTTCTCCCCAAGCGGTTCGGGCCGCTGGTGCCAATCCATATAATAGCCCTCGTAAAGAGCCGCGAGCAGGTTCGGTCGTTCGGCCGCCATGATGTTGTGGATCGCGAGCGCACTCACTGCGCCGCTCTCGCCGCCGCTCGGCGAGGTGCGCAGCGAATAAAGCGACAGGATTTCGTGGAAATCCGTGTGCGAGCGCAGCTCCATGTCGGTCGTGTAGCCGCGCACCGGCCCGCCCTCTTCCTTCTTCACATGGGCAATGAAGTCGCGCCGGGAGCTCTGCTCGACGCCGGTGCCGATATGCGTGCCGAGGCCCCAATAGAGCCGCTCATGCGCCTCCAGATCGTAGCGGTCGGCATCGATGCCGGAGAGGATGATCGCGCCCGCGCCATGCATGAGCTGGTAGCGCGCCGCGGCCATCAGCGCATCGACCTCCGGCGAGGAGAAATCCGCCTTGGCGATCTCGTGCGGAACGCGGCCGCGTGTCTTCTCGACCAGCGCATCGATGGCATCGAGCTGCGCCGGGGAGAGCCGATGCGTGAAGCCTTCCCGGCCGCCGATCTGCGGCCCGGTCCATGCGGCGGGGTCGGTGACGGGGGCGTAGATCGGGTCGGTCACTGGCGGATCCTCTTCTGCTGGTCCGCCCGCTTCCCCGCTTCGCTCGCCTCTCTAGAGGCTAGCGCCCGAGGAAATGTCGGGCTTGGTCACATTGTCGGGCGTGTCCGCCGGGCCGCCCTCCAGCACGAAGCGCCGATCGCAATAGCCACAGTCGACATAGCCATGCTCGTCAATCTCCAGAAAGACGCGCGGATGGCCAAGGGCTGCGGAAATACCATGGCCCGAGCCGTCACAGGCGACTCGGCGGGCATGGACGCGAAGAATCTCGGGCGGTGCTTGCATGCTGCGCGGTTAGCATCGACGTCACGCCCGGGCAATATCGACGCGCGGCGATCGTTGTCAATATCAACGATCTATTGGACGCCTCATTGCGGGCCGGGCCGAATCTGCTAGCCTTCATCCGAGAATCACCGTGCTGACCATCCTTGCTCCCGAAAACACACCGTTCATGGTCGCACTCGGCCTGCTGGTCCTGCTCGCGCTCAGTCAACTCATCGGCATCGGCGTGAGCGATCACGCTCATGTCGATCTGGATGGCGACCATGATCTGAGTATCGGCGAGAGCATGGCCAGCTTGCTTGGCCTCGGCCGCCTGCCGCTCATGGCCTGGTTGTCGCTGATGCTCGCCTGTTTCGCGCTGGGTGGCCTTACCATGCAGCATATCCTGCTTGGCCTGATGGGCGATATGTTGCCGGCATGGCCCGCCGGCGGTATCGCGCTGGTCGGTGCCTTGCCGTTGACGGGCCTGCTGGCGCGTCCGATCGCCCGCATCTGGCCGCAGGACGAAACGACAGCGATCGACATCGACAGCCTGCTGGCCCGGCGCGGCCATATCGTCATCGGCACGGCCGCGCGCGGCAGCCCGGCGCGGACGGCGGTCAAGGATCGCTTCGGCGTCGTCCATCATGTCATGGTCGAGCCGCATGTCGATGACATGACGTTCGACGAAGGCGAGGAAGTGCTTCTGGTGCGCCGCGAGGGCGAACTTTTCTACGCAGTTGAGACGAATGGACCGATCAGCATCGGCCGATACTGAGGAGGGGGATTATGGAACTGGATCGGTTGATCAATATCGGCATCTGGGCGGGGACGATCTTCCTCGTCGTGCTGATCTTCGTGCTGATGATCACGCGGCTCTATCGACGCGCGACCAAGGAAGTGGGCTTCGTGCGCACCGGCTTTGGCGGCGAGAAGGTGGTCATGAACGGCGGAGCGCTGGTCCTGCCCGTCCTGCACGAGACCATGCCGGTCAACATGAACACGGTTCGCCTCGCGGTCGAGCGCAAGAATGTCGATGCGCTGATCACGCTCGACCGGCTGCGCATCGACGTGAAGGCGGAATTCTACGTCCGCGTCCGCCCGGATGCCGGCGCCATCGCCATGGCAGCG
The DNA here is from genome assembly GCF_019737615.1 of Sphingobium xanthum. Taxonomy (GTDB): domain Bacteria; phylum Pseudomonadota; class Alphaproteobacteria; order Sphingomonadales; family Sphingomonadaceae; genus Sphingobium; species Sphingobium xanthum. The sequence goes on along the minus strand of NZ_JAHKKS010000008.1, from coordinate 67,078 downwards.
CAAACGCTCGGCATGCGCACGATGCAGCCCGAAGCGCTGAAGGATCTGGTCGAGGGCAAGTTCGTCGATGCGCTGCGCTCGGTCGCCGCCGGCATGACGATGAACCAGCTGCACGAACAGCGCAGCGACTTCGTCCAGAAGGTGCAGCAGGTCTCCTCCGCCGATCTCGCGATGAACGGGCTCGAGCTGGAATCCGTCTCATTGACCGGTCTTGATCAGACTTCGATCGAGCATTTCAACGCCAATAATGCCTTCGACGCGGAGGGCCTGACCAAGCTCACCGAGCAGATTGAGCTGCGCAAGAAGGCGCGCAACGACATCGAGCAGGATACGCGCGTCCAGATCGAGACCAAGAATCTCGAAGCCGAGCAGAAATCGCTGCAGATCAAGCGCGATAACGAGTTCGCGCGGCTGGAGCAGGAGCGCGAGATCGAGATGCGCCGGGCCGAGCAGGCGGCCGAGGTCGCGCGCGAGCAAGCCAAACGCAATCAGGAGGCCGAGGAGGCCCGGATCGAGGCCAAGCGCGCCATCGACGCGCAGCAGATCGAGGCGAATAGGACCATCCAGCAAGCGCAGATCGCCCAGGAGCAGGCAGTGCAGATCGCACGGCAGGAGCAGCAGATAGCCGTCCAGACCAAGAGCCGTGAGGAAAGCCAGGCCAGTGCCGACGCCGATGCGGCCCGCGCCCTGTCCGTCGCGGCCGAGGAACAGGTGACGACAGCGCGCGAAACCGAGATTGCGGAACGCCAGAAGCGGATCGAGTTGATCGAAGCCTCCAAAACCGCGGAGCGCGATGCCATCAAGGTGAAGGTGGAGGCCGAAGCGGAGCGCGATGCCGCCTCCAATCGTGCCGAGGCCGTGCGCTTCGAAGCGCAGGGCCAGGCCGACGCGGATAAGCTGCGCGCCGCCGCGGCCAAGGTCCGCTTCGAGGTCGAGGCCGCCGGCCAGCGCGCGATCAACGAGGCAGCGAACCTGCTCTCCTCAGACCAGATCTCGCTCCAGACCAAGCTCGCCCTGCTCAAGGTGCTCCCCGAACTTGTGCGCGAATCCGCCAAACCGCTCGGAGCGATCGATTCGATCAAGATCGTGCAAGTCGATGGCCTTACCCAGCGCGGCGGCGTCGATGTCGGCAATGGGGTGACGGCGACCAACGGCAGCGGCAACCTCGCTGGTGACGCCCTCGCCGCGGCGCTGAGTTATCGGGCGCAGGCGCCGATCATTGACGGTCTGATGAAGGAACTCGGTCTCGACGGCGGATCGCTTGAGGGACTCGTCAAGAACGCCGTGCCGGCCGTGACGGAGCGCGCTCCTGACCCCACCCCAAGTCTCGTCACGCCGGTCGCTCCGCCGGTCGAGCAAAAGGCAAATGACTGAACAGGCAAAGGATGAGCGGAGTGCTCGCCCGGCCATCCGATTTTGCCTTTTTATCTCCCAAGCGCTATAGGCCCGCGCTCAATCGCGCAGGAGCACCACGCCATGGACATGACATCGAACCGCCGTTCGTCCGTCCCATTGCCGCAGGTGTTCCATGTCCGCTTCCGCTCTTCTCACGCTCGATTCCGTCACGGCCGCCCGGCCTGACGGGACGATCCTCTTTTCCGATCTGACGCTCGCCCTCGGCCGCGAGCGCATTGGCCTTGTCGGGCGTAACGGCTCGGGCAAGTCGACCTTGCTCGCCATCATCGCCGGCGAGGCGGTGGCGGTGTCGGGCAATGTACATCTTGCCGGGCGGGCCGCCATGCTGCGCCAGATCCTGCCCGGTCGGAGCGCGGTCGCGCAGGCACTAGGGGTGGCCGAGGCGCTGGCGCGGCTCGAGCGGCTGGAGGCGGGCGCGGGATCGGTCGACGACATGGCCGAGGCTGACTGGACCCTCCCCGAACGACTGACGCAGGCGTTAGCCGATGTCGGACTGCCACATGTCGCGCTGGACCGGGACTGCGCGACCCTGAGCGGTGGCGAGCGCACGCGGCTCGGCATCGCGGCGATGCTGCTTGAGGAACCGGACCTGCTGCTGCTCGACGAGCCGACCAACAATCTCGATTCCGAGGGGCGCCGGGCCGTCGCGGACCTGCTGGCGCGCTGGCCGGGCGGAGCGTTGATCGCGAGTCATGATCGCGCGCTGCTGGATGGGATGGACCGGATCGTCCAGCTCTCGCCGGTCGATACTTTCTGCGTCAGCGGTGGCTGGAGCGCGTTCGTCGTGGAGCGGGATGCTGCGCGGGAGCGCGCCGATGCCTCGCTGGAGCGGGCACGGCGCGATCTGGCGCAGAATGAGCGGGCGGCCCAGCGTCAGGCGGAGAAAAAGGCGCGCCGCGACAAGGCCGGGCGCGCCGTGCAGGCGCGAGGCGACATGCCGCGCATCCTAATCGGCGCGAAAATCCAGCAGGCGCAGGAGGGCGGCGCGCGGGAGCGGCAGGTGGCACAGCGGTTGGTCGGCGAGGCGCGGGATGCGATGGATATAGCGCGGCAACAGGTGGAAGTGCTGACGCCGCTGGCGATCGATCTACCGCCATCGGGCCTGTCATCGGGCAGAAGCTTGCTCAAGTTCGAGGATGTCGTGCTCGATCATGGCGAAGGATGGCTGTTCGGGCCGCTCAACTTCGCGGTCACCGGGCCGAAGCGGATCGCGCTCACCGGACGCAACGGCAGCGGCAAGACGAGCCTGTTGCGTCTCGCGACCGGCGATCTCCAGCCGACTGCCGGCACCGTCGCGCGCGCCGAAGGGCTGATCGCGATGCTGGACCAGCATGCCGCCCTGCTCGATCCGGCACGCGATCTCGTCGAGAATATGCGCGCGCATCATCCGGAGATGACGACGGGCGAGGCACATACCGCGCTCGCCCGCTGCGCCTTCCGCAATCGCGATGCGCTAAGGCCCGCCGGGGTGTTGAGTGGCGGCGAGAAGCTGCGCGCGGCACTCGCGATCGTCACCGCCGGGCCGCGCCCGCCGCAGTTGCTCATTCTCGACGAGCCGACCAATCATCTCGATCTCGACGCGATCGAGACATTGGAAGAGGCGCTGCGCGGCTATGACGGCGCGCTGCTGGTGGTCAGCCATGACGAGACGTTCCTCGACGCCATTGGCATCGAGGAGCGGATCAGCCTTGGCTGAGGGCTCCCGTCAGTCGAACAGCTCTTCCAGGAACGATTTGCGGCGCTTCTTGTGATAGCCGTGCTGCGACTGGCCATAGCCCTGCTGCGCATAATCCTGCGGATAGCTCTGCTGGGGCGGGGGCGCCTGCCGGGTCTGCTGGGACGCGGGCGCCATATCCCGGCCGCTGCGCTCGATGATCTTGTCGAGCTCGCCGCGATCGAGCCAGACGCCGCGACATTGCGGGCAATAGTCGATCTCGACGCCCTGACGCTCGCTCATCACGAGCGGGACGGCGCAGCTGGGGCAAGGCATGTTGTGGCCTGAAGACACGATGAAACCTCCGATGGAAACTGGAACAGAATCGAAGGCGCTGGCGCGGAAATTGGATCGTCTGAACCGGCACCGAGCGCACTCGATGCGGTCCGACATCACGACGCGCCGATGAAGCGCGATCGCCAGAGGGGCCCGGCCCGCAGCTTCTAGTTATGGTCGCGCGGCGGAGCGTCAAGGCCGGACGGATGCGGCGCTGCGACAAACGTCCCTAATGCCCTGTTCAGCGACGGCGGCGTGCATTATCCCGGCAGGCTAGGCAGGGAGGACGTGAGCTTGGCCACGAGCGCGGTTGCACAACCGGTTTCGCCCGCGCCCGCTTCGGCGGCGCGCGCCGGACGCTATGAAGCGCTGGACAGCCTGCGCGGACTCGCGGCCTGCTGGGTCGTGATCTTCCATCTCCCGTCGGACGGGCATAGCTGGCCGCTGGCGATCGTGCAGAACGGCTTCCTCGCGGTCACCTTCTTTTTCGTCCTCAGCGGCTTCGTGATTGGGGCCTCCTATGGCGACCGGCTGGCGCAGGGCTATTCGATCCCTAAGTTTATGTTCCTGCGCTGGGGCCGCATCTATCCGCTGCATGCCTTCATGCTCGGCGTGATCCTGATCTATGAGATCATCCGACTGGTCTTCGGCCTCGGCGCCTTTCGCGAAGGCGCGCCGTTCACCGGGCTGACCGCGCCGGACGGGCTGTTCTGGAACATCGTACTGCTCCAGGAAGTGCCGGCGGAGCTCAGCTGGAACAAGCCAAGCTGGTCGATCGGCGTCGAATATTGGACCTATCTCGCTTGTGCGCTGCTGCTCGTGTTCCTGCCGACACGGCGCCTGCTGCCGGCAGCCATCTGCCTGATGGCGCCGGGCGCGGTTCTGGTGGTCCTGGGCGGCAAGCTCGGCCTGCATCCGCCGACGGAGGTCACGTCGTTGCTCAAATGCGCGCTCGGCTTCGGAATCGGGCTGGCCGTCTATGAAGTGCGGCGGATGGGCTGGCAGATCCCGGCCGGCAAGGTGTCCACCGCTGTCATGACCGCGATCGAGCTGGCTGCGCTGGGCTTCATGCTGTTCACCTGCTGGGCCTTTGGCGGCAGTTTCTCGCATCTCATCTACCCGGCCTTCGCGCTGCTCATCTGGGTCTTCGCCTCCCAGGGCGGGCATATCAGCCGCCTGCTGCTGACCCCGCCCATGCTGCTGCTGGGGACGCTCAGCTACTCCATCTATATGGTGCACCAGTTCATTCAGGACCGGCTGCTCGATCTCATCGCCGCCGCGCAGGGCGTGGTGCCGCTCACCGTCACGCAGAGCGGCCGCATCGTGCTCGCGGGCAATCCCTTGCTCTGTGACCTCGTGACCTTGGTAATGCTCGCGCTCGTCATCGCGGCTGCCGGGGTCACTTATCGCCATGTGGAGGAGCCGGCGCGGCTCTGGTCACGCCGCATAGCGGAGAAACTATTCCCCGCGTGAGATTGAACCCCAAAGAAAAAGGGCCGCCCCGAAGGACGGCCCGTTCTCGTACTCGGCGAAGGCCGAAAGATCAGCGCTTCGAGAACTGGAAGCTGCGGCGAGCCTTGGCCCGGCCGTACTTCTTGCGCTCGACGGTGCGGCTGTCGCGGGTCAGGAAGCCCTCGGCCTTGACCGCGCTGCGCAGCGCCGGCTCATATTTGGTCAGCGCCTGCGCGATGCCGTGCTTGACGGCGCCGGCCTGGCCCGAGAGACCGCCGCCCTTGACGGTGCAGATCACGTCATACTGACCTTCACGCGCCGTGACGGAGAAGGGCTGGTTGATGACGAGACGCAGCGTCGGACGCGCGAAATAGGTTTCCTGATCGCGGCCATTGACCGTGATCTTGCCGGTGCCGGGCTTCACCCAGACGCGCGCAACGGCATCCTTGCGGCGACCGGTCGCATAGGCGCGGCCCTGCTTGTCCAGCTCCTGCTGACGCAGCGGGGCAGTCGAGACCGGCGCTTCAGGCGCAGCGGCCGTCGCGGCGACTGCGGGAGCGGCACCCTGGGTGAGGTCCTGCAGATCGGACAGCGAATTGACGGTATCGGACATTATGCACCCACCTTGTTCTTGCGGTTGCGCGACGCAATGTCGAGCACTTCGGGGTTCTGGGCTTCGTGCGGATGCGCGGTGCCGGCGAAGACGCGCAGGTTGCGCATCTGCTGGCGGCCAAGCGGGCCGCGCGGGATCATTCGCTCCACGGCCTTCTCGAGAACGCGCTCGGGGAAGCGGCCTTCCAGCACCTTCTGCGGGCTGGTTTCCTTGATGCCGCCGGCATAGCCGGTGTGCTTGTAATAGCGCTTATCGGTCAGCTTGTTGCCCGTGAACTTCACCTTCTCGGCGTTGATGACGATGACATTATCACCGCAATCAACGTGGGGGGTGAAGCTCGGCTTGTGCTTGCCGCGCAGGATATTGGCGATGATCGACGCAACGCGGCCGACGACAAGGCCGTCCGCATCGATCAGCAACCACTTCTTTTCGACCGTTGCCGGCGTCGCCGGCTTGGTGGTCTTCATGAGCGCCTTCATGGCTGTTGCCTCCGGAAAATGACAAAGCGGCGCCGAGCCATAAGGCTGGAGGCACCGCCAACGGTGCGCTAATGACGATTGCGCCCGCCAGAGTCAAGCAAAACCGGGCTTTTGCTGACGGGTATTCAGATACCCTATTGCGGGATCGGGTCGAACCGCCAGATGGTTCGCTGCGGTCGCTCGGGCTGGGCCGTGGGCGTGACGCTGCGCTCGATGCTGCGCATGAGACCGCTCGCGCCATCAACGCGATACTGCGCGGAGTCGCGCAATACGGCGCTGTCGGTCGCTTCCGTCGTCTTGAGCGTGCCGTCCGCAGCCGGCTCCAGCACCGCCGACTGTCCGCACAGGCGCAGCCAGGGACCCACGACATCACTCGCAAGCAACCGCAGCTTGGTCGCGTCATCCGCGCGGGAGAGGCTCGCGAAGGCGGCCTGCGCCCGCTGTGTCGCCGCGCCATCGGCCGCAAGCGACTGAACCAGCCGCTGGAACCGCGCCAGATGCGCCTGCCAATGCGTCGCCAGATCGTCTATGGCGAGAAGGCGACCGGTCGCATCGAGCCGGACCGTCATGACGCGCTGGTCGTTCGGATCATAAACCGCGGCCATGCGGCGCTCGAGCGCATCATCGACCTTGCCGATCGCCCGGGCCGGATCGATGACGAGCACAAAGCCCAGATCCTGCCGCTTCACATGCAGCCGCCGCGTCAGCCCCAGATGCCAGGGCATACCGTCATTGCCCCAGCCATGCTGCTCGAAGGTGAAGAGCAGACGCGCATCGGCGGGCAGACGACAAGGCAAGGTGCGCGTCTCGGCACGCAGCGTCTGGGGCAGGAGCAGCAGCGCCGGCAGCAACGCGGCATGATGCAGGGCAAGACGCATCAGCTGTCCGTCTCTCCGGCCACCCAGGCCGCATAAGCCGGCGTCGTTACGGCGGGCCAGCTCAGGATCGCGGGCAGGTCATAATTATGCATCGCGCCGATCGCGGCCATCAGCGCGTCGCGCCGCGCGGGCACCGTCTTGAAGAGCACGGGCACTTCGCCGGCCCGATCGATGCGGCCCTCCCAGGGATATATGGAGGTGCCGTCGCCCAGCAGATTGGCGCAGGCGGCAAGGCGACGCTCGACCATCGCACGCGCGACGGCCTCCGCCGCGTCGCGATCGCCGAACAGGGTATAGACCAGGACAATCTCGCTCATCGTACCCCGAGACGATGCGTTGCCATGACCGCGACACCGAGCAGCAGGGCACCGACGAGCTGGTGCGCAACCGCAAGCGCGATGTTGACGCCGGTAACGACGGTCAGGATGCCGAGCAGAATCTGGCCGACGGTGACACCGAGCAGCGCATGGGCGAGCCGCCGGTCACCGACGCGATTGACGCGCCCCGCCATCCAGACGAGCGCGATGGCGGCAACCCAGGCCCACCAGCGATGCAGGAAATGGACAAGGAAGGGATCGCTGGTCAGCGTCATCCAGAGCGAGCCCCACCACGCAATACCCTCGGGCACCAGGTGATCGTTCATCAGCGGCCAGGTGTTCGCGACATAGCCCGCACGCAGGCCCGCGGTGAGGGCGCCGAGCAGGATCTGGAGGAACAGCAATGTCGGTGCGATGGCCGCGAGCAGGCCAAGCCGCGCCTTCGCCGAGCCGGGTACGCGCGCGAGTCGGGCGAAATCGCACGCTGTCCAGACCACCGCCGCGAGCAGGATGAGCGCCATGCCGAGATGCGCGGCGAGCATCGCCGGCTCGACATTGGTACGATCGGTGAGACCACTGCGCACCATCAGCCAACCGACCCCGCCCTGCGCGCCGCCCAGCAATAGCAGGCCGGTCAGGCGCAGACCGAAGCCCCTGGGGATTGCCCGGCGCAACGCGAACCACGCCAGAGGCACCGCATAGGCAAGGCCGATCAGGCGGCCGAGCAGGCGATGGACATATTCCCAGAAATAGATCTGCTTGAAGGCCGCGAGCGTCATGCCCTGGTTCATCAGCACATATTGCGAGCTTTGCTTGTAGGCAGCGAACTCGGCTTCCCAGTCGGCCTGCGTCAGCGGTGGCAGGGTTCCGGTCACGGGCTTCCACTCGGTGATCGACAGGCCCGATTCGGTGAGCCGGGTCACGCCCCCGACGGCGACCATGAAGAGGATAAGGCCGGCAATGACGAACAGCCAGCGCGCGAGCGCAGCCGGGCGCGCAGTCGAGCCGGTTATCGCGGAGCCTGAGAAACGGGTCTGGGCAAGATCGGCCATCGCCGCCCCATGCGCCGATGACGGGCAGGACGCAAGGCGGATGCGACCGGCCCGACGCCAACGTTCACAAGGGAAAAATCGCGCCGGGCGGCACTATGGCTTGAACCGGCCGGCAGCGATCCCAAATGTTATGTTGTATCTTCATCTTCCCGGGAGTAGAGACACTCTCCTCATGCCGACTCTTGCCGCCCCCCGCTTTGCGCGCCTCGATGGACTCGCCATCGGCCTGTCCGGCCTGTGCGCGGTGCATTGCCTTGCGACGGCGGTCGCTTTCGGCCTGCTGTCCTCGGTCGCCGGCCTGCTCGAAGCACCGATCATTCACGAGGCCGGCCTCGTTATCGCCATGGTCCTTGGCGCGATCGCACTCGGCCAGGGCGCTCGCGAACATGGCATGCTGATCCCGGTGGCGATCGGCGCGCTCGGCCTCGGCATCATGGCCGGTGCGCTCAGCCTGCCGCATGGCTGGTCGGGCGAGACGGCCTACACGATCCTCGGCGTGCTGCTACTCGCCTTCGGCCACGAACTCAATCGCCGCGCGCACTGGTAGGGCAAGCGCGGCGAAGGCAGCGGGACCCCGGGTCAAGCCCGGGGTGACGGGGACGCCTAAAAATCCCAGGCGGGCTTGCCAGCCAGGATGTGCGGTCCGACATCGGCGATGCTGTCGCAGCCGGTGAGCGCGAGGCCGGCGCGCAACTCCAGTGCATATTGCGCCAGCATGTGCGAGACGGCCTCCTCGCCGCCCGCCGCCAATGCGAAAGCCCAGGGTCGGCCGATCATAACACCTCTGGCGCCAAGCGCGAGCATGCGCAGCACGTCGAGCCCGTTGCGTACGCCACCATCGGCAAGGACGGTCAGCCGATCGCCGACCGCGGCGGCAATGGCCGGCAGCGCCTCGGCCGTGCCGACCGTGCCGTCGAGCTGGCGCCCGCCATGATTGGAGACGACGAGTCCGTCCGCGCCGATATCCGCGACGCGCTGGGCGTCCTCCGGGTCCATGATGCCTTTCAGCACCAGATTGCCATCCCAGTGATTGCGGATGAACTCGAGATCCTTCCAGCTTACCGAGGGATCGAAATTCTGCCCGCTCCAGCGCAGAAAATCCGCCATGCGCAGATTGCCGTTCATGATCGGCACCAGATTGCCGAGCGTATGCGGCCGGCCGAGCAGACCGACATCCCAGCTCCAGCGCGGGTGCGACAGGATTTCGGTCCAGCGCCGCCACTGGCCGAGCGCGCCGGGCGGGCCGGAAAGGCCGGAGCGCTGATCGCGCCAGCGCGGGCCGGGCACGGGCAGATCGACCGTCATGAACAGGGTAGAGCAGCCGAGCGATTTGATCTTGGCCAGCAGGTCCATGACGAAGCCGCGATCCTTGGCGACATAGAGCTGGAACCAGAAGGGGATCTGCGTCGCCGCCGCGATCTCGTCGACCGAGCAGAGCGTGACGGTCGAGAGCACCATCGGCACGCCATTGGCATGTGCGCCGCGAATCGCCTGAATCTCGCCGCGCCGGCGCAGCATCCCGCCCATGCCGACCGGGGCGAGCATCAGCGGCATGGCGAGCTTCTGGCCGAAGAGCGTGGTCGAGAGGTCCGACTGGGCGACGTCGTTCAGCACGCGCTGGCGCAGCGTCACGGCGCGCACGGCGGCGACATTGCGGGCGATCGCCAACTCGGCGAAACTGCCGCCATCGACATAATCGAACAGGAAGCGCGGCAGCCGGCGATGGGCGGCGCGGCGCAGATCCGTGAAGCTGTGCGGCCAGACCATCTTGCTATCGGATCCCGTCCCAAGGATCGCGGGCGATCCGAGCGCGCATGCCGTTCATGTTCATCCTCTCGCTCACCCGCATGTACCCTGGCGGATCAATTGCAGGCGCCCATGCCTTAACCTTTTGATTTCACGACCGCCAGCTTTGCGTCCTCGCCATCTCGACAGAACTTGTCCAGTCTTGCCGAAACAGCCGAACGATGCTTGCCCCAATTTGGGTCAAAGCGTCCAACGTCTCGCTTTAACCATTAATTTACTCTGATTCGACGCATCCATGATGTAAAGAGTTGTCGTCCTGGCCGGGGGATGTGGGATTTTCCGGCAGCGTGTGACGATGTTCTGGGGGATGATGTCATGAAACTTCTGGCCCTCTGCGCCGCATCGGCGCTTGCGATGACCGCCAGCAATGCGGGTGCGACCGCTTATGTGACCGACCCGGCCGGCGGCGGCCAGCCGTTCAGCAACTATCAGCCCTCGCTGGTGCTGACCCAGTCGATCGGCATTCAGGGCATCTTCCCGCCGCGCGGCGGCGGCGGCACGTCCAACGGCTTCATCGGCATGATGCACACATTCGCCGGCAATTTCGGGCCGTTCGGTACCCCGCCGGCGCTGGGCCAGCTGCTGCCTATCTCGCAGAACACGGCGCTCTTCTCGATCCTGGGCACGACCTATGGCGGCGACGGCAAGGTGACCTTCGCGCTGCCCAACCTGATCGGCCAGTCGGTCATCGGGGCAGGGCAAGGGCCGGGCCTGGAGCATTTCTCGCTCGGCCAGACGGCCGGCTCGGCGACCGTTACACTGACCGAAACGCAAATGCCGGCGCACGATCATGACTATGCACCGGGGATGCCGACGTCGCCGACCGGTGGCAATCAACAGTTCGACAATTACCAACCCTCTCTGGCGCTCAACTATATGATCGCGGCGGACGGCCTCTTTCCCTCGCAAGATAGCGGCGGCGGCCACACGCTGATCGGCGAGATCGGCGTCTTCGCCGGCAATTTCGAGCCGGGCGGCTGGCTGTTCGCGGACGGCAGGCTTCTGGACATTGCCACTTACGACACGCTGTTCCAGGTCATCGGCACGACCTATGGCGGCGACGGCCAGACGACCTTCGCCCTGCCCGATCTGCGCGGTCGCACGATCGTGGGTACCGGCCAGGGCCCGGGCCTCGAAATGGTCGATCTGGGCGAAGTGCTGGGCAGGCCGGAAGTGACGCTGACGCAGAGCCAGATGCCGTCGCACGATCATGGCCTGCCGACCGGCGGGACCACGGACATTACGGGCGGCAACCAGCCCTTCGACCAGCATGAGCCGAGCCTCGGCCTCAACTATATCATCGCGCTGCAGGGCGTTTTCCCACCGCGCGACGGGAGTGGCGCCGTGCCGGATGACGTGCCCTATATGGGCGAGATCGTCGCCTTTGCCGGCGGCTTCGCACCCAAGGGCTGGGCGCTGGCGCAAGGCCAGCTGCTCTCGATCGCGCAGAACCAGGCCTTGTTCTCGATCCTCGGCACGATGTACGGCGGCAACGGCCAGACGACCTTCGCCCTGCCCGATCTGCGCGGCCGCACGATCCTGGGGTCGGGGTTCAACCAGTTGGGCACCTTCAACGTGGGCGACAAGATCGGCTCGTCCTACACGACCTTATCGCTGAACGAGCTGCCGTCGCACACGCATGGCTATGAGCTTGCAGGCGCCCCCGGCGTGCCCGAACCGGCGACCTGGGCGATGATGATCGGCGGCTTTGCGCTGGTCGGCGCTTCGATGCGTCGCCGCAAGCTGGCCGTCGCTTTCGGCTGATCGTCCCGGCACAGTTCAAGTTCGGCTAGCGCGCAGTGCCCCGCGGGTGCGGCGTGCTTGTGCTTTCGGGCGCCGGCGCCGTCAGTGAAAGTCGCGCGACTTGGGCAGTAGCCGGACATTGCGCGGATGCGAGGATGTGCGCGGCGCGGCGTCATGGCGCGGATTGGCCGGGTGCAGGAAGACGTCGGCGCGAGAGAGAACGGGCCTGGGTTCGTCTATGTCCGAAAGGCGGCCGAGCAGCTCCGTGCGATCGTGAATGCGGCTCGCCATGATGTGGACGACACCCTCGCGGCTGCGCTGCAACTCTCCCTCCACGATCATCAGCCGCGCGGCCATGACGTCCCGCCGGTAGCGCTCGAAATTGCGCGCCCAGAGCAGGATGTTCACGATGGCGTCCTCGTCCTCCAGCGTGATGAAGATGGCATTGCCCTTGCCGGGCCGCTGGCGGACCAGCACCACGCCGCCGACGCGGACCTGCGCACCGGCCTTCACATCGGGCAAGGCGATGCTGGGCGTGACGTTCTCCGCCGCGAAATAGGGGCGCAGGACGCGCATGGGATGCGCCTTCAGCGAGAGGCGATGCGTCTGGTAATCGGCCGCGACATGCTCGCCGAGGGTCATGGATTTGAGGTCGATCGTGGGTTCCTCGCCCAGCTCGCGGGCGCGGGCGGCGGCGAAGAGCGGCAGTTCGTCGGTCGGCGTGCGGCGCACTTCCCACAGCGCCTCGCGCCGATCCTGGCCCAGCGAGCGCATCGCATCGGCATCGGCCAGCAGATGCAGCGCGCGGGCCGGGAGGCCAGCGCGGCGGGCGAGCTGCTCAACGGTGGTGAACGGGCCGCCCACGGCACGCGCGCGTTCGATGGCATGGCCCCACGCCTCCTTGAACCCGCCGATCTGGCGAAAGCCGAGGCGCAGGGCGAGATGGGCGGAGGACACGGGAAAGCCACTCCTCTTCAGAGGAGGGGTTGGGGTGGTGCTGGGACGGTGCGGATGATCGCGATCCGGGCGATGCTGGCGCATCGTCCCCACCCCTTCCCCCTCCCCTGAAGAGGAGGGGCTGGATATGGGCTCCAGCTTATTATCCCAATCGCTGCTGTTCACATCGACGGGCCGCACCGTCACCCCATGCTCGATCGCATCGCGCACGAGCTGCGCCGGGGCATAAAAGCCCATGGGCTGCGAGTTCAGCAGCGCACAGCAGAACACCACCGGATGATGGCACTTGATCCAGGCCGAGACATAGACCAGCCGGGCGAAGCTCTGCGCATGGCTCTCGGGAAAGCCATAGGAGCCGAAGCCCTCGATCTGCCTGAAGCAGCGCTCGGCGAAATCCTGCCGGTAGCCGCGCGCGACCATGCCGCCGATCATCTTGTCGCGGAACCGGTCGATCGTGCCGAGATTGCGGAACGTCGCCATGGCGCGGCGCAGACCATTGGCTTCCTCGTCGGTGAAGGCGGCCGCGGTGATGGCGAGCTGCATCGCCTGCTCCTGGAAGAGCGGGACGCCGAAGGTCTTGCCGAGCACCTCGCGCAGTTCATTGGGATCATGGGGCGGTTTAGGCGACGGATAGTCGACCTTCTCGACGCCATTGCGCCGGCGCAGATAGGGATGGACCATGTCGCCCTCGATCGGCCCGGGGCGGACGATCGCGACCTGCACGACGAGGTCATAGAGATTTCTCGGCTTGAGATGCGGCAGCATGTTGATCTGCGCGCGGCTCTCGACCTGGAAGACGCCGATGCTGTCGCCCTTGCAGAGCATGTCGTAGATCGCCGGATCGTCCGCCGCGAGATCGGTCTCCAGGCTATGATCGCCAAGCCCGTGATGGCGCATCATATCGAAGCTCTTCGCGATGCAGGTGAGCATGCCGAGCGCCAGCACATCGACCTTCATGAGGCCGAGCGCGTCGATATCGTCCTTGTCCCATTCGATGAAGGTGCGGTCGTCCATCGCGGCATTGTGAATGGGCACCATCTCGTCGAGCCGGCCCTGGGTGAGCACGAAACCGCCGACATGCTGCGAGAGATGACGCGGCAATTCGAGGATGCGCTGCACCAGCTCGTTGAGCCGCGCAATCTCCGGACTGTCGGGATCGAAACCGCTCTCGACCACGCGCTGGCGCTCATAGTGCGACGCATAGCTGCCCCAGACCGTGCTCGCCATGCGGCTGGTGATGTCCTCGCTGATGCCGAGCGCCTTGCCGATCTCGCGCACCGCGCTGCGTGCCCGGAAATGGATCACGGTCGCGGCGATGCCGGCGCGATGCCGGCCATAGCGGCGATACATATACTGGATCACTTCCTCGCGCCGCTCATGCTCGAAGTCGACATCGATGTCCGGCGGCTCGCCGCGCTCGGCCGAGAGGAAGCGCGAGAAAAGCAGCTTGTGCTGCGCGGGATCGACCGACGTCACGCCCAGCAGGAAGCAGACGATGCTGTTCGCCGCGCTGCCTCGGCCCTGACAGAGGATCGGCGGATCGCACTGCCGGGCGTAACGGACGATATCGTGGACCGTCAGGAAATAATGCGGATAGTTGCACTGCCGGATGAGCGCGAATTCCTTGTCGATGAGGCGCTGCACCTTGTCCGGCAGCACGGCGCCATAGCGCTCATGCGCGGCTTCCATGACGATATGCTCGAGCCAGTCCTGCGCGTCCCAGCCGGGCGGCACCGGCTCGTGCGGATATTCGTAGCGCAGATGCTCCAGCCGGAAGCCGATGCGCGAGAGGAAGGTCTGCGTCTGTTCGATCGCATCCGGAGAGGCGGCAAACAGCCGCCTCATTTCAGCCGGAGCCTTGAGGTGCCGTTCGGCATGGGCAAGCAGGGATCGCCCGGCCTTCTGCACTGTCGTGTGCAGGCGGATGGCCGTCATCACATCCTGCAAGGGCCGATCCTCAGCCGTGGCATAGAGCGCATCATTGAGAGCGATGAGCGGCACTTTCGCCTGGCGCGCCAGTGCCTGCGCCTGTGCGAGCTGACGCGCGTCCCGGCCTGTCCGGTTCATCACCGCGCCAAGCCAGATCCGGCCTCGCGCCGCCTTCCTCAGACATTGCAGCAGATCGAGCGTCGCGCCGGGCAGGGCGATCAGCAGCAGATCGTCGATATGTTCGAGCAGGTCAGAGAGGTGGAGATCGCATGACCCTTTCTGGGCGCGGCGATTGCCCGTTGAGAGCAGCCGCGTCAGCCGGCCCCAGCCATGGCGGGTCTCCGGATAGGCGATGATGTCGCTGGTCCCGTCGGAGAAAACCAGCCGCGCGCCGGTGACGAGCTGGAAGTCGGGCGGCACAGGGAGCCCTTCCTCCTGCATGCGCTTGATCGCGATCTTGGCGCGGACAACGCCGGAAACCGTGTTGCGATCGGCAATGCCGATGCCGTTATGGCCCAGCGCGATCGCCTGCCGCACCATCTCGCCGGGATGCGAGGCGCCATGCAGGAAGCTGTAGGCCGTCGTGCAGGCCAGCTCGATATAGGCGGGCGGCGGCGGTGGAAGATCGCCATTTTCGTTCATGCGAAGAGCCCGTGGACATACCAATCCGGCTGCTCGGTCTCGCGCTCGTAGAGGCCGAGACGGAAGACCCAATAGCGCCGGCCGGCCTCATCCTCGACGCGATAATAATCGCGCGTGAAGCCGGGATTGGTGGAATAGCCGTCGCGCCGCCGCCACCATTCCGGCGCGATCCGCTCGGGCCCTTCCTGCCGCGCGATCCGGTGGACGCTCCCGCGCCAGCGGAACTGGCGCGGCGGGCCATCGGGCACCTGCGCCATCACCTCGATGCGCTCGGGCGGATCGAGCAGGGTCAGCGGGCGTAGCGGCGGCTCGTCGGCCACCGCGGTCTCCCAAGGCGGCGGATCGGCTTCGCTCACGCGCGCCAGCCGAGTCGCGCGCTCGGGGATATGGGTGTCGCGCGGCACGAGCCGGCGATAGCGCTGCGCCCCGGCACGCACGCTGAGGCGATCGAGCAGGGCGGCCAGATCGGCATCGCGCGCGGGGTCTCCGTCCAGCCTGGCTTGCGGGTCGCTCCGCCCTTCCGCGATGGGCACGGAGAGGCGCACGATGTCGAAGCCGAAGCCGGGATCGAGCGGATCGGACAGCGCCTCGATCCGCTCCTCGAACAGGCGCAGCACGACGGCCGGATCGCGCACCGGCTGGCCGGTCTCGACGGCAAGGTCGCGCGTCGCCCCGTCGCTGCGATACAGCCGGGCGGCGAAGCGGCGGCCGCCCTGATGGCGCTCGGCGAGCGTTTCGCAGGCCTGCGCCAGCAGCTCGCCCAGCACGGCCATCACCGTCTCGACATGCGCGACCGGCTCGGCGAAGCGGCGCTCGGTGCGGATCGGCGCGGGCAGGCGGCGCGGGGTGATGCGGCTGTCGATGCGGCCAAGCAGCCGGCCGAGGGCATCGACGAGGCTGGCTCCGAAGCGTGCGGCGAGCGGCGCGGCGGGGAGCGGCGCCAGATCGCCGATCGTGACGAACCCGGCCCGGCGCAGGGCATGGCGGACATCGACATCGACGCGCAGGGCGAGCAAGGGGAGGCGGTGGAGGCGCTCGGTTTCGGTGAGTGCTCGCTTTCGCTTCTCCCCTGCAAGGGCAGGTGGCAGCGCTTTGCGCTGACGGAGGGGTGTTGCGAGCGTGCTAGGGGGATATCCCTCCACCACTGCTTGCGGCAGCGGTCTCCCTCCCCCTGTTGGGGGAGGATTGATATTCTCCAGCCGCGCCAGTGCCAACGCAGCTTCCGGTGTCCCAGCGCGTGCGGAGCGGACGCGCAGGCCCTGTGTTCGCATCAGCCGCACGGCATCGCGCGCCAGCGCCACCTCGCCGCCGAACAGATGCACGCAGCCCTCTATGTCCAGCACCAGCCCTTCCGGCAGAGCGATGGCCACCATCGGCGTGAAGCGATCGCAGAGGTCCGCCAGCCGCTCGATGAAACGCCCCTCGGCCTCCGCATCATGCGGTACGGCGCGCAGATCGGGCAGGCGCGCGCGCGCATCGGCCAGAGCCATTCCCGGCTCCAGCCCCATGGCCAGCGCAGGCTCGTCCAGCGCATGAAGCCGGTAGGCGCCACGCTCCTTCACGGTGAAGACGAGCGGCGGTTCCCCGGCCCGGTCAGACGGCGATGCGCCAGTCCTGCGCTCCGGCTCCGTCGTCCGCTCCGCCAGGCGGAGCATATCCGCCGCCAGAAACGGGAAGACGAGCGCCAGGAAGCGCCGCTGGTCTGAAACAGACGGCATCACGATCCCATTCCACAGTCCAGTCGAACCCGGCCGGCCCGCCCCGCTGGCGCAGCAACGACAGGTTGAGCGCGGCATGACCCGGCGCGTCGGCGGCGAGCGGTGCGGACGGCGCCCCCGCCACGTCCCAGCGGGTCTGCGCCGCGCTCGGCATCGGCCGGGCATCGCGCAGCCGCAGCAGCAGCGGCGTCACGCCGGAGCTTTCCGCGGCGAGGCCAAGTCGCCGGCTCGCGGTCAGATCCAGCACCGGCGGATTGCCGCCCAGTTCCAGGATGACGACACCGAGCGCGCAGCAGCGCAGCGCATCCACCGCCGCGCGGAGCAGCGCCTTGGGATCGGGCAACACGCCCAGGATGAGCCGCGCCGGATCGATCCCCAAATCCATCAGCCCCGGCCCATACAGACCCGCCTTGCGTTGGGCGCTTTCCTCGCGCAGCCAGAGGACCGGGACGGACGGCGACGTGAGCGCGAGCGCGAACATAACGGCAAGGCCCGTGGCACTCGCCTCGTCCGCCCGCTCCCGCGCGAAGATTTCGTGCAGCCGGCCGGGCAGCAGGCCGCCGCCCAGCACCCGGTCGATCGCATCCATGCCGAGCGGTCGCATATCTGCCACCGGCGGCGCGACCGCACCGGCAAAGCCCCGCGTCACGGCGGGATGAAGGCGACTCGACTCAAGCATGTTCCTATTATGTTCTCATATCCGCGGAATGAGTCAAGGCGGCGGCGACAGGCTCGTCCCGCCGCCGCCGTCCTTCATCGCCCTTGTCTCTTCATCGATTGTCGAGCTGTGGCCGCACCGCCTCGCGCCCGAGCCGGGAAATGCGATAGGGGCTGGAGGCGAAGGATTCGATCAGCCGCCTGCGGCGCAGCTTGCCGAACAGGGCAAGATCGCAATCGGCCAGCACGAGGCCGTCATGGGTATAGCATTCGACGAGATGGATGCGCCCGCGCGCATCGAAATAGTGGCGGATATAGCCGCCCTTGGCGAGCACGTGCAGCACGCGCTGTTCGCCCCTGGAAATGTTCATTGGGAAAACCTGTCACTGGCGTGAGGTCACGGCCGAAGGCTCACGACGCGGCAGGACCGCGCCAGCTTCGGCGGTTCTCGGCATCACTCCCTTGCGGGGATGCTCAGTGGTTCAGGCAATTTCCTGCATAGACACGGCGCTTTTGTACCGCCTCCGGGACGGAGGCGTCAATGTAGGCGCTCACTCGCCTTGTTAACGTAACGGAATCCCGGATCCTGCGTCATGCCGTTGTCACAATCGAACAAATTCCACACCTTTGGCGAAATATCCCAACAAGTCGGATATATCGCACGAAAACCCTTCTTCCAAAAACCCCATATTTCTTTATATTTCAATAGTTTGTCTGTTTGGCACGCTTAATGCACTAGGACAGGCACAAGCATCCCCGCTTGTTGAAGTACCCCAGGAGTGAGGAGATTATCATGTTCAAGTTCGCCACCATCATCATCGCCGCTGCCGCCACCGTTTCGGCTCCGGCTCTCGCCGAGAAGTATGAAGCCAAGGTCGTGAAGAAGAACGGCGACACCTATTATTGCGTGAAGCAGCCGGTCACGTCGTCGCTGATCCCCGCGCGCGTCTGCGTCACCGAAGCCGAACTGACGGCCCAGGGTGCCGAGATCGCTTCGATCAACAGCAAGTCGGAACTCGCCTCGAACGCGCCTGCTTCGAGCAATCAGAACTAAGCCAGCCCGACCTCCTGACGGTAGCGCCGCCCATCCCCTCAGAGGGCGGCGCCAACCGACAAGGGTCTGAGCAACGGCTCGACACGGCCGCGACGCGCAAGGGCGTCGGCGGCCGTTTCCTTTGTCAGCTTTCGCGCACTGCCTTGCGCGCCTGCTGGCGCCGGCGGGCAAGAATGTTGAGCGCCTCGACCAGCGCCGAGAAGGCCATCGCCGCATAGACATAGCCCTTGGGCACATGCGCGCCGAAACCCTCGGCAATCAAGGTCGTGCCGATCAGCATCAGGAAGCTCAGCGCCAGCATCACGACCGTGGGATTGCGCTCGATGAAGTCGGCAAGCGGTGTCGCCGCGAACATCATGACCGCCACCGCCACGACCACCGCGATCACCATGATCGCGATATTGTCCGTCATGCCGACCGCCGTGATGATGCTGTCGATCGAGAAGACAAGATCGAGCAGGATGATCTGGCCGATCGCCGCCGTGAAGCCGATGCTCACGGCTGCGGTGTCGAACAGATCCGCGTTCGGCTTGGGGTCGATCGTGTGATGGATCTCCTTTGTCGCCTTCCAGACGAGGAAGAGACCGCCCGCGATCAGGATCAGGTCGCGCCAGGAGAAGGCCCGCCCGAATGCCTCGAAGATGGGCGCGGTGAGCTGCACGATCCAGGCGATGGAGGCGAGCAGCGCCAGCCGCATGCCGAGCGCGAGGCCGATGCCGATCCGCCGCGCCTTCACGCGGGTTTCGGCGGGCAGCTTGTTCGACAGCACCGATATGAAGATGAGATTGTCGACGCCCAGCACCACTTCCATGGCGACAAGCGTAGCAAGAGCCACCCAGGCGGCGGGTTCGCTCGCCAGGGCGGTGAGGCCTTCCAACATGACCGGCTAACCTTTCTGCAAAAGGGGGAGCGCGATTACTCGCGCTCGCCCATCAGGTTCAGCAGGAACTGGAAGATATTGACGAAGTTCAGGTACAGCGAAAGCGCGCCGAACACCGCCATCTTGGTCTCGGTCTCATGGCTGAGATTATGGGCATAGTCTTCCTTGATGCGCTGCGTGTCCCAGGCGGTCAGGCCAGTGAAGATCAGCACGCCCAGCACCGAGATGGCGAACTGCATCGCGCTCGACTGCATGAACAGGTTGACCAGGCTCGCGATCAGGATGCCGACCACGCCCATGATGAGGAAGCTGCCGAACTTCGACAGGTCCGCCTTCGTCGTATAGCCGTAGAGGCTCATCGCGGTAAACATCGCCGCCGCCACGAAGAAGGTCTGGGCAATGCTCGTGCCCGTGAACACGAGGAAGATCGACGCCATCGAGACGCCCATCACCGCCGCAAACGCCCAGTAGGCGCCCTGCGCAGCCGCCGCGCTCATCTTGTTGATGCGGAAGCTGAAGAAGAACACGAACGCCAGCGGGGCGAACATGAACACCCACTTCAGCGGCGTGCCGAAGACGAGCTGGACGAGGACCGGCGTGGACGCGACGGCCAGCGCCACGATACCCGTGAGCAGCACGCCGGACGCCATGAAATTGTAGATGCGCAGCATGTGCGAGCGCAGGCCCGCATCGAACAGGGCGCTATCCTGCACCCTGCCGCTGCGCTGGAGAACCCGCTCTTGTTCAAACATAGCAAAAAACCTCGTTTGCTTGACTGTCAAACGAGTGGCTTTTCCGCCGGCCTGAAAATCGAAAGAATATGACCGGCATCGAGCGCACTCGATGCGGTCCGACATCACGACCGCCGAAACGATCGCCAGAGGGGCCCGGCCCGCATTACGCGCAAGATAGGGGTTGCCGGCTTACAAATCAATAACGTCGCAGCAAAGCGGCAAACAGGCCCACTCAGCCCCCGATTCGCGCGATCAGCGCCTGGCCCTCGGCCCCGCCCCATTCGAGCGCGCCGACGATCCGCACCACTTCCTTGCCCTGCGCGTCGTAGAGGATCGTGGTCGGCAGCGTGCCTGTCGCATAATGGAAGCCGAGCGCATTTTCGGGATCGAGCCAGGTCTGCAAGGTCGCCAGTTTGCGGGCGCTCCAGAAGGGGCGCACGACGCTCTGCTCCTGATCCTGCGAGACGGCGATCACCTTGATGCCCTTGGCAGCGGCGGCAGCGGCCGCCTTGTCGAGCGCCGGCAGCTCGGCGACGCAGGGCGCGCACCAGGTCGCCCAGAGATTGACGAGCATCGGCTTGCCGCCCGCGATCTGCTTCAGCGTCGCCGGCTTGCCGTCGGCGGCGGTGAACGTCTTGTCCGGCATGGCCTCGCCCTTGTGACTTTCGTCCACCTCGTGCTTGAATGCCTCGCCCGCGCCGCTTGGGCCATCGGACGGCACTTCGTCGCTCGTCACTTCGTCCGCCGTCACTTCGTCCGGCGCAGCGGCATTGCTTGCCGCGCCGTCCTTGGCCGATCCTTGCGCCGCCTCCCCGGATTGCCTATCGCACGCGCTCATGGCCAGCGAGAGGCCGATCAGGACAGCAAGGGCAGCAAAAGAGCGCATGGCAGACTCCGGAAACAGGGGGGCGAACAACATGTGGGGCGGGCGCTTCGAGGAAGGCCCGGCCGCGGTCATGCGCGAGATAAATGCCTCGCTCCCCTTCGACAAGCGGCTGTGGCGTCAGGATGTCGCCGGCTCGATCGCGCATGCCCGCATGCTGGGCGCGCAAGGGATCCTGAGCGCCGAGGAGGCCGCGCAGATCGTGGGCGGTCTGGAAGCGATCCACGCGGAATATGACGCGGGCGACTTGCCGGAAGACCTCGCGCTCGAGGACATCCACATGGCGACCGAGAGCCGCCTTGCGCAGAAGATCGGCCCGGTCGCCGGCCGCCTGCACACGGCCCGCTCGCGCAACGATCAGGTCGCGACCGATTTCCGCCTGTTCGTGCGCGACGCCATCGAGGATGTCGATCACGCGCTCTACGCGCTGCAGCGCGCGCTGGTCGATCGGGCGGCCGAGCATGCCGAGACGGTGATGCCCGGCTTCACGCATCTCCAGAGCGCCCAGCCGGTGACGCTCGGCCATCATCTCATGGCCTATCACGAGATGATCGCCCGCGACCGCTCGCGCTTCGCCGATGCCCGGGCGCGGATGAACCTCTCGCCGCTCGGCGCCGCTGCGCTCGCAGGCACCGGCTTCCCGATCGATCGTCATGCGACGGCCGCCTCGCTGGGCTTCGACGGGCCGACGCGCAACAGCCTCGACAGCGTCTCGGACCGCGATTTCGCGCTCGATTATCTGATGGCGGCGACGCAGTGCAGCCTGCACCTCTCGCGGCTGGCGGAAGAGTTCGTGATCTGGGCGAGCCAGCCCTTCGGCTTCATCAGTCTGCCCGACGCCTATTCGACCGGCAGCTCGATCATGCCGCAGAAGCGCAACCCGGACGCGGCCGAGCTGGTGCGTGGCCATGCCGGGCGCATCATGGGCTGCATGACGAGCCTGTGCGTCACCATGAAGGGCCTGCCGCTGGCTTATTCGAAGGACATGCAGGACGATAAGCCGCCGCTCTTCGAGGCGCATGACCTGCTCGGCCTCTCGATCACCGCGATGACCGGCATGGTCGAGACGACACGCTTCCGCGCCGACCGCATGCGCGCACTGGCGGAAAGCGGCTTCTCGACCGCGACCGACTTGGCCGACTGGCTGGTGCGCGAAGCGGGCGTGCCGTTCCGCGAGGCGCATCACATCACCGGCCGCGCGGTCAAGGCGGCCGAGACGGCGGGCACGGCTTTGGCTGACTTGCCGATCGAGACGCTGAAGGCCATCGACGAGCGGATCGATGAGCGCGTCTATGCCGTGCTCACCGTCGATGCCTCGGTCGCCAGCCGCAAGAGCTATGGCGGCACGGCGCCCGAGCAAGTGCGCGTGCGTATCGCCGAGGCGCGTGCGGCGCTCGACAAGGAAGCCGGCCAATGATGCGTCCCCTGGCGATCCTGATCGCGCTCGCCGCGCTCACTGCCTGCGGATCGGCCACGCGCCTGCGCCCGCAACAGGGCATGAGCGAAGTGCCTAAGGCCGCCAATGCCGACCGCCGCGAGACCGCGCCGGAGCTGATGACGCCCTCGACCCAGGCACAGCCCGATCGTCAGGCGGACCTGCTCACCAAGTCCGTCAAGCGCGAGGACGACCCTTTCGCCCTGCCGCCCGGCCCCAATAACGGCCGCACGCCGACCCGGCCCAATGACGCCGCCGCCGCTGTTCCCCCGCCGGAAAACACGGCGCAGGACAAGAACACGACGCGCCAGGGCCTGCCCGACACGGTCGATGCGAACGACGACACGCCCGACGAGCCGCCACCGGCCAGCAATAGCGGCGAGTAACCCCGACTTCGTCATTCCCGCGAACGCGGGAATCCAGAAATCAGCAGCAATGCCATTGCGCCCCTGGATTCCCGCGTTCGCGGGAATGACGATGATATTGGATGGACGAACCGCACCCAGATCGGCCCCAAGCTTTCCCCCGCCCTCGGAAAACTTGGTTCCCTTAGGACCGTCCAGCCTCTAGGGGCCGCCGACATGGACCATTTCGCTTACAGGAACGGCGTGCTTCACGCCGAGGACGTGCCGATGAGCGCGATTGCCGAGGCTGTCGGTACGCCCGTCTATGTCTATTCGCGCGCGACGCTCGAGCGACATGCGAACGTGTTCCGCGAGGGTCTTCAGCGCATCGGGCGCAAGCACATCGCCTTCGCGATCAAGGCCAATCCCAATATCGCCGTGCTCCGGGTGCTGGCGCGCCAAGGCTATGGCGCGGACGTCGTCTCGGGCGGCGAAGTGAAGCGCGCGCTGGCGGCGGGCATGCCGGGCGAGGACATCGTCTTCTCCGGCGTCGGCAAAACCCGCATCGAACTGCGCGAGGCGCTGGAAGCGGGCGTCGGCCAGTTCAATCTGGAGCTGGAGGAAGAAGGCGTCGCGCTTGCCGAGATCGCCGCATCGATGGGCAAGACCGCCGACGCCGTCCTGCGCGTCAATCCGGATGTCGACGCGGGTACGCACGCCAAGATCTCGACCGGCAAGAAGGAAAACAAGTTCGGCGTGCCGATCGGCGACGCGCCGGGCATCTTCGCGCGCCTCTCGACCCTGCCGGGCCTCAACCTGCGCGGCATCGCGGCGCATATCGGCAGCCAGATCTTCGATCTCGGGCCGATCGAGGCCGCCTATGGCAAGCTCGGCGATCTCGTCCATACCTTGCGCGCGGTGGGTCACACGATCGACCGCGTCGATCTCGGCGGCGGGCTCGGCGTGCCCTATGAGCGCGACAAGGTGCCGCCCTCGCCAGCCGATTATGGCGCGATGGTCGAGCGCGCGACCCGGGGCTGGGACGTCACGCTCTATTTCGAGCCAGGCCGCGTCATCGTCGGCAATGCCGGCGTGCTCTTGACCCGCGTCATCTGGGTGAAGCCGGGCGCGATCCGCCCCTTCATCATCGTCGACGCGGCCATGAACGATCTCGCGCGCCCGGCCATGTACGACGCCTGGCACGATTTCGAGGCCGTCGCCCCGACCGGCGAGCGGATCGTCGCCAACATCGCCGGCCCGGTCTGCGAGAGCGGGGATACCTTCGCGATGGAACGCGAGATCGACGTCGTGAAGAGCGGCGACCTCGCCGTCTTCCGCACCGCCGGCGCCTATGGCGCGACCATGGCCAGCACCTACAACAGCCGCGCGCTGGTGCCCGAAGTGATGGTCGATGGCGACAAGTTCGCCGTCGTCGCCGACCGCATCCTGCCCGAGGCGATCATCGCCGCCGAGCGGGTGCCGGACTTTCTGAACGACTGAGTCGGTTGGGCGGAGAGTCGGAGAAAGCCGTCTCTAGCCCCTCCTCTTCAGAGGAGGGGTTGGGGTGGTATCGCACTTACCGAATGATCGCTGCGCGAGCGATGCTGCGCATCGCCACCACCCCCTTCCCCTCCTCTGAAGAGGAGGGGCTAAGCAAGGACCACCCTTCGACAAGTCCCGGACGACCGGATAGGAGGGAGTCATGCACAGCCTACCGCTTTTCCTGAAGCTTTCTGGCCAGCCCGTGATCCTGCTAGGCGCTGGCGAGGCGGCCGAAGCGAAGCGCCGACTGATCGAAAGGGCAGGCGGTATGCCGGTCGGCGAGGATGATGCGGAGGCGCGCATCGCCTTCGTTGCATTCGAACTGGCCAACGAGGGCGCCCAAGCCGCATCCCGGCTCAAGGCGCGCGGCCTGCTGGTCAACGTGGTCGATCAGCCCGCGTTGTGCGATTTCACCACGCCCGCTATCGTGGACCGCGACCCGGTTTTGATCGCCGTCGGGACCGGCGGCGCATCGGCGGGCCTTGCCAAGGCCGTGCGCCAGCGCATCGAGCGCCTTCTGCCGCAAGGGCTGGGGGCGCTTGCCGGCGCTCTGGCTGCCGCGCGCTCTGCCTTGCGCGATCGCTGGCCCGATGCGCGCGACCGCCGCATGGCGCTGGACGCCGCTCTGCGTGACGGCGGCCCCCTCGATCCCTTTACCGATCACGCCGCGGAAGCCGTGGCCGACTGGCTCGGCAACGCGGCCGATGTCACGCCCGATCGCACCGAGACGATCCGGCTGCACTCGATCGATCCTGACGATCTCACCCTGCGCACCGCGCGCCTGCTCGGCGAGGCCGACCGGATCATCCACGACGGATCGGTCCCTCCGGCACTGCTCGCCCGCGCCCGCGCCGATGCTGCGCGCCTCGTGCTGCCTGCCGGTGCCGCGCCGCCCGAAGCGCCGGGCCTCACCCTGATCCTGCGCATTACACCGTTGTAATTGGCGCCGAACAGCGCGCCGCCACTAGCCTTTCGTTGGGGACAGGCCCCGCACGAAAGGACATCTCATGCCCAGGACCATCGCAATCGAAGACCTGCCGTTGCTCGACGGCGAAGCCGCCCTGTTCGACGCGGCGATCGACCCGACGGCCATGCAGCTGGTCAGCGATCACATCATCATCTCGATCATCACCAATCCCTGATCGGGCAGCGACGGTGCTCCTCCAATCCGACCAGGCTCAACGGCGGTTGCAGGAGGCCGTCGCTCATTCCGCGGCGGCGGACGATCCGGGCGAGGCCATTGCGCGGCTGACGCCGCTCTTCATCGACACCGGCTGGCTCGCCGACCTCGCGGACGAGATGATCGCGCCGCTCCGCGCTGATCCCTCCGCCGGTATCGGCCAGCAGACCTCCCGTAATGGACCCGTGCTGAGCCTGACGCTCGCCTCTGCCCCGCCCGCCCGCATCATGCTGACCCTGATCGAGGGCGAAGCCGAGCGCGGCGACGATGCCGGTGCGCCACCATCGGCCCAGAGCATCGGCTTCTCCGGCGCGCAGGCACTCTACCGGCTGCTTTCGCCTGTGCCGACGCAAGCGCTGTTCGCCGCCGTCACGGCCGATCATCGCCGCTGCCGCAGCCGCGCGATCACCTTGCGCCCCGGCCAGCGGCTCGCGCTCGACGAGCGACGGCAATCCCTGCGCATCCTGCCGCAAGCGCGCCCGATCCTGCTGCTGCGCGCGCGCATCGAACGCACGCCACCGCCGCCCGTGCGCCGCTACGCGCTGCCGGACGGCGCGTTCATCGGCGCCGTGCAGGCGGACGAGGGCTTTGCCCGCTCCGCCATGCTGCTCACCGTGCTGCGCGAACTCGGCGCCAGCGCCGCAGCGCCCGAGATGGTCGGGCTGCTGGACCGCCCCGCGCCGTCCGAACGC
The DNA here is from genome assembly GCF_019737615.1 of Sphingobium xanthum. GTDB lineage: Bacteria > Pseudomonadota > Alphaproteobacteria > Sphingomonadales > Sphingomonadaceae > Sphingobium > Sphingobium xanthum. The sequence continues at coordinate 40,685 of NZ_JAHKKS010000008.1, read as the reverse complement.
TGGACCGTCATGCGCGAACTGCTCGCGCTCGATGCCGCGACCGCGTGGCCACATCTGCAGGTCATGGCCACACATGATCCCGATGCCGGCGTGCGCGGGGCCGCTCAGGCCGTGCTGGCAAAGCAGGAGACCCTCTCATGCCCAGCGTGATCGACCATGAGACCGATGCCGTCGCCGATCTGGCCGATCTGGTCGATGCCTGCCGCTCGCCCATCTTCGACGGCGGCAGTCCCGATGGCCTCGCCGCCGTCGCCCCGGTGCTGCGCGCGCTCGGCAACAACCGCGCTTTCCTTGCCGCCATGGCGCTCGATGCGCTCAAGGAGCAATGCAGCGGCCAGCTCGCGCGGAACAATTATTCGCCGCAGGTCATCCTGCTGCATGCGCCGGACGGCCCCTTCTTCCTGCGCGCCAACATCTGGCCGAGCGAGCGCGACCCCGTGCTGCGCACCAGCGGCCCGGCCAGCTTCTTCTACCGCATGCCGCACGATCATGCGTTCGATTTCCTGACCCTCGGCTATCTCGGCCCCGGCTACTGGTCCGACTATTACGAGGTCGAGCCGGAGAGCGTAGCGGGCCTGCCGGGCGAGCAGGTCGATCTGCGCTTCGTCGAGCGCAGCCAGCTGTCGCAAGGCAAGATGCTGCTCTACCGCGCCAATCGCGATATTCACGATCAGCTGCCACCCGAGAGCCTCTCGGTCTCGATCAACGTCATGCCGCTCACGGCGGCGCAGCGCGGGCGGCGACAATATCTGTTCGATGTGGAGGAAGGCCGCATCCTGCAGGGCATGACGGCGAACAGTGCGGAGCTGCTGCTGCGCCTCTCGGTCTGCTTCGGCTCGGGCAACGGCATCGATCTCGCCACGGACTTCCTGGGCACCCATCCCGATCCCCGCATGCGCCTCGCCGCCTGGGCCGCGCTGGATGCGGCCAGCGATGATCCAGCGCAGCGCTTTGCGCATGCCCAGGCTGCCCTGCGCACCGACTGCCCGCATCTGGCGCGCGCTGCCCGATTCGCCCTGAACCATCTCCAATGCGGACCCAATGACGCTAGGGCTGCGGCACGTTTCGCCGTAGCCTGAAGGCAGTCGATCGCACAGCGACGGGGAACCCGTGCGCCTCATCGAGATCTGGGCCAGCGAAGATCGCGTCGCGCGAAACGTGCGTTTCAGCGGCCTCGTCCATGCGCTCGGTCAGGCCGGTCTCAAGGTGCGGCTCTGCCATTGCACGCCGGATGCCGCCGACCCGCCCGACCACGCCCTCATCTGGCAGACGCGCGACGATCCCCGCGCGCGCATTCAGGCCCTGGCTGCGGGCGCGTTCGACATCATCGGCCCCTGGATGGACGAAGGCGAGGCGCTGGTGCGAGCACTACGCCACGCGCGCGCCGGCCAGTCGGGCACTGGCGCGTCGGGCGCACAGATGCGCCTCGGCGAGCTGGAAATCGACCTCATCGAGCGCGAAGCCTGGCGGCAGGGGCGGACCCTGGGGCTGCTCCAGCGCGAGTTCGAGCTGCTGAACTTCCTCGCCCGACGGCCGGACCATCCGCATTCGCGTCAGGCGCTGCTGCGCGCCATCTGGCGGCTTGGCTTCGATCCCGGCACCAATGTGGTGGAAGTCCATATCTCGCGACTGCGCGCCAAGCTCGATCGCGGTTTCGACTGGCCCATGCTGCGCACGGTCAAGGGTGCCGGCTACGCCCTGGTCTCGGGGAATCCGTGAAGGAAGGACCTATCCCCCTCCCGCAGGCGGGAGGGGGAGCCGCAACGCTCCACTTTCCCTTGCCCAAATGCCCTCACCGCTCCAAGCTCGCCCCATGTCTCATCCCGTCTCCATCGCCCTCGATACCCGCGCCTTGCTTGGCGAAGGCCCCCGCTGGCACGCCGGCGAGCAACGGCTCTACTGGGTCGATATCCTCGCGAACGAGCTGCACCGGTTCGATCCTGCAACCGGCCTCGACGACGTGCGCCGCTTCGAGCAACCGGTCGGCTGTTTCGCTTTCCGCGCCGCGGGCGGCTTCGTCCTCGCCATGAAGGACGGTTTCGCCCTGCTCGACGATTGGGACGCCGCACCGAAGCCTTTTGGCGAGCAAATCTTCGCCGACAGGCCGGACCTGCGCTTCAATGACGGCCGCACCGATCCCGCCGGCCGCTTCTGGGTCGGCTCGGTCAACATGACCAAGAGCGCGCACGACGCCGCGCTTTACCGGCTCGATCCCGACGGTGCGCTCGCCTTCGTCGAGGGCGGCATGCTCACGTGCAACGGCGCGGCCTTCAATGCGGACGGCACCGCCTTCCGCCATGCCGACACGCCGAGCCATGATCTGCGGGCTTATGAGGTCGATCCGGCGACCGGCACACTCTCGAAGCGCCGCATCATCCACAGCTTCGAGCATGGCAAGGGACGGCCGGATGGCGGCTCCTTCGATGCCGAGGGCTGCTACTGGAGCGCCTTGTTCGACGGTGGCCGCGTCGTGCGCCTGTCGCCGGAGGGCGACCTGCTCCAGACCGTCGAACTGCCGGTCAAACGCCCGACCATGATCGCCTTCGGCGGCCCGGACCTGCGCACCGCCTATGTCACCAGCGCACGCGCCGCCCTGTCGGATGCCGATCTCGCGACGCAGCCTCATGCCGGCGCGCTCTTCTCCTTCCCGGTCGATGTGCCAGGCCTGCCGGAGGTGCCATTCCCGGGCTGACGGATAGCGCCCGGAGCATCCGCCAACTCCGTCCTCGCCTCGCTGCCCCCGCCGAGCTATAAGCCCCGCGAATATAGTCTCTCCCCCGGAGCCCGAATGTCAGACCATAATCCCGGCCTGCGCCCCTGGCGCGATATTGCGCGGCGGGAGTGCCGCCAGATCATGGTCGGCAATGTGCCCGTCGGCGGCGGCGCGCCCGTCACCGTCCAGACCATGACCAACACGCCGACATCGGATGCGCGCGCCACGATCGACCAGATCCGCCGCTGCGAGGAGGCTGGCGTCGACCTCATCCGCGTCTCCTGCCCGGACGTCGAATCGACCGCCGCGCTCAAGCAGATCGTCCGCGCCGCCAAGGTGCCGATCATCGCCGACATCCACTTCCACTATAAGCGCGCGCTCGAAGCCGCCGATGCCGGCGCCGCATGCTTGCGCATCAATCCCGGCAACATCGGCTCGGCCGCCCGCGTCAAGGAAGTGGTCGACGCCGCCAAGGCCAATGGCTGCGCGATCCGTATCGGCGTCAATGGCGGCTCCCTCGAGAAGGACCTGCTGGAGAAATATGGCGAGCCCTGCCCCGAGGCGCTGGTCGAATCCGCGCTCGACCATATCAAGCTGCTGCAGGATCAGGATTTCCACGAATATAAGGTCGCGGTGAAGGCGAGCGACGTGTTCCTTGCCGTCGCCGCTTACATGCAGCTGGCCGACGCGGTCGATTGCCCGCTGCATCTCGGCATCACCGAGGCAGGCGGCCTGATCGGCGGCACGGTCAAGTCGGCCATCGGCATCGGCAATCTGCTCTGGGCCGGCATCGGCGATACCATCCGCGTCTCGCTCTCCGCCGAGCCGGAAGAGGAAGTCCGCGTCGGCTACGAGATCCTCAAGTCGCTCGGCATCCGCACGCGCGGGGTCAAGGTCATCTCCTGCCCGAGCTGCGCGCGCCAGGGCTTCGACGTCATCCGCACCGTCGAGGCGCTGGAAGCACGCCTCCAGCATATCAACACGCCGCTTTCGCTTTCCGTCCTCGGCTGTGTCGTCAATGGACCGGGCGAAGCGCGCGAGACCGACATCGGCATCACCGGCGGCGGCAACGGCAAGCACATGGTCTATCTCTCCGGCGTGACCGACCATCACATCCAGGACGAGACGATGATCGACCATATCGTCGCGCTGGTCGAGGCCAAGGCCGCCGAGATCGAAGCCGCCAAGCTGGAAGCCGAAGCGACCGACGCCGGCAAGGCGACGGCAGTGGCGGCCGAATGATGAAGATTGCGCACAAACGGCTCATTCACCTTACGCGGACCAAGCAGGGCGCCGTCGCGACCGGCGCATCAGCCACGGGCGCTGCGGCCACCGGTGCCTCGGCAACCGGCGCAACGATCCTCGGCGCGGTCGCGCTCGGGGCCTTTGCCATGGGCGCACTGGCGATCGGCGCGCTCGCCATCGGCCGGCTGCGCATCGGCAAGGCCCGCATCGGCACGCTGCGCATCGACGAGCTGGAAGTCGGGCGGATCAAGGTCGTACCTATTCCCGCGCCCGCCTCGATCGACGAAAAAACCGCCACGTGAAGGCCCCCGGCGCAGCCTTGCTACTTGCTGCGCTGGCATCGACACCCTCGCAAGCCCAGATCGAAGGCACGATGGCCGCACCCGGTCGATAACGAGAACACCGTCTTCCGTGTCCGCAAGGCCGGTGCGAAGCTCAAGATCGACTTCATCAACGGGCCGAGGAGTGGGGACCAGGTCCTAAACATCACTCCAATGCTCGACCTCATCGCCCAGCACGGCAACCCAGTCGTGCTTGCGTTCCTCGTAGATGGAAATCATCGGCCGCGGAAATTGCGGATCGGCAAAGGCGCCGACCGCGACGGTGACGAAGCCGGGCACGCCCTCGCTGGCAAAGGCGACGGTCGATCCGCAGTCCGGACAGAAGCGGAAGTGCGCCAGATTGCCGGTGTCACTGACGCAGCTCCATTCCCTGGACGCGCCGCCAAGCGCGACCTTGTCCTCCGGCCAGCGCGCCTGCACGGCAAAGGCACTGCCCGAGCGCTTCTGGCAATTGAGGCAATGGCAGACCGAGACGCGCACCGGATCGCCCTGGCAGGTCGCGCTGAACTGTCCGCATCGGCATGTGGCGATATGGTCGATCATGGGCTGGTTCTAGGCCGGGACAGGCTCGCAGAAAAGCGGCAAGGCCATGCCGGACAAACACTGCTGACAAGAATTGACCGACAATCCCGGCGGCCGATCACCCGAGGCTTGACCCGGACGGCAACACGATCGAAGCCTGCCTTCGCGAGCCTCCCGCCCGCTGAAGGACCGACCTCATGCTCATCGATCGGCGCGCCACTCTTGTCGGCGGCCTCGCCCTTGTCTGCACGCCGCTCGCCGCCTGCGCCGAGGCGACTGCGCCCGCAGCGCCCAAGCCGGCCCTGCCCGACATCGCCAAGGCGCTGGCCGCGCTGGAGGCAAGCTCCGGCAACAAGATCGGCGTCGCGGTGCTGGACGGGAAGGACGGCACGATCGCCGGCCATCGTCTCGACGAGCGCTTCACCATGTGCTCGACCTTCAAGCTCTCGGTCGCCGCGCAGATCCTGACGAAGATCGATGCGGGCGAGATCGCGCGCGATGCCGTGCTGCCGATCACGAAGGACGATCCGGTCGGCCATGCCCCCGCCGTGCGCACGGCGCTGGATAAAGGCGAGACGACGATGAGCGTGCTGGCGCTGGCCGAAGCGGCGCAGGTGGTGAGCGACAATGGCGCGGCCAATATCCTGCTGCGCAAGGTTGGCGGCCCAGCCGCGCTTACCGCCTTCTGGCGCAGCCTCGGCGACCGGACCTCCCGGCTCGACCGCTACGAGCCCGAGCTCAACACCAGCCATGACGGCGATCCGCGCGACACGACCACGGCGGCGGCGATGGCCCGCACGCTGCGCGACCTGCTGACCGGCCCGGTACTGACGCCAGCCTCGCGCGAGCTGCTGATCGGCTGGATGATCGGGACCCAGACCGGCCTCAAGCGCCTGCGCGGCGGCTTCCCCGCCGACTGGCGCGCGGGCGACAAGACCGGTACGATGAACGGCGCATCCTATGCCGACAAGGCAAACGACATCGCGGTCGTCTGGCATCCGAAACGCGCCGAACCCTTCTTCGTCACCGGCTTTCTGGAGGCCGGCAGGAACGGCGCCAGCGCGGAGCACGAAGCGACCCTGGCCCAGGCCGGCAAGCTCGCCGCGCAATGGATTGCCGCGCGGGTCTGAGCCAGCAGCCGACGCCGGTCTAGACGTCGGCGGTCTTGCGATGCTCCTCGACCGCGCCAGGCACGACCTGTTCCATCAGGTGCTTGAGGTCCACCGCCTTGTTGTACAGCCGCAGTTCGTCGAAGCGGCCTTCGCGCACCTTGGTCACGAAGTCGGCATTGGCGATGTGCATCCGCCCGACACCGACCATGTCGAACTCGCCAGCATTGAAGCGGCGCGCCAGCTCGGCAAGGTCGGCGGCGATGCGCAGGCCCGGATCTTCGCCATCGAACAGGTCGGCGAAGATGTCGGTCGAGAGGCCGATGCTGCCTGTCGTCATGACCGGCAGGCCGGTCAGCCGCTTGGCCCAGCCGGCAATGCCGAGCGCGGCGTCCTGCTCCGGCCATTCCGGCTTGCCGAAGCGGCGCGAGGAGACGTTGAGCATCGACACGCCTGCCGCCTTCGCCAGCGCGCCGAACTCGGCCAGTTCCTCGGGCGTCTCGAAGACGCGGGCGCCATAATCGACTTCCTTGAACTGCGAGAAGCGCAGGGAGACGAGGAAGTCCGGCCCGACAGCCTGCCGGATCGCGGCGGCCACAGCGAGCGGATAGCGTGCCCGGTCGGCAATGGCCGGGCCGCCATAGCCATCCTCGCGCACATTGGTCTCGGCCCAGAGGAACTGGTCCATGAGATAGCCATGCGCGCAATGCAGCTCGACGCCGTCCGCGCCGATCGCCTTCGCGTCCTCCGCCGCGCGCACGAAGGCATCAGCGAGGTCGTCCATCTCGGCGGCGGTCATCGCCCGGCCGCCCTCGCGCTCCGCCTGGATCAGGCCGGAGGGGCTGAGCGTCGGCGCATCGGCATGCGCAAAGCCCTCGATCGGCCGGCGCTGCCCGCCCGGATGCCAGAGCTGGACCGCAAAGGCCGCGCCCGCGCCCTTGATCGCCTCCGTCAGTGCTTCCCAGCGCCCGCGCGTCTCCGGGTTCATGACACAGAACGCCGCCTGCCAGTAGCCACTCGGATGATCCGGCGCGCAGCTCTCCGAGAAGATCAGCCCGGCCCCGCCTTCGGACCGCCCGCGCAGATAATCGATGGTGCGCGGCGAAGGCCCGCAATTCTCGGTGAAGCCGATCTGCATGGCCGGCATGACGAAGCGATTGCGCAACGTGACGTTGCCGATCGTCAGCGGCGTGAACAGTCCGTCGAGACTCGTGTCGGCCATGGCTCTCTCCCTTGTGCGGGCGAGGCTAGGCGATCGGTGCAGCGCTAACAATCCCCGGATGCGCTCGCGGCGCTACCCGCGCAGGATCTTCTCCATCGCCTTGCCTTTTGCGAGCTCGTCGATCAGCTTGTCCATATAGCGCAGCTCGCGCATCAGCGGCTCCGCGATGTTCTCCACACGGATGCCGCAGACCACGCCGGTGATCAGCTCCCGCGCGGGATTGAGCCGGGGAGCCTGGGCAAAGAAGTCCTCGAACGTCGTGCCCTTCGCCAGCGTCTCGGCCAGCGAGGCTTCGCTGTGCCCGGTCAGCCAGCCGATGATCTGGTCGACCTCGGCCTTCGTCCGACCCTTCTTCTCCGCCTTGGCGACATAATGCGGATACACGCTCGCGACGCTGACCGAATAGATGCGATGCCTGGTCATGGTGCCATCCTAGTTTGCCCGCCCGGGATTGCCAGCGCCGTAACATCCCCTCGCCTCGCCGCCGTTCCTCCCCTAGAGAACGGCCATGTCGTCGCGTCCGTCCTCGCCCATGATGCCGTTTCTGGTCGCCTGCCTCGGCATCGCGATCTTCTCGGGCATGGACGCGGTGCTGAAGAGTCTGTCGATCGCGCTCGGCGCCTATAATGCGCTGCTCTGGCGCTCGCTCACCGGCATCGCGCTGATCGCACCGCTCCATGCGATCTTCGTGCGCCGCATCCCCAATCTCCACACCATGATGCTGCATATCGGCCGCGGCGTCTCGGGCGCGGTCTCGGTGTTGTTCTTCTTCTGGGGCCTCGTCCATGTGCCCCTTGCGCAGGGCATCGCGCTGTCCTTCGTCGCGCCGCTCATCGCGCTCGGCCTTGCCTCGATGTTCCTCAAGGAGCGGGTCGGGCGGCGCGCCGTCAGCGGCTCGCTCATCGCCTTTGCCGGGGTGATCGTCATCCTGCTCGGCCAGTCCGGCGCCGACGGCAAGGGCGACACGCTGGAAGGGGCCATCGCCATTCTGATCGCCGCCGTGCTCTATGCGGTCAATCTCGTCATCGGCCGCCGCCAGTCGCTCGCCGCCGGGCCGATCGAAGTCGCGCTGTCCTTCAATGTCGTCGCCGCCATCATCTTCCTCTTCCTCGTGCCCGCCGGGACGCGGCTCTATCTCGCCGCCGGCCAGCCGACCGATGCAGCCGCCGTCGCCGCGCAATGGCTGCCGCATCTGCCCGGCCGGGAGCATTGGCCGACGATCCTTCTGGCGTCGGTCATCGGTACGAGCGCCATCATGCTGCTCGCCTGGTCCTATGCCCGCGCCGAGGCTCAGGTGCTGGTCTCGGTCGAATATACCGCCTTCGTCTGGGCAGCCCTGCTCGGCTGGTGGGTGTTCGGCGAGTCGGTGCTGCCGACCACCCTGCTGGGCGCCGCGATGATCATCGCCGGCTGCCTCTGGGCCGCGCGCCAGCAGCCGGGCGTTCCCCATGCGACCATCGAGCCGGAGGCTGCCTGATGCTGACGATCCGCGAAGCGACACCCGAGGATATCGACCTCATCCACGGCTTCATCCTGGCGCTTGCCGATTATGAACGCCTCTCCCACGAAGTGCGCACGGACAAGGCCGTGCTGGCGAAGCATCTGTTCGGCCCGCGCCCGATGGCCGAAGTGCTGATCGCCGAGCTGGACGGCGCGGCAGTGGCATTCGCGCTGTTCTTCCACAACTTCTCGACCTTCGAGGGACGGCCGGGCATTTATCTTGAGGACCTGTTCGTCGCGCCGGAGGCACGCGGGCAGGGCGTCGGCAAGGCGCTGCTCGTGCGACTGGCCCAGCTCGCGGTGGAGCGCGACTGTGCCCGGCTCGAATGGTGGGTGCTGGACTGGAACACGCCCGCGATCGAGTTCTACACCTCGCTCGGCGCGCGGCCGATGGACGAATGGACCGTCAACCGGGTCGATGGGGACGCGCTGCTGGCGCTGGCGAGCCAAGAGACCAAGCATGGCGGATGATGGCCTGATCGACTGGCTGGGCGAGGAGCTGGCCGATCTCGGCAGCCTCTCCAGCCGCCGCATGATGGGCGGCATGACGCTCTATCTCGACGGCACCGTCTTCGCGATCCTCGACGATGGCGAGCTGTGGTTCAAGGCCGACGCGGTCAGCGACGGCATCTGGGACGAGGCCGGCTGTGCGCGCTTCACCTATGAGATGGGCGAAGGCCGCTCCGGCTCGATGAACTACCGCCGCGCGCCCTCCGAGGTCTATGATGATGGCGACGCCCTGCGCCAATGGGCTGCGCTGGCGCTGGAGGCCGGGCGGCGGGGACCGGTTAAAAAGAAGAAGAAAAGCTGACCGGCCGGCCCGATTTTCGCGTAATATTGTTTCGAAGGTTCGGAAAGTTCGGGGGTCGCGGTGAAAAATAAATCGCGCGACTCGCCTTCACGCCGTCGAATGAGAAAGAGCCGGTCGAAGCATGGCATCGGTTTCGGCGTGTAGGACAGAGGGAAATGCGCTCCCGAGCCGTTCGCCCCTGAGCGCCTGCCTTGGCAGGCAGTCGAAGCGGGCTGTCCTTCTTCTCCAACGGTCAGGGAAAAGGACGGCCCTTCGACAAGCTCAGGGCGAACGGTGGTTCTTTGTGATCGCTGGCGGCTCTTACCCCGCGAACGCCCGCCCGAGCGCCCGGCGCCGATCCGCCTCGGCACGCTTGGCGACGTCCGAATCCACATTGAACTCGAAGCCGTGATAAGCGCCCGGATAGACATGCAGCTCGGTCGGCACGCCGGCATGGGCGAGGCGCGCGGCATAGTCCATGTCCTCTTCCAGGAAGAGATCGAGCGCGCCCACGGCGATGTAAGCGGGCGGCAGGCCGGAGAGGTCGGTCGCGCGCGCAGCGGCGGCATAGGGCGAGACATTGTCGCTGCCCGGCGCGGTGCCGAGATAGGCGCCCCAGGCGAAGACATTGTGCTCATGCTGCCAGATATAGTCGCCGACATGCGGGTTCTTCGCGCCGTTGGCAGCCGTGCGATCGTCCAACATCGGATAGATGAGCAGCTGGAAGCAGAGCTTGTAGAGCCCCTTGTCGCGCGCCAGCAGCGCCGTGGACGCCGCGAGGCCGCCACCCGCGCTCTCGCCACCCACGGCGATACGATCCGTGTCGATGCCGAGGTTCGCCGCTTCCTTGTTCAGCCATGCGAGCACGGCATGGGCGTCCTCGGCGGCAGCGGGAGCCTGCGTCTCGGGCGCGAGGCGATAATCGACCGAAACGACGAGGCATTTGAGCTCGTCGGCCGTGCGCGTATTGCCCGCGCCACTGCCCTCGGCCGCGCCCAGCACATAGCCGCCGCCATGGAGATGCAGCAACACGGGCAGCTTGCCCGTCGCGTCGGTCGGGCGATAGATCGTCACCGGCACGTCCGGCGCGCCATCCGGCCCCGGCACCGTCCGTTCCTCGATCGTCACATTGGCGCGCGCGTAATTTTCGCGCGGCTGCGCCATGCCGCGCATCTGCTCGCGCATGGCGCCGATCGTCTCGGTATCCAGCACGATGCCGGGAAATACATCGAGCATGGCGGCAAGTTCGGGATCGACCAGATGACGGCTCATGGGTTCTGCATTCCTCTTCCTATGCGGTGTCGGCACCATTGATGCGCGGGACAGTAGATAGCAGCCACGCGCGGTGCAACTGGACGATTCCGGCAGAAAAACAGGACTCTTGACGGCGAGTCCGCGAAAGTAGATTGTCCGAAACCGGAACATTTCGGGCACGATCCGGTCATTTCGATCGCCCGAACATCGGAGACGCACGAGATGGCAAGCCGGGCAACGGTCAACCGGACTCCCGAGTGGCAGGCAATGTTGCGCCGCAGCCTCATCCGCATCGGCACGCTTGCCGGCGCGGTCGGGCTCTATGCGCTGGCGCTGTTCCTGTTCCTCGCCCTGCTCTCCTACAAGGTGAGCGACGGCGCGCTGAACACGGCCGCAGGCGACCAGATCGGCAATCTGATGGGATCGGCCGGCGCCTGGTCGGCCGACATTCTCTACACGGTGATGGGCGTGCCCGCGCTGCTGGTGTTGCCGCTCATTCTCGTCTGTGCGCGCCGCCTCTGGGCCGATCAGGACATGAGCGGCTGGAAAGCGCAGATCGTCAAATGCTTCGCCGGCATGGCCTTGATCGGCACGGGCCTGTGGCTGCTCCAGCCCGAGCCGCTGGTCGGCCTGCCCGCGCGCTGGGGTGGTGTCGTCGGCTTCCTGGCCGCGCATGGCCTGACTGTCCTCACCGCCAAGCTCGGCGCGACGGCCGACATGATCCTGCAATGGGCGCTGCTCGCCGTCAGCATCGTCGCGGGCCTGTGGCTCTGGGTGCGCAGCCTCGCGCTCGAAAAGCCGCTCTGGCATCTCGCCCGCCCGGCGATGCCGAGCCTTGCCCTGCCGCGCCTCGCCTTCCTGCGTCGTTCGGCGCCGGGCGAAACACTGACCGATCAGCGCGCCACCGCGCTGCGTGAGGCCGAACCGCGCAAGGCCGTCGAGACCGCGCCGCGTCAGCCGATCACCATCCAGTCGCCCAACACCAATGCCGTCACCAAGGCTTTTGGGCCGGTCTCCGGGCAGGACGATCTCTTCGGCAACAAGGATCTCCCCTCGGCCGATCTGCTGAGCCCGGCCCCGGAGAAGGCCGGAACCAAGATCGACCGGCAGGGACTGGAACGCAATGCGCGGCTTCTGGAGAGCGTGCTCGACGACTTCCATGTGAAGGGCGCGATCACCGAGGTCCGCCCCGGCCCCGTCGTCACCATGTACGAGCTGGAGCCGGCACCGGGCATCAAGGCGAGCCGCGTAATCCAGCTGGCCGACGACATCGCTCGCAACATGTCCGCACTCTCGGCGCGCGTCGCGACCATTCCGGGCCGCACCGTGATCGGCATCGAGCTGCCCAATGCGGACCGCGAATCGGTCGTGCTGCATCAGCTCATCACCAGCCAGCAATTCGCGGACGCCAAGTCCTCGCTGCCGATCATCCTGGGCAAGAACATCTTCGGCGAGCCGGTGATCGCGGACCTTGCCGGCATGCCGCATCTGCTCGTCGCGGGCACGACCGGTTCGGGCAAATCGGTCGGCCTCAACACGATGCTGCTGTCGCTGCTTTACCGCCTCACGCCGGACGAGCTGCGCCTCATCATGATCGACCCGAAGATGCTGGAGCTCAGCATCTACGACAATATCCCGCATCTGCTCTCGCCGGTCGTCACCGAGCCGGCCAAGGCGATCCGCGCGCTCAAATGGGCGGTCGAGCAGATGGAGGACCGCTACCGCATGATGGCCTCGATCGGCGTGCGCAATCTGGCGGGCTACAACGAGAAGGTCCGTTCGGCCCGCGCCAAGGGCAAGTCGCTCGGCCGCCGCGTGCAGACCGGGTTCGACGAGCAGACGCGGCAGCCGATCTACGAGGAGGAGGAGCTGGACTATCAGCCGCTGCCGCAGATCGTGGTCGTGGTCGACGAGCTGGCCGACCTCATGATGACGGCGGGCAAGGAAGTCGAGTTCCTGATCCAGCGCTTGGCGCAGAAGGCGCGCGCGGCCGGCATTCACCTGATCCTCGCGACGCAGCGGCCGTCCGTCGACGTCATCACCGGCGTCATCAAGGCCAATCTGCCGACGCGCATCAGCTTCTTCGTCACGTCGAAGATCGACTCGCGAACCATCCTGGGCGAGCAGGGCGCCGAGCAGCTACTCGGCAAGGGCGACATGCTGTTCATGGCGAGCGGCAAGGGCCTGCAGCGCGTCCACGGCCCGTTCGTCAGCGACGACGAGGTCCGCGCGATCGCCGACCACTGGCGCAGCAAGGGCCAGCCCGAATATATCTCCTCGGTCACCGAGGAGCCGGAAGAGGGCAGCTTCGCGCTCGACGGCGTGGACTTGGGTGACGACAGCGCCGATGCCAAGCTGTTCCGCAAGGCCTGCCAGCTCGTCTTCGAGAACCAGAAGGCCTCGACCAGCTGGCTGCAGCGCCAGATGCGCGTCGGCTATAACAGCGCCGCGCGCCTCATCGAGCGGATGGAAGAGGAAGGCCTTGTCGGCCCGCCCAACCATGTCGGCCGCCGCGACGTCCTGCGGGATGAGATGGGGAATCCGAAATAGGGTGCTGTTAAACTGGGCCGCATGGTTCAGTGGACATTCAAGCCCGCCGCCCTATCTCCGCTCGCATGACGAAACGCACCTCCCGCTTCGCCCGCGCGCTGGCCATCGGCGCCGCGATCCTCCTGCCGCTCGGCGGCGCGCTGACGATCCCTGCCCTGCAGGCACAGGCGCCCGCCGACGATCTCTCCGCCGTCAACCGATCGATCCGCGGTACGACCTCGCTACGCGCCACTTTCACCCAGACCGATCGCAACGGGCAGGTCCAGTCCGGCAAGCTGCTGCTGAAGCAACCCGGCAAGATCCGCTTCGATTATGGCGCTGGCGACCTGCTCATCGTGGCGGACGGCCGCTCGCTCTATATGATCGACTATCAGGTCTCGCAGGTTCAGCGCTGGCCGATCCGCAACTCGCCACTCGGTGCGCTGCTCGATCCAACGCGCGACATCACCCGATATGGCAAGCTCGTGCCGACCGGCGACAACCGCGTCGTCTCGATCGAGGTGCGCGACCCCGGCCATCCCGAATATGGCGTGCTGAGCCTCATCTTCACGCGCAAGCCGGACGCGCCGGCGGGCCTGGAGCTGTATGGCTGGGTCGCCAGTGACGCACAGGGCAGCCGCACCAGTATCCGCCTGACCAATCTCGCTTATGGCGCGGCGATTCCGGACACGGCCTTCCGCTGGCGCGACCCGCGGCCAAACCGGGTCGGCCGTTCGCAGTGAAGCGCGATGAAAAGCGCGTTACCATCGACGATCATGATTCTGACAATTTTCATTCATCCGGCGCTCATCTGAGCAGCGTTATCTAGACCTTGTGGCGCCGGGAATGCAGTCGAGATTCCCCCCTGTTGCTCGGCTCGTCCCGCGTCACATGCAGCGTCGATAAAACGCTCTCGAGACCCCCGTTCCACGCCCCCCGGAGCGGGGGTTTTTGCTGCCTTGGCGGCAGTGACGCTGCGGAAAGCGTCTCCCGAAAAATTATCGCGCGTGGCGCTTGGGTTCACGGCCAAGGGCGGCTAGGGACAGGCCTATGTCGACAAAAGCCAAAACACAGACTCTCAAGATCGCCTCCTGGAACATCAACAGCGTCCGCGCCCGCCTCGAAATCGTTGAGCGCTTCCTCGTCGAGCAGCAGCCGGACATTCTCTGTCTTCAGGAAACCAAGGTCATCAACGGTGTCTTCCCGGAAGGGCTGTTCCGCCGCCTCGGCTATAATCATCTCGTCCTGCACGGCCAGCCGATGCACCATGGCGTCGCGATCATCAGCAAGGTGCCGATGCGCGACGACGACCGGCTCGACTGGCAGGCCAATGGCGAAGCGCGCCATGTCGGCGTCCGCCTCGACAACGGCCTGCGCATCGAGAATGTCTATATTCCAGCGGGCGGCGAGGAGCCGGACCGCACGATCAACGCTAAGTTCGGCCAGAAGCTCGATTTCTTCGAGCGGATGATCGACTGGTCGTCCAAGCTCACGGGCCCCACCTTGCTGGTCGGCGATTTCAACGTCGCGCCGCTCGAATGCGACGTGTGGAGCCACAAGCAGCTCGTCAATGTGGTCAGCCACACGGCGGTCGAGATCGAGCTGATGGACCGGCTGCAGAAATCGCATGGCTGGGTCGATATCGGCCGCAAATTCTATCCCGCGCCCGAGCGGCTCTATACCTGGTGGAGCTATCGCGCACTCGACTGGGCGAAGACGGATCGCGGCCGGCGGCTCGACCATATGTGGGTGAGCCCGTCGCTCGCCGATCAGGCTGTGAGCCATCAGGTGCTGGAGAGCGCGCGGAGCTGGGCGCGGCCGTCCGATCATGCCCCGCTCATCACGGAATTCGCGTTCTGATGGATGCGGGCGCGGCCGCCCGCGCGATTGACGCGCTGCGCCGCGGCTGGCCGATCCGCATATCCGGCGCGGACGGCGCGCTCGCGCTGCTGCCGATCGAAGGTGCGACGTTGCAAAGCCTTGGCGCGTTCGATCCGGATGCCAACGCGCCCCTGCTGATCTCGTCGAGCCGGGCGGTCACGCTGAAGCTGGTCAACCAGCTTGCCGCTGCCGACACGCAGGCGCCGGTGCTGATCGCGCGAGACCGCTGGCTCGATGGACCTGCCGCTGCCATGGCGATTGCCGATCCCGTCCGCGATCTTGCGACGCCGTTCAAGGGACCGTTTCGCGCCTTGCCGCTGGCACAAGGCGACGCGGCCAGTGCGGCACTCTCGCTCGCGCGGCTCGCGGGCATGCTGCCGGCCTTCTTCGTCGGCAATGCGGATGCGCCGGTCGAGGCGGCCTGCACGGTCGACGACGTCACGGCCTTCACCGATTATGACCGCCTCGCCATTGCCGCGCGCGCGCGCCTCCCCGTGGCCGAGAAGATCGATGCGGAGATCGTGGCCTTTCGCTCGACCGAGGATCCGCGCGAGCATGTCGCGCTGATCCTCGGCGAACGCGACGGCACCCCGCCGGTCGTGCGGCTGCATAGCGAGTGTCTGACCGGGGACGTGCTGGGCAGCCTCAAATGCGATTGCGGGCCGCAGCTCCACGCCGCGATGCACGAGATCGCCGAAGCCAGCTGGGGCGTGCTGCTCTATCTGCGGCAGGAAGGGCGCGGCATCGGCCTCATCAACAAGCTGCGTGCCTATCAGCTTCAGGACCAGGGTTTCGACACGGTGGATGCCAATACCCGCCTCGGTTTCGCGATCGACGCGCGCGATTTCGGCGTGGCGGCGCGCATGCTGTATCTGCTCGGCATCGGGCAGGTGCGCCTGCTCACCAACAATCCGGCCAAGGTTGCAGGGCTTGAGGCCGAGGGCGTGAAGGTTGTCGAGCGCTTGCCGCTGGCGTTGCCGAGCAATCCGTTCAACGAGCGCTATCTGGCCACCAAGCGCGACCGGACGGGGCACGATCTGTAGCAGCCCCCCTGCCAACATCTCCGTTCGTCCTGAGTAGCCATTGAGCCTGTCGAAATGGCGTATCGAAGGATTGCGCACGGCGCGTTGTCCTTCGATACGGGTCTTCGGCTTCGCTCAGCCCCTACTCAGGACGAACGGAGATATTGGAAAGACCTACTCCGCCGCATCCTCCAGCGGCGGGTCGTCGCCTGGCTCACTCGCCTCGGGATTCATCCGCTCCGCTGCCTGCCGCGCCCACATCTGGGCATAGTGACCATTCAGCGCCAGCAGCGCCGCATGGCTGCCTTGCTCGACCACTTGGCCGTCCTCCATCACGAGGATCTTGTCGGCATGGACGATGGTCGAGAGGCGGTGCGCGACGATGATCGTCGTGCGGCGCGCGGCGATATTGTTGAGCACGCCTTGGATCGCGGCCTCGGTGCGGCTGTCGAGTGCGCTGGTCGCCTCGTCGAGGATGAGGATTGGCGGGTCCTTCACCAAAGTGCGCGCTATGGCGACGCGCTGCTTCTCGCCGCCCGAGAGCTTGAGGCCGCGCTCGCCGACGCGCGTCTCGTAGCCGAGCGGCTGGGCGTCGATGAACCGGTCGATCGCCGCGCCCCGCGCGCCGGCCTCGATCTCGGCCTGGCTCGCGCCGTCGCGGCCATAGCCGATATTGTAGCCGATGGTCTCGTTGAAGAGGACCATGTCCTGCGGCACGATGCCGATCGCGGCGCGCAGCGAGCGCTGCTGGACCTCCGCGATATCCTGCTCGTCCACCAGAATGCGGCCGCCCTGAATATCGTAGAAGCGATAGAGCAGCCGCGCGATGGTCGACTTGCCGGCGCCGCTATGGCCGACGATCGCCAGCGTCGTCCCGGCCGGCACGGTGAAGCTCACCCCCTTGAGGATGGTCCGCGCCGGCTCATAGCTGAACACCACATTCTCGAACCGCACATCGCCCGCGACGACGGCCAGCGGCAAGGCGCCGGGCTTGTCCTTGATCTCCGTCTCGGTGTCGATCAGGCGGAACATCGCTTCCATGTCGATGAGGCCTTGGCGGATCGTGCGATAGACCATGCCGAGCAGGTCGAGCGGGCGGAACAGCTGCATGAGCAGCGCATTGACCAGCACCACGTCGCCCGGCGTGAAGCGGCCGACGCTCCAGCCCCAGACGGTGAAGGCCATGGCGCCGCCCATCATCAGATTGGTGATGAGTGCCTGCCCGATGTTGAGAAAGGCGAGGCTGTTGTTGCTCTTGGTCGCCGCGTCCATGTAGCGGAACTGGGCGCGGCTGTAGCGCGCGGCTTCCCGGTCCTCGGCACTGAAATATTTGACCGTCTCGAAGTTCAGCAGGCTGTCGACCGCATGGGCGACGGCGCCGGTATCGAGATCGACCATCTCGCGGCGCAGGGCATTGCGCCATTCCGTCACTGTCTGCGTGAACCAGATGTAGAGACCGACCATCACCACGGTCGCCGCCACGAGCGCGAAACCGAACTTGATCTGGAAGATCACGCAGACCGCGACCAGCTCGATCACTGTCGGCGCTATGTTGAACAGCAGGAAGTGCAGCATCGTCTCGATGGTGGAGGTGCCGCGCTCCACCACGCGGGTGACGCCGCCGGTCTTGCGATTGAGATGGAAGCGCAGCGAGAGTTCGTGCAGGTGGCGCAGGGTGCGCTCGGCCATCAGGCGCTGGGCATTGCGGCCGACCCGCTCGAACGCGACGTTGCGCAGATTGTCCGCCACCACGCCGCCGAACCGCGCCGCCGTATAGGCCAGCACCAGCGCGAAGGCGATCTGCGCGCCCTGCTGCATGCCCGGACCCATATTGTCGATGATGCCCTTGTAGGCGAAGGGCATGATGAGGATGACAGCCTTGCCGGCCAGCACCAGCAGCAACGCGATGACGATGCGGACCTTCAGTCGCGGCTCGCCCTCCGGCCAGAGATAGGGCAGGAACCGGCGCAGCGTCGCCCATGCGGGCGGCGTCTTCTGCGCCTCTTCTGCTTCGACCGGTGCCATCGGAACGCAGTTAGGCGCGCAGCCGCCGCTTCACAATAGTGCAGCAACAGAAAGTTGCACAAGTCAACTCATGTCGCCGCTTGAGGTCTTTGGGCGGTCCCGGTCTGCTTATGGCGTGCCCGACGGATTGACGGTGAGTGTCACCGTGGCGGTATAGCCGGCGGAGACGCTGCCCGTCGCATCGAGAGTGCGCCCCGCATTCTCCGCTGCCGTGTTGTCGCCGAACACATTGTCATTCGCGACGGAGACGGCGCCGAAATTGGCCTGCGACCCTGCATAGGTGGTCGTATCGGCATAGACCGCCGTGCAGACCGCCGTGGGCACGATGAGCTGGCTGACGAGCCGCGCATTGGTGCCGCTATTGGCCAGCGCCAACGACCCGAAGACCTGGACATTGATATGCGGGAAGCGCCCCGCATAGCAGCCGGGCACGATGGTCGTGAAGGTCACCCTGCCATTGGAATCGGTGACCTGCACGCCGCGCAAATAAGTTTCGGCCGGCACGTCGTAGAGCGAGTAGCGGCCCAGCGCATTGGCATGCCAGATATAGATGGCATAGCCGGCGAGGGGCGTGCAGCTGTTGATGGCGTTAAGCGTGATCGTCAGCGTGAGCTGCACGCCGCCGGCGACCGTTGTCGAGCCGATGAAGCTCGACCGGATGTCGCTGCGCACCACGCCGCTCGCGGTCAACACATTGTTGGTCGAGCCGCTCGTCGCATTTGTGCCGTCCGCCGGATAGGGTCCGCGCGTCTCGGACGGGGTTGCGATGCAGACGGGCGTCGGCGTCGCAGTTGCCGTCGGCGAGGGCACCGGTGTCGGCGTGAGCGTGGGGCTTGGACTGGGGCTTGGCGTGGGCGCCACGACCACATTACCGCCGCCGCCCGAATCGGACCCGCAGCCGCCGAGCAAGGCGAAGGTCGCCGCGCCGGACAGCCAGCCGATGGCCTTGCGGCGGCCCAGCAGGGCGCCAAGGCGCATCAGATCTTCGGAAAGGTCGTCGCCATGATGGGGGCTTTCGGCGTGCGACGATCGCGGTTCGGTCGGGGCCATAGTCTCTCTCCCTGTCCGCACCCCCTTTTTCGAAACGCCATCACGAATGAAGGGTTCCCGCGTCAGGCCCGCGCGCTGAACACGCTCCAGCCGGTCGCCTGCGCCAGCCGCTCCAGCGCCAATGTGCCAAGCTGCGAGTTTCCGCTGGCATTGAGGCCGGGCGACCAGACCGCGATGCTGGCCTTGCCCGGCACGACGGCGAGGATGCCGCCGCCCACGCCGGACTTGCCCGGCATGCCGATGCGGAAGGCGAAATCGCCGCTCGCGTCATAATGGCCGCAGGTGAGCATCAGCGCATTGATGCGCCGCGCGCGGCGGGCCGAGACGACCCGTCCCGCCTCCGGCTGCAGTCCGTCCAGCATCAGATAGCGCCCCGCCCGCGCGAGCTGGAGGCAGCTCATCGAAATGGCGCATTGATGGAAATAGACGCCGGTCACCAGCTCGACGGAATGCCGGATATTGCCGAAGGCCCGCATGTAGTTGGCCAGCGCGACATTGCGGAAGCCCGTCTCGGTCTCCGAGCGGGCGATGGCATCGTCCACCACGATCGTCTCGTCATCGGCGAGGAAGCGGATGAAGCGGATCAGCTCGCCGATCGCCTCGCGCGGCATGTGGCCGGAGAGATTGACGTCCGCGACGACGATGGCGCCGGCATTGATGAAGGGATTGCGCGGAATGCCATGCTCCGCCTCGAGCTGGACGATCGAGTTGAAGGCATTGCCCGACGGCTCGCGCCCCACCCGACGCCAGAGCTGATCGCCCACCTTGCCGAGCGCCATGGTGAGCGCGAACACCTTGGAAATGGACTGGATCGAGAAGGGCTGCTCCGCGTCACCGCCCAGCGCGACGCTGCCGTCCGCGCCGATCACCGCCATGCCGAAATGGGCGGGCGAGACATTGGCGAGGCCGGGAATATAGGTCGCGACGTCGCCGCGCTCGGACTCCTGCGCCATGGCGGCGACGATCTCGTCGACGATCTCCTGGATCTGCGCCGCCACGGAGAATCACGCCTTGCCGCGTTCGTCGTCCACCATGTCCGGCGCGAGGTCGAGGCCCGCCTTGCCCGCGGCCGCCGTGTGCGAAGGGGCGTGCGGCAGGTCGACCTCCTCGGGCTCCTCGACTTCCAGCATGCCTTCCCATTTGGTGACGACCGACGTCGCAATCGCATTGCCGATCACGTTGGTCATGGTGCGGCCCATGTCCATGAAATGATCGACCGCGAGGATGAAGGCGACGCCTTCCACCGGCAGGTTGAATTGGGACAGGGTGGCCGCCACCACCACCAGGCTCGCGCGCGGCACGGCGGCGATGCCCTTGCTGGTGACCATCAGCACCAGAAGGATGGTGATCTGCGTGCCGATCGAGAGATCGACACCATAAGCCTGCGCGATGAACAGGGTCGCGAAGGCGGCATACATCATCGATCCATCGAGATTGAAACTGTAGCCGAGCGGCAGCACGAAGCTCGAGATACGGCGCGGCACGCCGAACCGGTCGAGCTGCTCCAGCATCTTGGGATAGACCGCTTCTGACGAGGCCGTCGAAAAGGCGATCAGCAGCGGCGAGCGGATCTGCTTGATGAGATGCGTCATGCGCCGGCCGAGGAAGATGTAGCCGACCAGCGCCAGCACCACCCAAAGCGTGAACAGCGCCAGGTAGAAGGAGCCGAGCAGCTTGCCGAAATCGAGCAGCACGCCGAGGCCCCGCTCCGTGATCACCGAGCAGATGGCGCCGAACACGGCGACGGGCGCGAAGCGCATCACATAGCCGGTCACCTGCAGCATCAGCTCGACGATCGATTCCACCAGCGTGACGATCGGCTTGCCCTTCTCGCCGATGGCGGTGAGCGCCACGCCGATGAACAGCGAGAAGACGACGATCTGCAGCACGCTGTTCTGCGCCATGGCGTCGACCATCGAGGTCGGAAAGACGTGCAGCACGAAGTCGCGCAGATTGAGCGCGGTGGTATCGACGCCGCTCTCCTTGCCCTGCGCGACGAGGCCGATGCCCGCGCCGGGCTGAAGCACGTTGGCGAAGATCATGCCGATCGACAGCGAGATGAAGGCGGCAAGGATGAACCATGCAATGGCGCGCCCGCCGATCCGGCCGAGCGTCGCGCTGTCGTGCATATGCGCAATGCCGGCGACGAGGGTCGCGAAGACCAGAGGCGCAATGATCATCTTGATGAGATGCAGGAAGACGTCGGCCAGCAGATGGAAATAGCCCGCGACATCCTTGGCGGCGGCCGGGTCACTGCCCAGCATGGCATTGAGGACGACGCCGAGGAGCAGGCCGAGCGCCATGCCAATACCGATCTGGAAGGTGAGATTCTTGCCCATGTCGTCCCCATTGAACCGCGCGCGGCCGGCTTTGGTCGCCGGCATATCTGCGCGATGCGTATCAGGGCACCTCGCGGCACGCAAATCGCGCCGGGGAAAAGAAAGGGGTTGCCGCCTGACGGAGTTCCGAAGCCGACATCACAGCGAAAGCTCCGCAGATCGACATCGGCGACGTTGCTGCAATCCTGCACCGGCAGGCATTCGCATGCCGGCGCGATGTTCGGTCATGAGGATGACTTCGCTCGGCTGGTCCGTCCCCGCGGAATCAGGTCACCGCATGCTTAACCAATAATCAACCCACATTGGCGAAAAGGGTAAACAACTGGTGACGACAATCGAAGAACATCGGATCGCGAATGGACAAAGGACTTATCGCCGTCGCACGTCGTCGCGAGGCCTGGCGGCTTCAGGCAATCCGTTTCTGTGACAACCGGCGTGGCGCGGCCGCCATCGAATTCGCCATTATCGCAGCGCCCTTCATCGCGCTGCTGCTGGCCGTCGTCCAAACCACCCTGATCATGTTCACCCAGCAAGTTCTGGAAACCACCGCCGAAAGCGCGGGGCGCGGCATCCGGACCGGCGTGGTGCAGAAGAACGGTGTCAATCAGTCCGCTTTCAAAACACAGGTTTGCGGCACCTTGCCGAGCTTCATGTCCTGCAAGGACGTCATGGTCGATGTCCAGGTCGCGAACAGCTTCGATGCTCTCAATAGCAGTACACCCGCTCTGAGCTACGACGCGCTCGGCAACGTCACCAACAGCTGGAACTACAAGCCTGGCAACACGGGCGATATCGTCATCATGCGTGTCATGTACCAGGCGCCAGTCGTGCTGGGTCCGCTCGGCTTCACCCTCGCTAACATGAAGAACGGTCGCCGGCTGCTGATTGCGACCTCCGTGTTCAAGAACGAGAGCGTTTGAGATGCGTGCGATCGCGCGCATCTGGTGGACGATCCACAACGATCGGCGCGGCATGGCCGCGACCGAGTTCGCGCTCGTCGCGCCGTTTCTCATCCTGCTCTATGTCGGAAGCTTCCAACTTGCCGATGCTATCGCCGCTTCCCGCAAGGTGACCGTGACGACCCGCTCGCTGGCCGACCTCACCTCCCAGTATATTTCCGTCTCAACGACCGACATCGACGTGGTGCTCAAGAGCGCAAGCAAAGTCATCACGCCCTATGACGCCACGGAAGGCACCTTCATCGTCACGCACATCACGACGAACGGCGGCGGCCACTCCAAGGTCGACTGGAGCCGCAGTTACAATGGCAAGACCACCTCCGAGGGTTACGCGAAGAATACGAAAATGGACCTCCCGAGCAGTGCCGCCAAGCTCGGAAGCAGCATCATCATGGCCGAAGTGTCCTATGAGTATCGGCCCTATGTGGCGCCTTCCATGCTGCGCGCCCTGACGCTGACCGACACGATCTACATGTTGCCGCGCCGGTCCTCTTCCATCGCCAGGAATTGACGAGAGAGCAGCGAACCCATGTCTTTCCCTTCCGCATTGATGCGTCGCCTGGCCAGGCATGAACGGGGCAATGTGCTCATGATCACCGGGCTGTCGATCGTGCCGCTGGTGTTCAGCGCGGGCATGGTGATCGACTATTCGCGCGCCGCCCGGCTCCAGACCAAGATGAATGCGATCGCCGATGCGTCGGCGCTCTACGCGGTGAGCCAGTCCATGATGAGCGAGAGCGACTCCGCCGCCAAGAAGCAGGCCAAGGCCTTTTTCGACGACCAGGCCGCCACGCTCGAGGGCTTGGTCTATGCCAATAACGTCACGATCTCCGTCTCCGACACCACGTCGCCTTCGCTCAAGCGGGCCGTGACCGTCACTTATGCCGGCGCTTCCACCAACATCTTCGGCGCGATCCTCTCGCGCGCGACCATCGCCATCGGCGGGACGGCATCGGCGAGCGCCACAACCGCCCCCGACATCGATTTTTACATGCTGATCGACACGTCACCCTCCATGGCCCTGCCGGCCACGAGCGCCGGGCTGACCGCGCTGACGAAGGCGACCAAGGGTTGCGCTTTCGCATGTCACCAGACCGATACCAGCGCAACCAATCCCGGCAATACCTACATGGTCGGCGGGAAATATGTCGATTATTACTATCTGGCGAAGACCGATCTCAAGCTGACGCTGCGCAACGACCTCGTCAATCAGTCAGTCGAAGATCTGATCGATCTGGCGGACGAAACCGGCGATGCCAACGGCGCCACCTATCGCATGGCGCTGGGCAATTTCGACTGGAGCTACCATTCGATACAGGACACGCCGACGACGCTGAGCGCCGCCAAGGCGAAAGTGTCGCAGGCGCAACTGCTGACCGTCTGCCGCAACAATCAGCGGGTTTGCGGTGTCAGCGACAGCGACATGCACACCAATTTCACGGCGGCGCTGACCGCCATGAACTTGCTGCTGCCGATCCCGGGCAACGGCACCAAGAAGGCCGGCGACACGCCCAAGGCGATCATGTTCCTCATCACGGACGGGATGCGCGACGAAAATCTCGCCGGGGTGCGCAAGCTCGGACCGGCGCCAACGGCGCTGTGCGATACGATCAAGGGCAAGGGCGTGAAGCTCGCGGTAATGTATACCGAATATCTCTGGGAATCCGCGTCCGACAGCTGGTCGATCACAAATGTGCGCAAGCCCTATCTGGACACGCCCGAGAAGATCAGTCCGGCACTCGAGAGCTGCGCGTCGCCGGGCCTCTTCTACAAGGTGACGACCAACAGCGACATGTCCGCGGCGTTGGCGGACCTGTTCCAGAAAGCCGTGGAAGCCGCGCACCTGACGCAATGACCGGTCCCCATCATGACGCGACCGTTCGGCATCTTCGCCGCTTTCCGCAGGAACGAAGCGCGGCCGCTCAACTACCGAGAAGATGAAGCGCGACCTGCCGTTCATGCGGCGCGCGGCGATGCTCGATCAGATAGAGTCCCTGCCATGTGCCGAGCGCGAGACGCCCGTCAGCAGCGCCTTGATATGGGCCGGCATGTCATCAGGCCCTTCGTCGTCATGCGCATATGGATGATCCTCGGGCGCAACCCGGTCGAGCCAGTCGATGAGATCGCGCTTCACCGCCGGCGCTGCATTCTCCTGGATCGTGAGCGAAGCCGATGTGTGACGGCAGAAAAGCGTCAGCAGCCCGTCGCTCATGCCTTGCTGTGCGACCCATGACGCAACGTCGCTGGTGAACTCGACCATCGCCCGGCCGGGTGTGCGCAGCCGGATGAGGCCGGTCGCCTGACGCAGCTCAGCCATGACCGCTCAGGCGCAGCCCTCGATCCACTGGACTTGCTCCCACTGGCCGATGCGCCAGGACTGGACCTGCTTGCCGTCGGTCTCCGCGATGAGGCCGCGCGGCGCGCCATCCTCATGCACGACCAGATAATGACCTTCCGGGCCGGTATAGGGATGCAGCTCGACCCTGGCCTTGCCGCCCAGCCGCTTCAGCGCCTCCGCCTCGCTCTGGCCGACGCGAAGGCCGCCGGGGCCTTCATGCCGCTTGTCGCCGACATCGATGCGCGCGATGCGCTCGCCATCCATCATCACGGCGAGGTCGGGCATGTCCTTGAAGGTCGCGTAGGTACAGGTGGACTCCTCGTCGAGCGGTTCGTCCTGCCCCGCAACGGCGAGGCCCTCGTGTTCCATCTCCCTCAGCGTCGCGCCGATTCGGATCTTGCCGAGACTGTCGAAATTCTGAGGCACCGGCGCGGGCGCCGTATCCAGTACGACCTCGTTGACCGCATTGACGGCGGCATTGGTCACGATCTCCGCCGCATTGGCCGCCTTGTTCTCGGCCGACTGATCCGTCTTCGGGCCGCCGCAGGCCGCAAGCCCGGCCAGAGTCAGCAGCGGCAATAGCCGCGCGAAGGAATGAGTCAGCCGCATTGCGCCCGGTGTAGCAGAGCCTGATCGGCCAGTACCAGCGCGACCATCGCCTCGACCACCGGAACGCCGCGAATGCCGACGCAGGGGTCGTGCCGTCCCTTGGTGAACATCTCGGTCGCCGCGCCGTCGCGCGTGATGGTCTCCTGCGGAATGAGGATCGAGCTGGTCGGCTTGAAGGCGACGCGGATCCTGACCGGCTGGCCGGTCGCGATGCCGCCCGCAATACCGCCCGCGTGATTGGCGAGGAAGCGCGGCCCGTCTTCATTGCCCGGCCGCATCGGGTCGGCATTCTCCTCGCCGCGCAAGCGCGCCGCCGCAAAGCCGTCGCCGATCTCCACGCCCTTGACCGCATTGATGCTCATGCAGGCTGCGGCCAGCTCGCTGTCGAGCTTGGCATAGAGCGGCGCCCCCCAGCCAGCCGGCACGCCGGTCGCCACGCATTCGACCACCGCACCAAGCGAGGAGCCATCCTTGCGCGCGCCATCCACCAAAGCTTCCCAGCGTGTGGCCGCCTGCGCATCGGGGCAGAAGAACGGGTTCTGGCCGATCTGCGCTTCATCGAAACGGGCGGCGTCGATGGCGTCGCCGCCAATCTCGCTCACATAGCCGATGATGCGCACCTGCGGGATGACCAGCCGCGCCACCGCCCCGGCCGCCACGCGCGAGGCGGTCTCGCGCGCCGAGCTGCGTCCACCGCCGCGATAATCGCGAAAGCCATATTTGGCGTCATAGGCATAATCGGCATGGCCGGGCCGATAGGCGATGGCGACATCCGAATAATCCTTCGAGCGCTGGTCGACATTCTCGATCATCAGGCTGATCGGCGTGCCGGTCGTCTTCCCCTCGAACACGCCGGAGAGGATGCGGACCTGATCCGGCTCCTGCCGCTGCGTCGTGAAGCGCGACGTGCCCGGCCGGCGCTTGTCCAGCCAGGGCTGCACGTCGCTCTCGGACAGGGCGAGGCCCGGCGGGCACCCATCGACCACCGCCCCGATCGCCGGGCCGTGGCTCTCGCCCCATGTCGTGAACCGGAAGACCCGACCGAAGGTGTTGAAGCTCATTCCGCAATCATTTTTCGAGCGCGATGTCCGGCGCGTCCTCGGCCTTCATGCCGATCACATTGTAGCCGCCATCGACATGATGGATTTCGCCGGTTACGCCGGAGGACAGGTCCGAAAGCATGTAGAGGCCGGCCCCGCCGACATCCTCGATCGTCACATTGCGACGCAGCGGCGAGTTATACTCGTTCCACTTGAGGATATAGTTGAAGTCGCCGATGCCGCGCGCGGCCAGCGTCTGGATCGGGCCGGCGGAGATGGCGTTCACGCGGATATTCTCCGGCCCCAGGTCCACGGCGAGATATTTGACCGAGGTTTCCAGCGCGGCCTTGGCGACGCCCATCACGTTGTAGTGCGGGATGACCTTCTCGGCGCCGTAATAAGTGAGCGTCAGGATCGAGCCACCATCGGGCATCATCGCCCGCGCGCGCTGCGCCACTGCGACCAGACTGTAGGCCGAGATGTTCATGGTCATCAGGAAATTGTCGAGCGTGGTGTCGTAGAACTTCCCGCGCAGCTGGTTCTTGTCCGAGAAGCCGATGGCATGGACGACGAAATCGATCGTCGGCCAACGCTCTGCC
This sequence comes from Sphingobium xanthum, assembly GCF_019737615.1. Classification (GTDB taxonomy): domain Bacteria; phylum Pseudomonadota; class Alphaproteobacteria; order Sphingomonadales; family Sphingomonadaceae; genus Sphingobium; species Sphingobium xanthum. The sequence goes on along the minus strand of NZ_JAHKKS010000008.1, from coordinate 13,598 downwards.
AGCGTTCCGAACGCGACATCGAGCGCCGCCATGTCCGATACGTCGCACTCGATCAGGAAATCCTGCCCGAGTTGCTCGGCCAACGGGCGCACGCGCTTCTCCAGCGCCTCGCCCTGGAAGGAGAAAGCCATCTCGGCACCCTGGGCGTGCAGCGCCTTCGCGATGCCCCAGGCCAGTGATTTTTCATTGGCGAGCCCCATGATGAGACCCCTTTTGCCCGCCATCAGGCCAGTCATTTCGCCGCTTCCTCCGTCTCGTCCACTGCCTCTTCCTCGTCGGGAAAATCAGCCAGCGCCGCATTGAGTTCGGCGCCAATTACCACGCCAAGCCCAATGATGAAGAAAAAAATGAGGGCGATCATCGCGCCTGCAAGGCCGCCATAAGTGAGATTATAGTCGGAGAGATTCGACAGGAAGACCGGGAGCAGCAGGGTCGTCACATACCACCACAGCGCCGTGAGCAGTGCGCCCGGCCATTTCGGGAAGCGATCGCTGCGATAGGCGCTCGGCGTCAGCGCGTAGAACAGGCCGTAAAGCGCCAGAAACAGCACCGCCGTCGGCACCAGCCGCGTGGCCGTGATAATGTTGATCGCGAAGTCGGCGAACGGGAAAAGCTGCTCGAGCAAGGTCTCCGCCGCTGCGAGCAGCACCTGCAGCGAGAGCGCGACGAGCGCGCCCAGCACGCTGACGATGATCAGCCCCATCGCCCGCAGGCGATAATGCCAGAAGGGCGCGGTCGAGCGCGATCCATAGGCACGGCGCAGGATGTCGCGGATCGTTTCGATGAGGCTTCCGACCGTCCAGAGCCCGACCAGCGCGCCGATCCAGAGCAGATTGCCCGTGCGCGCGGTCAGTACGTCGACGATCGCCGGACGCAACACATTGGCGACGCCGGGCGGGACGGTCAGCAGGAAGCCGTTGACCGTCTCCAGCCCCGCCTGCGTGCGCCCGAGGATCTGCGCGACCGCGGCGGCGAGGATGAAGAAGGGAAACAGCGCGACAAGCGTCAGATAGGCCAGATTGCCGGCATGGATGAATCCCTCCGAATAGACGCCGACCGCGACGCGCTTGACGACGATCAGGCTGCGCGACCCGAGCCGGCTCTTCTCGATTTCCTCGCGCAACCGAACATGCCGCTTGCGCCGTTCTTCCGGCGACTGGGGGGAGAGGCCAAGCATTATCTCAGGGCCGGGACGCGGAGCACATCATACGGCCACCAATCCTCAGACATGCCGCCCGTTCCCCAACACCGTTCGCCCCGAGCTTGTCGAAACCTGTCCCGAGCGCCTGCCTTGGCAGGCAGTCGAATGGGGCCGTCCTTCTTTCAAGGAAGAACAGCGTTTCGACAACCCCGGATCGGGTCCGGGACCGAACGGATGAGGGTCGTTCGGCCGCTCAGGGCTTCCGTGCAATCACCAGCGAGTAGTAGCCGCACGTGGCCGTCGCCTCGCAATCGACGAAGCCGGCCTTGCCGAGCAGCGCCTTGAACTCGGGCAGGGTGAACTGCCGTCCCTGCGTGCCGTAGAGCATCAGCACCGAGAAGGAGGCCGGCGTCGTCGGCCCGTCCAGATTGTCGTTGATCAGGGCCTCGTGCAGCATGATGCGCCCGCCCGAGGGGAGCGCGTCGAACGATTTTCTGGCCAGCTCGAGGCAGGTTTCATCGCTCCAGTCGTGGAACACGTTCGAGAAGAAATGCGCGTCATAGCCGCTCGGCCAAGGCTGACGGAAGAAATCGAGCGGCACGGTATCGACCCGGTCCGCGACTTCGCCCTCGTCGATATATTTCTGCGCCGCCGTACACATCGTGCCGAGATCCAGAACCGATCCGCGCAACTCCTTCCAGCGCTGAGCGACCGCGATGGTGAACACGCCCGATCCTGCGCCGATATCGAGGAAGCGCTTAACATCGGCGAACACGGGGTGCTGCGCCACGCCGATCGCGGGCGCGCAGCTGTGCGCATGCATGAATGCGGCAATGCCGATCGCGCGATCGAGCGGGATGTCGCCCGCTTCCCAGCCCTGCGCATTGTCGCCGCCTTTGGGCTTGGCATCCGGCGCCAGCGCGGCGAGGAGCAGTTCGGTGCCCGGCGCGCTGGCCCGGAAACCGCTCAGCAGCGCACCCCAGTAGAAATTACTGGTCTTGACCAGATAGTTGCGGCTGGTCGGCGTCAGGCCATAGCGCCCGTCGCGCCGCACGAGGAAGCCGAGGCCGCAGAGCAGGCTGTTCGTAATGCCGAGCGCGCGCGCATTGACGTCGCACCTGGCGGCCAGGTCGTCGAGCGCCAGCGGCCCATCGACGAGCGCATCGAAGAGGCCGATATCGTCCGCCGCCAGCATGGCCGGCAGATTGTGCATGGCGAGCCACGCATCCCAGATCAGCCGATCATCGACCGGCGGCGAAAGATATTGTCCCTTCATGGAAACTGCCCCTCCCGGATCGCCGCGCAAGGCGGCATAGTTGTCGAATCAGACAAAGGTCCCATGCGGCGGCCATCCCTGCCGCACAAGGCCTCATCGAGGGAAGAGATGCACCGGGGCGACAATATCCGTCTGTCCTCATTGGGTAGAAGGGTGGTGCGCGAGCGGAAGATCCGGCTGCGCGGGTTCTCGATACGTCCCTTCGACGAGTTCAGAGGCGCTCAAGATGAACGGAGCTGGGGCCGATGTGGGCTGCATTGACAAAATTACCGGCCTGCGACATAATATTACGGTCCGCTAAGACGCGATTTGGGAGAGATCGGGCTCGGTGAGCTCGACGCCGAAGGAGCAACCGGTCCCGGAAACTCTCAGGCACAAGGGACCGGATCGTCAGGACAGTCTGGAGAGAGGCGTCGCGCCGGGCGCCCACCGAAGGGGAACGGTTCGCGCTGCGGATCGACGCTCTCAGGTAACCGAACAGACGGGACTTCACGCAGTTTCGAGCGTGATCAGTCACGGGCAGTTCGGGAGACGGTTTTTGGCAAATGTGATGATCATCGGCGCCGGTATCACCGGTGTGACCACGGCCTATGCGCTGGCCAAGGCCGGGCATGATGTGACCGTCCTCGACCGGCACCGCTACCCCGCGATGGAAACCAGCTTCGCCAATGGCGGCCAGCTCTCGGCCAGCAATGCCGAGGTGTGGAACAGCTGGAGCACGGTGATGAAGGGTCTGGGCTGGATGATGCGCCCCTCCGCGCCTCTGCTGGTGAACCCCAAGCCGAGCTGGCACAAGCTGAGCTGGATGGCCGAATTCTGCGGCGAGATCCGGCATCATGACGCGCACACGGTCGAGACGGCCCGCCTTGCCATCGCCGCGCGCCAGCATCTCTTCCGCATCGCCGAGGAGGAAGGGATCGATTTCGATCTCGAGCGCCGCGGCATCCTCCATGTCTATCATGACGAGCGCACTTTCCGCGCTGCGGCCAAGGGTAACGAACTGCTGCTCGCCGCAGGCCTGGAGCGCTATGCGGTGAGCGCGGAGGAAGCGCGCGCGATCGAGCCGGCACTCACCGGGCCATTATATGCAGGCTTCTACACGCCGTCCGATTGCACGGGCGATATCCACAAGTTCACGCGCGGCCTGGCCGAGGCGTGCGAACGGCTGGGCGTCGTCTTCCGGCAGGATTGCGATGTCGAGCATATCGAGCCGGGCACGGACGCGGTCCGCATCACGCTCGCTGGGCCGGAAGCCGAGGTGCTGCTGTGCGACCGGCTGGTCGTCTGTGCGGGCGTTGCCAGCCGCAAATTCGCGTCCAGCGTCGGCGACCGGGTGAACATCTATCCGGTGAAGGGCTATTCGATCACGGTGATGCTGCACGACGAGGCCAGCCAGAAGGCCGCGCCGCATGTCAGCCTGCTCGACGAGAGCGCCAAGATCGTGACCAGCCGCCTTGGCCCGGATCGCTTCCGCGTCGCGGGCACGGCCGAGTTCAACGGCTATAATCGCGATATCCGCAACGATCGGATCGCCCCGTTGATCGAATGGTCGCGCAAGCTCTTCCCGAACATGGAAACCGATGTGGTCGTGCCCTGGGCTGGTTTGCGGCCGATGACGCCCTCGATGATGCCCAAGGTCGGACCTGGGCGGCATCCGCGCATCCTCTACAATAGCGGCCATGGCCATCTCGGCTGGACGCTCTCGGCAGCCACGGCGGAAATGCTGAGCGCGCAGGTGCATTGAAAGCAGGCTTTTGTCTGTCCGGTCGCCAAAGGCTGAGACGAAAGGTCACACTAAGGTCACACTATCGCGCGTGGTCTCCGCCCTCGGCACCGGCGGCGGGAAATGGGATTTTCGGACCTGGGAAAGAGCTCGGTCCGGCGTGCCACGGGGCAGTTGGTGCAGGACGGCGATTTCTCGGAGGGCGCCTTGCGGCTTGCCAAGAGAGGGTCTCCTGCTGCCGTGGATTTGCGGGTTTGATGGTTGAATCTGTTCACCTTCCTGTGACATGTTCAGGCGACGTTCGTCCAAAACCGCTATCCCGAGAGACATGTCGCTGATTTCCCGCCTGCTTTTCGCGTGCCTGATCGTCCTGCTGCCCCTGTCCGCTGTGAACGCGCAGACCGCGACGCGCCCGGCGCCTGGCTATGTGCGCGTGCGGCTGGAGACGAGCATCGGCAATATCGTGCTGGCGCTGGACGCCAAGCGCGCGCCCAAGACGGTCACGAATTTCATGATCTATGTCGATGACGGTCGGCTCGACAATACGAGCTTCTATCGGGCCTATCGGCGCAAGGACAACAAGGCGCTGGGCTTCGTGCAGGGCGGCATCGATACCGAGGCGCGGCGCGTCTATTTCCCGACGGTTGAGCTGGAGCCGACCAACCAGACCGGCATCCAGCATCTCGACGGCGTCATCTCGATGGCACGGCATAAGGACCCGAACAGCGGCACCGGCAATTTCTCGATCCAGGTCGGCCCCAATCCGACGCTGGACGCGCGGCCAGGCTATCAGGGATATGCCGCCTTCGGCCGGGTCGTCGCGGGCATGGACGTCATCAAGCGCATTCTCGCGCTGGATACCTGCTGCGGGCGCGGCGTCATGTTCGGCCAGATGATCAAGAAGCCGATCAAGATCATCAAAGCCGTACGGCTGGATGGCGTCGCGAAGCCGAGCGGTGCCGTGAAGCCCTGGCTGATGCGGCCACGCGCGCCGGGGAAATAATCCAGTCTCCGTTTCGTTGGCGTTGCTCCGGGCAACTGCCGGTGCGCTCACCGCGCCAGCAGCGCCCGTGCCTGACCCGCCAGTTCGGCGACCATGGCCGTCGTCGGTGGACCGGCCGCCTGCGCCCGCGCGACCAGCTGGCGATATTTGGCGACCGCGGCCTCATGCTTGGCCAGCCAATCGGTCACGAAGGCATTGCCTTCCTTGTATTTGGCGCCCGACAGGAAGGCGAGGCGCATCTGCTGAAGATCGCGCGCGCTGCCCGCGATGAGCAGGCGTTCCCAGGGATCGGCCGGGCTCATGCGCGCGGCCTGGCCCTGCAGCCAGTCGATGCCGAGCGCCTGCCCCAGATGGGTGAAGGCCCGGGCGACCTGAATCTCGTCCTGGCCGAGGTCGCGGGCAAGCATGGCGAGGCCGATGGCGCCGTCCATCTTGACCAGCATGACGACGCGCGCAGCCAGCGCACGGCTGACGCCAAGCGCAGTGAGCTCATCCATCAGCGCTTCCGCTCGCCGCGCCGGCTCGGGCTGGAGCAGGCTATCGACATCCTTCATCAGCGTCGTCATGGCAGGCGACAGCGCAGTGATGGCGCCCGCCGGACGCATGCTCGCCGGAAGCGAACGATGCGTGTCGCCGAGATGCCCGGCAACGGCATTGGCCACCTGACGATAGAGAGCGAGGCGCGCCTGTTCGCTGAGCTTCGCGCCGTCGATGTCATCCCAGAGCTTGCGCAGATCGAAGAGCTGCTCGACGATGACGAAGGCGCGGGCGATTTCGTCGAGCGTGCTGCTCGACTCCTCCGCCAGCGTGAACGGCAGGATGACACCGAGCCGGTTGACGATGCGGTTGGCGAGCTTGGTGGCGATGATCTCGCCGCGCAGCTGGTGGGCCGCGATGGCATCGGCCTCGCGCTCCTGCATCTGCACGGGGAAGGCGCGCATGAGATCGCCGGTGAGCGCCTCGTCGGTGGCAAGGCTCGAGCTTTCGATCGCGGATTGAAGCGCGAGCTTGGCGGTCGAGATCAGCACGGCCAGCTCGGGCCGGGTGAGGCCCAATCCGTCTCCAGCCCGGCGCAACAGCTCCTGATCGCCCGCCAGACCCTCCACGCGGCGATCGAGATGCCCACCTGCTTCCAGCGTCGCGATCAGGCGCACATAGGAGGCGAGATCGTCGGCGCCGCCGGACTGCGCGATCGAGAGGCCGAGCGCCTGCAGACGGTTGTCCTCCAGAACGATCTTCGAGACCTCGTCGGTCATCTCGCGCAGCAGGACGTTGCGATCATCCTCGGGCAGGCGGCCTTCGATCATCTCCTTGTTGAGAGCGATCTTGATGTTGACCTCATTGTCCGAGCAATCGACGCCCGCCGAATTGTCGATGAAGTCCGTGTTGATCCGCCCGCCGCGCAGCGCGAAGGCGATACGCCCGGCCTGCGTGACGCCAAGATTGGCGCCCTCGCCGATCACCTTGGTGCGCAGTTCCTCGGCATCGACGCGCAGACGGTCGTTGGCCGCATCGCCAACCTCGGCATTATTCTGATTGGCCGCCTTGATGTAGGTGCCGATGCCGCCGAACCACAGCAGGTCGGTCTCGGCCTTGAGCAGCGCCGTGATGAAAGCGGCCGGTTCCATGGCGGTCTCGCTGGTGCCGACGATCGCCTGCATTTCCTTGCTGAGCGGGATCGACTTGAGGCTGCGCGGGAAGACGCCGCCGCCCTTCGAGATCAGCTTCTTGTCATAATCGTCCCAGCTCGAGCGCGGCAGCTTGAAGAGGCGCGCGCGCTCCTTCCAGCTCAGGGCCGGATCGGGATCGGGATCAATGAAGATGTGCCGATGATCGAAAGCGGCGACGAGCCTGATCGCCTTGGACAGCAGCATGCCGTTGCCGAACACGTCGCCGGACATGTCGCCGACGCCGATAACGCGGACCGGCTCCTTCTGCACGTCGATGCCCATCTCGGCGAAATGACGCTGGACGCTGATCCAGCCGCCGCGCGCCGTGATGCCCATCGCCTTGTGGTCATAGCCGTTGGAACCGCCGCTTGCGAAGGCATCGCCCAGCCAGAATTTCCGCTCGACGGCGATGGCATTGGCGACGTCGGAGAAGGTGGCGGTGCCCTTGTCGGCGGCGACCACGAAATAGGGATCCTCGCCATCGCGCACGACGACGCCCTTGGGATGGATCACCTTGCCCTTGACGATATTGTCGGTGACCGAGAGCAGGGAGCGGATGAAGATGCGGTAGCTCTCCGTGCCTTCCGCCAGCCAGGCGTCGCGGTCGGATGCGGCCGGCAGCTGCTTGGGATAGAAGCCGCCCTTGGCGCCGGTCGGCACGATGACGGCGTTCTTGACGCGCTGCGCCTTCATGAGGCCGAGAATCTCGGTGCGGAAGTCGTCGCGCCGATCGGACCAGCGCAGACCGCCGCGCGCGACGCGGCCGGCGCGCAGATGAATGCCCTCGACGCGGGGCGAATAGACCCAGATCTCGCGCCAGGGCAGCGGCTTGGGGAGGCCGGGAACCTGTGCCGAATCGAGCTTGAAGGCGAGCGCTTCCTGCGCGGCCGGTGAGAAGGCGTTGGTGCGCAAGGTCGCCTTGATGACCGAGCGGTAGAGCCGCAGGATGCGGTCATCGTCCAGGCTGTGTACGCCCTGAAGTGCGGCGTCGATTGCCTTGTCGATCTCGTCGGCATCCCCGGTGTCGCTGGCGCGCTCGGGATCGTGCAGCGCGAAGAACAGATTGAGGAGTTGCCGGGCGATGCCGGATTCGCGGCGCAGTGCCTCCACGACGGTCGAGAGGCCGTAGGAAATGCCGGTCTGGCGCAGATAGCGAAAGATGGCGCGCAGGAAGACGATGTCGCGCGGGCCGATCCCGGCTGTGACGATCAGCTCGGCGAAGCGGTCATTCTCCGCCCGGCCTTCGAGCACGGCGTCAAGCGCCTCGGCCACGGTCGCGGCGCGATCCAGCACTGGCGCGGCGAGGCCGCCATCCTGCCGCTCCAGCGAAAAGCGCTGGATATGCCCGAGCGAGCCGTTGGGCGAGCCGTCCGGCGAAACCGGTGTGCTGCGCTCTTCCAGCGCGCGGAAGCCGAAATTCTCGAGCGCAGGCACCGCCTCGGACAGGATCAGCGGCTCCAGACTGTAGATCTTGACGCGAAGCGTGCGCTCGCCGTCGCTGTCCGCGCGGTAGAAGCGCACGTTGCGCTCGCCAGGACCACCGAGCTTGTGGAGCTCCATGATGTCCTTGCTCGCTTCGGCGGCACCAGTGCTTTCACGATAGGCTAGCGGAAGCCCAGGCGCATAGCGCTGGGCCAGCACGGCGGCGCGATTGCCCTCGCCGAGATCGGCAAGGCCTTGCTCGACGGCCGGCACCCAGCCGCGCAGCATCTGCTCCAGTTGCCGGTCGAGCGCCGCGGCATCGGGCATCTGGCCGCCGTCGCGCATGTCGAAGGTATAGCGCACCAAAGCGAGGCCGCTTTCCTCCAGCGCGATCGACCAGCCGAGCAGGCCGGCATTGGCCGCCGAACTGAGCATATGACCGATCGCCTCGCGGCGGTTGGTCGAGAGATCGTCGCGCATCATCCAGGCGAAAGCGAAAAGATGGCGGCCGAGTGCATCGGGCACCAGCTCCAGCTTGGGCCGAGGCCGGTCGGCAAGCGACATGGCGGTGAGCGTGATGCGTTCGCGATGCTCGGGCTGGAAGGCCAGCATGAGATCATGAGGCAAGGTCGTCAGCGCATGCACCATCGATTTGGCGGCGTGGCCGCCCGGATCATAGCCGAACCGCGCCATCAGGCCCGAGAGCGTGTCGCGCAGACCGGGAATATCCTCCGGCCGGGTCGCGAGCGCCGCGCTGGTCCAGAGGCCGGCATGGATCGAGAGCGCGGTAAGTTCTTCGCCCTCGCGCACCGGCACGATGAAGAGGTCGATCAGCACATTGCGATGCACGCGCGAATGGCGGTTGGACTTGAGGATCAACGGTCCGGCATTGCCTGCGTCGAACCAGGCGAAAGCCTCGGCGATGCGATTCGGCGAGAGCATCGGCGTGTCGGAAACGGTGCAGATGCCCTTGGCGCGGCTCGCCTTGCCATTGCGGGCGCGCACTTCATGGCCGAGCAGGGTGAGATTGCCCTTGAGCAGCCAGCGCAGCAGGTCGCCGCCTTCGGCCGAGCCGAGCCGATTGGCATCGGCATTCATGACGTCGATCATCGCGCGCCATCCGGCAACGGCCGCGCGCACATGGGCGAGGGCCACGTCGAGGGCTTTGGCGAGCGCCTGGCGGCCCTTCGCGTCCAGACGATCGGTCTCGATATAGATGAAGGATTCGCGCTCCGCGCCGTCCTCGTCTCCGATCGCGATCAGGCGGCCCTCAGCGTCGCGATGGACGGAAAGGATCGGGTGCGCGAGCAAGTGAATGACCAGCCCCGCCTCGCTCAGGCAATTGCCGATGCTATCGACGAGGAAGGGCATGTCCGCGTTGATGATGGCAAGGCGCTGGCGCCGTGCGCCGCCTTCGCCACGCAGATCGTCTCCGCCACTATCGACCAGGATCGCCGTGTCGCCTGCCTTGCGAACCGCTGCGGCCTCCGCGACGAAGACAGCAGCTGCATCCAGCGAGCCGACTAGGGCATCGCGATCGCTGCCATGCAGTCCCTCGATGAGGGCAGCCGCGATGATGGGGGTGACGGGTTTGTCGATTTGAAGCGTTGCGCTCATGCCATCCTCTCTCGATGGTCGCGTCAGGGCCGGCACTGCGTCGCGCCGTACTCTTCCCAGTTAGACCTCCGCTGCCCCGACCGCAACAGCATGCGGCCTATAGGCGCGGAATATTATTATGCGATCGAGAAACTTTTATAAAGTGCTTCGTTCGACATTCAGATCCGCTTGGAGGCTGCAGTGTAGACTCGCGCGGTCAGCCGGTCGGCCTCCGGGAGCGCCGCGACCAGAGTGAGCGAGCCATCGGCCTCACGGCGCATGACGACCACGGCAAGGCCCGCCTCATCAAACGCCAGCATGTCCGCTTCGATGGCGCGCGCCTTGCCCAGCTTGCGGCGCGCGCGGCTATTCGGCTTGACGGGCGCGACCGCGGTTTCGCCGCGCTTGGCGGCACGGACGCTGGCGACGAGACCCTTGAGGCCGCCCGGTGTTTCGTTGAGATAGGCCGTCAGCGCGCCGGGGGCCATGTCCCGCGCGAGACCATGCTCGATGGCGCAGACGAACTCGGTGAGGCGCGTCTTGTCGTAAGTGACGCCGAAGACCAGCTTTGCGAGCGCGGTCAGCGGGCTGCGGGGCTGCACCTCGATGCCGCTGTCGGCCAGCAATTCGGCATAATCATCGGGCCGGGCCTGCGCGACCACCGCGAAGGCATGGGCAAGGCCGATCGCGCGATAGAGCGCGGCGCGGGTGCGGCCCTCGCTGGCGTGGGCGACGGCGGCCGCCTCGCGGGCAAGCGCAAGCGAATCGCCGAGCGCGGTTTCATCGTCGATCGAAATCGCGACAGACGCGGAGTCGATCTCCTCGTCCGCGAAATTATCGTCCGCATCCGCGCCGACAAGGGCGAAGGAGGCGGGCGGCTCGACGGCGATCATCTCGGCCGTCAACTCGAAGGCGTCATCCTCGTCGTCATCTTCGTCCTCGCCGAAGCCCAGGTCCGAGAGCGACGGACGATCCGCCCAGATCGGCGCGGTTTCCGCAATCGCCGGGGAAGGCGGCACGGACGCCACGACTTCGGCCGCGATGCTGTCCGAAAGATCGTCGCTGGCGACTTCCTTCCAGTTGATGACGCCATAGACGAAGTCGATCGTGTCGTCGTCGGTGGAAAAGGGCATCATGATGCCGCGGTACATGATCTCGTTGCCGCGCTGGTTGGTGAACTCGGCCTCGAAGCCGATCGGCGCGGCATTGGCGATGATCTGCAGATAATGATCGGTGAGTCGCGACAGCAAAGTGCGTGGCGGAATCTCGTTGGCGCGGTCGATCTTCGTCGTGACGTCGCATTGCGCTGCAAGCGCCGTGCCCAGAAAGGCGATCGCGGGATTGTCGATCCCGCTGGTGAAGTCGAGCAGCACGCTGTGCGAGCCGAAATCCTCGATTTCCGCGGGATTGAGATCCTCGATGCAGGGCAACGTACGGTCGCCGAGCAGGGACGCCCAGTAATTATAGGCGCGGATGTGCATGCGCCGCTCATCGAAACGCACGATCGGCGGCGCCTCCAGGGCCTCGTCGAGCATCATGGCCTCTTCAGCCTGGCTAAGCCCCTGTGCATCCATGTTCCGACCCGTCAATCCGCTGTTTCGACGGCCGGCATCTTGCGCCAGAAAGGGTAAATGCGCGGTAAAGACCTTGTTATGGTAACCCGTCATTAGGGATCGGGCTCTATCGGCTTGTCAGGCGAGGCCGCTGCTGATAAGCGCCGCCGCTGCACGGGCTAGTCCCGATCCGGAGCCGCTTTAGCTCAGCCGGTAGAGCATCGCATTCGTAATGCGAGGGTCAGGTGTTCGAGTCACCTAAGCGGCACCATTTTCTATAATAATTTCAGCTGATTATGTCAGGCGCACCGAGCGCTTGGCGACTCTTATAATGACTATTATAATCAGGCGCTGGATAGCGAAGCTCTTGAGATTCTTGCCATTTCTAGGAAAACCGAATCAATTCTTATCCAAAGAGGGCTGAGTCTCTACAAGCAGCCTCTCAGTAAGGGCAGGGGCAGCCCAAATTGGTATGCTCGTGTCTATCTCCCCATGTTTGGCCGATCCGTCCATACCAAGAGCACCGGTACGACGGATGAGAAGCTCGCTCGCCAGATCGCCCAAAAATTTTATGGGGAGTGTCTCGTCCAAAAGGGCATCCAGGATGACACATTGCCTGCCGCCCACCAGGCCGTTCAGAAGCAAAAGCTTCGCTTCGACCGTATCGTTGATCAGTGGCTCAATAAGCTCGAAGCTGATGCAGGAGATGACGAGAGGAGGCTCCGTCATCTGAACGACTGCAAAGGATCGGCACTTGGGAAAACGGGCTTCGCTACATATTTCGGTCGAGCAGACGTCAATTCGATCACGCCGGATAGGATCGACGATTTTCTAGCGTTTAAGAAGGCAAATAGCCCAAAAGGTCAGCTTGCCGCCACGACCATCAAGCGCAACCTTGTGCTGCTCAATGTCGTGCTGAAATTCGCCCACCATGCTCGTCTGCTGACCCACGTGCCGGCAATGCCCAAGGTCAAGACGAAGGATAACCCAAGGGCGTGGTTCTCTCACGAAGAGTATAGGCGCCTCCACCTGGCTGCTCGAGGCCGGGGTAGGGCAGCAAAGAAAGCAGGCAAGCTTGCCGAGGCGGTTGGATGGTTTGAGCTTTCGGATTTCATCATCTTCATGGTCGCATCATTCTTGAGGCCGGGAGAGTGGCCGGCGCTTAAGCATAAGCACGTGAAGATCGTGGAGGGTGAAAATGCTCATCTTCAGCTAGCGATCACCCAGAGCAAAACGTTGAAGCGGATATCGGTGACCATGGGTCCGGCGGTCAGCGCCTACAAAAGGATCGCCGAGAGGAACGGGAAAAATCCAGAGGCATACCTGTTCAAGGCAGAATACGCCAATCGTCAGACGGCTCGAGAGAGAATGGCTGATGCTTTCGAAGGTCTGGTGAGCGAATTGGGCTTGAAGGTAGATGTCTTCGGCAACAAGCGTTCGACTTATAGCCTTCGGCACACCGCATTGATGCTTCGGTTCACAAAGGGTGCTGAGGTGAACGTCCTCGCCTTAGCAAAGAACGCTGGTACCAGCGTCGATCAGCTTGAACGCTTCTATCTCAAGAGGATCAATCCCGCCGATCTCATAGCTAACCTTCAAAGTTTTCGATAGCGCCGCTCCGGACTAACAAAGACAATAATATCAATATCTTATAATACTTTCATGTTGAACGAAATTGCGTTTGGCCATATATTGCTAGGGTGACAACGCCCTCACTTCCAGCAGATCAGCAAGTCCCTTTCAATTTGGTCGTGACTCTCCTTCGAACCATAGAAGTTCCGCCCAGCCGAGGCGTGCTGCTCCACATCCTTGCTTCAGCGGCCGCCATCATCGTCGAGGCAAATCCGGCGCTGTCTGCTCGTAGCCACTTTCGGCAAGCTGGGATGGAGTTCGGCGAGCTAGTGGGTGCACAATTCGTTTTGCTTTCGGTCGTCGAAGGCGTTCAACCTGAAATTCATGGTCCCATGACCTGCAATATCTTCGCTGTCACCGAATGGGTTGGAGAGCCTTCAATGGTGTGCGATGAGCACTCGGAGCTTCGTTGGTTCACCCGGGACTGTCAGATATTTTGTGCGCGAGGCCGGTTGTCGTCATCAGATGACGAACCGCTCGCCGAAGATCACGGCGAACTGGGTTTTTGCCTCGGCCCACTCGCGCGGTGGCCGTTTCCATTCATCGGCGGCCTTGTTGAGTACGAGGTATAGCAGCTTCATC
>NZ_JAHKKS010000007.1 GCF_019737615.1 Sphingobium xanthum | reverse complement strand
GCGCATGTTCTGTCGCTTCAAAGACTGGCGACGCATCGCCACCCGCTTCGATCGCAACCTCAAAAACTTCATGGGAGCCATCTGCATCGCCGCTGCCGTCATCTGGTGGCTGTAGTGAGTCCGGACCCTAATACGGTGAGGCATCCTTTCTTTTTCATCCTCTTGTTTCCGCTCTATGGCTTCTGCGGTTTCGAGAATTCGCTTCCATTCATCCTCTGTGATGAAGCGCAACCGAGGCTCGATGCCCTTGATCCTGTCGGCTCGCTCCGAAGGGTTGCGATCAATCAGGCCGTTGCGGACGGCGTCGTTCAGGATTGCGTTGAACACGTTTAATTGTCGCTGCACGGAAGCCGGCTTGAGAGTTGCGCTCTGCTTCCCAATCCAGCGGTTCACATCTGCAACGGTGATGACGTTCAATGCCTTCTTCCCGAAGGCGGGATTCAATGCGGCGATGTTGCCTTTCGTGACGCCATAGGTCTTGATCGTAGGCTTTTTCCTGTCGAGCCAATCGGCGGCATATTTCTCGAAGAGTGGCACCTCTTCCGGTTCCAGCGGCTCTCCGCGATCAGCGAGACCTTGCAATCGATCACGTTCCGTCACCAGTCCTTGCCAGTCCCATGACGAACGCTTTCCCAGCTTGTGCTCTACGGCGCCGCCGACCGGGATTGTGCGCCCTCTATAGGTGCCTCCACGGGGGAGTCTGATCTTGACCCAGACGGTTGAACTGGTCGCACCTTTGAAGATGCCAATGCCGTCACGATAGGCCGGACGCTTCTCCATGAGGGCGGGTAGGGATGCTTCAAATGCCTCGAATTCGGCGAAACGTCCTGGGCGGCCTACTGGGCGCTTGGTCACTGTCATCCTGGTTTCCTATTCCGTTGATGACAGGAATATGGGATATGCTGGTGGGGAATCCAGAAGGCGAGGGCCGTTTCAGGCAGAATTCTGCACTGATTTTCTCCCCACGCTATCCCCACTGACAACGAAAATAACTCCGGAAATCGCTCAAAAACGTCAGAAACAAGCCATTCTAAGAAATGGCGGAAATCCGGGAACGGCTATAACCACAAAGGCGCTCGATGACAGTGGATGCTCTCCTTCACACGGGTGGGGTCGTAGGTTCAATCCCTACCGCGCCCACCATTTCTGGTTCGGTCGCCGCGTTGTGACAGATCATCGTCGTGTGAACTCCCCGAACGGCTAGTCAACCCGCTCATGCGCCATGATGATGAGCGAATCTAGTTCGACCCGAAGCACGGTCAGTGGCGTCGGAACGTTGGGGCCAGCAGCGTATGGACTTGCGATGATGCGCAACGATCGATCGCCCACGAATGCTCGGTAACACGAAGCTAGCGCAAATTCCGGGATATCGGTTTCGCAGCGATCTATCCTCGAAATCTGAGCGGTTTTGATATCGCGCGCGATATCAGCGCATTCGCGATCAGTTTCGGAGGGATATTTCTCGCAGTTCAATTGGAAGCTCTGAGAGCCGGCGATCATCGCATCCATGACGCGATGGGCGAGCAGGTAGCCATCTGTCGCGGTTCGGTCGTCATCAGCAGTGAAGAACTCGTCTTCCCAGAGTTTTGCTTCTCGGCATGCGGCATCGTTGGGCGCCTGACCATAGTCGACACTTGCTTCGTAGGGAGCTGACGGCGCACGATGGAAATGAAAATATCGAGTGGCGGAGAAACCCTTCGCGGAAACTGGCGTATCGGCGTTGCCGCCATCCGTGTCCTGCGGCTCGAAGGTGATCTCCAACCGATCAATCTGGCAAAGATTCGGAACCTGCGTGGCGCGTGCGCGCGTGATAAACGACATATCGTCCAGCAGCCGGACGGGCGGCCGTCGATGATTGAACCGTTCTTCCGTCAATATCTCGCTAAGTTGGTTCATGACGCGGCGTTTCACCTCGGGTGCCGGTAATGACCGCGTTTCGGTCTTCGAGATTGTTGAATCTTCGCGAGCCACCGCTCCAGCCGCCGAAGCGGCCAATATCGCTGCGGCAATGATGTACGATTTGCCCCTCATATACCCTCCATCGTGGCTTCAACTTCAAACGGCAGACGTCGAGGGTTCAATCCCTGCTTTGCCAGTTCGAACGAAATTCTGAGGCGTTGCGCGGCTTTGCGGGCCGTGTCATCACTGCCCGGTCGAGACATTATCCGGATCGAGTAGCGGCAAATGCGTTCATTCATTCCAGCCCTTGGCCTCATTGGCCTTTCCGTAGCGGCGCAGGCTCAGACCGTGCCGCCGGCCAGGGAAATCCTCATGAAGTCGACCGCGATCCCGACGGTCGAGGGGCGCGGCAAGGTGCCGGAGCTGGCTGCTTATTATGCCGGTATCTTGAAGAACGCGGGCTACAAGGAGGACGAGGTCGTCTTCACGCCGATCGGCGAGACCGGCTATCTCGCCGCCACGCTGAAAGGCCGCAAGAGCGACAAGCCGATCCTCATGCTTGGTCATATGGACGTGGTCGAGGCGAAAGCCTCCGACTGGGAGCGCGATCCGTTCGTGCCGGTCGAGGAGAATGGCTATCTGTTCGGCCGCGGCATCGAGGACAATAAATATGACGTCGCGATGATGATCGTGACGATGGCGCGCCTGAAGCAGCAGGGCTTCAGGCCGAAGCAGGATGTCGTGCTGATCCTGACCGGCGACGAGGAAACCACGGGCATCACGGCCAAGGCGGCGGCGCAGAAATACAAGCATGCCGCGCTGGCCCTGAACGGCGATGGCGGCGGCGGTCTGCTCGGCGAGGACGGCAAGGCGGAAGTCGTCTCCCTCCAGGCCGGTGAGAAGACCTATGCGGACTTCCTCGTCACCATGACTGACCCCGGCGGTCATTCGAGCACGCCGACCGCGACCAATCCGATCTATCGCATGACGCGGGCGCTCGCCCGGCTCGAAGCGTATAAATTCCCCGCCATGCAGAACGAGCTGACGCGCGCGTCCTTCACGGCGCGTCTGGCCGACGAGACCGGTGCAAGGCGCGAGGCCATGCAGGCGTTTCTCGCCAATCCCCGGGACGACAAGGCGGCCGATACGCTCTCGACGAATCCGGAACTCATCGGGCAGGTGCGCACGACCTGCATCGCCACCGAAATCGAGGGCGGCCACGCGCCGAACGCGCTGCCGCAAACCGTCACGGCGAACATCAATTGCCGCATCTTTCCGGGCGTCGCCATTGCCGACGTGCAGGCGACGCTGTCCGAGGTGCTGGCAGAGCCGGCGATGACGATCAAGGCGGAGGGCGATCCGCTCGCCTCCGATGCGTCGCCGCTGCGCGATGACGTGATGAAGGCGCTCAAGATGGCCGTCGCCAGGCGGTTCCCGGGGACGCCGGTCGTGCCCTATATGGAGGCCGGCGCGACCGACAGCCTGTTCTTCCGCGCCGTCGGCGTGCCGAGCTATGGCGTCGCGAGCCTCGCACAGAAGAGCAAGGACCGCGTGCCGCATGGCCTCAACGAGCGCGTGCCGGTGGCGGGGATGGACGGAGCCGTCACCTATTGGATCGATCTCGTGACGGCGCTGGCCAAATGAGAGCGCGGCCTACTCTCGTCGCCGATCAGGGCGATCCGCTGGAAGGCTGGAGCTTGCCGGCCTGGACCTACAGCGATCCCGAATTCCACGCGCTGGAGCTGGAGCGCGTGTTCCGGCCGAGCTGGCAAGCGGTCTGCCATGTCAATGAGATTCCGGCGACGGGCGATTGGCGCACGCTGGATTTCCTCGGCGAAAGCATCGTCACCATTCGTGGCACTGACGGTGCAGTGCGCAGCTTCTTCAATATCTGCCGGCATCGCGGATCGCGTTTGGTCGACGGGCAGGCAGGCTGCGCGCGCAAGCTGGTCTGTCCCTATCATGCCTGGACTTACGAGACGGACGGCCGGCTGACCGGCGTTCCGGGAAAGTCCGATTATCCGGGCCTCGATCTCTCTCGTCACGGTCTCGCGCCGGTCGAGCAGGAGTTCTGGCAGGGCTTCGTCTTCGTCCGGCTGAAGGACGATGGCGGGCCATCGGTGGCGGAGATGATCGCGCCTTATGCCGACGAGGTGGCGCCTTATCGTTTCGAGGAGCTGGAGGCGATCGGCCGGGTGACCCTGCGCCCGCGCGATGTGAACTGGAAGAATGTCGGCGACAATTATTCCGACAATCTGCACATCAATGTTGCGCATCCCGGCCTGACCCGGCTGTTCTCGAAAAGCTATGCGATCGCGGCCGAACCGCATGTCGATCGCATGGTCGGCGATCTGGTCGAGCGGCCCTCTGCCAATCTCTCCGAACGGCTCTATCAGCGGCTGCTCCCGGACGTTCCGCATCTGCCGGAGAGCCACAAGCGCCGCTGGCTCTACTTCAAGCTCTGGCCGAACGTCGCCTTCGATGTCTATCCCGACCAGATCGACTTCATGCAATGGTTGCCGGTCAGCCCGACGCAGTGCCTGATTCGCGAGATCAGCTATGCATTGCCCGATGGGAGGCGCGCGATGAAGGCGGCGCGCTATCTCAACTGGCGGATCAACCGGCAGGTCAATCTGGAGGACACGGCGCTTATCACGCGGGTGCAGCAAGGCATGGCCTCGCACAGCTTTTCGGTCGGTCCGCTGGGGACGAGCGAAGTCTGCCTGCGCAGCTTCTGCCGGCGGATGCGAGATCTGATCCCGCAGGCGCGGCAGGAAGCGCAGCCTGCGCCGGGCTGGTCGGCATGACGGGCCGGTACGATGCCGTCATCATCGGCGGCGGCCATAATGGCCTCGTCTGCGCCTTCTATCTCGCGCGTGCCGGCCTGTCGGTGCGTGTGCTGGAGCGGCGCGATGTCGTCGGCGGTGCAGCCGTCACCGAGGAGTTCCATCCCGGCTTCCGAAATTCGGTGGCGAGCTACACGGTCAGCCTGCTTCAGCCCAAGGTGATCGCCGACATGGGGCTGGTGAAACGCGGCTATCGCGTGATCGAGCGGCCCATTTCCAATTTCCTGCCGCAGGAAGATGGCGGCTATCTGAAGCTCGCCGGCGGGCTAGAGCGGACACAGGCGGAGTTCCGGAAATTCTCGAACGCCGATGCCGAGGCGCTGCCGGCTTACTATGATATGCTGGATGGCGTCGCCGATTTGCTGCGCGACATGGCGCTCAAGACGCCGCCCAATGCGGGAGGAGGCTGGAGCGCGCTCATCGATGCGGCGATGCAGGGGCGGCGCTTCGCGAAAATGGGGCTGGCGCAGCAGCGCGACGTGCTCGATCTCTTCACCAAGTCGGCGCGCGATTTCCTGAATGGCTGGTTCGACAGCGAAGCCGTGAAGGCCGCGTTCGGGTTCGATGCCGTGGTCGGCAATTATGCGTCACCCGATACGCCCGGCAGCGCCTATGTCCTGCTGCACCATGTCTTTGGCGAGGTGAACGGCAAGAAGGGCGCCTGGGGCCACAGCATCGGCGGCATGGGGCGGATCACGCAGCTCATGGCCGATGCTTGCCGCGAGGCAGGCGTCGAGATCAGCCTGGAAAGCCCGGTTGCGCAAGTGCTGGTCGATGGCGGCATGGTCGCCGGCGTACGCCTCGAAAGCGGCGAGGAGATTGCGGCGCGGCGGGTGATCGCCAATGCCGGCCCGGCCTTGCTCTATAATCGCCTGATGGACCCGGCCGATTTGCCGGCAGATTTCGCGCGGCGGATGAAGGGCTACAAGGCGGGATCGGGCACGTTCCGCATGAATGTCGCGCTCTCCGATCTGCCGCGCTTCTCGGCGCTGCCGGAGGCGGGTGAGCATCATCGGAGCGGTATCATCCTGGCGCCGACTTTGGACTATATGGACCAGTCCTTCGTCGATGCGCGGGCCTATGGCTGGTCGAAACGGCCAATCGTCGAGATGCTGATCCCATCGACTGTGGACGACAGTCTGGCTCCGGCCAGCCAACATGTCGCCAGCCTCTTCTGCCAGCAATTCGCGCCGGTCCTGCCGGACGGGCGACGCTGGGACGATCCGAAGGAAGAGCAGGGCGCCATCGACGCGATCTTCGACACGATCGAGCATTTCGCGCCGGGCTTCCGCAAGACCGTGCTCGGCTATAGCGCGCTCTCGCCGCTTGGGCTGGAGCGCAAGCTGGGGCTGGTCGGCGGCGACATCATGCACGGTCATATGTCGCTGGATCAGCTCTGGGCAGCGCGGCCAGTGCTGGGACATGGCAATTATCGCGGGCCGGTGCGCGGGCTCTATATGTGCGGGGCGGGTGCCCATCCGGGCGGCGGCGTCACCGGCGCGCCGGGCCATAATTGCGCGCACGAAGTGCTGCGCGACGGGAATTCAGGTCGCTGGCCGCAAGCGGTGTGAGGCTTCGCGCCGCGCCAGCCAGTAGAAGGGCAGGCCGGCCAGCATGAGCAGGATGCCGAGCAGCGAGGCATCCCATCCGGTGCCGACCAATGCCCAGAGACCGAACAACAGGCCGATGATCGCCGCGGGGATCGCCACCCGCTGCTTGAGCGCCACGAGAGCGACGGCGAGATAGAGCCAGATCGTAATCGAAGTCGTCAGCAGCAGAATGAAGGAGAAGAGGGCGGCCATGGACCGGCTGCTGTTGGCAATCACGAGCAGGCTCGCGAGCGCGGCGGAAATCAGCAGGCAGCGCACGCCGATGCCATTGGGCGCCGTCTTCGCGAACCACGCCGGCATCATGTCGCGCCGAGCAAGCTCGAGCAGCATCTCACCCTGTACCAGAGTCCAGCCGTTGAGCGCGCCGATGGCGCTGATCGCGGCGAAAATGCCGATCACCGCTGCCGGGCCTGGTGCCCAGTAGGTCGCGATGAACAGCGCGAGCGGCGCCGGCGAGGAGGCCAGCTGGGCGGTAGGCATCAGCAGCATCATGCCGGTGCAGATGAACAGGTAGATGAGACCGGTCAAAGCCATGCCGATCATCGTGGCGCGGGCGACGTTGCGTTGCGGATCGGCGATCTTGTGTGAGGCGCCGCAGGCTGCCTCGAAGCCGATGACGGCAAAGAGCGCGATCGACGTGGCGGCGTTGATCGCGGCGAAGGATAGGGCGGCGGCGGGCTGCTGGACGCTCGCCGTGCCGGTGTTGGCAAACAGCAAGGCGATCAGGCCGCCAACGACTGCCAGTGGTATAAGCTTGAGCAGCATCGTGACGAGCTGAACGCCGCCGACCAGCCGGACACTGGCTAGATTGACCAGCGTGAGCAGCCATATCAGCGCGAGCGCGGACAGCGCCGGATGCTCGCCGAGAAATGGAATGAAGGCAGAGAGATAGCTGAGCGCGCCGACCGCCAGCGCCGCCGTCGTGGTCCAGCATGAGACCCAATAGCTGAAAGCGATCAGAAAACCGGCCGGTCGGCCGAAGCTGAGTTCGACCAGTTCGGCGGGTCCGATGGCTCCCTTGTGGGAGCGGCAAAGCGCCGAGATCACATAGGCGAGGCAAAGGCAGCCGCCGATCGTGATGAGCCACCCGATGATCGCATTCCAGCCGAACGGAGCGAGGGCGGCCGGCAGCAGGAAAACGCCCGTGCCGATCATCCCGCCCATGACCAGGGCGATGGCGCCGGGCAGGCCCAGACGGGCGCGATCACTCATCCGCGTCGCGCCCGGAGGCTATCGCTGCAATCAGAAACGCTGCGCCACCTTGATCCCGAACAGCTGAGGCTTGATCGGGTAGATGCGATAATATTGTCCGCAATAAACCGGGGCACAGAAGCTGTTATGGCTTAGCTCCCCGCGTTCGTCGAACGCATTCTGGATGAACGCCTCGAGGCTGATGTCGCCGATCTTGGTACCGACCGAGAAATCGACCGTCGTGAAGGGCGGCGTGTCCTCAAGGATCGCCGCCTCGACCGGGCCGAGATAGCTTGTCGTGCTGGTCTGATGCAGCACGCTTGCCTGCACGAAGCTCTCGCCGCCGCCGATATCGAACTCGTAGCGGCCGGTGACCGTGCCCTTGAACTCGGGCTGGATCGGCAGTCGCGTCCCCTTGGGCGCCGAGATGGTCGCGCCCGAACAGGTCGGGAAGGGATTGCCGGTCGTGAGGTCGATCGCACAGAAATTCGTCTTCAGCGCGGCGTTGTTATAGGCGCCGGTGCCGGAAAGGGTGAACGCGCCCATCCGCCAGAAGAAGTCGAGCTCCACGCCGTATACGCGCGCATCGCCGGCATTGTAGACGTTGGTGACGCCCACCGATCCCGGCGGAGAAAGCGCATATTGCAGCGCTTTCCACTCCTGATAGTAAGCCGCGCCGTTGACGCGCAGTTTTCCGTCGAGCCAGCTCGTCTTCCAGCCCAGCTCGAAATTGTCGATCGTGTCGGGGCTATAGGGATTGATGCCCGGACGCCGGTTATTGCCGCCGGGCCGGAAGCCGGTCGAATAGGTCGCATAAAGCATGCGATCCTCATCCGCCTGCCAGGTGAGCGTGACCTTGTGCGTCTCGCCGCTCTCGCTCGCTTTCTTGTCGATCGTCTGGCAGCTGCCGATCGTGATCGGGACGGTGCAGCCAGCGCCCGCGGCATTGCTGGCAAAGCCCGAGAAGCCGGTCAGCGTGTTCTGATACCAGAAGGCGCGGATGCCTCCGGTCAAGGTCAGGCTTGGCGTGATGTCGAACGAGGACTGGGCAAAGGCCGCATAGTCCCGCGCGATGATCTCGGTGTCAGTCAGGAAGATATTGTCGCCCTGCACGTTGAGGCCAAGGCCGGTCGAGGCGAGGCCCGGGATGTTATATTCCGCGAGATTGGTGTTGGATTGGCGCTGCATGAACATGCCTGCCGTCATGCGGAAGCGATCCGTCGCCGGGGAAGAGACGCGGAACTCATGCGTCTGCTTGGTGAGCTGCTGCTTGTTGTGGAACTTCTGCGTCGGGTCCAGATACCCACCGCTCGGGAGCGGGAAGTTCGTATAACCCGGCACATTGTCGTAATAGACCGTGTAATAGCTGTAGTCGCTGGTGATATCGAGCGAACGCTGGTGGATGCTGCCCGAATAGACGATGTCCCAATCCGACAGCTTGCCCTCGATCGTCAGCGCGGCGAGATACCATTTGTCCTGCGTGTGGCTGGGCACGAAATCATGGACCTCCAGATCGCCGACGCGCGGATCGTAGAGGAAGCTGCCGTTGGTCTGCTGATGCTGGGCGAGGCCGGATAGCGTGGCGGTCCAGTCATCGTCGAGATCGACCTTGAGCGCGGCGCGCCCGCCATAGGTCTCGACATCGTTGAAATCGTCCTCGACCAGCGCGGTGTTGCTGACGGTCTTGTCGTTGGTCGGATCGCTGTCCGAGAGCGTATAGACCCGGGTGCCGGGCGTGTTGTCGATATAGCCGCCGACCCGCTCGTAGAAGCCGCTGACGCGCAGCGCCACCGTCTCGCTCAGCGGCAGGTTGACGAAGGCCTCGGCGCTGCCGCCAATGTCGCCCTTGCCGAACTTGTTGAGCTGCAGGTCATAGCCGCCCTCGAAACGCGATGCGGTCGGCTTGTTGGTGATGATGCGCATCGTGCCCGAGAGCGAACTGGCGCCGAACAGCGTGCCTTGCGGACCCGAGAGCGCCTCGACGCGCGAAATGTCGTAGATATGCACGTCCAGCATGGCGCCGATGGTCGTGACCGGCACCTCGTCCAGATAGACGCCCGTCGTCGGCAACGCGCCGCCCGGCAGGCCGTCGCCGCCGCTGGCGATTCCGCGGAAAAACAGCTGGCTTTGGCCGGGGCCGAACGACTGGTAGCTCACACTCGGCAGGAGCTTCGCATAATCGTCGAAGCTGGCGGTCTGATGCTGCTCCAGGGTCTGACTGCCGAGCGCCTGAAGGCTGATCGGCACACGCTGGATGTTCTCCTCGCGCCGCGTTGCCGTCACGATGATCACGTCGCTGCCGTCGTCGGCAGCGGCCTGGGGTTCCTGCGCGAGTGCCGCGCCGGAGGTGCCGAACATCGTGGAGGCGAGCAACAAAGCGCTGGTGGTTCGCACGGAACGAAGCGGTCGAGACTTGGTCATCACAGGCGTCTCCCTTTATGCTGTCGCGCACAAATTCGGCCTGATTTTGGAAAAGGTGAAGGGGGATTCGCGCGACTAGAAAGGTGAGTTAGTGATATATTGCAGTAGCGTGACACAAATGCCACGGCGCACGAAGCGGCAGGCGTTTCACCCACGCCGCAGCGTTGGAGGAAGCGCAGGATAATATTCGAGAATTTCGCCGAGGGCATTTTTCAGCGGGCCGAGCCAGGGTTCATAGGGCGACCAGGACGCAAGACCTTCGCGATTGATCGGACGACGCACCTGCTCACTGCTCGCTGTACGCACTGGGCGATTCGTCTCCCAGAAGCGGAGGCAACGATCCTCAAACGGAAGATCGAGCTGCTTGAGCAAAGCACGGATCGCGGAGTCGCTGTCGTCGATCAAATCCTCGTAGATCACGCGCCGGACCTGGCCGGGCTGCACGGCGTCCCAGTGCGCCATAAGCGCGACATAGTCGGCATAGTATTGCCCGAGGCCCGCCAGATCGTAGCTGAAGCCTTGGCCCCGCGCGAAATGCTGCTTGAAGTTGGAGAAACAGCTCGCAAGCGGATGTCGCCGGGCGTCGATGATCCGGGCGTTTGGCAGGATCAGCCGGATAAAGCCGACATGCATCCAGTTATTCGGCAGCTTATCGATGAAGAATGGCCGGTAGGTCTTGCGCTGGATGCGCGTGCGATCGAGATAGGCCTCGCCGAGCGCGCGCACTTCGCTCGCGCCGAGATTTGCGATTTCCGCGGGATAGATGCCATCCTTGCCGCAGGCCTGAGCGACTAGCGCGGGTATATCCGGCAGTTCCATCGTCCCTTCGACCGCGCTGTGGCTCGCGAGGATCTGCTCGATGAGGGTCGAACCGGCGCGCGGCATGCCGAGGATGAAGATCGGATCGGGGGCGGGGCAGCCCCATTCGGCGCGCTCGGCGAAGAACATATCGCTGAACGTCTCGCGCGCCTTCTCGACGAAGCGCGAGATGAGGGCAGGCTCATAGCCGAGCTGGCCGTGGCGGATTGCGTTGCCCCGCGCATAATGATCGAAGCTCTCCGGCCATTGCTCGCGCTCCTCATGCGCCTTGCCGAGCGCGAAATGCAGATGCAGCCGATCGTCGTCGGACAAGGCGGGGGCGTTCAGCGCCTCGCTCATGCGTGAGAGGTCGTCATCGGGGAAGCGCGTCGTCTTGAGATTGGCGAGGCTCCACCAGACCTCGCCCAGCGTCGGTTGCAGGTCGAGCGCGGCGCGATAGGCGGCGATACTCTCCTGCTGCTGGCCGACGGTCTTGAGCGCATGACCCAGGCTCATCCAGATCTTGGGCTGGCCGGGCATTTTCTCCAGCACATTGCGATAGAGCGTGATCGCTTCCTCGAACTCGCCGATGCGGCCGAGCGCGGCGGCGCGCAGATTGGCGTATCCGGGATTTTCGTTGTCCGCTGTCTCGACCTTGTCGAGCTCGGCGAGCGCCTCGGTCGTGCGGTTCTGGCGATGCAGCACGGTAGCGAGGTTGGCCCGCGCCGCCGCGAAAGCGGGCGCCAGCTCCAACGCGCGGCGGAGCAGATTTTCAGCATCGCCGAGGCGATTGATGCGCCCCGCCAGCTCGGCGAACATGCGGATCGCGGCGACATCGTGCGGGATCGCCTTGAGTCGTTCACGCAACAAACGTTCGGCGACAGGCAGCGCGCCGGTTGCGAGCGCATGCGCAGCCTGCTGGAGATCGGGATCATGGACCGACGCACTGATAGCGTCCAGTTCGCTCGCTTCCGCTTCATCCTCCCGCCCCAGCTTGCGGAGGGCGCGGGCCGCAAGACGGTGCGCTTCGGCATTGGTCGGCTCGACCCGGATCAGTCGGCGCGCATCGCCCAGAGCCGTCGCAGGCGCCTCGTCGAGCGCGCGGCGGATCTGGCCAAGCGTGGGGCGCGGGGCGGAGACGAGCATCTCGCTTTGCCTAACGCGACGTATGACGCGGTCAATGCCCGCTATGATTGCCGATATCGTCGCTCGCGGCATTGCCCGCCGGCGCTGTGGCCGCGCTGCCGTCCGCCTTCTGCACGGCCGCATCGACCAGGATGCGGTCGCCATTCGAGAAGATGAAGGTGAAGCTCATCTTGCCGTCGGCAATGGCTTGCGGGTTCACGTTCCACAGCATGACGTGCTTGCCGCCCGGCTCGAACTTGACCGTGGACTTGGCCGGTACATCGACTGTCTCGACCTTCTTCATCGAGGCCATGCCGTCCTGCGTCATGCTTTCGTGCAGCTCGAGGCGGACGGCTTCCTCGGTCGTCACGTCGCGCAGAACCACGGCCTCGCCGCCGCCGTGAATGGTGAAATAAGCGGCGGACGGCGCATTGGGATTTGCATTGAGGCGGACATAGGCGCCATCGACGTATAGCGGGGGCGGTTCGCTGCATCCCGCCATCGCGATCAGCATGGCACCCATCATCATGGTTGACGGGGTAAAGCGCATCCTCTGTCTCCTTCGTCGAGCCTGTCCCGAAATTGTCCGCTTCTCTATGCACCCGCATGACTTGTGCCAAGCGAAAGCCGCCCTATATCCGCCCACGAAACGGTGTTCCCGGGTTGGCGCACAGCGTGACCCGGAGCCGTGAACCGCTGAACTTATTTGGGGTACAAGAGGGCAAACATGGCTAAGGTTATTGGTATCGATCTCGGCACGACGAACAGCTGCGTCGCCGTAATGGACGGCGGAAAGCCTAAAGTGATCGAAAACGCCGAAGGCGCGCGCACGACGCCGTCGATTGTCGCTTTCGCCAAGGATGGCGAGCGGCTCATTGGTCAACCGGCGAAGCGTCAGGCCGTTACCAATCCGGACAACACGATTTATGCGGTGAAGCGCCTGATCGGCCGCCGCTTTGACGATCCCATGACCAAGAAGGACATGGAGCTCGTCCCCTACAGCATTGCCAAGGGCCCGAATGGCGACGCCTGGGTCAAGGCCGGCGGCCAGGACTACAGCCCGTCGCAGATCAGTGCGTTCATCCTGCAGAAGATGAAGGAAACCGCCGAGGCCTATCTGGGCGAGACGGTGACGCAGGCCGTCATCACGGTTCCTGCCTACTTCAACGACGCGCAGCGCCAGGCGACCAAGGACGCCGGCCAGGTCGCGGGTCTCGAAGTGCTCCGCATTATCAACGAGCCGACCGCGGCTGCTCTGGCCTATGGCCTGGACAAGCAGGATGGCAAGACCATCGCCGTCTATGACCTTGGTGGCGGCACGTTCGACATTTCGATCCTCGAGATCGGCGATGGCGTGTTCGAGGTTAAGTCGACCAATGGCGACACGTTCCTGGGCGGCGAGGATTTCGACGCCAAGGTGGTTAGCTATCTGGCCGAGGGCTTCCAGAAGGATGAGGGCATCGACCTCACCAAGGACAAGCTCGCCTTGCAGCGCCTGAAGGAAGCAGCCGAGAAGGCCAAGATCGAACTCTCGTCGGCACAGACGACCGAGGTCAATCTGCCCTTCATCACGGCCGATCAGAATGGCCCCAAGCACCTCGTCAAGACGATCACGCGCGCCGATCTGGAGCGCCTGGTCGAGGATCTCATCAAGCGCACGCTCGAGCCTTGCCGCAAGGCGATGCAGGATGCCGGCGTCTCGTCCAGCGAGATCAGCGAAGTCGTTCTTGTCGGCGGCATGACCCGCATGCCGCGCGTCCGCGAGATCGTGAAGGATTTCTTCGGCAAGGAGCCGCACACGGGCGTCAATCCTGACGAAGTCGTCGCCATGGGCGCCGCCATTCAGGCCGGCGTTCTGCAGGGCGACGTCAAGGACGTGCTGCTGCTCGACGTGACCCCGCTGTCGCTCGGCATCGAGACGCTGGGCGGCGTGTTCACCCGCATGATCGATCGCAATACGACGATCCCGGCCAAGAAGAGCCAGGTCTATTCGACCGCCGAGGACAATCAGCAGGCGGTGACAATCCGCGTGTTCCAGGGCGAGCGCGAAATGGCGGCGGATAACAAGCTGCTCGGCCAGTTCGATCTGGTCGGCATCCCGCCGGCGCCGCGCGGCGTGCCGCAGGTCGAGGTCACGTTCGACATCGACGCGAACGGCATCGTGAACGTGTCCGCGAAGGACAAGGGCACCGGCAAGGAGCAGCAGATCAAGATCCAGGCCTCGGGCGGTCTGTCCGAGACCGACATCGAGCAGATGGTCAAAGATGCCGAGCGCTTCGCTGAAGAGGACAAGAAGCGCCGCGAAGGCGCCGAGGCTAAGAACAATGCCGAGAGCCTGATCCATACGACCGAGCGCCAGATCGCCGAGCATGGCGACAAGGTGGAGCCGGCACTTAAGGAAGAGATCGAAGCGGCTATCTCGGTTGCCAAGAGTGCCGTCGAGAGCGGTGACGTCGAAGCGATGAAGGCCAAGACGCAGGATCTCGCCCAGGTCTCGATGAAGCTGGGTCAGGCGATCTACGAGAAGGAGCAGGCCGCATCCGCTTCCCCCGGCGCGGAAGGCCCCGCTCAGAACGCCGATGAAGACGTGGTCGACGCGGAGTTCTCCGAAGTCGAAGACGACAAGAAGGCATAAGACAATGACATCGGGACCCGACCGGCGCGCGCAAATCGCCGGTCGGGTCCTGATTTGGGGCGCGTTCCGGGCATGAGCAGCGAAGTCGATTATTACGAATTGCTCGAAGTCGAGCGCACGGCGGATGGGCCGACCCTCAAATCCGCCTATCGCAAGCTGGCGATGAAATATCATCCTGACCGCAATCCTGGCTGTCAGGAAAGCGAAGCCAAGTTCAAGGCCATCAACGAAGCTTATGATTGTCTGAAGGACGATCAGAAGCGCGCCGCCTATGATCGCTTCGGACACGCCGCCTTCCAACAGGGTGGCGCTGGCGGCGGCAATGGCTTCGGCGGCGCAGGCTTCGGTGATTTCGGCGATATCTTCGACACGATCTTCGGCGGCGGCTTCGGCGGCCAACGCCAGCAGCAGCGCCGCGGCGCCGACTTGCGCTACGATCTCGAAGTCAGCCTCGAGGACGCTTTTCACGGACGCGACACCACGATCCGGATCGATGTCTCGACACAATGCGAGAGTTGCGACGGCAGTGGCGCCGAGCCTGGAACGGGCGTGGAGACCTGTGGCACCTGCTCTGGTCACGGCAAGGTGCGGGCGCAGCAGGGCTTTTTCGTCATCGAGCGGACTTGCCCGAGCTGTCATGGTGCTGGTCAGCGCATCAAGTCGCCCTGCCGTTCCTGTCGCGGCGAAGGTCGGATCGACAAGGAGCGCTCGCTCGATGTCAAGATCCCGCCCGGCGTGGACGAGGGCACGCGCATCCGCCTTGCAGGGCAGGGCGAAGCGGGTCCGCGCGGCGCGCCTTCGGGTGACCTTTACATCTTTCTGCACGTCAAACGGCACGCCATCTTCGAGCGCGAAGGCACCAATCTGTTCTGCCGCGTGCCGATCAGCTTCACCATGGCGGCGCTCGGCGGCGAGATCCATGTGCCCGGTCTCGACGGCGTCGAGCACGAGATCCGCATTCCTTCGGGTATTCAGTCGGGCAAGCAGCTGCGCCAGCGCGGCGCGGGCATGCCGGTGCTGAATGGGCGCGGCCGCGGCGACATGGTTATGCAGATCGAGGTCGAGACCCCGACCAGACTGTCCGCGCGTCAGAAGGAACTACTCGAGGAATTCCGGGAAACCGAAACCGGCGAGGAATGCCCGGAATCGAGCGGATTCTTCAGCAAGCTTAAGGGCATGTTCGGCTGAACTGACGGACCGGCCTTTGTGCCGGTCCGTTCGATAGATCTATTTCGGCAAGTCGATCCGGGTGCCGTCGGCCGCATCGCTCGCAACCAGATCGGCGATCGCACGTCCGACCACATCCGGCGTCTTGAGCGTCGCCGGATCTTCACCCGGATAGGCGCGAGCGCGCATCGTCGTGCGGGTGGGTCCCGGATTGACGATATGCGTGCGAATAGCGCTGATGTTGCTCACTTCCTTGCCATAAGCCGCGACCAGCACGTCCTGCGCCGCCTTCGAGGCACCATAAGCGCCCCAATAGGCGCGCGGATTGGCCGCGGCGACGCCGGTCGAGAGCGCAATGACGCGGGCGTTTCTGCTCGCGCGCAGCATCGGGTCGAACGCGGCGATCAGCGCCTGGGTCGAAGCGATATTGAGCGTCAGCTGACGTGCGAATTCCTTGGTGTCGATCGCCGGGACCGCTGCCAGCGTGCCCAGAGTCGCTGCGTTCAGGACCATGACATCGAGCGCCTGCCAGCGGCCACTGACGGCTTGCGCTAAGCGGCCGATGCTTTCGCCATCGGTCAGGTCGAGCGGCGCGATGGTCGCATGGCCGCCCGCGGCGTGAATGGCGTCCTCGACCTTCTCCAGATCCGGCACGGAACGTGCCACGAGGATCACATGCGCGCCATCGGCAGCGAGCGCCAGCGCCGTTGCAGCGCCGATTCCGCGGCTTGCCCCGGTCACGAGGGCGAGGCGGCCTTCAAGGGGCCGGTTGTCAATCTGGTCTGTCATATTATGTTCGGCTCAGACCACGCGCTCGCGCAGGAGCTCGAGCTGATCGACTTCGGCTACGTCGTCGAAGTCGGTCAATGTGGTCGGATAGTCGCCGGTGAAGCAGGCGTCGCAATATTGCGGGCTGTTGTCGTCGCGCGTACTCTCGCCAATGGCCCGATAGAGTCCGTCGATAGAGACGAAGGCGAGGCTGTCGGCGTGAATATAGGCGCACATTTGGGCGACATCCATCTTGTGCGCGAGGAGCTTGCCGCGCTCGGGCGTGTCGACGCCATAGAAGCAGCTGTGGCGCGTCGGCGGGCTGGCGATGCGCATATGCACTTCCTTGGCGCCCGCCTCGCGCATCATCTGCACGATCTTAAGGCTGGTCGTGCCACGCACGATCGAATCGTCGATCAGCACGATCTTCTTGCCGTCGATCAGCGCGCGATTGGCGTTGTGCTTGAGCTTCACGCCGAGGTGGCGGACCTTGTCGCCAGGCTGGATGAAGGTGCGGCCGATATAGTGCGAGCGGATGATGCCGAGCTCGAACGGCAGGCCCGACTGCTGGGCATAGCCGATCGCCGCGGGCACGCCGCTGTCCGGCACCGGAATGACCAGATCGGCATCGACCGGGCTTTCGATGGCCAGCTGCGCGCCGATGCCCTTGCGGACGGCGTAGACGCTGTTGCCGTCGACGACCGAATCGGGTCGCGAGAAATAGACATGCTCGAAGATGCAGGGGCGTGGCTGCAGCGTCTCGCCAAACGGGCGATGTGAGCGGATCTCGCCACCCTGGGTCACCACGATCAGCTCGCCAGCTTCGACATCACGAATATATTCGCCACCAACTACGTCGAAGGCGACGGTCTCGGAGGCGAAGATCACCGCCTCGCCGATGCGGCCCATGACGAGCGGACGAATGCCGAGGGGATCACGGCAGGCGATGAGGCCTT
Organism: Sphingobium xanthum; assembly: GCF_019737615.1. Taxonomy (GTDB): domain Bacteria; phylum Pseudomonadota; class Alphaproteobacteria; order Sphingomonadales; family Sphingomonadaceae; genus Sphingobium; species Sphingobium xanthum. The sequence goes on along the minus strand of NZ_JAHKKS010000007.1, from coordinate 204,233 downwards.
CGCGTGTCAGGCAGATCAGCGAATAGGCACCTTCGACCTGCTTGAGCGCATCGATGAACCGATCGAGCAGAGTGCGATAGCGCGACTTGGCTAGCAGATGGACGATGACTTCCGTGTCGCTGGTCGACTGGAAGATCGCACCTTCACGGACGAGGCGCTTGCGCAGATTCATCGCATTCGAGATGTTGCCGTTATGCGCGATCGCGAAGCCGCCCGAGGCGAGATCGGCATAAAGCGGCTGCACGTTGCGCAGCGCCGTCTCGCCGGTCGTCGAATAGCGGACATGGCCGCAGGCGACATCGCCCGCCAGCCTGCGGATGATCTCGTCATTGTCGAAATTGCCGGCGACATGGCCCATGGCGCGATGCGTATGAAACTCCTCGCCATCGAAGCTGGTGATTCCCGCCGCCTCCTGGCCGCGATGCTGGAGCGCGTGCAGCCCCAGCGCGACCATGGCGGAGGCGCCTTCGCCACCATATACACCGAAAATGCCGCATTCTTCACGCAGCTTGTCGTCATCGAACGGATGGGTGGTCAGCATGGCTCTACTCAGTGGGCCACGAGGCGTTTCCGCCCCGGCGCGATCCTTCATTTGCGCGCCATATAGGGGCGCCGATCGGATTTGTCGCCTCCCTGACGCAAATTTATGTTCGAATGAGCGATTGGCACGCCACCGGGCAAAATCAACCCACTGGCAAGTGCTGCCCGACGGCTCTAAAGGAGCGCGATGCACGCTTTCGCGAACCCGCGCCGATTCCTCGCCATAGCCGTGCCTGCGACGCCCTGGTGCTTCTGGGGCGGCGTCGCGCTGATCCTCGCGGGATCTCTGGCCGGGCTGTTCGTGACGCCTGCGGACTATCTGCAGGGCGAGACCGTGCGCATTCTCTATATTCATGTGCCGACCGCGTGGCTGGGCATGGGCGGATGGACCGGGCTTACCGTTGCCGCGATCATGCAACTTGTCTGGCGGCATCCGCTGGCCAGCGTCGCCGGGCAGGCGATCGCGGTCCCCGGCGCGGTATTCACGGCCCTGTGCCTGGTGACGGGATCGATCTGGGGTCGGCCGACCTGGGGAACCTGGTGGGAGTGGGACGGCCGGCTAACCTCCATGTTGCTGCTGCTGTTTCTCTATATCGGCTATATCGCCCTGGCGCGCTCCAGCGCCCAGCAAGGCGACGAAGGCGGCGTCAGTCGTGTGACAGCGATCTATGCGCTGATCGGCGCGCTGAACCTTCCGGTGATCCATTATTCCGTCGTGTGGTGGAACAGCCTGCATCAGGGCCGGAGCATCACGCTCAGGGGCAGCAGCATCGACGGCTCGATGCTCTGGCCGCTCGGCCTCACCGTGCTTGGCTTCTCGCTCTGGTTCGCGGCGATCGTCTTCCTGCGCATGCGCGCGATCCTGGCCGAAAACCGAATCGAGGCGCGACTGCGCCGCATGTCGCGAGGCTGAATCCCGTGAATCCCTGGCCCTTCGTCATTTCCGCTTATGCGCTCACCGTCGCTGCTACTCTGGCCACGAGCCTCTGGGCCTGGCGTGCGGCGCGCACGGCCGAGAAGCGCGCGACCCACCTGCTCGAACGAGACTGAACCCTCATGACTGTGCTGGCATCGACAAGACAAGGTCCCAAACGCAAGCATCAGCGCCTCGTGCTGGTGGCGCTGGCGCTGGTCGCGATGATCGGCGGCGTCCTGCTCGCCATGTCGGCGCTGAAGGATCAGGCCGCCTATTTCTACACGCCGAGCGAGGCGCAGGCGGCGAAGGTCGAGGCCGGCAAGGCGATCCGTCTCGGCGGCATGGTGGAAGTCGGCAGCCTGAAGCGGGGGCCGGATGGCGTGACCGTCAACTTTCGCCTGACCGACGGCAAGGCCAGCGTTCCGGCGAGCTTCAGCGGTATCACGCCCGACCTTTTCAAGGAGAATAGCGGCGCGGTGGCGGAAGGGGCGTTCGACGCGCAAGGGGTTTTCCGGGCAACGAATATCCTCGCCAAGCATGACGAGCGCTACATGCCGCGCGAGATGGAAGGGATCACATATGATCCCAAGACCCACAAGGTCGAAGCGGCCAAACCATGATCGCCGAAGCCGGACTTGCCGCCCTGTGGCTCGCCGCCTTGCTGGCGGGCGCGCAATTGCTGTTCGCCTGGGCAGCGGTGGCCAAAGGCAATGCGGATGCGCTGCGCTTGATCCGGCCGGTCACGGTCGCGCAGGGCGTCTTGACTGGCTTGGCCATGACGCTCCTCATCATCCTGTTCCTGCGATCGGACATGTCGGTCTATCTCGTGGCGGCCAACAGCCATTCGATGAAGCCCTTCATCTACAAATTCGCCGGGGCCTGGGGCAATCACGAGGGGTCAATGCTGCTCTGGGTGGCGGTGATGAGCCTCGCCGGGGCGGCCGTCGCGCTGTTCGAGCGGGGCCTCGACAAACGCACCCATATCGCGACACTTGGCGCGCAGGCGGCGATCAGCCTTGGCTTTTATGCGTTCCTGCTCCTTGCCTCCAATCCGTTTGCGCGGCTCGATCCGGCTGCGAGGGACGGGCAGGGGCTCAATCCGCTGCTGCAGGACCCCGGTCTCGCCTTCCATCCGCCCACGCTCTACATCGGCTATGTCGGGCTTTCCGTGGCCTTTTCGTTCGCGGTGGGTGCGCTCTTGACCCGGCAGGTCAATGCGCGCTTCGCCCGTGCCGTCCGGCCATGGGTGCTGGCGGCGTGGATTCTTTTGACCTTCGGCATCACTGCCGGTTCCTATTGGGCCTATTACGAGCTGGGCTGGGGAGGCTGGTGGTTCTGGGATCCGGTCGAGAATGCCTCGCTCATGCCCTGGCTGGCGGCGACGGCGCTGCTCCACAGCGCTTCGGTTCTCGCCACGCGCGACGCCCTGCGTGCCTGGACGATCATGCTGGCGGTGGTCGCCTTTGCCATGTCGATGATAGGGACGTTCCTCGTTCGCTCGGGCATTCTCACCAGCGTCCATGCCTTTGCGGTCGATCCGACACGTGGCAGTTTCATCCTGATCCTGCTCGGTATTTATATTGGTGGCGCCCTCATCCTGTTCGCGCTGCGAGCGCATACGGTGAACGAAGGCGCGCGGTTCGATCCGGTGAGCCGCGAAGCCATGCTGGTCATCAACAATCTGCTGCTCTGCGTGATTCTGGCTCTTGTCCTGATCGGCACGCTCTATCCGCTGCTCACCGAGATGATGGGCGTGCGCGTGTCCGTCGGCCCGCCCTATTTCAACACGATCATCGGGCCGATCGCGCTCGCCTTGATGGTCGTCCTCGTCATCGGCCCGATGCTGCGCTGGCGCAAGGACGATGCAAAGCTGCTTCTGCGGCGAGCGGCGGTGCCCGGTGGTCTTGCGCTGCTGGCGCTCATCGCCATCGTCGGACTGTCATCGCGCGCCGTCGGATTGCTCCCGACGCTCGGACTTGCCGTGGCGGCGGCGCTGGCGCTCGCCAGCCTCGCCCCGCTCTGGAAGCGCAACCTGCTGCGCACGCCGCTGTTCACCTATGGCATGGTGATCGCGCATTTCGGTTGCGCGGTGAGTCTTGCGGGCATGGCCTCCGAAAGCGCCTTTTCGAGCGAGAGGCTGGCGGCTGCCAAGCCCGGCGACACGTATGAGATTGCCGGCATGACCGTGCGGCTCGACTCCGTCATGCCCTTTGCCGGCCCGAACTGGACGGCCATGCAGGCGGCGCTTACGGTCAGCAAGGACGGCCGCGTCATCGGCGTCGCCCATCCGCAGGCGCGCTTCTTCTCCGATCCCCCGACGCCTACGACCGAGTCCGTGCAGATGACGCGCTGGAACGGACAGCTCTATCTGGTGCTGGGCGAGGCGCTGGAGGATGGCCGCTGGCAGCTGCGCATCTGGTGGAAGCCGTTCGTGACCTTCATCTGGCTGGGCGGCGGGCTGATCGCGCTTGGCGGCGTGCTGGCGCTGATCGGCCGCGTCCGGCGCGAGCGACGCAACAGCAAGGCGCAGGCCTCGGCGGCGGCGGCAATGGTGGCGGCATGAACAAGCGTCTACTCATCCTCTGGGTGCCGCTGATCGCCTACCTGATCTTCCTGGTGGTTGCCTCGCTCGGTCTCAATCGCGACCAGCAGCAGGTCGTGCAGTCGCGCATGATCGGCAAGCCCGTGCCGGGCATCGATCTGCCGGCTGCCTCGTCGATGAAGCCGGCGCTCTCGACCAAACAGATGGCGGATGGGAAGCCGCGGCTGCTCAATGTCTTCGCGAGCTGGTGCGTACCCTGCGCCGCCGAGGCACCGCAACTCGCCCAGCTTGCCCAGAGGGGCGTGCGCATCGACGCGGTGGCGATCCGCGATGCGCGGCCGGACGTCGATGCTTTCCTCAAGCGCCATGGCGATCCGTTCCAGCGCATCGGCCTCGATGCGCGCAGCACGCTGCAATTCTATCTTGGCTCGTCGGGCGTGCCGGAGACCTTCGTGGTCGATGGCAAGGGCATCATCCGCTATCAGCATATTGGCTATATCGGGCCGCAGGACGTTGAGATGCTCATGCAGAAGCTGAGAGAGGCTGAGACATGAGCCGCCTGCTGCTCTTCTTCGCGCTCTTTCTGGCGTTTCCGGCCTTCGCCCAAACCGCGCTGCCGCCGGCGCCTTATGCCGACCGCCAGCTCGACGATCCCGCGATGGAAGCCAAGGCGACGGCGCTGATGCACACGATCCGCTGCCTGACCTGTCAGAGCCAGTCGATCGCCGACAGCAATGCCAGTATGGCCTCCGACATGCGATCCGAAATTCGCGAGCGCATCGCGCGGGGCGAGGAGCCGGAGCATATCCGCGCGTGGCTGATCGAGCGCTATGGCGACTGGATCAGCTATCAGCCGACGGTCGAGCCGATCCTCTGGCCGCTCTGGGCTGCGCCGCTGCTGCTGCTGGGCGCGGGCGGGGCGCTGGCTTATGGCCGCATTCGCCGACGCAGGAATGCAAAGTCATGACCGGACTCGTCATCGCCCTGGCGCTGGCGCTCGTGACGGGTGTCGGCATCCTGCTCGGGGCGCGCGTGCCCGTGCGCCGGATCGCGCCGGTCGCGACGGCACTTCTGCTCGGCCTCGCCGGCTATGCCTGGCAGGGGCGCCCTGCACTGGCTGGCAAGCCGGTGACCGCGGGCACCAATCAGGTGAGGTTCGACGAGGCACTGGCCAAGAAGCGCCAGGAGATCGGTGAGGGCATTTCCGGCGCCACGCGCTGGCTGGTGATATCGGATGGTCTGGCGCGCGCGGGCGACACGGAGAAGGCGGCCAATGTGTTGCTCTCCGGGCTGCGCGAATTCCCTGACGATGCCAATCTCTGGGTCGGGCTCGGCAATGCCTTGCTGGCGCATGGCAACGGCACGCTCTCCCCCTCCGCCGACTATGCCTATCGCAAGGCGATGGCGCTGCAGCCGACAGGCGTTTCGCCGGCTTATTTCTACGGTCTGGCCCTCGCCGAATCCGGCGAATTCGAGCGATCGCGCGATATCTGGCTGCGCCTTGCCGCGCGCTTGCCCGAGGACATGGAACTGCGCGAGGAACTGATCCGCAATATCGCCCTGCTTCAGGAGCTTATGCGCCGCCGCGAGGCCATGTCCCAAAGCGGAAACCCGGCGCAGTGATTGTGCGTTGCACCATGGAAGGTGAAGTGCTAGGCCGCGCGCCGTCCGGAGGCGGGGGCCACCGGACAGGGGACGCGCAACCGATGACAGTGGCTCAGGCGGGCAAGTGACCACGCCGGATCAGGGCAATGCCGGTGCAGCTGCACCGGCCGCGGGCCACGGGCATAGCCAGGAAGGCTTGCTGAAGCTTTCCGTCGGCGCGATCGGCGTCGTCTTCGGCGACATCGGTACCAGCCCGCTCTACGCCTTCCGCGAGACCTTCGCAGGCCATCATCCGCTCGATCTCGATACGCCGCACATCATGGGCGCGATCAGCCTCATGTTCTGGTCGATGATGCTGGTCGTGACGCTCAAATATGTTTCGATCATCATGAAGGCGGACAACAAGGGCGAGGGCGGCAGTCTTGCGCTGCTCGCCCTGATCAGCCGTTCCGTGCCTTCGCAGCGCTGGTCGGCGGGCATTGTCCTGCTCGGCGTGTTCGCCACGGCGCTGTTCTATGGCGACAGCATGATCACGCCGGCGGTGTCGGTCCTGTCGGCGGTCGAGGGTCTCGCGGTCGTCAATCCCGCGTTCGGCAATCTGGTGGTGCCGCTGGCGGTCGCGATCCTGATCTTCCTGTTCTTCATCCAGCGCTCGGGCACGAGCCGCGTCGCTTCGCTGTTCGGGCCGATCATGATGATCTATTTCATCTCGATCGCGACGCTCGGCATCATGAGCATCCTGAAGCACCCGGACATTCTCTGGGCGATCAATCCGCTCTATGCGCTCGATTTCTTCCTGCTGACGCCGCTGCAGGCGTTTCTGGCGCTGGGCGCCGTGGTGCTCGCCGTTACGGGTGCCGAGGCGCTCTATGCGGACATGGGCCATTTCGGCCGCAAGCCGATCCGCCTCTCCTGGCTCTGGTTCGTGCTGCCGGCGCTGATGCTCAATTATATGGGACAGGGCTCGCTGCTGATCCGCGAGGGCGCCTCGGCGCTGCAAAGCCCGTTCTACAATCTCGCGCCCGATGCCTTCCGCCTGCCGCTGGTCGGCATCGCGACGCTGGCCGCGATCATCGCGTCGCAGGCGGTCATCACCGGCGCCTTCTCGGTCACGCAGCAGGCGATCCAGCTCGGCTTCATGCCGCGCCTGCGCATTGCGCATACAAGCGCATCGACGGCCGGCCAGATCTACATTCCCCTGATGAACTGGGGCCTGATGATCATGGTCATCCTGCTGGTGCTGACCTTCCAGACCTCGTCCAACCTGACCGCAGCCTATGGCATCGCGGTGACGGGCGCGATGTTCATCGACAATGTCCTGCTGACCGTGGTGCTGTTCAAGCTGTGGAAGTGGCCGACCTGGATTTCCGTGCCGCTGCTTGCGGTCTTCTATCTGGTCGATGGCGCCTATCTCGTGGCCAATCTCACCAAGATTCCGGACGGTGGCTGGTTCCCGCTGTTCATCGGCCTCATCGTCTTCACCATGCTCACCACCTGGGCCAAGGGCCGCAAGCTGATGATGGATCGCCTGCGCGAGGCGGCGATGCCGATCCCAGTGTTCATCGCCTCGGCCTCCAACAGCGCAGTGCGCGTTTCCGGCACGGCGGTGTTCATGACCTCGACACCGGACGGCGTGCCGCACGCACTGCTGCATAATCTCAAACACAACAAGGTGTTGCACGAGCGCGTCGTGCTGCTCACCGTCAAGATCGCGGATGTGCCGATGGTCGTCTCGACCGCGCGCTACGAGATCGAGGATCTGGGGCGCGGTTTCTTCCGGGTCATCCTGAACTACGGCTTCATGGAGGAAGCCGATGTGCCGGCGGCGCTGACCCAGGTGTCGGGCTGCGGCCAGAACTTCAAGATGATGGAAACCAGCTTCTTCCTCGCGCGACAGACATTGCTGCCTTCGGCGCGACCAGGCATGCGCATCTGGCGCGAGAAGCTGTTCGCCTGGATGCTGCGCAACGCGGAAAGCGCGATGGAGTTCTTCCGCCTGCCGACCAACCGCGTGATCGAGCTCGGCAGCCAGGTCGAAATCTAGCTTCGGTGATGCCAAAAATTCTGCCGCTGGCGGTCATTTGGCCGCTAGCCAGCGTTCCGCGCGCCTGCCAGAGAATGCAGGGAGAGCGCGGAGGGGAGTGAATGGCTGTTGATGCTAGTGCCGCGCGCGGGATGATCGCCGGCATTTCCGCTCGCTTGGATGCGCAGCCGATCACTGCGCGCCAGATGAGCGTGCTCGCTCTCGTCATGCTGATGCTGATGATCGACGGGCTCGACATCCAGTTGCTCGGCCTCGTGACACCCGTCATTCTGGAAGACTGGAATGTCGATCGCGCCCATTTCGGTCCGGCGCTCGGCGCTTCGCTGTTCGGACTCGCCATCGGCGCGGGGGCTGGTGGGCGGCTGGGCGACATGTTCGGTCGCAAGCGCGTGCTCGTCATCTCGGCTTTCCTCTTCGGGCTTGCGACCGTCGTGGCCGCCTTCGCGGAAAACGTGACGCAGATGACGACCATCCGCTTCATCAGCGGTCTCGGTTTCGGTGCGGCCGCGCCGAGCTCTATCGCCCTGGTGACCGAATGGATGCCGCGCCGCGCACAGGCCAAGTCGATTGCCTTCATGTCGATCGGCACGCCATTCGGTGGTCTGCTCGGCAGTCTTGCCTTGCAACTGTTTCTGCCGATGGTGGGCTGGCGTGGCTGCTTCATATTGTGCGGCATCCTGACCTTGCTCGTCGCCACGGCAGTGCTGGTGTTGCTCCCGGAATCGGCCGCCTATCTCGCCGGCAAGGGCGAGACGGAGAAAGCGGGCAGGCTGCTCAAGCGCCATGCCGGGATCGAGATCGCGCCGGAAGCGCTTGCACGTCCATCGACGGAAGCCGAACGGCACTCCGACAGGGGCGAGACCCTGTTCTCGCGCCGCTATCTGCGCCTCAATGTCGGTGGCTGGACCTTCTTCTTCGCCGCGCAGTTCGTGGTCTACGCCTTTCCGAACTGGTCCTCGACCTTCCTCACGATGAGCGGATTCACGATCACGCAGGCGCTGCAGGCCAGCGCCTTCTTCCATTTGCTGGCGATCACCGCCGCGGTCCTTACCGGCTTCCTCGTCCATCGCTATGGCTCGCTACGCATCACGCTCGTCGGCGCCGTGCTGACGGCCGCCACGGTCATAATCCTTGCGGCCCATCTCCATGGCGCATCGGAAGCCCCGAATCCGGCCACCTATTGGCTCGTCATGCTCGCGATCAGCGGCATGGGCATGTTCGCGAGCATGGTGATCGCGGTCGGCTATGCGCTGCTGACGCTGGGCTATGCCGAGCAGGTGCGCGCGACAGGCATCGGCGTGGGGCTGATGATCGGGCGCTTGGGCGGGGTGCTCATCGGCGCCACCGGTGGCCTGCTGCTGACGCTGGCAGGCAATGCGACATGGCCATTCTTCGCGGTGGTCGTCGCGATGACGGCGGTCGTCATACTTGGCGCGCTGATCGTCGATCGGCACATAGCGCCGAGCCGTTGAGGGCAGTTCCGCTTTTCCGCACAGCCAGCTAGAGGGCGCCCATGGCCAATCTGTTCGATACGCTCGCCGCCCGTTTCCCAGCCGATCAAACGCGGCCCTTTGCCTGGCTGGAAGATGGCTCGCTCGTCACTTATGGCGACATGATGGCGGGATCGGCGCGGTTTGCCAATGCGCTTGCGGCGCGCGGGGTCGGCATTGGGGACCGGGTGATGGTCCAGACGCCCAAGAGCATCGACATGCTCATGCTCTATCTGGCGACCCTGCGGGCGGGCGCGATCTTCGTGCCGCTCAACACCGCCTATACCTCAGCCGAACTGAGCTACTTCATCGAGGATGCCGAGCCGGCGCTGTTCGTTTCTGACCCCGCTCGGCACGAAGAACTGGCCGCTCTGGCGGGAGACATCAGTGTCGAAACGCTGGGCGAAGCGGGCGAGGGGAGCCTCAGCGCGCTTGCCGCCGGCATGTCGGGTGCCTGGGTGACCGTGGCGCGCGAAGCCGACGATCTGGCTGCCATCCTCTACACCTCCGGCACTACCGGCCGTTCCAAGGGGGCGATGCTCAGTCATGATAATCTGGCCTCCAATGCGCTGACCCTGGTCGATCACTGGCGCTTCTCGGCGGACGACGTGCTGCTGCACGCCTTGCCGATCTTCCATACGCACGGGCTTTTCGTGGGCACGAATGTGACGCTGGCGGCCGGTTCCTCGATGATCTTCCAGGCGAAGTTCGATGCCGAGGCGGTGATGGCCGCCCTCCCGCGCGCGACCACGATGATGGGTGTGCCGACTTTCTACATCCGCCTGCTGGCCGAACAGGCTTTCGACCGCTCGCTCGTCGGCCATATGCGCCTGTTCGTCTCCGGCTCGGCGCCACTCTCGGCCGAGATCCACCGTGAGTTCGAGGCGCGGACGGGCCATGCCATTCTCGAGCGTTACGGCATGACCGAGACCAATATGAACACGTCCAATCCCTATGACGGCGACCGGATCGCCGGTACGGTGGGCATGCCGCTGCCCGGCATCGACATCCGCATTGCCGATCCCGAAAGCGGCCGGGTGCTGCCGCAGGGCGAGGTCGGCGTCATCGAGATCGCCGGACCGAACGTGTTCAAGGGCTATTGGCGCAAACCAGAAAAGACCGCCGAGGAATTCCGCGACGGCTATTTCATTTCGGGCGATCTCGGTTTCATCGATCCGCGCGGCTATGTCTCGATCGTCGGCCGCGCCAAGGATCTCATCATCGCCGGTGGCTACAACATCTATCCGGCAGAAGTGGAGACGGCGCTCGACGAGCTGCCGCAAATTCATGAGTCGGCCGTCATCGGCGTGCCGCATCCGGATCTGGGCGAAGGCGTCGTCGCGGCTGTCGTGCCACGCGCTCCGGCCTTTGCCGACGAGGCGGCCGTGATCGCCGCGCTGGAAGGCACGCTGGCGCGCTTCAAGCAGCCACGGCGCGTCTATTTCCTGCCGGAACTGCCCAAGAACAGTATGGGCAAGGTCCAGAAGACGACGTTGCGCGAGATGTTCGGGGATGCGTTCACGGCCTGAGCGCGACTGCTCCGAAAGCTACAAGCGGCTCTTTGCCCGGTTCAGGTCATCCGGCGTATCGATATCGAGAAGGCTGTCCGTCTCCGTCTCGATGAGGATCGCATCAACCGCGAGCGCCCGCGCCCCCTTGTCGCCTTCGAGAGCCTGAAGCGCGGCGAAACAGCGCGCCGGAAACAAGGCAGGGGGTTGGGCCGCGCCCCGAGGCACGATCGAGAAGACCGGCCGTTCCGGATCGAATCGATGTCGCTCGATAAGGCGCTGAAGATGAGCTGCTTCGACAAACGGCACATCAGCAAGCAACACCAGCAAAGCATCCGTGCCTGCTCGCTCCGCAGCCTGGGCAGCGACGCGGAGCGATCCGGCCATGCCTCGCTCCGGGTGCGGATTGATCATGCGCTCATAGCTTGCGATGGGCGCAAGGTCTCCCGGGCCGGTGACAATGAAACGCGAGTGCGCATCGACCGCCAAGCCGGCCTGCGCCGCCCAGTCGACCAACGGACGCCCGCCCAGCAGCGCCGTCAACTTGTTCGCATCGCCGAACCGCGTTGATCGCCCCGCCGCCAGCAAGGCAACGGCAAGCCGCTCATCGGACGCCACGCAAGGCTCCGACCATGCCCGCCGCGATCGATAGCGCGATCTCATGCGGCCCCAGCCCCCCGATGGAAATGCCCGCCGGCCCATCGATCCGCGCCAGGTCCTTGGGAGACACGCCCATCGCCGCGAGCCGCTCCAGGCGGCGGACATGGTTGGCGCGCGATCCGAGCGCGCCGACATAGCCGGTAGGATGAGCAAGCGCCGCGACCAGTGCGGGATCATCGATCTTCACATCGTGGCTCAAGGTCACGACGGCCGAGCTCTGGTTCGGCGCGAAGGCGTTGACGGCCTCGTCCGGCCAGGCGTCCGTCAGGTCCACATCCGGAAAGCGCTCGGGCGCCAGAAAGCGTTCGCGCGGATCGCAGATGGTCACCGCAAAGCCCGTCGCGCGCGCGATCGACGCCAGCACCTGCGCGATCTGGACTGCCCCGACGATGAGGAGCCTGCGAGGCGGCTCATAGACGTGGACGAATTGTCCATCCAGCTTGCCCTGGCTGGTCCGGCCCGTTTCGAGGTCCGTCGATAGGGTCAACGACGCGCCGCTCGCATGGGCTCGGGCGATGTCCTCGAACAGGGCAGGCGCGAACCCGCCCTCCGCGACGGGTTGGACCAGAACACCGATCTGCCCACCGCAGGGCAACCCGGGGAGCCAGATGCTCGGATCGTTGCTGCCATAATATTGGACGCTGGCAGGCCCGCCGGCGATCACGCTCTCGGCAAGTGCGAACACGTCATATTCGACGCAGCCGCCCGAAATGGAACCGGCGAAGCGGCCGTCGCCGGTGACGAGCATATGCCCGCCGCGCGGGCGAGGGGCGGAACCCGATGCCTCGATCACCGTGGCCAGCGCCATGGGCTGCCCGGCCCATTCGCGCGCTGCCCGGATTATGTCGTCCATGTCGCTCAAACTCTATCCTGTATATTTTGAAATATAGACACTTGGATCAGGCCGAAATATTTGCTTTGTTTTGCATATGGCAGTGCTGTGGACGTTGACAACTGCTCGTTCTTCTTCATGCTCTTGCGCGCCGAGATTGCGCAGGGAGAATGAATATGGCGACGACGCTGTCGATCAACGGGAAACCGCGTCAAGTCGACGTTGATCAGGAAAAGCCGCTCCTCTGGGTGCTCCGCGAAGACCTCAACATGGTCGGCACCAAATTCGGCTGCGGCATGGCGCTCTGCGGCTGCTGCACCGTCCATATCGACGGGCGCCCGACCCGCTCCTGCATCACCCCGATCAGCGCCGTCGTCGGCAAGCAGGTCACGACGATCGAGCATGTCGCGACGACGCCGTCCGGCAAGAAGATCAGCGATGCGTGGGTCGAGCTGGACGTGCCGCAATGCGGCTATTGCCAGGCTGGCCAGATCATGTCCGCAAGCGCACTCCTCGCCAACACGCCCAAGCCTACGGATGCGCAGATTGATCAGGCGATGGGCGGCAATATCTGCCGCTGCGCCACCTATGTCCGCATTCGCGCCGCCATCAAGAAGGCGGCCGGGATCGAGGAAGGAGCCACGGCATGAGCACGGTCCTGGATCTCGATCGGCGCGCCTTCATCCGCGCGACCCTGGTCGGCGGCGCGGCCCTGGCCTTCGAGGCCAAGATGGCGATCGCTGCGACGCCCGGCGCGAAGCCGGTCATGATGAACGCGCATATCCGCATCGGTGCGGACAACAGCTTCATCATCGGCGCGCAGAATCCCGAAGTCGGCCAGGGCATCAAGACGATGCTGCCCATGCTCATCGCCGAGGAGCTGGATGTCGACTGGGCGCAGGTGAAGATCGAGCAGACGCTCTCGGACGGCAAGCTCTACACCGGCCAGATCGCGGGCGGCAGCTTCGCGACGCCCAATCATTTCCTGCCCATGCGGCGCATCGGCGCGGCTGCCCGGCAAATGCTGGTCAAGGCTGCAGCGGCCCGCCTCGGCGTCCCCGAGGATCAACTGACGACCGGCAGCGGCAAGGTGACGCATGCCGCCAGCAAGCGCACGCTCACTTATGCGCAGCTCGCGCCCGATGCCGCCAAGGTGGCCGCGCCCGATCTCGCCACGGTCCCCCTCAAGACGCCGGCGCAGTACAAGATCATCGGCAAGTCGCATATGGGCGTCGATACGTCCGATATCGTCGCGGGGCGCCCGCTGTTCGGTATCGACGTTTCTTTCCCGGGCATGCTCTATGCGGCAGTCGAATGCTGCCCGGCCTATGGCGGCACGATTACGAGCTATGACGAAGCGGCGGTCAAGGCACTGCCCGGCGTCGTCGCGGTCGTGCCGATCAACACGAGCTACAATCCCAAGGGCGCCAATGACGCCGTCGCGATCATCGCGAACAGCTGGTGGGTGGCCAACAAGGCGCGTGAGGCGCTGAAGCCTGTCTGGAACGACGCCGAGGCACGCAAGAATTCGAGCGCACGCTTCGCCGAGAATGCCGCTGAGCTCTACAAGCAGGCGCCCGGCGCGGACATCTTGCGCCGGGGCGACGTCGATAAGGCGCTGGCCGGTGCGGCGAAGAAGGTCACGGCCGACTACGACTATCCCTTCATCGGCCACGCCAATCTCGAGCCGCAGAATTGCACCGCGCTCTATAAGGACGGCAAGGTCGAGTTCTGGGCGCCGTCGCAGGCGCCCGAGCGTGGCCGCGCGCTGGTCGCGGAGATGATGGGCATCGCGCCCGAGGCGATCACGATTAACATGACGCGCATCGGCGGCGGTTTCGGCCGGCGTCTGATGAACGACTATATGGCCATGTCCGGCCAGATCGCGAAGGCGATGCCGGGCAAGCATGTGAAGCTGCTGTTCAACCGGCAGGACGATATGCGGCACGAATTCTTCCGGCCGGGTGGCTGGCACAGCTTCGAGGCGGGTCTCGACAAGGACGGTAAGCTGATCGCGCTCAAGGACCATTTCGTGAGCTATGGCGCGGACGGCAAGCCGATCCAGGCCGCCGGCATGGGCGCGGGCGAGTTCCCCGGGCCGCTGTTGTCGGACATCTGCTACTGCGTCTCCTACATGAAGACGAACGTGCCGACGGGCTTCCTGCGCGCGCCGACGTCCAACGCGATGGCCTTCGTGTTCCACAGCTTCCTCGACGAGGTCGCGCTGGCGGCGGGCAAGGATCTGCCGGAGTTCATGCGCAGCATCCTGGGCGAGCCGCGCCTCATACCGGCGGTGCAAGGTCAGTATGGCGAGTTCCACACCGGCCGCGCACTCGGCGTCATCAACAAGGTCTGCGAAATGTCGGGTTGGAAGGGGCGCGAAGGCGATGGCAAGAGTGGCGGGGGCAAGGGCCGTGGCTTCGGCTTCTATTACAGCCATCGCGGCTATTTCGCCGAGGTCGTCGATATCACGGTGCGCCCCGGCGGCGCGGTGCATGTCGATAAGGTTTGGGTCGCGGGCGATGTCGGCAACCAGATCATCAATCCGATCAACGCCGTGCATCAGGTCCAGGGCTCGGTGATCGACGGAATCGGCCAGACTCTGCTCGGCCAGGTCGTCACCTTTGTAGACGGCGCAGGCAACCGCACCAACTTCCACGACTATCCGCTGCCGCGCATCACCAATGCGCCGTCGGACATCGTCGTCGAGTTCGTGCTGTCGGACAATCCGCCTTCGGGTCTTGGCGAACCGGCGCTTCCGCCGGTGATCCCGGCGATTGCCAATGCGGTTTTCGCGGCGACGGGCAAGCGTTTGCGGTCTCTGCCGATCGTCCCGGCGAACCTGGCTTAGGTCATTAGCCGACACCGCAAATCAGCGGTCATCCCAGCGAAAGCTGGGATCTCTGGCGGTAACGCGCTCTGCTACCGGACGACACGTCAACGTTCGCTGGGGTGTCGGAGGACGTTAGAGAATTTCCTTCACCCGCTCCGGCGGCCGGCCAAGCCGTACGCCCTTATCCGTCTCGACCAGCGGGCGCTCGATCAGGATCGGGTCCGCGATTCATCGCATCGAGGATTGCGTCGTCGCTGGCACCGCCCAGCGCCTTCGCGCCATCCTCGGCCTTCCGCAGCCCCTCGCGCGGCGTGATCCCGGCACGCTCATAGAGCGACGCCAGCTTGGCGCGGCTCGGCGGCGTCCTGAGATACTCGACGATCTCAACCTGGACGCCCGGCGCTTCTTGCAGGATCGCCAGCGTCTCGCGCGACTTCGAGCAGCGCGGATTGTGATAGATGGTAGCTTTCATTCATTGTCCTCGCAGCGAATGAATTCGTTCGTCTTGTCGTTGCGGATGAAGGCTGAACCAATCGGCGCATCGATCAGATGGACCCAACTATCGTCCGCATTAAGCACCTTCCCGATCGCGATATAGTCGAATTCCCAAGCTTGGAACTCTTCTTCGGTAACGCCACGCCAATCACCGCGAAATCGCCAGCCACTGTCCGGATATTTGTCGTCTCCCTGATCGTCAGGTGTCTCGCGATAGAGATAATAGACCGGCATCTCGCCATCGAGCACGCCGCGATCGACGAAGCAGTGATCCCAATATTCCCGATATGGTGGTGCGCTCGGCGGTGCCCTCTCTCTGTCTTCGTTCCACTGAATGTCGAGCACCTGACTTCGCTCGAAGCGAACGCCGTCGCCGACGCGAAGCTGGTGCAACTCGAACGGAACGTTGTCGAGACGACCAGAGAGCGTCGAGCCAAATAGCTCGGTAATCGTCACCCACATGCGCTCCGCGCCATAGGTCTTGCCGCCCGGCTCGCCAACGAATGTCAATTTGACCCGATCGCCTGGTGCGAGTGCCAGTAGCTCATTTTCGGAAGGCAGGAAGAAGGTGTAAGGTGAAGTCGCAGCAATCGGTCGAGGATCCTCTACGCGATAGCGACCGAAACGCCTTCGTTTCCAACGATCCCAGTACTCGGAAATCGAGGTCACGTTACCATGCCAATCAATCTGCCTTCTGCCGCTCCAGCCATTCCTCCAGCCACTTGATCGAATAGTCGCCGTTCTGGACGTCCTGATCGGCGATCAGGCGCTGGTGCAGCGGGATCGTGGTCTTCATGCCCTCGATCACGAACTCTTCGAGCGCGCGCTTGAGGCGCATAAGGCAGCCTTCGCGCGTGCGGCCATAGACGATCAGCTTGCCGATCATGCTGTCGTAATAAGGCGGCACATTATAGCCTTGGTAGAGCGCGCTATCGACGCGGACATGCATGCCGCCGGGCACATGGAGCATCTGCACCTTGCCGGGGGAGGGCGCGAACGTCTCCGGGTCCTCGGCATTGATGCGGCACTCGATGGCGTGACCGGAGAAGACGAGATCCTCCTGCGCGACCGAGAGCGGACGGCCCTCGGCAATGCGGATCTGCTCGCGGACGAGATCGAAGCCGGTGATCATTTCGGTTACTGGATGCTCGACCTGAATGCGCGTGTTCATCTCGATGAAGTAGAACTCGCCATTCTCGTAGAGGAACTCGATCGTGCCGGCGCCGCGATAGCCCATGTCGGCCATGGCCTTGCTGAC
This sequence comes from Sphingobium xanthum, assembly GCF_019737615.1. GTDB lineage: Bacteria > Pseudomonadota > Alphaproteobacteria > Sphingomonadales > Sphingomonadaceae > Sphingobium > Sphingobium xanthum. Next base: position 187,510 of record NZ_JAHKKS010000007.1, on the reverse strand, counting down.
GATCCCGCCCATGCGGTCGCGCTCGGCCTTGGAAATGACCGGGGACGGGGCTTCTTCCAGCACCTTCTGGTGACGCCGCTGCAGCGAGCAGTCGCGCTCGCCAAGATGAATGGCGTTGCCCTCGCCGTCGCCGAAGATCTGGAATTCAATATGACGCGGATCGCCCAGATATTTCTCGAGATAGACGGTCGCATCGCCGAATGCGGCCTTCGCCTCACTGCCGGCCTGCTGCATCAGGGACTCGAGCTCGTCTTCTGACGCGCAGACCTTCATGCCGCGCCCGCCACCGCCCGACGCCGCCTTGATGATGACCGGATAGCCGATGTCCCGCGCGATCGCCTTGGCTTCGACCACGTCCTCGATCGCGCCGGCCGATCCGGGGACAAGGGGCAGCCCGAGAGAACCGGCGGTGCGCTTCGCCTCGACCTTGTCGCCCATGACGCGGATATGCTCGGGCTTGGGGCCGACGAAGATCAGGCCGTGCGCCTCGACGATCTCGGCGAACTGGGCATTCTCCGAGAGGAAGCCGTAGCCGGGATGGATCGCATCCGCGCCCGAAATCTCGGCGGCGGAGATGATCGCCGGAATGTTGAGATAGCTGTCGCGCGCAGCTGGCGGCCCGATGCAGACGGCCTGGTCGGCCAAGCGGACATGCATGGCGTCGGCGTCCGCCGTCGAATGCACTGCCACCGTCTTGATGCCCATCTCGTGGCAGGCGCGATGGATGCGCAAGGCAATCTCGCCGCGATTGGCGATCAGCAGCTTCTCGATGCTCATGATCTCAAGCGCCTCAAGCGACCACGATCAGCGGCTGATCATATTCGACCGGCTGGCCGCTCTCGACGAGGATCGCCTGCACCGTGCCGGCGCTTGGCGCGCTGATGGGGTTCATCACCTTCATCGCCTCGACGATCAGCAGCGTCTGGCCCGCCTTCACGCTGTCACCGACCTTCACGAAAGGCGCGGCTTCCGGATCGGGTGCGAGGTAGCAGGTGCCGACCATCGGCGATTTGACGGTGCCGGCAGCAGCGGCAGCGCCGGCGGCCGGCGCAGCAGCAGCGGGTGCCGGAGCAGCCGCGACAGGCGCGGAGGCCGGAGCAGCGGCTGCGACGGGCGCGGCATAGCTCGCCGCTTGCGCGGCGGGCTTGCGCGCGACGCGGATCTTGCGATCGCCGTCGGCCACTTCGATTTCGGTCAGGTTGGTCGCATCGAGCATCTTGGCGAGTTCGCGCACGAGCTTCACGTCCACCTGCATTGCGCTGCCATTGCTGTCGGTCTTGTCGGCCATTCTATGTCCCTTGAAGGTCTATTCTGTTTCTTGGAATGGGCGCAGGGCCTATTGCCCTTCCGCCCATAAGGCAACAGCTTCAACGGAAATCGCGGTCAGTCCATTTCCAGCGCGGCTTCGAGCGCCAGCATATAGCCCAACGGACCAAAGCCCGCGATCGATCCCTTCGCGGCCATGCCGACATAGCTGTGATGCCGATAGGCCTCGCGCGCCGCGGGGTTGGAAATATGGACCTCGATCACCGGCACGGTAATCGCGCGTATCGCGTCGTAGAGCGCCAGGGAGGTGTGGGTGAGGGCGCCTGCATTCAGGATCACCGCCGTCGCACTCTCGGCATTGGCCTCGTGCAGCCAGTCGATCAGATGCCCCTCATGGTTGGACTGGCGAAAGTCGATCTCCGTATTCGCCCGGCGTGCCTCGTCTTCCATGCGATCGGCGATGTCATCGAGCGTGTCATAGCCGTAAATCTCCGGCTCGCGCGTGCCGAGCAGATTGAGATTGGGGCCGTTCAGCACGAAGATTTTTCGCGGCGTCGTCATGAGCGATCCTGTCCTTTTGGTTGCGAGCGTCCGGGGCCTCCCTATATGGCGGCCGGGACGGCCCTCAAAGGAAAAGGTGCATCGAGGCGATGAGCGTGGACGGGACCATCGGCATCCATGTGAATGGCGAGCATCGCCGCGTGCGCGCCGGCCTGACGCTGGCCCAGCTTGCTGCCGAGCTCGGCCTCGCGCCGGAGAAGGTTGCCGTCGAGCGCAATCTGGAAGTCGTGCCGCGCGGAACGCTGGACAGCGTGATCGTCGAGGACGGCGACGAGCTGGAGATCGTCCACTTCGTGGGCGGAGGAGATGGAATGTCCGTGCTGAACAACGACAGCTGGTCGGTCGCCGGCAAGACCTTCAATTCGCGGCTGATCGTCGGCACCGGCAAGTACAAGGATTTCGCGCAGAACGCGGCCGCCGTCGAGGCATCGGGCGCCGAGATAGTCACGGTCGCCGTTCGCCGCGTGAACATCAGCGATCCCAAGGCGCCGATGCTGACCGACTTCATCGATCCCAGGGTGATCACCTATCTCCCCAACACGGCCGGCTGTTTCACGGCCGAGGACGCGATCCGCACCCTGCGCCTGGCGCGCGAGGCAGGTGGCTGGGATCTGGTGAAGCTGGAAGTGCTCGGCGAAGCACGCACGCTTTACCCGAACATGGTAGAGACCATCCGCGCGACCGAAGTGCTGGCCAAGGAAGGCTTCAAGCCGATGGTCTATTGCACGGACGATCCCATTGCCGCCAAGCAGCTCGAGGATGCAGGTGCCGTCGCGATCATGCCGCTCGGCGCGCCGATCGGATCGGGCCTTGGCCTCCAGAACAAGGTGACGGTCCGTCTCATCGTGGAAGGCACCAAGCTGCCGGTGCTGGTCGATGCGGGCGTCGGCACCGCGTCGGATGCTGCGGTCGCGATGGAGCTGGGCTGCACCGGCGTTCTGATGAACACCGCCATTGCCGAGGCCAAGGACCCGATCCTGATGGCCGGCGCAATGAAGGCTGCGGTCGATGCGGGGCGCATGGCCTATCTCGCCGGACGCATGGGCCGGCGCATGTATGCGGACCCCTCAAGCCCGCTGGCGGGATTGATCTAGGCAGCTTCGGCTCGTCGCAAATCCCTGAAAATCAAGGAACCCGTGAAACCGCCGGCCGTTCTTTTCATAACTGAACGACGATGGAGAGTATCATGGGCGAACTGATCGACAAGGTGAAGGGTATCGGCAACGAGATCGCCGGCAATGCCAAGCAGATCGAGGGCGAACGCAAGAACGATCCCGACAAGAAGGCCGAAGGTGTCGGTCAGGAACTGAAGGGCAAGGCCCAGCAGGTCAAGGGATCGATCAAAGGCGCGCTTGGCGACAAGATCTGAGCCGATTTATATCGCACCGCGGGAAAGGGCTCCGGCGGGGCAGCACGGCAGGCCATCCGACCCCATGTCGGATGGCCTGTTCGCTTGGGTTGATCGGTCTTTCGAAGCTACATAGGCCCGACGCTGGGAGGGCTGAGAAGCATGTCGCGCATCACGATCCGGCCGCTCGGCCTTACGGACATCGATGCAGCCGCCGCGATATTTCGCCGCGCGATGCTCACCGTCGCCTGCTTCGACGAGCATCTGCATAGCGCCGAGGAGGATCGGGCGCATTGGCGCGAGCAGCTCTTTCCCAACGGCGAGATCATCGGAGCTTTTGCGGATCAGGCTCTTGTCGGCCAGATCGCTCTCGCGCCGGGGTGGATCAACCAGCTTCATGTCGATCCCGATTGGCACGGGCGGGGGATCGGCTCTGCCATGCTCGATACGGTCAAAGCGCAGCGCGCTGGCCTCCAGCTCTGGACGTTCCAAGCCAATCTGGGTGCCCGGCGTTTCTACGAGCGGCACGGCTTCATGGCTGTCGAGTTCACCGATGGCGAAGGCAATGAGGAGAAGCTTCCCGACGTCCGCTATCGCTGGCTGCGATGAGCGAAACGGCAGAAAAGATTGCACGCACGCAACAGATATGGTCGTTTCGAATTTCAACGATTCACTCATGTTTGACCGAAATGCACGTGCATCCTATGGGCGGCGCAATATTGGTATCGTTCCACTCCGGGAGTCGCCCATGAAGAAACTTTACCCCGATGCGAAGGCCGCGCTCGACGGCCTGCTGTTCGACGGCATGCAGATCTGCGCGGGCGGCTTTGGCCTCTGCGGTATTCCGGAGCGGCTGATCGACGCCATTCGCGAGTCGGGCGTGACGGATCTGACTGTCGCTTCCAACAATGCCGGCATCGACAATGAGGGTCTCGGCAAGCTGCTGCGCACGCGCCAGATCAAGAAGATGATCAGTTCCTATGTCGGCGAGAACAAGGAGTTTGAGCGCCAGTATCTCTCCGGCGAGCTCGAGGTCGAGTTCTGCCCGCAGGGCACGCTGGCCGAGCGCTGCCGGGCCGGCGGCGCGGGCATTCCGGGCTTCTACACCAAGACGGGCGTGGGCACTTTGGTGGCCGAGGGCAAGGAAACCAAGAATTTCGACGGCCAGGATTATGTGCTGGAGCGCGGCATCTATGCGGACCTCTGCATCATCAAGGGCTGGAAGGCGGACGAGGCGGGTAACCTGATCTTCCGCAAGACCGCCCGCAATTTCAATCAGCCGATGGCGACCGCCGGCAAGGTCTGCGTGGCCGAAGTCGAGGAAGTGGTGCCGGTCGGCAGCCTCGATCCGGACTCGATCCACCTGCCGGGCATCTATGTGAAGCGCATGGTCATCGGCGCGCCTTACGACAAGAAGATCGAATTCCGCACCGTTCGCCAGAGGGAGGCCGCATAATGCCTTGGACTCGTGATGAGATGGCCGCGCGCGCGGCGCAGGAACTCAAGGACGGCTTCTACGTCAATCTCGGCATCGGCATTCCGACCCTGGTTGCGAACCACATCCCGGCCGGCGTCGAGGTGACGCTCCAGTCTGAGAACGGCATGCTCGGTATCGGCCCGTTCCCTTATGATGACGAGGTCGATCCCGATCTCATCAATGCCGGCAAGCAGACGATCAGCGAGCTGCCCAATTCGGTCTATTTCTCGTCGGCGGACAGCTTCGCGATGATCCGCGGCGGCCACATCGACCTCACCGTGCTGGGCGCGATGGAAGTAAGCGAGAAGGGCGACATCGCTAACTGGATGATCCCCGGCAAGATGATCAAGGGCATGGGCGGCGCGATGGACCTCGTCGCCGGCGTCAAGAAGATCATCGTCGTCATGGAGCATAATGCCAAGGATGGCAGTCCCAAGTTCATCCCGGATTGCACCCTGCCGCTCACCGGCAAGAATGTGGTCGATATGATCGTTACCGATCTCGCCGTCTTCCAGCGGCCGGATCATGACTCGCCGTTCCGCCTGATCGAGCTGGCGCCGGGCGTCACGGCCGAGGAAGTCGCGCAAAAGACCACCGGCAGGTACGAAAACGCGCTGGCTACGGCCTGAGTGCATCCGCGAGCGGGCGGGGCGTGATCGCTCCGCCTTCTTCCCGCCATTGTGAGGCCCCAATCGGAGGCGTATTCTGCGCCTCATGCTGCCGGCTTTTCACCGTCGCTATGTCGATGTTCTGGCGTCGATCTACCTCTACAACGAGCATCGGGGCTATACGAGCCTCGACCGCGTGCTGGAGGCAGTCCGTGCGCGGTGCCCGGACGATCTGACCTTCATCGCCGCGGTTGAGAAGCATCGGGTCGATGAGTATCGCCATTATCTGATGTTCCGCCGCTATTTCGAGCGCGCGGGCCGCATGCCGCTCGCGGTCGCGCGCACCTGTGGCCATATCGATCATTTCGTCCGGATCATGTTCGGGCGAGCGATCGACGAGCTGGATACAGAGGCAATCGTGGCCGAGGAAGGGCTGTTCGAAAAGCTGTGCCGCGTCATCATGCTCACCGAACAGCGCGGGATGCAGCAGGTCGATGTTCTGCTGCGCTCACGCGCCATCCGCAAGGAGCCGGCACTCAAGGCCATCTTCCGGGTGATCGAGCGGGACGAACCGAGCCACTGGATGCCCTATCGCGACTGGCTGGCGCGCAACGGGCGTCGGCAGCCGCGCTGGTGGGAGCGGCTTGTCGATCTTCGTATTCACCGCGAACTCATGCTGATCCGCCTGCCGGCCGTATTTCTCAACTGGCGTATGCAGCGCCTGCGCATTTGGCCCGATGAGATGCCCGAAACCGCCTCCGGGCCGGTATCGATGGCGGTCGAAAGGCCTTGCGCACGGCAGGCGACCTGAAATAGTCGGGCCGCGATGCGCTATCCCTTCGCCTATTTTACCAGCCTCTGGATGGTGGCGCTGCTGATCCTGGGCGCTGCGCTGGGCGGGATCGGCTTCTTCACATTGCCGCTGCTGGCCTTTGGGGTCGTCCCGATCGCAGACCGTTGGCTCGGCAAGTCCCGCTGGCCTTCGGACATCGCCTTGCAAGGGCTCACGCCGGGCAAGGAGCGCGCTTATGATGCCGCGCTCGTTGCCGCGAGCGCTGCGGTGCTGCTCGCACTGGGATGGGGCCTGTGGGTTGCCGCGTCCTGGACGCTCACCACAGCGGAGTTCATCGGCCTGACGATCAGCGTCGGGATCGTGACGGGATATGTCGGCATCGTCGTCGGCCATGAGCTGATCCATCGATCGACCGCCTGGGAGCGCGGGATAGGCTGGGTGCTGTTTTCCGCCGTGCTCTATCCGCACTTCTGCGTTGAGCATATTCTCGGTCATCATCCGCGCTTTGCGACGCCGGCGGACCATGCGACGGCACGGCGCGGCGAGAATCTCTATGCGTTCATCCCCCGATCGATCGTGCGCGGCCTGGTCAGCGGCATTCGCTTCCGGCCAGCCCGGGTCTTGTCGATCTACGCGCTCCTCGCCTTGCTCCTGATCGCGATCTATCGCTCGCTTGGTTCAGACGCGCTGATCTTCATGGTCGCGCAGGCCTTCGTCGCCGTCTGCCTGCTCGAAAGCATCAATTATGTCGAGCATTATGGGCTGCTGCGCAAACGCCTGGCCAATGGGCAATATGAGGCCCCCGGTCCCGGCCACAGCTGGGACACGAGCAGCATCATCACCAACATCAACACGTTCAATCTTGGTCGCCACAGCGCACATCACAGCGCCGCGCGGCGGCCCTATCACCGCCTCCAGCAGAACGACAAGGCGCCGCAATTGCCCTATGGCTATGCCGCGATGTTCCTGATTTCGCTGGTGCCGCCGCTCTGGTTCCGGATCATGGACCGTCGTCTCGACGCATGGTATGCGCGCCAGCAGGGGGACAGGGATGCCTCGCCGATCGGCGAAGCGATCGCAGCGTCCTCCTGACGAACGCTGGCGGGGGTCTTGGGGGATTTGAACGGATTTCGGCGGAAGATATTCTACCTCGGCGGCTATGACCCCCGGGGCGCCCGCTTCTATCATCAGCTCTATGCCGAGCAGGCCGCGCTTTATGCCGAGCGCTCCGGTCATGAGGTCGTAGTCAGCGACCGGCGCCGGGCCGGGCCGCTGAACAGTCGCTGGACGGTCGAGGACAAGACGGCCGGCTCGTCCGCCGACATGACCTTTCTGGGCTGGGACGACATCATCCGGCGGACATGGGACCATAACCCGCTGCGCCTGCTCTGGGGCGCGATCGCCTCCACGCTCTCCTTCACGGCGCGCATGGACTGGTCGATCACCCGCACCTTCCCGCCGGGCTCGCTGATCGCCTTCTATTATCCGGCGACCTCCGTCGTCGTGATCCCGCTGCTGCTCATCGGATTGATCTGGCTCCTCGTGGGGATCATCCCGGCGCTGGTGATCGGCCTCGCTCTGAGCTTCTTCGTCATCCATAGGCTCAAGAGCTTCTGGCTCCTGCGCTTCGTCATCTTTAACGATCGCTACGCACGGCGCACGACCGATCCGGCCCTTGACGACCGCCTGGAGGAGATGGCGCAGACTATCCAGGCAGAATTGTCGCAGGACTGGGATGAAGTGCTGTTCGTCACGCACAGCAATGGCGGCATCCTGGCCATGCCGATCATGGCCTCGCTGCTGGAGAAAAATGGCGGGGTGATGCCTGCCAGTTTCGGGCTGCTGACATTGGGTTCATCCGTGCCGCTGCTCGGCTGCCGCCGCGATGCCGCGCGCTATGAGACGGTTCTCTCGACGGTCTCGCGGGGCGACTTCCTCTGGCTCGACCTTGGATCACTCACAGACGGCGCCTGCATTGCATTGCTCGATCCCTGTGTTTCCGTGAAGGAGGCGCACCGCCCGACCATTCATTCGCTCTCGCCGCGCTGGTTCAAATATGCCGATACCGAGGCGCATCGCCTGCGCCGCCGCAACAAGTATGAGACGCATTTCGATTATCTGCGCAGCTTCCCGCGTATTTCCCCGCTCGACTATTTCCGCCTGACCAGCGGCGGCATGCCGCTTGCCGCCTCGATTGCGGCGTTTGAGCGCGAGCCGGCCTGAGTCATGACATTCACGCCGCCTTATCCGGAACCGCTCAAGAGCAAGGCCAAGGCGCTGCGCCGCTTCGCGACCAACTGGCGCAGCTGGATTCACGGCCTGTTCGAGAAGAGCTACACCATGAAGATGGGCGAGGTGCGTCTGCCCGCACTTCAAATCTACATGCCGAACGAGTTGAGCCTGGTCGATGAGGTGTTGGACGACCGGCAGCATGTCTATCCCAAGCACGAGCATCTGCTGGAAATGCTCGATCCGCTGATCGGCGACAGCGTATTTTCCGCAAACGGCGCGAACTGGCAGGCGCAGCGCGAGATGGTGAAGCCGGCCTATGCGCAGACCGGCTTGCGTCGGGCGTTTCCGCTGATGCGGGGTGCGGTGGATGATCTGGTCAGCCATATGCGCGAGATCGATCTTTCGAAGCCGATCAGCGTCGAGCCGCTGATGACTCATGTCGCCGCAGACATCATCTTCCGCACGATATTCTCGCAGCCGATCAGCGCGCGCGATTCCGATCAGATCTTTCGATCCTTCCACAAGTTCCAGCGAATCATCCAGACCGGCGCAATCCTCAAGACCTATGGCGTGCCGATCGGCCTGCTGCTCATGCGCGCGCGCGGCATCGTGCGGCATATCCACGCGACCTTCCTGCCGATCGTTCAGGCGCGCTACGACGCCTATCGGAGCTCAGGCGATGCCGGGCCGGACGATATACTCCATTCCATGCTCGAAGCCCGGCACCCTGAAACGGGTGAACCTTTCACGCTCAAGGCGCTGGTCAATCAGGTCTCGACGGTGTTCCTGGCAGGGCACGAGACGGCGGCCAGTGCGATGAGCTGGGGCCTCTATCTGCTCGCTGAGTGCCCGCATCTCCAGGATGCGCTGATCGAGGAGATGGGTGAGGAGCCCTTGAGCTTCGAGAAGCTCAAGATGGCCGAGAAGCTGCGCGCCGTCTTTCACGAGACCTTGCGCCTCTATCCGCCGGTCAGCTTCTTCATCCGCGCCGTTACGCAGCCCACGGTCATGCGGGAAAAGGAGATGGCGCCCGGATCGATGATCATCATCTCGCCCTGGCTCATTCAGCGCAACGAAGCCAATTTTTCCTGCCCGCATGCGTTCGATCCGGATCGCTTCTCCGACCCCGAACAGGCCGAGGCATGCCGCCGCGCCTTCATGCCCTTCGGCAAGGGACGCCGCGTCTGCATCGGCGCGGGCTTCGCCAATCAGGAAGCGATGCTGGTACTCGGCACGATCGTGCAGAATTTCCAACTCAGCTATCCGGAAGGCCCCAAGCCAGAGCCGATCAGTCGCGTCACGCTGCGGTCCGAGAAGGGCATCTTCGTCCGGTTCACCCCGCGCAGCTGACTGCCGCCCTTTTCCGGTTGCCCTTGCCCGCAAGCCTCGGGCAACAAGGCAGAAAGGGAGCGGAGAGGGGAATGACCATCAAGACGATCAAGGAGCGCCCCTATCTGGCGCTGGTGCTGCTCACGTCCATCGGCGTCGTCGGCTTCATCGACCGCATCATCATGAACGTGCTGGCCGAGCCGCTGCGCATTGAGTTCGGCCTGACCGATACCGAGCTCGGCATCGTCAATGGCCTGGCCTTCGCCGTGCTGAATGTCGTCCTTGGCCTCGTCGTCGCGCGCATTGCCGAGCGGCGGCGGCGCCTGACCCTGATCTCGGTCGGCACCGTGCTCTGGTCGATCGCGACGGCCGCATGCGGTCTGGCCAACAATTTCGCGCAGCTCGTCCTTGCCCGTATCAGCGTCGGTGTCGGTGAGGCGGTGGGCTTGCCCTCCACCCACTCGGTCGTCTCGGACTATTTCCCGCGCGAGAAGCGCGCGACGATGATGTCCGCGCTCAATCTCGCCCCGCCGATCGGCGCGTTCCTCGGCGCGAGCGGCGGCGCGCTCATCGCGCAGCTCTATGGCTGGCGCGTGGCGCTGTTCGTGGCCGCCATTCCCGGCCTCATCCTTGCGCTGCTGCTCACGCTTTTCGTAGCCGAGCCGAAGCGCGGCGCCCATGATGCGCCCGGCGAAAGCAAGGACGTTCCCCCGGTCGGCGCGGTGATCGGCCGCTACTGGCGCTGGCCGACCATGCGCAACATGCTGGCCGGGGCGACGATCGCGAGCATGGTCGGCTTCGGCCTCAACGCCTTCCTCGCCGCCTATCTGATCCGCCGTTTTGGCTATACGCTGGTCGAGGCGGGCCTGGTCGCGGGCCTCGTTGCGAGCCTGCCCTCGACCCTCAGCATCCTCGGCGCGGGCTGGCTGTCGGATCGCTTCGCCCGGCGCGGCAACCGCAAAGGCTATGCCCTCATGCCCGCGCTCACCTTGCTGGTCTCCGCCCCGCTCTATGCCTTCGCGATCACGCGCGACGAACCCGCGGTGATCGTCGCTCTCGTCGGCCTGACCGGCCTGTTCCAGTACACCTATCTCGGCCCCACGGCCGGCACTTTCCAGAACATGCTCAGCGCCCGCATGCGCGCCACCGGCACAGCCTTCACCGGCATGATCTACACGCTCGTCGGCGGCGGCTTCGGTCCGGTCATCCTCGGCCTGCTGAGCGGCCATTATGCGGCGGGCGGCATCGATCCCGGAGTCGCTCTGGGCCTCGCCATGGCGACCATGTCCGCGCTCTATCTCTGGTCGTCCTTCCATTACTGGCTGGCCTCGCGCACGATCGAGGCGGATTTCGCCCGGCCGATTGGGGGCTGAGGGATGCGGTGGCTGAAGCGGCTCGCCGGGGCGATCCTGCTTCTCGCGCTCATCTTCGTTGGCGGGTCGGTTCCCCTCGCGCCCGATCTGACCTCCATCGGCCTCCTGTCCGGCGCCGACCGAATGACCGGCGGCGGCATCGGTGTCGAGCGGGCAGGGCAGGGGGTTTCCTATGGCACGCACGACCAGCGCCTCGATATCTGGCGCCCTTCGGCAGCAGCACCCGCACGCCCAGTCGTGGTCTTCTTCCATGGCGGTGCCTGGCGAAACGGCTCGGCCGCCGCCTATGGCTTCGCCGGCCGGGCACTCGCCAGGCTCGGCTACATCGCGATTGTCCCCGATTATCGCAAGCTGCCTGTGCATCCCTTCCCGGCCTTCATGGAGGATGCCGCCCAGGTCCTCGCCTGGACCCGCAGAAACATCGCGGCGATGGGCGGGGATCCGGATCGCATAGCGCTCGTCGGCCACTCGTCCGGTGCCCACATGACTTTGTTGCTTGCTCTCGACCACCGCTGGCTGGCCGAGGCCCATGTGCCGCCGCAGACGATCCGCGCCGTCATCGGCATTTCCGGCCCCTATGATTTCTATCCCTATTCAGACGAGGCCGCGAGGCTCGCCTTCGGCGACACGCCCGCGCAGCTCACACAACCCGTCCGCCTGGCCCGCCGGGACGCGCCGCCCACGCTCCTGTTCGCCAGTCGCTCCGACACCCGCGTCAAGCCCCGCAACAGTATCGCGCTTGCCCGACAACTCCGCGCCAAAGGCGCCCCGGTCCGGCTCGTCCTGCTTGACGGCCTCTCGCACGAAGCCACCTTGCTCTCCCTGATGCGGCAACTGGCCTGGCTCGGCCCGGTGCGGGCGCAGAGTGGCGCTTTCCTCGCGCAAAGCCTTTCTCGCCCGGCACAGCCCTGATACCGGGCACTTTATGCTTTCCCGTAAGGTCCGCCAGCGCTAGTGCGGCACCGAAATGACCGAGAAACCACGCACGCTCTACGAGAAGATCTGGGACGCCCACGTCGTCGAAACCCGCGATGACGGCACCTGTCTCATCTATATCGACCGCCACCTCGTCCACGAAGTGACCAGCCCGCAGGCATTTGAGAGCCTGCGCGCCAATAGCCGCAAGGTGCGCCGTCCGGATCTGACCCTTGCCGTGCCGGATCACAACCTGCCAACGACACCCCGCATCGACGCGGCCGGTCATCGTATCCCGATCGCCAACAAGGAAAGCGCCGAGCAGCTCGCCGCGCTGGAGCGCAATGCGCCCGAGTTCGGCGTTCCCTATTTCGGTCCGACCGACGAGAAGCAGGGCATCGTCCATGTCGTCGGCCCCGAGCAGGGCTTCACTTTGCCCGGCACGACTTTGGTCTGCGGCGACAGTCACACCGCCGCGCACGGCGCGCTGGCATCGCTGGCGTTCGGCATCGGCACCAGCGAGGTCGAGCATGTGCTGGCCACGCAGACCTTGCTGCTGAAGCCCAGCAAGACGCTCTCCATCGAGGTCGAGGGCGCGCTCGGCTATGGCGTGACGCCCAAGGACGTGATCCTCGCCGTGATCGGTAAGATCGGCACGGCCGGCGGCACCGGCCATGTCATGGAATATCGCGGCTCGACCTTCCGCGACATGAGCATCGAGGGTCGCCTCACCGTCGCCAACATGGCGATCGAGGGCGGGGCGCGCTCGGGCTTGTTCGCGCCGGACGAGAAGACCTTCGCCTATCTCAAGGGGCGGCCAATGGCGCCGACCGGCGAGGAATGGGAGCGGGCCATCGAGTGGTGGAAGACGCTCGTGACCGACGAGGGCGCGCGTTTCGACAAGTTCGTGCGGCTCGACGCGACCGACATCTCGCCCAACGTCACCTGGGGCACCAGCCCTGAGGATGTCGTGCCGATCACCGGCGCCGTGCCCGATCCGGAGAGCTTCGAGGACCCGGCCAAGCGCGCCGCCGCCGCCCGGTCGCTCGATTATATGGGTCTCCATGCCGGCCAGCGCATGGAAGACGTCACCGTCGAGCATATCTTCATCGGCAGCTGCACGAACAGCCGCATCGAGGATCTGCGCGCTGCCGCCGCCGTGCTCAAGGGGCACCATATTGCCGACGGCATCAAGCAGGCGCTGGTCGTGCCCGGCTCCGGCCTCGTCAAGCGCCAGGCGGAAGCCGAGGGTCTCGACCGCATCTTCATCGAGGCCGGCTTCGAATGGCGTGAGCCGGGCTGCTCCATGTGCCTGGGCATGAACCCGGACCGTGTGCCGAGCGGCGAGCGCAGTGCCTCGACCAGCAATCGCAACTTCATGGGCCGTCAGGGTCCGGGTGCGCGCACGCATCTCGTCTCGCCGGTCATGGCCGCCGCAGCCGCAATAAAAGGTCGACTTGCCGACGTTCGCGACCTAATGGGAAATGAACGAGGTTAAGGGGCGCAATGAAAAAGATTTTCTGGATTCTCGTGCTGGGAGCGGTCGGCAGCGCCGCGATGGCGGTGGGCCTCGGGCACGCCGCTTCGAAGCAGGAAACCGCGCGCCACTGAACCTCCTGATGGGAGGTAGTATGCGCAAGGGAATGAGCATCGCGGCTCTGGCTGCGACGATGTTGACTGGCCTGCCGGCTGCGGCACCTGCTTCGGCACAAGCACAGACCGCGACCGCAACGCCCGCCAAAGTCACGCTGACCCGCCTCGACTGCGGCACCTTCAAGCAGCCCCGAGATGTCGGCGGCTTCTCCGATGCCTTCGCTTATTCCAATCCGCCGCTGAAGCTCCCGTTCGTCGCCAGCTGTTATCTCATCCGGCATGGCGAGCGCACCATGCTCTGGGACGCAGGCTTTGCCGCGCCAAGCGAGCAGGTCGCACTGCCCAGAACGATCCTCCAGCAGCTTGCCGAGCTCGGCGTCGATCCGGCCAAGGTCGAGTTTATCGGCATCAGCCATTATCACGCCGATCATACCGGGCAGGCCGGCAGCTTCCCGAACGCAACTCTGCTGATCGGACAAGGCGATTGGGACGCGCTTACCGCACAGCCGCTCTCTCCCGGCGTCGATCCGAAACCGCTCGCCAATTGGATCAGCGGTGGCGGCAAGGTCGAGAAGGTGGCCGTGGACAAGGATGTGTTCGGCGACGGCAGCGTCGTCATCCTCAACCTGCCGGGCCATACGCCCGGCCATCACGGCCTGCTGGTGCGCCTGCCCAGGACCGGCCCGGTGCTGCTCTCGGGCGATGTCGTGCATTTCCAGGAAAATTACGATCACGCCGGCGTCCCGCAGTTCAACACGAACCGCGCGGACTCGCTCGTCTCGATCGATCGCTTCAAGGACATCGCGACGGCCCTCAAGGCGACCGTGATCATCCAGCACGATCCCCGCTCGCTGCCGAAACTGCCTGCCTTCCCCAAGGCCGCCGAGTAACCCCCTCCTTCTCCTGTCGCGAGACGGATAGGAAGCCTTGCGCTCGACAGAAGGCTAGGCGAAGTTGAATGAGGGTTCGGATAAAAGCGGAGGCTTTGAGCAGATCGATGAATGCGAGCATCAGACGTGCAACTCTGGCTTTGGCGATGCTGGCCATGACCGCCGGCCCGGCCTTCGCGGACCAGGCCACCGCAAAACCGGAATCCGACATCAAAGCCTCCTTCATTGCCGCCGATTTCAAAGTCCCGACCCTGGTGCAGACCCCCGGCTTCAAGCTCGTGCCACTCGGCCCCGCCTTGGTGAAGGTGGATTTCGACGCTTACATGTCGTCCATCGAGCATCTGCAGAAGACGTTCACGCGCAGCACCAGCTGGCCGCACAAGAACATCTCCGATGACGATGCCATGAAGGACATGGAAACCGAGCAGGCCAGGTTCGAGAAGCGCGAGTCCTTCGCTTATGCCGTGCTGACACCCGACGGCTCTCGCGAGCGCGGCTCCGTATATGTCTCTCCGAGCGCAGTCGGCGGCTATGATGCCGTGGTCCGGCTGTGGGTCACCAAGGCGGAATATGACGCAGGCTTCGACGCCGAGCTTTACTCATGGGTGACGAACTGGATCAAAAAGGACTGGCCGTTCGCGAAAGTCGCTTATCCCGGACGCGCGATCGAATGGACGACTTGGGATGCGGCCGTTGCCGCGAAGAAGGCCGGATAGCTGCAGCGGTCAGATATGAAGCCAGTCTTGTCCGGTTGCCTCATGGCGATTGTGCTCTCGTTCTGCATCTTTTCGTGGCCTCTCGCGGCATTCCTGATTGTCGGCAAGTGGTCCAACTGCCTGCCGGTTACGTTGGAGTACCCATGCCCCAGCGACGCGGAAGCGTGGCGATTTTCGCTCATCACAGTGTCTGCCGTGATCATTCTCAATTTACTTAGCTTGATAGCCTACCGACACCTCCGAAAACGGTATGATGAATCCGAGCGGCACGATGCCGGCCTAATCCCTTGACGCTCCAACCAGCATCCGTCACGGGCTTGTCAGCCTAACTTACGCTGGAATTGCCATGGAACCCGTCAATCACGTCGAAGGCCGCGCCTATCCGTTCGGCATGAAGAATGTCGACACGGACATCATCATTCCTGCCGAGTGGCTGAAGACGATCAGCCGCAGCGGTCTTGGCCGGGGCGCGTTCGAGGGTCTGCGCAAGGAGCCGGGCAACGTGTTCGACGATCCGCGCTATACCGGCGCGCCGATCATCGTCGCGGGCGACAATTTCGGCTGCGGGTCGAGCCGCGAGCATGCCGCCTGGGCGCTGATCGACATGGGCGTTACCGCCGTGATCGCGCCGAGCTTCTCGGACATCTTCTCGGGCAATGCCTTCAAGAACGGCATCCTGACCGTCGTGCTGCCGCAGGAAGCCGTCGACCGCCTCGTGGAAGTCG
Organism: Sphingobium xanthum; assembly: GCF_019737615.1. Classification (GTDB taxonomy): domain Bacteria; phylum Pseudomonadota; class Alphaproteobacteria; order Sphingomonadales; family Sphingomonadaceae; genus Sphingobium; species Sphingobium xanthum. The sequence goes on along the minus strand of NZ_JAHKKS010000007.1, from coordinate 171,684 downwards.
CCAAGACCGACACGATCAGCATCGATCTCGAGCATCAGACGGTGACGACGCCGTTCCAGGATCGCTTCACCTTCGAGATCGATCCGTTCCGCAAGATGTGCCTGCTCGGCGGCCTCGACGAGATTGGCCTGACACTGGAGCGCGACAAGGCGATTTCGGCCTTCGAACGCAAGGATGCGCAGCTGCGCCCCTGGCTCTCGCCCAAAGCCGCCTGACGCGCCTTGGTCGCGAGGGCAGGGGCTTGAAAAATCCGCTGTCCTACAGCCGCGTTTCCTTGTCATCCTCCGCTCGCAGGAGATGAAGGACGCGGATCGACTCGCGGAAAGTGCTTTTACTTTCGGTCTGACCCCCGAACTTTCCGAACCTTCGCAACTTCGCAAAACGGATGAAGGATGCGCATAGGACACAATCGTCGATCGAAACGCCCGGCAACGAATGGGCGGCGAAGGAGCGAAACCGCGCGTTGCTATCGCGCGGGTCTCTTTCTAAGGAACGTTGGATTCATTCGAGATATGAGGATTTCTCAGCCATGACCGGATTTGACGATCGCGAGAAAGCGTTCGAGACGAAGTTTGCCAAGGACCAGGAACTGGCCTTCCGCGTCACCGCACGCCGCAATCGCCTGCTGGGCGAGTGGGCGGCCGAGCTGATGGGCCTCACCAGGGAAGAAACCGACGCCTATGCCAAGGCTGTCGTCCAGGCCGATTTCGAGGAAGCCGGCGACGAGGATGTCGTGCGCAAGCTGCTCGGCGATCTGGTCTCGGCCGGTGTCGATATGGATGAGAGCCGCATCCGCACGGCGCTGAGCGACAAGATGGCCGAGGCCCGTCGCCAGTTCATGCAGGAAGGCTGAGGGCCGTCCGATGCCCATGGCTGCCGACGATATCGCCGCGTTGATCCGCGAAGGCATTCCGGATGCGACGGTCGAGATTACCGATCTGGCCGGCGACGGCGATCATTATGCCGCCCGCGTCACGTCCGAGAGCTTCCGCGGCATGAGCCGCATTGCCCAGCAGCGCGCCGTCTATGCCGCGCTTGGTGGGCGGATGGGCGGTGTGCTCCATGCCTTGCAATTGACGACGGCCGTTCCCAATTGAAATCCATAGGGAGCGGCGAGGGGGCCGTTGCCCGCTGCCGGAGATTTGACCGATGACCGATACCGCCCACGATCGCATCAGCGAGATCGTCAGCAACAATGACGTCGTGCTGTTCATGAAGGGCACGCCGCTCTTCCCGCAATGCGGTTTCTCGAGCCGCGCCGTCGCCATCCTGGAGCGTCTCGGCGCGCCGTTCGAGAGCGTTGACGTGCTGCAGGATCAGGAGGTTCGCCAGGGCATCAAGAGTTTTTCCGACTGGCCAACCATTCCGCAGCTCTATGTGAAGGGCGAGTTTCTCGGCGGTTCGGACATCATGATGGAAATGTATGAAGCGGGCGAGCTGCAGCAGCTTCTCACCGATCAGGGCGTAATCGCCGCCTGAGTTTTCGCCCGTTTTCCGGGCAAAAAATTGGGGGATGGGCGAGAAGACCTTCAGCCACATCCCCCTGAGTGCGGGTGTACTCTCTACCTCGCAATCCGCGTGCCAGTTCCGCCAAAGCACGGAAAACCTGGGCATCGCTGGTTAACGGGTCCGACGGCATCTCCGGACCTGTAAAATTCCCCGACAAGTCTGACCAATTGTTCATCTGACGTGCAGCTTCACAAGAGTATTGACTACATGCGTAGATGATGACTACATCTGTAGTCAGTCGAGTCTGCGTAGGGAGGACAAGACATGGCCGAACGCATCAGTGATGCCGAGCATGCCGTGATGGAAGTGCTGTGGCGCCGCGCGCCGCTGACCGCCATCGAGGTAAGCGACGCGCTCGCCGACGAGCGCAACTGGAGCCTTCAAACCGTCAAGACGCTGCTTGGCCGTCTGGTCGCCAAGAACGTCGTGGCGCATGAGGCGGACGGTCGACGCTACCTCTATCGTCCCCTGGTCGAGCGCGAGGACTATGTCGCCGGCGAGTCCCAGCGTCTGGTCGATCGTCTGTTCGGTGGCCGCGTCACCCCGCTGGTCGCCCATCTCGCCGAGACCCAGCAATTGTCCGACAAGGACATTGCGGAGATCGAGGCTCTGCTGAAGGCGCTCAAGTCATGATCGCCTGGCTCGTCGAAACCCTCATCGTCACAAGCGCGCTGCTCGCGCTCGTGATGCTCCTCCGCAACCCTGTCCAGCAGATGTTCGGCGCGAAGGTCGCCTATGCGCTCTGGCTGCTGCCGGCCCTACGCATGGTGTCGCCACCCATCGCATCGCTGATGCCGGATACCCCCGCGCTCACGCATATGACTCAGCATGGGAGCGCGCTGACGCACCTCATCCGGCAGCGCGTCACGCAATTCGATGCCGGGCCGGCGGAGCAGGCTGCGAGCAGCGGCTTGTCCTGGATGCTTGCACTCGTGGCCCTGTGGCTGATCGGCGCGCTGGGCTTCGCGGTCTGGCAGATCATCAGCTACCGGCGCTTCACACAGAAGATCCTCACTGGTGCCCGCGTCCGCCGGTCTCCCGCCAAGGGCATCAAGCTGCTCGCCAGCCCGCGGATCAGCGGACCGATCGCCTTCGGCCTCACCAGACGCTTCATCATCTTCCCGCACGACGCGCTGACGCGCTTCGATGTCGAGGAGCATGCCATGGCGCTGGCGCATGAGCTGGCGCATCACCGGCGCGGCGACCTCATCGCCAATGCCGTCGCGCTCGGCTTCCTGGCTTTCCACTGGTGCAATCCGCTTGCCTGGATCGCGCATCGCGCGTTCCGCACCGATCAGGAAATGGCCTGCGACGCCGACGTGATCGATGCGATCCGCGACAAGGGCCTGGGCCATGCCTATGGCCGCGCGCTGGTCAAATGCGCTGCGGGTCGGCGGGATTATGCCGCGATCTGCCACCTCGCCACTGTCGATCGTCTGAAACGGAGATTGTCCATGTTGTCGAAGAAGACCCCCAGCATGCGCCGCCGCTTCGCCGGCCTCGCGCTCACCGGCACCGTTGTCCTGACCGGACTCGCGCTGACGGCGTCGGGCGAGGGGATGGCTGCCCAGGTTGGCGCCAAGGTGAGCCAAGCGTTGCCGATCGCGCAAAAGGCGACGTTGCTGCCGTCGCTCTCGGCCGTTCCCGCAGCGCTCGCGGCGGCCAGCAATACTGAGATCAAGGCGACGCGCTCGCAGCAACTCGCTCTGGCGACGAGCGCCGCGGCGGCGGAAGAGGATTCTCCTCCGGCACCGCCCGCACCACCGGCTCCGCCGTCGCTCGCCGATGTGCCTGCGCCGCCGGCCCCTCCGGCACCGCCAGCGCTCGCCGGCATGCCGCCGGTCCCGCCCGCACCGCCGGCGCCTGTGGCTGCGCCGTCACCCCGGTCGATCCCGGCTCCCGCAGCGGACGCGCGCAGATATCGCTACGCCTACAAGGTGGATCGCGAGTTCTCCAGGAATGTGCCGAGCGAAGACGAGATCCAGGCCATGGTGCCGATCGTCGAGGTAAGTGAAGGGACTGGATGCGGCGGCGCTCGCGAGTTGGTGAATACGAGCGAGGAAACCGTCAGCGTCGACGGCAAGCAGCGCAAGAAGATCTCGATCCGCATCTGCGGCAAGGACATCGCGCAGAAAGCCCGCGCCGATGCGATCCGCGGCATGCAGGAAGCCCGCGCCGACATCCAGCAGGAAAACGATCTTTCGCAGAGAATACGCGACCGCATCATCGCCGATCTGGATCGCCAGATCGCGCGGATGCGCTCCGAACGGGACTGAGGGGTCGGGAGAAGCCTCGCAGCGCGGCCCCGGGTTAATCCCTTGCAATCCGGGAACCGAGTGACACATGGGGAGCATGGCCCAGCCTGCTCCCCAGCTTTCTTCCGACACCGGCGTCGCCATGCGGCTCTCACCGCTCGTCCGCCGTGTGCTCGCGCCCAATCCCTCGCCCTTCACTTATCAAGGCACGCAGAGCTATCTGATCGGCGAGAGCGATCTCGCCGTCATCGATCCCGGCCCGGATGACGAGCGTCATCTCGACGCGCTGATGCAGGCTATCGATGGCCGGCCCGTCGTCGCCATCGTCTGCACGCACACACACCGCGATCACAGCCCGGCCACGCGACCGCTCGCCAGGCTCACGGGCGCACCGATTATCGGCTGCGCACCGCTGGCTCTGAACGATGACGGTCCCCGCGCCGACGCCTCCTTCGATTTCGACTATACGCCGGATCGCGTGCTGACGGACGGAGAGACGATCGGCGGGACGGGCTGGACGCTCACCGCCGTTGCAACGCCCGGCCACACGTCCAATCATCTCTGCTTCGCGCTTGAGGAGGAGCGTGCGCTCTTCACCGGCGATCATGTCATGGGCTGGTCGACCAGCGTCGTTTCGCCGCCCGATGGGGACATGACCGACTATCTGGTTTCGCTGGAGCGGCTCGTCGGCCGCAAGGACGCGATCTACTATCCGGCGCATGGCGAGCCGATCAAGGAACCTCAGCGCTTCGCCCGCGGCATGCTCGGCCATCGCAAGATGCGGGAAGGGCAGATCCTGCGCTTCCTGGATCGGCAAGGCGCCTCGACGATCCCGGAGATGGTCGCCGTCATGTATGTCGGTCTGGACCCGCGCTTGCATGGCGCCGCCGGGCGCTCGGTGCTCGCGCATCTCATCGACCTCGATGGACGCGCACTGGTCGAGCGGGCGACCGAAGGGCATTGGTCGCTGGCGAGCTGAAGTCGCCCTTGACGCTTGCGGCAATAGGGATCACCTTCGCTCATCGACAATGGCTCAGGGGGTGAGACCATGGCGACGATAGCGCCGAGCCCAAAGTCCGCGATCGAGCGGGAACGCAGCTTCTTCTTCAAGATGGCGATTGCAATGGCGCTGGTCATTGTCGCCGGTTTCACGTTCAATCTCGCGAGCGGCCGTTCGACTTTCGGCGTGCCGCTCCTTTATCACGTCCATGCCTTCGTGTTCTTCGGATGGGTGGTCCTTTACGTGACTCAGAACGCCCTCGTAGCGACCGGAAACGTGCGTCTCCATCGCAGTCTCGGCGTTCTCGCTCTGGCGTGGATGCCGACGATGGTCGGCCTTGGCATCGCTTTGACGATCCGATCTCTGCAAGCGACGGGCGGCCCCTTCTTCTTCGACATGAACGAGTTTCTGTTCGGCAATTCGCTCGGCATGGTCGCGTTCGCCTGCATCGTGACCTGGGCGCTGATCGTCCGCCAGCGGAGTGACTGGCATCGACGGCTGATGTGCTGCGCCATGGCCTGCATGACCGGTCCCGGCTTTGGCCGGCTACTGCCAATGCCGTTTTTCATTCCCTGGGGCTGGTGGATTGCGTCTGTCGCGGTGCCCTCGATCTTCATCCTCATCGGCATCATCGCGGACAAGCGCCGTTCCGGCCGTGTGCATCCTGCCTGGCTCTGGGGTTTCGCTTTCCTCGCCGGCAGCCAGCTGCTCGCGGATGTCGTCGCCTATAGCGATCTTGGCATATCGATCACCCGCGATGTCGTGGCGGGGACGCCGGGCGCCGAGCGCGACATGAAGGCCTATTTGCCGCCCGACTTTCTTGCGCCTTGATCGGACGCCCCTCTAGGGCCATCTCCCCGGCATAGAGACGGGAGATTCGGTGATGGATGCACGTGGCGGGATTGGCGGGAGCCTTGCGGGGCTGGACCCGCTCGCCGAGATCAACCGGCTGCGCAAGGAGCGCAACGCGGTCATCCTCGCGCATTATTACCAGAAGCCGCAGATTCAGGACCTCGCCGATTTCGTGGGCGACAGCCTCGAGCTTTCGCGCAAGGCGGCCGAGACCGATGCCGATGTGATCGCCTTCTGCGGCGTGCGCTTCATGGCCGAGACGGCGAAAATCCTTTCGCCCGAGAAGATAGTTGTGCTGCCCGATATGGATGCCGGCTGCAGCCTCGAGGACAGCTGCCCGCCCGCGCAGTTCAAGGCGTTCCGCGAGGCGCACCCGGATCATATCGCGCTCAGCTACATCAATTGCTCGGCCGAGGTGAAGGCGCTCAGCGACATCATCGTCACCAGCTCGTCGGCCGAAACGATCATCAGCCAGCTTCCTGCCGATCAGAAGATCATCTTCGGCCCTGACAAGCATCTGGGCGGCTATCTGGCGCGCAAATTCGGGCGCGAGATGTTGCTCTGGCCAGGCGTCTGCATCGTGCATGAGAGCTTCAGCGAAACCGAGCTCATCAAGCTCAAGGCGCAGCATCCCGGCGCGCCTATCGCCGCGCATCCGGAATGCCCGCCCTATATCGTCGATCATGCCGATTATGTCGGCTCGACCAGCGGCATCCTCCAGTTCGCCAAGACAATGAGCAGCGACACGCTGATCGTCGCGACCGAGCCGCACATCATCCACCAGATGGAAAAGGCGGTGCCGGAGAAGCAGTTCATCGGCGCGCCCGGCGCGGACGGCAACTGCAACTGCAATGTCTGCCCCTATATGGCGCTCAACACGATGGAGAAGCTGTACCTCTCCCTGCGTGACCTGCAGCCGCGCATCGAGATGGACGAGGACCTGCGTGTCGCCGCCCATCGCAGCCTCCAGCGCATGCTCGACATGGCCAGCGGAACGGTCGGCAAAGGCGATGTCGGGGCGCGTCCCTAAGCGCTCGCCTCATCGCCCCGGTTGAAGCGGGCTTTCCGGCCAGCTAGGCCAAGGCCATGAAGAAGATCATTTCCGGCGGAGTCGTGCGCTTCGCTTTCGTTGCTGTCGCGCTTGGCGTCGCCGGCACCGCGCTCGTCGCCCAGACCTCGGACGACAAGGACGATCCCTTCCTCTGGCTGGAAGAGATCGAAGGGCCGAAGGCGCTCGCGCAAGTGCAGAGCTGGAATGCGGAAACCGACAAGATCATCCGCGCCATGCCGGATTTCGAACAGGACCGCGCCCGGGCTCGCGCCATTCTCGACGATGAGGCGCAGATCGCGACGCCGGACGAGGTCATGGGCGACCGCGTGGTCAATCTCTGGCGCGACGCGAAGAATCCGCGCGGCCTCTGGCGCTCCACGCCGCTCGATGCCTATCTGGCCGGAAAGCCGGTCTGGACGACGCTGATCGACGTCGATGCGCTCGGCAAGACCGAGGGCAAGAGCTGGGTCTGGCATGGTGCCGATTGCCTTGCGCCGTCGTACAAGCGCTGCCTCATTTCCGTGTCGCCGGGCGGCACCGATGCGGATGTCGTGCGCGAGTGGGACATGGACAGCCGCAGCTTCGTGACGGACGGCTTTGTCGTCCCCGAGGCCAAGAGCAACGTCGCCTGGATCGACGCGAACACGCTGCTCGTCGGGACGGATTACGGCGCCGGCTCGATGACCAGTTCCGGCTATGCGCGCATCCTCAAGCAATGGACGCGCGGCACGCTGCTTTCGGCGGCGAAGACGGTGCTGGAAGGCAAGGCCGAGGATGTGAGTGTGCAAGGCGGCGGGACGCAGGATGGCGACCGGCGCTGGGTGTTCGCCTATCGCGCCACCGATTTCTACAATAGCGAGAAGTATCTGCGCGCTGCCGACGGCCGTTTCGTGCGCACACCGGTGCCCGAGAGCGCCGACATGCGAGACGTGATCGGCGGTCGCATGATCGTCTTCCTCAACAAGGCGCTCGGCAGCGTCCCGGCAGGGTCTCTCGTCTCCTATTCGCTGCCCGATATCGCGGCCGGGAAAACGGTGCAGCCCGAACCCGTCTTCACGCCCTCGAAGAGCCAGGCGATCGAGGATGTGAGCGCCACCGATAATGTCCTGTGGGTGAAGGTGCTGGACGACGTATCGGGCAAGCTGCTCGCCCTGCGGCGTGACGCAAAAGGCAGTTGGTCGAACAGGGCCGTGGCGCTGGCGCCTAATGCCACCGTTCATTTGCTGGGCGGCGCGGGGAAGCAGGACGTCGCCTTCGCCACCGTCGAGACGATGCTGGAGCCCCCGGCGCTGATGGCGGTGTCTGCCAACGGCACGCCGAGCAAGGTCCAGAGCCTGCCCGCACGCTTCGATGCCAGCCAGTTCAAGGTCGAACAGCGTTTCGCGATCTCGAAGGACGGCACCCGCGTGCCCTATTTCCTGGTGCGCAAGAAGAGTGTCACCGGAGCAGTGCCCGCGATCATCCACGCTTATGGCGGTTTCCGCGCGGCGCAGACGCCGGGCTATATGACCGGACAGCCTTATCGCGCCGGTCCCATGGGCCTGTTCTGGGTCGAGGATGGCGGCGCCTATGTGTTGGCCAATATCCGCGGCGGCGGAGAGTACGGCCCAGCCTGGCATGAGGCGGCGCTGCGCGAGAAGCGGCAGAACAGCTTCGACGATCTTCATGCCGTGGCCGAGGATCTCATCAAGGCGGGGATCAGTATCAAGGGCAAGATCGGCATTTCCGGCCGCTCCAATGGCGGCGTTCTGGTAGGCGCGGCGATGACGCAGCGCCCCGATCTCTATGGCGCGGTCATCTCCGGATCGCCGCTGCATGACATGAAGCGTTATTCCAAGCTGCTCGCGGGTGCCTCCTGGATGGCCGAATATGGCGATCCGGACGTGCCCGCCGACTGGGCGTTCATGAAGCTCTATTCGCCCTATCAGAATGTGAAGAAGGGCGTGCATTACCCGCCGGTCTTCTTCTACCTCTCGACCAAGGATGACCGCGTGCATCCCGGCCATGCCCGCAAGCTGGCGGCGAAGCTCAAGGACTACGGCCAGACCGTCTATTATCACGAATATATGGAAGGCGGCCACTCGGTCGGCGCCGATCATGCGGAGGATGCCGTCCGCGCGGCAATGCTGCAGGCCTTCCTGAAGCGCGAACTGATGGGGGAGGGCAAGTGATTGTGACCGCGCCGTTCTCGCTGGAGGGCTTCGATCTCGATGCCTTCGTCGCATCGACGCTGGCGGAGGATCTTGGCGGACCGCTGGGCGATGGCGGCCGCGATGTAACGTCGGAAAGCGTGATCCCGGCGAGCGCGCTCTTCACCGGCGTGATGGACAGCCGGGATGCCGTCACGGTCGCGGGCCTGCCGATTGCCGAGGCGTTCTTCCGGGCGCTCGATCCAGATGTGAAGATCGATGTGCTGGTGAGCGAAGGCGATCAGGTCCCCGCCGGGACCGATCTGATGCGCCTGCGTGGCCAGGCCCGCGCCATGCTGACGGCAGAGCGATCGGCGCTCAACACGGTGCAGCATCTCTCGGGAATCGCGATGATGACGCGCAGCTATGTCGACAAGATCGCCGGTACGGGCGCGATCTTGCTCGATACGCGCAAAACCATCCCCGGCCTGCGTGTGCTTGAAAAATATGCGACGCGCATGGGCGGCGCGCAGAACCACCGCATGGGTCTCTGGGATGCGGCCATGATCAAGGACAATCATATCGCGGTTGCCGGATCGATCGGCCAGGCAGTGGGTGCTGCAAGAGCGGCAGGCATTGCCCGCATCATCGTCGAGGTCGACCGGGTCGATCAAATCGAGCCGGCGATCGCGGCAGGCGCGACGCATCTGCTGCTCGACAATATGACGCCCGAGGTGCTGCGCGGCGCCGTCACGCTGGTCGGCAAGCGGGTGCCGACCGAAGCTTCAGGCGGCATTCGACTCGATACGATCCGCGCCGTGGCCGAAACCGGGGTGGACTATATCAGTGTCGGGCGGCTGACGCAGTCGGCGCCAGCGGCAGATATCGGGCTTGATTTCACGCATGAATGACGTGCGGCTGCGCGCGCTCCTCGCCGTTGCGCTGCTGACGGCGACGCCTGCTCAAGCGCAACTCACGGCCTGTCAATTGCCCGACCGATTGCCCACCTTGAACGGCAATGCGCGGCCCGATGCTGCGCGGCGGATCGTTCCCATCGATGGCTATATTCTCGCGCTCAGCTGGTCGCCGCAGCATTGTGCCCGCGCCCGAAATCCCGATCGTTTCCAATGTGAAAACAATCGTTTTGGGTTCATTCTTCACGGCCTCTGGCCACAAGGCCGCAACGGTAGCTGGCCGCAATATTGTAGGCCGGCAGCACCGCTTTCCGCGGCCGTGCTGCGCAGCAATTTGTGCGCGACACCGTCTGCGAACCTTATGCAGCATGAATGGGCGAAGCACGGTACTTGCATGGCGCGGAAGCCGGAGGCCTATTTCGATCAGGCGCGGGCCGCCTACGGCCGGTTGCGGTTTCCGGACACGCTGGCGCTCGCACGCCGCGATGGTCTTACCGTCGGCAGCCTGACGGCAGCCATGGTTTCGGCCAATGGACGCGCATTGTCCGCGCGCAGCATCAAGATACGGACAACGCGGGATGGCTGGCTGGAGGAAGTTCAGATCTGCCTCGACCGTCGTCAGCGCTTCGCGGTCTGTGGGGCGGACGATCGGCCGGCCCCGTCGCCGACCAGAGCGATCCGCATCCGCCTCTGATCTCAGCCGTCGATGATCGCCGTCTGCGGATGATGGCGGTCGAGATGCTTGCGGATGATCCGCAGATTGCGGCTGTTCGATCGGAAGACGAGATCAAAGGCGTCGCCGACCAGCGGGATGGCACCGATCGCGGTGTCGATGCCGACATTCGCGCTCATCCGCAGCAATTGCCAGCGCGACATGCCGAGATTGCGCGCCTCCCAGACGATCCACGCGCCCATCGCCGCCGATATCAGGTCGCCCAGCACCGGCAAGACGCCCAGAACGGCATCCAGACCGACGCGGAAGCGCGTACCGGGCACAACGAACGCATTTTCGAGCATATGCTCCATCATCTCGACACGTTGGCGCACGGACTGCGGATCGCGGCCCATGCCAGGCATGCGATCGAGCTGTGCCATCATCTCATCGAAACGCGGGTTGTTCTGGCCTGCCATCGGCAAAAGCGATCCTTCTTCGACGCCGGCAATCCGCCCGGCCTCTCCCTAGTTGGGAATGGCGATGAGCCTGTTCAATGGATGGATGCCCCGTGGCGAAAGCTGCAGGCCAGTCAGGCGCCGGTCCGCCAAGGCCCAGCGAATGGGCTGGCCGAGCGGAATATAGCCGACATGCGCCACGACGCGACCTTCCGCTTCCGTCAGGCGTTCGGCCTGAATGGCCGGATCGCCCGCCTGCCGGGCTTCGGCAAGCAAAGCGGATGCCTCGGGATCGCAGCGCAAGCCGGCCGCGCAGTCAAGACGGCTCAGATACCAGAGCGCGCTATCGAACGGGGCGACTTCGTCGATCAGGACCAGATCGGCCCGCTCGCGTTGCGCGACCCGGTCCACGCGCAGTCCAAGCTGGCCGAAATCCTGCGCAAGACGGATGAACAACAAGGAGGCACCTGGTCCTTCCGGCAAGGCGATCCGTAGCATCGGCGGCTCGCCATTCGCCGCGCGCCACCGCGCGATCACGTCGCGCGCGGACTCGATACGTTCCGTGATCGGCCGCCCCGTCCAGGCCGGAGCGCTCGGCTGGCGATTGATCCCGAGCGGCGCGGGCAGGGGATATTCGGCTGTCCGCCAGCCCTGCACATTCCATGTTTCCGCGAGCGCCGCGCGATCGATCACGCGCGCCAGTGCATCGCGGACCGACACGTCATCGAGGAAATCCGAAGTCCCGGTAATGCCCAGTCCGAGAAGCCCTGCGACTGGATCGACACGCACGGCATTCGCTTCGATGCCCACTGCGCCGATCAGCGGAAGGTGGGGGAAACGCCCCCCGATCACGAGATCGGCATCGCCTTGCTTGAAGCGGACGAGGGCCAGCGACGCCCTGCTGGCGCGCAGCGCGCGCTGCTCCCCGGCCACAACCTCCTGCTCCTCGACAGGGACTGTCGAACGAGGAACGGGAGTCAGCATCAGGACATCACCATAGCGCGCCTGGCGAAAAGGTCCGGTCCCGCCCGCGCGGGTCAGGATGCCGAATTGGGGCTGTGCCAGCAATTGCAGGAAGGCGGGCAAGGCCGCGCGGAGCCGGATCTCGATCACCCGGTCGGTCATTGCGCGCACGTCAGGCTTGAGCCCGGCCATGGAAAGCGGATTTGCGCGCATTCGCTCGCGCAGAAGCCTCGCGACCTCTTCTGCCTTGACCGTTTCGCCGTTCGGCCAGGTCAGGCGCTTGAGCCGGAAGATGTAGCTCTGGCCCTCGTCGGCGACGATCCAGCTTTCGGCCAGCGCGTCCACGACCTCGCCGCGCGCGTCATAGCTCAGAAGACCTTGCGCTGTCGCACCCAGGACGGCCTTGGCCGCCGGCGGATTGCTGTCGCGCAGGGGATTGGCGGCCTGTTCGGCCTGGCCGATGACATCGACCTCGATGGGGCCGTCATCCTGCCCGACATTGCATCCTGACAGCATGAGCAGAGCGGCGGTCAGCCCTGCCCAACGCGGCTTGCTCGATTTGCGGGGCCGGGTGCCCATGTCGTCCGCGATCTCCATCGGATAGCTGGTGCGGACGGCGGGACTTGAACCCGCACTCTCAGGGAGAAGCAGATTTTAAGTCTGCTGCGTCTACCGATTTCGCCACGTCCGCATGCGCGCCGAACCACGCCAGTGGTCCATGCCATGGCGTTTCGTTCGGTGCCAGAGCCTTGGCAACAGGCGCGCACCCCGCACGCCCGTCACGCTCAGCTCGCGTTGAGACGAACCCGCATTTCCTTGCCGGGCTTGAAGTGCGGCACCCGCTTGGCCGGGACGACCACTGCTGCGCCGGTGCGCGGGTTACGGCCCGTGCGGCCTCCGCGCGAACGAGTCGTGAATGCGCCGAAACCGCGAAGCTCGACGCGGCCGCCGTCGGCCAGGCGGCCGCCGATGGAATCGAACACGATATCGACGATGCGATCGACCTCCTGAACGCTCAGGTCAGGATGAAGCATGGCGAGTTTCTGCACGAGCTGCGAACGAATCATCTCTTCGATCTTTCCGATAAGGCCGAAGCCTGCCCCTTTATCGACGATAGCGCTCTGATTACCCCAAATTTTACGCTCTCGTGATTAACGCGATTTGCCACAGACAAGGCCCAAATCAAGCGGAATCGCGCTGCCTGGGCATAATGAAACGGGCCGATCGATACTGGATCGACCGGCCCGGAAATTTTTGTCAACTGTTGCTTTTGACTTGCAAGAGCGATCAGTTCTTGGCCTTGAGCGCCTCGCCCAGAATGTCGCCAAGCGACGCGCCGCTGTCGGACGAGCCGTATTGCGCGACGGCCGCCTTCTCTTCGGCGATCTGCAGGGCCTTGACCGAGAAGTTCGGCTTCTTGGAGCGGTCGAAACCGATCACCAGCGCGTCGAACTTCTGACCGACCTGGAAGCGGTCGGGGCGCTGCTCGTCGCGGTCGCGGCCGAGGTCGCTGCGCTTGATGAAGCCGGTCACGCCGTCATCGCCGGCCTGGACTTCGAGGCCGCCGTCGCGAACTTCGAGAACGGTGACGGTGACCGTCTCGTTCTTGTTCACGCCCGCGCCGCCCGAACGGCCTGCGCCGGCCGCGGGCGCACCCTTCTCGAGCTGCTTCATGCCGAGGCTGATGCGCTCCTTCTCGACATCGACGTCGAGCACGATGGCCGTGACCATTTCGCCCTTGCGATGCAGGTTGAGCGCATCCTCACCCGAGATGCCCCAGGCGATATCCGACATGTGGACCATGCCGTCGACATCGCCATCGAGGCCGATGAACAGGCCGAACTCGGTCGCGTTCTTGACTTCGCCCTCGACGGTAGAGCCGACCGGGTGGCGCTCGGCGAAGCTGTCCCAAGGATTGGAGATGGCTTGCTTGAGGCCCAGGCTGATGCGGCGCTTGTCGGCATCGACCTCGAGCACGATGACGTCCACTTCCTGCGAGGTGGAGACGATCTTGCCCGGATGGACGTTCTTCTTGGTCCAGCTCATCTCGGAGACGTGGACCAGACCTTCGATACCCGGCTCCAGCTCGACGAATGCGCCATATTCGGTGATGTTCGTCACGCGGCCCGAGAGCTTCGCGCCGACCGGATACTTGGCGGAAGCGCCTTCCCACGGATCGCTCTCGAGCTGCTTCATGCCGAGGCTGATGCGCTGCGTGTCGCGATTGATGCGGATGATCTGCACCTTCACGGTGTCGCCGATGCCGATCATTTCGCTCGGGTGATTGATGCGCTTGTAGCTGAGATCCGTGACGTGCAGCAGGCCATCGATGCCGCCGAGGTCGACGAACGCACCATAATCGGTGATGTTCTTGACGACGCCGTCGATGATCTGACCTTCGGCCAGCGTCTGGATCAGGCCGCTGCGCTGCTCGGCACGGGTTTCCTCGAGGATGGCGCGACGCGACACGACGATATTGCCGCGGCGACGATCCATCTTGAGGATCTGGAAGGGCTGGGGAATGTCCATGAGCGGCGTGACGTCGCGCACCGGACGGATATCGACCTGCGAGCCGGGCAGGAACGCCACGGCGCCGTCCAGATCGACGGTGAAGCCGCCCTTGACGCGACCGAAGATGACGCCTTCGACACGGGCATTCTCGGAGAACTCGCTCTCGAGCTTGTCCCAGGCGGCTTCGCGACGCGCACGATCGCGCGACAGCATGGCCTCGCCATTGCTGTTCTCGACGCGATCGACATAGACCTCGACTTCATCGCCGACGCTCAGCTCGGCCTTCTGGCCGGGGGCGGCGAACTCGCGCAGGGCAACGCGGCCCTCGCTCTTGAGGCCGACGTCGATCACGACCATGTCGTTCTCGATCGCAGTCACGGTGCCCTTGACGACGCGGCCTTCGAAGCCGCCGTCCGCACCGCCGAGTGATTCATTGAGAAGCGCAGCGAAATCGTCGCGCGTGGGGTTTGCCGTAGAGGCCATGAATAGGTTCCTTCAACGTCGTTGCTGGCCAACCGGTTGTCTCCGGTGGTCTTTGGCCAAACTGCCCGGACGGCCTCATGCCGGCCGAGCATCCGGCGTGCGGGAGCCGATGGAACCAATAGCTTTAAGAAAAGCAAAAGGCCGCCGCGCAATAGCGAAGCGCCTCGTCCGGGTCGCCTATGCGCGATCCTGCAGCCGAGCTTCCACCAGCGCGATCGCGCGCTGAACGGCCGCGCCTATACTCAAATCGCTCGTATCGAGCAAGTCCGCATCCTCGGCCTGCTTGAGCGGCGCATCGGCGCGCTCCATGTCGCGCTTGTCACGGGCCGCAATCTCGGCGGCGACGCTTTCCAGCGACTCCGCCGCCAGCTCGGCATGACGGCGGCGAGCACGGACGGCGACGCTGGCGGTGACGAAAAGCTTCGCGTCGGCATCGGGCGCGATGACCGTGCCGATATCGCGCCCATCGAGCACCGCGCCGCCGGGCTGGGCGGCAAAGGCGCGCTGGCGCTCGAGCAAGGCGGCACGCACGCCGGGGTGGCGCGAGGCACGGCTCGCCAGCGGACCGGCTTCCTCGGACCGCAATTCCGGATCCGCCAGCAGCTCATCGGGAAAGTCACAGGCGGCGAGAGCATCGTCCGGATCATCCGGATTGCCGCCGGCACGCGCCACCGACACGCCCACGGCGCGATAGAGCAGCCCGGTATCAAGATGCGGCAGGCCATAATGCGCCGCCAGAGCGCGCGCGATCGTTCCCTTGCCCGACGCGGCCGGCCCATCGACGGCGATGATCATGCTGCGACGATCATGGATAGTCGTCGTAGCCGATCAGGCTCGCCTGGAGCAGCTTGCCATCGGTATCGAAGCTGATCTCGATCCGGCCCGGCTTGAGCGGGAGGATGCACAGCTCGCCGCTCGCGTCGGGTCGGCAATCGAACGGCGCGCCGCGGGTCTCGCGGCCGACCGCGGCCATGACCATAGGCTTGTCGCGAAATTGCCCGATGCCGAGTGCGGGGATCGATTTCCAGAGATAGTCCGCAGCACGAACGGTCTTGGCGATGACGAAGCGGCGGTTCATCGTCTCGCCGCCAAAGGTATAGCGCACGCCACTCTTGTCCATCGTCTCGCAGCTGATGCTGGCCAGACAGGCGCCCGAGCGATCCAGTTTCATGAAGCCACGCGCATCGAGATAGAGCGTGTCGATCAGCACCATCGAGAAGCCGCGATCGATGCGCAGCTGATCCGCCGAGGGCCGGTAAATATGGCCCGGACTACCGAAGCCGATTTGCAGCAACATCATGGGGAGCAGGATCACGACTCACCCCTCAGCGTGCGCAGCAGGTCCGTGAAGCCCGGAAAGCTGGTCGCGACCGGACTCATATCATCGATGATGAGGCCGCTCCGCGTATTGAGGCCCGCGACAGCGAAACTCATGGCGATGCGGTGATCCAGCTCGGCGGCGATTGTCGGCGCGCTGTTGCCGCCGTCGAGCGGATCGCCGGCACGGCCATCGATAATGAGGCCGTCTTCCTGTTCCTCGACCGAGGCACCGATGCGCGCGAGGCCATGCGCCATCAGGGCGAGACGATCGGACTCCTTGACGCGCAGTTCGTCGAGCCCGCTGGTGCGCGTCCGGCCGCTGGCATGGGCGGCGGCGACGAAGAAGATCGGGAACTCGTCGATCATACTCGGCGCGATATCCGGCGGAACGTCGATGCCGGTAAGAGCGCTGTGCCGTGCGACCAGATCCGCAACCGGTTCACCGCCGACCTCGCGCTCGTTGGTGATGCTGAGGTCCGCGCCCATTGCCTGGAGCATGCGGAAGATGCCGGTGCGCGTCGGGTTCATGCCGACATTGGTGACCGTCACCTCCGAGCCCGGCGTGATGAGCGCCGCGACGACAGGGAAGGCGGCGGAGGAGGGGTCGCCCGGCACGACGAGCGTCTGCGGGCGCAATTCGGCCTCACCGGTGACGGAAATGATCCGCGTACCGTCCGGCTCGACTTCGACCTCAAGCTGCGCGCCGAACCCCCGAAGCATGCGCTCGCTATGATCGCGGGTCGGGACCGGCTCGATGACACGGGTGATCCCCGGTGCGTTGAGGCCGGCCAGCAGAATGGCCGACTTCACCTGCGCGGACGCGACCGGCAGACGATATTCGATCGGCACGGCGGGCACGAGGCCGCGCATCGTGAGCGGAAGGCGGCCGCCGGGCGCATTCATGAACTCCGCGCCCATGAGGCCGAGCGGCGTCGTCACGCGACTCATGGGGCGCTTGCTGAGGCTTGCGTCGCCGATGAAGGTCGCGGTGAGGTTGTGGCTGGCCAGCAGGCCCATGAGCAGGCGGGTCGAGGTGCCGCTATTGCCCATGTCGAGTGCGGTCTGGGGCTGCGTGAGCGAGCCCACGCCGACGCCATATATATGCCAGACACCGTTCTCGTTCCGCTCGATCTGCGCGCCGAGCGCGCGCATGGCGGCGGCGGTGGCCAGCACATCCTCGCCTTCCAGCAGGCCGGAGACATGGCTCTCGCCGACCGCGAGCGCGGAGAGCATGAGTGAGCGATGGGAAATGCTCTTGTCGCCCGGCACCTGCGCGGTGCCGCGAAGCGGAGCACCAGGCTCGAAGAGCATGTTGCGCGCAATCTCTGTCATGGAACGTTGCAATCCGGAAAACGGGCCGTCGTAGCGACAGTCGCACGCGGCGAAAGAAAAATGGCCAACTGCTTTTGACAGCGCGGACCTGCTATGGCAAGGCGCGCGACACTTCGCGGCAGGGCGACCTGTTCGCGCACGATTTCATTTCTTTTGGAAGGATAGAGGCGGCACATGGTGAAGCCTGAATGGGGAACGAAGCGGACCTGCCCCAAGTGCGCGATACGCTTCTACGATCTGGGCAAGGACGAGCCCGTGACCTGCATCGAGTGCGGCAACGTCTGGACGCCCGAGCCGGTGCTCAAGTCCAAGCAGCCGCTGCCGTTCGAGGAACTGCCCAAGCAGGCCGCGGTCGTGGCCGAAACGGACACGGATGCCGATGACGATCTGGACATCGATATCGATGTCGATGACGCCGAAGGGTCGCCGGATAACGACGTCGACCTTGGCGGCGACGACGATCTCGGCGTCGAGGCCGGTGACGACAGCGACGAAGAAAATTGAGGCAACGTTAACTTTACCAGCCTATTGAAATTGGACTTGCAGCGAGGCGGGGCCTGACATAAAGGCGACGCCTCGCGGCGATGGGCCCATCCATCGCCATCAAATGATCGGGGCCGTAGCTCAGCTGGGAGAGCGCTACACTGGCAGTGTAGAGGTCAGGGGTTCGATCCCCCTCGGCTCCACCATTTCCTTCCAAAACATAATGCTGAACGTGCATATGCCGTGCGCTGATTGGCGCGACCTTGCCGACGCCGCGATGCGTCGCCGCAAGACGAGCGATGCGTATGCCTGACAACTTTCCGATTTATCAGATGTCTCCGGGCCAGGAAGGCCTGGGGCGTTCATTTGTGCTCACAAATTAACAGTTCTCGGGGAATCCGTATCTTTCAAGGACATGATCCTGAACGGCGCAATAACCGTTTGACATCCCGATGAATTGTGCGAGATTTTCGATGGGATGAGAATTGGTGGGAGTGGTGACATGAAGTTCGCTCGTCTTGTTCTGTGCGCCAGCGCGCTGGCCATGCCGATGTCAGCCAACGCGCTCGTTTCGGGTCTTGGCGGCGGCGGCCCGATCCTGACGCTGACCTCGGCCGGGCTAAATGGCGGCTCGGTCGCGACGCTGACCGGCGGCACGGTTTATTCCAGCGATCAGCCAATCGCGTCCATACCGGTCGGCACGGTCGGCAATTTTCTGGCAGCCGGCCCATCGTCGGGCGCGATCGCGCTGCTGACCTTCGCGCCCGGAACCGATTATCTGTCGTTTCTCTGGGGGTCGCCCGACGTTCGCAATCGCCTGACACTCACGACCACCTTGGGTGCGTTCGTCTTCTCGCCCGTGAGCATGGCCTTCTCCGAGACCGCCGGTGACCAGAGCTTCGCGCAGCAGGTCTATTTCAAAACTGATCCGGGCGAATTCATCCTGACCGCACGTTTTGCCAATGCGCAGGCGATCGACGCGATCGAGGTCTCGAACTTCAGCATCACGCCGGTGCCGGAGCCCGCCAGCTGGGCCATGATGATCGGCGGCTTCGCGATCGTCGGGGCCGCGATGCGTCGCCGCAGGACGAGCATTGCGTTCGCCTGAAACGGCCTCGGATCGACTTTTTGGAAGCGCGGCCGGGGCGACTTGGCTGCGCTTTCCGTTTGAGGCAAGACGTGGTTCCGTCCTCATCAGCAATGCCGTTTAATTCACTTGTGAGCCAATTGTGAGCGGCTAACATCCTGCCCAAACAAGACGATGATCGGAGGGGGCACGGCGCGCTCGTGGCTGGGAGGTTCGATTTCTCGAATGAACGCGCGGCATGGCTCGGCCGCCATATCCTGCCGCATGAGCGCAGCCTGCGCGCGCAACTTTGCCGCTGGCGATTCCCTGACGACCTCGACGTCGACGACGTCATCCAGGAAACCTACGCCAAGCTCTCGACGCTGGATGACGTCGAGCGGATCCGCAACCCGAGAGCCTATTTCTTCCAGATCGCCCGGTCCATCATTCTCATGCATGTGCGGCGCTCCCGCGTCGTCTCGATCCAGGCGGTCGAGCAGCTCGATCAGCTGGCAGTGGCGTCCGACGAGCCCGGACCGGAGGTGCAGGCATCCGACCGGGAACAACTCCGCCTGCTCGCGACGATGATCGCGCGGCTTCCCAAGGCCAGTCAGATGGCGATGACCCTGCGGTTCGCGCATGATCTTTCGCACCGCGAAATCGGCGCGCGTCTGGGCATGACAGCCAATGCGGTTCAGAAAAGTCTGGCGAAAAGCCTATCGACCTTTGTGCGACAACTTGGCAGAGGCGGAATGGAAGGTCCCGATGCATCTAAGGATGGATCGCAAGACCCTGTCGTAAGGATCCGACCGCCTCATCATGTCGAGACGAGAGACCAGCGCCGAGATTGACGATGCTGCAGCCCAATGGGCAATGCGGTTCGACGAGGCTGGTCCGGGCGAGGCAGAGCAAACCGAATTCGAGCAATGGCTGGAGTGCGACATCCGCCGGGTGGGTGCCTTTGCCCGCGCCCAGGCGGTCCTCGTCCATGTCAGACGGGCGCGGGCGCTGGGTGCCGGTTTCGAACCTTCGAGTTTCGAGAGCGTGCCCAGCGAAGCCGTTGCGCCGGACTCCCTCGAAGCACCTGCCGCGCCGTTCCTGACGCGGCGGCGGATGCTGATGGGGGGGGCGGCGGTCGCGGCGACCGGCGCCTTTGCCGTCCTGCTGCCGACACAGCGTGCGGCGGCGGTGGTCTATGAAACGGGCAGGGGGGAAGTCCGCCTCGTGCCGCTGAGCGACGGTTCCACGGTGACGCTGAACACGGACTCCCGCATCGCCGTGACGATCGATGACACGCATCGCCACGTGCAACTCGTCCATGGTGAGGCCCTGTTCAAGGTCGCTACCGCCAAGAGGCCGGCATTCACGGTCGAGACCGGCGAAATGTCGGTCCGGGCGCAGAGCGCGACGTTCGCGGTATGCCGGCTCAAGGCGGGCGCGCCCGAGGTCAAGGTGTGCGACGGCAATGTCGATGTCGCGAAAAGCAGCTTCCTCGGGCGGAACACGCGGCATCTTGGCGCCAATATGCGCGCGGTGATCAAGCCGGACGGAGTGATGATTGATGGCAAGGTGGCGGCCGGGACTCTCGAGCGCGAGCTGGCCTGGCAGGAAGGCATGCTGTCCTTCGAGGATACGCCGCTCAGCCAGGCAGTCGCGCAGTTCGCGCGCTATAGCGACCGGCATATCCGCATTGCCGACCCGGCCGTCGCCGCCGAAACTGTCACCGGCCTCTATGCCGCTAATAATCCGGAAGGTTTTGCCCAGGCCGTCGCGCTGGGTCTCAATCTTCATATGCAAAAGACCGCCGGCAATATTATACTGACGCGCTGATCCGGTCGCGCCGAGTTTTCCGTCGGCCCGGCGTCTGGTCACCACGACCCGCACGATAAGCGGGCGCATTGGGGGAGACGCGAGTAGCTTGCCGAGAGCGGCCATCCTTGCCTGTAGTTTCGTGGCGATGGCGTGCTGCGTGCCGGAGACGGCGATGGCGCAGCAGCGCAGCTTCGACATACCCAGCCAGCCGGCGAATCGGGCGATCCCGACCTTCGCACGGCAAGCGGGTATCCAGATCGTCGCGCCCGGGCGCAGCCTGCGTTCGATTCGCACCAAGGCCATTCGGGGCCAGCTCGACATTCGCGCCGCCCTGCGCGCCATGCTGGAGGGCACTGGCGTGCGGATCGTCGCCGACAGCAACAACTCGATCACGCTGGGCCTCGACCCCACACCGCCGCGCGTCGCGGCTCGGCCCCGCCGGCGTTCGGCGGAGCGGCCCGCGCCAAGGATGCAGCGGGCCGCGACGGACGCCGAGCTCGCGCGCGATCTTGCGCCGCGCCTTGCACCATTGCCGGACATCTTCGTCACGGGATCGCGCCTGCGCACGGACGGCTATGATTCCCCCGTTCCCCTGACGGTGATCGACGCGAGTCTGATGCAGGAACTCGGGCATGGCAACGCATCCGACGCCGTCCGCCTGATCCCGCAAAATGTCGCGACGCAGTCCGATGCGTCCTCGGGCAACAAGATCGACGGCAATATCGGCGCATTTTACGCCAATCTGCGCGGTCTCAACCCCAGCTTCGGCACGCGCACGCTGACATTGGTGAACGGCCGGCGGTTCATTCCGACATCGGACGGCGGGGCGGTCGATCTCAACTTGATTCCCTCCGTTATGATCGCGCGGATCGAAACGGTGACGGGCGGCGCATCGGCAGCCTATGGCTCGGATGCAGTGGCAGGCGTGGTCAATATCGTCCTCGACGATCGTTTGACCGGCTTCCGGGCGCAGGCCGATCATGGACGGACGTCGCGCGCCGACGGCCAGACTTTCCACGTCGGCGCCGCCTTCGGAACGGGTTTCGCCGGAGGCAGGGGCCGGCTCGTACTGGGCGGGGAATATCAGGACCAGCGGGGCATCGGGCATTGCGCACCGGAGCGCGCCTGGTGCGCCGAAAGTTGGGACGTCTACACGAATGCGAACGCGATTCAGCCCGGAACGCTGAACAATGCGGCAAATGCGTCCGGTTACAATGTTCCAGGTTCGGCGGGTTACGGGCAACCGAATTTCATTGTCGGCCCGAACTCGCGGGTCGCGTATAACACGCCCTACGGTGTAGTACGCAATCTCGTCGCGGCGGCAACCTCGACCACATTGGCGATCAATCCTCCGTTGGCGGCCGTGGACAAGCGCTTCACCGCGGATGGCACTGGCATCGTCGATTTCGATCCGGGGCGTTACGTGCCCAAGGGTGTCAGCGGACAGCGGCAGGGCGGCGATGGGGTCTCGACCTATGCTGATCCGCTGATCCAGACGCCTGTCGAGCGCCACGCGACCTATTTATCGGCGAGTTTCGAGGCCACGGACGCGCTCACGCTGTTCACGGAGCTGTCCTATTCGCGACGCAAGTCGCGCAGCGTGAGCTTTGCCGCCGCCGCCCGGTCCAACTTCGCGGTCAAGGCGACCAACGCCTTTCTGCCCGCATCGCTGGTGACGCTGCTTGACGGTGCCAATTTCAGCCTCGGCAAGGATGTCGATGCGGAAGTCGGCAACGACAATATCGCAGATGCCCGGATCTTCCGCGGGGTGATTGGTGCGCGGGGCGCGCTGCTGCCCGGCTGGCGCTTGGATTTCTATTATCAATATGGGGAGAACCGGCGACACTCGCAGCTCACCCGCTCGCGCCACAATCAGGCCTTCATCTATGCACTGGACGCCGTTCGCAATGCGGCTGGGCAGATCGTCTGTGCCGAGACGCTGAAGGCCGATCCCGATCCGGTGGCGATCGGCTGTGCGCCGATGAACCTGTTCGGCCTCGGAAATCTCAGCGAAGCGGCAACCGACTATGTCTGGCGACCAGTCGATGAGCAGTTCAAATATCGCCAGCACGCCCTTTCGGCGAGCGTGCAAGGTGCTTTGGCAGCAGATCGAAGCGCCGGCCCGATCTCGGTGGCGGCCGGCATCGATTATCGGGCCGAGAAGGGCGAGGTGACCCACGACGGCATCAACGCCAATGATTTCGCCTTCTCCTTCGGTCTCGACTATGGCGGCGCCATCAACGTGACCGAGGGTTTCGTTGAGACGAACGTACCGATCTTCCGAGATTCGTCGTTCGGCAAGCTGTTCGAACTGAACGGGGCGCTGCGCTATACGCGCAATTTCAGCAGCGACACCGGCCCTGGCGGGACGGGCGCATCGAAATCCATCGAGGCGACGAGCTGGAAGCTGGGATCGATCTTCGACCCCGTCGATGGACTGCGCATTCGCGCCACGATGTCGCGCGACATTCGCGCGGCCGGCTTCCGCGAGCTGTTCCTGAAGAATGCGCCGACCGATCCGACCACGGTGCAGGGCAGGGTGCTCAATCCCAATATTCCGGGTCTCGACAAGACCGATGCAACGCCTGTGTTCAGCGGCGGCAGCTTCGCGCTGAAACCGGAGCGCGCCGACACGATCACCGCCGGACTTGTCATCTCGCCGCCCTTCATACCGGGCCTGCGGTTATCGGCGGACTGGTATCAGATCATGCTCAAGGACGCGATCTCGTCGCTGACCGCGCAGCGGATCGTCGATCTGTGCAGCGGCTCCCGGATTCTCTGCGACCGGATCAGCTTCGCCACGCCGCAGGACATTGTCCGCATCGATGCCTATCAGGTGAACAGTGCGAGCATCGACGTGCGGGGCTTCGATTTCGAAGTCTTCTATCGTCTGCCGCTCGATCGCCTGTCCGGTCGAGTCAAGGGCAATCTCGACCTGCGGTTGCTCGCAAACCACCAGTACGATCTGGTCGCGCAGCAATCGCTGCTCGTGCCGCCGCTCGACTATGCGGGCCAGTCCGGCCCGGTCATTGACGGCGGCGACTTCAACCCCATGCCGAAATGGATGTGGCAGGGAATCTTCGCTTACGACAACGGACCGTTCAACACGACACTGACCGTGCGCCATGTCGGCAAGGCGGCGCTCAACCGGGAATGGATCGGCCCCGATGACCCGCGCTACGACCCGACCGGCCCGGACAGCGTGAACATCAACCGTGTGCCCTCCGCGACCTATGTCGGCCTCGCAATGTCCCATGCCATATCGCTGGGTGAAGCCGACCGGCATGTTGAGATCTTCGGGGCGATCGACAATCTGTTCGACGTGAAGCCGCCGGTCGCGCCGGGCGGCGGCGCAAACGGGCTTCTGTCGGCCTATCCGACCAGCCCGGTGTTCTTCGACACGTTCGGCATGCGCTTCAGGGGCGGAATTCGCGTGCGGCTTTGAGCATTTTGCCCCCTTCGGAAAAAAGATCGATCCTCCGGGCGGACTTTGTCCATTTCGAGCATCATCCTTTTGCTAACTTGATACCGGATCCCGTGGCTCCCCTGCGGGATCCGGACTTTGTTCGGCTCAGGCGGCCGCCACTCCATCGGCTTCGATCAGTCTCTCGCCGATCAGGGTCCCGATGACGCGCACGCGCTTCTCGACACAATCGACCGGCACACGATGCAGCTGAAGATGAAACAGCACGCCACGCTCCACGCGGATCGCGAAACCCGCCCCGTCACGCACGAGCATGCCTTCGAGCTCAATATTGTCGCCAGTCTGCGCCATAGCGCCGATTGAAAGCCATCGTCGCGGCAAGTCAAGCCGGCGAGGGGGCAGCCCTCCGTTCGTCCCATTTTGACCGGGCGCTCATGGTTGACAGGCTGGCGCGCCGCGACGACCTGTTCTAAATCATCGATATATGCCGTTGGTGGGATAATTCAGGGCATGGAAACGAGGTCGCGCGAGCCGGCGCGGGAGGCGGAACGCCTGCTGACGCAATGCTATGACGACATGCGCCGGGTTGCGCGCCGCATCCTGGCGGGTGACGGCATGGCCGCGCAAATCCAGCCCACCGACCTTGCCCACGACGCTGCCATTCGCCTGATCCTCTCGAACGAGGAACTGTCCATCGAGGACCGGGGGCATTTGCTGGCATTGGCGGCCCGCACGATGCGGCGCATACTGATCGACGAGGTGCGAAAGGCCGGAGCAGCCAAGCGCCGTGCGCCGACCGTGCTGACGGAATGGCCGGGCGGATCGGCGACGACGCTGGTCGACCTGTCCGATCTAGACGCCGCCCTGACCGCGCTGCAGGTCTATTCCGAGCGCCACGCGCTGATCGTCGAGATGCGCTTTACGCTCGGCCTCACGGTCGAGGAGACGGCGAAGCAGACCGGCATTCCCGAGCGGACGGTGAAGCGCCACTGGCAGGCCGCGCGCGCCTGGCTGCACGATTATTTGAAGGCAGGGGAGCATGTCTCGGTCGCCTGAAGTCGAGCAGCGCGCTCTCGCGCTTGTCGAGCAACTGCTCGACTCCCCGCTCGATGATCAGGCCGAGGCCGCGCTTCTCGCCCATGAACCGAAGGCGGTGCAGGACCGCGTAACGGCGCTCAAGGCGGCGATGCAGGATTCCGAAATCGTGCTGCCAACCCAGTTTCCCGGCGGCCTGATCACCAGCGATCTCTCTCCACCGCCCGAGCAGGTCGGTGCATTTCGCCTGGTCCGGCGCATCGGCATGGGCGGCATGGGCGGTGTCTGGCTCGCCGAGCGCAACGACGGGCTCTACGATCAGAAGGTCGCGGTGAAATTCATCCGGCCGGGCCTCGTCAATCTGGCGGGCGCGGCGTTCCGCGCCGAACGGCAGATTCTCGCCCGGCTCGAACATCCCAGTATCGCGCGATTGATCGATGGCGGCATCACGCCCGACCACACGCCTTATCTCGTGATGGAGTATGTCGACGGCGTGCCGATCGACGAGGCTGCGGAGCCGCTCGCTCTCAAGGAGCGGGTGCGCATCTTCGTCATGGCTGCCGATGCCGTTCAGTTCGCCCATTCGCGGCTCGTCGTGCATGCCGATCTCAAGCCCTCGAACATCTTCGTCGACAGGCAGGGGCGCGTGAAGCTGCTCGATTTCGGCATTGCGCGGCTGATCGAGGATGATGCTGACACGACCGGTCTTGTGTTGCCGATGACACGCGACTTCGCGAGCCCGCAGCGCCTCGCCGGGCACACGCCAACCACGGGAGACGATCTCTTCGCGCTCGGCTGCATCCTGGCGGAGCTGACGCGCACGGCCGACCCCGACCTCAAGGCCATTGCCGAGAATGCGAGGGCGCCCGAGGAGGCCGATCGCTATGGCAGCGTGGCCGCCCTGATCGCCGATCTGGATCGCTGGAGCGATCAGTTGCCGGTCGCGGCTCGCCCTGCGACCCTGCGCTATCGTGCCGACAAGTTCATTGCCCGCCATCGGATGGGCGTTATCGCGACTTGCGTGGCGCTGGCCATGCTGGGCGGGCTGGCGGGCATCGCGACGCGCAATGCGCTGATGGCCGATCGGGCAAACCAGGAAGCGCAGGCCCGTTTCGTCGATGCGCGCGGTGCGGCCAAGCTTGTCTCGGACGAGTTGCTTGCCCAGCTTGCGAGCCGTCCCGGCACGTTCGCCGTGCGCAGCCGGACCGTGCAGGCGGCGCAATTCTATCTCGATCGGCTCGCCGCGAGCCCGAAGGCGCCGGCCGATCTCCGGTTGGAGGCGGCGCAGGGCCTGCAGCGCGTCGCGGAAGCGCAGGGCAAGCCGGGCGTGCCCAATCTCGGCCTGACGCAGGCCGCTTACGACAATCTCGGCAAGGCGCTAAGGCTCGTCGATGGACTTGTCGGCGAGCAGGCACGTCTGCTGACAATCCGCATCCTGCTCGATCGCGCACGTCTCAACAGCTTCGCGCGCAACGACGTGCAGGCGGCGCTCGCCGATCTCGCACGGGCAGACAAGTTGCTGGAGCCAGCGAAGGGCAGCCCCGACTTCCTGCGCGCGCAATATTTCATCGAGCTGTCCGTCGCCCAGCAATGGAACTCGGACTATGCCGAGGCAATCCGGTCGGCGCGCACGGCGCTTTCTTACATCCCGCGCGACGCGATTCGCGATCATGTCATCGCGCATTCTACGGCGCTCGATCTCTATGCCGAGGCGATCTACTACTCGATCAGCGAGAAGCAGTCGCTGCCGCCCTATCGGGACGCGCTCGCCGTACTGCTGGCCTATGAGAAGACGCATCCCGGCGATCAGATCATGAACCGCCGGATCGCGCGGGCGCAGTGGGCTCTCGGCAGTTCCATCGCGGGCTTCGGTGATCCCAGGGAGGCCGTGGCGGTACTCACCGAAAGCTCACGGCGCACGAAGGAAATCCTCGCGGCCGATCCCGATGACGAGGATGCGCGCCGCATGGTCCGCATCTCCGAAAATGCGCGTGGTCAGGCGCTGGCACAGGCCGGTGAGGTGGATACCGGCATCGCGATCATCCGGGCCAACATCGCCGAGCGCAAAACCCATCTCGATCGACGGCCCGACGATCCCATGCGGATGCGCGACTATATGGTGGCCATCAAGGGCCTTGGCGATCTCCAGATCCAATATGGGCGACGCGCGGAAGCCTGCGCAACTTATGAGCAGGCGCGGCAGCTCATTGCCGTCATCAGGGCGCGCGGCAAGCTCACCGCGCTCGACCTCATGAGCGCCTCGAAGCAGGTCGAGGAGGTGCGCGCGAAGCAATGCACGGCGGCCATGGCGACCATCTGACCGAGGCGCGCGAAATTATTTGCCCCGATGACTGGCCCGTTTTCCGGAGAATTCGCGCTTAGCTGAGTGAGGATGCATTGCTTGGCCGGAACGGTCGAGGCGGGGAGCCGGGGGTGGGGCCCGGTGCCTGCGTCGATCCCTCCTGCTCTTGTCTTCCCATGACGGCGGACTCGAGTGTTCCGGTCGCGATACCGCGGGGATGATGTGCGACCCGTCCCCGCGGCCTTGAGCGGCGGCGGCCGATGTGCCGGCCGCCGCTCGTTTTTTCTTCAGGCTTCCGGCTCTTCGCTGTCCGCCGTCTCTTCGGAGCTTTCCTCGATGCGTGCGGCGCTCACCACATGCTCGTCCTGCGCGACGTCGAACAGGCGCACGCCCGCCGAGCCACGGCCGATGACACGCAGGCTGTCGAGGCCGATCCGGATCAGCTTGGCCTGATCGGTGACCAGCATGAGCTGGTCTTCCTGCGTGGCCGGGAAACTGGCGACGACAAGGCCGTTGCGCTCGATATTGTCGATATTGGTGATGCCCTGACCACCGCGCCCCGTGCGCCGATACTCGAACGCCGAGCTGAGCTTGCCGTATCCGTTCCTGCAGACTGTGAGGATGAACTGCTCGCGTGCGCGCAATTCCGCATAGCGCTCGGCGGACATGGTCGGCTCGCCTTCCTTCTCGCCCTTCCACGGTGCGAAGCGTAGATAATCCTCGCGCTCGTCCATGTCGGCGATGCCAGCGCGGTGCAGAATGGAGAGCGAGATGACCTCGTCGCCGTCCTTCAGCGTCATGCCGCGCACGCCGGTGGAGTTCCGGCTCTGGAACTCGCGCACGTCGTCGCCGCGGAAGCGGATCGCCTTGCCCTGACGCGAGGCGAGCAGGACGTCGTCCTCCTCGGTCAGCAGCGCCACGCCGATCAGCTTGTCGTCCGCATCCTCGCCCTCGAACTTCATGGCGATCTTGCCGTTCGACGGGATGTTCGAGAAGGCGTCCATCGAGTTGCGGCGCACCGACCCTCTTGCGGTCGCGAACATGACGTGAAGGTTCGCCCATTCCGCTTCGTCTTCGGGGAGCGGCAGCACGGTCTGGATCGTCTCGCCCTCCGCCAGCGGGAGCAGGTTGATCATCGGCCGCCCGCGCGTCGCCGGGCCGCCCTCGGGCAGACGCCAGACCTTCATGCGATAGACCTTGCCGGCGGTGGAGAAGAACAGCACCGGCGTGTGCGTCGAGGTGACGAACAGCTCAGTGATGACGTCCTCATCCTTGGTCGCCATGCCGGCGCGACCCTTGCCGCCGCGATTTTGCGCGCGGAAGGTGTCGAGCGGCGTGCGCTTGATGTAGCCGGTCATGGTCACGGTCACGACCATGTCCTCGCGCTCGATCAGGTCCTCATCCTCGATGCCATCGGCAGCAGGTGCGATGGTCGACTTGCGCGGCGTCGCGAACTCGGCCTCGATCGCGTCGAATTCCTCGCGCATCACTTCGTAGAGGCGGATGCGGCTGCCGAGGATCTCCAGATACCCCTCGATCGCGGTGGCGAGGCCCTGAAGCTCGCTGCCGACTTCATCGCGGCCGAGCGCCGTCAGGCGATGCAGGCGCAGGTCGAGGATGGCGCGGACCTGAAGCTCCGAAAGACGATAGCTATCGCCTTCGATCTCGGCCTCCTGCGCCTCGACCAGCCGGATATAGGGCGCGATATCGGCAATCGGCCAATCGCGCGCCATCAGCGCTTCGCGCGCCGCCGCCGGGCTCGAGGAGGCACGGATCATCCGCACGACCTCGTCGAGGTTCGACACGGCGATGACGAGACCGAGCAGCAAATGTGCCCGCTCGCGCGCCTTGGCCAGCTCGTACTTGGTGCGCCGCGTGATCACTTCCTCACGGAAGCGCACGAAGCTCTCGATGATGTCGCGCAGCGTCAGCGTCTCGGGCCGGCCGCCGCGAATCGCGAGCATATTGGCCGGGAAGCTCGATTGCGCCGGCGTGTGCCGCCAGAGCTGGTTCAGTACCACGTCCGGCGTCGCATCGCGCTTCAGCTCGATGACGACACGCACGCCCTCGCGGTTGGACTCATCGCGAATGTCGCTGATGCCCTCGATCCGCTTGTCCTTGGCGGCCTCGGCGATCTTCTCGACCAAACCCGACTTGCCGACCTGATAGGGAATCTCGGTCAGCACGATCTGCTGCTTGTCGCCGCGCAGATTCTCGATCTCGTAGCGCGAGCGCATGATGATCGAGCCGCGACCGGTCGAATAGGCATTGCGCGCGCCGGACTGGCCCAGGATCATCGCGCCGGTCGGGAAGTCCGGACCGGGAATGATCTCCATCAGTTCCTCGAGGCTGATCGCGCCATTGTCCATATAGGCTTTGCAGGCGCGCAGCACTTCGCCGAGATTATGCGGCGGAATGTTGGTCGCCATGCCAACCGCGATGCCGCCGGCGCCATTGACCAGCAGGTTCGGGAAGCGCGCCGGGAGAACCGTCGGCTCCTGATGCGAGCCGTCGTAATTGTCCTGGAAATCGACCGTATCCTTGTCGATGTCCGCGAGCAGCGCGGTCGTCGCCACCTTGGCGAGGCGCGCCTCGGTGTAACGCATCGAGGCCGGCGGATCGGGGTCCATCGAGCCGAAATTGCCCTGGCCGTCGATCAGCATGACCCGCATCGACCAGTCCTGCGCCAGTCGGGCCAGCGCGTCGTAGATCGCGGAGTCGCCATGCGGGTGGTAATTACCCATCACGTCGCCGACGATCTTGGCGGATTTGCGGTACGGCCGACCGGCGACGAAGCCGCCCTCGTGGCTCGCCCAGAGGATGCGGCGATGCACGGGCTTCAGGCCGTCGCGCACGTCTGGCAGGGCGCGCGAAACGATGACCGACATGGCATAGTCGAGATAGCTCGACTTCATCTCATCGACGATGTTGATCGGGCTGATATCGGAAGGTTCGCCGAGGGATGGCTCGTCGCTGCTCAAACGTTTTCTCTTATGGTTGTTGCATGAAAAATGAGATGGGAATGCCTAGACGCCGGGGCATGGGATTGCCAGCAAAAATGGGGCGACTGAAGAGGCGGACAGACTGTCCACGGCACCGGCATCGGCGTCCATAGCGAAAGGAAGCAAGTGAGGCCGGGACCGTGATCGTTCACGGAGCGAGGGCCGAGGGGGCGAAGCGCAGGCTGCTCCGGCCACCGGCCGAAGGGCACGGAACCGGGATGCACCGCGCCAACCGCGCGACGGCCTGCCGCCGTTCATCGCTGACATTCGCCATCTCTCTGATAACAGGTCGGTAGTCGCAAAAGAGAGCCGATGAACGCGCTTCTTTCCATTTCCACGTCATTGCGCAGCCTGTCGATCGCTGCCGTCTTGCTGACATGCCCGACGCCCGTGACCGCCCAACGGGAAACGACGATGAAGCTGGTGCCGAGCGCGCGGTTCGCCCCGTCAGGCCGGATCGTTCAGGACCTCGTGCGCAAGGGCGACTTCATCGGGGCCAGGAATAAGCTGGCGGATTTGCCGGGCGACGCCGAGACGCCGGCCGATCGCCATCTGCTCGGCAACTTCCAGCTCGAGATCGGCCGATATTTCAACGACGAAGGGCTGCAGCGGAAGGGCCTCGCCATGCTGCTGGAGACGGGACTCGCTGCGCCGGCCGATGCTGCCCGCTATCACGACTATGCCGGTTCGCTCGCGCTCAATGCGCGGGATTTCGTTAGTGCGCGCCTTCATCTCATGGCCGCCGCGGATATCGCGCCCGCAAACACGAGGACGCTGCTCCATCTGGCCGAGGCCTATTTCGGGGAGGCCGGTGAGCATCGCGAGGGAGTGGGGTTCGATGCCACCGGCAAGGCGCTCGTGCGTCAGGGCCTGCCGCATCTGCGCCGGGCCATTGCCATGGAGATGACCGCAGGCAAATCGCCCGATCCGTCCTGGGCATGGCGCGGCGCCGATCTCGCGCACTTGTCCGGCGATCCGGACGCTGAAAGCTGGCAGCGACTGGCCGGGCAATTTCCGCGAAAATCGGCCGCCGCTATGTGATTGCCCCCGATGACAAGCTTAACAAGCGGGGTTATAGGGCGTTCAAACGCGGTTCACGCACATATCGCCATGAGGAAATCCGTGACTGAATGTCCGGCCTTCGATCCCGGCGAGCAGACATTTTGATCTTGGTTTGGAGGAATGATTGATGCGCTTGTTGTCCAACACCGCCCTGTCGATCGCGCTGGCCGCTGTCTCGGTCGGTCTGGTCGTGCCGTCGAGCGCGATGGCTCAAAAGAAGAAAGATGAGAAGGCCGAGCAGAATGCCGCGCCGAAGCTGTCGCTGAGCAAGGGCTTCATGCCCGGCGCGCAAGCACTGCAGAAGCTGACGGCCGCCAGCGACTTCGCCGGTGCCAAGGCTAAGGCCGAAGAGATCGCGCAGACGGCGACCAAGCCGGACGACACCTATTTCCTCGGCCAGCTCACGCTGAACATCGGCCTCGGCCTCAAGGACGAAGCGCTGCAGCGCAAGGGCCTGGAGCAGATCCTCGCCTCCGGCATGGCGCCCGCGGCCGACGTCGGCAAATTCCATTATTATGTCGGCCAGTTCGCGCTGAAGAGCAATGACTATGCCGGCGCCCGCACGCATCTCGATGCCGCGGCCAAGGCCGGTTTCGGCGGCTCGGGCACGACGGCGCAGCTCGCCAACACCTATTTCGCCGAGGCGCGCGCGCACATCGCCAACAATCAATACACGCCTGCCGGCAAGCAGCTCATCCAGCAGGGCCTGCCTTATCTCAAGCAGGCGATCGACACCGAGCAGGCAACCGGCAAGGCAGCCGATCCGAGCTGGTACAATCTCGGCTTCCGCATGGCGATGAACAGCAGCGATCCGGGCGCCGGCACGTGGACCAAGCTCGCGCTCGCCCATGCCGGCACGGCGGAAAACTGGCGTCTCGCCCTGCGCATGCTGCAGGACAGCAACTCGACCATGACGCGCGACGAGAATATCGACCTGCTGCGCCTCATGCAGTCGAGCAAGTCGCTGCAGAACGCCTATAGCTACAATGAATATGCCGAAGCCGCCTGGCGTCTGGGCCTTCCGGGCGAAGTGAAGAGCGTCATCGACACCGGCCGCGCCAGTGGCGAGATCGACAAGGCCGCGCTCGGCGATCTCTATCAGCTCGCCAATGGCAGCATCGCCAAGGACAAGGCGTCGCTGCCGGCGTCCGAGAAAGCCGCCGCCGCCGCCGCGACCGGAAAGCCCGCCGCATCGGCTGCCAACGCCTTCCTGAGCTATGGCGAATATGCCAAGGCTGCCGAGCTCTATCGCCTTGCCCTCACCAAGGGCGGGGTCGATGCCAATGAAGTGAACACGCGCCTCGGCATCGCGCTCGCCCGCTCGGGCGACAAGGCCGGTGCGGCCGAAGCCTTCGGCAAGGTTCAGGGCACAGGCGTGCGCAAGCAGATCGCCGATCTCTGGTCGGTCTGGGTGAGTGCGCCGGCGGCTGCGCCTGCAGCACCGGCTGCCTGATCGGCTCACGACATTGACGAAAAAGCCGGCGGGGCTTGCCTCCGCCGGCTTTTTCATATCCCCTTCGGCGTCATTCCTCGATCGGAACGCCCGGCAGGTTCTTGGACGTGCGAATGGTCAGCGAGGTCTTGACGCTCGCCACATTGGGCGCCTGCGTGAGCTTCGAGGTCAGGAACTGCTGGAAACTGCGCAAATCCTGCGCGACGACTTTCAGGATGAAGTCGATCTCGCCGTTGAGCATATGGCATTCGCGCACTTGCGGCAGCTCGGCCACATAAGCTTCGAAGGCGCGCAGATCGCTTTCCGCCTGACTCTTGAGGCTCACCATGGCGAACACCGTGATCGTGTAGCCCAGGGCGACGGGATCGAGATGCGCATGATAGGAGGCGATATAGCCGCGCTCCTCCAGCGTGCGGACCCGGCGCAGGCAGGGCGGGGCGGTCAGGCCGACCTTCGCGGCCAGATCGACGTTGGTCATGCGGCCGTCAGCCTGCAGCGCGTCGAGGATTTTCAGGTCGATTTCGTCGATGGCGGCGCCTGGCATGCCTGATATTTCCTTTCGTTGTCGCGACATATACCAGAAGATAATGTCGCCACAACGAAATTGTCCCACAATGCAACGTCCCATTTTTAACGCCTAGCCGCTGCCGGTAACCATGGTTAGTCACCGGTTAACGATGGGAACCGGGACTGCCATGCGCTTCAACGATCTTCTGCGCACCGTGCTCGCCAATATGGGCGAGGGGACGAGTGCGACCGTGACGCGCTGGCGCCAGTGCATCGATCTGCTCGCGCAATATGATGTGTCCGGCGCGGATTCGGCCAATGCGCTCGACGCGGAGCAGCGCGACATCGTGCTCGGCATGGTCGCCGAAATGCGCACGCAGATCAGCGTCGATCAGCGCATTGCCTCGGTCGCCGAACTCGGACCTCGCCTGCGCTCGCCCGGGCTCGTGCGCCTGTTGTCGCAGGATCATCCGACGCTCGTTTCCACCATGATGGCCCGTGTGCGTCTGACCGACGCGGATTGGGCGGCGATCATTCCCGATCTTGGTCCGCTTGCGCGCAGCGTTCTGCGCCGACGTGATGACCTCGACTCGCTCGCCAAGGCAACGCTGCGCCAGTTCGGGTCGATCGACCTCGCTTTGCCGTCGCTGGTGACACAGGACATGCTCGACGCGCTGGAACTGACGCAGGTCGCGGCCGATGCGACGAGGGAAACCCCGGAAACGAGCCAGATCGGCCGGATCGTCGAGCAGATCGAGCGCTACAAGGAAACCCGGACGTTGCGTCCGGATGCGCCCGCCCTTCCCGTGGAGGACGATCTTCCCGAGCTGGAGCCCGTTCAGCGCGAGCCGGCGTATGCACCGCCGCCTGTGTCCGAGTTCGCCTTCGAAACGGACGCGGTCGGGACGATGCGCTTCGTGTCCGGCGCACCGCGTGCTGCGGCGGCCGGATTGAGCATCGGCATGCCCGCGCTCGACAGCCGCCATGGCGCTGACGGCATGGCGCTGGGCGCCTTCCGGCGACGTGCGGCCTTCGAGCATGCGCGCTTCACCATCGGGGATGGACCGCTCGAGGGCGAATGGCGCATCGCTGCCGATCCACGCTTCGATCGGGCCAGCGGCCGCTTCCTCGGCTATGCCGGCTCGGCGCGACGCGAATTCGCGTATGAAGGCATGGTGCGCGCCAATCCGGCAGCGCAGGGCAGCGGCTGGGCAGGGCTGTCGGCCGCCAGCACACGCCAGCTCATTCACGAGCTGCGCACGCCGCTCAACGCCATTCAAGGCTATGCCGAGATGATCGAGGCGCAGCTCATGGGACCGGTCACGGACGAATATCGCGACATGGCCCGGCGCATCCTCTCAGATGCCCATTCGCTCACATCGACCTTCGACGATCTCGATATGGCAAGCCGCATCGAGCATGGCGACCATCGCACTGCCGCCGAGAGCGTCGATCTGACCGGCATCTTGCGGTCGGTCGTCACCAGCTTCGATCCTGACGGCCCATCGCGCATCGACATCGAGGCGGAAGCCGATCTGCCGCTGATCGGCGGGGATCGCAGTCAGATCGAGCGCATGCTGTCTCATCTTGTCCGTGCCGGCTATGCCGCGCTGGGCGAGGGGGAGCGCCTGACGCTGCGCATTGCGGCCGATCCCGTCGGCGCGTCCGTGGGCCTCGTCATGCTGCGTCCGAAGGCGCTGCGCGACCTCGCCGACCGCGACCTGCTGGATCATGGCTATCTGGTCGATCAGAAGCTGCGCGATGCTCCACCGCTCGGCCTCGCTTTCACCTTGAAGCTGGTGCGCGGTATCGCGTCGCATCTCGGCGGCGCGTTCGACATCGCGCCGGAGGTGTTCGGGGTGATCCTGCCCGCTGCCGCCGCATTCGACGGCGATCAGGAGAATCTGCGCTGAGCTTGCCTGCCCGGCCCGCCATGGCTTAAGCCAACAGCAGGAATTTTCCGTTAGACCGGCAAGCCTGCGATCACTTCAAGGCAAGGCACCCGAAAGTGGCACTCTCCGTCGCCAATCTGCTCGACCGTCCATCGCCCGCCGCGGCGATCGCCTGGCCGCAGGCCATGGGGCGGCGCTTCATGCTGTGGATCGACACGGAGGAGGAATTCGACTGGTCGGCGCCATTCAGCCGCAACGCGACGCAAGTGAGTGTCGTTGCCGGCATGGCGCGCTTTCAGGCGTTCATCCGCAGCGCGGGCGTGAAGCCGATCTATGTCACTGACTATGCGGTGATAGACGACGATGCCGCGAGCGCGCTCCTGCGCTCCTGGGTCGAAGAGGGGCGCGCGGATGTCGGCGCCCACTTGCATCCCTGGGTCAATCCGCCGCACCAGGAGGAAGTCTCCGCATTTAACAGCTATGCCGGCAATCTTCCGCCCGCGCTGGAACGCACCAAGCTCATCGCGCTGCGCAACCGGATCGAAGAGCGTGTGGGTGTCCGACCGCTCGCCTATCGCGCCGGACGCTATGGGGTTGGCCCGTATACCGCTGGGCTGCTCGAGGAAGCGGGCTTCCGTATGGACAGCTCCGTGCGCAGCCGGTTCGACTATCGTGCCCAGCATGGCCCAGACTTCTCCGGCATGCCGCTGCATCCTTATCGGGCCGGGCCGGAAGGCAAGCTGATCGAGCTCCCGCTCTCCACCGCTTATGTCGGCCATCTCGGCTCCTGGGGCGAGCAATTGCATCCGCGTCTCCAGCGCACCGGCGCGCTGGCCGGTGCGTTCTCGCGCTTTGGGCTGCTCTCGCGCGTGCCGCTGACACCGGAGGGGATCAGCGCCGCCGAATGCTGCGCGGCGATAGACAGCCTGATCGCCGAGGATGTACCGATCCTCAGCTTCTCCTTCCATTCGCCGACGGTCGAGCCGGGCCATACGCCCTACACACGCAACGCCGCCGACGTGGAGCGTTTCTACCGCTGGTGGGACGAGGTGCTCGATCATCTGGCGCGCCACGACGTTCAGCCGCTGAGCCAGGAAGAGCTACTCGCCGCCCTTTGACCGGATTGCCACGGCCCTTGCAAAATGGGGAGGGAGCGGGGTAACGCCTCGCTCGCCGGTGTCAGCTGCCGGTTGATGGCTTGGGGCCTGTAGCTCAATGGTTAGAGCTGGCCGCTCATAACGGCTAGGTTGCGGGTTCGAGTCCTGCCGGGCCCACCATCTTGCTTGCACAAAAGGAAAGGGCCGCCCGAAGGCGGCCCGTCCCCTGATCGATCGGACGATCAGCGCTGAGGCTGATTTTCCTGGCGTTCGTCCCTCTTCTCGCGATCACCACCGCCTTGCTGACGATTCTGATCGTTCTGCTGATTCTGCTGGTTTTGCTTGTCACCACCGCTCTGCTGGCGGTTCTGGTCGTTCTGCTGATTCTGATTTGCCATTTTCAGGTCCTCTTCATGCCCATTGATCCGGGCATAGGAAGAACAGCCAAGCCTGAAGGCGCGTTCCCCGAAATGCGGCAGGGCGTTGCAGAGCGTCAATCGAGATCCGGCAATTCCGCGATGGGCTCACCAAGCGGCACACGAAACGGCACGCGCGCGCTGGGCGTGCGGCTTGCCAGTTCGCGCGAGATGGAATCGGCGGTCGCGCGGAGACGCGGCGCATATTGCTCAATGGCCTTGTGCAGCGGCATGCCCGCAGCAATCCATGTCATGCCGAGGCTCGCGACAACGCGGTCGCCCTGGCGGATCGGTACAGCGAGCGTGGAGGATCGCGGCTGGATGAGCGGATCGCGTGTCGCATAGCCGCGCTCGCGCACCTGCTCGATCATCCGCGCGACCGCTTCCTGATTATGGGCCACCTCATCCTCCGGATCGTCGTTGTTCTTGGCGATCTCCAGGATGATCTTCTGCTCGTTGGGCGTACAGAAGGCGAGGTACGCGCGCCCCAGCGCGCGGCTGACGACACTCAGACGAGTATTGAGCGAGGAGTGAATCAGCGCCAGCGAGGTAAGGGGCATGGTGCAGGCGCGCACGACCATGGCATTCACGTCAAACAGCGCGAGCGAAACGGGCCATCCCTCCCGCTTGGTGAAGTCGATCATGATGTCCTCGGCCGCCTCGATGATCAGCGGATCATGATGGAAGCCGCTGGACAGCGACTTGACCCGGCCGAGCAACTGATAGCTGCCATAGCTGGAGGATTGCGCGGCCAGTCCCTTAGCTTCGAGCGTCCGCAGCAAGCGGACGATCGAAGGCTTGGGCAGGCCGGTCTCGCAGTGCAGATCATGCAAGGTGGACAAAGGGCGGCGATTGAGAGCCTGGATGAGATCGATCGCGCGCTCGACCGAGCGGATGGAGCTGTTTTTCTCTGAGGGTGCTTCCCGTATCATGGCCCACTTCCGTTCCGGCTGTACCGGGTTCAATCTCAAATATCGAAATATCGTTTTACTTATTGAAACGTACTCGTCGAGTATTTTTGACAGAAATGGCCGAGGCTGTTTTCCTCCGCGACGGCAATCGATTCAATTGCGAACGCATGTTTCACCAAACGAAACGCCGCACAGGATCGCAGAACGACTGATGCCCCGCCTTCAGGGCTGGCCGGCAGCCTTGCCGCTCTCTGCCGCGATGCCGTCTGACTGCGGGCCGGATGGCGGCAGCTGATAGCCATGCGCCGTCAACCTCGCCTCTGGCCGCATCTCGCAGGGCACGCAGTCGGGCCAGTATCGCTCCGGCGTCCGGCCGCTCGCGGGATTGCGGTAATGGAACCACATGGGGAGAATGCCCGGCCAGGTGATCGTCGTGCCTGTCCCGCCGCGAAAGCCTTCTTCGCGCCGGCCGAGTTCGGTGATGGCGATATCGGGCGGGTAACGCTGCATGAGCGGACTCGCCGGCGGCCGTTCGCCCGGCGGGGGTTCCTTCGCCGCAGCCCAGCCGTCTTGCCAGTTGGGCGAGGAAAAATAATGCTCGTCGATGGTCAAGGTCCACATCCGCCAGACGCCGTCTTCGAGAACGACCTGATCGTTCGGATACATGCCGGAACTGATGGCATTGGGATTGGGCTTGCCCGATGCCTTGTCGATCCTGGAGGTGAACGGCTGGAACAGCCGTGCGCGCAAGCTCGTCGAGCGGCCGTCATGCGACGCGATGATGACCGGCTGAGGCCGCCAGTGATAAGGGATCATGCCACGCCTGTAGGTCTTCGCATCAGGCTGCGCGCCATAGCGTGCCGTCGCGGCGCCCGCGATCCGGTCCCGGCCGATATAATAGCCCGCGAACGGTGATTGCTTGTTGCCCTTGATCGAGAAGATGCGGGACATGTCGTCCCACTGCGCATCGTCGAGATAGAAGCCATAGGCCGCCGAGACGTTCATCGACCCGTCATAGGCGAGTGAACGCAGATAGCGCCGACGTAGATCGGCGAGGCTGGACACGGCAAGCCTTGCCGAAGCGCGGACGGCGCTCGTCAAGGGACGCACCGAAACAATCGTCTGCCCATCCGCATTGACCGCTTTGCCGGTCGCCGGATTCGGCCCGAGAAAGGCGGGCAGGGGAGCCGGCGACGTCCGCCCGCTCTCGTCGTTGCCCCAGCCGGTCCTGTAGTCGGCCTTCAACAACGGCTGGATGCGCATCTCCCGGATTTTCCATAGTCCGTCTTCCCTGACGAAGCGATTGCGGAAGACGCTGAATTCCCAGCTCGCCTTGCCCTCATTGGCCTGCCCGAGCATCGCCACTTCCGTGCCGCGCGCATAGGCTTCGGCCGCGCCCGGCGACACGGTGACGATCGTACCAAATTGCGGCCTGTCGTTGAGTTCGCCATGACGAAGCCCTGCCGGCCCCATGAGTTCCATGGCCTTGCGGACGCCGTCGCGGCCCCTGAACGTTCCGACCCCGGCAATCTCGATCACGCCGTCCTGCGCGAACAGATCGACCACGTCGTCCCACATCTTGCGATCGACATAATAGCCATAGCTGTGCTGGAGATTGCGGACGTCGTCCTGCGCATTCATCGCCGCGATCCGCGCGGCCAGCATGCCAAGCGAGACGCCGCTCCTCGGTGCCCGCCCATCCGGCTTGGGGACCGGTACGCCCATCGAATCCGGCGTGAAGTGATAAGGGACGATCGGCAGGGCGTTCCCGCCCACATTGCCCCAGCCATCCGCATAATTGCCCTCGAACTCGGGCCAGTAGTGCAGCGTCGCGATCTTCCAGCGGCCGCCTTCGAGCACATAGTGGTTCTCGTGCATCCCACCTTCGATGGCGGTGCCGCCCTTTCCGTCGCCCATCAGGCCGAAATGACGCCAGCGCCCCTTGGCCGAGCGGCCGTCGATCGAAAGCGAGACCAGCGGATCGTCGATCAGCAGCGTGTTCATCGCGCCCGGCACGGTCCCGACCGGACCACCGCGCTCCTGAAGCCAGGCGACGATCGCCGCGCGACCGGCAATTTCCTTGTCGCCCCAAAGGATGCGACCATTGCCGGCGAAAAGATCGGCCATTTCATTCCAGAGGCCGAACTGTGCATATTGCGCATAGCTGCGCTGCAAATTCTTGACCGAACGCAGCGATTCCAGTCGCGTGACGTCGCGCGCCAGCTCATCAACGCTGTCGGCCGGAGCCTGCGCCGCATCAGCCTGCACGCTCATCAACAGCGCTCCTGCGACTGCCCGGATCATCCGATGCGCCATGTCATGCTCTCCCGTCTTCAGCTCACGCCGCTTTGCGGAGATCGACATCGTCGGCCACGTTCTGCAAGTGTCTTGAGCCGTTCAGCCGCGGCTCTGCAAAAGCTAGTGCCAGATCGGTCAAATCACGGCGGATTTCCTCGACGCCGCGGATGATGTGGTCGGGGAGACAGGATTCGAACCTGCGACCCTCTGCTCCCAAAGCAGATGCGCTACCAGGCTGCGCTACTCCCCGACGGCCGCCCGCTTAACCGAGGCGGGAGGCGACGGCAATCGGCAACGGCACTCGCCCGACTGCTTTTGTCGTCCTCATCAAACGGAAAGGGCGGCACCGCACTGCGGTACCGCCCTTCTATTTGCGTTCGAACCGAAGTTCGCCTGCAATTACTCCGCGGCGTTCGTCGCGTTGGCAGCGGCGTTCGCGGTGTTGGCAGCGTTCATTGCGACGTTCGCAGCGTTGTCGGCGGCGTTCGCAGCATTCTCAGCCTCGTTGACAACGACTTCGTTCGAAGCATTGTTGGTCTCAGCGGCGGGCTTCTCGCCGCACGCAGCCAGGCTCATGAGCGCGATCGCGGCGCCGGCCACAGCAAACTTCTTCATCTTATTTGGCTCCCATAGCAAAGTGCGTGCTCCACTGAAGGGCACGAGCCGCCCAATTAACGCCCTGAGCGCGGAAATCAATAGTCTTATCAACCGAACAAATTAGAAATTGCCGCAGCGCAATATCTCGGCCCCTGTAAAATCTCGGCGGGAGCATCATATCATGTCTGTCGATCTCCGCGTGAAGCAGACATTTGCCAAGGCGAGCCTGCTCCGCTAACCGGGCGCGGATTTCCCGAACCACACATTCGATCCAGAGGACCGATCTCGATGGCCGTCCAGTACAGCTTCGTCATGAAGGGTCTCACCAAGACCTTCCCCGGCGCGCAGAAGCCCGTTTTCAACAATATCCACCTCCAGTTCCTGCCCGGCACGAAGATCGCCGTCATCGGCGTCAACGGCGCGGGTAAGTCGACCCTCATGAAGGTGATCGCCGGCATCGACACCGAGTTCCAGGGCGAGGCTTGGGCAGGCGAGGGGATCAAGGTCGGCTATCTGGCGCAGGAGCCGCAGCTCGATCCGACCAAGACCGTCATCGAAAACGTCAAGGACGGCGTGCGCGGCGTCGCCGATCTGGTCGATCGGTTCAACGAGATCAGCACGATCATGGGCGATCCGCCTGAAAATGCCGATTTCGATGCACTCATGACCGAGATGGGCGAGCTTCAGGAGAAGATCGACGCGGTCGACGGCTGGACGCTCGACAACCAGCTCGAGATCGCCATGGAAGCGCTGCGCTGCCCGCCGGGTGACTGGAAGGTGGACAATCTCTCGGGCGGTGAGAAGCGCCGCATCGCGCTATGCCGCCTGCTCCTCGAAAAGCCGGATATCCTGCTGCTCGACGAACCGACCAACCATCTCGACGCCGAGAGTGTCCAG
This sequence comes from Sphingobium xanthum, assembly GCF_019737615.1. Lineage (GTDB taxonomy): Bacteria > Pseudomonadota > Alphaproteobacteria > Sphingomonadales > Sphingomonadaceae > Sphingobium > Sphingobium xanthum. Next base: position 130,001 of record NZ_JAHKKS010000007.1, on the reverse strand, counting down.
TGGCTGGAGCAGCACCTCATCAATTACACCGGCAACGTGATCCTCGTGACCCACGACCGCTACTTCCTCGACAATGTCGTGGGCTGGGTGCTGGAGCTGGACCGCGGCCGCGGCATTCCTTTCGAGGGCAATTACTCCAACTGGCTGGAAGCCAAGGCCAAGCGCATGGAGCAGGAAGAGCGCGAGGAAGCCGGACGGCAGAAGGCGATCAAGGAGGAGCTGGAATGGATCCGGCAGTCTCCCAAGGCCCGCCAGACCAAGAGCAAGGCCCGTATCCGTGCCTTCGACGAACTCGTCGAGAAGCAGGAGAACCGCGCGCCGGGCAAGGCGCAGATCGTCATCCAGACGCCCAAGCGCCTCGGCGGCAAGGTGATCGAGGCCAAGGGTCTCACCATGGCCTATGGCGACAAGCTGCTGTTCGAGGATCTGAACTTCCTGCTTCCGCCGGGCGGCATCGTCGGCGTCATTGGCCCGAACGGCGCCGGCAAATCGACCCTGTTCCGCCTCATCACCGGCCAGGAAAAGCCCGATGGCGGCACCATCGAGATCGGCGAGACCGTCCAGCTCGGCTATGTCGATCAGAGCCGTGACTCGCTCAATCCCAACCATAATGTCTGGGAGGAAATCTCCGGCGGCCATGACCTCATGACCATCGGCAAGCACGAGATCCAGACCCGTGCCTATGTCGGCGCGTTCAACTTCAAGGGCGTCGATCAGCAGAAGAAGGTCGGTCAGCTGTCGGGCGGCGAGCGCAACCGCGTCCACCTCGCCAAGATGCTCAAGGAGGGTGGCAACGTCCTCCTGCTCGACGAGCCGACCAACGATCTCGACGTCGAGACGCTGCGCGCGCTGGAAGATGCTCTGGAGAATTTCGCGGGCTGCGCCGTGGTCATCAGCCACGATCGCTTCTTCCTCGATCGCCTCGCGACCCACATCCTGGCCTTCGAAGGCAATAGCCATGTCGAATGGTTCGAAGGCAATTTCGAGGCCTATGAGGAAGACAAGCGCCGTCGCCTCGGCGATGCGGCGGATCGGCCGACGCGCCTCGCTTACAAGAAGCTGACGCGCTGAGCGAACGGACCGGAAACCTCAGAGGGTAGGGCGCTGCTCGAACCCTCTGAGGTCGCTCACCTCGATCACCTTGTCCGAGACATCATCGACTCGTGCCGCCGGAGGTCCGGTCCACGCCAGTTCGAGAAAGCGCGCGATGTCGGCTTCCTTTCCCTGTACGATGGCCTCCACATCGCCGTCCAACCGGTTGCGGACCCAGCCCGCAAGCCCAAGAGCACGCGCGGTCTGCACGGTCCAGCCGCGATAGAAGACGCCCTGAACCTTGCCGACGATGCGGACGTGTCTCGCACTCACCTGCATCCGCCAATCCTATCCGGACGCCTACCGCGTCCGCCAGTTCCCCGTGGCGATGATCGGCTTGTTCTTGGTCGAGCGGTTATATTCATAAGCCCAGACGCTCTCGCCGCTGCCCAGCGTTTCGACGCGAATGCGCCGATATTCAGAGCGGCTCGGATTGTCCGGATCGTAGAGCTCATAGGCATCGAGCTCATCGACCAGCCTGGGGTCCTCGAACGTGAGGACCTCGCCATGGACCACGCCGTGCCGGCCCGTCACCAACCCCGGATAATGCCCCAGATGATAGAGTCGTCCGGCAATCTTCTCGGGGCCGATGCGGCGCACGCGCGTTTCGAGGCCTAGGGCGCGGTAGCCGCTGCCTCCGGTCATGAGCAGCCCATAGACGAAAAACAGGAAGGGATCATTCATAGGGCAGGAAGGTGCCGGTCTCTTCATTCAATATGTGCAGCACCCCGTCGGAAATCGCGAAAAAGGCGCCTTTCAAGGATAAGACGTTGCCCGCTTCCTTTTCCCTTATCCACGGGAAGCTGCGCAGATTGGCAAGGCTGACCTTGACTGCGGCTTGCTCCATGGCGCGGCCGGCGATCCGGCCCTGATCCGTGCCGTGCTCGGCGACGACCTGCGCCCGGGCATCGTCGAGCATCGAGATCCAGCTCGCGATAAAACCCCCTTCGCCCGGAGGGGCGTCGTGCAGCTCCTGTGTGAGGGCCGCCTTGCAGCCGCCGCAAAGGCCGTGACCCATTACGAGGATTTCCTCGACGCCGAGCACCTGCACGGCAAACTCGACCGCCGCCGAGACGCCATGCCGGCCCGGAGCGGTCTCGAATGGCGGCACCAGCGCCGCCACATTCCGCACGACGAAAATCTCGCCGGGATTGGTGTCGAAAATTTCCGCCGGGTCCACGCGGCTGTCCGAACACGCGATCACCATCACGCGCGGGCTCTGCCCATCGGCCAGTTCGTCCCAGCGCGAACGCTGATTCGCCCAGCCAGTGGCGCGGAATCGGCGATAACCCTCAAGCATATTCGTGAATGTGACCATATCGGATTTGATCTGCCCAAGTTCGTCAGGGCTGGCAAGGTGGCGCGCGGATCGCTATCTGGTCGGCATGAACGATCTCTCATCCGCACCCGGCGGCCTCAACCCGCGCAAGCCCGACTGGATCCGCGTCAAGGCGCCGGTCAGCAAAGGCTATGAGGCGACGCGCAAGCTGATGCGCGATAAGGGCCTCGCCACTGTTTGCGAGGAAGCGGCCTGCCCGAACATCGGCGAGTGCTGGACGAAGAAGCACGCAACCGTGATGATCCTGGGCGATGTCTGCACCCGGGCCTGCGCCTTCTGCAACGTCAAGACCGGCATGCCGCGCCCGGTCGATCCGCGCGAGCCGCAGAATCTTGCCGATGCCTGCGCGGAGATGGGCCTCGAACATATCGTCGTGACCTCGGTCGATCGTGACGACCTGCCGGACGGCGGCGCGCGCCAGTTCGTCAAGGTGATCGAGGCGCTGCGCCAGACGACGCCCGAAACGACGATCGAGATCCTGACGCCCGATTTCCGCAACAAGCATGAGGCCGCCGTCGAGGCGATCGTCGCGGCGCGGCCGGACGTCTACAATCACAATCTTGAGACGGTCCCGCGGCTCTACCCTACGATCCGCCCCGGCGCGCGCTATTATGCCTCGCTGCGCCTGCTGGAGATGGTCAAGAGGCTCGACCCCTCGATCTTCACCAAGTCCGGCATCATGCTGGGCCTCGGCGAACAGCGCCTCGAAGTGCATCAGGTGATGGACGACATGCGCTCGGCCGATGTCGATTTCCTGACAATGGGCCAGTATCTGCGCCCGACCCCAAAGCATGCCGCCGTGGAGGAGTTCGTGACGCCGCAGGCGTTCAAGGCCTATGCCGCCATCGCGCGCGCCAAGGGCTTCCTGCAGGTCGCCTCCAGCCCGCTCACGCGCTCCAGCTATCATGCCGGTGACGACTTCAGGCAGATGCGCGCCGCGCGCGAGGCCGCACTCGCCAAAGCCGCGCAAAGCACCTGATGCCCAAGCATCACGAGACGCGACATTTGCCTTATTCACCCGAGCAGATGTTCGATCTGGTCGCGGACGTGCGGGCCTATCCGCAGTTCCTGCCCTGGGTGACGGCGATCCGCGTTCGCTCCAGCACGACGGAAGAAATGATCGCGGACATGATCGTCGGCTTCAAGAGCCTGCGCGAGACTTTCACGTCAAAGGTCAACAAGCTCCGCCCGGAGCGGATCGACATCGACTATATCGAAGGCCCGCTGCGCTTCCTGCACAATGCCTGGCGTTTCCGGCCCGACGGGGCAGGGGGCGTGTTCATCGACTTCGAGGTCGATTTTGCGTTCAAGAACCGCGTGTTCGAGATGCTGGCCGGTCAGATGTTCGATCGGGCGCTGCGCAAGATGATCGGCGCGTTCGAAGCGCGCGCCGCCGTGCTTCACGGCTCCGGCGTCTCGGCGCCTTCCGGCAGCAGCAGTTCGAGCGCACAAAGCGCCGCGTGAAGACGGATCTTTCCGCGACCTTCATTGTCGAAGCGCCGCAGGTCCGCCACGATATTGTTGGGATTGCCGTCCTTCTCGGCCCGCGCGAACACCACCGTGCCGACCGGCTTCAGGTCGGTCCCGCCATCCGGTCCGGCAATGCCTGTGATCGAGACCGCGACATCCGCGCCGCTGCGGGTCAGCGCGCCTTGCGCCATCGCCCAGGCCGTCGCGATCGAGACAGCGCCGAACGTGTCCAGCACATCCCCGGCGACGCCCAGCAGGCTGGTCTTCTGCTCATTCGCGTAGGTGATGAAGCCTGCTTCGAACACGGATGACGATCCGGGAATCTCGGTCAGGGCCGCCGAAACGAGTCCGCCCGTGCAGCTTTCAGCCACCGCGATGCGCCGCCCGATTCTCTTGTTGGCTTCGATGACTTGCCGCGCGCGCGAAACAAGCTCCTCGGGCAGAACCGTGTCCCTGATCGTCGCGTCGTCTGCCATGGTGCGATCGACCATGGGCTGATCGTCCGCAAAAGCCAAGGCATTAGCATCGCCTCTGGTCAGTTGCCGCGGATTGTGATCCAAAGGCATCACGCAGTCGATCGAGGGGGGATCAATGGTGCAGTGGATCGTGTTGGGCGTTGTCGTCCTGTTGGCGCTGTATCTGATCGTCATCTACAATCGGCTGGTCCGCCTGCGCGCTTTGGTGCGGGAAGCCTGGAGCGGCATCACCGTCCAGCTCCGCCGACGCGCCGATCTCATTCCCAATCTCGTGCGCACGGTCGAAGGCTATGCCGCGCATGAGCGCGAGACGCTGGAAGCCGTCACCGCCCACCGCACCGATGCGACCACGGCCAAAGGTGTCGGCGCGACCGCGCAGGCCGACGCGGCGTTCACCGGCATGATCGGCAAGCTCTTCGCCGTGGCCGAGGCCTATCCCGAGCTCAAGGCGGACGCCAATTTCCGCCAGCTCCAGGGCGAATTGTCCGAGATCGAGGAGGAGTTGGCCGGCGCTCGCCGCTATTACAACGCCACGGTACGCGACTTGAATACCGCGGTCGAATCCTTCCCGGACGTGCTGGTCGCCGGGCCAATGGGCTTCAAGAAGGAAGAATCCTACGCCGACGACGTGGCGACGTTGCAGATCGCCCCGGTCGTCGATTTCGGCGGCAGCAAGAGCTGAGTCGATGCGCATGTCGATGCGCCTCCTAGCCGCTCTGCTTCTGCTGCTTGTGCCGCTTCTGGCGCGGGCACAGACCCGGGCGCAAATGGTGGAAGCCGTCATGCTCTCGCAAGGCGAAGAGCGCATCCTCAGCTTCACAAGCGACGTCAGAATCGAGAAGAATGGCGATCTCGACGTCACCGAGACAATCCGTCTCGTCTCGCTCAACGACCAGATACGACGCGGCATCCAGCGCGATTTTCCGACCAGCTATTCGACCGGCTTCGGTCAGCGCACGCGCGTCGGCTTCGATGTCGTCTCCGTGCAGCGCGACGGCAAGGACGAGCCATGGGAACGCATGAGCCTCGAAAACGGCGTGCGCATCCGCATCGGCTCGGCCGATGTGCTGCTGCCGATCGGCGTCCACACTTATGTCATCCGTTACAAGACGACGCGCCAGATCCGCTATTTCGAGGGATATGACGAGATCTACTGGAATGCGACCGGCACCGGCTGGACCTTCCCGATCGATATTGCCGAGGCGCGGATCACGCTGCCGACCGACACCAAATTCGGCAATCGCGCCGTCTATACCGGCTATCAGGGCGCGACCGACCGCGACGCAGAGGTTATCGAGGAGCGCCCCGGCTTCATCGCCTTCCGCACCACGAAGGGACTGCAGCGTGAACAGGGCCTCACCGTCGCCGCCGCGTTCCCCAAGGGTGTGCTGGATGCGCCGGGATCGAGCGATCGCATGCGCTGGTGGCTTGAGGATTGGGGCGCGATCGGTGCGGCCGGCGCCGCGCTGGTCGGCCTTGTCGGCTTCTATCTGCGCAGCTGGATCAAGGTCGGCCGGGGCCCCCGTGCCGGGCCGGTCGTGCCGATCTTCTCGCCGCCCGACGGTCTGTCCCCCGCCGCATGTCGCTACATCTCGCAAATGCGTTTCGACAATGAGGCCTTCTCGGCCGCCATCGTCGACCTCGGCGTCCACGGCAAACTGCACATCCATCAGGAGGAGGGTGGCTGGCTGAGCCGCGGTACGACCACGCTGAGCCGCACCGACATAGGCCGCTCGGACAATCCGAGCGACGTCGGTGCGCCCGAGAGCGCGATGCGCTCGACGCTCTTCGCCGGACGCGAACGCATCGAACTCAAACAGGGCAATCATGCGACACTGCAAGCCGCCCGCTCCGCGCTCGAGGCAGGCCTGAAGCGCGATTACGGCACCACCATGTTCCTCGACAACAAGCTCTGGGCAATCGCTGGCATCGTCGCCATCCCCATCGCCATCATCGTCATCGCCATGGTCGCGATCATGCTCGACCCCACCAGCGGCCCGATGAGCCAGTTCATCATCCCCCTTTCGGCGATCGGCCTCTTCGCCATCGCCTGGCGGCTGATCCTCATTGCCCGCAGCGGGCCGCAGACATGGGTCTATTTCCTCGCATGGCTCGGCGTCTTCATCGCTGGCGGCCTCGCCGTCATGTTCGCTTTCGGCACGGTCATCGCCGCCATCACGAACGGGGCCTATGTCGTGCTGGCGCCACTCGCGCTGCTGCCGGTCGCCATCCTCGCCTTTCGCTGGATGTATGCGCCGACGGTGGAGGGCAGGGCTGTCATGGATCGGATCGCCGGCTTCCGCCACTATCTCGGCATTACGGAGGAAGAGCGACTGGACGCGATGCATCCGCCCGAAAAGACACCCGAACTGTTCGAACGCTACCTGCCTTATGCCATCGCGCTCGATGTCGAGAACCGCTGGGCCGACAAGTTCGCCGCTGTTCTGGCGACGGCAGCCGCCACCGGCGCGGCGACGCAATCGATGGGCTGGTACAGCGGCAACAGCGACATGTGGCGCGACCCAAGCGGCTTCGCGAGCACGGTCGGCTCCTCGCTCGCCAGCACGGTCTCCTCGGCTGCGACATCGCCAAGCAGCAGCAGTGGCGGATCGTCAGGCGGCGGATCCTCCGGCGGCGGCGGCGGCGGTGGTGGCGGATCGGGCTGGTGAGACTGCCTTAAGCCCCTCCCTTTCAGGGGAGGGGTAGGGGGTGGGTGTCGCGCAGCGATCGTCATCGCAGCGCCAAGCATTCAGCGCCAAAGCACCACCCCAACCCCTCCTCTGAAGAGGAGGGGCTATAAACCGCAGCCTCAGTCCCCCGCCGGCAACCGGACCGTCGCAACAGCCTGCGCCGCAATGCCCTCGCCACGCCCGGTCAGCCCAAGCCGCTCCGTCGTGGTCGCCTTCACGCTCACCCGCGCTTCGGAGATTCCTAGAATCTCAGCCAGACGCGCCTTCATCGCCACCCGATGCGGCCCGATCTTCGGCGCCTCACAGATGATCGTCAGATCGACATGATCGATGACGCCACCCCGCGCCGCGACGCGCTCCACCGCGAACGCCAGGAACCGGTCCGATCGCGCCCCGCGCCATTGCGGATCGCTCGGCGGGAAATGGCTGCCGATATCGCCCTCGGCCAATGCGCCCAGCAGCGCGTCGACCAGCGCATGGATGGCCACATCCGCATCGCTATGCCCCGAAAGCCCATGGCTATGCGGGATCAACAGGCCACCGAGCCACAAGTCCTCGCCCGCCACGAGCCGATGCACATCGAAGCCCATACCGGTGCGGCCGATCATTGCGTCGCCCAATTGCCGCTCCATCCGCTCATGATCGCCGGGATAGGTGATCTTCTCCAACGCCGCATCCCCCTCGACGAGCACGACGTCATGACCAAGCCCGCGCAGCATCTGTGCATCGTCGGTCGGCTCGTCCGCGCCGTCCCAGCCCAGATGCGCCTCGAGAATGGCCGGAAAATCGAACGCCTGCGGTGTCTGCACACGCCGGAGAAGCGCCCGATCAACCACATCGCCCGCCAATGCCTCGTCCGCGGCAACCAAAGTGTCGGCGACCGGCAGCACCGGCATCGCCCCCATCGCGCCGCTTTCCAGCGCCTCCAGCAACCGGTCGATCACGACGGCGGGCAGGCGAGGGCGCGCACTATCATGGATCAGCACATGACTCGGCGCTTCCGAAGCGAGCGTCTCCAGCGCATTGCGAACCGAAAGCCGTCGCGTCTTGCCACCCTCGACGATCAGCAGTCCCTCGACCAGCCCGCCAAGCGTTGCACCCGCCTCCTCCTGCCCGCCCGGCGGAACCACCAGCAGGACCGTGCTGATCCGCTCATGCGCCCGCATCGCCTCCAGCGAATGCGCCAGCAGCGGCCGCCCGGCCAGCACACGATATTGTTTGAGCATGCTCCCGCCGCTGCGCGATCCGCTCCCGGCGGCAAGAACGATGGCGGCGACGTGGGAGACACTGGTCATGCCGAGCGCTTAGATGCTGTCGCATCGGCGCGAAAGCGCAATATGCGCTGTCCTACAGACGCGGCCGCATGGCATGGCCAGGAATCGGTTCACGCGATTGAAGAGAGGGCGATGCGCGACGTCCCGGAATTTTAAATTTGGGCCGACCCCCGAACTTTCCGAACCTTTGAAAGAAAATAACCTACATCACGGGACAAAGAAGGACCGCCGTCGCCATTCTTGCTCTCGGACCCCATTGACGCTACAGGCGCTGCCTGTTTTTTAGGCAATTCGACCATGACGACGTTCAGACCCATCCAGATCGGCCCCGTGACGATCGACAAGCCGGTGATCCTCGCCCCAATGACGGGCGTCACCGACATGCCGTTCCGCACGCTCGTGCGCCGCTATGGCTCGGGCCTCAACGTCACCGAGATGATCGCCTCGCCGGCCGCCATCCGGGAGACGCGCCAGTCGATCCAGAAGGCCGCCTGGCATGCCGTCGAGGAGCCCGTCTCGATGCAACTCGTCGGCTGCACCCCGCATGAAATGGCCGAGGCCGCCAAGCTTTCCGAGCAGAAGGGCGCGGCGATCATCGACATCAACATGGGCTGCCCCGTGCGCAAGGTAACGAGCGGCGACGCCGGCTCTGCGCTGATGCGCGATCTGCCGCTCGCCGCGAGCCTCATCAAGGCAACGGTCGAGGCGGTCGATGTGCCGGTGACCGTCAAGATGCGCATGGGCTGGTGCCATGACAGCCTCAACGCGCCGGAGCTGGCCCATATCGCGGAGGATCTTGGCGCGAAGCTGATCACCGTTCACGGCCGCACGCGCAATCAGATGTACAAGGGCCAAGCGGACTGGGCCTTCGTGGCGAAGGTCAAGGCCGCCGTGTCCGTGCCCGTCATCGTCAATGGCGACATCTGCTCGATCGAGGACGCCCGGACCGCGCTGGCACAGAGCGGCGCTGACGGCGTCATGATCGGCCGTGGTGCCTATGGCAAGCCCTGGCTGCTCGGCCAGGTCATGCAGGCGCTGAGCGGAGAGGTGCCTCGCGCCGATCCCGATATCGCTGAGCAATATGCCCTCATCGTCGAGCATTATCGCGCGATGCTGGAGCATTATGGCGAGCTGACCGGCGTCAACATGGCCCGCAAGCATCTCGGCTGGTACACCAAGGGCCTGCAAGGCTCGGCCGAGTTCCGCAATGCCGTGAACCAGGTGCCGGAGGCCGCCCGCGTGCTCGATATGCTGGAGCGCTTCTACGCGCCGTTCATTGCCCATCCGGAGCTGGCGCGCCCGGAGCATCTCCGCTCCGAACCGACGCGGAATGCCGCCTGATCGCGGGAGAAACAGGCTGTCGAGCCCTCCTTTCCCGACCACGGGCGGCATTCCCGCCGCCGCCGAGCTTGTCTCCGCGCATCCGGTCGCCACGCTGCTGATCGATCCGGACGGTCGCATCGCGACCGCCAATGCCCGCGCCGAATCGCTGCTGAACATGGCTCGCTCTGCGCTGGTCGGCAGCGTCATTGGCCGCGTCCTGCGCATCGACGATCCGCGCATGGACGCCGCCATCTGGATGACGGACAAGCCACTCTCGGCCTATGACATTCGCGTCCATGCCGGGCGCAACGAAGCCGTCGAGATGGATATCCTGATCCACCCGCTGCTCGATGACGAGCGCTGGCGGATCGTCGCGCTGCATGTCCATGGCCAATCGCAGACGCTCGGCATGCGCCGCGCCTCGCTCGGTGCGCGCTCGGCCACCGGCGCCGCCGCCATGCTGGCGCATGAGATCAAGAACCCGCTCTCCGGCATCCGTGGCGCGGCCCAGCTTCTCGAAGGCGATGCCAGCGAGGCGACGCGGCCGCTCACCAAGCTCATCGTCGATGAAGTGGATCGCATCGCCGCCCTCATCGACCGCATGCAGAGCTTCACCAGCAATCAGCCTCTCGAATGCAGGCCGGAGAATATCTATCCGCTGCTCGATCGCGCGGTGGAGATCGCCGTCGCCGGCTTCGCGCGCAATTGCCCGATCACGCGCACTTACGATCCCTCGTTGCCCTTCGCGCAGGTCAATGGCGATGCGCTCGTCCAGGTGATGCTCAACCTCGTCAAGAATGCGGTCGAGGCGGTCGAAGGCCGGGAAGGCGGCACCGTGCAGGTCGCCACGGCCTATCGTCACGGCCTCTCCGTGCTCTCGACGCGCGGCAAGGGCACCGCACCGCTGCAGATCGAGCTTCAGGTGATCGACAATGGTCCCGGCGTACCGGAGAATATTCGCGACGTGCTGTTCAATCCCTTCATTTCCGCCAAGCGCAGCGGTCAGGGCCTCGGCCTCGCGTTGGTCGACAAGCTCGTCCGCGACATGAATGGCCTCGTTCAATATGAGCGCGATCAGCATGCGGGCCGCTCCATCTTCCGCGTCCTCCTGCCGATGGGGATACATCCATGACGCGCCTCACCGGCAAGATCCTCGTCGTCGATGACGATCCGGCCATCTGCGTCGTCATTTCGGAAGCGCTGAAGCGTCAGGGCCATATCGTGCGTACGGTCGGCTCGATCGAGGAGCGCCGCGTGGCCTTGCCGGCCTTCGCGCCCGATGTACTCATTACCGATGTCATGCTGCCGGACGGCGACGGGCTCGACGACGTCGGCGCGATGCTGCTGGACGAGCCGGACCTCAAGGTCATCATCCTCTCCGCCCAGAACACGCTCAACACGGCGGTGCGCGCGACGGGGCAGGGAGCCTTCGAATATCTCCCCAAGCCGTTCGACCTGAACGAGCTCAGCCGCGCCGTTGCCGAAGCGATGAGCGTCCGCTCCAGCAGCCATGCACCGGAGCCGGGCGAGGAAGGCGCCAGCGAGGAATTGCCGCTCATCGGCCGCTCGCCACAGATGCAGGAGGTCTACCGGACCATTGCCCGCGTCGTCGGCAATGATCTGAATATCCTCGTCCTCGGTGAATCCGGCACAGGCAAGGAACTGGTCGCGGAGGCGATCCACAGCCTCGGCCCGCGCCGCGCCCAGCCTTTCGTGGCGATCAACATGGCGGCGATCCCGCGTGAGCTGATCGAGGCGGAGCTGTTCGGCTATGAGCGCGGCGCCTTCACCGGTGCGGTCTCGCGCTCAGCCGGCAAGTTCGAGCAGGCCGAGGGGGGCACGCTCTTCCTCGACGAGATCGGCGACATGCCGATGGATGCGCAGACGCGGCTTCTGCGCGTGCTTCAGTCCGGCGAAGTGACGACCGTCGGCGGTACGCGGCCAGTGCGGGTGAATGTCCGCATCATCGCCGCGACCAATCAGGACCTGCCGAACCTCATCGCCGATGGCCGGTTCCGCGAAGACCTCTTCTATCGCCTCAATGTCGTGCCGATCCGGCTGCCGTCGCTCCGCGAGCGAGCAGGGGACGTTCCGCTACTCGCGCGGCATTTCCTCGATCAGGCGGCCTCGGGCGGCTTGCCGCGCAAGCTTCTGTCGGAAGAAGCTGCCAACCTGCTGGATCTGTACGACTGGCCCGGCAATGTCCGCGAACTGCAGAACCTGATGAAGCGCCTGACGGTGCTGACGCGCGATCAGGAAATTCAGGTCCAGCATCTGCGGCAGGTGCTGACCTTCGCTGAATCGCTTGGCGGCCAGACGGGAACGGGTGCGGTCGAGCTTCGCGAAGCGGCGCGGCGCTGGTCGCGGGAGCAGCTCGCCGTGGGAGCGGGGCTGAACGCGAGCGAGCTTCACGATCGTCTGCTTGCGGTCATTGAGCCGGTCCTGCTGGGCGAGACGCTCGCCGCGATGGACGGCAATCAGATCCGCGCGGCCGCAACGCTGGGCATGAACCGCAACACACTACGCAAGAAGCTCACGCACTACGATATCGACCCGGCAATGCCATTGCGGGAAAGGTAATAGATTGATTTTCGGCCTGTTTATGTTCTGAACATCGTTGCATCAAGAATGCCGAACGCCTCACGCAAAGCGTGTTTTCAGAGCCACGGGGATGTTGTATCGCTGCCACGATGGATCAACGCGCCAGCCCGCACGGAGGAATGGACGAGTCGCCACCGACGCTGTTCGGTTCGCCGCGCCTCGGCCGTCTGGCCGAACTGCTGGCAGCCGCGACTCTGCTTGCGACCGCGGGTTTCACCGCCTGGCTGATCAACCGGCCGCAGCAGGACGATACGCTGCTGAGCGCGCCGGTCGTGGCGCTGCTGCTGGTCTTCAACCTGCTGCCCGCCATCATCCTGCTCGTGCTGATCGGCCAGCGCATCGCGCGCCGTCGCGCCGCGCGCAGCCTCGTTGGCGGCAGCGGCCGGCTCCACGTCCGCCTCGTCGCGCTCTTCTCGGCCATCGCCAGTGTCCCCCTGCTGCTGGTCGTGATCTTCGCGTCGCTGCTCTTTCAGTATGGCGTCCAGTTCTGGTTCTCGGCCGACGCGCGGGGCATGCTCCAGAATGCCAGCGATCTTGCGCGCGGCTACTACCAGTCGAACCTCAAGGAGCTTGGCGACGAGACGACAACGATGGCCGGAGACCTGCGCGACTATCTCTCGCAGTCGAGCATCTCGAGCCCGTCCTTCGCCGAGGGCTACATCTATCAGGTCGTCACGCGGAAGCTGAACCGCTCCGCGATCATCGAGATCGGCCGCGACGGCGTCGCCCGCACCGCCGCGACCGTGGATCCCGAGCGCCGCACCGCGGCCGACGTGCTGACGCCCGAAGTGATGAAGCGCCTGCGCGCGGGCGAACCGGTCGTGACCCAAGCCAAGACCAATCAGATCGAGGCGTTCGTCCAGCTCTATGCGGATTCGAACACGTTCCTCTATGCCACGCGCGATTCGGCCATTTCCGCTTTCAGCGAGATGAAGCGCGCGCAGGCGGTGCTCGCCGACTATGACGATTTTGCAGCGCGGTCCCGACAATTGCAGCTGCGCTTCAACATCGCGCTGTTCGTCGGCGCGCTCGTGCTGGTCGGCACGGCCGTCTGGTTCGCTCTCACTGTTGCGGACAGGCTCGTCCGCCCCGTCGGCGAGTTGGTCGATGCCGCTCGCCGTGTGACCGCGGGCGATCTCTCGACCCGCGTCGCCGACACCGACGACCGCGACGAACTCGGCACGCTGGCGAGCGCCTTCAACCGCATGACCCAGCGCCTGGAGGCCCAGACCGGAGCGCTCGTCTCGGCCAACAGCCAGCTCGCTAATCGGCGCGCCCTGATCGAGGCCGTGCTGTCCGGCGTCAGTGCAGGCGTCATCTCGGTCGACCAGAACGGGGTCATCCAGCTGCTCAACAGCTCAGCGACTGAACTGCTGGTCAAACCCGGCGTCCAGGCCGTCGGGCAGCCGCTTGCCGAACTCTCCGAGGAACTGGCGAGCCTCATGGCGGCCGGCACGGGCGCGGATATCATCCAGATTCGCGCGGGTGGCGAGATCCGCACGCTCGCCGTGCGCGTCGTTGCCGATGGCGGCAGCCGCGTGCTGACCTTCGACGACATCACCCAGCAGCTGCTCGACCAGCGCCGTGCGGCCTGGTCGGATGTCGCACGTCGCATCGCGCACGAGATCAAGAATCCGCTGACGCCGATTCAGCTCGCCGCCGAACGGCTGCAGCGGCGCTATGCCAAGGAAGTCGAGTCCGATCCCGGCACCTTCCGCCGCCTGACCGAGACGATCGTGCGCCAGGTGGGTGATCTACGGCGTATCGTCGATGAGTTCGGGTCGTTCGCACGCATGCCCAAGCCGGTCTTCCGCGAAGAATCGGTTATCGACGTCACGCGCCACACGATGTTCCTGCATGAAGTTGCGCACCCGCAGATCGTGTTCACCTTCCTGGCCCATGCCGCCGAGCCGATGCTGGTCTGCGATCGCCGCCAGATCGCGCAGGCGCTCACCAACATCGTCAAGAATGGCGTGGAAGCAATCGAGCAGCGCCACCTTGGTGAGACCTCGACTCAGGGCGAAGCGGAGCAAGCATCGGCGCCGCACGGTCATGTGACGATGACCGTCAATCAGTCCGAGGGCGAGATCAGCATCATCGTGACCGACGACGGCATCGGCCTGCCGGTCGAGCGGGAGCGGATCATCGAGCCCTATATGACGACGCGCGCCAAGGGCACGGGCCTGGGGCTCGCGATCGTCAAGAAGATCGTTGAGGAACATTTCGGCACGATGAGCTTCGGCGATGCCGAAAGCGGCGGCACGGTGGTGACGCTGCGATTTGACGTGGCCCGGCTCGCACGCCTGGTGGAAGATGGCGAGGATCGGCCTGGAGACAATGCGAAAGAGAGTTTGAATGGCGCTTGATGTTCTGATCGTCGATGATGAAGTGGATATCCGCGAGCTGGTCGCCGGCGTCCTCGAAGACGAGGGGTTCGAGACGAGACTTGCCGCCAACAGCGACGATGCTCTCGAAGCGTTGGCGACGCGCCGACCCTCGCTCGTGCTGCTCGACGTCTGGCTGCAGGGCTCCCGGCTCGACGGACTGGAGCTGCTGGAAGAGATCAAGCAGCGCGATGCGACGATCCCCGTGCTGATGATCTCCGGTCACGGCAATATCGACACGGCGGTCGCCGCCATCCGCCGCGGCGCCGTCGATTTCATCGAGAAGCCGTTCGAGTCCGATCAGCTGCTGCATATCGTGTCGCGCGCCACCGAGACCGAGCGGCTGCGCCGTGAAAATCAGGTGCTGCGCGCCCGCTTCCAGGAAGAGGAGCTGACCGGTACCAGCAATGCCATCAACGGCGTCCGCGCAACGATCAAGAAGGTCGCGGGGACCGGCAGCCGCGTGCTCATCACCGGCCCGGCCGGCGTCGGCAAGGAAGTCGCGGCGCGCATGCTCCACAATTGGTCGGGGAGGGCAGAGGGGCCGTTCGTCATCGTAACGGCGGCGCGCATCGAGCCTGAACGAGCCGAGGAAGCCCTGTTCGGTGTCGAGGGGTCGGATGGCGTCATCCGTCCCGGCCTGCTCGAGCAGGCCCATGGCGGTACGCTCTTTCTCGACGAGATAGCCGACATGCCGCTCACCACCCAGGGCAAGATCCTGCGCGTGCTGACCGATCAGAGCTTCACGCGCATCGGCGGCCAGCGACTGGTGAAGGTGGACATCCGGGTCATTTCCTCCACCGCTCGCGATCTCAAGGAAGAGATCGAGGCCAAGCGTTTCCGCGAGGATCTCTACTATCGCCTGAACGTGGTGCCGCTCGCCATCCCGCCGCTTGCCGAGCGCCGCGACGACATTCCCGGTCTCGTCGAGCACTATATGGCGCGTTTCGCGGCCGAGCGCGGCATGCCGTCGCCCAATATGGCGACCAATGCCATGGCTGCTCTGCAATCCTCTGACTGGCCCGGCAATGTCCGCCAACTGCGCAACGTGGTCGAGCGCACGATCATTCTTGCGCCGATGCAGCCGGGCGGGTTGATCGAGCTGGAGATGCTCCCGGTCGAAGCGACGGGCAACAACGAGGAGTTGGGCCTTTCCAGCGCGATCATGGGCGCACCGCTGCGCGAAGCGCGCGAGAATTTCGAGCGCGAATATCTGCGGATTCAGATCAAGCGTTTTTCCGGGAACATCTCGCGCACCGCAGCGTTCATCGGCATGGAGCGCTCAGCTCTCCATCGTAAGCTCAAATCGCTGGGACTGGGCGAGGGGCGGGACTGAGCCGGGGGATCACGCCATCGACCGGGCATGTTTTTGTGCGCTGCGGCAAAGCATGGCTGGATTTCCCGCAAGGAATCGCTTAGGCTCCAACTGTCTGGGTAGACAATCGACGTCCAAATTGGGCGCGATGCGGGCAACGCCCCGCCAATAACGGAGTAAAAAATGGCCGACAAACTCAACAACCTTCAGGACATTTTTCTCAATAGCCTCCGCAAGAGCAAGACCCCCGTCACGATGTTTTTGGTGAAGGGTGTCAAACTGCAAGGCATCGTAACCTGGTTCGATAATTTCTCTGTTCTGCTTCGCCGCGATGGCCAGACGCAACTCGTCTACAAGCATGCCATTTCGACGGTCATGCCGGCGCATCCTATCGACCTTTCCCGGATCGAATCCGCTTTTTCCGCCAATGAGCGCAAGCCCAAGCTGCTGCAGGAAATCTTCCTGTCGGCAGTTCACAAGTCGGGCGAGCCCGTGACCATGTTCCTCGTGAACGGCGTCATGCTCCAGGGCGACATCTCGGCATTCGATCTTTTCTGCATGTTGCTGCAGCGGGATGGCCTCGTCCAGCTCGTCTACAAGCATGCCATTTCAACGGTCCAGCCCGCGCATCCGCTCGACCTCTCCGGAGAGGGCGAGGATGACCAGGACTGACCTGACAGGCTGAGCCATCGCGCACTTTTCGGAACGCGAGGAAGTCACGCGCGGCGCACGCGCGCTGGTCGTTCATGCCGATCTCGGCGGACGACAGCGGCGTGACGTGTCCGCGCGACTTGAGGAAGCGCGCGGTCTGGCGCTGGCGATCGGTCTGGACGTGGGCGAGGAGGGTGCCGTCTATCGCGTCCGCCAATCCCGCCCTGCGACCCTGTTCGGATCGGGCCAGGTGGAAGAAATTGGCAGGCTCGCCGCTGACATGAGCGCTGAACTGGTCGTCGTCGACAATAACCTGACGCCGGTCCAGCAAAGCAATCTCGAAAGAGCCTGGGGTGCCAAGGTCATCGACCGCACCGGCCTCATCCTCGAAATCTTCGGCGAACGCGCCGCCACGGCCGAAGGACGCCTGCAGGTCGAGCTCGCGCATCTCGATTATCAGGCCGGCCGCCTCGTGCGCAGCTGGACTCATCTCGAACGCCAGCGGGGCGGCTTCGGCTTCCTCGGTGGTCCCGGCGAAACGCAGATCGAGGCAGACCGCCGCATGATCCGCGATCGCATGGCGAGGATTCGCCGCGAGCTCGATCAGGTGACGCGCACGCGCGGGCTCCATCGCGCCCGGCGGCAGCGCGCGCCCTGGCCGGTCATCGCGCTGGTCGGCTACACCAATGCCGGCAAATCCACACTCTTTAACCGTCTGACCGGCGCGGATGTGATGGCACAGGACATGCTGTTCGCGACGCTCGATCCGACCATGCGCCAAATCAGCCTGCCCGGCATCGACAAGGCAATCCTGTCCGATACCGTGGGTTTCGTCTCGGACCTGCCGCACCAACTGGTCGCCGCGTTCCGCGCGACCCTGGAGGAAGTGCTCTCAGCCGATCTCATCCTGCATGTCCGCGACATCGCGCATCCGGACAGCGATGCGCAGAAGGAGGATGTGCTGGACGTGCTGGCAGGCCTTGGCGCCGTGCCGCACGGGGAAGGGGGCTCGGATGCCAATCCAGCCCCTCTCATCGAGATCTGGAACAAGGCCGACCTGATCGACGATCCGGATCGTCTCGTGGCCGTGCGTGCCCGCGCGGACGAGGAGCCGGATGTCGCGCTCGTGTCCGCGCTGACCGGTGAAGGAATCGATGCGCTCAAGCGCAGGCTCTCCGACATTTTGGGGGAGGGCCATCGCCGGTACGAAATCATCCTCGACAGTGCCGATGGGGCGGCGCTGGCCTGGCTTCATGCACATGGCGATGTACTGCTGGAGGAGCCGGAAACCAGCGACGATCGTGCGCAGGTCCGTCTGTCGGTGCGGATGGACCCGGCCGATCATGAGCGGTTTCTGCGGCAGTTCGGCTTAATCTAACTCGCGCTGAGATGACGTCAAAGGCGGAGACTCAACCCTCGTCGCGCTTCACTGCCTGCCAAAGCGCTTCCTTTTCATTCAGCGGCAGCGAAGCGAAGCCATCGCCAGCCTTCGCCTCCATCGCCCGGAAGCGCCGCTCAAACTTTGCGTTGGCTGCGCGCAAGGCCGTCTCGGGATCAACCTTGTGATGCCGGGCGAGATTGACCGCTGCGTAGAGCACATCGCCAACCTCGTCCTCAATCTCGGATCGGTTCTGAGCGTTATCGACTTCCTCTATTTCTTCCAATAGCTTGGCACGCACATCAGCGATATCGTCCCAATCGAATCCGACACGCGAGGCGCGCTTCTGAAGCTTCTCGCTGCGGGCCAGCGCCGGCAAGGCGAGGGCCACGCCGGCCAGCGCCGAACGATCATCCTTGTCCTTCTCCGCACGTTCTGCGGCCTTGATCTCGTCCCAACCGGGCGAGACCTCGCCATCGCCGAACACATGGGGATGGCGTCGTACCATTTTCTCGCAAATCGCTGTAATGACGTCGGAAAGATCGAAGGAGCCAGATTCCTCGGCCATGCGGCTGTGGAACACGACCTGGAGCAGCAGATCGCCGAGTTCATCCTTGAGCGCGGCCATGTCGTCGCGCTGGATCGCATCGGCGACTTCATAGGCTTCCTCGATCGTGTAAGGTGCGATCGTCGCGAAGCTCTGCTCGACATCCCAAGGGCAGCCATGCTCCGGATCGCGCAAACGCGCCATGATCTGCTGGAGGGGAGTGATATCGGCCGCCCTGTCGCTCATCTCTTCAAGTCCGATAATATATATTATGTTAAATTGAGATACGCATTTCCGCGGATCGCGCGGCTATCAGCCTATCGCCTTCATGCCGCCCTGCGCGAGATTTTCTCAGGCCGGCGCCTTCGCCGCATCATATTCCCGGATCAGCCCGACAGTCTGCTCGATATTCGCGCGGCTCGATGCGCCGAACAGGATCGACTCCACATGCGGCTCGCGGCAGATCCACTCGATCGCCTCACGCGGCCTGATCGCACCCGAACCCAGCACGGACATCGCGATCATCCGCGCCGGAATACGATCGAGAACCTCGCGATAACCCTCGATGCCGCCGGACATGCGGAACCCGATCTTGTTGTAGTTCGCGCAGACGATCGGATTCTCGACGCCGGCATCCTTCAGCATCGGCAGCAGCTTCGGCACGTTCATCGTGATGAAGCCGGCCTCGGCATTGTAGCGGCTCTTGATATGGTCCGAGAACACCTTGAAGGCGTCGGCAAAGCCCAGACCCTGCACCAGATCCGTCACGACATTCTGCAGAAACACGACCGGCGTGTGCAGGCCCTGGAACATCTTCATCTCGGCATCCACGAGCAAGGTCATCATGCTCTCGATGTCCTTGTTGATCACCGCCTTCGATCCGCGCAGGATCGTGTCGACTAAACCTTCCTTGGGAAGGAATTTGCGCACGGCATCGAAATAGCCGAGCTCGGTCACCGCGTTCGCATATTTATGCGCATAAGGCATGCCCGGATAAAAGGTGAAACCTTGCCACTTCGCCGGATTGGCGCGCACATCGTCGGCGATCTTCTCGATCTTGTCATGCGTCGTGCACATGAAGCCGCCCGCGCCAGCTTGCAGCGCGATCTGCAGAACGTCGATGATCGCATCGATGTCCTGAAAGCGCATCGCCTGCTGACGAGCCTTCTCCTCGGACATGTGATTGATGCCGAAGAACTGATTGTCGCCGAAAAGAATGCGTTCCATGGGCGCCTGTGTCTCCTGAAGGCTCTCAGGCCTGTTCGTGGGCCGGAACGGCGGCCGCAGCGGTCGCCGGTTCTTTCCGCTCGATCGTCGCGGGCGAGCGGAAGGATGGCGCCTTGTAGACGCCCAACCGGTCGAACAGGACCAGCCAGAAAAATTCCATCGTGCGCGCATAGCGCCGCCAGTAGCGCTTCGGCTCGGTCACCATGCGGTAGACCCATTCGAGCCCGTTGCGGTTCATCCAGCCCGGCGCGCGCTTCACGGCATCGGCCTCATAATCGATGACCGCGCCGACACCCATATAGACCTTCACGCCCGGCATCAGATGCCGGTTGCGGTGCATCCAGACTTCCTGCTTGGGTGCGCCCAGCCCGACGATGAGGCAGGTCGCGCCGGAGGCATTGATCATCTCGATGACCTTGGCGCTCTCCGCCTCGTCGTTGACGAAGTTGAACGAAGGCCCGTGAGCGCCGACGACAATGTCGCGGCCGACGATGCCGTTCACCCGCTCCAGCGCCATCTGTGCGATGCCCGGCTTCGCGCCGAGAAAAAAGATCTTCACATCCGGATTGTCGGCATGATGCATGTAGTAAGCCGGGACGATGTCCGAGCCCGACGTCTTGCACTTGATGTTCCGGCCGATCGCGCCGAGCGCCCAGAACACATATTTGCTGTCGGACGACACCATCACGGCATCGGCATAGGCGGCCGCAAAGTCCGGATTGCGCTGAAGATGGTAGAGATGGTCGGGATTGAGCGTGAAGAGCATGCCCTCGTCGAGCCGCTCGATGATCTCGGGAATTGTCAGCGCATCGACCCACGCATTCAGCAGCCGCGATTGCTTCCAGCTGCCGAAGCCGGGACGCGAGGTCGTGCGGGTCGTTTCCATCATCGACCGAACAGCTTTGCCAGGATGCCGCTGGAGCGCTGCGGCCGCACCGTCATAGTCACGCCGCTGCCTCCGCCGCTCGCCGCCGCTGCGCGGATCATCTCGATGGTCGCGTCCGTGTCGGCCGCGCCGGCAAAATCGTTCTGCGTGCCGTTGCGCGTGCCCTTGATCGCCTCACCAAAGGCTTCGAGCTGCGCGCTATATTCCTCACCGCGCAGGTAGAAGCTGACGGGCGGCGTGAGCTCGGTGATATACTTGACGGTCCAGCCCTCATCATAGCCCGCGGGGATCGGTGCGCTTCCGGTCAGGAAGACCTGGATTTCCTGGCGGTCCGCATAAATCTTGCCCCCCTCACCCCAGATCGAGATGCGCGTGGTCATCTTGCGCACGGATGCATCGGACCAGTTCACGGACAATTGAGCGGTTGGGCCATCGCCAAAGGTGAGCCCTGCATAGACCTCATCGTCGACTTCCGCCGAGAAGCCGCTCTTGAGCATGGCGCCGGTGCAACCGGTGGGTCGTCCGAAATACCAGTTCAGCAGGTTGAGCGGATGCGCGGCGTAATCGTAGAGGCACCCACCGCCCTGCCCGGCCTTCCCGCGCCAGGTCGGCTTGCTGGGCTTGAGCACGACCGGCCCATAAGCTTCGGCCTGGACATGGCTGACGCGACCGAGCGCGCCGGCATCGATGAGCGCCTTCACTTCGTTGAAGGTGCCGATGAAACGATTGTGATAGCCGACTTGTGCGATCAGGCCCTTCGAAGCCGCAAGCGCGGCAAGCTGCTCGCTCTCCGCCGCCGTCAGCGTCAACGGCTTCTCACAGAACACATGCAGGCCCTTTTCGAGCGCAGCGCGCACCATGGGAGCATGCGTGGTGGTCGGCGTCGCGATGATGATCGCGTGCAGATCCGGCAGGTTCAGAACCTCGTCATAGCTGCCCACATAGCGCAGCTTGCCATATTTCTCGATTACCTGACCGACCAGAGCGGCCGAATCGCAGATCGCCGCGACCTTGAAGTCATTGAGAGCATTCACGATACCAAGATGGGAAATACCCATCTTGCCCAGGCCGATTACCGCGACATTGATAGTCAAACCCACCTCCGCCTTGTGCGCGGCGCCTATGACTTCGCGCGGCGATCAAGTCAATCAAACGGACGACGCGCCAGTTTCCCGACACCGCCCGGCACGATAGACCGAGTGAAAACCTCAGTCCAACTGCGGACCACTAGCCCGCCTCTCCTTCAATATTATGTCGCTGCGGCTATCTCCCCGCCCGCTTATATTCGGTTAAGATCAGCGATGAAGATCGACGATCCCGTTGGAAGAGCGCATCCAGAATCGAATTAGCAAAACGAGTGTCCGCATTTTTCATCCAAAAACAACCGGGCAGGCGCGATATCTTCGCTTCGACATGTCGCAATTGGCGGCAGCGATTGACGAGAGCAGGATTTTCATGTCGAGGCGGAACTGATGCTTGATATTGGGAATGACGCGGTGCCGCAGCTTCGCTCATCTGCGCCATGCGGCGCAAGGCGGGAGAAAACCACATGAAGCTGGCCTATCTGCTCGCCTCATATCCGATGACCAGCTCAACCTTCATTCGTCGCGAGATCGCGGCGATCGAGGCGATGGGCCAGCCTGTCCATCTTTTTTCCGTCCGTCATTGGGATGGCGAGCTCGTCGATCCGGCGGATAAGGCCGATCAGGCCCGCACGAACTATATCCTGACCGGCGGCAAGGGCGCGCTGATCCGCGATGCGCTGATCACGGTCCTGCGCCATCCCCTGCGAACGCTGGGCGCCCTGCCGCTCTGGTGCCGGGTTTACGGCAATGCCCGGCGCAAGTTCGTCGCGCACACAGCCTATTTCCTAGAAGCGCTGGCTTTTCGCACGCGGGCCGCCCGGCTCGGCATCGAGCATGTTCATTCCCATTTTTCGACCAATGGCGTGACCGTGGCGATGATTGCCAATGCGCTCGGCGGGCCGCGCTACAGCTTCACGGTCCATGGCCCGGACGACCTCTTCCCTGGTGAACCGCAGGCGCTGTCGCTCGCGGACAAGGTCGCGCGCGCCAGCTTCGTGATCGCCATCACCGACTATTGCCGCAACCGGATCGTCGAGGAAGCGCCGGACTCGGCAGGCAAATTGTCCATCATCCCCTGCGGCATCGAGCTGGACGGCTTCCCGTTCGACCCGACGCCGCCTGACAGCAGCCGGGTCATCTGCATCGGCCGGCTCTGCGCGAACAAGGGCCAGGTCCACATCCCGCCTGCCGTGGCTGCCGTGGCGGAGGAATTCCCCGAACTCGTCGTCGAGCTGATCGGCGGCGGCGAGGAAGAAGACGCGATCCGCAAGTCGATTGCCGCGCACGGCGTGGATAAGCAGGTCGTCCTGCATGGATGGGGCACCGGCGCCTATGTGCGGGCACAGCTCGAAGCCGGTCGCGCCATGTTGTTGCCCAGCTATGCCGAGGGACTGCCAATCGGCATCATGGAGGCCTTCGCGATCGGCCGCCCGGTTCTCACCACGCGGATTGCAGGCATACCGGAGCTGGTCGATGATCGGTGCGGATGGATTTTCGAGCCGGGAGATGAAGAAGCCATTGCCGAAGCGCTGCGTGGCCTCATGCGGGCCACAGCGGAGCAACGCGCCGTCATGGGGGCGGAAGGTCGCCGCCGGGTCGAGGAACGCCACGACCTGCATAAATCGGCGCGACTTCTGCTTGACGCCTTTCAGCGGGCGGAAAAGAACGCTGGCGAGTGAAAGTTCAAACCCGCCAGGGTTCGCAAGGCCAAACGGCCGCCCGAGCTTATGCGGGATAGCCAAGTGAGCGGATGCCCGCGCCGACGCCTGAGGCCAAAGCGAAGATGGTGCGCCCGACAGGATTCGAACCTGTGGCCCCCAGATTAGGAATCTGATGCTCTATCCTGCTGAGCTACGGGCGCACGCCTGACGCGCTCTATTGTGCCGGGCGGAGCCGGTCAATCTCGACGCCGGAAGGGATTGCGTCAGTTTGCCTGATCCGGCGGAATGATCGGAACGATCAGCGGCGCTACCGGCAACCCCTCCTCCATCATCTCGCGTGCCTCGCTGAGATTGGCCGTGCCGTGAATGGCGACGCTGTCCGTCTCGCCATAATGCATCGCGCGGGCCTGCTCGGCGAAACTGTCGCCGACCCATTGTGATTGCTTGAGCGCCTCGGCCTGTGCCTGCGCCAGCGCATCCATCAGCGCACGGACGCGCTCCTCGGCTTCTCCGCCGCCCGGCGCCATGAACCGGCCCGCCGGCGTTGACGCCATGCGCTGATTACCCTTGGTCGCCACTGCTGGCGCCATCACGGCCTTTTCGACCCCGTGCATGCCGCAGGTCGGACACACGATCAGCCCCGTCGCGCGCTGCTGCTCGAAGTCATTGCTCGACCGGAACCAGATTTCGAAGACATGCCCGCCGGCGCATTTGAGATCGAACGAGATCATGAGTGTACGACGTCGCCAATCTCGCGCCGATGACGCAGCACCGGAATGCGGCCCCGCACGTCCGCCAGACGTTCCAGCGGCACATCAGCGAAGTAAAGCCCCGGCTTATCCCCCCCGTCGAGCAGCACCGTGCCCCAAGGATCGACTACCAGGCTATGTCCATAAGTGGCGCGACCGTCCTCATGTGTGCCGACCTGTCCGGTGGCGACCACGAAAGCCGAGGACTCGATCGCCCGGGCCCGCAGCAGCACATGCCAGTGCGCATCGCCCGTCGGCACCGTGAAAGCGGCCGGCACGGAAATGATGTCGGCGCCCGCATTGCTGAGCGCCCGGAACAGGTCGGGGAAGCGCAGATCGTAGCAGATGGTCAGCCCGAGCTTGCCCCACGGCGTCTCCGCGACAGTCGCGCGTTCGCCGGCAACATAAGTGTTCGATTCGCGCCAGCTCTCGCCGGTTGGCAGATCCACATCGAACAGATGAATCTTGTCGTAGTGGGCGCGGATATCGCCCTGATCGTCGATCAGGAAGCTCCGATTGCGTCGCTTGGCGCTCCCTGGATCGCGCAGGGCGAGCGAGCCGAGATGAACCCAGATCCCCTGCTCCCGCGCTGCCGCCCGGACGGCCGCCAGAACGGCGTCCTCCTCCTCCGTCGCGATCACGGTCTCGGAACGCTGCCGGTCCTGATCGAGGCAGCCGGACATTTCCGGCGTGAAGATCATGTCCGCGCCGCCGGCCTTTGCCTGCGCCACGGCATCGACCAGCGCGCGCGCATTGACGACAGGATCGAGTCCGGAGGTCATCTGGAACAAGGCGATGCGCATGGTCGTCCGATGCCTCTCAGGCGCTTAGCATCTCGTCCAGCTTGCCGCTGGCATCGAGAGCGACCAGGTCGTCGCATCCGCCGACATGCTGACCGCCCACGAATATCTGCGGAAAGGTCGCGCGGCCGCCCGACCGCTCGATCATTTCGCCACGCTGCGGACCGCCCATCGTGAGGTCATACTCCTCAAACTCGACGCCCTTATCGCGCAGGAGGGCCTTCGCGCGCGCGCAATAGCCACAAAAAGCGCGTGTATAGATCTCGACATGCGTCATGATTGCGACAGATCTCCTTGTCTTCGATGTCGTGGCCGGTGCGGGGAATGTCAATCATCCGATTGCGACACGCGCGTCCAGCAGACGATCTCAATCCGCGCCGCGCTACTCCGTCCGAGCAACCGCGCGCAAGCGGTTACCGTCGCCCCGGTGGTCCAGATGTCATCGACGAGAATGATCGTCCGGCCCGCCAAGCGATCCCTGGCACCCGGCGCCAGCGCAAAGGCCCCGCGCACGATCCGCGCCCGGTCCCGCGCGCCCAGCGCATGCAGGGGCGGCGTGTTCTTCACCCGCCGCAGCAGATCGAGCTCCACCGGCAGACCGGTCTTGCGGCTGAGATGGCGCGCAATGAGCGCCGCCTGATTGAATCCGCGCGACCAGATCCGCCAGCGATGCAGCGGCACTGGCACGATCAGCGCGCCTTCGTGATCGCCTTCGGGGAGCAAGCGCGCGATATGCCCGGCCATCACCGCCGCGAGGCTGAGGCGCCGGCCATATTTGAGCCGATGCGCCATGCCGCGTGCCACCGCGCCATAGCGCATCACGGCCCGCGCGCGCTCATAAGGCGGCGGTGTGGCGAGACAGGCGCCACACTGCCCCCCGATTCCCATCGTGCCCGGCAGTTCCCTACCGCAAATCTCGCACATCGGGTCGCCGAGAAAGTCGATCGAACTCCAGCAGGCCGCGCACAACGTGCCCGGCTCCGCGACGACCGTGCCGCACGCCGCGCACCGTGGCGGCAGTGCATAATCGAGCAAAGGACGGGTAACGGCCTTGAAAAGCGGCAGCACAGTCATCGCGCGACTTGTCCCATGGCGCCGGACCCGGCACAAGCCCGCCATGTCCGTCCCCAGTATCTTCGATGACCGCCGCCGCGTGATCCGCCGCGATCGCGCCGCGCGCAGCTTCGCGGCGCATGATTTCCTGTACGAAGCGATGGCCAGCGACATTCTGGATCGCCTGAGCGATGTCACACGCGCCTTTTCGCGCGCGCTCGTCATCGGCTGCCCCGACGAGCGCATCGCCAGGGATCTCCAGATGCGCGGCATCGCCACGACAAGCGCCGATCCCGGCAGCGTCTGGGCGAGCAGGGCCGGCAGCGACCAGATCCGCGAGGACCGGCTACCTTATGAAGCAGCAAGCTTCGATCTCGTCCTGTGCTGCGGCACGCTCGATGCGGTGAACGACCTGCCGGGCGCACTCATCGCAATGAATCAAGTGCTAGAGCCCGATGGTCTGCTGCTGCTCAGCTTCGTCGGCGCCGGCTCCCTTCCGAAATTGCGGGAGGCGCTTCTAGCGGCGGACGGTGATCGGCCGGCACAACGTCTTCACCCGCAGGTGGATGTCCGCGCCCTCGGCGATCTGCTGCATCGCGCCGGCTTCGCCATGCCGGTTGCCGACAGCCAGATACTCGACGTGCGCTATGGCTCGTTGTTCGGCCTGCTGGCCGATCTGCGCGGCATGGGCGCGGCGCAATGCCTCGCCTCGCCCCCGCCTTCGCTGACCCGCGCCGGCCTCGCGCGCGCGGCGGAGGTCTTTTCCGCGGCGTCGGACAATGACGGGCGCACGCGGGAGCGTTTCGTCATCTTGCACGGCAGCGGATGGCACCCCAGTGCAACCCAACCCAAGCCCGCCCGACGGGGCAGCGCGAAGATTTCGCTTGCCGACGCGCTCAAGCCGCCGTCGAGCTAGATCAGCGCATCCAGCATCGCGACCAGAGGCAAGTCCGCCGGCGGCATCTCGAGCGAAAACAACTCGTGACTGCGCAGCCATCGGCCCTCTGGGGCTTCGGTCAGCTGCACCTGACCGCGCCATTTACGGCAGACATAGAGCAGGAGCAGCAGCGGCCGATCGCCGATATGCCCGGTCGCGAAGGTTGCGGGCGCCAGGCAGGCGGTCTCCGTCTCGATGCACAGCTCCTCACGCAGTTCGCGAATCAGAGCGTCCTCGGGCGCCTCGCCCGCCTCCACCTTACCGCCGGGGAACTCCCAAAGGCCGCCCATCGACTTGTCGGCCGGGCGCTGCTGGACGAAAATCCGCGATTGTGCGTCGATAAGTGCCGCCGCGACGACGACGAGAGGCGTCTGGGTCATCCGGCGGGCATGCCTCTACAAATTGTTAACATCTTGGGGCCTACATATCGCGGCAAATCGGGCTGTTGCAGAGGAATTTCGGGTGCGTGCATTTCTCCACCGGATCAGGTCGTGCAAGAAAGGCGCTACGGCCGTCGAATATGGCCTCATCCTCGCGATGGTTGTTCTGGCCATGATTGGCGCGCTCTCAAATGTCGCGTCCAAGACGAACGGCATGTGGACGAATGTCGCAAACGAAGTAAACAATCATTAACCATCAATTCTTTACAGTTCTTCCGCAAAATTAGGAAATTGGAAACCAGTCAGTCGGTATCACCAGGAAGCTCGCTGATTTTCAGTAGCCGGGTGTTTCAAGTACTGCAGACTGAGGAGACCTCACATGAAGTCCATTCGCAAGCTTTTCAAGAACAACAAGGGTGCGACCGCGATCGAGTACGGCCTGATCGCCGCTCTGATCGCCGTGGCCGCCATCGGCGCCATGAGCAGCCTGGGTGGCAAGCTGAACTCGACGTTCAACAAGGTTGCCAACAACCTGAACGACTAACTCTCCCTTTGAGGCGTTCGACGACTCCTCAAAAGCAAGAATGGGCGGCTTCACCTCGGTGACGCCGCCCTTTTTTTGTACCAATGTCCATCGAGGCATTTCCTCGTGACGCCTAGTAGCTCACGATCTTCACGCGCGTTCCGGGCTTCAGCGTCGCATTGGCAGCGAGACCGTTCAGCACCAGAAACCGGTCGAGCTGGTAGTCGCCATAGGCCATGCGACTCGAAATGCTTCGCGCAGTCTCGCCCGATCGCACCGTAACCAGCCTGATGCGACGCGGCTTGATCGCGGCCGCTTCGCCGTCGTTCATCCGGCTGACCGAGTTGATTAGGCTCGAAAGTCCGCCGAGCCCCTGGCCCGCCGGCGTGACCACCACGAAATGATAAGCCGTGGACGGACCGAACTGATAACCGACTACCGTGACATCCAGCCTCAATCCCTGGCTGTTGCTCATGCTCGCGCTGCCATAGCCCACGGACAGCCCGTTGATCGTGCTGCGCTGGACAGCGACGGAGGGCGTCTGCCCCTGCCCTGCCAGTTGCCCGAACACGCTGCGCACATAGGCGTCGAGATCGCCGTTGAACGACGTACCGGTGAATTGCGCCTGGCCGGACTGGCCGACGATCGAGACGGCATTGGTGCCATTCTGGATCGCGAAGCCGCTTGGCGCGGTGAACTTGAGCTTGAACACCGGGTGCAGGAACTGGGCGCCCTGAATAATCCCTTCCTTGGGATCGTCATCATAGAGTAGCCCGTCCAGATTGCTGATGAAGGTCGCGGCGTTGCGCAGCGTCGCCCTGGAGCCGGTCGCCTGTGCATTCGTCAGGGCACGGCGCACGCGCGATGCGGGATCAGGGTGCGTACTCGCCCATTCGGGAATGGCGCTGTTCTGGCCGCGCGTCCGCGCATCGAGCGAATTCTGCGCCGCCAGCGATGAGAGCATCGAGGAAAGCGCCTTGGGATCATAGCCCGCCTTCGCGAGATAGCGGATGCCCAGATCGTCCGCTTCATATTCCTGCGTTCGCGAAAATTTGAGCGTCAGGAGTTGCGCGCCGGTGCCGATGCCTCTCTGAAGGAGTTGGCCGAGGCCGCTATCGCCGGCCACTGCGCCGATCAGCACTTGTCCCAGCACGCCGAGAATAGAGTTCCGCGTCGCCGCGCTCTGTCGCCTCTTGCTGTGCTGGGCAGCGACATGGCCGACCTCATGGCCGAGCACACCCGCGAGCTCCGCTTCGTCGTTCATCAGCGCCATGAGCTGGCGCGTCACATAGACATAGCCGCCGGGGATCGCGAAGGCGTTGTTCACGGAACTGTTGAGCAGGCTGATCGTGAAATCATTCTGCTGGCTGGAGAGGCTCGACTGGACAGCGATCTTGCGGCCAACGCTCGTCACATAGGCGGCCTGCGGCCCCTGATATAGCCCGCCAAACTCGTTGAGCAGTTCGGGATGCGCCTTGGCGCCTTCCGCGCGCTCGGACTGGCTCATCGACGTCGCCGTCTGGATCTGCCGCTGCTGCGCGACGCCAGCCTGCGTCGTCGAGCAGATCGCGACCATTGCGCCGGTCAGCCAGAGCTTGCGATAGGTGCGACCCATGTCTCTCCCCTTCTGTTCATTAGTGCGAATAGTCCGCTTCAGAAGTAATGCAAAGCGCGCCTGAATGTTCCGCGAACAAGGGCTTTCCTACAGGCCGCAAAGGCTGGCAGGATTGGCCCGTCTCCGCTCTTTGAATCGTCCATCTCCCTCATCCGCAATCGAGGGCAAGCTTCGCCGCGACCGGACTTTGCCATGCGCGATATACACGAGGTTTGTGAAGTTACGAGACAAGTATCTCGCAAGAACCGTAGCTTAGCTTCCGAGCGCCAGGAACTTCTCTGCACGCTGGTTGCGCAATTGCGTGCCACTGAGGCCATCGAGCGTCCGCAACTCCTCGGTAATCGCCTTTTGCAGTGCCTGGATCGCCACTTGCGGTTCGCGATGCGCACCGCCGAGCGGCTCGGGCACGATGCGGTCAATGACGCCAAGCGTGAGCAACTGCTGGGCCGTCACCTGCATCGCCTGTGCAGCATCCGCCGCCTTGTCCGCCGTCCGCCACAGGATCGAGGCGCAACCTTCCGGCGAAATCACCGAGTAGATGGCATGTTCCATCATCAGCACGCGATTGGCCGATGCGAGCGCAACGGCACCGCCGGAACCGCCCTCGCCGACCACGGCCGCGACCATCGACACGTTGAGCGCCAGGCAGGCCTCGGTCGCACGGGCGATCGCCTCGGCCTGCCCCCGCTCTTCGGCCTGCACACCCGGAAAAGCGCCCGAAGTGTCGACCAGCGTGACCACCGGCAGGCCGAAGCGGCTTGCCAGTTCCATCAGCCGCACGGCCTTGCGGTAGCCCTCCGGCATGCCCATGCCGAAATTATGCTTCACGCGGCTCGCCGTGTCGTTGCCCTTCTCATGTCCGATCAGCATGACCTTGCGGCCCGAAATCGTCGCGAAACCACCCTGAATGGCCTTGTCGTCGGCATAGGCGCGATCGCCGGCGAGCGGCATGAAATCGCTGCACATCGCGCTCACGAAATCGCGGAAATGCGGCCGCTCGGCGTGGCGAGCGACCTGCGTCTTCTGCCAGGGCGAGAGCTTGCCGTAGAGCTCGGCCAGCATCGTCGTCGAGCGCTGCTGGAGCTTCTCGATCTCGGCGTCGATATCGATCGCGCCATCATCGGCGGTTTCGCGTAGTTCGTCGATCCGCGCCTGCAGCGCCGCGACCGGCTTCTCAAAGTCGAGATAACTGATCATCGCAGCGCCCTAAGCGCCCGACCGCTTCAGGTCAACGAGCGGATGACGCTCATTCACCAAGGTCACCAGCCTCGCCGCATCAACGTGCGTGTAGATCTGCGTCGTCGCGATGTCGGCGTGTCCCAGCATCGCTTGCAGGGCGCGCAGATCGGCGCCGCCCTCGAGCAGATGGGTTGCGAAGGCGTGGCGCAGGACATGTGGACTGACTCGCGCCGGATCGATGCCTGCCGCTGCCGCCAGCGTGCGCACGAGCTGGAAAAGGCGGACGCGGCTCAGATATGACTTGCCGGACGGGAACAACCAGGCGCTCTCCTCCGGCACATGCGGCCGCCAAGCGGCGACAGCGGCGCGAGCCCGGTCCGAGATCGGCACGAGCCGCTCGCGCCCGCCCTTTCCGCGCAGGATGAGGTAGGGCCGATCCGTCGCCAGCGCGTGCAATGGCAGTGAAACCAACTCGCTCGCCCGTAACCCCGAACCGTAAAGCAGCTCGATCAGCGCCGCGAGCCGCAGGTCGAGCGGACTCGGATGGGCCGTATCGAGCCGGGCCGCGATCACGGCGAAGATGGCATCGACATCCTGATGGCTCAGCACCTTGGGCAAGGGCCGCCGCGTGCTGGGCCGAGGCAAGGCGTCGGACGGATTGTCGGCCCGGATCGCCTCCGCTTCCAGAAAGGCGAAAAAACCGCGCAAGGCCGAGGACTTCCGTGCCAGGCTCGACGGCGCCAGCTCGGACCAGCCACGGCCGAGTTTCGCAAGAGCATCGCTGTCGGCATCGGCCAGATTGCCGAGCACCCCGGCCGCGTCCTCCAGATCGTTGCGATAGGCGAGCATGGTGTTGCGCGCAGCACCCCGCTCCGCCGCAAGCATGGCGAGATAGCGATCGATCATCGCCCGATCGCGGGCGCCGATGGAAGCGGGCTCCTCTCGGGAGCGCGCCATCAGAGGCGGGCCATCGCCTCGGCGGCGATCATCCGCGCATAGGGATCGAGACCGACCTCGCGCAGCGCCGAGATGACGAAATAGAGCTGCTGCGGCGGCAAGCGGCGCCAGTCCTGCCCCTGCAGGCCGACCGCTGCCAGCAAGGCAACCGTTCCACGCTCACGCCGCTGCGCCGCCGCCATGATGCCCTTCGCCCAGGGCTTGCGCGGCGTCGTGTCGACACCCGATTCCTGCAGCAACCGCGCACGATCCGCAGCCGGGAGCCGGTTGAGGCCGCCAAGCGCGGCGACGAGGCAATGACCGAGAAGCTGTTTGTCGCTGGCATCGGCCGAGACGAATGCCTCGATACGGGTTGTCGAAAGATCGAAGCCCGGCGCCGGCAGGCCCGTCGCGAGCAAGGCCCAGCTGCGCTCGAGGGCCGGCCCCTGCAGGCGATCCAGCGCGGCGGACCAGCGCGCGGCGCTGCGATCATAGCCGCCCGACAGCATCGCGGCGAGGAGCCACGGCGTATCATCGGCGGCGCCATCGGTCGCCGGAATGGCAGCAGCCGCCCGCGCGATCACCGGCAGAGCGCCATAATAGACGCCCTCCGGCCCGGCGAACCAGTCATCCGCCGGTTTGGCTTGCCAGAAACCGCGCATCGCATCGATCCGCGCACGGATGGACTCGCCGGCATAGGCGCCGCGCAGCAAATCGGCGCGCTCGGTGGCAGCCGCATCGGACTCGTCGCGCTCGGCCAGCGCGGAATAATAGCTGAGCGTCGCTGCGCCGGAGAACACCCCCAGGCGGCTCGCAACTGCGGTGCCGGGCAAGCGCTGTGCAAGGGTCAGGCTCGGCGCGCGGGCCTCCCATGCGCGGACCTGTGGGCCGACGCTGGCATAGAGCGCGGCAGGGATCTCGACATTGGTCGCCGTCGCGAGGCCAAAACGCCAAGTGGTCAGTCGATTGACGCCTTCCCACTCGATCTTGACCGAGCGGCGGCTGTTTGGGCCGGCGCCTACGGTCTTTTCAGCGAGGCGATAGTCGATGCCACGCGCGATGCCGCGACGCTCAGCCTGATTGAGCAAGGCGCTGGCCGTGCCCTGATCGGCTGAGAAAGATGCGCAGATCGCCTGCGCCATGAACCAGCCCGGCTCATCGGTGAAATCGCGCGCGCGCGGCAACAGCGGACAGAAGCCGGCCGGGTCGGCGGAGGCAAGCTGGGCCTGCATCGCCACGGAATAGAGCCGCCGGGTGAACTGGTCCGAATCGACGCCCTGAATCAGCAGGCGGGCATTATCCGCCTCGCCCATGCGCAGCAGCAGCCAGGCGCGCTCGGCGACCCAGTCGGCGCCGTTGATGTCGCTCGGCGTATCGACCTGCGAGAGCAGGGCGCGGCGCGCCAGGATGCTCACCCAGCGCGAGAGGAATGGCGCGCTCGTCGCCTGCATGATGCGGGCAAGACCCTGTCCCTGCCCGGCGCCGAACGCCGCGCGATCGAGCCCGCCCAGGTCCGGCGTCAGTGGTCCGATCGTATCGAGCGAGCGACGGGCGGATGCGGGAAGATCGTATTTCTCGCCGATCTCGTCGGCGGCATTCTCCGTGCCGTTGCTGGAGAGCGCGAGCGCGGCAGCGGCCTGATCGATCGTCGTCGTCGCTGTCGTACTCGGCAGGATCGATGTGGGCGCCGCCGTCTCCTGCTCGGGCGTCTGTGGCTGGTTCGGCGTCTGCGTTGGCTGCTGGCGCGGCGGCGGCTCGTTGCCGAAGCCCTCGGGGAGGAGAGATTCAGGCCCGCCCTGCGCCAGCACCGGAATGGCGATGGCGAGGGCGCTGAGGCCGATCAGCAGATGAGAGCGCGTGAGCCGCATGCAACCTTATCCGCCCAGCTTGTCGGCGGGCACGGCCATTTCAATCTGCCCGGTCGGCTTCTCGCCGCCATTCCACCAGGAAATGACGAGCAGAGCCACGAAGAGGACGAGGAAGAGCGGCCCAAGGAAGAACAAAGGATGTCGACGGGCGCGGTAGGGATCGCGGCGGCTGAGTTTCATGACGGGATTATGTGCCCTTACCGTTTCAGGTGCCGGGCAAGCGGATGATGGCCGTTGCCTCAAGCGTCGGCGGCTGTATAGCCGCGCTCGTCATGGGGCGAAACGATAAATATGAGGAACGGGATGCGCTCCCTTCCCTCGTGCTGGTCGGGCTGATGGGCGTGGGCAAGTCCACCATCGGTCGCCGCCTCGCCGCGCGGCTCGGCCTGCCCTTCATCGATGCCGATGACGAGATCGAACGGGCGGCGGGCATGAGCGTGCAGGAAATCTTCGACACCTATGGCGAAGCGCAGTTTCGCGATGGCGAGCGGCGCGTGATCGCCCGGCTGATCGACGGCACGCCCAAGGTGATCGCGACGGGCGGCGGCGCCTTCGTCAATGAGGAGACGCGCAAGCTGATCCTCGAGAAGGCAGTGGCGGTCTGGCTCGACGCCAATATCGACATCCTTGTCGAGCGCGTCTCGCGCCGCGAAGGGCGCCCGCTGCTCAAGAACCGCAATCCGCGCGACGTGCTGATGCGCCTCGCGGCCGAGCGGCAACCTTATTATTCGCAGGCGCCGATCCGCGTGATCAGCACGGATTCGCCGCATGATGCCACCATCGACAAGATCATGAGAGCCATTGGCCGATGACCATCGTCCCCGTTTCCCTTGGCGATCGCAGCTATGACGTGCGGATCGAAGCCGGCCTGCTCGATCGCGCGGGTGAGGCGCTCGCGCCCTATGCCACGGGTCGCCCGTTCCTGGTGATCACCGACGAGCGTGTCGCCGAGGCGCAGTGGCCGCGCCTGAAGGCCGCGATTGAAGGCGCCGGCCTCGCCGCCGAACTGGTCACGCTGCCCGCGGGCGAGGCGACCAAGAGCTGGCCGCAGCTCGAGGCGCTGACCGATCGGATGATCGAGCATGGCATCGAGCGGCGTGACCATGTCATCGCGCTCGGCGGTGGCGTCATCGGCGATCTGGTGGGCTTTGCCGCCTCGATCGTAAAGCGCGGGTGCAATTTCATCCAGATCCCGACCACCCTGCTTTCGCAGGTCGACAGCTCGGTCGGCGGCAAGACGGCGATCAACAGCCGGGCGGGCAAGAATCTGCTCGGCGCCTTCCATCAGCCTTCGCTGGTGCTGATCGACCCGGACACGCTCGACACGCTGCCGCTGCGCGAAGTGCGCGCCGGCTATGCCGAGGTCGTGAAGTACGGCCTGATCGACGATGCCGGCTTCTTCGAATGGTGCGAGGCCAATGTCGGGAAGCTGCTGGCCGGCGACAGCGAGGCCCGCGCCTATGCCATCGCCAAGAGCGTTGCCGCCAAGGCCGCCATCGTCGCCGATGACGAGCGCGAGACCAGCGGGCGGCGCGCGCTGCTCAATCTCGGCCATACGTTCGGCCATGCGCTCGAAGCCGAGACCGGCTTTTCCGACAAGCTGCTCCATGGCGAAGGCGTCGCCGCCGGAATGGCGCTGGCGTTCGGTTACTCGACTCGGCGCGGCGAGTGCAGCGGCCAGGAAACCGGCCGTGTCGTCGCGCATCTGCGCGCTGCCGGCCTCCCCGCTTCGCTTGGCGATGCCGGCATCAGCGCTTCGGGCGAGCGGCTGGTCGAGCATATGCTCCACGACAAGAAGATGAGCGCCGGCACCCTGCCCTTCCTGCTCGCGCGTGGGATTGGCCAGACATATCTCGCCAAGGACGTCCAGCTGGACGATGTCGCGGCCTATCTGGACGCTGCCTGACCGCTTTTGTCAGGGATCTGGGCATTCTAGCGCGGGATGCGTGAATAGAGAATCATCGCGATTCAATGGCTTGCCGAGATAACTTCTCTATCATCCCGCATATGAGCCATGGTGATTTCGGCAAAAGTCTTGCGGGAGCCGCGAACGGCCCCGGATTTCTGCGGATTTTCGGACGATGAGAAGGAGCGGCCTGATGCAGCCGGATCAATCGATCGTGAATTTCATGCCATGAAGATGCGGCTGTAGGACAGAGGCACGGGAACGAAGGGAGGAACGCCCCCTACACCTTTGCCCCGTAGCGCACTGCCACCCACAGCCAGCCTGCGATCATCAGCACACCGCCGATCGGGGTGATCGCACCGAGCCAGCGCGGGGCGCCGAAGGCCATGAGATAGAGCGTGACGGCGAAGATCAGGCTGCCGATCAGCATCACGATGACCGGCGCGCGGCTGCCCGGCATGCCGGCGAGCGCGAAGACGGCGACGGCGTGGACGAGCTGGTACATGCCGCCGGTGCGCAGCCACTCGGCCGCCTGAGCGCTCGGCGCGCCATGGGCACCGAAGGCGGCCGCGCCTATGGCGATGGCGGCGCTGATGGCAGCGAGGCTCGCGATCATGCATCGTCTCCTATGGTCTGCCGCTCCGGCAGCACCATCGTGCGGCCGGGCCGGTACATGAGGTCTTTCGCCGCCTCCAGCGCGCCCGACGAAATCTGCACGTCGAGGCGTTTGCGGTCATTTTCGCGATATTGCCGCTCCACCTCATCGACCTGATCGGGATCGAGGCCGAGCTTTTCCAGAGCGATGCGGCCCATGGCGACGGCGGATTCGTAGACCTCACGGACGACGCCACCAAGATTAAGCTCGGTGAGGCTGATGAGCTGGCGCCGATCAAAAGCACGCACGAGGACGGAGGCCTGCGGGAAGGCTTCCAGGATCTCCTGGAGCGTCGCGGCAGAGAGATTGCGGTCGTCGATCGCGAAGACCAGCAGATTGACCTCGTCGGCCCCAGCACGGCGGAGCAAATCGATGTTCGTGCCATCGCCATAGTAGACCTTGATGTCGAACTGGCTGGACTGCTCGATCTGGGCGGGCTTCTTGTCGATCAGCGTGACCTTGCAACCCTTGCCCATCAGCATCTGCGCGACGGTCTGGCCGAAGCGGCCATAGCCCACGATGATGACGGCATTCCGCCCTGCCCGTTCGGGGCCTTCGAGGCCGTTGCCATCCTCTTCCTTGGTCGAGAATTCGAGGCGGCGGGCGATCATCAGCAGGAACGGCGTGGTGACCATCGAGACGGTGACGATGGCGCTGAACATGCTCGCAGCTTCCGGCGCGATCAGCAGCGCGCCTTGTGCCTGCGCGAACAGGACGAAGGCGAACTCGCCACCCTGGCTGAGCAGCAGGCCGAGCGCGAGCGCCTGCCCCTTCGGCATGCGGAACAATATGGCGAGCGGCACGATGAGCGCGACCTTCACGGCGACGAGGACCAGCGCCATGCCGACGATGAAGAACGGGGCGCGGGCCAGTGCGCCGATATCCAGCACCATGCCGACCGCCACGAAGAACAGGCCAAGCAGGATGGTGCGGAACGGCTCGACGTCCGATTCGATCTCGTGGCGATAGGGAGAATCCGCCAGCATCACGCCGGCGATGAAAGCGCCCAAGGCCGTCGAGAGGTGCAGCGTGTGCATGAGCGCGGCGGAGGCCAGCACCGCGAACAGGCCGACCGTCACGAACAGCTCGCGCTCGCCAAAGCGGCCGACGAGGCGCAGCAGCGGCTGGAGGACGAAGCGCCCGGCCAGGACGAGGCCGACGATCGCGCCGACCGTATAAAGCCCCATCATCCAACCCGGCGGAGCATCGGGAACCGCCGGCGCACGGGAAAGCGCGGCGATGATGGTGATCATCGGGACGATGGCGAGATCCTGAAGCAGCAGGATCGAGAAGGCTTTCTCGCCGAAGGGCGAATTGATGCGGCCGCTCGCCTTAAGGCTCGGCAGCACCTGCGCGGTGGAGGAAAGCGCCAGCGGCAGGCCGAGCGCGATGGCGGCGCCCATGGTGAAGCCCGTCGCGACGTAGATCACACCGGTCAGCGCGAGGCCACAGAGCACGACCTGGAGGAGGCCGAGGCCGAAAATATCGTGCCGCAGCCGCCAGAGACGCTGGGGATTGAGCTCCAGGCCGACGAGAAACAGCAGCAGGACGATGCCGATCTCGGCAATATCCATCTTGCTTTGACCACCCCCGACGAGGCCGAAGCCATGCGGCCCGACGAGCGCGCCGGCGACGAGATAGCCGAGCGTGGCACCCAGACCGAGCCGGCGGAACAGGATGACCATGGCGAGTGCAATGCCGAGCATCACCACACCTTCGCTCAGGAGCAGTTCCGTTGCGGAGACAGCGGGCCCCGGCTCAACCATGCGCCTGCTTCGCCTCCGCGCTCGCCAAAGCGGCGCTCGCTGCCTCAAAGGCGAGGCGCATGGAGGGATGGCGGGCGGGATAGTCGCGGCCGGTCGCCAGCAGATCGAGGCCCGGCCAATCGGGCAGGGAGTCGGTCTCTTTCGCGAGATAGGCGCGCCAGCCTTCGCTGGCAGTCTCGATCGCGGCACGGTCTTGGCCGGCAGCGGCATGGGCGAAGATCGCCGCGGCGGCCTGGCCTAGCGCGCAGGCCTTGGCGTCGAGGCCGATGGCGGCAATCCGGGCATCCTTGTCCAGCTTCAGCGTGACCGTCATGCGGCTGCCGCAGGTGGGCGAGCGGCGCTCATCTCGCGCGTCGGCATTCTCCAGAGGCGGGAATTCCGAGACGCTGGCGGCCATCCGCAGAACATCGAGACTGTAGAGCGCGCTCATGGTGCGATCGCCAGGTTCCGGATTTCGTCTTCACCCTCTTCTTCATCGCCTTGATCGTCGGAGGCACTTGGGCCGAGCAAGCCGCCCTGACGGCTGTTCTCGGCGATCCATTCGCTCATCGCCGAACCGCTCGCGCTCAGCAGCGGATAGGAGCGCGACAGCCGCATCCAGTCCGGGCGGTTGCTCTCGACACCGTAGAGCGCGTCATAGCCGATCGTGAACACGACGTAGCAGATGCTGGCGACGAGCAGTCCCTTCACGGCGCCGAATCCCGCGCCCAGCAGACGATCGACCATGCCAAGCGCCGAGCTCTTGGTCTTGCCGCCGGCATAGCGCGCCGCCCATTTGCCGCCGCCGAAGACGAGGCCAAAGACCAGAACGAAGGCGAGGAGGGCCGCGCCATATTCGGTGCCGATCAGGCCGCTCAGCATGTTCGTGACGGGCGCATGGAACAGGCGCACCGCCAGCATGCCGGCGATCAGGGCCGCCAGAGCGATGGATTCGGTCACGAAGCCGGCGATGAAGCCGCGAATGGCCAGGCCGCCAATGAGGAGCAGGACGGCAATGTCGAGAGCGGTCATGCCTGCTGGCTAGTGCCGCCCAAGCATATGGTCAACAAGATCGCTGAGCCGCGAGAAACCCGATGTGGAAAGCCCGGAGGCATGCTTGGTGCTGGCGGCGGGAAGCAGGGCGCGCTGGAAGCCGAGCTTGGCCGCTTCACGCAGGCGCAGCGCGGCATGGGCGACCGGGCGCACTTCGCCGGACAGCGCGATTTCGCCGAGCAGGACGGCCTCCTGCGGCACCGGCCGTTCGGACAGGGCCGAGATGAGCGCCCCGGCCACGGCAAGGTCCGCCGCCGGATCCTGAAGCCGATAGCCGCCGGCGACATTGAGATAGACTTCGCAGGCCGAGAAGCTGAGGCCGCAGCGCGCCTCCAGCACGGCGAGGATCATCGCCAGACGCCCGCTGTCCCAGCCCACGACGGCACGGCGCGGGGTGGCGCCGCTGGCGAGGCGGACGGTGAGCGCCTGGATCTCGACCAGAACCGGCCGCGTCCCCTCGAGCGCCGGGAACACCGCCGTGCCCGCGACCCGCTCGTCGCGCTCGGTGAGGAACAGGGCGGAAGGATTGCCGACTTCGGTCAGCCCTTCCTCGGCCATGGCGAAGACGCCGATCTCGTCCGTGCCGCCGAAGCGGTTCTTGATGGCACGCAGGATGCGGTATTGATGGCTGCGCTCGCCTTCGAAGCTGAGCACCGTGTCGACCATATGCTCCAGCACGCGCGGTCCGGCGATCGAGCCGTCCTTGGTGACATGGCCGACGAGGATGAGTGCGGCGCCGCTCTTCTTGGCGAAGCGGATCAGTTCCTGTGCCGAGGCGCGCACCTGACTGACCGTACCGGGCGCGCCCTCGATCATGTCGCTGTGCATCGTCTGGATCGAATCGATGATGAGCAGATCGGTGCCCTGCCCGTTTCCGAGCGTCGTCAGAATGTCGCGGACCGATGTGGCGCTGGCAAGCTGGACCGGCGCATCGCCGAGGCCGAGGCGGCGCGCGCGGAGGCGGACCTGATCGGCCGCTTCCTCGCCGCTCACATAGACGACGCCGCGCCCGCCGCGCGCGAGGCTGGCCGCCGCCTGAAGGAGCAAGGTCGACTTCCCGATGCCGGGATCGCCGCCGATCAAGGTCGCCGAGCCGGCGACGAGGCCGCCGCCGAGCGCGCGATCGAACTCGGCAAGGCCCGTCCCCAGACGCGCAGGCAGTTCGACCTTGCTGTCGAGGCCGATGAGCGTGATCGCGCTGCCGCCGGCCTGCAGATCATGCTTGGCCGAAAAGGTTGTCGGCGGCGCCTCCTCGACGAGGCTGTTCCACTCGCCGCAATCGTCGCACTGCCCCTGCCAGCGCGGCGAGAGCGACCCGCAAGCCTGACAGACGAAGCGACGCTTGAGCTTGACCATGCGCTTCCCATATCAGAACGAATGGGGAACGCCAGCGCAAAACGCGACGAAGCGATCACTCAGCTTTGCGCGAGAATTTCCTCGATCTCCGAAACGGGATGACCGGACAAATCCTTCGCCACTTCGCCGGAAAGCCGCGTCTTCAGTTCCTTGTGATAATGTTTGCGCAAGGTGCCGAGTGTCCTGGGCGGCGCGACGATGATGAGGCTCTCGAAATCGTTGGCCAGCGCGCGGTTGTTCAGCCGGTCCATGGCATCGGCGGCGAAGCGCATTTCCTCCAGTTCGTGAAAGTCCGTCTGTTCGACCGCACTGCGCGCGGTCCCGACGGAAGAGTAAGCGCGGCCTGGCGCGTCGCTCGCCTGTTCGTGATCGGGCGGATTGTTCAGTTCCAGCGCCTCCTCCACCTCGAGATGCGGATAGCTCGCGTCGCCGTGATTGCGGAACAGCAGCATCTTGCCGCCATCCACCACCATAACCAGCGCATCATGATCGATCTTCATGGCTTGCTCC
Source organism: Sphingobium xanthum (assembly GCF_019737615.1). Classification (GTDB taxonomy): domain Bacteria; phylum Pseudomonadota; class Alphaproteobacteria; order Sphingomonadales; family Sphingomonadaceae; genus Sphingobium; species Sphingobium xanthum. The sequence goes on along the minus strand of NZ_JAHKKS010000007.1, from coordinate 89,337 downwards.
TTGGTTTACCCGGCGAGAGAACAACGAACCGACGCCGGAGAAGGTTGCGATGTCAAAATCGCTTGTCATGCGTTCATGGCGTCGGAATGAAGACGCGCATGATCAAGGTAGCCTCCTACAACATACGCAAGGCGATTGGTACGGACCGGCGCCGCCTGCCCGAGCGGATCATTGACGTGCTGAACGAACTCGATGCCGACATTATCGCCTTGCAGGAGGCGGACAGGCGCTTCGGCGTGCGGCATGCCGTCCTGCCCGACTGGCTGCTGCAATTGCACTCGGACTATCGCGCCCTACCGCTGCCGACGCCCACCGAAAGCATGGGGTGGCACGGCAATGCGCTGCTGGTGCGGAGCGGGCAGGATCATCTGGCCAGCGACGTCATGCACCTGCCCTGCCTGGAGCCGCGCGGGGCCGTGATCGCCTCGCTGGAGGTCAAGGGCGTGAAGCTGCGCGTCGTCGGCATGCATCTCGACCTGTCGGGACTCTGGCGGCGGCGGCAGGCGGCGGCGGTGCTGCATCATGTCGATATCCAGCAGGCGCATGATCCGGCCGCGGCGACGATCCTGATGGGCGACACCAACGAATGGACGGCCAATCGCGGCTGCCTCGCGGATTTCAGCCGGCATTATGATATCGCCCCGTGCGGCCGGTCCTATCATGCCCGCCAGCTGGTGGCGGCGCTCGACCGGATCATGTGGCGCGGCGGGATTGCTTTGGCGGACAGTGGCGTGCATGCGACCGCCCTCTCCCGCCGGGCTTCTGACCATCTGCCGATCTGGGCGCAGTTCGACGTGAAGGCCTGAGCGCATCGACAAGGCCGGATAGCTGCCTTATCTCAGCCTTATGCGGGAGAAGGAACTGAGGCTGGCGCTGGTCTGCTATGGCGGCGTGAGCCTCGCCGTTTACATGCATGGCGTCACCAAGGAAATCTGGCGGCTCGCGCGCGCAAGCCGGGATTTCTGCGCCAGCGATCCGGCCGAGGCGCCAGACGGCACCATGTCGGTCTATCGCGCGATCCTCGATGCGTGCCTCGGCGAGGCTGACCTGAAGGTCCGCGTGCTGCCGGATATTATCGCGGGGGCGAGTGCGGGCGGCATCAACGGCGTCTTCCTTGCCCAGGCGATCGAGACCGGCCAATCGCTCGATCCTCTGACCGAACTCTGGCTGAGCTGCGCCGACGCCGACATCCTGCTCGATCCCGACGCGAGGCCGCTCTCGCGCTTCACCAAATTCTGGGCGGCGCCGATCCTCTGGCTGCTAATGCGCCGGCGCGGCGACACGGTGAACAAGACCGTCGCCCCGGAAGCGCGCGAGGAAGTGCGGCGCAAGCTCTCCAACTTCGTGCGCGCCCGCTGGTTCGCACCACCCTTTGGCGGCAAGGGCTTCTCCAGCCTGCTGCTCGACGCCTTCGACGCCATGGCGGCGGGCGATGCGGACAAGCCGCTGCTGCCCGAGGGGCATCCGCTCGATCTGTTCGTCACGGCCACGGACTTTACCGGCCATGAGGAAACGCTGCGCCTCAACAGCCCGCCCGAGATCACCGAGACCGAGCATCGCCTGACGATCAGCTTCCTGGCACGCGGCGCGCGGCCACGTCGCCTGGCCGATCCGAGCGAGCTGGTTTTCGCGGCGCGGGCCACGGCAAGTTTTCCCGGTGCCTTCCCGCCTTTCAGCGTGCGCGAGCTGGATGCCGTGCTGCGGCAGCGCGATCGGCCCTGGCCGGGACGCGAAGCCTTTCTCCAGCGCGCCCTGCCCCAGCATGCGCGCATTGGAACGACCGAGGATGCCGTGCTGATCGACGGATCTGTGCTGGCCAATGCACCGTTCGCGCAGGCGATCGATGCACTCAGGGATCGCCCCGCGCGCCGGCATGTCGATCGACGTTTCGTCTATGTCGAGCCCACGCCGACCGCAGCGGGCTTCCGCCTGACCTCGCCGGCGCCACGCACCGCGAGCGGCGAGCGGCCCCTTCCCGGCTTCTTCCGCACCATTTTCGGCGCGATCAGCGACATTCCACGCGAGCAGCCGATCCGCGACAATCTGGAGGAGATCGCCGAGCGGTCCGCCCGCATCCGGCGCATGCAGCACATCATCGAGGCCCTGCGGCCGGACATCGATCGCACGGTCGATCGCACCTTGCGCGGCACCTTGTTCCTCGACCGGCCGACGACCAGGCGGCTCGCAAGCTGGCGCGCGAAACTGCAGCAGAAGGCCGCCCTTGCTGCGGGCTTCGCCTATCCGGCCTATGGCTATGTCAAATACTCCGGCATCGTGGACGAGCTGGCCGACCTGATCCTGGCGCTGACCGGCGACCGCAGCGCGCTCGATCGCGAAAATCTGCGCCGGACGCTGCGGGACCGGTTGCATGCCGAGGGGATAGACAGCGTCGGTCATGGCACGGCCGACGGCGCCAGCAACAAGCTGATCACCTTCTACCGCAGCCATGACCTCTCGTTCCGCATCCGGCGGCTGCGCTTCCTGACCCGACGCTTCGCTGCCGCGGCGGAAGCGACGGAAGCGGGCGAGCGGGAGGATGCCGGCCGCTCGGACATGCTGGAAATGCTCTATGAGGCAATCGCGCTCTATTCCGAGCGGCAGCTGGCGGACTGGTTCGGCCCGGTCGTGCGCGAGGCGGCGAGCAAGGCGCAGGGCGATCCCCTCGCGGCGATCGACGCCATCGGCCAGGCGCGCGATCTGCGCGCGCTCGACAATCTGGTCGATGAGCGCTTCGCCGGCGCCGTCCTGCGGCTCGTGCCGGAGGAGCGCCGCGCGCTGCTCAAGGCCTATCTGGGCTTCCCCTATTATGACATCGCCACCCTGCCGCTGCTGCAGGGCGAGGGGCTCGACGAATATGACCCGATCAAGGTCGATCGCATCTCGCCCGACGATGCCACGGCGATCCGCGCTGGCGGCGCGGCCGCGACATTGCGCGGGATCGAGTTCAACAGTTTCGGTGCCTTCTTCAGCCGCGCCTATCGCGAGAATGACTATCTCTGGGGCCGGCTGCATGGCGCGGATCGACTGATAGACATCCTGCTCTCGACGATTCCCGCCGGGCCAGTGACGGACGAGCAGCGCAAGGCCGGCTGGAAGCGCGCGGCTTTCCGGGCAATTCTCGACGAGGAGGAAGCGCGGCTACCGCTTATGACGGCGCAGATCGCGCAGATTCGTCAGGAGATCGACGCGGTCATGCCGGCGGCTTCACCAGCGTCACCTGACTGACGTCGCAGCTGCGACCAGCAAAGCCGCCTTCGCAATACATGAGATAATAACGCCAGAGATCGACGAAGTGCGCGTCGAAACGCGGCGGCAACAGCCCATCCTCGACGACTTCCTCGAACCGTTCGCGCCATTTCCGCAAGGTCCAGGCATAATCGAGGCCGAAGCGCGTCTGATCCTGCCAGATGAGACCGGCTTTCTCGGCATGTTCGCGAAAGCGCCGCTCTGACAGGAGGCAGCCGCCGGGGAAGACATAGCGCTGGATGAAGTCGGCACGCGCGGCATAGGCCGGGAAAATATCGTCATCGATGCTGATGAACTGGATGGCGGCGCGGCCGCCGGGCTTCAGCAGGCGCGCGATGCTTTCCAGATAGGTCGGCCAGTAGCGCTCGCCGACGGCCTCGACCATTTCGACGCTGGCAATGGCATCATAGCTGCCCTGTGTGTCGCGATAATCCTGGAGCCGCACCTGCGCGTCGCCATGCAGCGGGCGAAGCCGGTCGCGCACGATCTCGCATTGTTCGCTGGACAAGGTGAGGCCGACATAGCCGATGTCCGCCTTCTCAAGCGCCCGCTGCGCCAGACTTCCCCATCCACAACCGATTTCAAGCAGTTGATCGCCATGCTTGAGGCCCAACCTCTCGAGCAGCGCGTCGATCTTGCGCAGCTGGGCGTCTGCCATGGGTTCGTCGGGATAGGATGGCAACGCGCTCGAATAGGTCAGCGTCTCGTCGAGCCACAGAGCATAGAAGTCATTGCCGAGATCATAGTGCTCCGCGATGTTTCGTCTGGCGCCCCGGCGGTTGTTGCGACGGCGGGCGAGCTTGAGCTTGCCGATCAGTCTCGGCAGGCCCGAGGAGCGCGCCGCCGTTCCGAGAGAGCGGGCGTTCGCGGCGAACAGCGCAAACAGCGCCACCGGCTCCGGACTCGACCAGTCGCCCGACGCCCAGGCGCGATACCAGCCTGTCGATCCGGATGTGGCGAGCCGCGCCAGCGCGCGCCAGCTGTGGAGATGCACGATGGCCGCAAAGCCTTGTGACCGACCGCCCAGCAGGCAGATGGCACCGTCCGGCAGGTGCAGTTCGAGCGACCCGCTGACCAGCCCCTCATCGACCCGGTCGAGCAACGGCGAGAACAGCCGGGCAGGGATATATTTCCAGAAGCCCGTCTGCATGCGCGCATTGGCCCGGCGCAGGAAGGCGCGCTGACGGCCGGCTCGCGGATTGTGGACGGTCATGCGGCCATCATGGGGTGTCGAAGCCGCGATGACAATCGCGAACGCCGCAGAACGGTGACTTTCGCCTGCTCAGCCGCGCACCCTTGCATAGGCCGCCAGCGCCCGTTCGCGCGCCGCGCGATGATCGACGATCTTGGCAGGATAGGCGGACGGCCGGCGGTCATGCGCATCGGGATCGTGGATTGCGGGATCGGGCAGGCCCGCCAGCTCCGGCACCCAGGCGCGGATATAATCGCCGGCATCGAATTTCCCGGACTGGGTGAGCGGCGCCATGATGCGCACGAACATGTTGGAATCGATGCCGGAACCGGCGACCCACTGCCAATTGACGCTGTTATTGCCATAGTCGGCGTCGACGAGCGTATCCCAGAACCATTGCTCGCCATGACGCCAGTCGATCAGCAGATGCTTGATCAGGAAGCTGGCGGCGATCATGCGGACGCGATTGTGCATCCAGCCCGTGGCCCACAGCTGGCGCATGCCGGCATCGACGATTGGGTAGCCGGTGCGGCCCTGCTTCCAGGCGGCGAAATCGCCCTTCGCCTCGCGCAGATCGCGCCAAGGGAGCGTGTCCATCTTCGCGCTTCCGCCGGTCTTTCCATAATCCGGGAATTGCAGGATCACACCCTGCGCATAATCGCGCCAGGCGAGTTCGCGCAGATAGGCGTCGACCGTGCCGCCTTCGTCGGCGAAACGATGCCAGACGTAAGCTGGCGACACCTCGCCGAAATGAAGGTGCGGGGAGAGGCAGGAACTGCCGTCGATCGAAGGGAGATTGCGGGTGCGGTCATAGTCCGCGACGTCATCGCGATACTGATCGATCCGCTTGCGGGCGCCCGCTTCGCCGGGTTCCCATTGCGCGGCAAAGCCAGCGGCCCAGTCGGGCTTGCTCGGCAGCAGGTCCCAGTCCGCGAGATCGTCGCTCGCGGGCCATTTGGCGGGCGTCGGGATATCGCCCGGGCGATTGGCCGGCGCCGGGGGCGGCATGACGTCCTGAAGCGCGCGCCAGAACGGCGTGAAGATCTTGTAGGGTTGGCCGCCCCCGGTCCTCAGCGTGCCGGGTGGGTGGAGATAGTTGCCGTCATGCAGGACGAGATCCAGCGCCCTGGCGACCGCCTTCTCGGCATTGCGCCACCAGGGCTCGTAATGATGCAGGGCATGGACGCGTCCTGCCCCGGTCTCTTCGGCGAGCTTCGGCAGCACATCGGCCGCTTTTCCTCGGCGCAGGATGAGCCGGGACCCGCGTGCGCGCAGATCGTCATCGAGCGCGGAGAGGCTGTGATGCAGCCACCAGCGCGATGCGGCGCCCATGCGGCGATGGGCAGGGGTCTCGTCATCGAGAATATAGACCGGCAGCACCGGGCCTTCCGAACAGGCCGCCAGCAATGCCGCCTGATCGGCCAGGCGCAAGTCGCGCCGTAGCCAGAGAATCACGGGATCAGCCATGCGCCATCGTCATCGCAGGTCGCCCGCGGGCACGCGGACCACGAAGCTGCCGCGCAGCGCAACTCCCTGAAACCGCTGATCGCTGAGGATCAGATCGCCGTTCGTATCCCGCCGGGCTAGCGGCATCCGCGACCAGAACAGGAAAGCCCCGGCGTCCCGGTTCCTTGCGCGCGCAGTCTCCACGGCGGGGTCATCCATGCCGGTCGGCTCGCCGATCGATGCCTGGCGCCCCGGCAATGCGGCATCGAAGAGGCTGAACGGGAAGCCGCCATGATGCCCCTCCCCACGCCAGAGCATGTCGCGCCGCCAGGGCAGCAGGGGCATCGGGTTCGCGACCACCTGATCCGGGCTGCGGCCTGCCGTCTCGAGCCAGCGGGCGGCGCGCGCCTCGGCAACGCCGGTCACCACGCCATTGGCGAAGATATAGACGCAAGCGAGCGCCGCGATGGTTCGTGCGCGGCGGATCATCAGCGCCAGATCGATCCTCTCGCCCCGTCGCGCCCAGAGATAACCGCCGATAAGCAGCGCCCAGAGCCAGATATCGATGATGAACAGCGTATCGCCGTGGAACCATTGTTCGCTGAATGGCGAGAGCAGGCGGACGCCATAGCTGTTCAGCCAGTCGAATGCGGGATGGCTGAGCGTGCCGATGAGCGCGATCAGCCAGAGCGCGCCGAAGCGAACGGGAGCGCGGTCCTGCGGCCTCGTGCCGCGGTGCGCCTGCCACCGGTCGAACAGGAACATGATGGCCGCCAGCAGCACCGGCAACAGCAGCATGGCGAGCGGCCCATGCGTCAGGCCGCGTCGCATCGCCAGCGATGCAGTGCCGAAAAACGTGCAGGTCGCGTCGATATCCGGAATATTGGCTGCGATCACGACCGTGGGCATGCCGAGACCGGATCGGCGCTTGAGGCCCATCTGCCCGAGCACGGCGCCCACCATGCTATGCGTAAGATTGTCCATGCGCCGTCAATGGAGCGAGCCGGCAGGCACGGTCAAGCCGTCCACCAGCATTGACGGACCACTATCGAACGGTGTCCGAGGTCAGAGTTCCGGGCCGCTTCCGGCCGATCCGGCCTCGGCTGCGTCGGTCGCGGGACCTGCGCTGACGATCCAGGTCTGGCCCTGGCTCACCAGCTTCTGCAGATCGGGCGTCTTTCCGGCCGCGAGGCGGGCATTCTGCTCGACCACCGCTTCCTCGAAGCTCGATGCGGGATCGTCATAGAGGACGCCCAGCGCCATCGGGAAGCTGCCGAACGGCATCTCGACCAGCATATGCGCGACGGAACGGTTGGTGACGTCATGGATGATGACGCCGGCGGCCTGCCAGTCGCCATCGGTCACATCGACAACCTTGAGCGCCAACGCCTCGCGATCGAGCGCGATGCCCTTGGTGCCCTTGCCGAACAGCATCGGCTTTCCGTTCTCGACCCAGAGCTGGCCGTCATCCGCATTCTTCTTCTCGGTGAAGTCGGCGAACACGTCCTTGTTATAGACGATGCAGTTCTGGAAGATTTCGACGAACGCGGCGCCCTTGTGGTTGTAGGCGGCGATCAGCACGTCCGAGAGCTGCTTGGCGACGTCATAGGCCCGCGCGATGAAGCGCGCGCCCGATCCGAGCGCGAAGGCGGCCGGCTTGGCGGGATGATCGACCGATCCGGCGGGCGACGAGGGCGAGCGCGTGCCGGCGCGGCTGGTCGGCGAATATTGGCCCTTGGTGAGGCCGTAGATCTCGTTGTTGAACAGCAGGATCTGGCAATCGAGATTGCGGCGCAGGATGTGCATCGTGTGATTGCCGCCGATCGACAGGCCGTCGCCGTCACCGGTCACGATCCACACGTCGAGCTCGGGATTGGCGAGCTTCACGCCCGTCGCTACCGCCGGTGCGCGGCCATGGATGGTGTGGAAGCCGTAGCTCTCGACATAATAGGGAAAGCGCGACGAGCAGCCGATGCCCGAGACGAACACGGTGTTCTTGGGATCGGCGCCCAGCATCGGCAGCGTGCGCTGCACGGCCTTGAGGATCGCATAGTCGCCGCAGCCCGGGCACCAGCGGACTTCCTGATCGGTTTCCCAGTCCTTGAGGACCGTCTCGACGCGCGGCTTGGTCAGGGTGGTCATGTCGTTCATGCGAGCATCCCCTCGATGGCCGCCTCGATCTCCGCGATGCGGAACGGCTGACCCGAGATTTTGTTGAGCGGCCGGGCATCGACCAGATATTGGTCACGCAGCACGGTCTTGAGTTGGCCCGTATTCATTTCCGGAACCAGAATCTGGTCGTAACCCTTTAGAAGATCACCCAGATTTTCCGGCAATGGCCAGATATGGCGAATGTGAATATGCGCCACGTCATGGCCCTTGCGGCGCGCGCGACGGACAGCCTGGTGAATGGGACCGAAGGTCGAACCCCAGCCCACCACAGCGAGCTTGCCGGTCTCTTCGCCGATCTCGACGCCCTGCCTGATGCCCCTGGCGACGCCCAGCACCTTGTCCCGGCGCAGCTCGGTCATCGCCTGGTGGTTGGCCGGCTCATAGTTGATGTGGCCAGTGTTCACTTCCTTCTCGATGCCACCAATGCGGTGCATGAGATCAGGCGTGCCCGGCTTGATCCAGGGCCGTGCCAGTTTCTCGTTACGTGCGAAGGGCTTGAGACCGCCTTCGGGTATAGTTTCGAGGAACTTGGCCTTGAACGGCGCATAAGTCGACATGTCCGGCACGTGCCAGGGCTCGGCTGCGTTGGCGATGTAGCCGTCCGTCAGCAGCATGACCGGGGTCATATATTCGATGGCAATGCGCACCGCCTCGATCGCGACGTCGAACGCATCGGCCGGCGAGCGCGCGGCCAGCACCGGCATCGGCGCGTCACCGTTACGGCCATAGACCGCCTGATAGAGGTCCGACTGCTCGGTCTTGGTCGGAAGACCGGTCGACGGGCCACCACGCTGCGAGTTCACGATGATGAGCGGCAGCTCGGTCATGATCGCGAGACCCATTGCCTCGCCCTTGAGCGCGATACCCGGGCCGGACGAGCTGGTGACGCCCAGCGAGCCGGCATAGCTGGCGCCGATGGCGCTCGCGATGGCCGCGATCTCGTCCTCCGCCTGGAAGGTCGTGACGCCAAATTCCTTGAGGCGCGAGAGATGATGCAGGATCGCCGAGGCCGGCGTGATCGGATAGCCGCCGAAGAACATCGGCAGGCCGGCAAGCTGGGCGCCCGCGACCAGACCGAGCGAGATCGCCTCGGCGCCCGTCACGGTGCGATACAGGCCTTCCGGCGCCGGGGCCGGCGGCAGATGGAGCTGCTTGACCGGCACGGCCAGTTCAGCCGTCTCGCCATAGGCATGGCCGGCGTTCAACGCGGCGATATTGGCGTCAGCAAGCTCCGGTGCCTTGGCGAACTTGGCCTTTAGCCAGTCGACGATCGGCTCGCGGCTGCGATCGAACAGCCAGAGCGCCAGCCCCAGCGTCCACATGTTCTTGCAGCGCAGCGCTTCCTTGTTGCCGAGGCCGAAGGGCTTGACGCTCTCCAGCGTCAGCGCGGAGATGTCGAACGACAGCAGCTGCCAGCGCGCGAGCGAGCCATCCTGAAGCGGATTGCTCTCATATTTCGCCTTGGCGAGATTGCGATCGTTGAACTCGCCGCTGTCCGCGATGATGAGGCCGCCGGCCTTCAGATCCGTGACGTTCGTCTTGAGCGCAGCGGGATTCATCGCGATCAGGATATCCGGCGCGTCACCGGCCGTGGTAATGTCCGACGACCCAAAATTGATCTGGAAGGCGGAGACGCCGAAGAGCGTTCCCTGGGGCGCACGGATCTCCGCGGGAAAATCGGGGAATGTCGCGAGATCGTTGCCGGCGAGGGCCGTCGATAAGGTGAATTGCCCGCCGGTGAGCTGCATGCCGTCGCCGCTATCGCCGGCGAAACGGACGACGACGGCTTCGGGCACGGTCTCGTCACTGGCGAGTGGTGCGGTCGATTGGGATGCGGCAGATGCCATGACAAACTCTGACAGATGTTGGATGCTGTCGCCACTAGTCCTTCCCGCATCGGCAATCAAAGTAGAAAAGCTGCGGGGCACCCGAGCGTTGCCTTTTTCGTGTGGCCTTGCCATCGCCATGTCACAGGCGGGGTGCTTGAGTGAAAAGACCCGCCGATGAGTATCAACAGATGAACAGGAAAACCGTGGAACTGGCGTCCCTTCCCTACCGTCCTTGCGTCGGCATCATGCTTGCGAACCGCCAGGGCCACGTCTTCGTGGGCCAGCGGATCGATTCGAAAGAAGGCGATGCGTGGCAGATGCCCCAGGGCGGCATCGACATCGGTGAGTCGGCAGAGGACGCGCTGATCCGCGAACTCGACGAGGAAACCGGCATCGCGTCGCACTTGGTCGATATCATCGCCCGCTCTGTGCATGAACATCTCTATGACTTGCCGGATGAGCTCATCGGCAAGCTCTGGGGCGGCAAATATCGCGGCCAGGCGCAGCGCTGGTTCCTCGTGCGCTTCAAGGGCGAGGACAGCGACATCAATATCGCCACGGCACATCCCGAGTTCGATGCCTGGCGCTGGGCTGAAGCGGACCAGCTCGTCGAGCTCATCGTGCCGTTCAAGCGCCCCGTCTATCGCGAAGTCGTGCAGGAATTTCGCCATCTGCTCTGAGGCAAGCAATGTGCGGGACGCCGAAATCGCCCGAAAAGCGTCGGTTCCCTTTACACATCTTTAACGATTAACCGACGTTAACCGCCCAAAAGCTGGACTGGCACGGACGTTGCGTCTGTCTGGCCATGACCAGGATCAAGCGCCTCTTCACTATCAAGACCAAGTTCGAGGCGTTCCTGGCGATCTATGCCGTGGCGCTTGGCGCGACCGCGCGGGGCGTCCACTATCTGGATGACTATCCGGGGGTCGGCGGCGAGCTGCTGTTCCTCTGCTGTTGCGCGGCGGTCATGGTCGTCGGCGGGCTCATGATCGACGGCGTGACGCTGAAGCAGACCTACGAGAGCTAAGCAGTTCCCTCCGACGCAAGACGGGACCGCTCCGTCGATAAATCGAAGGCAAATCGAGACGGATGCATTGGTCAAGCCAGGCTTAAGTAACAATCGCGATTGTCGCATTCTCGCCAAAAGCGTAAAAGATCGATCCAAATAAAAAACGGGCCGCATTTGGACACTCAATCCAGCGAGGCCCTTATGCGACACTCACTGCACGCGCTCGGCGCGATCACGATCCTGCTTTCCGGCTGTGCCGGCTCTCCTCGACTATCCGCTTTGCACGACCCGCTTTATCGAGCGCAAACGCACACCTCCACCATCACCGCCCGCGCCACGGAAGCGAAAAGCGGGATCAATCAGATCAACATCACGGCAACCGTTGGCACGATTACGGCCTGCGGGACGAGCAACGTCATCCTGCCGAGCCTCATCCCGTGCCGCACCGGTGGTTTCACGACGTCGCTCACCTGCGGATTTGCCAATGTGAAGACCGAGGTGACCTGCGCGCTGCCGCTCAATCTCGGGCCGCAGCGAATCGTCAGCTATTCGGTCACGACACGCGCGGCAAATAACCGGACGGCGACCGTCGGCCCGGTCACCTATGCCGGCGGCGCGCCGCTCACGACGGCTACCATCAACATCTTCGGGGTGACCCTCAACATTCCGTGGGAGACAGCGCGCCCCGTCATATGGCGCACTGACGCCCCCTCCAGCAACACGCCGCGCGGCGACAAGATCGACTGGGGCTTCGTTCCCGATGCGGATATGCCGAACTACCGCGCCTTCACGGACGATATGCAGCCGATGGTGTTGAGCCTGTTCTACACCGACACCAACAGCTTCTCGAACTGGACCAGGGGGTGGAAGAACCTGTTCAACATCTGGGCCGGCCCGAACGGCGCGGATGGGGAAGGCTGCTCGCGCACCTTCAACAGTCCCGCCTCGACCGTCCGGGGCGCATTCGACGGCACGGCGATCCTGCATCGCAACGACTTCCGCGATTGCGCCTCGATCTCGCTTGGTGGCGGCGCTGGCACGACCCAGACCAATCTGGGCGACGCAAGCTGGGTGTTGCTCCACGAAGCCGGGCATTTCCTGTTCGGCCTCGGCGACGAGTATGTCGGCGGCGGCAATGCCTCGATCTCCAATCCGAAAAACGTACTCAACAGCCAGCAGGCCTGCACATCGACATCGACCAGCAATTCGCTGCCCACGGGGCAATGCGTCCAGATCGGCAGCAGCGGAACCTGGCGTAACGACGATGGAGCGACGACGACCATGGAGGATCGCGCGCTGGACAGCGACTTCCGCACACTGGCAGGCAGGGCGATGGGCAACCAGGTCTCTGCCTGTGTCAACGGCAGCTGCTACTGAGGAGGTGGAACCATGCGTGCTTTCATGCTTGCAGCCACCGCGCTGCTGATCATCCCGGGTCAGGCCCTTGCCCAGCCCGCCACCACCGATCCGACCGGCCGGCCGGTCGACCCGCTGCGTGGCGCGCCGCCGCCCAGCGCCTCGGACGGCGGAACGGTGACGCTGTCTAAGGCACGGCCGATCCAGGACTCGGACGATCCGCTGAACGCTTTCGTCCAGCAGGATACGGTCGATGGCATCGTCGTCACCCTGACGATCGATCGCGATCAGGTCCGGCTCGATTCGGCCACGCCGGCGCGCATTCCGCGGACGGCCGCCCGCACCGAGCGGGATACGGGCGGCGGCGATGCTGTGACCGTCACGGGCTTTGCCGGCGCTCAGCAGATCGGGCGGGCCGTCGTGCCGGATGCGGTCGTCAATGCTCAGGAAGGCAGCGGCATCGTCCGCACCGAACGGCGGCAGATCGTCGTGCCGATGGCGGTCAACCGGCCGGTCGACCGGATCGAGGTCACGGCACCGGCCACCAATGCGCGGGCGACGATCGATGTCTCGGCGGCCTGGCGACCCTATTGCGACGAGGCAGGGCGATCGCCTTGGTGCGTCACGCCGCGCTAGCCCAACGCGATATCAGTCGGGACGACCTCATAGCCATGCTGTCGGGCGACCGGTGAGCAGGTGACGAGGCCGTTCCACACATTCAGGCCATCGAGCAGATATTTGTCGCGGCGCATCGCTTCCTTCCAGCCCAGATCGGCGATCTTGAGAGCATGGGGAAGCGTCACATTGTTGAGCGCATAGGTCGAGGTGCGGGCGACGGCGCCGGGCATGTTGGCGACGCAGTAATGCACGATGCCGTCGACTACATAGGTCGGCTCGGCATGGGTGGTCGGGTGGCTCGTCTCGAAGCAGCCGCCCTGGTCGATCGCGACATCGACCAGCACGGCGCCCGCCTTCATCGTACCCAGCATCTCGCGCGAGACCAGCTTGGGAGCCGCCGCGCCGGGGATCAGCACCGCGCCGATGACAAGATCGGCCTGCGCCACGCATTCGGCAAGATTGGCCTTGTTGGAAAAGCGAGTCTTGGCGCGCGCCTCGAAATAGGTGCCGAGCTTCTCCAGCACATCGGGATTGCGATCGAGGATGGTCACGTCAGCGCCGAGGCCGGCCGCCATTTGCGCCGCGTTGAATCCGACGACGCCGCCGCCGATCACCGTCACCTTGGCGGGGAGGACGCCCGGCACGCCGCCGAGCAGAACGCCGCGGCCGCCATGCGCTTTCTCCAGCGCCGTCGCGCCGGCCTGGATCGACATGCGGCCGGCGACCTGGCTCATTGGCTTCAGGAGCGGCAGTCCGCCATGGGCGTCCGTCACCGTCTCATAAGCGATGCAGGTCGCGCCGGACTTCACAAGGTCCGCCGTCTGTTCGGCGTCCGGGGCGAGGTGCAGATAGGTATAGAGGATCTGGTCCTTGCGGAGCATTGCGCGCTCCTGCGGCTGCGGCTCTTTCACTTTCACGACCATCTCGGCGGCGGCGAAGATCGTCTGCGCATCCGGTTCGATCTTCGCGCCGGCCGCGCGATAATCATTGTCGCTGGCGCCGATGCCGAGTCCCGCGCCGCTCTCGACGATCACCTCATGGCCATGCACGATCAATTCATGGACGCTCTCTGGAGTGAGGCCGACACGATATTCGTGAGTCTTGATCTCCTTGACGGTGCCGACGAGCATCATTTTTCTCCTGGCTTGCGGATTTTGGCTTGGCAGCTTCTATAGCGCAGATAGGGGCGACCCGCAGAGTCCGAACGGAGCTACACATGACGACGCAGCAGCAGACCATTGCCCTGATCGAGCGCTATTATGCAGCGTTCAACGCCGGAGATGACGAAGGGATGCTCGCTTGCCTCGCCGAGGACATTGCACATGACGTCAATCAGGGCGATCGCGAGACTGGCAAGGACGCCTTTCGCGCCTTTCTCGGCCGCATGGACCGCGCCTATCGCGAGCGGCTCGCCGATATCGCGATCATGGCCAATGCGGATGGCAGCCGTGCGGCCGCCGAGTTCATCGTCCATGGCGAATATCTGGTCGGCGACGAAGGCCTGCCGCCTGCCCATGGCCAGACCTATGTCCTGCCCGCCGGCGCCTTCTTCGAGATCGAAGGCGGGCTGATCCGCCGTGTCACCGTCTATTATAATCTTGCCGACTGGATCGCGCAGGTCAGCGCGTGAGCGACATCGTCGTCGAGACGTTGAAGGACCGCGATGCGCGGGCTGCGGCACTCGACGACCTTGCCCGCCTGCGCATCGCCGTTTTCCGCGAATGGCCGTATCTCTATGCAGGCACGCTCGATTATGAGCGCCGCTATCTCGCGCATTTCCTCGACGGCAAGGATGCCGTGCTGGTCGTCGCGCGTGACGGCGCCAGCATCATCGGCGCGGCGACCGCCTCGCCCATGGCCGGTCAGGCCGAGGCCTTCCGCACGCCATTGGAGGCGCTCGGCCACGATACTGCCGGTCTCTTCTACTTCGGCGAGTCAGTCCTGCTGCCGAGCTATCGCGGCCACGGCCTCGGTCATGCCTTCTTCGACGCGCGCGAGGCGGCGGCCCGTGCGGCGAGTGCCTCGGCAGCCTGCTTCTGCGGTGTCATAAGGCCCGCCGATCATCCGCTGAAACCGTCCGAGGCCCGCGATCTCGGTCCTTTCTGGCGAAAGCGCGGCTATGCGCCGGTCGAGGGCGCCATCGCGCGCTATGACTGGCAGGATATCGATCAGGCCGAGGAGACCAGCCACCCCATGCAATTCTGGCACCGCACGCTGTGACGACCTTCACGCTCGCCCTCGCCCAATATCCGATCGAGAAGTTGGAGCGCTTCTCCGACTGGCAAGCGAAGATCGCCCGCTGGGTCGAGGATGCGGTCAGCCAAGGCGCAAAGCTGCTCGTCTTCCCCGAATATGGTGCGATGGAGCTGGCCTCGCTCGATCCCGAGAGCATGGGCAGTCTCGAAGGGTCGCTGCGCTTCGTCGCCGGGCTGATCGATGAGATCGACGCGCATCATGCCGCGCTCGCCCGCCGGCATGACGTCCATATCGTTGCCGCCAGCCTCCCCTGCCCGCTTCCCGATGGCCGGATCGTCAATCGTGCGCGGCTGTTCGCGCCAAATGGCAAGGTCGGCATTCAGGACAAGATCGTCATGACCCGCTTCGAGCGCGAGCGCTGGAACATAGCGGGCGGTACGGACATTCGCGTCTTCCGCACGGCGCTCGGCCTCATCGGCATCTCGACCTGTTATGATGTGGAATTCCCGCTCATCGCCCGCGCGCAGGCCGAGGCGGGCGCTACCCTCATCCTCTCGCCTTCCTGCACGGATAACTTGCAAGGCTATTGGCGCGTCCGCATCGGCGCTCAAGCCCGTGCGCTGGAGAACCAGTGCTTCGTCGCACAGGCGCCGACGGTCGGCACGGCGCCCTGGTCGCCAGTGCTGGACGAGAATTACGGCGCGGCCGGCCTGTTCGCGCCACCGGACGGCGATGCGCCGGACAATGGCGTGCTTGCGCTCGGCGAGCTGGGCGCAGCCCAATGGGTCTATGCGCAGGTCGATCTGGTCCGCGTCGTCCGCTGGCGAGAGGATGGCGCAGTCCGCCCGTTCGCGCACTGGCCGGAGCAATATGGCGACACGGCACCGGCGACGCCGCACTGCGAGATCGTCGACCTGACCTAGAAGAACAGCTTGCGGAAGCTCACGCGCACGGTGCGCCCTATGGGATCGATGAATGCCGGCTGATAGGCGAAGGGCACTGCGCCGGTCCCGTCTGTCACCTTCTGCTTGCTGTTGAAGAAGTTATCGATGCCGATCGTGATCCGCGAGCCACGCAGGAACGGCATTTTCTCAACCAGCTTCGGCATTTGGGTCAGGTTCGCAAACAGCCGCAAATCGACCGTAGCCAGATCGCCGAAGCGCAGCTGGCTGGTCGGCACACCGGCCACGCCATCGACATGTGTCGCGCTCTTCCATTCGCCGGTCAGGCGCAGGCCATAGCCGCTCTGGTTGATGCCCGCCTGCACCTCGATCTGATGTCGTGACGGACCGCCATTGCCGCCGAGCGAATCCCCGTCGAGCAGATCGAGCACAGGCAAGGTCGGCGCGAGTTTTGTCGTGTTGGCGAAGGCCCATTCGTGATAAATGGCGAAGTTGATCCGCCCACCGCCGCCCGGGCCACCGCCTCCGGGTCCGCCAAAGCCGCGTCCGCCGCCACCGGGTCCGCGCCCGCCGCCGCCCGGACGACCAAAGCCACCGGGAGGCGGTCCGCCTTCGGCGCCGGGGGGAGGCATGGGAGGATCCGCGGGCGGAGCACCGTCAGCCGGCGTCGCGGCGCGCTCCTGGCCGGCACCCGGTCCAGCGGCAACGCCGGGCGCACCCGGCACGCCATTGGGGAAGCGGCGCTGGAAGGCCTCACGCATCGCGTTGATCTGGCTCTGCGACGTCTTGAGGCGCTTGCTCAAGTTGATGCCCCAGCGCAACGAATCCCGCTTCTGCTCGGTGATGTTGATCGGCCGCAGATCGACCTGGATCAGGCGCCCCGTTCCGTCGCGCGTGAAGCGGCCCGGGAACGCGGCCGTGGTTTCGGCCGTGATGCCGGGAAAGTTGGTGATGCCGCCGCTCGTCGAACGGTGATTATAATCGAAGCTCACCGTGACGTTCGGGTCCGAGATGGGGTTCAGCACGAGGCCGAGCCGGAAATTTCTGTCGCGCGCCGCATCGAGCAGTGGATTGCCGCCGCTGATCGTCGTCACCAGCACGCTCTCGCCGCGAACATGGTCGAACACCGGCACGAACTGGGTGACGGCGATCGCGTCGCCAAGCTGCGTGGCCGTCGGCGCCGTCTCCTCGTCGCGATAGCTGGCCGAGATGTTGATGCCGCGCCTGGGCGTCCAGTTCATCCCGAAACCGAACGTGCGCAACGTGCCCGCGTCGGAAATCTGCTCGATCGCGGCATTGGCATTGGCCGAGATGCGACCCAACGCACCGGTCTGGCGCGAAATCGGGAAATCGAGGTTCAGCGATCCGCTGCCGCTGTCACGGCCGATCCGACGGCCGGTAACAACGAAATCGCGGTTCTGGCTGTTCTCGACCCGAAGCATCGATCCGCTGACTCGCGCCGTCGCGCTGATGTCGCCGGCCGGGAGCGCGAAGAGCGTGCGGTTGTAGATGAAATCGATGTTCGCATTGTCGGTGCGGTTCTGCGTCTCGTCCGCGGGCCGCGCGATCAGATAGGCGGCGGCGACCGGCAATGTCGGATCGGCAGCCGGGTTGCCGGCCGCCAGCGCCGTGCGATAGCTTTCGAGATTATAGGGCCGATCGGTCAGCCCGCGCGATTCCTGGCGGCTATAGGTGCCGGTCAGCGTCCATTGGCCGGAACTGCGCTGGGCGCTGATCGTCCCGCTGATGCGCCCGCTCTGCGTGCTGTTCGAGCGGTTCAGCGGATCGAAGCTCGGACCGATCGGATAGAAGATCCGGTCCGCTGCGCCGCCCGCATAGAGCGTGCCGCCGGGGATCGTGACGGAGGGCAAGGCAAGGCCAACGAAACTGCCCGTGCGCGCCGTGCCGATCTCGCCGCTCAAGGTTGCCTGCGTCCGCTCGCTCAGCGGCCGGTTGTAGCTGCCGTTGACCGTCAGTTCCTCGCGCTGGCTGGTGAGCGAGCGCGACGCGCTTTCAGGACTGGTCAGCCCCCGGTCGCTCTCCAATATGCCGCCCGTGTCGGTATATTCCGCGTTCAAGTTCAGCCGCTGGCCGCGCCGGATCGAGAGGTGCCCGGCCTCGACCTCATTGGTCACGCCCTGCCCGGCGGTCGGTATGCGCGTGCTGACTTCGCCGGTGAACGCACGAAAGCGTTGCCGCAGGACGATGTTCATCACCTTCTGGTCGGCACTATAGCCATAGCGAAGGCCCACTTCCTCGGGCAGAATATCGACGCGCGCAATGGCCTCGGCGGGGATAGACGCGATCTCACGGAAGCTCGCGATGCGGTGCCCCTCCAGCAGCGTCACCGGCGGCTTGCCGCTCGCGCTCTCCAGTTGAGGGCCGAGCTCGGTCAGCAGGTCGTTGATGTTGCTTACGCCGAGCGCGCGGACGTCCGCCGCGCGCAATTGCTGCTCCGGCTTGACGTCGCCGATCACCGAGCCGCGTTCACGCTGGCCGGTGACGACGATCTCCTCTTCCTCGTCCTGCGGGTTGCTCTCGTTCGTCTGGGCCTGTGCCGTCGTGCCTGCCAGGGCCGAAAGCGAAACGGCCGCAAGAAGCAGGGAAGAGAAGCGATAGGTCCTGGTCATCTGTCCATTTCGTGTTCGTTGACTGAATCCACTTGAGATTAGCGGCTTGAAGCTGTCATTTCCCTGACTGGCAATGTCATGGTCTCCACGCCAATTCTTCATGCGGATTGAGCGCCGGAGGGCACCGGCAAGCTGTTATTGCGAGCCATTTGCATCGAATTGAGGCGGTGGGCAATGATTGAAACTGTATCAAATTGTCGTAAGCCTGCCCCGGCACAACGACGTCTCATGACGACGAGGAGAGAGAGAAGTGACCTTGAAGATCGAAGACAGGCTCGGCCTGCAGGACCTTATCGCCAACTATAGCTGGGCGCTGGACACCGGCGATGTTGACGCGCTGGTCGCCTGCTTCACGCCGGACGCGCGCATGGTGGAGGAGGTCTTCGACGATCCCGACATCTGGGAAGGCCATGAGGGCATTCGCGGCATCGCCGAGCATTATCGCAATGCTGCCGGTTTTCCCGGTCGCCAGCATCATGTGACGCAGACTCAATATATGCCGCAGGAGGACGGCTCGGTGAAGATGCGCAGCTTCGCTTTCGTCACTGAATGCGAGGGCGAGCCGCCCTATCTGCTGCGCTTCACCGGCTGGTATGACGACCACGCGGTGAAGAGCGCCGACGGCAAATGGCTCTTCCACCGACGCACCGTGCGCCTGTGGGATGGCGAGGTACTGAAGAACTTCCCCGGTCGGGGCGAGTGGGTGCCGCGGAAGAGGCCGGATTCGCTGATTATCCGTCGGTGATTTGAACTCGAATGCACGCGGGCGCGGACGCGGCCTTCGCTCAGCATCCGCGTGCATTGGCAAAGGTTTCGCGTCAGCAGCGATGCTCGTCGCCGCCGCTCAGGATGAACGCGGCTTGTCGCGTGATCATCAGACGCATCACAGTCTGACGGCGAATTGTACGAGAAAGTGGAAAATGGCGCACCCGGCGCCAACAGAGTCCCACATTTCTGCCGGTTTGGCCCGTGTGATGCTAGGAGTGCCATTGGCACACATGAGTGTACGCCATGACTTGGCGCAGTCTGGCATACCATTCTCGTTAGACGGATTAACTGTGCCAACACCGTGCCACGGTAGCGACGAAACCGGGTGGCTCTTGGGGAACTGGAAGGTTGCATTATGGACCTGAAGAAGCGCGAAACGATCTCTGCCGGCACCGTTATTCGCCCCCTACTTCCAGGCGGTTATTATTGGCAGATGTCGACCCTTAGTGAGTCTGCTTCTTATGTGGTCCGTCCAGACCTCATTTTCATTGCATGCCACTTTGATGAGATGAGCTTCGACGGAGAGTTCTATTCCGAACATGATGAAATCAAACCAGAGGAAGTTCGACTGCTAGCATCACATGCATTGGCTGTGGGAGCCGAACACGGCTCTGTTACACTATATCCTCATCACACCAGCTTGCGAATTCAGCACAAGCCCGATCTGACGGATCCCAGAACGCTGACAGAGATCGAGCTCTCTTTGCGTGAGTGGATGTTAACGCTTCGAGCAGAATCTATCGATCCTCCGTTACCGCCAAACGAATATACCTGCCGGCCGGACGGGATCCCTCTCGTCATCCAGGATAGAATATTCCAGGCAATCAAACTTAGCGACCATCTTCTTCTTCGAGGGCTGTCGACATTTTTGAAAGCGGCCATGCTTTCGCGCCATCGCCATTTCAGCGAAGAAGCGCACTATTGCCTATACATTTCTCTGGACGCATCAAAGTCTCTCATCGATCACATCCTACAAAGCCGAGGGCTCAGCAATCCCAGCGCACATGACGCAGGTGCTCATATCCATGAGGTGTTCGGTGAAGAGCAAAGCGGCATGAGGTATTTTGAGGAGTTCTACGACGACAGAATCAGAACCATGCATCCTAAAAGTCGGTTCGGCACTTTCGTCTTCGCTCCAACGAGTCATTCAGACTTCTTCATGCTGCGGAATAGCCTACGTGACGTCTATCGATACCTCATTCTCGGGGAGGTACTTAATCCGCAGGAATCCGCCAACACGCACGGGTAAAAAGCAATGCAGCCCCGTCTCGAATGGCGGTAAAAGTGCGCTTCGGAATTGTCGCTTTAACGAGAGCAAGTGTGCCAATATGCAGGTTGGCACACCCCTCGAAACCCGCGGAAAACTGCGGAAGAAATGGCGCACCCGGAACGATTCGAACGTCCGACCCTCAGATTCGTAGTCTGATGCTCTATCCAGCTGAGCTACGGGTGCTTGAGCCAATTTCAGGCCGCCGGGGCGGCTTAGGAGAGGCGCAGATAGTCCCGGGGGCACGGCATGGCAACCCCTTTTTTGGCCTCATCGCGACGCGCGCCGAACTTGGGTCAGTGCGATGCCGGAACCGCCAGCGGAAGCGCCTCCGTGTAGCTTTCCACCACTTCGGCCAGTGGCGTGCCGTCGCCGGAGAGCACGACCGCACGATGGCGCAGGACCAAGCCCTCTTCGAGAGCGATGGCCCGCGACAGCGTGCGGCGGGTCGGCGAGAGCGGCCTGACGACGACACCGAAAGGCGTATCGCCCGACAGCAGCGTCGTGTTCATATCGCCCGTCAGCCGGTCCGGCCGATACCAGTTCTCGGCGCGCGAATAGACGACATCGCCGCATTTGAGCCGGACGAGCCGATAGACGAGCTTCGTCCCATCGCCCGCGCCCAGATCCGCACGCACGTCCGCATCGGCAGGCTTGTCGGCCGTGCGATCGACCTCGGCACGGATCGGCACGGCGCAGCGCTTCTGCAGCACCACCGTCGCGCTGTTCGCGGCCAGAAGTTCTGCATCCAGTTCCACCACGCCGCCGCTTTGCAGCAGCGCGGCGAGCAGGATCATTTCTTCGCCAGCGCTGCCTGCGCCGCCGCCAGACGGGCGATCGGCACGCGATAGGGCGATGCGCTCACATAATCGAGGCCGGTCTGCTCGCAGAACGCGATGCTCGCCGGATCGCCGCCATGCTCGCCGCAAATGCCGAGCTTGATGCCCGGCCGCGTCGCCCTGCCCCGCTCCGCCGCAATCTCGATGAGCTGGCCGACGCCCTCGACGTCCAGGCTCACGAAGGGATCGCGCGCGAAAATGCCCTTGTCGACATATTGCGTGAGGAAGCGGCCCGCATCGTCGCGGCTGATGCCGATCGTCGTCTGCGTGAGATCATTGGTGCCGAACGAGAAGAACTCGCCGATCTCTGCAATCTCGCCGGCCTTGAGCGCCGCGCGCGGCAGCTCGATCATCGTCCCGACCAGATAGTCGACGCTCGCGCCGCGCTCGGCGAAGACGGTCTTGGCCGCCTTGTCGACCACGTCCTTCATCAGCTCCAGCTCGCGCTTGGTCGCGACGAGCGGGATCATGACCTCGGGGATCGGGGCCTCGCCGCTTGCCTTGGCGACGTCCAGCGCCGCCTCGAAGATGGCGCGCGCCTGCATCTCGTAGATCTCGGGATAGGTGACGCCGAGACGGCAGCCGCGATGGCCGAGCATCGGGTTGAACTCGTGCAACTCCGCCGCGCGGCGCTTGAGCAGATCGACGCTGACGCCAGCCGCCGCCGCCACATCGGCAAACTCATGATCCTCGTGCGGCAGGAACTCATGCAGCGGCGGATCGAGCAGGCGGATCGTAACCGGAAGGCCCGCCATCTCGGTGAAGATCGCCGTGAAGTCCGCGCGCTGCTCGGGCAGCAGCTTGGCCAGCGCCTCGCGCCGACCGGCCTCGCTGTCCGCCAGGATCATCTGGCGCACCGCCGTGATGCGCGCCGCGTCGAAGAACATATGCTCGGTGCGGCACAGGCCCACACCCTCGGCACCGAACTCGCGCGCCGTCTTGCAGTCGAGCGGCGTTTCGGCATTGGCGCGGACCTTGAGGCGACGGACTTCGTCGGCCCACTCCATGAGCGTGCCGAAATCGCCGGCCAGTTCCGGCTGCACGGTCGGCACTTCGCCGGCCATGACTTCGCCGCTCGCGCCGTCGATCGTGATGATGTCGCCTTCCTTGAGCAGGCGCTCGCCGATGCGCATCAGCTTGTTGGGCGCATCGATCGAGATGCTGCCCGCGCCGGAGACGCACGGACGCCCCATGCCACGGGCGACGACCGCTGCGTGCGAGGTCATGCCGCCGCGTGCGGTCAGGATGCCCTTGGCCGCGTGCATGCCGTGAATATCCTCGGGGCTGGTCTCGATGCGGACCAGGATGACCGCCTCACCCAGCTCGTTCAGGCGCTCGGCATTCTCGGCGTCGAACACGATCTGTCCCGAGGCCGCGCCGGGCGAGGCCGGCAAGCCCTTGGTCAGCACGTCACGCGGCGCCGCCGGATCGAGCGTCGGGTGGAGCAGCTGGTCGAGCGCCGCGGCGTCGACACGCGCCACGGCCTCGGAGCGCGTGATCAGCCCCTCTTCGGCCATGTCGACCGCGATCTTCAGCGCTGCCTTCGCCGTGCGTTTGCCCGAGCGCGTCTGGAGCATCCAGAGCTTGCCCTGCTGCACGGTGAACTCGATGTCCTGCATGTCGCGATAATGCGTCTCCAGAATGTTGAAGACGTTCGCGAGCTCCGTGTAGGTCTCGGGCAGCGCCTCTTCCATCGAGAGCGGCTTGGCCCCGGCCCGCTCGCGCGCGCTGGTGGTCAGATATTGCGGCGTGCGAATGCCCGCGACGACGTCCTCGCCCTGCGCATTGATGAGATACTCGCCATAATAAGCATTCTCGCCGGTCGCCGGATCGCGCGTGAAAGCGACGCCCGTCGCCGAGGTGTCGCCCATATTGCCGAACACCATCGCCTGCACGTTGACGGCCGTGCCCCATTCGCCGGGAATGCCGTTGAGGCGGCGATAGACCTTGGCACGCTCGGACTGCCAGGAGCCGAACACTGCGCCGATCGCGCCCCAGAGCTGCTCATGGACGTCCTGCGGGAAGGGCTTGCCCCACTGCTTCTCGACGAGGGACTTGTACTCGGCGACCAGCGCCTGCCAGTCCTCGGCGGTCAGCTCGGTGTCGAGGAACGCGCCCTTGTCTTCCTTGGCGATTTCCAGCGCTTCCTCGAACTTGGCGTGATCGAGCTCGAGCACGACGTCCGAATACATCTGGATGAAGCGGCGATAGCTGTCCCACGCAAAGCGCGCATCGCCCGATGCCGCCGCGAGACCCTGCACGGTCTCGTCATTGAGGCCGAGGTTCAGCACCGTGTCCATCATGCCTGGCATGGAAACGCGGGCGCCAGAGCGGACCGAGACCAGCAACGGATCGGCCTTGTCGCCGAACTGCTTGCCGGTGATCGCCTCGATATGGGCGATGCCGTTGGCGACTTCGACCTTCACGCTCTCCGGATAGGTCTCGCCATCCGCATAATAGCGCGTACACATCTCGGTCGTGATCGTGAAACCGGGAGGCACCGGCAGGCCGATCGCCGCCATGCCGTCCAGATTGGCGCCCTTTCCGCCCAGCAGGTTCTTGTCGCCCTTGCCGCCGTCATCAACGCCGCCACCGAAACGATAGACATATTTGCTCATCAGACGTTCCACCCAGCCTTTCGACACGTCGATTTAGCGTATCCAGACGACCGAAAATGTCGCCCCGGTTAGAGGACACGCACGCTTGCTATGAGAACCCTACCCCTGGATCTCGGAAAAATCCGCGACTTTGTGCATCGCAGCACGAATTCTGGTCAACAGGTTTAACCGCGATTCCCGCTTCACTTCATCGCTATCATTAACCGTCACACCATCGAAGAAGGCATCGATCGGCGCCCGCAAGGTCGCCAGCGCCGCCATCGCGCCTTCGAAATCCTCGGCCTCGATGGCCGCTACGGCACGCGGCTCGGCCTGATCCAGCGCGGCGATGAGTGCGGCTTCGGCAGGCTCGAGGGTGTAGCTCAGCGGCAGCGCCTCATGCACCCGCATCGCCTCGGCAACCGCCGGATCAGTGAGCGCCGCACCCGTGTCTTCCTCGCCCGCATCGCTCTCCAGCTTCACGGTGTCGGGCCGCTCCTTCTTGAGGATATTGACCGCACGCTTGTAACCGGCGAGCAGGTTGGTGCCGTCGTCGGTGGTGATGAAAGTTTGGAGCGCCTTCACACAGGCTAGCAGGCGGACAAGATCGTCCTCGCCGCCGAGGGCGAAGACCGCATCAATCAGGTCGTGGCGAACGCCGGCCTCGCGCTGCTGGACTTTGAGGCGGTCAGCGAAGAACTCGATCGTCGCGTTCGACAAACGAGCATACGCCCAAACAGCATCGACTTCGGAAGCGCCCGTTTCTTGTTTCGAGGTTCCAACGAAAAATTTGATAATCCTGCTCAGGGACAAACGTATTTGATTTTCGGTCAGCAGGGACAAAGTGCCCAAAGCAGCCCGTCGAAGAGCGAACGGATCGCGCGAACCGGTTGGCATCTCGCCAATTGCAAAGAAGCTGAGCAATGTATCGAGCTTGTCGGCCAGCGACACCGCCACCGTCACGGGCGCTGTCGGAACGTCATCCCCCTGCCCGACCGGCTTGTAGTGATCGCGAATGGCATCGGCGACCGCATCCGGCAGACCCTCGGCCCGCGCATAATAGCCGCCCATCAAGCCCTGAAGCTCGGGGAACTCACCGACCATCTCGGTGACGAGATCGGCCTTGGCGAGGCGCGCGGCCAGCTCGGCGAGATCGGCCAAATCCTCCCCGGCACGGGGAGGGGGAGGGGGACCATCCGCAGGATGGTGGAGGGGGTTGGCTGGCGCGACAACCGCCGGATCGGAAGCGCTTCGACGCGCGCCCCCTCCACCGTCCGCTGCCGCGGCCGGTCCCCCTCCCCGTTCCGGGGAGGATTTTACGATGCCCTCTTCCACCAGCCAGCGCGCAAGCTTCGCGACACGCTCGACCTTATCGGTCACCTTGCCCAGCTTCTCGTGGAACGTGATCCGCTCCAGCTTCTTCGCGTGATCCTCGAGCTTCGTCTTCTTGTCCTGCTCCCAGAAGAAGCGGGCATCGGAGAGGCGGGCGGCCAGCACCTTGCCATTGCCCTCGACGATGGCCTTGCCGCCGTCGATAGCCTCGATATTCGCCGTGCAGATGAAGGCGTTGGCGAGCGCGCCGGTCTTGTCGCGCAGAACGAAATATTTCTGGTTTATCCGCAGCGTAAGCTGGATAACTTCAGGCGGCACCTCAAGAAACGCCGGATCAAACCGACCCAACAAGGGCACCGGCCATTCGGTCAGCCCGGCATTCTCCGCGACCAGCCCGGCGTCGGGGATCAGCGCCAGCCCGGCATCGGCCGCGAGCGCATTGGCCCGCTCCTCGATAAGCCGCTTGCGCTCTTCCTGATCGACGATGACATGCGCCGAGCGAAGCTGATCGGCATAGCTCGCCGCGCTCTGGATCGCGATCCGCCCTTCGAAATGGAAGCGGTGCCCCGCCGTGATGCGGTCGGCATCGATGCCCTCGATCGCGAACGGCACGACATCCTCGCCCAGCAGCGCCACGATGCCCTGCAACGGACGCACCCAGCGCAGGCTCTCGGTCGAAAGGCTGGCTTCGCCCCAGCGCATCGACTTGGGCCAGGGGAAAGCGCGCACGATCGCCGGAATGGCATCGGCCAGCACCTGCGCAGTCGCACGGCCCGGCTTCTCGACCACGGCGAACCATACGCCGTCACGATCCTCAAGCTGATCCTTGGTCAGGCCCGTCTTGCGCAGGAAGCCCTCGAGCGCCTGCTCCGGCGCGGAGGTGCGCGGGCCTTTGAACTCCTCGCTCACGGCTTCGGTCGCCAGCGGCAGACCGTGCGCGATCAGCGCAAGCCGCCTTGGCGTCACATAGCTGGTGAGCTTCTCCGCCTGGACGCCGGCCTCGGCGAGCTTCTCCGTGAACAGCCGCGCGAGATCCTCGCTGGCCTTGGCCTGCATGCGCGCCGGGATTTCCTCACAGCGCAGTTCGAGAAGGAAATCGGCGCTCATTCCGCCCACCCGTTATGCTTCATCCAGGCTTCGCAGCTGCCCTTCGCCATGTCGCGCACGCGGCCGATGTAGCTCGCGCGCTCCTGCACGCTGATGACGCCCCGCGCCTGGAGCAGGTTGAACACATGGCTGGCCTCGATCGCCTGCTCATAGGCGGCGAGCGGCACGTTCGCGGCGATGCTGGCCTGGCACTCGGCCTCGCAATCCTTGAACCAGCGGAACAGCTTCTCGGTGTCGGCCACCTCGAAGTTCCACTTGGACATCTGCTGCTCGTTGGCGAGGAACACGTCGCCATAGGTCACCGCCGGGCGATTGCCGACCGCCTCGTTGAAGACGAGATCATACACGCTGTCGACGCCCTGAATATACATGGCGAGGCGCTCGAGCCCGTAAGTCAGCTCGCCCGCGACCGGCTTGCAGTCGAAGCCGCCCATCTGCTGGAAATAGGTGAACTGCGTCACTTCCATGCCGTCGCACCAGACTTCCCAGCCCAGCCCCCAGGCGCCCAAGGTCGGACTTTCCCAGTCATCCTCGACGAAGCGGATGTCGTGCAGCAGCGGATCGATGCCGATCGCCGCCAGCGAGCCGAGATACAGTTCCTGCAGATCCGGCGGGCTCGGCTTCATGATCACCTGATACTGGTAATAGTGCTGGAGCCGGTTGGGATTCTCGCCATAGCGGCCGTCCGTCGGGCGGCGCGAAGGCTGGACATAGGCGCAATTCCACGGATCGGGCCCGAGGCTGCGCAAGGTCGTGGCGGGATGGAAGGTGCCGGCGCCCACGCGCATGTCGAACGGCTGCAGGATCACGCAACCCTGCGCGGCCCAATAGTCATGCAATGTTAGGATCAATTGCTGAAAACTCAGCGGCGCCGATGCTGTACTCTGCATGCCCCAACCATTTCGCGTCTAAGCATTTCCGCCGGAAAGTCCGGCCTGCGAACCGGCGCGCTTTGGCGCATGGGGGATGCGGGGTCAAGCGAAGCTGCGGTCAGCGAAGTTAAGCCGAGGTCAAGACTTGCGTCGCCAGAGCAGTTCCGCGATGCACGCCCGTCAGAGAGTAGGGACAATATGCGCTGGAAATCACTGATCCTGGGTTGCGCCCTCGCCTTTGTGCCCGCGTTCGCCGCGTCCGCGAAAGAGCCGGAGGTGGCCGCTCAGCACATAGTGCATGCGCATCCGGCATTGTGGATCGCGAAGGATCACGACACCACCATCTATCTGTTCGGCACCGTCCATCTCCTCAAACCGGAAATTCAGTGGTTCGAAGGGAATGTCCGCAAGGCCTTCGACAAGTCGCAGGACGTCGTGCTGGAAGTCGCCGAGGAGGAGACTGGCACGCAGGGCAAGCTCATGCAGCGCGCGCTCGACATTGACGGCCCGACGATCACGAGCCGCCTGCCCGAGGCATCCCGCGCCAGATATCTGGCCGCGCTCGAATCCCATGGCCTCGCGCCGATCCTGTTCGAGCGGGTGAAGCCCTGGTTCGCGGCGATCACCCTCTCCGTCCTGCCGCTGCGCAATCACGGCTATGACCCGGCCAGCGGCGCCGATCACAGGATCAAGCTCATGGCCAAGGAAGCCGGCAAGACTCTGATCGGCCTCGAAACATCGGACCAGCAGATCGGCTTCTTCGAGAGCCTGCCCGACCCGCTGCAGATCCAGATGCTCGACGAGACGCTCAACGAGCTGCCTCAGCTGGGCGACACGATCGGCAACATGATCGCCGCCTGGTCGGCCGGCGAGCCCGAAAAGCTCGCCGCGCTGATGAACGACACGCTCGAGGTCAATCCCGAGCTCGAGCAGCGGCTGCTCACCGATCGCAATGCCCGCTGGGCCGACTGGATCACGGCACGCATGGAGAAGCCGGGCACGGTGTTCATGGCCGTCGGCGCCGGGCATCTCGCCGGTGCGTCGAGCGTTCAGGCGCTGCTGGCCCAGCGCGGCATCGACACGACACTCGTCAAGCGCATCGAGTGACCCGATGAGCGGCCCTGCGCGCCGGGCACGACCGCTCGCGCTTCTCCTCGCGCTCGTCCTGCTGGCGCTGATGGGCTGGCTCGGCTGGCAGATCGGCCGGATGATGGCGCCGCCGGAGAGCACGGCGCGCCCGCCGCTCTGGCGGATCAGCAAGGGTGACCGGCAAGCCTATCTGTTCGGGACGATCCACGCCGTACCACGCGGCGAGACATGGCTGTCACCGCAGATCGAGGCAGCCATGACCCGGAGTGACCGCCTCCTCCTCGAAGTGACTGGCCTCGACACCGAACGACGAACGCGCGGCACGTTCGAGCAGCTCGGACGCTCGCCCGGCCTGCCGCCCGTCGAAACGCGCCTCTCCGCGAGCGACGCGGCACATTATCGTAAGCTCAAGGGCCGCGACGCCTCCCTCCACGGCCTCGACCGCTATGAAAGCTGGGCGGTCGCCCTGCTGCTCAATGCCGCCGCTTCCTCCAATCTCGAGCTCTCGCCCGCCGATGCCGGGGAAGCCGTCTTCGCCGATCGCTTCGCCAGGACACGCAAGCCGATCCGGGGGCTGGAGACGATCCAGCACCAGCTCGGGCTGTTCGACAGGCTGCCGGAGCGCGACCAGCGCCTGCTTCTGACGCAGGCTGTCCGCGAGGCGGATGAGGCGCCGCGCCTTTACGCCCAGCTCCACGAGGCCTGGGCGCGGGGCGACCTGGCGACGCTCGAGCGCCAGTTCCTCGCCCCCCTCGCCGCCACGCCGGGTCTGCGCCGCGTCCTGATCGACGATCGCAACCGCCGCTGGGTCGACGTCATCGATGCCGATCTCAAGCGCCATGGCGGCACTTTGTTCGTCGCCGTCGGCGCCGGGCACCTGATCGGCAAAGGCAGTTTGCAGGATCGCCTCGCCACGCGCGGCTGGCTCGTCGAGCGTACCCAGTAAACACTTCAAACCAAATGGTTTCCGGCGCATCCGGAACGGCTGGGTTAACAGATTAATCAGTTTGCAATCGCAACGCGACTCGCTCATGATGCCCCAGTGTGGGACAGTCGAGGGGGCGAGCATACATGGCCCAGTTCGAGTCTGACGATAGCCGTAACGACGGCCCGTTCATCACCGGCAGCAATGCATTGCTGGCAGCTATTGTCCAATCCGCCAGCGATCCGATCGTCGGCATGGACCTGCACGGCACGGTCCTGAGCTGGAACGCCGCCGCGACGCGCTTCTTCGGCTACAGAGCCAGCGACATGATCGGCCGCCCGATCAGCCGCATCATCCCCTATGATCGGCGCCGCGAGCAGGAAGCGATGCTTGCCCACGTCCGAGAGGGCAATCAGATCGGCAGCATCGATACGATGCACATGACCGCGACCGGCCACGAAATCGCGGTCAACGTCACCGCTTCGCCTGTGCTCGATGCATCCGGCGGCATCATCGCCGCCTCGCTCATCGTGCGTGAGCGTTACAGCGCCCGGCCGGACAAGCCCAGTGCCTGGGCGCATACGCTCACCGCGCCCGGCGAGCCGCGTAATATCCTGGTTGTCGAGGATGAAGCGCTGATCGGCCTCGGCCTTGCCGCCATGCTGGAAAACGCAGGCTTCGACGTGATCGGCCCGGCCAACAACGTGAAAATGGCCTCGGCGCTCCTGGATCGTCACGAGGTGGCGCTTGCCATTCTCGATATCAATCTCGGCCGCGGCGAGACGTCCGCCCCGCTGGCCGAACGTCTCAAGAATGACGGCGTGCCGTTCTTCGTCACATCGGGCTATTTGACCGACAGTCATCCGGCTATCTTCGGCGAGGCACCGAGCTTCCCCAAGCCGGTCCGAGCCCGCTCACTGGTCGCGGCCGTGCAGGAAGTCCTGGGCTAAGCCAATTCCTCCTCAATCTCGCTTGGGGAGAAGCAGGCAAGTCTTGCATTTCCACGGATTTGCCGCTAAGCGCGCCGCCTTCCGTCATGGTCATCCCTGGAGGCGTGGCGGATATGAACACAATCAAGCTTCTGGAGACACGCTATGAGCGATACGCTTACGCTGTCGGCTGAGGCACGCGATCGGGCTGGCAAGGGAGCCTCCCGCGCTCTCCGCCGTGAGGGCCGCGTACCTGCCGTCATTTATGGTAACAATGAAGAGCCGCAGACCGTCCATGTCGAGGAAAAGCTCCTCGCCAAGCTGCTGGGCACCGGCCACTTCTTCAACTCGGTCATCATGGTCGAAGTCGGCGGCAAGTCCGTCCGCACGCTCGCCAAGGATGTCGCGTTCCACCCCGTCACCGAGCGCCCGCTCCACGCCGATTTCCTGCGCGTGTCCGAGCATGCCAAGGTGCATGTGAATGTGCCCGTCCACTTCAAGAACGAGGAAGCCTCGCCGGGCCTGAAGCGCGGCGGCGTGCTCAACATCGTTCGTCACGAGCTGGACCTGATCTGCGACGCGGCCGAGATTCCCGACGAGATCGCCATCGACCTCTCCGGCCTCGAAGTCGGCGAGACGATCCACATGAGCAACATCAAGCTGCCCAAGGGTGTCGAGTCCGGCATTCACGAAGCTGATGCCACCATCGCGACGATCGTGGCGCCGTCGGCGCTCAAGTCGAGCGAAGGCGACACGACCAAGGGTGAGGAAGACGGCGCGGAGTAATCCGGCTTTTCCTGCTATGGACTATCGGCCCGGGGCGTTTTCATGGACGCTCCGGGCCGCTTCGTTTTGAAACTTACTAGGAGGACTAGCGCGTGCAACTCTGGGTCGGCCTCGGCAATCCCGGCACGCAATATGCGCTCCATCGCCACAATGTCGGCTTCATGGCGCTCGATGTTATTGCCGGGGATCATGGCTTCTCGCCCTGGCAGAAGAAGTTCCAGGGCCTGCTGAGCGAAGGCCGCATCGGCCCCGAGAAGATCCTGCTCCTCAAGCCCCAGACCTTCATGAACGACAGCGGCCGCTCGATCCGCGCCGCCGCCGATTTCTACAAGCTCGGCGTCGAGGACGTAACGACCTTCCATGACGAGCTCGATCTCGCGCCGATGAAGGTCAAGGTGAAACGCGGCGGCGGCACGGCCGGGCATAACGGCCTGCGCTCGACCGAGGCGCATATGGGCAATGCCTTCCGTCGCATCCGCATCGGCATCGGCCATCCCGGCCACAAGGACCGTGTGACCGGCCATGTGCTGGGCAATTATGCCAAGAGCGAGCTTGATCCGCTGGCCGATTTGCTGGGCGCTCTTTCGCGGGAAGCGGAATGGCTCGCCAGGGGCGACGACGTCCGCTTCATGAACGAAGTCGCGCTACGCCTCACGGAATAGCCAGCGTAAGCAAATTTGGGTGGCCGCTATTTGCGGTTCACGTGCCAAAAGCTGCCTGTCCGGACACGACGACATAGTCGCCCTTCGGAGCAGAGCGCCGTTTTCCTGAAACCGGTCGGCCATTCACCTCCGGGGCAAAGGCGGTTTAGAGAGCTTTTGGGACAAACCCGTCGTTCCCAGGGCGCCACTTGAAGGGCGGCTTCCAGCGAGAGCAGACGCTCCAGCCTGCACGGGTGCTACGTTGATCGACTGACGCTGGCCGTTTGCAGACTGTCTGGTCTTAGCTGGCTGTCGAACCAAGCAAACGTTGGATTCTTGGAGTTCGACCGCCTCTGAAGCTAAGAAGCGAATGGATTTTAGAAAGCCTGCAGACTGCGATGGTTCATGTGGATGAACAAAAGAACTGTCCCCTTGGCTAAGTTCGTTCGACGGCTGAGCACATTTGCCGCTCGAGAGAGGCTCTTCCGAAACTAGAAACAATCGCTAGTTTCGGACTGTATCCATTGACCCGGGGGGTGTCGTGGCTAACTTCGCGCTGACTGCTACCGTCTTCCTTTTCTCTCTCATTGGCTTTCTTGCCATCGCCGTCATCGTCTCATTCGACGTTGCAGGCCTGACGATCGCCAAGTCCTCCGCCATCAGGGGAAGGCAGGAAATGGTCCGCTGGTCACTGCTCAACGGCGCCTGGCACGCGGGACTGCTCGGCGTTTACGCCCTTCTCATCTCGGGCTTGCTCGAAGGCCTCGCCGGCTATTTCGCCTTCCTGAAAATCTTGGGAGGATGGCTCAAAGAGGCGTTCGCGATCTACGCGTTCCCGGAGGTCATGGCCGAAGTCGCCGGCTTCCTGCAGGATCACACGGCTGTAGCTGCCGGGGTGCTTGGCCTCGCAATCATCTGGTGGACCTACAGCACCAAGATCGTCGACACGCCCGGCGACGCCGACCCCGACGGCCTGCCACTGCTCGCGCGCACCGTGTACAGGATCGCTATGACCGTCGCGCGCTTCGCGACCTTCAACAAAGTTTCGGAGGCCGATCTCCAGGCGTTCTTCCGGGCGAATGCAGAGGCCGCGCTCGTGGCGGTCGACATGCTCGCGCTCGCGCTGCTGGCAAAGAACCTGGGCCTGATGCCGTCGCTCATAAGTATCTCCGGCTTCGCAGTGATCGTGTTCGTGGTCGTGGCCGCGATCTGCTTCGGCGTGTGCTCGTGGTGTCACCGGATGGGCTACACGAACCGGAACCGTGTCACTGTCAGCAGTCACAACGGGAAGACGTGGATCGATGCCGCCGGGATCGACACGAACTGGTGCATGATCTCACTCAGGCTACTCGAGCCCTGGCTAATATTCTACTTCTCGCTCGAGCTCATCTCCTACTTGCTATTTGGCAAGCAGGTACACTCGATCGGGTTCCTCTTCGGGGCATCGCTCATGCTCTATCCGCTAGTCCGTCGGCACGGGCTGGGTGCGATCGTAGCAGCCACCGTGGCTACAAGGATGGCCTACGAGGGGAAGGAAGACCAGCCGGCAGGCTCCATCGCGAACACGACGATTAGGTGGCGGGATATCTGGCAGATGCTCCGAGCACTAGGGCTGGCATTCGCATTTTCCATGGTAGTCTTCCTCGCCCTGTGCGTCATCTGGATGTTCTACCGGATGGTATACGACGACCCGTCGCTCGACTCTCTGGTCGCCCTCGTGCTGAACTTGACCGGCCTCCTGTCTCTGCCGGCAATCATTTTCTCCGACGGCTGGCGGCGCAGGGTCGGTATTCTCTTCGACTGGGTCGACGACAATCGACAGGCCTTCCAGTTCACGATCTTGGCAGTCTTCATCGCCGCGCTGGCACCGGTATTCCAGGAAGTCTCAGTGATCGGGGCGCAGCGCAGCTTCGCCGCGTTGGCCTCGGCCTGCAAATTCTACGGGCTGGGGGTCAACGAGAACCATGCTCACGCCGCGCAAGTAGTCATGTTCCTGCTCTGGCTCTTGCTTTGGGCCACCCTTCTGCCACGGTTTGCTGACCGCGCGCCGGTCCCAGCCGGCGAGGCGGGCCAGCGTCCTCCACGATGGGCCGACATTGCGGAGCGCGGCGACTGGGCACACATCATGAAACCGCTCGCTTTCATGATGCTGAGCCTCGTGTTCGTCATGATGGGCAACCAACAGGTCTTCGCGATCTATGACAGCTACGAGGCGGCTCGCCCTGGGCACTGCGTCGGGTAAGCATTGCCAGCAGGGGAACGAGAGGCAGCGTTGTGAAGCGGGATCGAGCCGCCTCACTTCTGCGCAGTGACCGCAATCGCCACTGCCTCTGCTAATGACGGTTTTCGGCGAAAGCAGCCGTTGCGGCGCGGGACGTGGAACGGCTCGAGTTGGTCGAAAGATGCCACCATGGCTTCGAGACAATAATGACGGCTTCACAATGTGCTGCCCGAAAGCGGACGGGCAGCTGACCACCCAAACTTCCTTCATTCGGCGGGCGGGAACGGCCTCGCCAAATGCGGACATGTAGTTCGTTTGCAATTTGCCCACGCCGCTTGGGACCGCGTCGGCGCTTGCACGGCCGCCAATATGGGGGCCGCCAATTCCGGTGAATGACGACCCCCGGGAGCGCAAGCCAGGTGGGGTGCTCCGCTCCCGGCGCTCGTCATCGGGGCCAATGCCCAATCAAATCTGACCAATGGCCGTAAACCATTTGTTAACTATGCTGTGGCACCTTCATGGATGAAGGAAACACTCTCCCTTGTCCTTCCCAACTGGCCCGCCGACTCCCACCGCGCGGGCCACTTTTTTTGGGCCGAACATTGCCCCGGTCAGCGTCCCGCGCCCAGGCGCGCGCGTAGTTCTCCCAGCGTCGCGGCCGATACCGGCACTCGTGGTTCGGCCTCCTTGCCTGCGCGCAGCCGCGCCTTCTCCTGCTCACTCGGGCTCACGCGCCGCACCCGCACAGCCGCCACGCCCGACCGACGTATGCCGAGCTGTTCGGCCGCCGCGCGCGACAGATCGATGATCCGCCCGGCCACGAATGGCCCGCGATCATTGATCCGCACGAGGATCGTCCGGCCCGTATCGAGCGACGTCACCTCGACATAGCTCGGCAGCGGCAGGGTCGTGTGGGCAGCGGCAATCGCGCCATCGCGAAACCGCTCGCCATTGGCCGTCATGTGGCCGGATTCGTCGCCATACCAGCTCGCATAGCCGACCCGATCGTAGCGGGCCTCGTCAGCGGGCACATAGGTCACGCCGCGAGCCTGATAGGGCTTGCCGATCCGCACCGGCGTGTCGCTGACGGGGCGATATCTGGTCGATGCGCAGCCGGCGAGCAGCGGCAGCAGGATCAGACCGAAGCTGGCGACCGGACGAGCGAGGGACCACGTCATCCGGGGGATTCTATCCCACCACCCGCTGCGCGCAAGGTTCCGAAGCGCCGGACATCAATCCCGCCCTCCTTAGTCACGCCAATGTCGCACAATCTTCACGACACTGACGCCGTTCGGCAATGGCACCGACATAATCGCCTGCAATCAGGGCGTTGCCAGGGAGAACATCAATCTCCCCATCACCAGCCCGAGAGAATAGGGGAATTTTCATGTCATTTCTGACCGACGAGGCGCGTGCGCCCTATCGCGCCGATGCGCACGCCAATGATGTCGCCGAAGCGAACAGCCTTGAGGCGATCGTGGCCGCCAATCCATCGCGCCGCTCGA
This sequence comes from Sphingobium xanthum, assembly GCF_019737615.1. Taxonomy (GTDB): domain Bacteria; phylum Pseudomonadota; class Alphaproteobacteria; order Sphingomonadales; family Sphingomonadaceae; genus Sphingobium; species Sphingobium xanthum. Next base: position 53,863 of record NZ_JAHKKS010000007.1, on the reverse strand, counting down.
TTCTCAAGAACGGCCTTTTCGGTCTCTCGATCCTTCCGGTCGCGGGCATGCTGGCTGCATGCGACGATGACAATGGCGGCGGCGGCCCCATCGGTGGCACGCCGACCCCGACTCCCACGCCGACCGCCACGCCGACGCCGTCAGTCAGCTATGCCGTCAATTTCACCTCGGTTGCTGCCAACCAGAACGACACGGTCACCGTTCCCGCCGGCTACAAGGTCGACGTCATGTTCAAGGCGGGCGACGCGGTCGAGAGCGGCGTCACCGGCTATGCCGGCAGCTTCCCTACTCCGGCTCAGGCCGAGAAATGGGCCGGCGGCAATCACGACGGCATGGAATATTTCGAGCTTTCCGGCACCAATCCGAACAATGGCGGCCTGCTCGCGATCAATTTCGAGTTCCCGGACTTCAACATCCTGATGAGCGGAGCCTACAACGCCGCGACCGCGACCGCCGACCAGAAGGCCATCGCGCTTTCGGCCGTCGGCATCGCGGTGATCGAGGTCGCGAACGACGGGACAAAGTGGGCGATCAAGCCCGACTCCAAGTACAACAAGCGCTACACCGGCAATTCGACCTATCGCGCCGGCGGTCCGGCTGCAGGCTTCCTGCCGGGCACGATCAAGGGCATGCTCAACAATTGCGCGAGCGGCCGCACGCCCTGGGGCACCTATCTTACGTGCGAAGAGTCGACCGACAATTATCTCGACCCCACGCAGCCCGCCGTCGGCTATGGCTGGGTGGTCGAGATCGACCCGTATCAGGAGTTGGCGCAACCGACCAAGCGCACGGCGCTCGGCCGCTTCGATCACGAGAATGTCGCCTATATGAGCGACAGCAACCGTCGCACTGCCTTCTACATGGGTGACGATGGCACGCCGGGCTGCGTCTACAAGTTCGTCCCCGACCGCGCCTGGAGCAACACCAACCGCGCCGCGAACATCGATCTGCTCGATTACGGCACGCTCTACGTGGCGAAGTTCAACGCCAACGGCACGGGCGAGTGGCGCGAACTGACCCAGGGCAAGAACGGCCTCGTCATGGGCGCATCCGATCCCGGCAACGTCTCGCAAAGCGTCACGCCGCCCACCCCCACCATCGTCAATTTCGCGAATCAGGGCGACGTGCTGATCAACTGCAAGTCGGCCGCGCGCGTCGCGGGCGGTACGGTCATGGATCGGCCCGAGTGGATCACGGTCGCGCCGAACAATCAGGCGATCTTCGTCACGCTCACCAACAACAGCGGCCGCCGCACCACGGACGCCGCCAATCCGCGCACGACCAACCTGCACGGTCACATCCTCAAGCTCCGCGAAAGCGGCGACAGCCCGCTTGCGACCGGCTTCACATGGGAGATCTTCCTGCAGGCGGGCGATCCCTCGCTCTCCTCGGGCGGCACCAATCTGGTTGGCAACATCAATGGCGACACCTTCTCGAGCCCGGACGGCATCCGCATCGATCCGCAGGGCCGCCTCTGGGTGCAGACCGACCATAGTGTCCCGGGCAATTCGGGCGTCTCGGGCCGGAGCATCGATCAGACGTTCGGCAACAACGCGATGTTCTATGTCGACCAGACGACCAAGCAGTCCAAGCGCTTCCTGGTCGGTCCGGTCGGCTGCGAGATCACAGGGCTGGCCTATACGCCGGACCTGCGGACCTTCTTCGTGAACATCCAGCACCCAACCGGCAACTGGCCCGTCGCGGGCCAGCAGCCCCGCTCCTCGACGATCGTGGTGACCCGCACGGACTCTCAGCCCGTCGGCAACTGACGTCGATATCCATCTGCTGCCGCTCCACGGGGTCCCTTGTCCCGGAGCGGCCGATAAGAGCCGCCGTGCCTCTCCCCCGGCGCGGCGGCTCATTCATTTTGCGTGGCATCCCGCAACTCGCCCAAACGGACTGGCGCAAAACCGATCAAGCGACTATCTGCGCCACTTTCCCGATCCTCAGGACACGAGCATCACGCCATGGGTTTCAAATGCGGCATCGTCGGCCTGCCCAATGTCGGCAAGTCGACTCTCTTCAATGCGTTGACCGAGACGCAGGCCGCGCAGGCCGCCAATTATCCCTTCTGCACGATCGAGCCCAATGTCGGCCAGGTCGCCGTGCCGGACACGCGGCTGGACAAGCTCGCCGCGATCGCCGGCAGCCAGAAGATCATCCCGACCCAGCTCGCTTTCGTGGACATTGCCGGCCTGGTGCGTGGCGCGTCCAAGGGCGAAGGCCTCGGCAACCAGTTCCTCGGCAACATCCGCGAGGTGGATGCCGTCGTCCATGTCCTGCGCTGCTTCGAGAATGACGACATCCAGCATGTCGATAACCGCGTCGATCCGATCGCCGACGCAGAGACGGTCGAGACCGAGCTGATGCTGTCCGATCTCGAAAGCCTCGAAAAGCGCGTCCCCGCCTTCCAGAAGAAGGCGACAGGCGGCGACAAGGAGGCGAAGATCGCGGCGACCGTGCTCGGCAAGGCGCTCGATCTGCTGCGCGAGGGCAAGCCCGCCCGCCTCACCGCGATTAACGATATCGAGGAAGCACGCATCTTCGCGCAGGCGCAGCTACTCACTTCCAAGCCGGTCCTCTACGTCTGCAATGTCGAGGAAGAGAGCGCCGCTGAAGGCAATGCATTCAGCGCCCGCGTGTTCGAAAAGGCTAAGGCCGAAGGCGCGCAGGCCGTCATCGTCTCCGCCGCGATCGAGGCGGACATCGTTACCATGGCGCCTGACGAGCGCACCGAATTCCTCGAGGCGCTCGGGCTGCAGGAAGCCGGCCTCGCCCGCATCATCCGCGCGGGCTACGACCTGCTCAACCTCATCACTTTCTTCACCGTCGGTCCCAAGGAAGCCCGTGCCTGGACCGTCCACAAGGGCGCGGCTGCCCCGGAAGCAGCGGGCGAGATCCATTCGGATTTCCAGAAGGGCTTCATCCGCGCCGAGACCATCGCTTTCGACGACTATGTGACGCTCGGCGGCGAAGCCAAGGCGCGCGAGGCCGGGAAGCTGCGCGCGGAAGGCAAGTCCTATGTCGTGCACGATGGCGACGTCATGCACTTCCTGCATAGCTGAGTTCATGTGATCGAGGCAGTCACGCGGCTGTCGCCGGCCTCCAGAGCTGGCAAGGAAGAAAGACAGATCTGATCGATTTTCGGGCCGTCAGTAGACAGCCCCCTCCAAATCATGCCACCGGACCGTCACACTCTCCTTCTAGGAACCGGTCGATGTTCACACGACGCACCCTGATCCGTTCGGCCGGCGCGACGGCGCTCGGCGCCATCGGCGCCATCGGCGCTCCTGCCATTCTCCGCGCGCAAAGCTGGTTCCGCGACACGCCATTTTCGCTCGGCGTCGCATCGGGCGATCCGGCGCCGGACGGCTTCGTCATCTGGACCAAGCTCGCGCCCGAGCCATACGAGCAGCATGGCGGCATGCCGATGTCGACCTTGCCGGTCGCCTGGGAAGTTTCGAGCGACGATCGCTTCGCAACCATCGTCGCCAGGGGCGAGGCGCTGGCACGGCCGGAGCTGGGACATAGCATCCATGTCGATGTCTCGGGCCTCGAGCCGGACCGGCCTTATTGGTACCGCTTCCAGATTGGCTCGGAGCGCTCGCTCTATGGCCGTGCCCGCACCCTGCTCCGCCCTGGCACGGCCGCATCGAGCCTGAAGTTCGGCGTCTGCGGCTGCCAGAACTTCGAGTCCGGCTACTACACGGCCTATCGCCATCTCGCGCGCGAGGATCTCGCCTTCGTCTTCCACTATGGCGACTTCATGTACGAATATAGCCCGAACTATCTGTTCGAGCAGAACCTGCCGGTGACCAAGCCGCGCGAACATCGCCTGCGCGAAGTCTTCTCGCTCGATGACTATCGCGCTCATTATGCCCAGCACCTGCTCGATCTCGACCTGCAGGCCGCGCGCTCGCGCCACGCTTTCCTGTCGACGTTCGACGATCACGAGATCGAGAATAACTGGGTGCAGGACATCTCGCAGCGTCGCGACGTCCCGGCGGAGGTCTTCGCGCTGCGCCGTCAGGCGGCCATGCAGGCCTGGTACGAGCATATGCCGGTCCGCGCCGCCATGTTCCCGCGCAATGGCCTCATCGCCGTCAATCGCCGCCTGACCTATGGCAATCTCATGGCCATGAACCTGCTCGATACGCGCAGCTTCCGGTCGGACCAGCCCTGCGACGATGGCTTCAAGCCCTTCTGCCCCGGCGTCGCCGATCCCAAGGCCGCCGTGCTCGGGCAAGCGCAGGAAGCCTGGCTCGACGCCAGCCTCGGCCGCAAGGATGCAACCTGGACCTGCCTCGCCCAGCAGATCATGATGATGCCGCTCGACCGCCGCACGCGCGACGATCAGCCGGAGAAAATCCTCAATATCGACAGCTGGGCAAGCTATGACGCGCCACGCACGCGCCTGATGAGCCGCCTCGGCAAGATCGACAATGTTGTCGCCCTCACCGGTGACGAGCATCAGAATTTCGCGGGTCTGCTGTATGACAAGGACAAGCCGGTAGCGGCGGAGTTCGTCAGCACCTCGATCTCCAGCGGCGGCGACGGGCAGGATGTCCGCGCCGGCAGCGATAAGATTCTCGCCAACAACGCCCAGCTCAAGTTCGTGAACGATCAGCGCGGCTACACCGTCTGCGAAGTGACGCCCGAGGCGTGGAAAACGCACTTCATGGTGATGGACAAGGTCTCTGTACCCGGCGGTGCCATTTCCCGTCGTGCGACCGCCACCGTCCCGCGCGGTCAGGCCTCGCTTACGATCGCTTGATAAGCTACGGCGCTAGCATGGACTATTATTGGGACGATCTCAACGTCGGCTTCATCGATCAATTCGGGCCGATTTCCGTGGACCGCGAGGAAGTGCTCGCCTTTGCCGAGCGCTATGATCCGCAGCCTTTCCATCTGTCGGACGAGGCGGCGGCGCTGACCCATTTCGGCAAGCTCGCCGCCAGCGGCTGGCACACCTGCTCGATGATGATGGGCGCCATGGTCCGCCACTGGCAGGCGACGCCGGGCTGGCAGGAAGGCTCGCTTGGCGCGATGGGGATCGACGAACTGCGCTGGCGCAAACCCGTCTTCCCGGAAGATACGCTGCACGGCAAGAGCGAACTCATCGAGAAGATCGCGAGCCGCTCACGCCCGGAAATGGGCATCGTGAAGTTCCGCACCAGCCTGACCAACCAGCATGGCGAAGAAGTGCTGAGCCTCGTCTCGACGGCGATGCGCAAGCGGCGCCCGCAGGCTTAGGGGCAGACCCAAGCCTCCCCTTCATCGTCATCCCAGCATTCGCTGGGGTGACGGAGAGTGATCGACTCTGTCCTACAACCGCAAATTCATGCCAGCCTTCACAAGCCGGCCAAGAAGCCTGCACGTTCTTTGATCCGTTAACCTATTGAAAACACGCCATTCTGCCAGGCCGAGGTGGCGCCCCATCTCGTCTCACCATGCGCGATATGCACGAAGTTTGCGAATTTAGGCGATAGAACCACGTAAGTTCAGAAGCTTACGCGCGCGACTGTCGCAACGAATCCGCCCTATCCGTGCGAACTCAGAGCCAATCGGCGTCAATGCCGCCCGAACAGCTTCTCGATATCCCCATGAGCAAGCTTAATCCAAGTCGGCCGCCCATGATTGCACTGCCCCGAATGCGGCGTGACCTCCATCTCCCGAAGCAGCGCATTCATCTCGGTCACGGACAGAACCCGCCCCGCCCGCACCGATCCATGGCAGGCCATGGTCGCCGCAACGAGATCGAGCCTCCCCTTGAGCGAGGTCGCGTCGCCCAGCGCGGCCAGATCGTCGGCGAGATCGCGGACGAGTCCTGTCACATCGCTGAGTCCCAGCATCGCCGGTGCAGCCCGCACCAGCATGGCGGACGGCCCGAACCGCTCGATCTCCAGACCAAGCTCGGCCAGTTCCACGATCCGCCCTTCGATCCGGTCGCAGGCCGGCTCGTCCAGTTCGACCACCTCGGGCAGGAGCAGCGCCTGCCGCGCCACGGCGCCATCCGCCAGCGCCCTGCGCATCCGCTCCAGCACCAGCCGCTCGTGCGCGGCGTGCTGATCGACCAGGATGAGGCCATCGTCCGCCTCGGCGACGATATAGGTGCGCGCCACCTGCCCCCTGGCAATGCCGAGCGGAAACTCGCGCGGCTCCGCGGCGACATGCACAGGAGCCGGTTCTGCCCGGCCCGACGGAGCAAAGCCCGAGAAACGCGCCTGCCGATCGCCGAACAACGGTACCCCTCCATAGGCTCCGCCCGCTGAGCGCGCCGGCCAGTCAGGTTGTGGTGAGGCCGCTTCGAACGCGGGAATTGCCTCCCGCTGCCAGAGTTCGGTCGAACTCGCATCGGCCCGATTGGCAACGCGCATCCCTGCTTCGTCCAGCGCGCGCCGCAATCCGCTCACGATCATGCCGCGCATGAAGGCCGGATCGCGGAAGCGCACTTCCGTCTTGGCCGGATGGACGTTCACATCCACTTCCTCGACAGGCACCGAAAGAAACAGCGCCATCACCGGATGCCGATCCCGCGCGATGAAGTCGGCATAAGCCCCGCGCACTGCGCCGACCAGCAACCGGTCGCGCACCGGGCGTCCATTGACGAACAGATATTGATGGTCCGCGCTCCCACGATGGAAGGTCGGTAGCGACGCGACGCCCGCCAGCGACACCCCTTCCCGCTCCAGCGCGATGATGACGTGATTGTCCGCCAGTTCCCGGTCGATGAGCTGCGCGACACGGTCCTCCCGCTCCTGCCCGCCCGGCAGCGACAGCACCCGGCGCCCGTCATGCTCGAAGACGAAGGCGACGTCCTGTCTCGCCATGGCGAGCCGGCGTACGATGTCGAGACAGGCGGCATATTCGGATCGCGGGCTGCGCAGGAACTTGCGCCGCGCCGGGATGCGCTCGAACAGCCCATCGACCTCGACCCGGGTGCCGGGCGGCATGGCAGCTGGCTCGATCGGGCCGATGACGCCGTTGTCACACACGAGTCTCCAGCCATCGCCGCCTGCCTGACGGCTGGCCAGGGTAAGCCGCGCGACACTCCCGATCGAGGGCAGCGCCTCGCCGCGAAAACCGAGCGTCCTGACCTGCTCGATCGCCTCATCCGGCAGTTTGGATGTCGCGTGACGTTCCAGCGCGAGAGCGATTTCATCCCGGGCAATGCCATGCCCGTCGTCGGTGACAGCGATCCCCTCAAGACCGCCCTGACGAAGCGTGACGGCGATCGAACGCGCGCCTGCATCGAGCGCATTCTCGATCAGTTCCTTAAGGGCGCTGGCCGGTCGTTCGACCACTTCACCGGCAGCGATTCGATTAACGAGAGTCTCTGGGAGGCGGCGTATTGACATTGGATTGCGACTAGACCAAGCGAGCGTCCTACGCGAGCGAAAGCCATTCATGGTCGCGAAATGGGTGGGTCGGGTCGCGCGTCAATCCCAGAGGATCTGAAAGTGCGTCGCACGCGGCGCATCGGGCACGAACAGGACACTCAATGTCGTTCTTCACCAAGTTGTTCAAGTTCACCTCCCACGACATGGCGATCGATCTCGGCACGGCGAATACAGTCGTCTATGTGCGCGGTCGCGGCATCGTCCTCAATGAGCCGTCGGTCGTGGCCGTCGAGACCATCAACGGCGTGAAGCGCGTCAAGGCCGTCGGCGACGACGCCAAGCTGATGATGGGCAAGACGCCCGACAGCATCGAGGCGATCCGTCCCCTGCGCGATGGCGTCATCGCCGACATCGACATTGCCGAGCAGATGATCAAATGGTTCATCAGCAAGGTGCATGGCCATCGCCGCTTCCTGCGCTTCCCCGAGATCGTGATCTGCGTGCCCTCGGGTTCGACCAGCGTCGAGCGCCGCGCCATCCGCGATGCCGCCAGCAATGCAGGCGCCTCTCAGGTGTTCCTGATCGAGGAGCCGATGGCCGCCGCGATCGGTGCCGACATGCCCGTCACTGAGCCGATCGGCTCTATGGTGGTCGACATCGGCGGCGGCACGACCGAAGTCGCTGTGCTTTCGCTGCGCGGTCTTGCCTACACGACCAGCGTGCGCGTTGGCGGCGACAAGATGGACGAAGCGATCGTCTCCTATGTCCGTCGCCACCATAACCTCTTGATCGGCGAAGCGACGGCCGAGCGCATCAAGAAGGAATACGGCATCGCGCAGAAGCCCGCCGATGGCGTCGGCGCGACAATCCACATCAAGGGCCGCGACCTCGTGAACGGCGTGCCCAAGGAGATCGCGATCAACCAGGGCCAGATCGCTGACGCGCTGGCCGAGCCGATCGGCACGATCGTCGAGGGCGTGCGCATCGCGCTCGAAAACACCGCGCCGGAGCTGGCTGCGGATATCGTCGATCAGGGCATCGTCCTCACCGGCGGCGGCGCCTTGCTCAAGGGGCTGGACGAGGAGCTTCGCGACGAGACCGGTCTGCCTGTTACCGTCGCCGAGGACCCGCTGACCTGCGTCGCGATCGGCACGGGGCGCGCGATGGAGGATCCGGTCTTCCGCGGCGTGCTCCAGACCGCCTGAGCTGAGGCTTCGCCATCATGGCGCCACCGAGCAAGAGGCGCCCCGGCTACGACCGGAAAGCGCAATATAGCCTGTTCGCCAGCTATGTGATTGCCATAGCCGGGGCACTGGTTGCGTTGCTTCTGCTGGTCATCTCGATCGCCGACCCGACGGGATTCAACGCGCTGCGCTCGATCACGGCCGAAGCGACCCGACCGGTATCGGCCAGCCTGCGCGCGGTCGTGGTCGGCATCGGCAATCTGGACGAGGCGATTGCAGCCTATATCAATGCCGGTTCCCAGAATGCAGCGCTCCGCCGCCAGGTCGATGGCAATCGCACGAAGCTGATCGAAGCGGACGCAATTCGTCAGGAAAACATTCGCCTCAAGCGCCTGTTGCGCCTGACCGAGACGGACACTGGCGTCGTGTCCGCCGGCCATCTTATTTCATCGACTGCCAGCAGTTCCGCCCGCGTGGCGCGCCTCGACATCGGCCGGTCGCGCGGTGTTCAGCCGGGCATGCCGGTCTCGGCGCCTGAAGGCCTCGTCGGCCGGGTGTTGCGTGCCGGGCCGAACACCGCAGATGTCCTGCTGCTGATCGATGAAGGCAATGTCGTGCCCGTCCGCCGCACGAGTGACAATATTCCGGGCATAAGCTCCGGCCGCGGTGACGGAACGGTCGAGATTCGCGCGCTCAATACGGAAAGCAATCCGTTCAAACCGGGCGATGTCCTCGTCACGTCCGGAATTGGAGGTCTCTACCGGCCCAATATTCCGGTCGCGATCGTCGCGCGGCTCGAAGGCGACCGCGCAGTGGCGATCCCGCTTGCAAATCCTTCCCGCATCGAACTGATCGTCGTGCAGACGCCGTTCCGACCTGCCGAGGCAGTTGCTGCGGGAACGCCAGGCGCTGAGCCTCCGACCAATGCGGGCGAGCCGTGATCGCTCGCTACGATAATCGCATCGGTCGCCGGCGCACCCTGCTGCACATCCGCGGAACGCCGGTGGTGACGGTCATGCTCGGCTCGATGAGTGCCGCTCTCGTTCCGGCCATTGCCCAGACGCCGCTCCTGCCTCCGCTCGGCCTGATGCTGCTCATCGCCTGGCGCCTGCTCCGCCCGGACATGTGGCCGCTCTGGGTGGGTCTGCCGCTTGGCCTGTTCGACGATCTGATGAGCGGGCAGCCCGTCGGCAGCGCCATGCTGCTCTGGACGATCATCCTACTTGGCCTCGATTTCGAGAGCCAGCGGCACTTCTGGCGCGATTATTGGCACGGCTGGTTCACGGCGGCAGCAGCTTTGGCCTTCGCAATCGGTGGCGGGTGGATGATTGTGCGTCTCGCAGGCTATGGCGGTTCGGCCGTTCAAATCCTGCCGCAGATTGCCTATAGCATCGGCTTGTTCCCACTCGCCGTGCGGCTCTGCGCGGCTCTGGACAGGTGGCGATTGCCGTGAAGATATTGGGTGTAAACCCCTTTGGTTTCAATTTGTTCGGCAAGAAACTCGTCACCGAGGCGAGTCAGTCATTCACGTTCGGGCGCCGCGCCTTCTTCTTGGGCGGCGCGCAGACGGCCGTTGGCGCCATGCTCATTAGCCGCATGGGCTGGATCGCCATTGCCGAGAACGAGAAATATGAGCTGCTTTCGGAGAGCAACCGGGTCAACCTGACGATCACCCCACCCCGACGGGGCTGGATCGTGGACCGCCGGGGCTTGCCGCTTGCCTCCAACCGGACCAACTTTCGCGTCGATATCATCCCGGACCGGTTTCAGAACCGCGAACGTGTCCTTGGCGAACTGACCAGCCTGCTCAAGCTCGATCCCAATGTCGTCGATCGCATTAACGAAGATCTCGACAAGGCTGCGGGTTTCCAGCCTGTACAGGTCGCCGATGATCTCAGCTATGAACAATATGCCGCCCTGTCAGTCCGCCTCTCCGAGTTTCCCGGCGTCGCGCCGGCACAGGGTTTCTCGCGCTTCTATCCGGCCGGCCCTTCGGTTGGACATCTGATCGGCTATGTCGGCGCACCCTCAGCCGAAGACTATCAGAAGACAAAGGATCCGCTGCTCATCACGCCCGGCTTCAAGCTCGGCAAGCAAGGTCTTGAGAAGTCTCTCGACCACAATCTCACCGGGAAGCCCGGTGCCCGCCGCGTCGAGGTGACCGCACGCGGCAAAATCGTTCGCGATCTCGCCACGCGGCCCGACACACCCGGCCACTCCGTCCGCCTCACCATCGATGCCGGCCTCCAGGAATTTGCGGGGCGCCGCCTCGGCGAGCAGAGCGGTGCCGTCGTCATCATGGATTGCCAGACCGGCGATATCCTTTGCTCGACCTCCATGCCGAGCTTCGATCCCAACAGCTTCTCGGGCGGCATCTCCCATCTCGAATGGCAGATGCTGTCGGAGGACGATCACGTTCCTCTCCGCAACAAGACACTTGCCGGTCTCTATCCGCCGGGATCGACCGTGAAGCCGATGATTGCCCTCTCCTTCCTGGAAGCCGGCCTCGCGCCGACCGAAACCGTGGTCTGCACGGGCGGCCTGCGCGTGGGCAACCGCGTGTTTCACTGTCATCGCCGGGGCGGACACGGTACGGTGAATATGCACCGTGCCATCGAGCAGAGCTGCAACATCTACTTCTATTACTTCGCGCAAAAGATCGGCATGGACGTGATTGCCGCCATGGCGCGGCGATTGGGGCTGGGTCAGAAATTCGACTTGCCTTTCCCCAGTCAGAGTTACGGAACGGTCCCCGATCCGGCCTGGAAGAAGAAGAAGTACGATCAGGACTGGCAGACCTACGACACGGTCAACGCTACGATCGGCCAGGGCTACATGCTCGTAAACCCCACCCAGATGTGCGTCATGGCCGCACGCCTCGCGACGGGACGCGACCTCAAGCCGCACTTCATTCACGATGGGAAGCGGCACGAAGGCGCATCGATGGGCATTCCGCTCGATCATCTCACTGTCATCCGCAATGCCATGAAGGATGTCGTGAACGGCGGCGGCACGGGCCGTGCGGCGCGGCTCGACATCCCGGGTGTCATGATCGCCGGCAAGACGGGCACGGCTCAGGTCAATGCGCTTTCGAGCAGCGGGCGCGGCAATGCGGGGCGGCCTTTCAGATTCCGCGACCATGCCCTGTTTCAGGGCTTCGCGCCGCACGACAATCCGCGCTACGCCATCTTCACGATCGTCGAACATGGCGGCCATTTGAACCGCATCCAGGACGCCCCCATGATTTCCGGGGACTGCATGACCTATCTCTACGATCCCGCCAAGGCGATGGAGAAGCTGCATGAGTTCGAGAAGGGCTGGGGCGGAACGCCGCAACAACGGCTGGAGCGGCAGCTGAACGAGTTCCGGATCGCAAAGGGCCTCGCAATTGCGCAACCCATATTGGACAACGCGACGAACGCGGGCACACCCGCCAATAGCGCGGTGTCAGAGCACGCGGCCGATACGGCTGAAGCCGGCGAACCGCGGGGCGAAGACGCTCAATCCACCGAGATACCGCGCGAGCCAAGTCCCGTCACAGCAAACCCAGCCGCAGGCTCTGCCTCCCCACCGGCGCTGACGCCTCAGCAACCGCCGGAGGTGCAATGAACAGGCTCGTCCCCGTGCCGGAGGTGATCGCGCGCCTGCCATGGGGACTCTATGCGCTGCTGGGAGCCATCGCCTGTTTCGGCTCGATCGTGCTTTTCAGCGCGGCGGGCGGCCATATCATGCCCTGGGCCGGCATGCAGATCTTCCGCTTCAGCGTGTTTCTTGTCATGGCCGAGGTCATCTCCCGCCTGCCGCACAGCCTGATCCGCATGAGCGCCTTGCCAATCTACGGCGCCGTGCTGATCGCGCTTATCCTGGTCGAATTGATCGGCGGCGTCGCCGGCGGCAGCCAGCGCTGGATCAATCTCGGCTTCATGCAGTTCCAACCGTCCGAATTCATGAAGGTCGCGATCGTGCTCGCGGTCGCTCGTTTCTATTCGATCCTGCCGATCCCCCAGACGCGCACGATGACCGCGATCTGGCCGGCGGGCGTGCTCATCGGTTTCCCGGCCGTTCTCGTGCTGATCCAGCCCGATCTCGGCACGGCAAGCATGATCGGCTTTGGTGGCCTGACCGTGATGTTCCTCGCGGGCTTGCCGCTACGCCTGTTCGTCGGTTCCGGTCTCGCCGTGGCAGCGATCATCCCGGTCGCTTTCAGCTTCCTGCACGAATATCAGCAAAAGCGCGTGCTGATCTTCATGGATCCGGAAAGCGACCCGCTGGGCGCCGGTTATCATATCAGCCAGTCCAAGATCGCGATCGGATCGGGCGGCTTGTTCGGCAAGGGCTTTCTCAACGGCACGCAAAGCCATCTCGACTATCTGCCCGAGGGCCATACCGACTTCGTCTTTGCCACGATGGCGGAGGAATGGGGCATGCTTGGCGGCACCCTGCTGATCGTGGCACTCATGCTGCTGCTGCGCTGGGGCATGCGTGTCGCCCAGCAGACCGACGACCGCTTCGCCCGGCTCGTGGCGGGCGGCCTCACGACGACCATATTCCTATACATCGCCATCAATCTCATGATGGTGATGGGCATGGCACCGGTCGTCGGCATCCCCTTGCCCTTCATGTCCTACGGTGGCTCTTCGATGCTGACCGTCATGCTGTGCATCGGCATCATCCGGAATATCGACCGCAATCGCGAGACGCTGGGCGACCGCTGGCGCTAGGCCGGCAGAACCCGCGACAGCCCTCGACAAAAAGCGCGCCGCGCAACGATATTTTATGTTGGCAAGCCAGGAGGCCCATGCTAACGGCGCCCCTCCTGACCGCAAGCAGCGCCTTAAAGCACTGCATCGAGGCCAGTGTGGACGCATAGCTCAGTTGGTAGAGCAGCTGACTCTTAATCAGCGGGTCCTAGGTTCGAGCCCTAGTGCGTCCACCACCTTCCCAGCCCTGGATCGACCGTCAGCCTTGCGTTGAACGACGGAAAAGCGAGCCCGACGCTTGGCCGGGCTCACCATGATTTTTCGATCGCGGCGCTGATCAGGCGAAGGCGATCCGCACGTGCTGCTGACGGCGCATGATCGTGCCGACAGCGCCGAGGCCCAGGATCATCATCGCCCAGCTGGCCGGCTCGGGGACAGCGCCGGGCGGCGGGGGCGGCAATGTCTCGTTCGTGATGCCGGCATAGAGAACCGACGCCTGCGAGTAGTTGTAGAAGCCAAAGCGGCCGTCGCTGAACGAGCCGTTGACGTCAAACTGCAGCACGTCATTGACCCAGACCTTGATGTTGCTCGACGTGTAGGCAATGTCGAACGAGTAGACGACATTGTCTGCCCAGCCCGTGTCGCCCAGCGTCGCGCCGCGCGCCAGTTCATCAACACCCCAGGCTGGGTTGTGCGCCCATGCGCCATCATTGTCGCCCAGGCCTTCCGTGACGTGAGACAGCGCCAGACCGCGCTTGGCGGTGCCCTGATTGCCCTGCTTCCAGTCGATCAGGAGGAAGTCGGTCGTCGCCGCGGTCAGGTCACCGGAGTTGAAGCCGACAACGAACCCGACGAAATCGTCATCGCCCGACGTCGCCACCTGGATCGTTCCGGAGAGCTGATTGCCGAACGCGCTATAGTCGCTGAAAAACACGGTCGGCGAGCCGTTGACGGTCTGACGGACCGCGTTGTTGCCGGGCTGAAGAACCCAATTGAAATTGCCCGGATAGCCCTGAGCCGTCCAACCCGACAGATCCACCGGCACCTCGGCAGCGAAACCCGCCGTCGTACCCAGACCAATCAAGGAGGAGGCAAGCGCCCCAGCAAGTGCGACCTTCATCGAAAATGACATGATATTCTCCCACACAAGTCCCTGTCGAAGAGGAGGCCCTTGCCTCCCTTCCACCTGAGTCAGCGGAAGAACGCGCCGAACCGGATCAGAAAAAGTTAACCAAGCGATCCAAAAATGGGACAGGCGCCTGCATACTTCTTCACGTACTCATCCCACTCTGTGACGGATCGTTACGCATTGAGACTGGACAGCGACACATTCTGCCGCTTCAACGGGTTAGCCGACTATAAAGTGGGGTCGCACGGGATGACCAGCGGGGACGGCGGCATGGCCGATCTCATCCAGCAATGGCGAAGCGGCAACATCGCCGCGCGCGATGCGCTGATCCAGCGGATGCTGCCAGAGCTCCGCCTCATCGCCGCCGCGCGCCTGCGTGGCGAAATCAACAGTTCGCTCTCGACCGACGATCTGATCAATGACGCGATCCTGCGCTTCATGCGCCTGAGCTCCGTCAGCCTGGTCGATCGCGCCCATTTCATCGCGCTTTCCTCGCGCATCATGCGCAACGTCCTCACCGATCATGCCCGGGCGAAACACGCCGGTAAGCGCAAACATCAGAAGATTGAACTCAATACGCAGGTCGATGGTGGCCAACGCATTGACCTGGAATCCCTCAATTTCGCGCTTATCCGGTTGGGCGCCATCGATCCGGCGCTGATGGAGCTGGTGGAAATGCGATATTTCGGGGCAATGAGCATCGACGACGTTGCATTGGCGACGGGGCAATCCGCCGCTACGATAAAGCGGCGCTGGCGCACGGCGCGCGCTTGGCTCGCCGACGCGATGGCGGAGGCGGTCGATAATGGATGAGGTCGAACTCGAACGTGCCGCACTCAGGCTGTTCGACGTCCTCACCGACATCCCGGAAGCAGAGCGGGAACGCTGGATCGAAGCGGAAACGCGAGGCAACAGCGCACTCGAAGGGCGGCTCCGTTCCTTGATCGCCGCAGAGCGGCGCGCGAACATGCAGACCGGCGGCGCGTGGCTGGATCAGGATGACGCCGCCTTCCCCGAACGGATCGGCGCCTATCGCGTCACCGGTCTCATCGGCCGCGGCGGCATGGGCAGTGTCTATCGCGGCGAGCGCGCGTCCGGCGACTTCGATCATGCCGTCGCGCTCAAGGTCATCAAGCCCGGCCTGCTCAGCGAGAACCTCGCCGAACGCTTCCGGCGGGAACGGCAAACACTGGCGCAGCTCCAGCATCCGCATATCGCGCAGCTCTTCGACGGCGGCGAGATGCCAGACGGCGCGCCTTATATCGTCATGGAACTGGTCAACGGCCAGTCGTTGCTGCGCTGGGTCGAGGACAGCCCCCCCCCACGCGGCGAACGGCTCCGCATGTTCGGCGCGATCTGCCGGGCCGTCGGCTTCGCGCACCGCAGCCTCGTCGTCCATCGCGACCTGACGCCATCCAACGTGCTCGTGACGGCAGACGGCGCGCCGAAGCTCATCGATTTCGGCATTGCCCGCGCTCCAGACCTCGAGCCGTCGCAGGACGGCACGCGCCCGCCGTCGATCGGCAGCCTCAGTCTCACGCCGGGCTATGCAGCTCCCGAACGCATGACCAGCGCAGCGGTCTCGACGGGCGCGGACATATATTCGCTCGGTAAGCTGCTTGCCTGGCTGTTACCGAACGGCAGCGATGCCGAGTTCAAGGCCATCGTCGCCAAAGCGACGGCCGATGATCCCAATGACCGCTATGCGACGGCCGAGGCGCTGGCCGAAGATGTCGAGGCCTGGAGCAGCGGCTATCCCGTCGTCGCTGCGCAGGGTGGGCGCGGCTACGTCTTTGCCAAGTTCGTGCGGCGCAATCGGCTGCCGATCAGCGCGGCGGCACTGGCGCTCGTCCTGCTGCTCAGCGCACTGGTCTATGCGCTGGTCGCCAATCATCGCGCGCAGATCGCCCGCGCCGATGCCGAAACGCGGTTCAACGATGTGCGCACGCTGGCCAACCATATGCTGTTCGACCTCAATGACCAGCTCGGTCGCGTCCCGGGCAACACGGCAGGGCGAGCTGCGCTGGCCGCGCAGGCCCAGCGCTATCTCGCCTCGCTTGCCGACACGCCCGGCGCATCGCCTGCACTCCAGCTCGAGACCGCGCGCGGTCTGCTGCGCCTCGCCGAGATCCAGGGCGTCCCCAACGGCCCCAATCTCGGTGAGCGTGCTGCCGCGATCGCCAATCTCGATCGCGCGGACAAGCTACTCGCGGCCCAGCCCGCCGACAATGAGCGCGCCTCCACCTATCGTGGACTGTCCGCCGTCTATCGCAGCCTCATCCAGGTGCATGGCGACGCAGACGAGAAGGCCGCTCAGACTTCACTTGCGGGAGCGGGCAAAGCGCTGGACGCAGTCACGCCGGCGAGACGGGATGCCCAATGGACCGAAGCGCAAAGCGCGCTCCATCTGGCGAGGCTCGAATTTGCCGACGTCTCCGGCAATCGGCCCGACATACCCGCCATTCTCACCCAGGCCCGCAAGGATCGCGCCGCCTGGACCGCGGAGCAGCGCGGGAGCTTCAGGGCACGCGCCGATGAGGCGATGCTCGCTTATTATGATGCGCTGGCTCAGGGCGACGAGGATTATGACAAGGCGCTCGCCTTGCATCTCGATGCCGCCAGAATCTACGAGGCACTTCTAAAGGAGCGTCGGGACGATCCGCTCATCCTCTACCGCGCAGCGTGGAACGGACTGGATGGTTTCGCGGCGGGCTCGCGGGCCGGAACGGAGGATGTATCCGACCGATTGATCCGGGAAGCGGCGGCCGTCGTCGATCGGCTCGCGATCATCGACGACCGGGACGATGCGGTGCGCTCGCTCCAGGCCAACATCAAGGAAGCGCTCGCGCAGAACCTGCGCGATGCCGATCAGTTCGACGCGGCCATTATGGCCGGTCAGGGCGCTGTCGCCGCGCGGCAGGCAGCGGTGAACCGGCAGGCGAGCGGGAAGGCGCTGGGCAATCTCGGCTTCTCGCAGATGATCCTCGGCATCATCGCGCGCGACGCCGGGCGGCGAGAATTGGCCTGTGCTACATGGGGCGACGCGCTCACCAGCCTGCGCCGGGCCGACGGCACGGGACAGATCGTCGGTTTCCACAAGGGCTTCATTCCCGGTATCGACGCCCATGTGAAGGCCTGTGCAAGCGGCGGCGCCATCGATTTTCCGATGCGCTGAACCGATCGCGGTCCCCGTCAGGGACAAGCAATGCTGCCGCTATCGCCTTGCCGGTCCGCGCTTTTGCGCATAACGTCCCGGCTTCCGGACAATGCAAGCGGCTCCAACGAGGGCGGCGCGACCTGAGAGGAGTGGCATCGCGATGATGCTTCAGGCGATCGACACGAACAGCGTCGCGGCACGCGACCGACTGCCTTTCTGGACCGAGCTCGCGGACAAGTTCATTGCGCCGCTGACCATCGAGGTGCCGGACGACGGAGCTTTCGAGGCCCGCATGTATCGCGCCGCGCTGCGCGAATGCGACATCATCTCGCCCTGCTCGTCCCCGGCCCGCATCTACAATTCGCCGGGCATCGACGTCGGCGCCTTCAATCTCCAGCTCCAGCATGTCGGCAGCAGCGTCAATCACACCGGCGGGCGCACCAGCGTGCTCAACGAAGGCGATTTCCTGCTGTTCGATCCCTCGCAGCCGCTGGAACTGACCTTCGCCGAACCCACGCAGACCATCGTCCTGCGGCTGCCCGTGCCCTATGTCGAGGCGCGCATGCCGCGCTTGCGCCAGATGGTCGGCATCCCCGTCCGCGGCGACAGTGGCGCAGGCGCGCTCTTCTCGCGCTTCCTCCGCTCGGCCTGGAGTCAGCTCGAGACCGGCGAGAATGACTGGGGCGACACGATGAGCGACGTCATCTGGCCGCTGCTCGATCTTGCCTACAGCTCCGTGCGCCCGACCGCGCTCGACATGAACCGGCGCGACCTGCGGCGGCGCGCCGTGCTCGATCTCATCGAGGCGCATCTTTGCGAAACCGAGCTGGACACGCATCGCATTGCCGATCGGGTCGGGGTCAGCGCGCGCTATGTGCAGTTGCTCTTTGCCGAAATGGCGACGACGCCTTCGGCCTATATCCAGCGCCGTCGGTTGGAGCGGGCCGCCTCGCGTCTCGACAAGGAAGGCAGCGACGTCACCATCACCGAAATCGCCTTCGATGTCGGCTTCAATGACCTGTCGAGCTTCTGCCGGTCATTCCGTCGTCGCTTCGGCATGAGCCCGAGCGACTATCGCGCGGCGCGGGGCAAGCCAGTGCTGGGGGAATTGGCGATCTAAAGGCTGAGCTATCCCAACTTCATCTGTTCGCCCTGAGCTTGTCGGGCCGAACGGGGATGAGGTGTAGTCCCGCGGCGGACGACTCGCCCCGTTTTCCCTCTGATAACGCCAGCAACGCTTGAGCAGCAGCCAATAGTCACGACGTGACGCGCTATGTGCACTTATCGGGGCACGCAGCACATATGGAAAATGCCCGATTTCTGCCGTTTCCGGGGCTTAACTTCTCTAAGGTCGTGCATATCGCGCATGGTGAGTGCGCAAAAGTCCGTTCGGATCAGGCCTAACAATCTGATTTTACTTTGTTTTCGACGATATGAAAGATCGGCGCAGAAATGCGCCGCATCAGTTCTCATGCCATGAAGACAAGCATGTAGGACAGTCCGGGACGAACGGTTGCCGTCCGCCCCGACCGAATGCTCTGCTTTATTCGTGCTTGATCGTGCAGAGCGCGCCGCCATCGACGGGCCAGGCCGCGCCGGTGACGAAGCTCGCTTCGTCCGAGAGCAGGAACGAGACGACATGGCCGACTTCGGAAGGCTGCGCGACACGGTTCATCACCGAGACCCAGCCCAGCTTGTCGAGGCCCTTCTGCAGATCGCCATCGAACATCTGGACCATCACCTCGTCCAGCAGCGGCGTGCGGATGACGCCAGGCTCGACGCAGTTCACGCGGATGCCCTGCTTGCCATGGTCAGCAGCCGCCGTGCGGGTCAGGCCGACCACGCCATGCTTGGCCGCGTTATAAGGGCCACCACCGGCGAGGCCGCGCTCCGAGCCGATCGATGCGGTATTCACCACCGCACCGCTGCCCTGCGCCACCATCTGCTTGAGCACGAAATGCAGGCCGAGGAAAACGCCGCGCAGATTGACCGACATGATGCGATCGAACTCTTCGATCGGATAATCGGAGGTGGGCGCGATCAGACCCTCGACGCCGGCATTGTTGAAGAAGCCGTCGACCCGGCCGAACCTGGCGACCGTCGCATCGACATAGCCCTTCACATCGGCTTCCTTGGCGCAGTCGGCCTTGAAGAATTCCACCTCGCCGCCCTTGGCCTTAAGTTCGGCCGCGCGCTCTTCGATCTTGGCCGAGATATCGACCAGCATCAGCTTCGCGCCCTGCGCGGCGAGGATCTCGGCCGTGGCAAAGCCGATCGAGCCGGCGGCACCAGTGACGATGATCACCTTATCCTTATGATTGGGCATGGGCTTATCCTTTGCGAAAAGGGAGAGTGATAAGGAAAAATATAAGGCTGGGGGTCAGCAGCTTGAGCGCGGCGCGTGCCTCGGATGGCTTCAGACGCGCGCTCATCGGCATGGTGCCGAACACCTTGCCCTTGATGACGAGGTCGTTGCCGTCGCGTTCGATTTTCGCAACCTGCATAAGCTCGGACTTATCGGAGGAGTAGATTTTCATGCGGCGCGCTCCCCAACCGTCATCCCAGCGAACGCTGGGGTCTCGCTCATCCGTGCGCGCTGCTGCCGCATGAGATCCCAGCTTTCGCTGGGATGACGAGGAATGGTGGCGGTGCAGGTGTTCACTTGATCCGCACCTTGTCGAAATCGACGTTGAGATCGTCGAACAGCACCTGCGCCGTCGCGCGGCCTGCACCGAACACGCCGCCGCCGGGATGCTGGAACGGGCCGACCAGATAGAGCCGGTCGACGCCGGGCACCCGATACTGGCCGAGTTCCGGTGTCGGGCGATGCGCGCCGGACTGATAGGTCGTGGTCGCGATGCCATGCAGGTCGCCGCGCATGAAGCTGGGCGAGGTCCGCTCCATATCGACCGGAGAATCAACATGAGCTTCGATCAATATATCTCTGATATTCGGTACGAAATCGGCGATACGATCGATCATGGTCTCGGCATAGGCGCTCTTGCTGTCGTCCCAGCTCGCGCCGTCCGGCCGATGATAGGGCACATAGTCCCAAGCATGGAGGATCGCCTTGCCTTCCGGAACGCGGGACGGATCGAACTGCGAGAGCGAGCCCAGACCGATGAGCGGCTGACGGACGAAGCCGCCATAGCGCAGATCGTCGAAGGCGCGGCGCAGCGTCTCGTAGCTGTCCGGCATCAGCTCGACCATGACGGCATCGACGCCCTCGGCCTTGAACTGGAGCGGCGCATCGAGCGCCGCGTGGATCGTGATGCAGGCAGCATCGGTGATCTGGGTGCGCAGCGCGTTCTTCGCGGCCTGAGGCGCCATGTCCGGCACCATCTCAGGCAGGAGATGCGGATGGATGGCACCGATAATGCCATCCTTGGCACTATGTCGCGTGCCATCGTCGAGGATAACGCCGGTCGCGCGGCCACCGGAGGCCGTTACCTCGCGGACGGGCGCGCTCGCGATCACGGCGCCGCCATGATCCTCGATGCAGCGGATCAGGGCCGCGGTGAGGCTGCCGGAGCCGCCCTGCGCCACGCCGAAGCCGAAGCGCTCCAGGAAGCCCAGGAATACATACATACCGATGCCCGTCGCCTTCTCGTCCGGCGAGACGAGATTTTCGCCGGCGACGCGCGCGAAGTGCATGCGCACCTCGTCTGTCTCGAACAGCTCGCAGAGATGATCGTGGCTCGACATCTGGATGACGCGCCAGAGCTCGCGGCCCTCATAGCTCGAATCCATCATCGCATTGCCCGCACCGACCGGCATGGGCGGCGAATAGAGCGTCGACTGGATCATCGGCAGCCAGGCGGCGGCCTGCGCCGAGACCTTGCGGAACGCCTCGGCATCCTTCTGCGAGAATTGAGCGATGCTGGCGGCGGACTTCTCGCTGTCGCGATAGAGCTTGAGCGTGCGGCCATCCTCGAACACCGACATCATCGGCACGTCCGGGAAGAGATAAGTCAGACCATATCGCGACTTGAGGCCCAACTCGTCATTCACGAGCATCGGATTGCCCTGAATGAAGATGTGGCTCATCGAATGTTGGTCGTGCTTGAAGCCCGGCTGCGTGAGCTCGCGCGTCACGACGCCTCCGCCGAACCAGGCGTTGCGCTCAAGAACGAGCACTTTCTTGCCGGCGACCGCGGCATAGGCGGCCGCGACGAGGCCATTATGGCCCGAGCCGATGGCGATGATATCGTAGTCAGCCATTTCCTTATCCCCTCCGTTCCAAGCGAACGGTAAAACATGTTCAGTGTGTCAGGTGCAGGCCGAGATCGCGATGTCGGCCAGCTTCTGGAAGCGCGCGATATTTGCGGCCTGCGTCATCACGCCCGCTGTGAGGCAGGTGAAGCTGACGTCCTGCTGGGGATCGACCCAGAAGATCGCGCTGCCCGCGCCATAATTGCCGAAGGTCTCCGGGCTGGTCATCGTGCCCAGCTGATGCGGGCCAAGCTGCGTGCCGCGCAGATTGAAGCCGAGGCCCATATAGGCCGGCATCTCGTCCCAGCCCATGCGCAGATGGACGGTGCGATAGAGCTCGTTGGGGAACTCCTTCGTCTGCACCTGACGGGCCATCTGGATGATGCGGGGCGACAATATGCGCGCGCCATCCAGCTCACCGCCGCGGCGGAGCATCTCGGCAAAGCGCGCGAGATCCGGTACGGTCGAGGCACAGCCGACATGGGGCGCCTCGACATCGGGATCCTCGAACAGTGCATGATCGCCGGGAAGAGTGCGCGATAAGTGCTTGATAGGAACGGTTCCTCGCATGTCCGGACGGACATGGCGCGCGTTCAGATCGGCGCGGAGCCCCATGCTCGTGTCGTTCATGCCGAGCGGCTCGAACAGGTCCTCGCGCAGGATATCGCGGAAGCGGCGACCCTTGGGATCGGTCCGGCGGAGCGCCTCGCCCATCAGCACATGATGCGCCAGGGGGGAATAGTCGCAGCGTGTGCCCGGCTCCACATTGCCATGCACATTGTCGATCACGGCCTGATACAGCTCATCCAGGCGATCGAGATACATGTCCGGCTTGGGCATCCAGACGCCCGGCATGCCGGAGGTGTGCGAGAGCAGATGGAAGAAGGTCGCCTTGTCACGCGGCGCGCCGGTGAACTCGGGCAGCACGTCCTTGACCTTGGTGGTCAGCGCGAAGCGGCCCTGCTCGATCGCGCGAAGGATAAGGATATTGGTGAAGGCCTTGGTGGTCGAGAAGATCGAGAAGACGCTGTCCTTGGCGAGAGGCTTTGTCTTATCGCCATCGGCATAGCCGATCGCCTCGTCGAACCCGACCACGCCGCCGCGCATGACGCGCAGCACCGCGCCGAAATAGGCGCCCTTTTCGACATCGGCCTCGATCTCGGCCTTGAGATGATCGAGCCTCTCCTGCCAGAAACCGCTCATGCGCGCTCTCTCCTAGCCTGCCGCGATGATGCCGCCGTCAATGGCGAGCATCGCTCCGTTAATGAAATCCGCCTCGTCGCTGAGCAGGAAGGCAATCGCCTTCGCCACGTCGTCCGGGCGGCCATTGCGCCGCAATGGGATGTTCTTCGCACGCTTCTCATAATCCTCGGCACTGACGAAGCCGGCCGTGGCTGGCGTCGGCACGGAGCCGGGCGCGATCGCATTGACGCGGATACCGTGCGGGCCGAGCTCGCCGGCCAGCACATTGGTGAGCGCCGCCACGGCACCCTTGATCGCTGTGTACGCGCCTGTGTTCGGCCGGCCCCGATAAGCCACGGGTGATGAGTAATTGATAATGTGACCCTTATCGGCATTGGGGTCGCGATGCGCCAGATAGGCCTGCACGCCCCAGAAGACCGATTTGAGCCCGCCGGACAGCATGCGGTCCAGCGTCTCCTCGGTGATGTTCTCGATCGGCTCGTAGACCAGATAGGACGCATTGTTGATCAGTGCGTCGATCGGCCCATAGGCCCGTGCGAACGCCGCCACGGTATCGTGAAAGATCTGGCGCGATCCAAGATCGCCGCCATAGGCCACGGCCTGTCCGCCCGCATTGATGATCCTTGCGGCGACGGCAGCGGCAGTTTCCTCATTGATATCGCAGACCGCGACGACCGCGCCGAGACCGGCGAGATGCTCCGCGATCGCTTCGCCAAGCCCCCGCCCTGCCCCGGAAATGAGGATCTTCCTGCCGGAAAGGTCGCTCATAGGCCGAACAATGTCGCGACATAGTGGCTGTCCATATACTCATGGAGATAGCCGATCTTGCCGTTGTTCATCCTGAACACCCAGCTATAGCGATTGTGGTAGGTCCGCCCGTCCTGGAGCTTGCCGTCCGAATAGCTCTCGACCGCGACGAAATCGCCGTCCGAGAAGATATTCTGCGGATGCACCTTGGGGTCACCGGGCGCGAACATGCCGCGCACGGGGCCGAGGAAATCGTCGATGATCGCGTTTCCCTTATAGCTGCCGGCGCCTGGGATATCCTTGACCATCGGCTCCCACACGGAATTCTCGTCCAGGAAAGGGCGAAGCTTTTCCAGATCACCCG
Source organism: Sphingobium xanthum (assembly GCF_019737615.1). Lineage (GTDB taxonomy): Bacteria > Pseudomonadota > Alphaproteobacteria > Sphingomonadales > Sphingomonadaceae > Sphingobium > Sphingobium xanthum. The sequence goes on along the minus strand of NZ_JAHKKS010000007.1, from coordinate 29,827 downwards.
TGGAGAGCGACGCGAAGAAATCCAGCGCGAGCTGCTCGTTTGCGTTCTTGGCGGTCACGCTCATTGCGGCGGCACTCCTGTCTCTTCGATGCTGGGCACGGGTATGTTGGGCACATGGCCGCCCTGATAGAGCGCCACATTGCCGCTGCGGCTCCTGAACTTCCAGCCATCCGCGGTTTTCACGAAGGTATCGTCGAAGGTGCCGATGAACGTCCCCTCGCCCTCGCGCGGCCATTTTTCGTCGGGATTTGGCGCGGACATCATGGTCACATAGCTCGTGCCCTTGGCTTCGGTGGCCGAGAGCGGGGTGATCAGGATGTTGGTCATGATGTGCCGCGTCAGGCGCCGCGCGCGATCCCGAAAGATAGCCTGAACCTTATCACGCCCGTAGTAAGGGTGCGTCGGATCGAGCGGCCGCGCGAAGACGCAATCCTCGACGAACAGGTCAGCGAGCGACTGGTGATCCCAATCGTCGTTGAACTTGGCGAATTCGAGGATCAGCCGGGCGCAGGCCCGCTCGATCTCGGCACTATCTGCTGGGGTCATGGCCCGGTCCTCTCCTCGTTTGCTTATTTCTTGCCGGCGTCCAGATCGGCGAACGCCTCATTGGCGGTGCGGAAGCTATCGACCGCAGCCGGGATGCCGCCATAGACGCCGACCTGCAACAGCACTTCGGCAATCTCGTCCTTGGTCATGCCATTGGTAAGCGCGCCCTTGATATGCGCCTTGAGCTCATGCTGGCGATTGAGGATGCCGATCATGGCGAGGTTGATCATCGAGCGGTCGCGCTTGGACAGGCCCTCGCGGCCCCAGACTTCGCCCCAGCAATATTGCGTAACCAGTTCCTGCAGCGGCCGATTGAAGCCGTTCATCTGGGCCAGCGCGGAATCGACATAGCTGTCGCCCAGCACCGAGCGGCGGATCTCCATGCCCTTGTCAAACAGTTCCTGGTTCATCTTCCAAATCCTTTAAATGTTTGAATAAACTGATTCGATGAGCCGACGCGCGCGCGGACCGTTGTCGCCGACCGCGTGCATCTGGTTGCAGCAGTAGGAAAAGCCCAGCTTCGCGTCGGGGTCGCCAAAGCCAATCGAGCCGCCAAGGCCATGATGGCCGAAGCTGCGCGGGTTCGGGCCCATATAGACGGCCGCCGGCGTGTTTAGCAGCACGCCGAGGCCCTGATGATACGGTCTGTCCTGGAGCAATTCGATCTGGTTATGCTGCTCGACCAGCATCGCCTCGAGCCGGTCCTTCGAGAGCAGCGAAACGCCGTCCACCGAGCCAACCGCCGCACCATAGATGCGCGCCACGCCGCGGGCATTGCCATGGCCGGAGCCGCTGGCGATCTCGCAGGTCCGCCAGATCGGTGAGTTCATCGTCGTGTGCCAGGGTTCCTGCGGGTTCTGCAGGAAGGCAAAGCTGCGCAAGGTTGCGCCGTCCTGCCAGCCTTCGGGCGTCGTCGGCTTTTCCGGGAGCGCCTGATCCTTGGCGGCGAAGAGACGCGCGCCCGTATTGGGCAGCACTTCCGCGACATGGGACTGCTCCTCCTCGTCCATGCCGCCGATCATATATTCGGCGCCCAGCGGCCCGGAGACATATTTGCGCAGGAAGGGACCGACCGTCTCTCCGGTCACGCGGCGCATGATCTCGCCGAGCAGGAAGCCCTGATTGTGAACATGATAGGCCGCGCGGGTGCCCGGCTCCCAGAGCGGCTCCTGCACTTCCAGCGCCTTGATATAGGCGGGATAGTCGAAGAAGCCGCCGGGCGTCATGACGTCCGTCGTCAGCACGGGGATGGCGGCGCGATGATCGAGCAGCCAGCGGACCAGTATGTCCTGCTTGCCGGCCTGCGCGAATTCCGGCCAGTAATGCGCGACCGGCTTGTCGATATCGACGAGGCCACGATCCACCAGCATGTTAAACGCAATGCCGGTCACGCCCTTGGCGACGCTCATCATGCAGACCGTGCTGTGCTTGTCCCAAGGCTGCGACTGGTCGGCACGCGCCCATCCGCCCCAGAGATCGACCACCGTGCGGCCATCGACGACCACGGAGCAGCCGGCGCCCAACTCTTCCTCGACGCGGAAATTCTCCCGGAACGCCTCCAGCACGCGCTCGAAGCCCTCGGCGACCGTGCCGGAAATGGCGTAGCTGCTGCCGCGCGCTTCGATTGTCTCGCTGACGTCCACGCTCTCTCTCCCTGTGATCTTCACCCTAGGCCGACCGGTGCGACCCCGGCTTGGCGCCGGACGAAGCCGCCTTGTCGGGTTGCGAACCGCATCATGCCGGACGCTCCAGCGTCAGCCCGGCATCATCCTCGACGACCAGCGCCATGGCCGTGAAGTCCGCATCTTGCCCGACTTCATCGAGCACGCGCTTCAGCAGATCGCGCACATGCGTGCCAATCGGCAGATCGACGCCAAGCGCCTGCGCCTCATCGACACACAGGCGCATATCCTTGTGGCTGAGCGCGGCGGCGAAACCGAAATCGAAGGTGCGCGGAAGCACGGATTTGGGCCATTTGTCGCGCGTGGCCGAGTTGATGCCGGTCGACTGGTTCAGCACCTCGATCATCTTGGCCGGATCCAGACCCGCCTTGATGCCCAGCGTCATGCCCTCGGCCGTCACCGCGATCGCCGTGGCGCCGAGCAGATTGTTGACCAGCTTCATCGTCTGGCCCGCGCCGGGCGTCTCGCCCATGTAGAAGACCTTGCCGAAATGCTGGAGGATCGCCTCCACTTGCGGCCAGGTCTCTTCCGGCCCGCTGGACATCAGCGACAGCTTGCCGTCCCGTGCGCCCGCGACACCGCCGGAGACCGGCGCATCGTAGCTCGCAATGCCATGCGCCGAGAGCCCCTCGGACAGGCGCTGCGCCATCGCCGGGCCGGAGGTCGAGAGATCGACCACCATCTTGACGGCACTGCCATCCGCCACGCCGCTGGCGCCCAGCAGCACTTCATGCACGATATCGGGCATGGGCAGGCTCACCAGCACGATCTCGGCGCGATTGGCGACATCGAGCGCACTCGCGCCCGCTTCCGCCCCTAGCGCCACCATGGCACCGATCGCGCCGTCCGAGACGTCATGCACGACCACGGGCAGCCCCGCCGCGCACAGCCGCGCGCACATGCCGGCGCCCATTCGACCGAGGCCGATGAAACCAATCTTGCTCAAACCAGATCTCCAATGGGTTGCAGAGGGGCAAGGTCGACCCGCGAAACGTCCGGCGCCAATCCGGCCGGAAAGGCCGTCAGCACCAGCGGGTCATGCCCGGGAATGATATGATCGATGCCCGGCACCAGCTCGAACAGCCTTTTGTGGGCGTCGAGATAGGCAGGCACATCGACGACGATGGGAAACGGCATCTCGCGCACCAGATTGGCGTAGAGATGCGCCACGTCGGAAGCGAGGAGTACAGGGCCGCGTGCCGTGCTGACCTCGACGCCCTGAAGCCCCGCGGTATGGCCGGGCAGGAAGCGCAAAGTGATGCCGGGCGCGAACTCCTCGTCGCCATCATGGAAGACCACGCGATCGCCGAACAGCAGATGCACCATCTGGGCGACCGGCCCGGCATCGAACGGCGCGCGCACGGTCTTGTGCGTCATGCTCCGCCCGGTCGCGAAGGCCATCTCGTCGTCCTGCACATGGAAACGCGCCTTGGGGAACAGATCGAGGCTGCCGGCGTGATCATAATGGAGATGCGTGATGATGACATCCTCGATGGACGCGGGATCGACGCCGATGGCGCGTATCCCCTCCTCCACCGGCCGGATCATCGTGCGCTTGCGCCGCACCGCCGCTTCCGCGCCGAAGCCGGTATCCACCAGCACCGGCGCCATGCCGTCCCGCTCGATCAGCCAGACGAAATAGTCGAGCGGCATCGGCGAGGCATGGTCATCCCCGCCAATGAAGTTCTCGGCCGCCACGCGCTCATGCCGGGCATAGCGAATGGCGTGGATGCGATGATGGGGCGCTTCGCTCATCCTATCCCTTGAAGTGCAGCTTCACCGGCACCTTGGCCGGGCCATGGCCGACCGTCGTCATCCACGGCTCGACCGCGCCGACCAGCTCGATCGAGTCGATCTCGCGGACCAAAGCGCCGAACAACGCATCGGCTTCCATATAGGCCAGAGTGCGGCCGACGCAGGCGTGGACGCCATATCCAAAACCGAGGCTATGCTTCAGATCTCGCCCGACTTTATAGGTCAGCGGATCATCCCAGAAGCGCGGATCGCGATTGGCGGCGGCGAACATGAGGCCGACGCGCGTGCCGGCTGGCACGACCATATCGTCGATCGGCACATCGACCGTGGTAATGCGGCCCGCCATGCGCGAGGGGCTGTCCCAGCGCAGGCTTTCGTCGAAGGCATTGCGCACCAGCTTCGGGTCCGCCTTCACCTTCTCGAATTCCTCGGGATATTCGGCCCAGGCGCGCAGGGCATTGGCCATGGTGATGTAGGTGGTGTCCGTCCCGGCCGAGAGGATCGTCAGCAGGAGCAGCTTGGCCTCGGCCGCCGTGATCTTGCCTTCGTCGGCCGCCTTGAAGAGCAGCATGCCGAACCCGTCCGGCTCCAGTCCGTCGCGCTCGCCGACTTCGTCCAGCCATTGCAGCACCGGCCCGAAATCCTCAGCCATGGCCTCGCGGAACAGCTCGTTCTCCGGTCCCATCGTGGCCCAGACCATGTTCGAGAAGCCGGTCATATGGTCGCGATTGCCATGCGGCAGGCCGAGGGAGTCCGGAAACACGTCATAGACGAACTTGCGGGTCACCTCGGTCACGGCATCGATCGGTTTTTCGCTATCGCTTTTCAGCTCTGCCACGAGCTTCTCTGCACCGGCTGTAAAGATGCCGCGCATGGCGTCTAACGTTCTCGGCGATAAGGCATCTCCGATCACTCGGCGAACGCGCGTGTGCGCCGGCGGATCATCGGTCAGCAGGATTTCCGGACGCAGCGAGGTCGGATCGTGCCAGGGGCGCGAGGTCGAACTGAAGCTTTTCCAGTCCATCAGACCGGCGGCGACATGCTCATGCCGCCCGATCATCACAGTGCCGTCGGCAAGTCGCACGGCGGGCGAGAATTCGCGCAAGGCGTCATCGATCGCGTTGGCGTTGCGCACGGCGTCGTGCGTGAAAATGTCGAGCGGATATTCGGGGATTTCGCGAGACATTTCAGCGCAGCCCTTCATGAGATGAACCGTGTTCCTGCGAAGGCAGGAACCCAGCGCGCATGAGCGCCATGTCAGCCTGCCGCGCCCTGGACTCCTGCCTTTGCAGGAGCACGGCGGTGTTTGGAGCGGGCGTCACTCCTCCAACCCCACACCGAAGAAGCGCTGGCCGTCGCCTTCGCTCTTGATCCAACCCGCCGTCGGATCGGCGAAGTGCGCGCCGATCACCAGCACACCGCTGTCGCGATACTTGTTCACGAAGCCGACCCGCGTCGCCTCGCCCGCCACCGGGTCCATGTCGAACCGCGCAGGGCGATAAGGTAAAGCTGTCTGGATCGGGTGATGCATGAGATCGCCGGTGATCACGCCGCGCTCGCCGTTGGACTCAATGCAGAGATGGATATGGCCCGGCGTATGGCCGTGGCTCGGCTCCACCCACAGCTCGGTGCTGAGCCGATGATCGGTGTCGATCAGGTCGGCCATACCGAGCTTCATGATCGGATCGATGCAATCGATGAAATGACGCACGTCATGCAGGCCGTGATCGTCATGGCTGCGCATTTCCTCCCATGCGGCGAACTCGGTCTTGCCGAACAGGTAGCGCGCATTGGGGAAGGTCGGCGCCCATTCCGTGCCGTTCCAGTATGTGTTCCATCCGACATGGTCGAAATGGAGGTGCGTGCAGAGCACGATATCGATGTCCTCGCGCTTCAGGCCGAGTGTGCCGAGATCCTCGAGATAGCTGGTGTTGAGGTCGCGGAACACGTCGAAGAACCGGTCGCGGCCATTGCCAATGCACGTGTCCAGCATCACGTTCATCGTCGGCGTCTGCACGATGAAGCCCTGGAAGTTCATCTTCTGCTGACCGTCCGGCGTCGCATAATGCGGGTGCAGCCATTCCATCGCGATGACTTCCTCGGGCTCGGCGTCCGAGATGGTCATGTTGATATGATCTGTGAAGTTCCAGAGCTCGACGATCCGCGTGACGGTCACGTCACCGATCTTCCAACTTCTCATATGTTCGACTGCCATCACACTCTCCTGGAACGATTTTCTATCATTTCCGAGCAACCGACTCCGGCGGCAGCACGGCCGCCGGCAAAGCGGGCTTGCCGAGGATCTTGTCTGCCCCGCGCTCGCCGATCATGACGCAGGCGGCATTGCTGTTGCCGCCGACCATCATCGGCATCACCGAGGCATCCGCGACGCGCAGCCCTTCGATGCCGTGCAACTTGAGATCGGGATCGACCACGGCGTCCTTGTCCGTGCCCATGCGGCAGGTCCCGCCCGGGTGATGGACGGTGTAGCCGGCCGAGCGGATGAAGGCCTTGATGTCCTCGTCGCTCTGCACGTCCGGACCGGGAGCGACTTCGACGCCCTGATATTTCTCGAAGCTCGGCGCCTGGAAGGCGCGGCGCGCGATCCTGAGCGCGCGAACCAGCGTCTCGATGTCGTCCTCGACCGAGAGAAGTTGCGGATCGATCAGCGGCGCGTCGCGCACGTCCGCCGAGGCAAGCCGCAACGTGCCGCGCGCCTTCGGGTAGAGGCCGACCGGGCTGATCGCATAGCCATGGCCGATCGGCAGCGGGATCTTGGTCGTCAGCCGCTTGGCCGGCTGGAACACGAACTGCACGTCCGGCTTGGAGAGCGACGGTTCGGTCTTCAGGAAGGCGACGGACTCGAAGACATTGCCGGCGAACGGCCCGGTCCGGTTCCAGAGATACTGGATGACGTTCCAGGCGCCGCGCGGCAGCGCCTTCCAGCTCACGCCATAGGAGGTGATATTGTCCGTTTCCATATGGATCGGGCAGGCGACATGGTCGTGATAATTGCCGCCGACGCCGGGCAGATCGTGGACAATATCGACGCCAAGCTCGCGCAGATGGGCGCCAGGGCCGACGCCCGAGGCCAGCAGGATCTGTGGCGACTGGACCGCGCCGGCGCACAGCACGACTTCCGCCCTCGCGCTGATCTCGCGCCCATCGGTCAGCAGCACGCCGGTCGCGCGCTTGCCCTCGAACAGGATGCGCGCCACCTGTGCCTGCGTCAGAACGCTGAGATTACGCCGGCTCTTCGCGGCGGGCCAGAGCATCGATCGCGCCGTGGATTCGCGCAGGCCGTCGCGGATCAGGCCCTGACGGAAGCCATAGCCTTCGCTGTCCGGCCCGTTGAAGTCCGCTCGCGCCGGGAACTGGAGCGAAGCCAAAGCCGCCATATAATCATAGTTCAGCTGATTGGGATTGCGCACGAACTTGACGTTGATCGGCCCGCCTTTGCCGTGAAACACGGACTCCGGGAAATCCTCGTTATTCTCGTTGCGCGTGAAATAGGGGAGCACCTCGCGATAGCTCCAGCCCTTGGCGCCCATATCGTCCCAGGTGTCGAAATCGGTCGGGTGGCCTCGGAAATAGACCATGCCGTTGATCTGCCCTGAGCCGCCGAGCACCTTGCCACGGGGCACGCCGATGCGCCGCCCGGCCATGCCCGGCTGCGGCACTGTCTCGAAGCGCCAGTTGAGCGACTTGGTGTTGATCGCCGCCGCAACGCCCGAGGGCACATGGATGAAGGGATGCGTGTCGTTGCCGCCCGCCTCGAGCAGGGCCACGGTGCGGTCCTCGCGCTCGGAAAGCCGCGCCGCCAGTGCCGCGCCGGACGAACCGCCGCCGACCACTACATAATCAAACTCCAAGACCGGCATCGACCCTCCTTCTCCTCTGAACGGAAGACTAGGGAGCAAGCCCGGCCAAGGCTTGGCAGGGAACGAAGCGGGCTTGCACCCGCGCGAACGCCCGCCTCAGCCCGGTGCCGCGCAGCAACTGGACCAATAGGCCGCGCCACCAGCGATCACGCCGAAAATGACGATCCAGATCAGCGCCAGCTTGAGCAGATTGCCGGGCGGCAGCCTGCGCCAGGCAAGGCCGCTGCCGACCAGCACCAGAGCCAGCGCGATGTAGATGATCCGGGCGATATCCTCGGTCAGGGCTATCCTCTCCTTCCGCCACCGCCGCGCTCAGAGCGTGACGGTGAGCCCGTCATAGCCCGGCTCGACGCCCTCGGGAAGCGATGCCGCGAGCGTCGCGTAATCGAGGCTCTGGTCCATATGGGTGAGGATGGCCCGGCTGGGCCGGATCGCGGCGATCGCATCGAGCGCCATGCCGAGATGCGGATGCGTCGGATGCGGTTTTTCGCGCAGGGCATCGATGACGAGGCAATCAACGCCCGTGTAGAGCGCGATCATGTCGTCGGTCAAAGCACTGAAATCAGTCGCATAACCGATCGAGGCACCCTCGAAATCGAAGCGGAACCCGCTCGAATAGATCGACCCGTGCGGCTGATCGACATGCGTCACCGCGATGTCGCCGATGGTAACCCCACCGACCGGCAACTCATGCTCCTCGATCGTCGGGCGATAACCCTGCCCGCCGTCGAAGGCATAGTCGAACCGCATCTTCAGCTTCGACATGGTCGCCCGATGGGCAAAGCCGGGCACGGGCGTCCCGCGAAAATGCATGACCTGACGAAGGTCGTCGAGACCGTGGGTATGGTCCGCATGATCGTGGGTCCAGAGCACACCATCGAGATGGATCACGTCGGCCGCCAATAGCTGCGCGCGCATGTCCGGCGAGGTATCGACCAGAAGCCGCGTCTTCGGGCTCTCGACGAGGATCGACACGCGCGTGCGCCGATTGCGCGGATTGGCGGGATCGCACTTGCCCCAGTCATTGCCGATGCGCGGCACGCCGGACGACGTTCCGCTCCCCAGCATCACGAGTTTCAATGTCATGACGTCAAACTGCCGGGGCGCTCTTGCTGAAAAGCGTGAAGAAATTGCGCGTCGTCGCCGCTTCCAATTCCTCGACCGTCTCTCCGCGCAGATCGGCGAGGAACCGCGCTGTGTCCGCCACATAGGCCGGCTCGCAGGTCCGCCCGCGATGCGGCACCGGCGCGAGGAAGGGCGAGTCCGTCTCGACCAGCAGGCGATCCGCCGGGATGCGCGCCGCAGTTTCCTGCAGCGCCTTGGCGTTCTTGAAGGTCACGATACCGGAAATGCTGATGTAGAAGCCCAGCTCCAGCGCGATGTCGGCGAATTCGCCGTTCGCCGTGAAGCAGTGAATGACGCCTGGATAGGCGCCCTGCCCCATCTCGTCGCGCAGGATAGAGGCCGTGTCGTCCTCCGCGTCGCGTGTATGGACGATCAGCGGCAGGCCCGTCTCGCGCGACGCCGCGATATGCGCGCGGAAGCTCGTCTGCTGCTGGGCGCGGTCGCTATGATCGTAATAATAATCGAGGCCCGTCTCGCCAATGCCGATCACCTTGGGATGCGCTGCCCGTGCGACCAGCTTGGCGGTATCGACATGGGCATGGCTGTCCGCCTCATGCGGGTGGATGCCGACGGTCGCCCAGACATCGCTTTCCCGCTCGGCCGTGCCGATGATCGCATCCCATTCCCGCTCGCGGGTCGAGATGTTGAGCATCGTGCCGATACCTGCGGCGCGCGCCCGCGCCAGCACGCCTGCCTGATCCTCGACGAGGCCCTCATAATTGAGGTGGCAATGGCTATCGACCAGCATCACTCGGCCTCGGCAGGCAATTCGAGGCGCGGGAACAGCGGCTTGGGCGCGGCGAGGACGAAACCTCCAGCGCGCAAGCTCTCGTACCAGTCGACGCTCTCGCCATAGCCGCGCGCGTCCGCCGGCACGCCCATATGATCGAGCAGAGCCGTCGCGCTGGTCGGGATGACGGGCGAGATCGCCACCGCCAGTTCGGCGATCGCGACATAGAGCGTCGCCAGCACGGCTTCCATGCGCGCCGGATCGGTCTTGCGCAGGGCCCAGGGCGCCTGCGCATCGATATAGGCATTGCAGGCATAGCAGGCGCGCAGCCAGGACTGTATCGCTTCATGCGGCGCGAGCTTTTCGAATGCGCGAGGCATGTCGGTCACGGCCTCGCGCACGGCGGCCAGCAGCGCCTCGTCATCGGCCGTTGCAGCCGGCTCCGGCAGGCGGCCTTCGAGGTTCTTAGCGATGAAGCTCAACGTGCGCTGGGCGAGATTGCCGAATGCATTGCCAAGCTCGGTATTCGTCCTGTGAACAATGGCTTCCGCGCTATAGCTTCCATCATTTCCGAAGCCGACTTCCGCCAGCAGGAAATAGCGCAGCGCGTCCACGCCGAACGCTTCGGCCAGTTCCTTGGGATCAGCGACATTGCCGAGCGACTTGGACATCTTCTCGCCGCGGTTGAGCAGGAAGCCATGCCCGAAGATCTTCCCCGGCAGCGGCAAATTCGCGCTCATCAGGAAGGCCGGCCAGTAAACTGTATGAAAACGCACGATATCCTTGCCGATGATGTGGACGATGTCGCTTTCCGGCCCCCAATAGCGGGCCATGCGCTCAGTATCGTCGGGATAGCCGCATCCGGTCAGATAATTGGTGAGCGCGTCGACCCAGACATACATGACATGATCCGGAGATCCGGGGACCTTCACGCCCCAGTCGAAGCTGGTCCGCGACACCGACAGATCGCGCAGGCCGCCTTCGACGAACCGCAGGATTTCGTTGCGACGGCTTTCGGGCTGGATGAAGTCGGGCTGCTCCGCATAGAGCGCCAGTAGCTTGTCTTGATAATTGGAGAGCCGGAAGAACCAGCTTTCCTCGACGGTCCACTCGACGGGCGTGCCCTGCGGCGAGAGCTTGGCGCCATCGGTCCCTTCGACCAACTCGCTCTCGTCATAATAGGCTTCGTCGCGGACCGAGTACCACCCCTCGTAGCGATCGAGATACAGGTCGCCATTGGCGGCCATCGCTTCCCAGATCGCCTGGCTCGCGGCATGATGCACCGGCTCGCTGGTCCGGATGAAACGATCGTAACTGATCCCAAGAAGGTCATCCATCTCCTTGAAATAACTTGCCATCTCATCGACAAACTCGCGTGGGGTGATACCCAGGCCGCGCGCGGTCTGCGCGACTTTAAGGCCATGCTCGTCGGTCCCGGTCTGGAAGAAGACGTCGCGCCCCATCATCCGCGCCGCCCGCGCGAACACGTCCGTGGCGATCGCCTCATAGGCGTGGCCAATATGCGGACGACCATTGGGATAAGCGATGGCGGTCGTGATGGTGAGCGGCTTGGGCATGGTTTCCTGCTGAGCTTGCCGGCCGCCTCTCCTCGACCGATTGGATTGGCGCCTCTCTAGCTGTGCGGACCGGCGATTCCTAGCCTAACAAGACATCGTCGTGCTCCTGCGAAGGCAGGGACCCAAGGCGAATGAAGCTGTCGGCTGAATGATGGGCTCCTGCCTTCGCGGGAGCACGCATTCCCTCAGACCCGCTCTTGCCCCAGATCCATCACCGTCTCGCACAGCGTATAGACCAAGGCGCCGGGTTCGAGCTGCAACGGCGTTACGGCCCCTGCCCCGAGCCGCTGCGCTTCTTCATAGGCGCCGATCCCACGCCCGAGCGCTGGGCCACCAGCGCCGCGCATCCGCCGAGCGATGAACTTCGGGACCATCTCCACGAACGCTTCGAGCCGTGGCCGCGCGGCGACGCCGGAGAGCGCGCTCATGAGCCGCGCCCGTTCGGTGTCCGCACCGTGGCCGCCCCGCGCGACCGTCTCCAGCGATTGCTCCAGCGCCGGTAGGTCCAGCTCTCGCGTTGCGACCGCCTGACCGGGCGATCCTTCGGCCGGGCCGATCAGCCGGGCACGCTCCGCAGCGGGTACCTCAGGCAGCGCCTGGGCCAGCGCCATCGTCATGACGTCATCATCAAGCGTCTGAAAACGCATCATTCTACATCGCGAGCGGATCGTCGGCAGCAGCCGTCCGGGCCGATGCGCGACGAGCAGGAAGACGGCGCCGGCCGGCGGTTCTTCGAGGCTCTTGAGCAGCGCGTTGGCGGCGCCGGTCTCCAGGTCGTCGGCACTGTCGATCAGCACGACCCGCCGCGTGCCCAGCGCCGGAGCACTATGGAGTAGCCGGGCAAGGCCGCGAATCTGATCGACCGTGATGTTCCGCGCGAGCGTTCCGCCCTCGCCGCCCTTGCTGTCCCGTTCCAGACGCTCGAGCCGCATGAAATCGGGATGCGCGCCGGATGCCAGCAGCTTGACCGCCATGTCGTCATCATTCGGCGCCAGTCGGTCCGCCAGCACGCTGCGCCCCGCGCCCGAGACCAGCAGCCGCTTGGCGAAATCATAGGCAATGCCGGCCTTACCGATGCCCTTCGGCCCCGCGAAGATCCAGCCATGATGCAGCCGCGCCTCGCCGCTGGCCGTGATCAACGTCTGGATCTGCGCATCATGGCCGAGCCAGTCGGTCATGGCAGCCAGTCGGAGAGCGCATCGAGCAGGCGCGCACCTACCGTCTCGACCGAGCCGCTTGCGTCAATCCGGCGGAAACGCGCCGGCTCCGCATCGGCAAAGCGCTCGAAGGCAGCCGCGACCGCACTATGGAAATCGGCCTCGCGCCCGCCGATGCGATCGGCCTCGCCGGCATCGCGAACGCCCGCCCGTTCGCTGCTCTCCCCGAGCGGCAGGCGCAGCAGCAGGGTGCGATCCGGCAGCAGTCCGGCAGAGCCGACGCCGTGCAGGGCCATGATGTCCTCATCGCTCAGCACATTGCCGACGCCCTGATAGGCGCGGCTCGAATCGAGAAACCGGTCGCAGATCACCCATTTGCCGGCCTCGACCGCTGGCAGGATGGTCCGCGCGACATGATCGGCCCGTGCGGCAGCGAACAGCAGCGCCTCGGCGCGGATGGTCCAACGATCCGCAGCACCCGAGAGCAGCAGCCCGCGAATGGCCTCCGCGCCTTCGCTTCCGCCCGGCTCGCGTGTCAGTACGGTCTCGATGCCGCGCTCGGCCAGTGCCGCTGCCAGCAGACGCGCCTGAGTGGACTTGCCGACGCCTTCGCCGCCCTCCAGCGTGATGAAGCGGCCGCGAGGCACTCCCGGCTCAGCCGAACAGCGAGAGGAAGCCGGTCCAGAGCCGGCCGAAGAAGCCCGCTTCGGACACGGCCGCATTGGCGACCAGCGGCAAGGACTGCGTCGTACCATCGCCGGCATCGACGATCAGCTGCGCGACCGGCTGGCCTTGCTCGATCGGCGCCTTGATCGGGCCGTTATAGACGATGCGGCCCTTCACCGGGCCATTGGCGGACAAAGGGATCGTCGCGACGAGATCGCGCGGCGCCACGAGTTCGACACTGCGCGACCAGCCACCCTGCACCTGCGCCTCGCCCATCACCGTGCCCTTCTTGGCGAGCGGCCGCACTTTCCAGGCCTTGAAGCCCCAGTCCATGAACCGCACCGACTCGTCGATGCGGCCATTGAAGCTGGTCAGACCCGCAACGACCATGACCAGACGGCGGCCATTTTGAACGGCCGATCCGGTGAAACCAAAGCCGGCTTCCTCCGTGTGACCGGTCTTGAGACCGTCGGCGCCGGTGATCTTGCCGAGGATCGGGTTGCGATTGGCCTGACTGATTGCGGCGCCGCTGCCGAGCGTCTTGCCCCAGGTGAACGAGGTCGTCGCATAGAATTGCCGATAGAGATCCGGCGTTTCCTCGACCGTGGCGCGCGCGAGCACAGCGAGATCGCGGGCGGTCACATAGGTGCGCCCCTCGTCCGGCCAGCCATTGCTGTTGCCGAAATGGCTGTTGGAAAGGCCGAGCCGCTTGACTTCGGCATTCATGAGATCGGTGAAAGCCTCTTCCGAGCCGGCAATGCCCTCGGCCAGGACGACGCAGGCATCGTTGCCGGAGAGCGTCACGATACCGTGCAGCAGATTCTCGACCGAAACCTGCTCATTTACGGCCAGGAACATGGTCGATCCCTGGCTATGCCATTTGCGCCAGGTTTCCGGGCGCACGGTGAAGCTCTGGTTGAGCTTGAGCTTGCCTTCCTTGATCAATTTGAAGGCGACGTGAGTCGTCATCATCTTGGCCATGGAGGCGGGCGGGATGCGCCGATCGGCATCGCGCTGGAACAGCACCCGGCCCGAGGCCAGGTCGATCATGTAAGCGACGGGAGCAGTGCTGTTATAGCTTGGCGTGCTCGCCGCGGCACTCGTCGCGAGAAGCGGGAGTGCCAGGGCAAACGGCAGGAAAGAGCGCATCGAGAAATCCGGTCATGACGAACATTCGAGCGCGGCGACGCCAGCGCTCAGCGAGCGTCATTAGCCATCAGGCGCGCCTCTGCATAGCCCTTGGCGCGGACCTGACCGAGCGATCCGCTCGCGGCCGCTTCCGTTGGGAAGGGACCGGTGCGGACGCGGAAGAGGCTACCGATCGGCATGACGTAGCCGCCTACGGAGCGCGCCAGCGCATCGGCCTTGGCGCGCGAGGAAAGTGCCGCGATCTGAACCACATAGCCGCCGCGACGGGCCAAGGGCGCCGGGGCGGGAGCCGGACGCTCGGCAGGCGGCGCAGCCGCGGGGCGGGGCACCGGCGGCCGGGGTGTCGGGCGCGAATGCTGGACGGGCACGACCTTGCGGATCGGTTCGTTTGCGCCAGGCTGAGGCGCCGGTGCGGCAGCGGCCAGCGGCGGCATCACCGCGAGCGTGCGAACCGGTCCCGCCAGCGGCACCGGCGCCCTCGGCAGGCGCTTCACCAGGGCCGTGCGCAGGCCAGCCGGCGTCTCGATCCGCTCGGCGAGCTTGCCGCCATTGCGCAGCACCTGCCGGTCCTGCTCGGTCGGGCTGACCTTGCGCACGCGGACGGCGGACGTCCCGTCGATCGCGGTCAGGCCGAGCTGACGCGCCGCGCCGGGCGAAAGCGCGATGACACGATCGTTCAGCAGCGGCCCGCGATCGTTGACGCGCACGAGAATGGTCTTGCCGGTGTCGAGCGCCGTCACCTCGACATAGCTCGGCATCGGCAAGGTGCGGTGCGCCGCACTGATCGCGCCGGGCACATAGGCCTCGCCATTGGCGGTGTGGCGGCCATCGGCGGTTTCCCAGAGCACGGCAGCGTAACCGACTTCGTCATAGGTCGCGGCCGGGGCCGGCGCATAAGCCTTGCCGTCGATCATGTAGGGATCGCCGACCACAACACGCTCGTCGCTCATCGGCGTCACGAGATGCACCGGCTCGTCCGGTGCCATCGGCGCTTCAGGCAGGGCGTCATAGGCGCTGTCGGATGCGGCCGGTGTCCGGATGCCTTCGCCGGGCAGGTTCACGGCAAGTCGTTCGCGCGGACGGCTGTCGTCCCGGCCATCGATCATGCCACAGGCGGCGAGCGGCGCGAGCGCCAGCACTGCCGCGAAAATCTTCCTACCGCCCGACCTCATCTGCAAGGAGCCCCACTGACAGCGCGTAAAAATTGGAACAATTATAGTCCAATATCGCGCGATAGTTACCAGTGAGTAAGTATGCAGTGTTGCCGGGGCCATCCGGCTCCAAAAGACTGGCCTGTATCTCGCCGCGCGGCCAGTTTCCGCTGACGGTCGTGATGCCCAGCGCCTGCCATTCCTTCATGCTGAGCCAGCGGCTGTGCCGCTCGAACACGCGGCGGCAGCGCGGCGCGACGGTGCGGTTGACGACCTCGGACCGGTCGAACCCGGCGGGCACGCGCACCGCGACGCCCCAGGGCTCGCCCTTGCGCCATCCGGCCCGGACGAAATAATTCGCGATGCTGGCCAGCGCATCCGCCTGGCTCGACCAGATATTGGGCTGACCGTCGCCATCGGCATCGCGAGCGTCGCGCAGATAGACGGTCGGCAGGAACTGCGGATAGCCGAACGCCCCGGCATAGCTCCCTACCAGCCGCTCGCGCGGAATCCCCCGCTGCATCATCTGCATGACTGCGAGCAGCTCCGGCTCGAACAGCTCGCGCCTGCGCCCCTCATAAGCCAGCGTCGCCAGCGAGCGCAGCAGGTCGAAATCGCCGGTGATCGTCCCGTAATTCGTCTCGTGGCCGAAAATGGCGACCATGATGGACTCCGGCACGCCCGTGTCGCGCTCGATACCGGTCAGGAGGGCACGGTTGGCGGAATAAACGGCTCTCCCCCGCGCAATCTTCGAGGCATCAATGTGCTTCCGGCGATAGGGTTCGAAATCGGGGATCGGCGCATTGTCCGCAACCGGCAGATTGCCCCGATCAAGCGCCGCCACGCGCGGATTGAAGGTCAGCCCGGCGATCGTCCGGTCGAAGGTCGCATCACTGACGCCCTTGGCCCGCGCTTTGGGCCGCAGCCCCTCCAGATAGCGCGCGAATCCGCTCGCCGTTTCGGCGCCGACCGCCGCCGTCGAGGACGGCAGCGGCGCGCCGGCATTGGTCACCTGCTGGCTATGCGCTCCCTGTCCGCCCGCAAGGCAGACCAGAGCGGCCAGGCTGACGAGACGGAGCTGGCGAAGCGGGAAGCGGAGAACGGACATGTCCTTATAGTGGCAGACTTTATCGGCGAGGCAAGGCGCGCCGTGCCGCCCCGGCCCCGATCCAGCGCTCGGCTCGGCCCACGCTCGCCCCTTCCCTCCCGTCGCGCTTTGGACTAGGCCCGCTCGCAAGCGCGGCCCTGCACGGGGCCGCATGCGGACAGGTGGCCGAGTGGTTTAAGGCAGCGGTCTTGAAAACCGCCGTGGGTTTGCGCTCACCGTGGGTTCGAATCCCACCCTGTCCGCCAACAGGCTTTGAGATGAAAGGACGATTCCCGTGACTTCGACGGCCCTGAAGGCGGAGCAGACTGGCGCCAAGCTCATCGACGGCAAGGCTGTCGCGCTGAAAATGCGTGAAGCGCAGCGCGCGCGAGTCGAGGCGCTGCAGGCGACCGGCGTGACGCCGGGCCTCGCGGTCGTACTGGTCGGAGACGACGCCGCGTCTAGCATCTATGTGAGCCGCAAGGTCAAGGCGTGCGAGGCGGTCGGCATCAAGTCGATCAGCCATCGCCACCCGTCCAGCATCACCAACGAGGAGCTGCTGGTCCTGATCGGCAAGCTCAATGCCGATCCCAATGTTCACGGCATCCTCGTCCAGTTGCCCCTGCCCGCCCATATCGACATGGCCAAAGTGCTGGAGACGATCGCGCCGGAAAAGGATGTGGACGGCTTCCACCTCTATAATGTCGGCGCGCTCGTCGTCGGCCGCCAGATTTTCCCGCCCTGCACGCCCTATGGCGTCATGCATCTGCTCGAATATAGCGACATCCCCATCGAGGGCCGCAATGTCGTCGTGATCGGCGCGTCGAACATCGTCGGCAAGCCGATGGCGCTCATGCTGATGGCGCGTGACGCGACCGTCGCCATCTGCCACGCCAAGACCCGCGATCTGGGCCAGTGGACCATCCTCGCCGACATCCTCGTCGTCGCGGCCGGCGTGCCGAACCTTATCGTCCCCCAGATGGTCAAGACCGGCGCGGTGGTGATCGACGTCGGTATCAATCGCCTGCCCGATGGGAAGATCGTCGGCGATGTCGATTTCGAGGGTGTGCGCAAGAAGGCGAGCTACATCACGCCCGTCCCCGGTGGGGTCGGCCCGATGACCATCGCCATGCTGCTGGAAAACACGATCCAGTCGGCGGAACGCAAGGCGGGCTTGCGCGAGCCAGCCCACGACTGACCCTGCGCAGCCGATGGCATGAAGACATTCCTGCTCTATTCGGCGACCGCCCTCGCCGAGATTATCGGCTGCTACCTGCCATGGCTCTGGCTCAGGGGCGACAAGTCGCCCTGGCTGCTCTTGCCAGCCGCGATCAGCCTCGCGCTATTCGCCTGGCTGTTGACCCTGCACGGCACCGCTGCTGGCCGCGTCTATGCAGCTTATGGCGGCGTCTATATCGGCGCGGCGATCCTCTGGCTCTGGGCCGTCGATGGGGTCAGGCCGACGAACTGGGACTGGGCCGGCGTCGCCGTCGCGCTTGCGGGCATGAGCATCATCGCCTTTCAGCCGCGCTGATCAGGCCGCCCGCGCCTCGATCGCGGAATACCCCGCATCGATCGGCACGATCTTCGTGATGCGCAGCCCCGCTTCGCCCAGCAGAGCGTGATATTCCGCCTCGGTGCGCTCCTTGCCGCCGACCGTCAGCATGGTGAGGTCACCGCGGATCACGTCCTGATCGGCTGGGCTCACAGTCTCCGGCACTATGCGCTCGATCACGAGGATGCGGCCGTCTTCGCCGATCGCCGCGTGGCAATGCCGCAGGATGGTCAGCGAATTGGCGTCGTTCCAGTCATGCAGGATGAACTTGAGCAGGACGCAGTCGGCGCTCGCCGGTACCGTCTCGAAGAAGGAGCCGCCGACATAGCGAACGCGATCCGCGACGCCTTGCTCTGCCTGATAGGCAGTCGCGACGCCGGAAAGACTCGGCAGATCGTATATCTGGCCCGAGAGGTGCGGATTGGCTTCCAGCGGCCCGACCAGCAAGGCGCCATAGCCGCCGCCCGCATCCATCAGCAGCTGACAGTCCGAAAAATCATAGGCGCGAGCCAGTGCCCGGCCCACGCGCAAGCTGCCTTCCGCCATCGCCCGGTTGAACACATCGGCAGCACCGGTATCGGCCTGCTGCTCGGCGAAATGATCGATGCCCGAAGGCGCGGAGGCCTCGCCGGTGCGGATGCTCTGACCGATGCCGGCGAAGCTATTCCACATCCTGTCCGCCCAGTGACCGGTCATGCCGTTCAGCGAATCCGGCGTGTCGCGGCGCAGATAGTGTCCGAGCGGCGTCAAGGCGAAGCGATTGCCGGGCTGATGCTCGAGCAGGCCGAGCGTCGCGAGGCCGCGCAGCAGCCGCATGACGCCATCCTCATTGGCGCCTGCCATCGACGCGAGCGCGGAAGCCGCCATCGGGCCATCACCCAGCCTGTCGAACAGGCCGAGCTTCACGCCTTCGCCGATGACCTGCGTCTTCCAGGCGCCCGTGATCATCCCGATCACCTGATCGCGCTCCGACACCAGGGCATCCGCCATCATTCACCTCTCCTTTACCTTGTTTCTTTACTGACCGAATGATGGTGAGGACTCAATATGTTTGGCGCCGCCTGCCTCGGATGCCGCGATTGACTGCCCCGCCCTTCCGCCACAAGGTAGGCTGATGCCCGACGCCAGCACCCCTCCAGACGCGCCCGTTCTCTTCTTCGATTCCGGGGTCGGCGGCCTCTCGATTCTCGCGCCCGCCAAGACCCTCATTCCGAATATCCCGGTCGTCTATGCCGCGGACAGCGCCGGCTTCCCCTATGGCACCAAGAGCGATGCCGAGATCGCCGCCCGCGTCCCGGCGCTGCTGGGCCGCCTCGTCGAGCGCTATCGGCCGCGTATCGCCGTCATTGCCTGCAACACGGCCGCAACCATTGCGCTGACTCATGTCCGCGCCGCTCTCGACATCCCGGTGGTGGGCACGGTGCCGGCAATCAAGCCTGCCGCCATCGCCTCGAAGACCCGCGTCATCGGCGTGCTCGGCACCGAGGCGACCGTGCGCCAGCCTTATGTCGATCGCCTGACCGCCGAGCATGGCGCCGATTGCACCGTCCTGCGCCATGGCAGCGCCGCCCTGGTCGCCTATGCCGAAGCGCGGTTGCGCGGTGAGCCGGCCGACCCCGCCATTCCCGCCGACGCCCTCGCGGGTCTGCTCGATCAGCCGGGCGGAGAGCGCATGGACATGGTCGTCCTTGCCTGCACCCATTTCCCACTGGTTCGCGATGAGCTGGCAGCAGCCGCTCCCCGTCCGCTGACCTTTCTCGACGGCGGCGAGGGCATTGCGCGGCGGATCGCCTATCTGAACGGTGATGCGCCCTGGCCCGATGCGCCCCCCGAGGGGATCGCCGTGTTCACGCGCATCGACAGCTGGGTCGAAGCGCTCACCCCCGCGCTGGCCGGCTTCGGCTTGACGCGAGTCAAGGCGCTTTGATGCCGAAGCGATCAGAGAGAGTGGAAATTCTGCGAGCCATTATCAGTGGCTTTCCATGCGATAGCTCGCTAGAGGCGCGGAAGTGAGACAGGGTTGCTGCCGACGATGAATTATCAGCACGTGTTCAATCAGGCGATCGAGCGCCTGCATGCCGAAGGCCGCTACCGCGTCTTCATCGACATATTGCGCAACAAGGGCATGTTCCCCAATGCGCGCTGCTTCGCGGGGCATAACGGGCCGAAGCCGATCACCGTCTGGTGCTCGAACGACTATCTCGCCATGGGCCAGCATCCCAAGGTGATCGCAGCGATGGAAGAAGCGCTGCACGATGTCGGCGCCGGCTCGGGCGGCACGCGCAATATCGGCGGCAACACGCATTATCACGTCGATCTGGAGCATGAGCTTGCCGATCTGCACGGCAAGGAAGGCGCGCTGCTCTTCACCTCGGGCTATGTCTCGAACGAAGCGACGCTGGCGACGCTCGGCAAGATCCTGCCCGGCTGCATCATTTTCTCGGACGAGCTCAACCACGCCTCGATGATCGCGGGCATCCGCAACTCTGGCTGCGAGAAGCAGGTCTTCCGCCACAACGACCTGGCGCATCTGCGCGAGATGCTGGAAGCGGCCGATCCGGATGCGCCCAAGCTCATCGCCTTCGAGAGCGTCTATTCAATGGACGGCGACGTCGCGCCGATCTCTGAAATCTGCGATCTCGCCGACGAGTATAACGCCCTCACCTATTGCGACGAAGTCCATGCCGTCGGCATGTATGGCCCGCGCGGCGGCGGTATCACCGAGCGCGACGAGGTCGCCAACCGCGTCACCATCATCGAGGGCACGCTGGGCAAGGCGTTCGGCGTCATGGGCGGCTATATCGCGGCCGATCAGGTCATCATCGACGTAATCCGCAGCTATGCGCCCGGCTTCATCTTCACGACCTCGCTCTCGCCCGTGCTGGTCGCCGGCGTGCTCGCCGCCGTCCGTCACCTCAAGGGCAGCCAGGTCGAGCGCGATCAGCAACAGGCGGCCGCAGCCTTCCTAAAGGCCGAAATGGCCGAAAAGGGCCTGCCGGTCATGCCTTCGGTCACCCACATCGTGCCGCTGATGGTCGGCGATCCGGTCAAGGCCAAGCGGATCAGCGACATCCTGCTCGCCGAATATGGCGTCTATGTGCAGCCCATCAATTATCCGACCGTGCCGCGCGGCACCGAGCGGCTGCGCTTCACGCCCGGCCCCTCGCACTCGGAAGAGATGATGCGCGAGCTGGTCTCGGCGCTGGTCGAGATCTGGGACCGGCTGGAGCTGGAATTCCGCCAGGCCGCCTGACGCGGGCTATCCGAGACAGAAGTCCTTCAGCGCACGCGCATCATGCAGCGCGTTGTGCGGGACCTTGCTGTTCATGGCGGAACTGAAACCGACGCCGTTGATCAGTTCGAGCCGCAGGCCGTTCAGCGCGATCATCTCACCCGGCCCGGTCAGCAGGATCTGGCAGAAATGCGCGAGATCGTCCGGCCAGTCGGCGACGATCACCGGATCGGGATCGCTCGCCAGATAGACCTCCAGATGATGCGCCGCATGCTCGCGGCTCAGTTCATAGTCCAATGCCGGCGGTACGAACCGCAGATAGGGGATGACGTGCTGCTCGACCCAGGGATGTATCTCGTCCGGCAAAGGTAGCGAGACGTAGAATTCCTCGTCGCCAAATTCGGGCACCAGGGCCAGACTGATCAGCGCGCCGCCAAAGCCGTTGAACTCGGTATCCAGGAAATATCGCATGGCGGCCCTATGACGAGACGCGACCTGAGCGTAAACCCCCGGCAAAAGCGAAAGGCCCTTATGCAAGCGCGCGAACTGATCGGAACGGCGGCAGTCCCCGGCGGCGTCGAGCTAAGGCTCTTCCGGCGCGGTGGCGACTTCATGATCGTGCTCGACCGAAACGAACTGATGAGCACGCGCATGAACGGCTCGGAGATCGCGCTGGCCGAGCTCACCTGCGACCGGCTCGGGGGGCAGGGATCGCCGCATCTGCTGATCGGCGGCTATGGTATGGGCTTCACGCTCCGCGCGGCGCTCGCGCGGCTCGATGCGAAGGCACAGGTCACGGTCGCCGAACTGGTGCCGGAGATCCTCGCCTGGGCGCGCGGGCCGATGGCCGAACTGGCCGCCGATTGTCTCGACGATCCGCGCGTGCGCGTGATCGAGGATGACGTGGCCGCCCTGATCGAAGCCGGCACCGCGACTTATGACGCCATCCTGCTCGACGTCGACAATGGTCCGGACGGGCTGACGCGCATCGAGAATGACCGACTCTATTCGGCGCGGGGGCTGGCCGCCGCTCGCAGCGCGTTGAGGCCCGGCGGTGTGCTGGCGATCTGGTCTGCGGCGCCGGACAATGCCTTTGCGCGCCGCTTGTCCCAGGCCGGATTCGTGGTCGAAGAAGTCGCGGTTCGCGCACGGACGAACGGCAAGGGACCGCGCCACATCATCTGGTTCGCGATTAAGCCGAAGGTGCGTTAGGCCACCAGCCCCGCAAGCACCTCGCTCGTCACGGGCGGCGAGCGCAGGAAGCCCTGATAGCAAGTAGCGCCCGCGCGCGCGAGCAAGGCAAGCTGCTGCTCGGTCTCCACGCCTTCCGCGATCACGCCGAGATCGAGCGAGCGCGCCATGTCGATGATGGCCCGCACGATGATCCGATCGCGGCCATTGCCGGTAATGTCGCGGGCAATGCTGCTGTCGATCTTGAGATAATCGAGCGGCAGCGCCTTCAGATAGGCGAGGCTGGAGTAGCCGGTTCCGAAGTCGTCCACGGCAACAGCCAGGCCCGCCTCGCGCAATTGCATCAACAGGAGCGATGCGCTCGACAGATCCTCGACCAGCCCGCTCTCGGTCAACTCCACGGTCAGGCGATCGCGTGCAAACCCGGACTCATCGACCAGACGCAGGAAACTCGTCAGGAAGTCCGGCTCCGCGATATCGGCCGCCGTGACATTGACCGCGAGTCGCAAGTGACCCAGCGCCGCCGGCCAGGCCGCAGCCTCCGACAGCGCGCGGGCATGGATATGGTCCGAAAGCGGCAGCATGAAATCAGAGCGCTCGGCAATAGCGAACAGCGCGCCCGCGCCGATCTCGCCATAATGCGGGTGCTGCCAGCGCGCGAGCGCCTCGACGCCGACGATACCGTCGCTCGCCATGTTATATTGCGGCTGAAAGAGGATCTGGATCTGTCCGCTGTCGAGTGCATAGCGCAGGTCGTTGTGAAGGCGATCGTCGTCCACGATCCGGCTGCTGTCGTCAGCGACCCGGATGCGAATGCCGCCCTGCGCGCCCCCACGCCGGGCATCGGCGAGGGCATTGCTGGCGCGCCGCAGCACAAGCTCGGCAGGATCGCCCGGATGCCCGATCGCGATGCCGCAGCGGCTTGTCAGGCGGATCAGGAAATCGCCGGCGTTGAATGGCCGACTGATCTCGGCGATGAGCTGCCGCGCCAGCAGCGCGGCACGCTCTACCTGGGGCTCCCCTCCGCCCGGCTCGCCTGCCAGTCCGATCAGGAAATCCGTGCCGGTCAGGCGGGCGACAAGCGCGTCACGGGCTGCCATCGCATCGACGAGCCGCGTCATGCGCATGGCAACGCGCGTCAGCATCGCATCCCCCACGAGCCGGCCATAAGCGCTGTTCACCCGGTCGAACTCGCCAAGCCCGATGAGCAGGACGACCGGACGCCGTCCTTCGGCCTGCACATGATCCAGCCAGCGCACGGCACCCTGTCGGCTGCCGAGGCCGGTCATCGGATCGCGATCGCGCGAATCCGGCCGGCGATGCGTATCCAGCTCCTCGACCTCGCCACTGAATCCCTTGGAGTCCGGATAGAGATGCTGGACGAGGCGGCGCGCCTGATCGGGCACGCTGTGCGCGAAGGCGGCGGGCATCAGGTCATCGACAGCATGACGGATCGCGGCAATGGCACCGGCGCGGTCGGGACGCGGCAGGGCGCGCACAAGGTCGCTGATCGTCCAGCGGCTATGATCCACGCCCGGCGCCATGAGTTCCAGCAGCTTGGCGAGGGCCGGGCTGATCGCCAGCGTCCGCTCCGCCCCGTTCCAACGCCAGAACAGCGCATCGCTGCGCTGCACGGCATGCCGGTTGCGCGCCGCCGCCAGACTGCCGATCAGGCGCTCGGCCAGCTTGTCGGCCGCCCGCAAGGCAACTTCGAGCCGTGCCTGGTTGATCTCGCCGTCCAGCAAGTGTGTCGCCCCGGCCCGCACGAGTTCTGCGACGTGTGGTGCGCCTGCATCCTCGATCAGGATGAGCATGGCTCCGCCGGACGCTTCCACCGCATCGGCAAGGCCGGCAACCGCGGCCCGCGCCTGATCCGGCCCCAAGCCGCGTAGATCGACCAGGGCCGTGCGCGCAAGACTGCCCAGATAGCGGCTTTCGGCCCGTTCCCGGCTCCGTGCAGCCACAGGTTTCCAGCCCAGTCGGCTTGCGACAAGCGAAAGTTCGTCGCGCTGGCCCGGCGAGAGGATGAACAGCGGCAGCGCGTCGGCATCGTCCGTCAGACCGGACGCGGCATCGGCAGTGCCGTCCGTTGTTGGGCGAGAATCCGACATCGAGGCGGCTGCGACCTGTTCCAATTTTGGGCGCCGAGGTTGCGCCTTTGACAGGCATCGCCTAATTCATGCGTATGATCAACGCAATCGAGACTGGACCGGCAACGGCGAGCGGCATGCGCGATGGTCACGGCCGGCGCATCGACTATCTGCGCATCTCCGTGACGGATCGCTGTGATCTGCGCTGTCGCTATTGCATGGACGAGGTCATGCAGTTCCTTCCGCGTCGGGAAATCCTCACGCTGGAAGAAATTGCGATCATCGCCGAGCGCTTCATTGCGCGCGGCATCCGGCGCATTCGCCTCTCAGGAGGCGAGCCGCTGGTGCGCCGCGATTTCGCCGATCTCGCTTATGCCCTCGGGCGTCATGTCAAATCCGGCGCGCTCGATGAGCTTACGATGACGACCAACGGCACGCAGCTCGCGCGTCACGCCGAGATGCTGTTCGATGCCGGCATGCGCCGTATCAACGTGAGCCTGGACTCGCTCGATCCCGCAATCTTCGCGCACATCACGCGCGGCGGCGAGTTGGCCAAGGTGCTCGATGGTCTTGCGGCGGCGCGTGCGGCCGGCCTGAAGGTGAAGATCAACATGGTCGCGCTTCGCAACGTCAACGAGGATCAGGTGCTGCCGGTCCTCGACTATTGCGAGGAGCAGGGCTTCGGCCTCACCCTCATCGAGACCATGCCGCTCGGCGAGGTCGCCGATGATCGTTCGGATCGCTTCCTGCCGCTGATCGAGGCCATCGCGCCGATCCGCGAGCGGCACGACCTGATCCCGCTGGACGAGCGCACCGGCGGACCCGCGCGCTATTTCGCCCTGTCGGACATGCAGACACGTCTGGGCCTCATTACGCCGCTCTCCCACAATTTCTGCGCTGACTGCAATCGCATGCGCCTTACCTGCCAGGGCCGCATCTACATGTGCCTGGGCCATGAGGATCATGTCGATCTCAAGGCGGCTTTCCGTGAGCAGGGCGTCGCCGGCATCGATGCGCTGCTCGATCGCGCGCTCGCCACCAAGCCGATCGCGCACCAGTTCAACGTGGCGAGGGGCGCCAGTCCCTCGACACGCCGCCACATGAGCGTGACGGGCGGATAGCAATCGTGGAGCGCAAGCTGGCTCTCCTCGCCTCGCCGACCGAATCGGCGCAGGAAGCGGCACGGCGGCTGATGGCCGTCTCGACGTTCGTGCCGTTGTCCCAGGCCGATACCGTCATTGCGCTGGGAGGCGATGGCTTCATGCTCCAGACCCTGCACGGCATGCTGGAGAACCACCGGACGGTGCCGATCTTCGGTATGAATCTGGGCACCGTGGGCTTTCTGATGAACGAATGGCGGCTCGACGGACTCGACCAGCGGCTGGACCGCGCCAAAGCGTTCAAGGTCAATCCGCTGCGCATGCTGGCGACGAGCGTCACGGGTGAGCAGATCGCCCTGCCCGCCATCAACGAGGTCTCGCTGCTGCGTGAGACGCGCCAGACGGCCTGGCTTGAAGTGTCGGTCAACAACCGCGTCGTCATTCCCGAGCTGGTCTGCGACGGCGCTCTGGTCGCCACGCCGGCCGGCTCGACCGCCTATAATCTCTCGGCGCAAGGGCCGATCCTGCCACTCGATAGCGGTCTCGTCGCGCTGACACCGATCAGTCCGTTCCGCCCTCGTCGCTGGCGCGGCGCGATCCTGCCCGAGCGCACGCGCGTGAAGATGCGCGTCATCGATCCCGTCAAACGGCCGGTTTCCGCCGTGGCAGACCAACGAGAGGTGCGCGATGTCGCACAGGTCGAGATCGCCATCGACTTCGCCATGCCGCTCACCCTGCTGTTCGATCCGGAGCACACGCTGGACGATCGCATCGCCGCCGAGCAATTTATCTCCTGACGCTCTTGCAATCTTAAGAATGGCGCTGCTATAGGCGCCCCCTCGTCGGGGGAAACCCCGACTGCTCCCCGATAGCTCAGCGGTAGAGCATTCGACTGTTAATCGAATGGCCGTAGGTTCGAATCCTACTCGGGGAGCCACCGTCTTTTCCACGCATGGCGCGATGCTGCGCGCGCCAGCGTGCAATTTCTCCCCTCCCCTTCGATCTCGATAGCCCTGTTTCCAGAGCATCAGACCATCGAGGATCCTCGTCCAGGCTATCCGCCGGCGTGGCCCGCACCACCGTGCGCGGCGATGAACATGGCGACGGCCGATCGGCAATAGGATTCGATCTCGTTGTCGTCCTCTGCTCTCGCTTCGTCGAAGCGTGCGATGATCAGGAGATCGGACCCTTTGAAAAGCGCGGCAAACAAGCGGGCGGACTGGAGAGGATCGGGCACGTTCAGAGCCGCCTTCGCGTGCAACTGACGCAGCAAGGCCTCGATTTGAGCGATGATGTGGGCGGGGCCGGCTTCGTAATGGAGCTTGCTCAACGCCTGTTGATTGGGGCTGTCGGCCATGACCATGGCTTCGACACTGCGGACGCCCGGGCGCAACAGTGTGCGAAGCAATGATGTTCCCACCGCCATGAGCTGATCTTCGGCCGAACCATCGACGCCTTCGAAAAGGGCTTGTGGTATAAACTGATGGCAGCGGGCCGCAAAGGCAGCGCCAAACAGCGCCTCCTTGTTCTCGAAGTGTCGATAGATGCTGAGCTTGGATATCTTCGCCCGCTGGGCGACCATGTCCAATGTCGTCGCTTGAAAACCCAATTCCGCAAAGAGTTCGCCCGCGGCGTCGACTATGGTTTGGCCCAGCGCCTCGTTGACGGGCCGGCCGCGTCGCACCCGGCTTTTTTCGGTCATCACAATTTCGGTCCTTGACAGTATCCTAATTCCTGAATTACGATACCACGCAGTTTCATAAATGTGCAAGCCAAAGAATGGATGTTCCCATGGAAGACGTCATCATCATCGGCGGCAGCTTTGCCGGTCTCGCTGCCGCCCTGCAGCTCGGCCGTGCTCGCCGCAAGGTCACGGTCCTCGACACCGGTCGGCCGCGCAACCGCTTCGCCGGCCATTCGCATGGCATGCTAGGCCACGATCACAAGCCACCGCTGGACATCCTGGCCGAGGCGCGGGAGCAACTGACGCGCTATCCAGCGATCCGGCTGGTAAATGCGCGGGCCGAGAGCCTCTCCGGCACGATCGACGACTTTCGCGTCGTCACTGACGACAACGAAAGCCTTAGCGCGCGCCGCCTGATCCTGAGCTATGGCGTGGTCGACCAGATGCCTGATGTTCCGGGCTATGCCGAAGGCTGGGGCAGGTCCATCATACCCTGTCCCTATTGCGACGGCTTCGAAGTTGCTGGTCAGCATTGGGGCTTCGTCTGGTCCGGCCCGCAGTCGATGAATCAAGTCAGACTGTTCCACGATTGGACCGACACGTTGACGGTCCTGGCCGATGGTCACGACATTCCATCCGATGTCCGCGCTGATCTGGCGCGCCGCGGGATCCCCGTCGTCGATGGCCGGATGGCCGGGATCGCCCATCACGGGGACCATGGGGCGGCCGTCATGCTCGATACCGGTTCCAAGGTCTCGGTCGATATCCTGTTCGCGCATCCGCTCAACAAGCCGTCCGCAAGTCTGCATGAAGCACTGGGTCTCGCCACGGTCGATACGCCCCTCGGCATCGTCCTCAAGGTTGACGAGCGCCGCGAGACCAGCATGCCCGGCATCTACGCCGCGGGCGACATCACCAACCCCACCCTGCCCTCGGTCACCACGGCAACATGGCAAGGCGCCATGGCGGGCATCTTCGCCCAGCAGTCGATGCTGGTTTGAGAGCAAGCAGCATCGATCACGCCAGCTTCAATTTCACGATAGACGGGAGCGCCAACATGCCCGCCGCAAAACCATTCATCCCTCTCGACGAGAAATTTCCGTTTGACCGCCAACTCGGTGTCGCGGCAGCGCCTCTCGTGCTTATAAACCTCTTTACGGTCGTCGATCCCGCTGACGAAGCCGGGTTCCTGGACGCTTTCAGGGCGGCTGCCGAGATCATAACGAAGCAACCGGGTTTCATTTCCATGCAACTGCATCGAGTGATCGGCGATAGCCCGACTTATCTGAACTATGTGGTGTGGGAATCCACCGAGGCGGTCCGCGCCGCCTTCACTGATCCCGAGTTCCTCGCGAAACTTCCAGCATATCCGTCATCGGTCGAGGCCAGACCGCACCTGTTCCAAAAGATCGCCGTCCCTGGCTTTTGCACGGCCTGATCCGGCAAATGTGGCTCCGCGCGACGGCGGGCTTGTCCGCCCAGCAGTCGATGCTGGTTTGAGAGAACAAAGATTGGAGATGGGCATGACCGTCGAACCGGACAGCGCGGGCGTGCGCTGCCCTCCGCCCTTCGTCTATTTGGGCGCGCTACTCTTGGGGCTGGCGGCGGAGCGGTTCTTCACCCTGCGCTCTTTTGGTATCGACTGGCGGTTGCTGGCCGCGACGGGGGCGCTGCTGTTCATTGCCGGCGGCGCGACGATGCTTGCGGCGGCGGGGCTGTTCCGGCGGCTGGGCACCAGCGTTCCACCGTCGCAGCCAACGACCCTCATTGCCACGACCGGTCCTTACCGGTGGACCCGCAATCCCATGTATCTCGGCATGGCGCTTGTCTATGCCGGCCTTGCGATCGGCTTCGACGGGCCGATCGCCTTCGCGTATCCCGCCAGCGTCGGCATTTGCGACAAAACCATCGCGAGCGCTTGCGATTTCTTGTTGACCGAGGTGCGGAAGATGGGAGGGCGGCTACCGGTGCTCAGCTTCAATATGGAGCTGCGACAGGACGATATCCCTCTATCGCGTCAGTCGAAGATTTATGATCACGGCGTTGCGGTCTATTTCCAGCGCAACGAGCGGCCGATCGTGTTTGGGCGTGCCGCTTGCGCGCGCAGAAAGGCTAAGCCCTAGAGAAAGGCCGAAGCTCATGGGGCGACCTCCATTTCGCACGACTTGCTGGCCGGCACTCGCCAGTCTATGGGGTGCGGTGCAGGGGGGACGCTATGCTCAATTCCGTTGTCTGCCGTTACGAGCATTTTCTGACAGACTGGTACGCCAAATGGTGCAAAGTGCTGGGCTTTGAGCTGCTCGTCAGGGGACTGTCAGATATTTTGTGCGCGAGGCCGGTTATCGTCATCAGATGACGAACCGCTCGCCGAAGATCACGGCGAACTGGGTTTTTGCCTCGGCCCACTCGCGCGGTGGCCGTTTCCATTCATCGGCGGCCTTGTTGAGTACGAGGTATAGCAGCTTCATC
>NZ_JAHKKS010000006.1 GCF_019737615.1 Sphingobium xanthum | reverse complement strand
CCTCGAGCGTCTCGCCCTTGACCGCGAATACCGGAATGCCCGCCGCCGCGATCGCCGCTGCCGCATGGTCCTGCGTGGAGAAGATGTTGCACGAGGCCCAGCGGATCTCTGCGCCCAGCACCGCCAGGGTCTCGATCAGCACAGCCGTCTGAATGGTCATGTGCAGCGCGCCCGTGATCCGCGCACCCTTCAACGGCTTCGACGCACCAAATTCCGCACGAAGCGCCATCAGACCAGGCATCTCCGTCTCCGCAATCTCAATCTCCTTCCGGCCAAAGGCCGAGAGGCTGAGGTCCGCTACAATGTAATCCTGGGCCTTAGTTGCCACCTGAAATCTCCTCGTCAATGAGCCGGCACCGCGCAGGCAGGACCGAAATCCCGAGCGCCTTACCAAGGCGCGCAATAGTCGGCAAATATAAAGCATTCTTTATGTGGAATGCGATCCATACGCAAAAACGGCCCGCGAAAATTCGCGGACCGTCTTTGGGGATGCGTCCGGCCGTGTGGGACCGGCCGGCGCTATCCGGACCTTATTTCGCCAGGGCGATGGTCGTCGGCGCGCATCGATCGGTATGGCGCACCGGGTTCGAGCCTGATTGACGCGCGAGATCGAGCAACGCCGCTCGGCTCGCCGGGGCCGAGACCGCGGTCGTCATGATCGCCTTGTAGTCGGCGCAGCTCGGCGCATTCGTTCCCGCCCCATAGCCATTGGCCAGCGACGTCACGAACCGGTCATAGGCATCCAGCGCCGCCTTGCCGCGCAGGCCCTGTGCGGTGAACTTCGCGCGCAGTTCATCGTTGATGCCGGTCAGTACCGTCCGCTTGTGCCGGATGAAGCTGTTATAGTCGCCGCTCAGATCGGTTCCCTTGATCTGGCAGCGGAGCGTCGCCACCATCAGTCCCGTCTCGAAATCCCGCACCTGCGCCGCCTCGACCGCAGCTTGCGACCAGCAGGTTGCCGCCACGGCCTGCGTCGATCCGCACGCGAGCGACAACGCGACGGCCGTAACCGTCACCGAGCTCCTTAATGTCATGTGGTCTTCTCCTCGTTACACCCGGGGCCGAGTGTGTCGCGGAGCGTTTGCGAACTTCTTTCGAAGGATGGTTAAGAGAAACGTATCGGCAGGCTTGTCGCAGCGTCAGGCGTGTCCGCTGCTGCTCGCGAGCATGGCCGGATCAATCCCCTCCAGCGCGAAGGCGCCGGCCCAGCGATGTTCCGGCGCCATAGCGAACAGCTTCCGGGGATCGGCCGCGCTGATATACCAGCCCGGCGCCGCGAGCTCTCGCTCAAGCTGCCCCGAACCCCAGCCGGCATAGCCGAGCGCGACCAGATAATCTCGCGGCCCCTGTCCGATCGCGATCGCGTCCAACACTTCGAGCGAACCGGTGAGCGCAATGTCATCCGCCACGATATGGCTGTCCCTGGCTTCCCAGTCGCGGCTGTGGAGAACGAAACCGCGTCGCGGCTCGACCGGCCCGCCGGCGAGTACGATACTGTCAGCCACCTCGCGCGCTACGATGTCGAAGGAGGACAGGAGCGTGTGCAGCCGGATGCCGGACATCGGCTCGTCCAGCGCGATGCCGAGCGCACCGCCTTCGTCATGCACGCACATCAGGATCACCGACCTGGCGAAGCGCGGATCGGGCATGTCGGGCATCGCGAGGAGCATCTGCCCGGCGAGCGAAATGGGAGAGGAGAGCTGCGTCATCATGGCGTCAACGAGTCGGACGAAGATGCGCTCCCGACGACCGCCCGTCCAGCGCCAATACGCATGCCCGAAAGCATGCGCGGCACTTGACAGACAGCCGTCCAGCGCCGACTTCCCCCGCGAAGCTGGAGCACCAGCCGGGATCAACCTGACCAGGAGACTGCCATGACTATCAGCGTCGGCGACAAGCTGCCCGAGACCACGTTCGTCACGATGACCGAGAACGGCCCCGAGCAGGTCCAGAGCAAGGATTATTTCGCGGGCAAGAAGGTCGCGCTCTTCTCCGTTCCCGGTGCCTTCACGCCGACCTGCTCGGCCAAGCATCTGCCGGGCTATGTCGAGAAGGAAGCCGATCTGAAGGCCAAGGGCATCGACGAGATCGCCTGCACCGCGGTCAACGACGCCTTCGTCATGGGCGCCTGGGGCAAGGCCGGCGGCGCGGACGGCAAGGTGACGATGCTGGCTGACGGCAACGGCACCTTCGCGGAGGCGATCGGGCTCACCATGGACGGCAGCAAATTCGGACTCGGCACGCGCGGCCAGCGCTTCTCGATGGTCGTGAACGACGGTGTGGTGGAGCAGCTCAATGTCGAGGGACCGGGCGAATTCCGGGTTTCCGCGGCCGACTACATGATCGAACAGCTCTGAATCCAGGATTGATGGCGGGATGAGCTGCGCTCAGACCGCCATCAATATGTCGAGCGCGATCTGCTGGAGCGGCCCCAGATTGTGCAGCGGGGCCACCAGGCGATCCCGCATCTTGATGGCAGGTGCCGCAGCGCCGACCGGAAGCTTGCCGAGTTGCTCACCATAGAGGCCGTTCGAGACGGCCTGCTCGCCATTGCGCAGCAAGGTGCGCGCCAGCGAATGCGGCAACCGCTCGAAGACGAGATCGCCCGCCACCGGCTCGGGCGGGTTCGCGGCATAGGTCGCAGCACGCAAGCGCGGGGACGCGGCGATGACCTCGCACAGCTGATCAAAGCGGCGCACGACGATCTTGTTCGGCTTGTCGCGCTGGCGGCTCAGCAACTCGAAGCTGTGCGACACGATCGTGAAGCTCGGATGCCGGTTGAGCGCCGCATAAGCGAGCGCCGCGATCATTTCCTGTGCCGAGAGCGCCGTGATCTGCGCGTGGCGCGACCCGCCGCTGGGGCTGCTGATCGCCGAGACCGGAACCTCGATCACGTCTTCGCGCCACACGGGGAGCGCGCTGCCCGACGGCATGGAAATGCCGCAGACACTATCCTCATAGTCCGGCGAGTAGCTGGTGTCGTAACGGACGCCCAGGCGCGCGAGCGCACGCAACGTATCGTCATTCGCACCATAATTGCCTGCGCGGAAAGCGACTGGCCGCGGCGCGCCCGCTGCCATGAGACGCTCGATGCCGTATTCGAGAATGCGGACCTGATCCTCAAGGTTGAAATCGCCCATGTTGCGGCCGATGCGCCCGTCCGTCAGGCCCGTCTGCGCAAGCTCGATCCATTCGCTATGGGCATGAAGCTGGACGTCATGGCCGGCGTCCAGGATCGGATGAACGATCCGATCGACCATGTCCTGCCCGGCCACCAGCGCGACCAGGGGATCGACGAAGAAGACGCCTTTCAAACCGAAGGCGTCGAGCCGCTCCATCTGATAGCCAATGCCGAAATCGCCTGCTGCCGTGCGGCCGAGAATGGACGTCGCGAAATTATCGTCCAGCCCCGCGACGCCAAAACGGCGAAAATGCATGGACGACAACTCTGTATCGACCGTCAGATAGACGTCGGTGATCGCATTCCTGTCCATCACGAGTGCCGACAAAACTCCCCACGGACTCCCAACGAAGCGCTCTTTCTTACGTAACGGCGGGTGGTTATGAAAGGCCATGACACAAACACATAGCGCCACCATCGTAAACCAACTGATAGCAGAATATGAGCAGGCTACCGCAAATCTGCGCGACGCCCTGCTCGCCTACTCCCAAAATGGCACAATCCCACCGGCCGAGACCGTTGCCGACCGCGCCTTCTGCTATCCATCGCTCACCCTCGACTATCGACACGCCGTCGATGATCCGCCAAGCCGCCGCTCCTTCGCGCGCCTCTCGCGCCCCGGCCGCTATCAGACCACGATCACCCGGCCCACCATGTTCGCCCAATATCTGACCGAACAGCTCGACCTGCTGATGACCGACTATGATGTCGAGGTCACGGTCGGCCGCAGCGATCAGGCGATCCCCTTCCCTTATGTGCTGGAGCAATTGCCGCCGGGCACGCTGGCAACGGTGCCGCCAAGCGAGCTGGCTCGGCACTTCCCCGCGACGGAACTCGCCGAAATCGGCGACGAGATTGCCGATGGCCTGTTCCTCCCCGACCTGACCGGTGAGCGTCCGCTGGCACTTTTCGATGCGCTGCGGACGGATTTCTCGCTCGCACGCCTGCGGCACTATACCGGGACGCCCGCGGAGGACGTGCAGCGCTACATCCTGTTCACCAACTACCATCGCTATGTCGATGAGTTCGTCCGCTGGGGCTGCGAGGAACTGACGCGCCCGGGCACGCGCTTCACGGCGCTCTCGGGCGCCGGCGGGGTCGAGATTACGGCGGACACGGCCGATCCGCAGCGCGCGATCGCCGACAGCGCATGGCGCCGCCACCAGATGCCGGCCTATCATATGATCGCGCCCGACCGCACCGGCATCACGCTCGTGAACATCGGCGTCGGCCCGTCCAATGCCAAGACGATCTGCGACCATCTCGCCGTCGTGCGGCCCGAGGCATGGCTGATGATCGGCCATTGCGGCGGCCTGCGCCCGAGCCAGAGGATCGGCGACTATGTGCTCGCCCATGCCTATCTGCGCGACGACCATGTGCTCGACGAGATGCTGCCGCCGGAAATCCCCGTGCCGGCCATTGCCGAGGTGCAGGTCGCCATGGCCGAGGCTTGCGAGCATATCCTCGGCGCCAGCGGCGACATGAAACGGCGGCTGCGCACGGGCACGATCGTCACCACCGACGACCGCAACTGGGAGCTGCGCTATTCGCACTCTGCGCTGCGCTTCTCGCTTTCCCGCGCGGTCGGCGTGGACATGGAGAGCGCGACGATCGCGGCGCAGGGCTATCGCTTCCGCGTGCCTTACGGCACGTTGCTGTGCGTCTCAGACAAGCCGATTCACGGCGAGCTCAAGCTGCCCGGACAGGCCAATCGCTTCTATGAGGAAGCGATCGCCGGGCACCTCGCCATCGGCCTCAAGACCTGCGAGCTTCTGCGCGAGCAGGGCGATCGGCTGCACAGCCGGAAGCTGCGCGCCTTCAACGAGCCGCCGTTCCGCTGACCTGCCAGCCGTTCTGGAGCCGGCGCGTCCGGCCCGAACCACTTCCATGTGTTCGGCTTCACCGACGCCGATCTGCCCGGTTACCAGGCCGAGCAGATTGCGGGCGTGCCCGAGCCGACCACATGGGCCATGATGATCGCCGGGCTCGCGTTCGTGGGCGGTGCGATGCGCCGCCGCGCGACGGAGGTCCGCTTCGCCTGATCTGAGTTGAACTCAAAAGACACGCCGCCGAGCTTATGGCCCGGCGGCGCGTTTTCTTTTGTGAGATCAAGACGAGTTCCGCAGCCTACCAGCCGCAGGTCTTGCCCTTGTTCTGCTGATCGAGCCACTTCTTGAGCGGCGCGAAATAGATCGCCATCGCCTTGCCGCTCATCTCGCGGCTGCCGGTGAAGGCTTGTAGCGCATCCGGCCAGGGCTTGGACGCGCCCATGGCGAGCATCGCGTTCAGCTTCTCGCCGACCTGCTTGTTGCCATAAAAGGAGCAGCGGTGCAGCGGCCCCTTCCAACCCGAGATCTTGCAGGCCGCCTCGTAGAACTGGAATTGCAGCAGGCGCGCGAGGAAGTAGCGCGTGTAGGGTGTGTTGCCGGGAATGTGGAACTTTGCGCCCGGATCGAAGCCGTCCGCGGCGCGCTCGCCCGGGGGCGTGATGCCCTGATATTTGAGGCGCATGTCGGTCCACGCCTTGTTGTAGTCGGCGGGCTTGATCGAGCCGTCGAACACGCCCCAGCGCCAGCGGTCGATCAGCAGGCCGAAGGGCAGGAACGCGACCTTGTCCATCGCCTGACGCAGCAGCAGGCCGATGTCCTTGTCCGCGCTCGGCACCTTGGCGGGATCAAGCAGCTTGATGTCGACCAGATATTGCGGGGTGATCGACAGCGCGACGGCATCGCCGATGGCTTCATGGAAGCCGTCATTGGCGCCGTTCAGATAGAGCGGCGACTGCTTGTTGTAGGCGCGCTGATAATAATTGTGGCCCAGCTCGTGATGGATCGTAGTGAAGTCGTCGCTGTTGACCTTCGTACACATCTTGATGCGCAGATCATCGACATTGTCGATGTCCCAGGCCGACGCATGGCAGACGACTTCGCGGTCGCGCGGCTTGATGAACTGGGTGCGCGTCCAGAAGGTCTCGGGCAGCGGCGCGAAACCGAGCGAGGAGAAGAAGCCCTCGCCGATCTTGAACATCTCCTTTTCCCACTTGCCGCGATCGGCATCGGGCGTCGCATCCGTGGTCTGGATGAAGCCCTTCGCCTTGAGCAGATCGCCAATGTCATAGCCGAGGTCGCCGGCGCCCTGCGGCGCGACGAGGGGGTAGATATTACCCCATTCCTGCGCCCACATATTGCCCAGCAGGTCGGCGCGGATCGGGCCGGTCCTGGCCTGGACGGCGTCGCCATATTTCTCGTTCAGCTTGGTGCGCGTGTAGCAGTGGAGCGAGTCGTAGAGCGGCTTCACTTCCTGCCAGAGCTTCTCCGTCAGCGCGGCGAACTGCTCGGGCGTCATGTCATAGCCCGAGCGCCACATGGCGCCGGTGTCCGCGAAGCCCAGTTCTCTGGCGCCGGCATTGGCGATCTCGACCAGACGGGCATAGTCCGCCTTCATGGGCTTGCCGACCTGATCGTGCCAGCTCGTCCACATCTCGGCATATTGGGCGGGCGTATGGGTCAGTTCGCCCATCTCGGCCTCGATGTCGCTGCCGTTGATCGGCTTGCCATCCAGCGTGCCCCGGCCCTTGCCGTAGCTGGACTGGAGGCGCGTCGCGATCTCGTTGAGCTCGGTGGCCGCGCCCGCCGTGGTCGGCGCCGGCAGCACGATGCCGGAGCGCAGGAAATCGATCTTGCGCTTGGTGTCGAACGACAGGCCCGGCAGCTTCTCGTACTTCGCCGCTTCCAGCGCGAAGCGGACCGCCATCTCCGTGCCCTTCGCGCCATATTCGGCGTTCAGCGCGTCGGTATCCTCGGTGATGTGGGTCGAGTTGACCCAGGCGACGCGGCCGGCATCCACGACGAAGTCGAAGCCTTCCTTCTCCGCTGCCGCAACGAAAGCGTCGGCCTGCGCGACCGTCGGGGCGCCGTCCTGCGCCAGTGCGGCCGCGGGAATGGCAAATGTCAGCGCCGCCGCGAGGGCGAGACGCGAAACAGGATGATGCATGATGAGTGGTCCCTGAACTTTGCGAATGGCACAGGCTGCCCCGGCAAGGCAGGCCGCGTCAAGCCGCGAGATAATCCGCGATGGCCGCGCCGAACTCGGGCAAGGTGATGCAGCTCATATGAGTGCCGGGGACGGTAATGCGCGTCGCGCGCGGCAAGGCAGCGGCAAGAGCGTCCGCCGAGCCCGGATCGTCGTCCTTCTCTCCATAGAGGACAAGCGTCTCCATGGTGAGCGCATCGAGATCCTCCCGGGGAATGTCATCCAGCGAGAGCAGCAGATATTTGAGCGCGATGGGATCGATCTTCGTCGTCTTCATGAACTGGATCGCCAGGAAATCCGGCTCGCCCGGCCTGGAGATGTCGAAGCGCTCGATAGCATCGAGGTAGAATTGCCGGCGCGGCCGCCAATCGACGAAACCGCGCAGGCCCATGCCGCCCAGCACCAGCCGCCTCGGCCGATGGCCCCGTGCCACCAGCATCGCGGACAAGCGAGAGCCGAGCGAATAGCCGACCAGATCGAATGCCGAGAGGTCGAGCGCGCCGATCACCGCCTCGAGATCCAGCACCGCAACGTCCGGCGGATAGGCTGCGGGGTCATGCGGCGCGTCGCTCTGCCCGTGTACGCGCAGATCGACCATGATCGCTTCGAACCCCGCGTCCACGACGCGCCGGGCAGTGCCATAGCGCAGCCAGTTGGTCCGCACGTTCGACGCAAGACCGTGAATGAACAGGACGGGCCGCCCCGCCCCCAGCCGATGCACGGCGATCCGCGCGCCGTCATGGCCGGGAAAATGGTGGAGTGTCGCCTCGTTGGTCATGCTCTGCGTGTGAGCATTTTGGCCAAGGTTGGCAAGCGATCCGGCGAAGGAAGGCCATAGCATCAAGTTGACAATGTCTATCAAATAGCCGTGGTTACTTTAACCTTGCGTTTAATAAGCATGCTTATTATGTCGCCGCCATGGACAACAATCACATCGCCTTCGTCATCAGCGACGTCGCTCGCCTCTATCGCCGTCGGTTCGACGAGCGGACGCGCAGCTTCGGGATCACCGGCCCGCAAATGCGGGCGCTGGTCGCGATCATGCGCTTTCCCGGCATCAATCAAGGCGCGCTGGCCGACCGGCTGGATGTGGAACCGATCACGACCTGCCGCATGGTCGATCGGCTGGAGCAGGCGAACCTCGTCGAGCGCCGCCGCGATCCGCAGGACCGCCGGGCCTGGCAGCTCTTCCTGACCGAATCCGCCGAGCCGATCGCCGAGCAATTGCAGGCCATCGGTCAGACCGTTCTCAACGATTCGTTGCAAGGCATCGACCCCGCCGCACGGGATGCCGCCCTGGCGATGCTGGCACGGATCCGTGACAACCTCACCAGCGTTTCGCCGGACGGCGACACCAAAGGAGCCGTAAGCAATGGCTGAGGCGGACCCCGCGATGAAAAAGCAGACTCTCTCCGCGACCGTAGGCCCCGCCTCGACGGACAAGCAGCCGGGCAAGCTCAAGCGCATCTTGCTGATGCTTTCCGTGCCGCTGCTGATCGCGGCGATCGGCGCCTATTTCTGGATGACCAGCGGCCGCTTCGTCTCGACCGACAATGCCTATGTGAAGCAGGACATCGTTTCCGTGAGCAGCGATGTCGGCGGGCGCATCGTCGAGGTGAAGGTGCGCGAGAACCAGATCATCAAGGCCGGTGACGTCCTCTTCGTGGTCGATCAGGCACCTTATCGCGTGGCGCTGGAGCAGGCCAATGCCCAGATCGCCAATGCGCAGGTCGAGGTCGGCAAGCTGCGCACGGATGTCGCGGCCAGCAGTGTCGATATCACCGGCGCGCGCGAGAATGTCTTCTATGCCGAGGAAGATCTGAAGCGCCAGCAGGCGCTGATGAACGACGGTTTCACGACGCGCGCGCGGCTCCAGCAGAGCCAGCAGGCGCTCGACAATGCCCGCACGCAGCTGCGCACCGCGGAGGCCGACGCCGCCAAGGCGCGCGCCGCCGCCGCGACGGGCGCGCAGGTTCCCGGCCTGAACCCCGAGATCGCCGCGGCCCGCGCCCAGCGCGACCAGGCATCGCTCAATCTCGACCGCACCGTCGTTCGGGCCCCGGTCGCGGGACGGATCAGCCAGGCGGACCGGCTGCAGATCGGCCAGATGGCCATTCAGGGCCTGCCGCTGGTCAGCATCGTCGCCAGCGACCGCGCCTGGATCACAGCCAATTTCAAGGAAACCGACCTCGATCATATGCGCACCGGCCAGCCCGCCACCATCAAGCTCGACGCTTATTCGGGCAAGGCGATCCAGGGCCATGTCGATAGCATCGGCGCCGGCACCGGTTCGGAGTTCTCCGTGCTCCCCGCCCAGAATGCCAATGGCAACTGGGTGAAGGTGACGCAGCGCGTGCCCGTGCGCATCGCCATCGACGGCAAGACCGACCGGCCGATGATCGCCGGGCTCAGCGCCAAGGTGACCGTCGACATCAGGGACCGCGCTCAGGCAGCGCGCTGAGCCATGGCGCTCGCCGAAGACCAGGCGCATCTGCCCGTCCGCTACAAGGGGCTGACGACTGTCGCGATCATGGCCGCGATGGTCATGCAGGTGCTCGACACCACGATCGTCAACGTCGCTCTGCCCCATATGTCGGCGTCGCTCAGCGCTTCCCCCGAGACGATCAGTTGGGTGCTGACGAGCTACATCCTCGCGTCCGCCGTCGCTATTCCCATCACGGGGTGGCTGGCGGACCGGATCGGCGCCAAGAAGCTGTTCGTCATCTCGGTCGCCACCTTCACCATCGCCTCGATCCTCTGCGGGATCGCGCAGAACATCACGGAAATGGTGCTGTTCCGCACCTTGCAAGGGATAGGCGGCGCATTTCTCGGTCCGCTTGCGCAGACGCTGATGCTCGACATCAACAAGCGCTCCGAGCAGGCAAAGGCGATGTCGGTCTATGGCATGGGCGTCATGATCGGGCCGATCATGGGGCCGATCGTCGGCGGCTATCTGACGGAGTGGATCGACTGGCGCTGGTGCTTCTTCGTGAACGTGCCGGTCGGCATTCTCTGCCTCGCCGGGCTCATCGCCCTGCTGCCCGAGAAGGAGCTGAAGCGCCGCGACTTCGACCTGTTCGGCTTTTCGATGCTCGCCCTTGGTCTGTGCGGCTTGCAGCTGATGCTCGATCGCGGCCAGCATGCCGACTGGTTCTCGTCGACCGAGATCTGGCTCGAGGGGGCCGTCGCGATCTGCGGTCTCTGGGTCTTCATGGTCCACACCGCGACCGCGAAGAAGCCGCTGTTCGCGCCGGACCTGTTCGCAGACCGCAATTTCCTCAGCGCCTCGGTCTTCATGTTCATCATCGGCATGGTGATGTTTGCCGCGATGGCCCTGCTGCCCTCGCTGCTCGAAGGGCTGTTCGGCTATTCGGTGGTCGATACCGGCGAGATTCTGGCGTCGCGCGGCGTGGGCGTACTCCTCACCATGGCCATCTCCGGCAAGATCGTCAGTAAGGTCGATCCGCGCTTCATGGTCGCGGGCGGCTTCTCGCTTTCCGCGCTATCGCTCTGGATGATGACCGGCTGGTCGCTGGAACAGGGGTTCGCGCCCTTCGTCATCACCGGCCTGATCCAGGGGCTGGGCATCGGCCTCGTCTTCGTGCCCCTGCAGATGTTGGCC
The DNA here is from genome assembly GCF_019737615.1 of Sphingobium xanthum. Taxonomy (GTDB): domain Bacteria; phylum Pseudomonadota; class Alphaproteobacteria; order Sphingomonadales; family Sphingomonadaceae; genus Sphingobium; species Sphingobium xanthum. The sequence goes on along the minus strand of NZ_JAHKKS010000006.1, from coordinate 211,348 downwards.
TTCGGGACCCTACCGCCGGCCTCACGCACCGAGGGCGCGGCCGTGCTCAACCTCACGCGCAACATCGGCTCCTCGATCGGCATTGCCATCGTCGTCGCGCTGATGGCCCGCAACAGCCAGATCTCGCATGCCGATCTCGCCCAGCATGTCAGCCCCAATAATCTGCCCGTCGATCCTGCCGAACTCTCGCGCTTCGGCGACTATGGCAGCGCGATCCTCCAGATGACGGACGGACTGGTCAACCGGCAGGCGGCGATGATCGCTTATCTGGACGATTTCTACATCATGACCTGGGCCTGCGTGCTGGCCATTCCGGCCGCCTTCTTGCTCAAGAAGCCCAAGCCGCGCCCTGCCGGTGGGCCGAGCGAACCGGCGCCGGTGATGGCTGAGTAAGGAATAGCGTCACGACGCGGGTCGGCGGCGCCACCGTCCGGCAATCCACGCCAGAAGACTGCCAAGCTGCGCCAGTTCCATGTCCTTCTGCGGATCCCAGACGTCGCCCTGCTGGCCGTTATAATAGTCAGCCGTCTCGCCCGCTGCGACGACGGTCAGCAGCCATTCGAACACTTCGTAGAGCGCGCTGGCGAGGCCCACCAGAGCGAAGCCGAGCAGCCACGCCGCGCGCGGCCAGTTCCGCCATGCTGCTGCGCCACCTGCGCGAGGACGGGCGTCAATAGCAGGCCGAACAGGAAATGGATGAGGCGATCATAGCCGTTGCGGGCGCTGCCGAGCATCCCGCCAAACGCCTCGCCGCCCACCGCCGCGAGCCAACCCTGATAGGGCACATAGGAGTAGATGTAGCGCCCGCCCAATGTGTGAAGCAGCAGGAACAGCCAGATCAGCCCTACCGCGCCGGTCGTGAGCGGCCAGCGCCGCAGCAGCGAGGGCGCGGCGAGACAGAGCAGGACCGTCGGCGCGTGCTGGAGCGGCGCCAGCGCGGGATAAGGCTGGGCGATGTTGGCGAGGGCAACAACGAGAAGCAGGCTGCCGATCAGCAGCCATTGCGCTCGTGGGAGCGAGTCCCCCTGCCCCATCTCAACCCTTCTTGAGATGCCGCCGACCGAGCAGCTCGGCGATCTGCACGGCGTTCAGCGCCGCGCCCTTGCGCAGATTGTCCGACACGCACCAGAGCGACAGGCCGTTCTCGACCGTCGAATCCTCGCGGACGCGGCTCACATAGGTCGCATATTCGCCGACGCACTCGATCGGCGTGACGTATCCGCCGTCCTCGCGCTTGTCGACGAGCATGATGCCCGGCGCCTCGCGAAGGATCGACTGCGCCTTCTTCGCGCTGATCTCATCCTCGAACTCGATGTTGATCGCCTCGCTATGGCCGACGAACACGGGGACGCGCACGCAGGTCGCCGTCACCTTGATCTTGGGATCGAGGATCTTCTTGGTCTCGACGACCATCTTCCACTCTTCCTTGGTCGAGCCGTCGTCCAGGAAGACGTCGATATGCGGGATGACGTTGAAGGCGATCTGCTTGGTGAACTTCTTTGGCTCGGCCGGATCGCCGACAAAGATGTTGCGGCTCTGCTCGAACAGCTCGTCCATGCCGGCCTTGCCGGCGCCGGAAACCGACTGATAGGTCGCCACGACCACGCGCTTGATCTTCGCTGCGTCATGCAGGGGCTTCAATGCCACGACCATCTGCGCGGTCGAGCAGTTCGGGTTCGCGATGATGCCCTTCTTCTTGTAGCCGTCGATCGCGTCCGGATTCACCTCGGGCACGATCAGCGGAACGTCCGGATCCATGCGGTAGAGCGAGCTGTTGTCGATCACGGTGCAGCCGGCCGCCGCGAATTTGGGTGCATAGATCTTGGTCGCGTCCGACCCGATGGCGAACAAGGCCATGTCCCAGCCGGCAGGATCGAAATGCTCCAGATTCTTGATCTTGAGCATCTTGCCGGTCTCGCCGAACTCGATCTCGTCTCCGGTCGAGCGCGAAGAGGCAACGACCGCCAGCTCGTCGATCGGGAATTCCCGTTCGGCAAGAATGTTCAGCATTTCGCGACCGACATTGCCGGTGGCGCCAACGACGACGACACGATAGCCCACGGGGAGTCTCCGAGCAGATAAGGGGGTTCCGAGCGCGGGCGGATAAACCAATTCGCGGCGCGAGGCAAAGGCTGCGTCGGTCGCCTGATCGCAGCAACTCGCCCCCGGATTGGCAGGGCGCCGCCGCGATGATAGGCACGCCCGATAACGGGTCGCGTCGGTACAACTTATTTGGGGGATTTGATGCGATCGTTCACGCGCCTGCTGGCGCTTGCCTGCCTTTCATCCACGCTCGGTGCTTGCGCGACACGCGGCCCCCTCCTTGTCGATTGCGAGCAGTTTCCAAGGTTCGTGTCCGATTTGCCTTACTCGCCGCTCGAGGCGCAAATCCGGGAGAATTGGCCGCATGCTGCCCTGGCCGCCGCCCCACCGGCAACGCTGGGCGCAGCTGCGCCGGGCATCGCGGCCGAGCCGCCACGGCCTTCTCCGCTCGAGGCCGATCAGGCCCGGCAATCCCCTCTGCAAGACAAGGCGAAGGTCGATGCGGCGCTCATCTACGCAGAGGTCGAGCAATATCGGCGCCCGACCCGCAATGCCGGGCCGATGACGCTCACCGCGCCAGACAAGCCATCCGTCCTGCTGCTTTCGGGTGGTGGTCAGTGGGGTGCATTCGGCGCGGGCCTGCTCACCAGCCTCGCCTCCTATGATGCCGCAGAATGGCCCAATCCGGTGGCCATCACTGGCGTCAGCACCGGTGCCCTCCAGATGCTGTTTATCGGGGCCGGGCTGGAAGATGCCGATGTCCGCGCCGCGCTGCGCACCGCCTATTCGCCGCTCAGGGAAAGCGAGATCGTCAACCGCGGCGGCAAGATGATGGCGGTGATGACCGGCTCCATGTCCGGCCTCAAGCCGCTGCGGAACCGCATCGAGAGCGCATTGTGCCCGGATGCCGCGCTGGCCAGCGGCGCCCCCTGCCCGATGCTGGAGCGCCTTGCGCAGAGCAATGTCATCATGCTTGCAGGCTTTGTCGAGGCGGAGAGCGGACGCTTCCAGTTCGCGGACATCAACGGAATCGCCGCCGCGCCCGACCTCGATGCGCGCGCGAAGCGCCAGTGCATTGCTGGCGCCGCGCTAGCATCCGTCGCGATGCCGGTTTTCTTCCAGCAGGTAAAAGTGGCCGGCAAGACCTATTTCGACGGCGGCGTGCGTCAGTCGGTATTCGCGACCTTCGTGCAGCGCGAGATCGAAAACCAGATGGACCAGACCAACGGCGGCCTGCCTCTGCTGGTCCTGCGCAACGGGCCGACCGACATGGATGCGGACGAAAAGGCCAATCGCAAGCTCAACGCGGTCGATGCCGCGCTGCGAGCCGAAGCGATCCTGGTCAATCAGGTAGAGGTCAGTTCGGTCGCCTCGCTGCGCCTCCAGGTGCCGACCGGCCATATCGGTTTCGCCAGCGCGGATGGCTGGCGCGCGCAGCGCCTCGACCCGGGCGATCCGGCCAGCCCGACTTGCCTGACGCTCAAGACCGCGCAAAAAAATGCGCAGTTCGCGCCGGAGTTCATGCGCTGCCTGATGGCCTATGGCGACCGGCGCGCGCGCGAGCAGCGCATCTGGCTGCCCCTGATCGAGATCGACGGGGCGACCAATGGCCAGCCTGTCGAACCCTGATCACTCCGACTGATTGGCGGGTGGCGGTGGCGGCGCGGTCTTCCCCGCAGCCTGCAAGGTATGCGGCTTGGCGCTCCAGGGCGCGAAGGCGAGATGGCAGCTTTCGCAGGCGCCATCCAGATCTCCACCGGCCGCGAAGAAGGCTTCTTCATTCTTGTTTTCGGCTGCCTTGGCTGCACGCAACGCAATGGCGCGCACATCCGCCACGGCCTTGGCCCAGCGCGGATCATCGACCCGGCGCCCAGGCAGCAGCAGGATGTTGGTCAGCTCCGCCAATGTGAGGCCCGCGCTTTCCGCCTGTTCCCATTCCTCGTCGGTCTTGGGGAACAGCGAGCGCTCGCCCTTCTCGTCGGTGATATAGCCCTGCCACTTCCAGATATTCTCGCCAGAGAACTGGAAGACGTGAGCCATCACTTCCTTGAGATTGAGGTTCAGCGTGTCCGGCGGCAACTGGTCGGCCGGCACATCCTCCATGAAGGTGAGGTTGCTTTCCTCGGTGGCGTAATCGGCGCCGCCGATCGTGCCGTCATTCTGGCCATTACAGGCTGCAACAAGCAACAACGTCGCTGCCGCAATCAAACTCTTGTGCCGCATGGCGCACCCTCTCCACGTGGTGATGTGCGGCGTTCTTGCCGGAGAGCGAGTTGGGTGCGCAAGCAGAAAGGGGCGCCGCAAATGCTTGCGACGCCCCTTTGTTACCGTTCGATAACGATACTGTAACGGCCGATCAGGCCTCTTCGCGGGTGTCGCGACGCTCGGCGATGCGCGCACGCTTGCCGGTGCGGCCACGCAGATAATAGAGCTTGGCGCGACGCACGACGCCCTTGCGGACGACCGTGATGCTCTCGACGTTCGGCGAGTAGAGCGGGAACACGCGCTCCACACCTTCGCCGAAGCTGATCTTGCGCACGGTGAAGTTCGAGCCCATGCCCTTGTTCGAACGCGCGATGCACACGCCCTCGAAATTCTGGACGCGGGTGCGGTCGCCTTCGACGACCTTCACGCCAATGCGCAGCGTGTCGCCCGGACGGAAGTCCGGAATATCCTTGGAGATAGCGGCAATGTTTTCCGCCTCGATGGTCTGCAGCAGGTTCATTTGTCCTGTCTTCCTTCGTCTGTCGTCGCGCACCAGAGGCAGGTCAGTCCCGAGCGCTCCTGTAGCGCTCCCAGAGGTCTGGCCTGCGTAGCCGTGTATCGTCTTCCGCCTGGCGTTTCCGCCATGCCGCGATCTTCGCATGATCCCCCGATCGCAACACTTCGGGGATCGTGCGCCCTTCCCATATAGCAGGTCGGGTAAATTGCGGATATTCGAGGAGATCGTTTTCGAACGACTCCTCTACCCCGCTTGAAGCCGCGCCCATTACGCCAGGAAGCAGCCGAATGCAAGCGTCAAGCAGCATGAAAGCGCCGATTTCTCCGCCCGAGAGGACGATGTCGCCCATGCTGACCTGCTCGATCGGGCGCGCCTCGAACAGCCGCTCGTCGAAACCCTCGAACCGGCCGCACAGGATGGTCACGCCCGGCCCGTCCGCGAGCGCCCGCACGCGCGCCTGCGTGATCGGCTTGCCGCGCGGCGTCATGGCCAGCACCGGGAGGGCCGGATGCACCTCCAGCGCATGATCGACCGCTCGCGCCAGCACGTCCGCCCGCAGCACCATTCCCGCTCCACCGCCTGCCGGCGTGTCATCGACGCTCTTGTGCTTGTCGGTCGCGAAGTCGCGGATTTGCGTGGGTTCGCAAGTCCATATGCCATCCCCTAGTGCGCGCCCGGCAAGGCTGATTCCCAGCGGGCCGGGAAACATCTCGGGGTAGAGCGTGAGGATCTGGGCAGCGAACGTCAAAGCGGCAGTGTCCAGTTCTCGATCACCAAGCCCGGCACATCTGCAAAATCGGCTTCGTTGTTGGTAATGATTATCGCACCGATGCTGAGGGCGTGCGCCGCCAGCAAACGATCGAAACGCGCGCGCTTGAACGGCAGAGACGCGTAAGCTCGTGCGGCCGCTTCATCAAAATCGACAATCGGAACGACGCGGATGAAGGCGTCCAGAATCTCCTGACGTGGCGGCTTTCCATTCCAGGTGCCCAGCGCGACTTCGGCAAAGCTGACCGCCGAAATCGCGACATCACCCGGATAGCAGGAAGCCAGACGCCTGTTGAGAACAGAGTCCGGCTCCCCGCCCATCGAGTAGATGGCGAGATCAGAGTCTATGAGATAGCGCGTCACTCGCCGGACAGCGCCTTGCGGCGGGCGACAGCGCTAGGACGTTCCTCGAAATCCTCGCGCGGCGCCGGTTTGAAGCCAGGCAACTTTCCGGCGAAGCCGCTGATATCGATCGTCCTCCTCGGCGCCTCGACCGGTTCGACACGAAACGTCATGCGCCCCTCCCGCAATATCCGCACCTCTGTCCCTTCGGGCAGGCCAAGGCCCTTCGGAAGTCGCAGCGCCACCGAATTACCCGATTTGAATGTCTTGCCGACATATTCGGCTTCATCGCTCATCGCCGCCTCCGTATATACATTACGTATATACTATTCGATAAACGCCGCGTCAATCACCGCCCGCTCGGCCTCGACCTGCGTAGCGTGGATCGGCACCATGAAGCGCTTGCCGTCGGGCTTCTCGATTTCGAGGATGTCGCCTGCGCCGAAATTCTCGACCGTGACGACCGTGCCGATCGCCTCGCCCGCATCCGTGACGCAGGGCAGGCCGATCAGATCGACATGATAATATTCGCCCTCCTCCAGCGGCGGGAGAGCGGAGCGCGGAACAGTCAATTCCGTCCCGCGCAGAGCCTCGGCGACATTGCGGTCGGTCACTTCCGCGAAGCGCGCGACGGCGCCATTCGGGCCATCGCGGACCGTCTTCAACGTGAGCGTGCGCCCGCCCGCGTCGAAGCTCTTGTAACGCTTGAGGCTGTCCGGCCCTTCGCCGAACAGCTTCAGGCGCAGCTCGCCCGTCACGCCATGCGCGCCGATGATGGCGGCGAGCGTGACGGGGCGATCAGCCTGCAAGATCAGCCCTCGGCCTTCTCTTCGCCGGCTTCCTCAGCAGGAGCTTCCTCAGCGGCCGGGGCCTCCTCGGCAGCAGCCTCTTCGGCGGGCGCTTCGGCAGCAGCTTCCTCGGCGGGAGCCTCTTCCACGGCCGGAGCCTTGGCGGCTTCCTCAGCGGCAGCCTTCGCTGCGGCTTCAGCCTCGGCGGCCTCAGCGATCTTGGCGGCCTTGTCCTCGGCGCGGTCCTTGGCCTTCTGACCCGGCTCCGCCTTGTTCGGATTGCTGCGTGCTGCGCGCTCCTTGACGCCGGCGGCATCGAGGAAGCGGGCCACGCGGTCGGTCGGCTGGGCGCCGACGCTGATCCAGTGCTTGGCGCGCTCGGCGTCGAGCACGACGCGCTTCTCGTCCGTCTTGGCGAGCAGCGGGTTGTAGCTGCCGATGCGCTCGATGAAACGGCCATCGCGGGGCGCGCGGCTGTCGGTCACGACGATCTTGTAATAGGGGCGCTTCTTGGAGCCACCGCGCGACAGGCGAATGCTGGTTGCCATTACGTCTTACCTTACCTTTCTGAACTTATTCAAAATATTATGCGAGATAGTTGTGATTATTTCTTGAGAAAATTCTGGAAGCCGGGCGGCCGCTTCGGCATGTCCGGCAGACCGGGCAGGCCCTTGAGACCGCTCAGGTCGCCCTGCGTGCCGCCGGCACCACCTGCACCACCGAGGCCACCGAGCCCGCCCATGCCACCACCACCGGTGAACATCTTGGCGAGGCCCTTGAGGCCGCCCATTTTCTTGAGCTTCTTCATCGCCGTCGACATCTCCATGTGCATCTTCAGGAGACGGTTGACGTCCTGCACCTGCAGGCCGGCACCCTTGGCGACGCGGATCTTGCGCTTGGCGTTGAGGATTTCGGGCTTCTCGCGCTCCTTGAGCGTCATCGAGCCGATCAGCGCATCGAGATGGATGAGCGTCTTGTCGTTGACGCCGGCCGCGGCCATCTGGCTCTGCGCCTTCTTGAGGCCGGGGATCATGCCGGCGAGCATGCCGAGGCCGCCCATGCGCTGCATCTGGGCCAGCTGCGCGCGCAAATCGTTGAGATCGAACTTGCCGGCCGCCATGCGCTTGGCGAGCTTGTCCGCCTCTTCCGCCTGGATCGTCTCGGCCGCGCGCTCGACGAGGCTGACGACGTCGCCCATGCCGAGGATGCGCTGCGCGACGCGCGCGGGGTGGAACGGCTCGATCGCGTCGAGCTTCTCGCCCGTGCCCGCGAACTTGATCGGCTGGCCGGTGACGGCGCGCATCGAGAGCGCCGCGCCGCCCCGCGCATCGCCGTCCATGCGGGTCAGAACGACGCCGGTCAGCGGCACTTGGCTCGTGAAGCTGCTCGCGACGTTGACCGCGTCCTGACCGGTCAGGCTATCGACGACGAGAAGGATTTCGGCGGGATTGGCGACCTCGGCAACCGCCTTCATCTCGTCCATCAGTGCCTGATCGACATGCAGACGACCGGCCGTGTCGAGCATCAGCACGTCATAGCCTTGGAGCTTCGCCGCCTGGAGCGCGCGCCGGGCGATGTCGACCGGCTGCTGGCCAGCGACGATCGGCAGCGTCGCCACGTCGGTCTGCGTGCCGAGCACGGCAAGCTGTTCCTGCGCGGCCGGGCGATTGACGTCGAGCGACGCCATCAGCACCTTCTTGCGCTCTTTCTCCTTGAGCCGCTTGGCGATCTTGGCTGTGGTGGTGGTCTTGCCGGAGCCCTGAAGGCCGACCATCATGACGACCGCGGGCGGCGTCACTTCGATCAGCAGCTCGGAGGCATCGGCGCCCAGCGTCTCGGTCAGCGTGTCCGAGACGATCTTGACGACCATCTGGCCGGGCGTGATCGAGCGCAGCACGTCGCTGCCGACGGCCTTCTCGGTCGCCTTGTCGACGAAGTCCCGGACAACCGGCAGCGCAACGTCGGCCTCGAGCAGTGCGATTCGCACCTCGCGCATCGCCGCGCGCACGTCCGCCTCGGTAAGCGCGCCGCGCCCCCGGAGCTTGTCGAAGACGCCGCCAAGCCGATCGCTCAGACTGTCGAACATTCACACACCTCGATGCGGCCGAAACCGCGGAAAACCTGAGCCAAAAGCCCCACAACGACAATCGCGCCGGTGGGCGAAACCTCGCCGACCAGCGTCTATCCTTGGACAGCTCGATCCAGGATGTCAGGGCGCCCGAATGAGCGGAACACCGCCTTCGAACGGGCGCGCCTTAGCGAAGGAGGCCGGAAAAGGCAAGGTGAAGCGGTTTCGCTCACTGCCGCCTTACTGTTCCCCGGCGAAGGCCGGGGTCCAGACTCGGCGCATCGCGCTGCCGCGCAAGTTTTCCATAGAGGGCTGGACCCCGGCCTTCGCCGGGGAACGGGAGAGGACGAATGATGTGCCCGACCCCCATCATTTTGCATCCGCACAAAAACAGCGCATGCCAAATGCCGCAAAGCCATGTATGGGCGCGCGGTGTGTCGCCGTGACAGCCCGGTTCGGGCATTGTCGAGTGCGGCAAGCCGATTCTGATATCCGACTGCACTCACGCTTCGATATCCTGACTCGCCGCCACCAGCGGCCAAGAACCAATTGCGAGATTCATGCCCTTTTCCGATCTTCCGCCGATTCTCGGCACTGCCCTGTCCGAACGCGGCTATGCCGCCCCCACGCCGGTTCAGGCCGCCGTGCTGGAAGCCGATGCCTATGGCCGAGACCTGATCGTCTCCGCCCAGACCGGCTCGGGCAAGACCGTCGCCTTCGGCCTCGCCATGGCCAGCGATCTGCTCAGCGACGATGGTCGTCTGCCCCCGGCCGCAGCGCCCCTCGCCCTCGTCATCGCGCCGACCCGCGAGCTCGCGTTGCAGGTGAGCCGCGAACTCATCTGGCTCTATGGCAAGGCCGGCGCGCGCATCGCGACCTGCGTGGGCGGCATGGATGCCGGCAAGGAGCGCCGCGCGCTCGGCTATGGCGCGCAAATCGTGGTCGGCACGCCCGGCCGCCTGCGCGATCATCTCGAGCGTGGCGCGCTCGACCTCTCGGCGCTCCGGGCCGTGGTACTCGACGAGGCCGACGAGATGCTCGACATGGGCTTCCGCGAGGATCTCGAGGAAATCCTCGACGCGACCCCCGCCGAGCGCCGCACCTTGCTCTTCTCCGCCACTATGCCCGCGCCGATCGTGTCGCTGGCCCGCCGCTACCAGCGCGACGCGCTGCGCATCTCGACCGTCAGCGAGGATCGCGGCCATGGCGACATCAGCTATCAGGCAATGGCCGTCGCGCCTGCCGATATCGAGAATGCTGTCGTCAATCTGCTGCGCTTCCACGAGGCCGAGACGGCGATGCTGTTCTGCGCGACGCGCGACAATGTCCGCCATCTCCATGCCAGCCTGATCGAGCGCGGCTTCGCGGCCGTGGCGCTCTCAGGCGAGCATAGCCAGAACGAGCGCAACTCCGCGCTGCAGGCCCTGCGCGACAAGCGCGCGCGCGTCTGCGTCGCGACCGACGTGGCGGCGCGCGGCATCGATCTGCCGAGCCTCAGCCTTGTCGTCCATGTCGAGATCCCGCGCGATGCCGAGACCTTGCAGCACCGCTCCGGCCGCACCGGTCGCGCCGGCAAGAAGGGCACGGCCGTGCTGATCGTGCCCTATCCGCGCCGCCGCCGGGTCGAGGGCATGCTGCGCGGCGCGCGCATTCCGGCCGAGTGGGTCCCGGCGCCGTCCGCCGCCGATATCCGCAAGGCGGACAGCGAGCGCATGCTGGCCGCGCTTCTCGCGCCCGTCGAGTATGACGAGCATGACCAGGCCCTGGCCGAGCGCCTGCTCGCCGAGCGCAGCCCGCAGGAGATCGCCGCCGCCCTCGTCCACGCCCATCGCGCCCGCCTGCCCGAGCCGGAGGACCTGCTCGCCAGCGACGCACCGCAGGAGCCGCGCGGCCCCCGACCCGGCTTCGAGGGCAGCGCCTGGTTCCGCATCAATGTCGGCCGCAACCAGAATGCCGATCCGCGCTGGATCCTGCCTCTGATCTGCCGGCGCGGCCATGTGAGCCGCAGCGAGATCGGCGCCATCCGCATCGCGGCGCACGAGACATTGTTCGAAGTGCCCGGTCCGTTGGCGGCCCGTTTCCTCGACGCGGTCCGCCGCACGGCGAATGAGGAGGACGAGGTCGAGATCCAGCCGGTCGACGGCAAGCCGCGCGACGAGGCCCGCCGCCATCGCCGCGACAATGCCCGGCCCGTCCACGCGCCCAAGCCCTATCGCGCCCATACCGGTCGCCCCGATCATGGCAAGCCGAGCGCTCCCAAGGGCCCCGGCAAGCCGGCCGGCGGCAAGAAGGGCAATTGGCACAAGAAGCCGGGCAAAGGGCCTAAATGATCCGCATCCTGGTCGATGCCGATGCCTGCCCGGTGAAGGAGGAGATCTACAAGGTCGCCTTCCGCCAGGAGGTGCCGGTGACGATCGTCAGCAACAGCCCGATCCGCATCCCGCCGCATCCGCTGATCGATCGCGTCGTCGTCTCGGACGGGTTCGACGCGGCCGACGACTGGATCGCCGAGCGGGCCGACGCGGACAGGATCTGCATCACCGCCGACATCCTGCTGGCCGATCGGTGCCTGAAAGCCGGCGCCACGGTCATCGCGCCGACCGGCAAGCCGTTCACGATGGCCTCCATCGGCGGCGCCATCGCAACGCGCGCGATCATGGCGGATCTGCGCGCGGGCGGCGACGTCATCGGCGGCCCGGCCCCGTTCAGCAAGACCGACCGCTCCCGTTTCCTCTCCGCGCTCGATGAAACACTCGTGCGCTTGAAAAGGCGGCGTTAGACTACGCTAAGCCCCTCCCTTTCAAGGGAGGGTTGAACAGAGTCACGTGCCTCTGTTCAAGGGTGGGTGTCGCGAAGCGATCTGCGACGTTGCAGCACCATCCCAACCCCTCCTCTGAAGAGGAGGGGCTAGAGAAAAGAGAGAGCAACCATGGCCGAAAAGTTCGAACGGCACCGCCAGCCCTGGACGGCCGCCGAAATCCAGAAGCTGCACACGCTCGCGAAGAAAGGCATGGCGCTCAAGGCGATCGCCAAGGCGCTCACCCGCAGCGAGGAATCCGTGAAGGACCGCGCCAAGGCCGACGGGCTGAGCATCGCGAAACTGCGCTGAACGCTCTTGCGGCCGGTGCTCCGGCAACGCACAAGCATCGCATGAGAGGGGGAATGAGACGCGCCGCGCTGACGGCATGCGCCCTGGCGTTGTCAGTCACGCTCGGCAGTGCGGCACTGGCGCATGGCGTCGCGGAGGGCGACAAAGGCTTCATCGAGCAGGTCTCCGGCCCGCAAATCGGCCCGTTCCTTTATCTCGGCGCCAAGCACATGGTCACGGGCTACGACCATCTGCTCTTCCTCTTCGGCGTCATCTTCTTCCTCTATCGGCTGCGGCAGATCGCCACCTATGTGACGCTCTTCGCCCTCGGCCACAGCACGACCCTCATCGCGGGCGTCCTGCTCGGCACGCATGTCAGCGCCTATCTCGTGGACGCGCTGATCGGGCTGTCCATCGTCTACAAGGCGCTCGACAATCTAGGCGCCTGGCAACGCTGGCTGGGCATGCAGCCGAACACGAAGATCGCCGTGCTACTGTTCGGCTTCGTCCATGGCTTCGGCCTCGCGACCAAGCTTCAGGATTTCGCTCTTTCGCCTGATGGGCTCATCGCCAATCTCGTGGCCTTCAATGTCGGCGTCGAGATCGGCCAACTGCTGGCGCTCACCTTCATTCTCATCGCCATGGGCTATTGGCGCCGCACAGCGAGTTTCGCGCGCCATGCCTTCGCCGCCAATGTCCTCTTGATGACGGCTGGCTTCATTCTCTTCGGTCTGCAGATGACCGGCTATGTCGTGGAAGGATGACCCGCATGCCCCATGAAGGCGCACCTTCGCCCGAACATCTCCTGACGACGCGCCAGCTCAATCGCGCGACATTGCTCGCAGCGGGCGCGGCCGCCCTCATCCTCGCCACCACAGTCCTTCCGGCGGAATATGGCTTGGACCCGACCGGCATCGGCGGCGCCCTCGGCCTGACCGCCATGGGCCTCACCAAACGGGCCACATCAGTGGCCAAAGCCCCGGAAACGGTGGCTCCCGCCGCGAGCCAGCCCGAAAGCACCACTCTCCCCGATGGATCGACGCAGCTCCGGATCGTCCTGCTCCCCTATCAAGGGCGCGAGGCCAAGGCGACGATGAAGGCAGGTCAATCCTATACCTGGCGCTGGTCGACCGACGGCGCCAAGGTCGAATATGAGCAGCACGGCGACCCCGAAAACGCCGCGAGCGAGGACGACTATACCAGCTACGACAAGGGCGAGTCCGCCGGTGCCAGCGGAACCTTCCGAGCCGCCTTCACGGGTCGGCATGGCTGGTACTGGAAGAACAACGGCAACAAGCCCGTCGTAATCACGGCAACGGCGAAAGGCGAGTTCGAACGTTTCGCACCGCTGGACTAGTCGCCGGCGGCCGCCGGATCGCGCAGTCAACTTGACAAAGTCCACCTTTCCTCATCCAGTGTGACGAGCGGCCAGAACGGCCCGCACGAGGAGAGGGAAATGAAGACACGCTGGCCAAAGCTAGTCTTTCTGGGCGCACTCGCCCTGTCGGCAACATCGTCAGCGGCGCAAAGGGCCGTTCCTCTCCCCAACACCACGCCGGAAGCGCAGGGCTTCGATACGGCGCGCCTGAAGAAGCTCGACGAGACGATGGCAAAAGCCGTCGCCGCGCAGCAGGTCGGCGGCATGGTCACGCTGCTCGCGCGCGATGGCAAGGTCGTCTCGTTCAAGGCCTATGGCGATGCCGCGCCCGGACGCCCCATGACGCGCGACACCATCTTTCGCATCTACTCGATGACCAAGGTCGTTACCGCCGTCGCGATGATGATGCTCTACGAGGAGGGCAAGTGGACGCTGGACGATCCGGTGACGAAGTTCGTCCCCGAGCTCACAAAACTCAAGGTGGCGGCCGGTGTCGACAAGGACGGCAAGCCGATCCTCGAGCCGATGAAGCGCCCGCCGACGATGCGCGATCTGATGAGCCATATGGTCGGCTTTTCCGGTGGATTCAGTAGCGGGCCGGTCGCGGACATCTTCCGCAAACAGGATCCGATGGGCGCTGCCAATCTGCAGGAGATGGTCGAGCGGCTCGCCGATGTGCCCCTGCTGTTTCAGCCCGGTACGGATTGGGAATACAGCATCGCCGTCGATGTCCAGGGCCTGATCGTCGAGCGGCTCTCGGGGATGAAGTTCGGCGACTATCTGCGCAGCCGCATCTTCGATCCGCTCGGCATGGTCGATACGGCCTTCTACGTGCCGCCCGAGAAATATGGCCGCTTCGCCTCGCTCTATTCGCACGATCCGAGCGGCAAGCTGGTGCCCGGCGGCACGTTCCGGGGTCTTCCCCTCCCGGACTATCGCACGCCGCCCAGGATCGAGTCCGGCGGCGGCGGCCTGGTCTCGACGATCGACGATTATGCCCGCTTCGCCGAGATGCTGACCAACAGGGGTGCGCTCGGCAAGGTGCGACTGCTCGCGCCCGCGACGATCGAGGTCATGCAGGCCAATGTCGTGCCGGACGAGGTGATCGCGGCCGGCAATCCCTATCCGCGGTTCAGCAAGGGCGTCGGCTGGGGCATGGGCGTCATGACGGTGAACGATCCGCGCCTCGCCGGTCGTCTGGAAGGCAAGGGCACGATCAGCTGGGAAGGCGCGGCCGGCACCTGGTTTTGGGCCGATCCGGCCAATCATCTGCTGTTCGTCGGCATGGTCCAGAATTTCGAGACGGCGGGGCCACGCGGCTATGACGGCTCGGGCATGGGGCCGGCTCGCGCACTCGTCTATCAGGCGCTGGTCGAGCCTTGAAAGCGTTGCCGCATCGCCCATGTTCCGTTGCTGGACGATAATGGCTTGGCAGGGATTTGATTCTAGGGAGATTGGCAGTTTTGTAAGCGACGATTTGCTGTTAAGTCATGCTTACGTCAGACAGAGAGGCTGCTGTGTCAGTTGAAGGCAAGATTACCCCGGGCGGTGGCCAGACATCCCCCGAGGCGAGCGGTTTGGGCGGCCTTTCGCGGCGCCATATCATCATGGGCGCTTCCCTGCTCGCGGTGAGTGGCCTGGCGCTCGCGCGCACGCCCAAGCGGCGCTATCCCGATCTGTCCGAGAAATTCTATGAGGGGCTGTTCCCCTCCTCTTTCGGCAACTGGCGCACGCTGCCGGTCAGCGAGCTCGTCCTGCCGCCCGAAAGCGAACAGGCAAACAAGCTCTATCAACACATTCTGACGCGCACCTATGTCAATCCGCAGGGCGTCGGCATCATGTTCCTCGCGGCCTATAACAGCGAACAGCTCAACAATGTGCAGCTGCACCGGCCGGAAGTCTGCTATTATGCGTCCGGCTTCTCCATCGACGCCAGCAGTCCCTATGACATTCCGCTACAGGGCGACGATTATATTCCGGCCCGCTCGGTCACGGCGACCATGGGATCGCGCATCGAGAACATCCTGTACTGGACGCGCATCGGCGACAGTTTCCCGCAGAGTTGGGCGGCCCAGCGCATCGCGATGACCAAGGCCAATCTGGAAGGCTATCTGGCCGATGGCCTGCTCCTGCGCCTCTCGGTCATCAACCCCGATCGCGACAAGGCACTCACGCAGATGAGCGGCTTCATCCGGGATATGATCGCGCACACCGGGAAGCAGAGCCGGCAAGTCATCGTCGGAAACATCGTCTGACGACGCACGGCGCGTCAGACGATTTCCCTCTTCACCTCAAACGCAGAACAGAAGCGAAGGCTCAGGCCGCCGCTGCTGGCGGCTGTGCCTTCTTGCTCTTCAGCCCCGGCCAGATCAGCCCGACCACATGATCGATCGCGAAGATCGTGATCAGCGCAGTCATGAACATCGTCATGCCGGCAAAGTCATGCAGGAAGCCCTGCGCCGCTGCCTCGCCGGAATGATAGGTGAGCAGCACCAGCAGCAGGATGCGCACGAAATTGGCGAAGATCGCCACCGGCAGGATCGCGAGGAACATCAGCAGCGCATAGCGCGCATTCGCGTGGTGCCGCAGATAGACATAGAACAAGGCGATCGCCGAGAGCGAGATCAGCGAATTGAGGCCAGCACACGCCTCTGCCACGAGCAACTGATACTGGCCGACCTGGATGGTCACACCCGCCGATGCGATCGGATAGCCGAGATAATAAAGCAGCTTCACCGCGCTCTCGGAGAGCGCGATCTTCAGCGGATTGGTGACCATGGCCACGAGAGACTCGGGCGGCGGCAGCACGAACAGCAGATAGATGAGCGGAAACCACATGGCGGTGATCGCCCGGCCGCCGATGAAGCTGAACATCGTCGCGACGACCAGCCCATACATGAGGAAGCCCTCGGTCTCGACGATATGGCTGACACGCGAGATGAAATAGAGCAGAAGCAACGGCACGAAGAAGGCAGCGACCTGCCAGGCCGGCGGCGCCTCGAACAACGGCCGTGCCTTGCTCCATTCGCGCAGCAACAGCCACAGACCCGTCGCCAGCACGATCGGGCCATGCGCGCCCTGCTCCGTAGACCAGCTCTCATTGGCGACCAGCAGCATCGTCGGCACCATGACCGCCAGTACGCCGGCAACCAGGACGGGATTGGCCTTCAGCCAATTCAATATGGATGACACCAGAGATTGCTGGTTAAGGACAGATGCGTTGGTCGCCATATCAACTCTTCAATGCTGAGCTTTTCGCGTAACTCGCCGAGGTTAAGACCAGATGATCGTGCCGCCGTCGAGCCATATTATTTGATGCCTCCATGCACAAGAAGCGAACACTAGATAAGTCTATTGCCACCAATATGCGATAGCCCGAATTTCCACGCTGACGCGCGGCTGTGCATCCTCGGGACACTCCGGGTCGTCGAATGCGACATGCGGCACACATTGGGCGACGTCCGGACGACTGTCATGCGTCTTGAAGACGATCGCCTCGTCCGCCGCCATGTCCGGAAACCAGTGCCAGCGATGCGCGGGATCGTGCGCGACCACATAGCCCTCGAAGCTCCAGTCGTTGCCGTCCGGCCGGTCGAAGATCGCATCGGCAAGGATCAGTTCCTCGCCTCGCAGGCTGCGCGCGTCGCATATGGCGAGCGGCACGTCCTGCGGCGAGGAAGAGAGCACCCGCCACACATTATAATGCGCCGCACGAGCGACGGTTTTCCCTTCAGGTTGGGAGCGCTTCGAAAAGGCGTGGCCGGTCGCGTTGCTGAGATCGACATGGGCGAAGCGCGCGGGATGGCTGTTATCGCTGCTGCCGGCCTTGCCGGACTTCTCGGAGAAACGCAGGATCGGCGCGCCCGTCACGACCACGGCATCGGCACCGGTCAGCTTCTGGATCAGCGCCTCGATCTCGGCCGCATAGCCGGGGGCAGATGCCTTGTCGGTCAGGTCTTGCGCGGTCTCGTGCCGCACCAGCATGAAGCCCGCGCCATCGAGCTCAAGATTTTCCGCGCGCCCGTCGATCGCCGGCATCGGATGCGGCTCGATGACCACCGTGTCCTTGCTGTGGTCGTTGGCATAATAACGCGGCCGCTCCGGCGTATCGGCCACATAGTTGATCGTTACCGCGTCACGTTCGCCCGAACGGCTCATCATCTTCTCCCTCTCCCTCGGTCAATGCTAATCCAGCAAGCTCTTCAACGAAAGGCTTTTGCGACTCGACAAGCGGCGATTTCACTCGCCACTATGGCCGGACACGCGGCTCTCACAGGCGGAACCAGCCATTGCACGATACCCAGCAGCAAGCTCAGCGGCGCAAGGCGCTGCGCTCCATCGTCGGCGGCTCACTCGGGAATTTCGTCGAATGGTATGACTGGTACGTCTATTCCGCCTTCTCGGTTTATTTCGCGAGCCGCTTCTTCCCCGCCGGGGACCAGACCGCGCAGCTGCTGAGCACGGCCGCCATCTTCGCTGTCGGCTTCCTCGTCCGGCCGATCGGCGCCTGGCTCATGGGCACTTATGCCGATCATCACGGGCGCAAGGCGGGCCTCGCGCTCTCGGTCAGCCTCATGGGCGGCGGCTCGCTGCTCATCGGCCTCATGCCCACCGCCGAGACGATCGGCCTTGCCGCGCCCTTGCTCCTGCTCGTCGCGCGTCTGCTCCAAGGGCTCAGCGTCGGCGGCGAATATGGCGCCAGCGCCACCTATCTCTCGGAAATGGCCGGCAAGAACCGGCGCGGCATCGTCTCCAGCTGGCAATATGTGACGCTGATCGGCGGCCAGCTCGCCGCACTCGGCGTCCAGCTCACGCTGCAGGCGATGCTGAGCGAGACGGCCATGGAGCAATGGGGCTGGCGCATCCCCTTCCTCGTCGGCGCGGTGCTGGCGCTCGGCGTCTTCATCCTGCGCCGCAAGATCGAGGAGACCGCCGATTTCGCGACCGCCAAGGCAAGCGGCAAGAAATCCGGCACCTTCGCGCTGTTCCGCGAGCATCCGGGCGAAGCGCTGCTGGTCATCGCGCTCACCGCCGGCGGCACGCTCTCCTTCTATGCCTACACGACCTATATGCAGAAATATCTGGTCAACTCGGCCGACTTCTCGCGGCCACAGGCGACCCTGATCATGACCGCCGCGCTGACCCTGTTCATGTGTCTCCAGCCGGTCTTCGGCGCACTGTCGGACAGGATCGGCCGTCGCCCCCTGCTGATTGGCTTCGGCATATTCGGCACCTTGCTCACCGTGCCGCTGTTCACCGCCATCGGCGGCACGCGCGATCCGGTCACCGCTTTCGCCCTCGTCCTCGGCGGCCTCGTCATCGTCTCGGGCTACACCTCGATCAACGCGATCGTGAAGGCCGAACTGTTCCCGCCGCATATCCGCGCGCTCGGCGTCGCCTTGCCTTATGCCATCGCCAACGCCCTGTTCGGCGGCACCGCGGAGTATGTCGCACTCTGGCTCGTCAAGGTCGGCCACGAGGAACTGTTCTTCTATTATGTGAGCGGCATGTGCGCCCTCTCGCTCATCGCCTATTGGCGCATGCGCGAGACATCGAAGCATGGGGCGATGGGGTGACCCAAAACTCCTCGCCCCGGACGGGGAGAGGAGACACGCTACTCCCGCAGCCGCATCAGCCCTTCCTGCGCCACACTCGCAATCAACCGCCCGTCCTGCGCGAAGAAATGCCCCCGCGAGAAACCGCGCCCCAATCCCGAGAACGGACTGTCCATCGCATAGAGCAGCCATTCGCCGCCCTCGACATCACCGTGGAACCATACGCTATGATCGATGCTGGCGCTGATCACCTCCGGCCCGCCGATCTGCAGGCCATGCGGCCGATAGGCGGTCGCGAGCAGCAGCATGTCGCTCGCATAGGCCAGCATCGCGCGCTGCATCGCCTGCCCGGCCTCGATCGGACCGCGCCCGATCCGCACCCAGCAGAGCGCATACGGATCGCGCAGTTCATCGACCAGCCCGCTCTGGATCGGGCCGATCGGCCGGAACTCCAGCGGGCTCGGCTGGGTTGCGATGCGCCGCAAGGCCGGTCCGGCGGGCAGATTGTCGAACGTCTTGAGCAGATCGCGCATGCCGAGCAGGCTCTCCGGCTCCGGCACCTCCGGCATGGGAAATTGATGTGCCGGCCCCTCCTCCGCGCGCTGGAAGGAGGCGACCATGTTGAAGATCGGCTTGCCCTGCTGCCGTGCGACGATGCGCCGGTTGGAGAAGGCGCGGCCTTCCATGTCGGCATCGACCTGATAGTCGATCTCGAAATCCTCGCTGGCCGGCCGCATGAAATAGCAATGCAGCGAGTGGACCAGCCGGTCCTCCGCGACCGTCTTCACCGCCGCCATCAGCGCCTGCCCGACCACCTGCCCGCCGAACACCCGCCCCGCACCACCCGGCTTGCGGACGCCGACGAAATGCCCTTCGGCATGCCCCGGCCCGACGTCCAGCAGATGGACCAGCGCCCGCGTGAGCCAGTCCATATCCGGCATTGCATCGGTCATCTCGTTTCCTCATCCGCTCGCATTCGCACCGCTCCCCGGCTGCGAGCGGCCGGAAAATGCGCTGAATTCCGTTAGTAAAGCAAGTGCTGGACGCACCTCGTTCGCTGCCGTAGCGTCAGCAAATGACCGATCTGTTTGCTTTCAAGCTGCTGCGCCCCGAGGAATGGACCACGTGGCGCGAATCGGGGACGTTCACCGGCTCGCCCGTGGACCTCGCCGATGGCTATATCCATCTCTCGGCGCGCGAACAGGTGCGCGAAACGGCCGCCAAATGGTTCGCGGACGTCGATCCGGCGATCCTCGTGATGGTCGACCTCCCTCCTCTTGGCGACACGGTCAAATGGGAGCCCTCGCGCGGCGGCGCGCTGTTCCCGCATGTCTATGGCGCGATCCCGTCCGATGCCGTCGCCGGCCATAGCAAGCTGCGGCTGGGCCCGGACGGGCTGCACGTCTTCCCGGCGGGGTTTGACTAACAAACAATAGCCCCTCCCCTTCAGGGGAGGGGTTGGGGTGGGGGCGATGCGCCAGCATCGCTGACATAGCGGATGGCCGCACCGTCGAGCCCCACCCCCGACCCCTCCCCTGAAGGGGAGGGGCTAATGTTAAACCCTTCCCCTCACCCCCAACTGGGTCCAAAGAGACCCCCATGACCCACCAAGTCCATATCATCGGTGGCGGCCTCGCCGGCAGTGAAGCCGCGTGGCAGCTTGCCCAGGCCGGCATCCGCGTGCGCCTCTCCGAAATGCGCGGCAGCGGCGAGATGACGCCCGCTCACCAGACCGACGCGCTTGCCGAGATGGTCTGCTCGAACAGCTTCCGCTCGGACGATGCCAACAGCAACGCCGTCGGCCTGCTCCATCAGGAGATGCGCGCGCTCGGATCGATCATCATGGCGCAGGCGGACAAGTCCAAGGTCCCCGCCGGGTCCGCCCTCGCCGTCGATCGCGACATTTTCGCGGGCGGCGTCACACAGGCCGTCGCCAGTCACCCCCTGATCGAGGTCGTGCGCGAGCGCATCGATGCGCTGCCGAGCGAAGGCCCGACCATCATCGCCACCGGCCCGCTCACTGCCGTTCCGCTCGCCGAGGCGATCGCCCGCGCCACCGGCCGCGACCAGCTCGCCTTCTTCGATGCCATCGCGCCGATCGTCCATGGCGACACGATCGACATGGACATCGCCTGGAAAGCCAGCCGCTGGGACAAGGGATCGCCCGATGGCGACGGCAAGGACTACATCAACTGCCCGATGAACCGGGAGCAATATGAGGCGTTCGTGCAGGGCCTGCGCGACGGGCCCAAGACCGAGTTCAAGCAATGGGAAAAGGACACGCCCTATTTCGAGGGCTGCATGCCGATCGAGGTGATGGCCGATCGCGGCGTCGATACGCTGCGCCACGGCCCGATGAAGCCGGTCGGCCTCGACAATCCGCGCACCGGCCGCTGGCCGCATGCCGTCGTCCAGCTGCGGCAGGACAATGCGCTCGGCACGCTCTGGAACATGGTCGGCTTCCAGACCAAGCTCAAATATGAGGCGCAGGTCGCCCTGTTCCGCACGATCCCGGCACTGGAAAACGCCCAGTTCGCGCGGCTCGGCGGGCTGCATCGCAACACCTTTATCAAGAGCCCGGAATTGCTCGACGGCGCCCTGCGCCTGCGCGGCGCCCCGCATATCCGCTTCGCCGGGCAGATCACCGGCTGCGAAGGCTATGTCGAAAGCGCCGCCGTCGGTCTGCTCGCCGGCCTGATGACCGCCGCGGAGCTCGCCGGCCGGAGCCTGCCCACCCCGCCGCCCGAGACCGCGCTCGGCGCCCTCCTCGGCCACATCACCGGCGGCGCGGACGCCGAGAGCTATCAGCCGATGAACGTCAATTTCGGCCTCTTCCCGCCGCTCGACGAGAGCGTGCGCAAGAAGGATCGCAAGCAGGGCTATACAGACCGTGCCCGCACAGCGCTGGCGACATGGAAGCAGGACGCGCTGGGGGCAGTACCCGCGTAACACCCTCTCCCGCCTGCGGGAGAGGGAGGGCCCCGCCGCGTAGCGGTGGGAGGGTGAGGGTCTTCTTCTTTTCCGAGCTCGAAGAAAAAGAAGACCCTCACCCAACCCTCTCTCGCAAGCGGGAGGGCTTAGGCTGTCCTACAACCTACCAAACATGCAATAAGCTAACGAAGGCCCCGTTTCTTTCGTTCTTTGACACCGTCAAAAAATCCAGCAAATTCAAACACTCCGCTCACCCTGAGCCGGACTTTTGCGCGCTCACCATGCGTGACATGAGGGACGTTAGAGAAGTTATCCCCGAAAAAGCCCGGAAATCCGTAACTTACCGAACGCACGGACGAGCGGCTATGTGCAGCGGCCATGCACTTTGGCTACCCTCACACGCCCGAACCGACCTCCCAAACCCAAAACCACGTCGCAAACCCGCCGCGACTCAGTCCCCGTCGCAGACGCACTCCTGCCGGGGCGCGGCAGGCTTGGGCGCCGTCGTCGCAAACTCGGCCGCGTTCAGCTTGCCGTCCTTGTTGGCATCCGCCCCGGCAAACCGGTCGGATGTCCGCACGGCCCATTCCTCGAACGAGAGAAGGTTGTTCCCGTCCTTGTCGAGCTTGCGGAACGCGGCGGAACGGGTCGAGAGCATCTCGACGCGGGTAATCGCGCTGTCCCGATTGCGGTCATAGCGGTCGAAGCGCCGTTGTTCGCGCGTGCGCTGGGCGGCAGCGGGCGGCCCCGGGGGCGGTGCGCCGCGTGCATCGGGATCGCCCTCGCCCGGCAGGGTCGGCGGCTGCGCCTTGGCGCCGCCCTGCGCGACCAGCGGCCGCGTTTGCCGGTCGGCCTCGCCCTGCCACCAGAACAGCCCTGCCGCGACGAGCAGCAATGCGGCGATCGATCCTGCCAGAAAGCGTCCCATGGCTCCCCCGCCCATCCTGCGACGCGGCGAGACTAGCCGCGGATCGAGGCCAGCAGCAAGCGCCCATAATGACGCAGCGAGAAGCCGCCCACTGGCACGTTGCCTGCCACGATGTCCGGTCTCGCGACGGCCTGTGCGAGGCGGAGCGGTTTCAGCGCGGCGTCGGACGGCGCGGCGCCCGGTCCTTGCGCGCGCGCAACCTCCAGCGCAAGGCCCGCGAGCGCCCTGTCACGGACATGGCCGGCAAGGTCCCAGAGCGCCCATTGCCGACCGGCTCGCTCGACGGCCTCGTCCTGCTCCGATCCCGCCGCTATCAGCGAGAACAGGCCGCCGCCGCGCGCCGCCGCATAGGCAGCGAGTTCATCGGCCCCCATCGGATCGGGCGAGGCAAGCATGCGCCATCCGTCGATCAGTCGCTCGGCCCGCGCCCCGGAACCTTCCGGCGCGATCGCCCGCCATTGCTCGACGAGAGGCTCGCCGCCGCCTTTCCCGGCATCCTGCTCGACCAGCACGGCATCCCACCAGGCAAGCCGGATCGCCGCGATCGTCGGATCGCCCCCCCTTTTCACCACTGCCGCAAGGCGCTGGTCCAGCAACCAGCACAGCTGATGCCAGGCGCGCAGGTCCGGCGGCGCATAGGCCAGCAGCAGGCGTGGCAACGGTGATAGCGGCGCCAGCGAAACATCTTTGTTTTCCGTAGCGTTCACGGCCCGTCAACCATCCCGCTTAGGCTTCCGTCCACCACCCGGCGCTATTGGCCGATGTGGCTTCGTGGCGGAGCGATCGATCCGCCGGACCGGGAAAGTCGATGCAATGAAGGCAGACATGACGCGCGAGCGCACGGGTGCATCCTTTCTGACGCGATTGGGCCGCGATGCCGCGGGCAACACCATCGCGCTTGCGGCGGCTGCCATGATTCCGTTGGCAGGCCTGATCGGCGGCGGGGTCGACATGAGTCGTCTCTACCTGACGAAGACGCGCCTGCAACATGCTTGTGACGCCGGCGCGCTCGCCGGCCGCAAGGTCATGGGTGCCGGTGCCTGGACAACGGGCGGCACGACCAGCGCGCAGGCGCGCGCCAACGAACTCTTCGCGACCAACTTCAAGACCAATGCCTATGGCACCGGCACGCTGACCCGAAACTACACGGAGAGCAACGGCACCGTGACCGGCAACGTCAGCGTCGCCGTGCCGATGACCATCATGCGCGTCTTCGGCATGAGCTCGCGCAACCTCGCGGTCACTTGCACCGCCAAGATGGAAATTCCGAACACGGACGTCATGTTCGTGCTCGACGTCACCGGTTCCATGAATTGTGCGGCCGGCGATGCGTGGTGCTCGAACAACGGCAACGTGCCGGCTGTCGGCGCGAAAATCACGGGCCTCAAGAGCGCGGTCAAATGCTTCTATGAAGCACTCCTCAAGGTGAACACGGCCGAGGTCTGCGGCAACGATCCCTCGGCGACGACCTACAGCGGCACCGCGCAGATCCGGCTCGGCTTCATGCCCTATTCCGTCAATGTGAACGTCGGCAAGCTCCTGCCCAACGACGCGCTCGCCAACAGCTGGGCCTACCAGTCGCGCCAAGCGAACTTCACTGACCAACCGATCTATTCCGCCAATAGCCCGACAGTGAACGGCCCCTATTGGGAGGTCTATACCAATGGCTGGGGCAGCCAGATCAGCATCAGTCAGACACAGTGCCTGGGCTATATGAAAAACGAAAATTTCGATGGTTGGGGCGGCTTCAGCCCGACGGCGACCTCGTCCGGCGGCCCGGTGCCCACAGCGACAGTCGCTACGACCTTCCCGCATGACGGCGCCGCTACCTCGGGCGGCAGCACAGGCGAGTGGGGATGGAGCGGCGCGTCCGACACGAGCGGCGACACTCGCAGCTGCCGCCGGCTGCGCACGGACACGACCACCACGTATGCACAGACCGGCACCACGCAGGTCTTCAGCAACTGGACCTACAAGCAGGTCACGTTCGATGTGAGTGGCCTCAAGGCCGGCGGCAGCAGCTGGAACAGCAGTGTCGCGCTTCCCATCGGCAGCAGCGGCACCAATACCAATGTCTCCTGGACCGGCTGCGTCGAGGAACGCCAGGCATCGGCCACGAAGAATTCCGATCATGATCCGAGCGACGAATGGGGCACGATCCCGTCGGACGCCAACGACATGAACATCGATCTGCTGCCCGATCCCAATGTCGCCGGCACCCAATGGGGGCCGCAGCTCGGTGGCGCCGTCTATTTCCGCTACTCGGGCGGCAGTGACACCACCTCCAATGTGACGTCGTCGAGCAACTTCGACCAGCCCACCCATTACTGCACGACCGAGGCGAAGAAGCTGCAGACCTGGTACACGTCCGACAGCTTCGTCACTTATGTCGACTCGCTCACCGCCATCGGCAACACATATCACGACATCGGCATGATCTGGGGCGCGCGCTTCATCTCGCCCACCGGCATCTTCGCCAGCGAGAATGCCCAGACGTCCGGCGGCGGCGCTATCCAGCGCCACATCATCTTCATGACCGACGGCGACACCATGTCGTATAACGACGACTATATGGCCTACGGCATCAGCTGGTGGGATCGTCGCCAGACGACCTACGCGCCGGTCAACAACGAAGGCGGCGGCTCGGGCACCGACAGTTCCACGGCGCGGATGATCAACGCGCACCTCACGGCGCTCTGCACCGCCATCAAGAACAAGAACATCACGTTGTGGGTCATTTCCTATGGCGGCGGTATCAATGCGACGACCGAAGCGCGCCTTCAGGCGTGCGCCACGAGCGGCAAATATTTCTCGGCCGCAGATACGGCCACGTTGATCTCGAACTTCAAGCAGATCGCTTCCGAAATCGCCGAACTCAGGCTGACGAGCTGAGCCATGGCGACGGTTCACACGATTGCCCGCCCCCTTGCCGAGCGGCTGCGGCGCCTCCGCACCGCGCAGCAGGGCACGACCATCCTCGAGTTCGGACTCATCTCGCCCGCACTGATCGTGCTGCTGCTCGGCTCACTCGACATCGGCCACACCCTCTACATGCAGGGCGTCTTGCAGGGCGCCCTGCAGAAGGCCGCGCGTGACGGTACGCTGGAGACCGCCGCCGGCACATCGACAACGACGCGCGACACGATCGACGACCGGGTCAAGGCGCAGCTCGGCACTCTGCACAATACCGCCACGGTCACAGTCGCCCGCCGCTTCTACAAGACTTTCTCCAAGGCTGCGGCGGCGCAAGCCGAAGCCTTCACGGACTCCGCCGCCGGCAGCCCCTATCGCGACGGCAAGTGCAACAATGGCGAAGCCTATGTCGATGCGAACAACAACGGACTGTTCGATCGCGACGGAGGCGACTCTGCGGATCGCGCCGGCGCGCGCGACAATATGGTCTACACCGTGACGATCAGCTATCCGCGCATGTTCCCGCTCGACAAGCTGATCGGCGGTCGCGGCACGACGACGCTGACTGCCTCTACCGTGCTTGCCAACCAGCCCTTTGGCGACCAGGAGCAATATGCGACCCCAACGGTCGATAATTGCGGCATGGGCACGCCCGATGTGGATGCGCCGTCATGAGACCGCTCGCTGCATCCCTTCATCGATTGCGGGGCGACACGAGCGGCCTCGCGGCCGTCGAGTTCGCGCTCACCTCGCCGATCATCCTCGCGATGTTCCTGTCAGGCGCGGAACTCACCAACTATGCGATCACCAAGCTGCGGATCAGCCAGATCGCGCTCCACGTCGCCGACAATGCCTCCCGCATCGGCACGAACAGCCTGCTCACCGCGCCGCAAATCAGCGAGACGCAGATCAACGATCTCCTCATCGGCGCAAACCTGCAAGCCGGCGCGCTCGACCTCTCAACGCGCGGCCGTGTCATCGTCTCCAGCCTCGAGCCTGTGGCCAACCCGAATACGACGAGCAAGTTCAAGATCCGCTGGCAGCGCTGCTATGGCGGCAAGACCTACAGCTCAAGCTACGGCGTGCAGGGAGACACCAACAAGAACAACATGGGTCCGGCCGGACAGACCGTCACCACGCCGGACGACACCGCCGTGATGTTCGTCGAGGTCGCCTATGACTACCAGCCGCTTATCTCGTCACGACTGGTCCCGACGACGGTGATCAAGGACATTGCAGCCATGACAGTGCGCGACAATCGCGACTATGCCGGCAATGGCGGCACGGGCATCTACAACAACGAAGGCGCGACGCCTTCGACCTGCTGATCCCGCGCGGGGATCAACGCCTCAGCTCTTGTAGCAGACCTTCCTGGCGGCCGCGACGACGCGCGCGGAATCGATGATCGCCGCCTTTTCGAGATTGGCCGCATAAGGCAGCGGCACATCCTCGTTGGTGACGCGCAGCACCGGCGCATCGAGATCGTCGAAGCCCTGCTCCATGCAGACTGCCATGATCTCCGAGGAAATCGAGCAGACCGGCCAGCCTTCCTCGACCACGACGACACGGTTGGTTTTGGCGAGGCTCTGCAGCACGGTCGCTGTGTCGAGCGGGCGCAGGGTGCGCAGGTCGATCACTTCGGCATCGATGCCTTCGCCGGAGAGCTGCTCGGCCGCGTCCAGCGCAACGCCGACGCCGATCGAGTAGCTGACGATTGTCACGTCCTTGCCGGGACGGACGATGCGCGCCTTGCCGATCGGCAGGACATGATCCTCGACCTGCGGCACGTCGAAGCTGCGTCCGTAGACGAGTTCGTTCTCGAGGAAGACCACCGGATCCTCGCTGCGGATCGCGGCCTTGAGCAGGCCCTTGGCGTCCGAGCTGTCATAGGGCGCGATGACGACCAGACCCGGCACCGCAGCGTACCACGGGCCATAATTCTGGCTATGCTGCGCGGCGACGCGCGAGGCGGCGCCATTGGGACCGCGGAACACGATCGGGCAGCGCATCTGGCCGCCGGACATGTAATTGGTCTTGGCAGCAGAGTTGATGATGTGGTCGATCGCCTGCATGGCGAAGTTGAATGTCATGAACTCGACGACCGGACGCAGGCCACCCATCGCCGCGCCCGCGCCGATGCCGGCAAAGCCATGCTCGGTGATCGGCGTGTCGATGACGCGCTTGGGACCGAACTCGTCGAGCAGGCCCTGCGTCACCTTGTAGGCGCCCTGATACTCGGCGACTTCCTCGCCCATCAAGAACACGCGCGGATCCTTGCGCATTTCCTCGGCCATGGCGTCGCGCAGGGCCTCGCGGACGGTCGTCTTGACCATCTGCGTGCCTTCCGGGATCGCCGGATCGGTCACGGCGACGGCCTTGCCGCCACCCAGATTGCTGGTGCCGCTCTCGGCCTTCTTCGGCGCGGGCTCTTCCGCGGCGGCCTCGGCCTTGGGCGCTTCCACGGCCGCGGGCGCCGGCGCAGCCGCCGCTTCGCCTTCGCCGGTCAACAGCGCGATCACGGTGCCGACCTTCACATTGTCGGTGCCCTCGGCGATCAGGATCTTCTCGATCGTACCTTCGTCGACCGCCTCGAACTCCATCGTCGCCTTGTCGGTCTCGATCTCGGCCATGATGTCGCCGGCCTTGACCTCGTCGCCTTCCTTCACCAGCCATTTGGCCAGCGTACCCTCTTCCATCGTCGGCGAGAGGGCCGGCATCTTGATCTCGAGACCCATTAGTACTGCTCCACCAGAACGTCGGTATAGAGTTCGCCGGCTACAGGCTCGGGCGAGGTCTCCGCAAAGTCCGCAGCCTCGCTCACGACCTTGCGGATCTCGGCGTCGATGCTCTTCAGCTCGTCTTCCTTGATGCCAGCATCGGCCAGCGCCTTCTTGATACCTTCGATCGGATCGGAGGTCTCGCGCATGGTCTGCACTTCGTCGCGAGAGCGATACTTCGCCGGATCGGACATGGAGTGGCCGCGATAGCGATAGGTCTTCATCTCCAGGATGATCGGCCCCTTGCCCGCGTGAATCCAGGCAAGTGCCTCTTCGGTCGCGCCACGGCAGGCAAGCACGTCCATGCCGTCTACCTGGATGCCGGGAATACGGAAGCTCTCGCCGCGCAGATAGAAACGATCCTCGGACGAGGAGCGATGAACCGACGTGCCCATCGCATATTGGTTGTTCTCGATCACGTAGATGATCGGCAGGCCCCAGAGCGCGGCCATGTTGAAGCTCTCGTAGACCTGACCCTGATTGGCCGCGCCGTCGCCGAAATAGGCCACGCAGACGCCGCCGTCCTCGCTATATTTGTGACCGAAGGCGAGGCCGGTGCCGAGCGAAACCTGCGCGCCGACGATGCCGTGGCCGCCGTAGAATTTATGCTCGACACTGAACATGTGCATCGAGCCGCCTTTGCCGCGCGAGATGCCGGCCTCGCGGCCGGTCAGCTCGGCCATGATGACCTTGGGATCGATGCCGTAAGCAAGCATGTGGCCATGATCGCGATAGCCGGTGATCACGCTGTCCTTGCCGGGCGTGAGCGCCGACTGGATGCCGACCGCGACGGCTTCCTGACCGATATAGAGATGGCAGAAACCGCCGATCAGGCCGAGACCGTAAAGCTGGCCCGCGCGCTCCTCGAAGCGGCGAATGAGCAGCATCTGCTTGTAGAATTCGAGCAGTTCTTCCTTGCTGGCCTGGTACGGCTTGGGATCGGCCGGACGCTCGCGATTATGATCGGCCGGGGCCGGCGCGGCTGTGCCCGCAGCTGGCTTTCTCGAGCGGCTGGAAGCTGGCTTCGCCAATGTTTCAGGTCCTTCTCGCGTGGTAATTTTGTGCAGCTATAGGCGCGGCATGCGCACAAGCGCAATGTCCAGATAGGTTAAACGACCCGTGATTTAGGAGACGAGAAAGGCGAAATGCCGCTCACTTCATCGGGACGACGACTTCATCCGGATGCGTGACGCCAAGCTGGCGGCGAACCAGCTCGTCAGCCATGTCGGGATCGACCTTTCGCGGATCGAGCAGCTTCACCCGGTTGTCGATCGCCGCCTTCTGGGCCTGCAGCATCTTGAGTTCGGCCTGCCGCTGCCGGAGCTGACGGCTATAGTCTCCCCAGGCGAGAATGCCGTTGGGGCCGACGATGGCATAAGCGATGAAGATGAGCAGAAGGACAATCGCGATCGCCGGCATCATCGCCGACCCGAATAACAGCCTCAATTTCGCCAGTTGCGCCATTCCTCCTTGGAATCACGCCGCCCCGGTCATTGCAAGTGTAAAATGGCGCAACGCGACGAAACGAGTCGCAGGCAGGAAGAATCTCATACCTGCAACGCTCTCACGCCGGCTAACCGACAGTGTCAGCGAAAAATACCGGCTCCGGCATAGACGGCACGATCACCCAGCTCCTCCTCGATGCGGATGAGCTGGTTATATTTGGCGAGCCGGTCCGAGCGCGCCAGTGAACCCGTCTTGATCTGGCCGCAGTTGGTGGCGACGGCGAGATCAGCAATGGTCGCGTCCTCGGTCTCGCCAGAGCGGTGCGACATCACGTTGGTGTAGCGCGCGCGATGCGCCATATCGACGGCCGCCAGCGTCTCTGTGAGCGAGCCGATCTGGTTGACCTTCACCAGCATCGAATTGGCGAGGCCCTTCTCGATGCCTATGGCAAGGCGCTTGGGATTGGTGACGAACAGGTCGTCGCCGACCAGCTGGCACTTGTGGCCAATCTTGTCGGTCAGCGCCTTCCAGCCTTCGAAATCGTCCTCGCTCATGCCGTCCTCGATCGACTTGATCGGGTAGCGCGCCACGAGATCGGCGAGATAGTCAGCCATCTCGCCCGGCGAGAGCGACAGACCCTCGCCCGAAATGACATATTTGCCGTCCTTGAAAAATTCAGTCGCGGCGCAATCGAGCGCAAGCATGACATTCTCGCCCGGCTTGTAGCCGGCCTTCTCGATGCTCTGCATGATGAAGTCGAGCGCTTCGACCGTGGACGCGATGTTCGGCGCGAAGCCACCTTCGTCACCGACGCCGGTCGCAAGGCCCTTGTCGTGCAGGCCCTTCTTCAGCGTATGGAAAATTTCCGAACCGATCTGCACGGCGTGGGCGATGCTCTCGGCGCCGACCGGCATGATCATGAATTCCTGGAAGTCGATCGGATTGTCGGCATGCTCGCCGCCATTGATGAT
Source organism: Sphingobium xanthum (assembly GCF_019737615.1). GTDB lineage: Bacteria > Pseudomonadota > Alphaproteobacteria > Sphingomonadales > Sphingomonadaceae > Sphingobium > Sphingobium xanthum. The sequence continues at coordinate 180,630 of NZ_JAHKKS010000006.1, read as the reverse complement.
GTTCATCATCGGCACGGGCAGGACATGCGCCGAAACGCCGCCGACATACCGATAGAGCGGCAGGCCGCGCGCATCCGCCGCCGCCTTGGCAACCGCGAGGCTTACGCCGAGAATGGCATTCGCGCCGAGACGCGCCTTGTTGTCGGTTCCGTCGAGGGCGATCATCGCCGCATCGACATCGCCCTGGTCTTCGGCGTCCATGCCGATGATCGCGTCGCTGATCTCGCCGTTCACGGCGGCGACGGCCTGGAGCACGCCCTTGCCCAAATAGACGCTCTTGTCCCCGTCGCGCTTTTCCACCGCTTCGTAGGCACCGGTCGAGGCCCCCGAGGGCACGGCGGCACGGCCGAAGCTGCCGTCTTCCAGCAGAACATCGACTTCGACGGTCGGATTACCGCGGCTGTCGAGAATCTGGCGAGCATGGATGTCGAGAATTTCGGTCATGGCGGTGTTACCCCTCACGGCTGCACGGACTTGCGCCGCCGCTTAGCGAGCGCTCCGGGCTATGGCAATGCCGGCCGGTGCGGCAAGCGCGACACAGTCTCGGGAACGAAGGCCGAGAGGGTCTGTTAATGGGACAAACCCTTGCTATATCGAAAAGCGAGGGGCAACGTTTTGCCAGAAAGGAACCATCATGGCCGAGACGAGCAGCACATCGCCCAAGCGCAAACCCGCAACATCCGCGGCAACGAAGAAACCCGCCGCCAGGAAGCCCTCCGCAACCAAGGCCGCAGCGCTGAAGGAAGCCAAAGCCGCGCACAGCAACGGCACGGAGAGCAGCGCCGGCGCCAACTGGCGCGAGCAGGCCGGCGACTTCGCCGAGCAGGCCAAGGCTACCGCGCGCGACGCTGCGACCAGCGCCAAAAACACGACCGGCGAAGCCCTTGCCGGCCTTTCCAAACTGATCTCCGACACGGCCGAGACGGTCGATTCCAAGCTCGGCCCGCAATATGGCGACTATGCCCGCAAGGCGGCGGAAACCGTTGCCGGTGCAGCCAAATCGCTGGACGACAAGGATGTCGATCAGCTCGCGGAAGAAGCGCGCAACTTCGTGCGCAAAAGCCCGGCGGTCGCGATCGGCGCGGCTGCCGTCGTGGGCTTCGTGCTCATGCGGATGATGCGCGGCAACTCGAACGACGCCTGAGACAGCGAGGACGATCGGCCAGATCCTGAACGATGAGCGAGAGCGACGCGGACCTCAAAGAGACGGTGGCGCCGCCGCCCGACGACGGCTCCATCAAAGCCAGCGTCGAGCGGCTCATCGCCTCGGGCCGGGAACTGGCCGAAGCTGAACTGCACTGGGCGAAGCTCAAGGCGGCGCTCATTGCCGACGGGCTGCGCAAATGGCTAGCGCTGGCGACGCTGGCGCTCATCTTCCTCGTCATGGGTGTCGTGATCCTGATCGGCTCGACTATCATCGCGCTGGCGCCCTATGTCGGCTGGCTCTGGGCGAGCCTCATCATCGCCGGCGTCTCGATCCTCGCTGCCGTCGGCTTCGCGCTGGCGGCACGGCGGACCTTCATTCGTTTGCTTGAAGGGAAAGGCCCGTGAGCAAGGTCGATCCTGAAGAACGGCTGATCCGCGCGCGTGAGCGAGCCACGGTCGCTCGCCTGCGCTTTATCAGCTCGCTCCAGAGTACGCAGCGGCGGCTCTCGTTCGACCGCCTCAAGGGCGACGCGCTCGTCGCGGCAAGCGACAAGGCGGACGAGGTCCGCAGCGACATGCGTCAGGCGTTGCGCCGCCACCCCCTGATGGCAGCCTCCGGGGTGCTGGGCCTCATTGCCGTGATCTTCTGGCGGCCGGCGCGGCTCGCTGCTCTATATGGGATGAGAGGCGCACAGCTGGTCTGGCTGAACCGGCGCCTGTGGAGGCAGATCGATGACGACTGACGAAGGCGCGACACCCGTCGAAGCGGTTCGGGCCAAGGCCCGCGAAAGTGTCGCCCGCGTGCGCAAAACAGCAACCGACGTGATTGCCGTGACCCGCGAGACCAGTGAAGCGGTGATCGAGGATACTCGCGAGAAGACCTATCGTGCGGCGGCAGAGACCAACCGGCTGTTTCAGGAGCATCCGATTGCCGCCGTGGCGGCCGCCGCCGCAGCCGGTGCCATCATCGGTATCTTCATGCCGCGTGTCGCCATTGCCGGAAAGGCCGGAAAGATCGCCGGCCGGGCCATCAGGGCCGCTGCGACCAGCGAAACCGCAAAGATCGTCGTCGCCGGTCTCAACGACCAGCGGAAGGCCGCAATGCGCAGCGCCGCCGGCAAGGCCGCGAGCGCGGTCGGCGAGCGCATTCGCACGCAGAGCAGGAAGCTGGCACCGGGCAAGACGGACGCCGAGGAAGGCTGAGCGACGCGCATCGGCTTGGCATGGCGCAGGGACGCTGCTAGCGCAGGCCGAAACACGGCTACCGCCGAATGCCGTTCACTCTGGGAGCTTCCATTGAGCCTTTTGCATCTCGTCATGGGCGGGCGCGTCACGAACCCGCAGACACTCGAATTTCAGGATCTGAGCTCGATCGAGCTGGTCGGCGTCTATCCGGACTATGCCAGCGCCGAAAAGGCCTGGCGCGGCGCGGCCCAGCGCACGGTCGATGACGCCGAGATGCGCTATGTCATCGTGCATCTGCACCGTCTGCTTGATCCGGCGGGGGAAGCCCAAGACCCGCAGGTCGATTGACCGGTCAGAGCGGCCGGAAGCGCCAGGACAACAGCGGGCGGGCCAGCAACAGCCCCGCAATGAACCCGCCGATATGCGCGCCGATGGCCACGCTGCCGAACAGCGCATCGAACCCGCCGGCCAGCGCGATCAGCAATTGCAGGATCGTCCAGGCGGCAGCGAGCCAGAGCATGCGCACGACATAGGCCGGCACCGGCCCCAGCGCGCGCACGCCGCGCTGGCTGTAAATCATCGCATAGGTGCCGAGCAGCGCTGAAATGGCGCCGCTTGCGCCGATCATCGGGATGACTGTCTCGCCATTGGCGGAGGTCAGTGTCGCAATTGCCCATTGCCCGATCGCGGCGGCATAGGCACCGACGACGTAAATGAGGATCAGCCGCCCCTGCCCCAGCAACTGTTCGACATAGCGGCCGCAAAATATCAGCATCATCAGATTGAAAGCGAGATGCAGCCAGTCCGAATGGATCAAGGTCGCGCTGAGCGGCGTCAGCCAGAGCGGGAGCCACGGTATGTCGATCGAGATGCCTTGGGCGGCGAGCGCATTGACGCGCTCCGGGATGAAGCCAGCCAGAATCGCGGCGCGATCCGTCTGGCCGGTCAGATAGACTGGCAGGAAAGCTAGAAAAGTGAGGCCGGCCAGGATGTTCGTAGCCGGCCCACGGGGAAGCGTCACCGCCATGATGCTAGCCTCACGCGGCGCGCGATTCTCAGATGAACTCAATCTTATCGACCAGGTAGAACTTGTCGCCGGACGGAACCGTGACTTCGACTTCCTCGCCGACCTGGCGGCCAATGAGCGCACGGCCCAGCGGCGAATTATAGCTGATCATACCGAGCTTGGCGTCCGCCTCCGCCTGGCCGACGATCTGATAGCGCACCGGCTGATCGTCCTCGTCCTGCAACGTCACCGTCGCGCCGAAGATGATCTTGTCGCCCGAGAGGCTCTTGGGATCGATGACCTGAGCGCGCGAGAGCTTGTCCTCGATGTCGGCGATCGACGCCTCGACCTGACCCTGGCGCTCCTTGGCGGCATGATATTCGGCGTTTTCCGAAAGGTCACCGTGCGCACGCGCTTCCTCGATCGCTTCCACGATCAAGGGACGCTCCGCTTTGAGGGCACGCACCTGCTCCGTCAGCTTGTCATAGCCAACCTGCAGCATCGGCATCTTCTCAACGGTCGCCATATAACTCCCCAATTCCATCCGTCCGGGCCTGTCCCGAAGCGCGAACTCCCTTGCCGACCGGCGGTTCCGGCCAGCGCGCAGCTGATTTCTATGTGTCGGATATCAGTCGTGCGACGCCTGATAATAGGATTGGAGAGGCTTCACTTCAAGGGGACGTGCGCGCAAGGCCTCGATCGCGTCCACCGCGGCGAGGCTCGCGGCCGCCGTGGTGAAACTCGGAACCTTGAGGCGCAGGGCGCTCGTGCGGATCGCCTGGCTGTCCTTGAGCGACTGCCAGCCTTCCGTCGTATTGAAGATGAGATCGACCCCGCCATCGGTGATCCGGTCGACGATGTGCGGCCGCCCTTCGGCGACCTTCTTCACTTCCTCGACGGCGATGCCCTGATCCTGCAGGTAGCGCGCCGTGCCGCCGGTCGCGATGATCGTGAAACCCAGCTCGCTGATCTTGCGGGCGGCAGGCAGGATCACGCCCTTGTCGCTGTCCTTCACCGAAATGAACACGGTGCCGTCCTTCGGCAGGATCGTTCCCGCACCGATCTGTGCCTTGGCAAACGCTGTCGCGAAATCGCTATCAATTCCCATGACTTCACCGGTGGACTTCATTTCGGGTGAGAGGACGGGATCGACACCCGGGAAGCGGTTGAACGGGAAGACGGCTTCCTTGACCGCGATGTGCGAGATCGCATTGCGGTCGATCTTCGGCAGATCGGCCAACTTCTCCCCCGCCATGACGCGCGAGGCAATCTTGGCGATCGGCGTGCCGATGGCCTTGGCCACGAAGGGGACGGTGCGCGAGGCGCGCGGGTTCACCTCGATGAGGTAGACCTTGCCGTCCTTCACCGCGAACTGGATGTTCATGAGGCCGCGCACGCTGAGCGCGCGGGCGAGCACTTCGGTCTGCCGCTCGATCTCGGCGATGATGTCCGCAGGCAGGCTGTAGGGCGGCAAAGAGCAGGCGCTGTCGCCCGAATGGACGCCGGCTTCCTCGATATGCTGGAGCACGCCTGCAACGACGACGTCCGTGCCGTCACACAAGGCATCCACGTCCACCTCGACGGCATCGCGCAGATACTGATCGATCAGCACCGGCGAGTCGCCGGAGACCTGCACGGCGGTGGCGATATATTCCTCGAGCTGCGCCTGACCGTCGACGATCTCCATGGCGCGGCCGCCAAGCACGTAGCTCGGCCGCATCAGCACCGGATAACCGATGCGATTGGCGACCGCGATTGCCTCGTCGCGCGAGCGCGCGATGCCGTTGGCGGGCTGGAGAAGGTCGAGCTTGGTGATCAGTGCCGCGAACCGCTCGCGGTCTTCGGCAAGGTCGATCGCATCCGGCGAGGTGCCGAGGATCGGGATGCCGGCCGTCTCAAGCGCCTGCGCGAGCTTCAGCGGCGTTTGGCCACCGAACTGGACGATGACGCCCGCAAGCTCGCCGGCCGACTGCTCGACATGCAGGATTTCCAGCACGTCCTCGGCCGTCAGCGGTTCGAAATAGAGCCGGTCCGACGTGTCATAATCGGTGCTGACCGTTTCCGGATTGCAGTTGATCATGATCGTCTCGTAGCCGGCATCTTCCAGCGCGAAACAGGCGTGGCAACAGCAATAGTCGAACTCGATGCCCTGGCCGATGCGGTTCGGCCCGCCGCCGAGGATGACGACCTTCCTGCGATCGGACGGGAACGCCTCGTTCTCCGGCTCGCCAAAGGTCGGCGCCTCATAGGTCGAGTACATATAGGGCGTCCTGGCCTCGAACTCGGCCGCGCAGGTGTCGATCCGCTTGAACACGGGCCGCACGCCGAGCTTGTGGCGCAGCGCGCGCACCTCTTCCTCGGTCACGCCGCCGGTCATGGCGACGACAGCATCGCGAACGAGGCCGGAACCGCGACGGATCGCGCTGTCCATGCCGGGGCGCAGATTGGCGGACTGCAACGCCAGCCAGGCCAGGCGCTTGTCCGAGAAGCCCATGGCCTTCAGGCGGCGCATGCCCTCGGCATCGCGCGGGAGGCCATTGTCGAGCACCTCGTTCTCGGCCGCGACGATCTCCGCAAGTCGCTCCAGGAACCAGGGGTCGAACTTCGAGACGGCGTGAATGTCAGCGACGCTGAGGCCCTCGCGCAGCGCCTGCGCGGCGATCAGCAGTCGGTCCGGCGTCGGCTGGCCGAGCGCGGCGATGATCTCGTCCCGGCTGGCGCCGACCAGATGATCGACCTGATTGAAGCCGGACAGGCCGGTTTCGAGGCCGCGCAGCGCCTTCTGCATGGATTCGTAGATGTTGCGGCCGATCGCCATGACTTCGCCGACCGACTTCATGGCCGTGCCGAGCAGCGGCTCGGCGCCCTTGAACTTCTCGAAGGCGAAGCGCGGGATCTTGGTCACGACATAATCGATGGTCGGTTCGAAGCTCGCGGGTGTGACGCCGGTTATGTCGTTCTGGATCTCGTCGAGCGTGTAACCGACGGCCAGCTTGGCCGCGACCTTGGCGATCGGGAAGCCGGTCGCCTTGGAGGCGAGCGCCGAGCTGCGCGACACGCGCGGGTTCATCTCGATGACGATCAGGCGGCCATCCTTGGGATTGACCGCGAACTGGACGTTGGAGCCGCCGGTCTCGACGCCGATCTCGCGCAGCACCGCGATGCTGGCGTTGCGCATGATCTGATATTCCTTGTCGGTCAGCGTCAGCGCCGGCGCGACCGTGATCGAATCGCCCGTGTGCACACCCATCGGGTCCACATTCTCGATGGAGCAGATGATGATGGCGTTGTCCGCGCGGTCGCGGACGACTTCCATCTCATATTCCTTCCAGCCGAGCAGCGACTCCTCGATCAGCACCTCGGTGGTCGGCGAGGCATCGAGGCCGCCGCGCACGATGTTCATGAACTCGTCGCGGTTATAGGCGATGCCGCCACCGGTGCCGCCCATGGTGAAGCTGGGCCGGATGATCGACGGCAGGCCGGTAAATTCCAGCGCTTCCATCGCCTCTTCCATCGTGTGGGCAATGCGCGAGCGGGCCGATTCCAGGCCGATCTTGTCCATGGCGTTGCGGAACTTGATCCGGTCCTCAGCCTTGTCGATCGCCTCGGCATCGGCGCCGATCATCTGCACGCCATATTTCGCCAGCGTGCCGTCGTTGAACAGCGCGAGCGCGGTGTTCAACGCGGTCTGGCCGCCCATGGTCGGCAGGATCGCGTCGGGGCGCTCTTTCTCGATGATCTTGGCGACGATCTCCGGCGTCACCGGCTCGACATAGGTCGCGTCGGCCATCTCCGGGTCAGTCATGATCGTGGCCGGATTGGAGTTCACCAGAATGATCCGGTACCCCTCCTCCTTCAGTGCCTTGCAGGCCTGCGTGCCCGAATAATCGAACTCGCACGCCTGACCGATGATGATCGGCCCCGCGCCGACGATGAGGATGGAGGAGATGTCAGTTCTTTTGGGCATTATTGGCCGATTCCGTTCTGCGCTACGCAACCCCACCCATCACATTCGACGCCAAAGGAGTCTTCTATCTGAAGGTAGGTCATGGTGAATTCGCGCATCGTTTCCAAATCAATGGGTTGAATACGCTCCAGAAATAGCCAAGGCTCTTGAGGGCCGTTCGGATCTCGCGACTGTATCACGAATCCGAAATTGGCTGCGGAAGCCTGGAGACGATCAAGAGCATCGGCCGAACCACGAAAGCTAACGTCTACCAGACGAGGAACTTCAGACCGATCGCCTTGCTCGGCAAGGCTTCTCAACACATCCAAATCCGCAGCCCAAACTTCTTCCCAGCGATCGGGATCAATTGCCGGAATCAATGCACCGCTCCCGCCTGCGCTTCGCAGCCCCAGCCGTCATATTCGACGCCGAACAGCAGCTCGATCTGGACACATTTGCGGGTGAGCGCGCGGATCGACTGCTCATCGACCGCGCTCTCGCATTCGAGGAACAGGTAGAGTTCGCCATCCTCGCCCACTTCGCGGTCCAGCTCGACGAAGCCGAACTGGCTGGCGACGTTCAGGACGCGCTCGAAATCCTCTTCCGTCCCACGGAAGCTCACGTCTACCGGCCGCGGCAGATGGGCCTTGTCGCCATTGGCGGCGAGCTGGACGAGGATATCCTTGTCCGCTTCCCATTCCGCTTCCAGCCGGGCGGGATCGACCTCGGGCAGCTTGAGGCTCATTGCGCAGGCGCCTCCAGCCGCAGGTCGGCGCGGTCCTTCACCTTGGCCAGCGCGCACTGAAACGCCTTGTTCTCGCTGACGCTGGGCAGGCCCGGCTTGCGCATCTCCATCGTCACGACATTGCCCTCATGCGCGACGAAGCGGACGACCTCATTCGCGCGGCACAGGCCGACCATGAAATCGAGCTGCCGCTGGAGCTTCGGCGTATCGATGACGGCACCGGCTGCCAGTATCGGCAGCAGGATCACTTGAGCCCCTCCACGAACCGCTTGAACAGATAGAAGCTGTCCTGCGGGCCCGGCGAGGCCTCGGGGTGATATTGCACGGCGAAGACCGGCTTGTCGGTGAAGGCGATGCCGCAGTTCGAGCCGTCGAACAGGCTGACATGCGTCTCGACGACATTGGCCGGCAAGCTCGTCGCGTCGAGCGCGAAGCCATGGTTCATGCTCGTGATCTCGACGACCCCGTCCTCCAGCCGCTTGACCGGGTGATTGGCGCCACGATGACCCTGATACATCTTGCGCGTCTTGCCGCCCGCGGCGAGGCCGAGGAGCTGATGGCCAAGGCAGATGCCGAAGATCGGCATGTTGGTGTCTATCAGCTTGCGGATCACCGGCACGGCATAGTCGGCGGTCGCGGCCGGATCGCCAGGGCCGTTCGACAGGAACACGCCCGCCGGCTTGAACGACATGATTTGATCGAAGGTCGCCGTCGCGGGCAGCACCGTCACCTTGGCGCCGGCCTTCACGAGATTGCGGAAAATGTTGTGCTTGGCGCCATAGTCGATCGCCACGACATGAGGCCTGTCCCCCTCCCCGTCTGCTTCATAACCGAAGCCGAGCTTCCAGGGGCCGCCGGACCAGTCGCGCTGCTCACCGGTCACTTCGATGGCGAGGTCCATGCCTTCGAGGCCCGGCCAGGCCTTCGCCTTCTCGTGCAAAGCTTTCAGGTCGAACGCGCCATTGGGATCATGCGCGATCACCGCATTGGGCGCGCCGGCCATGCGGATGCGGCGCGTGAGCGCGCGCGTGTCGACGCCGGACAGGCCGATGCGGCCGCGCGCCTTCAGCCACTGGTCGAATGGCTGGACATTGCGGAAGTTGGAGGGCGCGGTGACGTCCTCGCGCACGATGCAGCCGAGCGCCCAGGGAGTGTCCGCCTCCAGATCGTCCGGATTGGTGCCGACATTGCCGATATGGGGAAAAGTGAACGTGATGATCTGGCCCGCAAAGCTCGGGTCGGTCATGATTTCCTGATAGCCGGTCATCGCGGTGTGGAAGCAGAGCTCGCCCACTTCCGCACCGATCGCGCCGAAGCCGCGGCCGAAGATGACGGTACCGTCGGCCAATACCAATACCCCCGTCGCTCCATTGGGCACGGTCGGGTATTTGGCGTTCGCCATGGCAGATACGATCCTTCTTTTTCGCTTTTTGGCCGGCGCCGCCGCGCAGGCTAAACGGCCGGGTCACTAGGATTTCGAACCAGCACGGTCAATCTATTAAAATTTCCGAATAGGCCCTATATCCGTTCCTTTCCCGCATGGTGACTCGGAGACGGCGTGATGATTCGCGATGGCATAAAGGCTGCCCAGATAGAGGCGATGAAAAGCGGCGATAAAGGCCGGCTTGCGGCCGTTCGCCTGATCCTCGCGAAGATCAAGGACCGCGATATAGAGCTGCGCACGGCGAGCCAGATTCCGGAGGACGACGCGCTCGTCGTCGAGGTGCTGCAGAAGATGGTGAAGCAGCGCCGCGAGTCGATCTCGATGTACGAGGCCGGCGGCCGCGCCGAACTGGCCGCGCAGGAGCAGGCCGAGGTCGACGTGATCGAGAGCTTCCTGCCGAAGCAGTTGAGCGAGGACGAGACGCGCGCGGCGATCGAGGCAATCAAGGCGGAGCTTGGCGCCGGCTCGGTCAAGGACATGGGCCGCGTGATGGCGACGCTCAAGGAGCGGCACGGCACCGTGCTCGACATGAGCAAGGCGAGCGGGCTGGTGAAGGCGGCTTTGGGGTGAATCGCCGTTCCCTCCTCAGGGAACTTTCCTTCTCCTCCGCCGTCAGCCGGAGTGTTTTCGAGTGACACTCACCCCCCAATGGCTCGATGAGCTGCGCGCCCGGACGGTGCTTTCCGCCCTGATCGGCAACACGACGCGCATCCAGAAGGCCGGGCGCGAGTACAAGGCCTGCTGCCCCTTCCACAACGAGAAGACGCCGAGCTTCACGATCAACGACGAGAAGGGCTTCTATCACTGCTTCGGTTGCGGCGCGCATGGCGATGCGATCCGCTGGATGACCGACCAGCGCGGCCTGCCGTTCATGGATGCGATCAAGGAGCTGGCGGCAGCGGCGGGTATGGACGTGCCCGCGCCCGATCCGCGCGCGGCCAAGCGGGCCGAGAAGGCGCAATCCCTGCACGACGTGACAAACGCGTCGCAGGACTGGTTCGTGGCGCAGTTGGACGGGATCGAGGGCAGGGAGGCTCGCGCTTATCTCTCAAAGCGCGGGCTTACCGACCAGACGCGCCGCGCCTTCGGCCTCGGCTTCGCGCCGGACAGCCGCAGTAAGCTCAAGGACGCGCTGAAGAGCTTCCCGGAAGAGATGCTGGTGGAGACCGGCATGCTCATCAAGCCGGAGGAAGAGGCCGGCAAGCCGGCGCGAGAGAGCTACGATCGCTTCCGTGGGCGCCTGATGATCCCGATCAGAGACCAGCGCGGGCGGGTCATCGCTTTCGGCGGACGCATTCTCGGCCAGGGCGAGCCCAAATATCTGAACTCGCCGGAGACCCCGCTCTTCGACAAGGGGCGCACGCTCTACAATCTCGACAAGGCGGCCCCGGCCGCGCGCAAGTCCGGCCGCATCGTCGTCGTCGAGGGCTATATGGACGTCATCGCGATCGCCCAGGCCGGGATTGCGGAAGCGGTCGCGCCACTCGGCACGGCGCTCACTGAAGCGCAGATCGAGCGGCTCTGGTCGATGGTCGAGACGCCGGTGCTCTGCTTCGATGGCGACAGTGCCGGTCAGCGCGCCGCCCTGCGTGCCGCGCATCGCGCCCTCCCCCTCTTGAAGCCCGGCCACAGCCTCGCCTTCGCGACGCTTCCCACCGGGCAGGACCCAGACGATCTCATCCGCGCCTCGGGCGTCAGGGCATTCGAGGCGGTGCTGGAAGGCGCCATTCCGCTGGTCGAGCTCATCTGGCGCAGCGAGGAAGCTGCCCTGCCGCTCGATACGCCCGAACAGCGCGCCGGCCTAAGGCAACGGCTCGACGATTTGTGCAAGACCATCGCGGATGGCGAAATCCGCTATCACTACAGCCAGCATCTGCGGGAACTGTTCAGCGCACGCTTTGCAAGGCCAGCCCGGCCGAGCGGCTTTGCCCCCGCCCAGCGACGGTCCGGCGGATCGGTCAAGAATGGCCGCTGGATGCCGCCTCCTCCACCGCCGACGGCGGACGCCCAAGCCATCCGCGAGACCGGTGGTGACCTGCTGCTGCTGCGGGCCGTACTCGCCGGCCTCCTGCGCTTTCCGACCGAGATCATGGTCCATCGCGAGGCGCTCGCCAGCCTCATGCCGGGCGACGACCGACTCGCCGATTTCCTGGACGCGCTGCTTGAAGCGAGCGACCACGAAGAAACGGTTGAAACAGAGCGCCTCCTTACCATATTGGGCGAGCGTGACTTGTATAATATGGCGAAGGGGTTGCTCCGAGCCGATGCGCTGCATTTCACTTTCACCCGGGACGAGGCCGACAAGCGCCGCGCACAGCGCGACTTGGCCGAGGCAATTGCGGTGATCGTGGCGATACCGCGGATCGATTCGGAGCTGGCGGCAGTCACGAGGGCGATGGCGGAGAATCTGGACGAAGCCGGTTTTGCCCGGCAGCAGTCCCTGCGCCAGCTCAAGGCGGATCTGGCGGCTCGCGTCGCGGAACTGGCCCAACCCCTGGATGAATGAACAATCGGCCTTGCGTGTGGGACGCATTGGCCCGGAGTAAGGCGACGCATGGCGAGCAAGATCAATCAAACCGAGACCGGGACGGACGAAGGCGGCGATGCGCCCCTGCTCGACCTCAACGAAGCCTCGATCAAGAAGCTTATCGCCCGCGCGAAGAAGCGCGGCTATATCACGGTCGATGAGCTGAACAGCGCTCTCCCCGAAGACCAGATGTCCACCGACCAGATCGAGGACGTCATGGCGGCGCTCAACGAGATGGGCGTCAACATCGTCGAGAATGACGAGCAGGGCGAAGAAGGTGAAGCCGAACAGGAAGCCGAGGTCGATTCCGTCGATAGCAACGACGAAGGCGACGACGGCAATGTCGGCGAGAAGAAGAAGGAAACGGTCGACCGCACGGACGACCCGGTCCGCATGTATCTGCGCGAGATGGGCGCCGTCGAGCTGCTCAGCCGCGAGGGCGAGATCGCCATCGCCAAGCGCATCGAGGCCGGCCGCGACACGATGATCCTGGGTCTGTGCGAAAGCCCGACCACCTTCAACGCCATCATCGAATGGTCGAACGCGCTCAACAATGGCGAGATGCAACTGCGCGAGATTCTCGATCTCGATGCCATGCTCTCAAAGGATCCCGCGCCGGAATCGCTGTCGGAAGATGGCGAAGGCGAGGACGACGGCGAGATCAGCGAGAAGACCGCCGGCCCTTCGTTCAAGGACGAGGACGAGGTGAAGGATGAACCCGAGGCCGACGAGGACGATGAGGACTCGATGGTCGAGCGTCGCACGCCGCGCCAGGAAGAGGAAGACGAGGAAGACAACACGCTTTCGCTCGCCGCGATGGAAGAACTGCTCAAGCCCGCAGCGCTGGAGAAGTTCGCCAATATCACGCAGCTTTACAGCGCGTTCGGCAAGATCCAGCAGGCCCGTCTGGTCGCGCTCGGCAATGGCGTGGAGTTTCCCGCCAAGGACGAGATCAGCTATCAGAAGCTGCGCGAAGACCTGACGGCGGAAGTGGAAAGCGTCCAGTTCCACCAGCAGAAGATCGAATATCTCGTCGATCAGCTCTATGCGTTCAACCGTCGTTTGACGACGCTGGGTGGCCAAATGCTGCGCTTGGCCGAGCGCCACAAGGTGCCGCGCAAGGACTTTCTCGATCATTATGTCGGCAGCGAGCTGGACGACGGCTGGATGGAGAAGGTCGCGAAGCTCGACAAGAAATGGGCGGCCTTCGCTGATAACGAGGGCGATGCCGTCGAGCGCATCCGTTCGGAAGTCGCCGAGATCGCTCAGGCGACGGGTACGTCGCTGCCCGAGTTCCGCCGCATCGTGAACATGGTGCAGAAGGGCGAGCGCGAGGCGCGCATCGCGAAGAAGGAGATGGTGGAAGCCAATCTCCGCCTCGTGATCTCGATCGCCAAGAAGTACACGAACCGCGGCCTGCAGTTCCTGGACCTCATCCAGGAAGGCAATATCGGCCTCATGAAGGCGGTCGACAAGTTCGAGTATCGCCGCGGCTACAAGTTCTCGACCTACGCGACCTGGTGGATTCGTCAGGCGATCACGCGCTCGATCGCGGATCAGGCCCGCACGATCCGCATCCCGGTCCACATGATCGAGACGATCAACAAGCTGGTGCGCACCAGTCGCCAGTTCCTCCACGAGCAGGGCCGCGAGCCCACGCCCGAGGAAATGGCCGAGCGGCTCTCGATGCCGCTGGAGAAGGTGCGCAAGGTGATGAAGATCGCCAAGGAGCCGATCTCCCTCGAAACGCCGATCGGCGACGAGGAAGACAGCCACCTTGGTGATTTCATCGAGGACAAGAACGCGATCATCCCGGTGGATGCGGCCATCCAGGCCAATCTCAAGGAGACGGTCACGCGCGTTCTGGCGTCGCTCACCCCGCGCGAGGAGCGCGTGCTGCGCATGCGCTTCGGCATCGGCATGAACACCGATCATACACTCGAAGAAGTCGGTCAGCAGTTCAGCGTGACCCGCGAGCGCATTCGCCAGATCGAGGCGAAGGCGCTGCGCAAGCTCAAGCATCCGAGCCGCTCGCGCAAGATGCGTTCCTTCCTCGACCAGTGAATGGCACGGCCCCGTCGGGGGCCTGTCATCGACCTGCATGAAGAGGCCGGGCGGAAACGCCCGGCCTCTTCGCATGTGCGCAATGCAGCTGCTTCGACCTTCTCCGGCCCCGGAAGTGGAAGAACACTGCCGTTGACGCTACGATTTCGTGGAACGCAATCGCCCTCCCCCTCATCAAACCTTGCATTCGACTATGGTTAACGCCTGAGTTACGCTGCACTGCAGAAATATAATGAGAGGATATTCCTTCCTGTGGATGGATGAAGTGGGAGTATCGATATGTTCATGCGTAAAATTCCGCTGCTTTGTGCAACTGCGATCAGTCTCGTTGCAGCGTCGCAGGCACAAGCCACTGCCCTGATTCAGGGAACGATTTTCTGGGGCGCCCTGACCCCCACGACGCCCTACAGCCTGGCGGGAAGCCAGTCGCAATTCTCGTTCGAGGTGCCCAATCCGCTCGACGCCAACCCGACGACGAGCATCTTCAGCTTCAGCTATTCGCTGGCGGGCTCGCCCGTGCTGACGCCGCCGGTCGCGATCGTGTTCTATCCGGCGATCAATGCCGGCCTGTTCGACATCGTCTTCCCGGATTTCGCCGTATCGCTTTACGGCGCCGACTTCCTGACGGGCGGCTTCCCGTCTCCCGGCTTCTACACGCTCGAAGCGGCGATCGACGGCGCGGCGCCGGTCGGCGTCGGCGGCCTGGCCCTGTCGTTTGTCTCCTCGCCGGGCGTACCGGAACCTGCGAGCTGGGCGCTCATGGTCGGCGGCTTCGGCCTGCTGGGCGGCGCGCTCCGCTCGGCCAAGCGCAGCACGCGCGTTACTTACGCATAAGCAAAACAAGGAAGCGACCTGCGCCTTCCTCTTGATCGTCCGTTGCCTCGGCGAGGCAACGGGCTTTCGCTCCCTTCTCGGCATCGCCAGCCCTGCAGAACCGCACGGCGAGCCGTGCCGATTTGCCGATGGGCCGCGACCGCCGCGCAAAAGCGCGTAAATCACCGAAATCTGTGCCAAATTCGATCAAATCGTGATAGAAAATCACCGGGGCATGGGGCTCAATGTCAAGAGCTTCTTAACTCCCTGCGCTCTAATTTCGGTGCGGGGACGACGCTAATCCGGTAACGGATGGCGCGATGAGGTTTGCAATGGACAAGCTCCCCCGGTCGTCAATCAATCCCAGTCTTGCTGCGCTTATCGCGGCCATTGTCGATCAGGACGGGTCTGCGTCTCATAGCTATTGCCGGCCGGCAATCAGCGGCGATCGCCAGGCGTTCGTGCGCGACCTCGTCGATTTCGCCGATTTCGTCCACCTCGTGACTCTGCTTCATGGCCAGGTGCCAGGACTCGTCGATCATGCCGCCGCCCGCACCGTCGAGGTCGCGGCGCGCGGCTGGCTGCTCAAGGCCATCGAGGCGTTCGGCGCCGAGCGGCAATATCTCAACAAGCTGAGCGTCGCGGTCGGCCCGCTGCCGAGCACGATCGGCCACAACGAGACCACCACGGTAATCGCCCAGCAACGCCATGCGATCGAGATGCTGGCCCAGTCCGACCGGCGCGGCACCGCTCTCGGCACAGCCGTCACGCTCGTGCTGGAATGGCATGCCATTCGCGCGATCCTGGATGCCGGGGCGATCCGCCTAGGCATCGAGCCGCCGGCCTGCACCGTGCCCACCCGCGCGGAAACGCTTGCCCTCCTCGCCGACCTCCCTGAGCCGGAACGCCTCTCGCGCGCGATCCAGTTCGGTGCGACGCAGCTTCTGGGCCAGCATCGCGGCATGTGGGACCTGCTGAAGGCTCGCGCCGCCGTCCGCCAGACGCAACATTGAGAAGACTGCCGGGCAGCGCTGTGCGCTGCCCTTGTCCCGCTCCGCTCGAGCCGATAGCTGTGCCTCGGCATGTCGGAGATCGAAGAGCGCGCCGCGCCAGAGCTGAAGGCCATAAACGGCGCGACTCGCTTCGCTCGAATCCGCGCCCGTCTCGAAGCGGCCCAGCCGACGCGTGGTCCCGCCGCCTGGCTCTACGAATTCCTGCTGTTCGGCTTTAAACAGGGCTGGGCCTGCCTTTTCGGAGCGCTCATGCTTGCCCTGCTGCTCGGCACGCATTTCTTCTACCCCAAGGATGCCCTGCTTGCCCGCTATGACTTTCTGACGCTCGGCGCGCTCGCCATTCAAGGCGGCATGCTGCTGTTCCGGCTGGAGAGCTGGCGCGAGGCGAAAGTGATCGCGATCTTCCATGTCGTCGGCACCGTCATGGAGCTGTTCAAGACCAATGTCGGGTCCTGGCAATATCCCGAGGCTGGCGTGCTTCACATCGGCGCCGTGCCGCTCTTCTCCGGCTTCATGTACGCCGCCGTCGGCAGTTACATCGCCCGTGTCTGGCGCATCTTCGATTTTCGTTACACATATTATCCGCCGCGCTGGGCGACCGTCCTGCTCGCTATCGCCATCTACGTGAATTTCTTCGCGCATCACTGGCTGCCCGATATCCGGATCGCCCTGTTCGCCGTAACCATCGCGCTCTTCTGGCGCACCTTCGTCTGGTTCCGTCCGTTTCGCGCGCATCGGCCGATGCCGCTGCTCGTCGGCTGGCTGCTCGTGGCGCTGTTCATCTGGTTCGCGGAAAATATCGGCACGTTCGCACGCGCCTGGACCTATCCCAACCAGAAGGACGGCTGGGAAATGGTCTCCATCGCCAAGCTCGGCTCCTGGTATCTGCTGATGATCATCAGCTTCGTGCTGGTCTCGCTGCTGCACAAGCCGGAGGAAAAGGCCTGAAGTGGGAAGAGCGGCCGAAACGACCGCCCTTCCCGTTCCTACCCGGCAGGAACCTCGTCAGGCGAAACGGATCGCCATCTTGCGCCGCCGCATCGCAATGCCGACAACCCCCAGCCCCGCGATCATCATCGCCCAGCTCGCCGGCTCCGGCACTGCGCCACCGACCACGCGGCCATCGAACGTCACTTCGCTCACGAAGGTCCATACGAAGCTGCTGTCCTGAAAGAACTGGATCGTGTGCGAACTCCCGAGCAGGTTCAGGCCACCGATGGTCACGGTGCCGATCGTGCCGACGGCAGGCGCCGTGAACGCTTGCACGACGCCATCGATCAGGATCGACGAGGGCGCACCGACGCCGCCGGCGTGCGAATTGTCCATGTGGATGCTGATACTGCTGACGGCCACGACAGTGCCGAAATTGAACGTGATCAGCGGGTTCGAAACGCCGACATCGCCGCGCCAGCCGACATAGGGGCCGGTGCCTGCAACGTTCTCGAGATTGAACCAGAAATCGCCCGCGACAACCCCGTCGGTCAGGTCGCCCGTGCCGCCGCTGAGAGACGCACCGTCCACATTGGTCGTGCCCGCGCCACTGTAGTTCAGGTCCCAATAGTTGAAGCTGCCGCTGTGCGCCTGGCCATCGCCATTCGGCATGTCATAACTGGAAACAAGCAGCGTCACCGCCTGCGACGGGGCGGAGCAGATGGCGGCGCACGCAGCGCCAATCAACAGAGGTTTTCCGTAGCTGGTCATGACGACATCCTCCCACTCGAGCGTCTCCGCAACATGTGTCGCGACCCGCGAGCTGTTCCACGCCGTCCCATTGGCGCCGGAGTCCCGTCTATGCGTGGACTTTTGCCATGTTTTCGGGCGCAAAGGTAGCCGGGACTATGCGCTCTCGCGGCTGGACCAGACCGTGCCGGCGCTGCCCCCCATCACGAGCAGCACGCCCGCAATCTGGAGCGGGCTGAGCCGCTCGCCGAGAAAGGCGAAACCGGACAGCATCGCAAAGGCCGGTTCGAGGCTCATCAGCACGGCGAAGGTGCGCGCCGGCACCTTGGGCATCGCATAGAGCTCGAGCGAAAACGGGATTGCCGCCGAGAGCAAGGCAACCACCAGCGCCCAGGGCAGCAAGGCGGGCGCGAACATGGCTGTTCCCGTGGTGGCGAGGCCGATCGGAAAGACCAGCAGCGCGGCAACCGTCACCGAGACGGCGGCTGTGCCGTGGCCGAAAGCCGTACCCGCCGCGCGGCCGCACAGGATGTAGCCGGCCCAGCCCGCCGCCGCGATCACGGCATAGAGCAGCCCGAGCAGCGAAATCGGCTTGTCGCCCTCGCCCATGTCGACGAGGCACCAGATGCCGATGGCCGCCAGCGCCACCCACAGATAATCGCTGCGCCGGCTGGACGAAAAGACCGCCACCAGCAACGGCCCCATGATCTGGATCGAGAGCGCGACGCCGAGCGGCAGATGATCGATCGCGAGGTAGAAGAACAGCAAGGTCGCCGCCATCGAGGCACCGAGACCAAGCAAGGCAAGCAGTGGCGGATTGGCAGGCCAGCTTCGCCACGGCCGCACGATGACGAGCAGGATCGCCGCGCCCAGCAGCAGGCGCACGGTCGCCGCGCCGATCGCGCCGATCGCCGGGTAGAGCTGCTTCGCGGCTGCCGCGCCGACCTGAAAGCAGGCCATCGCGGCCATGATCGCAAGCAGCGGGATCAATACGGAGCGGCGCGTCATCCGTAAATGAGATGTGCCCTGCGCTCATCCGCCCAGGCCGCTTCGTCGGGCATCGTGATGACGTCGAGATCATGCGGCGTGGCGCCCGGATCGTCGACCCATAAGCGCAGCAGGGACGAGCCGTTGATCACGTCGATGGCAAGCACATCATCGGTATATTCGTACTTGAAGTCCTTGCCGCGCCAGATCGGATAGTCCGGATAGAGCGCGCGGATCGCCTTGAAGGCGAGCGACTGGAGCCGCCATGGCTTGAACGCCTCATGATCATAGGCCGCACCCTCGGCATGGATGTGAATGCCGGAGCAGAGCGTTTTCACATGCTTGTGGAATGTCGGCTCGAACCAGCAGTCGCGCAGCACGCAACCCTGCAGCCAGTGCGGCGCGAGTTGGCGCATCTCGGCGATCACGGCGCGTGCATCGATATCGGGCGCGCCGAACAGTTCTAGCGGCCGCGTCGTCCCCCGACCCTCGGACAAGGTCGCCCCCTCGACCATCACCGTGCCGGCATAGCAGCGCGCCATATTGAGATTGGCGGCATTCGGACTCGGATTGACCCAGATGCGCTCGGCCGGCCAGCCGAAGCCCGGCCCGGCTGCAGGCTCATAGCCTTCCATGGTGATAACGCGATAATCGACGTCGAGCTGGAAGTGATCGATGAACCAGTGCCCCAGCTCGCCCATCGTCAGCCCGTGCCGCATCGGTATCGGCCCGGCGCCCACGAAGCTCTCCCAGCCTTCGCGCAAGGTCAGCCCCTCGATCGGCCGACCGGCTGGATTGGGCCGGTCCAGCACCCAGACGGTCTTGCCATGCGTCGCCGCGGCTTCCAGCATGTAGAGCAACGTCGTCACGAAGGTGTAGATGCGGCAACCGAGATCCTGAAGATCGACAAGGAAGACGTCCGCTGCCGTCATCATCTGCCCGGTCGGGCGGCGCACTTCGCCATAGAGGCTGAACACCGGCACGCCGTAGGTCGGGTCGATGAAGTCCGGCGACTCCATCATATTGTCCTGCAGATCGCCGCGCACGCCATGCTGCGGGCCATAGACGGCCGAGACATTGATCCCGCTCGCGACCAGAGCGTCGAGCCCATGCACCAACGTCTCCGTGACCGACGCAGGATGCGCCAGATAGCCGACGCGACGCCCCTCGAGGGCCTTGCGCAGGTCGGGATCGGTGACGAGGCGGTCGAGGCCGGTCTTGAAGGTCATGCCCCGTTCAGTGGCGGAAGCGACAGCGCGAAGCAATCGCGATGATGAAAGTCCGGCTTGCCCGGCGGATGCGCCAGCGCCCAATAGCTTTTCGCACCCGACTTCTCCTCGATCACCGCGGAGAGACCGAGATGGCCGCTATAGTCCCACGGCAGGCTGTCCTCGGGGAAACGGGCCGTCAGCGTCATGCGCTCGCGGCCTCCCACGAGGTCGATTTCGGGCGCAGGCAGCGGGATCGGCGTCATGCCGGTGCGATAATGATCGAAATGATAGGCCGCAAAGGCACCGGATGGTGACAGGTTGAGTTCGGCATAGCTGTCCCCTGCCCGGCCGATGAACAGTTCGAAGCAGGTCGTGCGCCAAAGCTCGTCGGTATGGACGCGCGGCGCCTGCACGGGAACGACCAGATCGCCGGGTTTTCCCATCAGCGCGAACTGCACCTCCCAGCTCATATCGTCCGCTTGCGAGATCTGCGCGCCGAGCGCGGCGATGGCGGGGCACGGGGTCGTTGGATGGCTCTGCAGCACGCAGGTGGCCAAAACTCTACTCATGGTCTGTTTCCCATGCTAAGCGCCCTCCGCTTTTCGAAGAGACGATCATGGCCAACTACAAGTCCGACCTGCTGAACCTGCTCGATGAGCGGGGCTATATACACCAGATTACCGACGCAAGCGCGCTCGATGCGCTCGCGTCGAAGCAGATCGTGCCTGGCTATATCGGCTTCGATCCGACGGCGCCCTCGTTGCATGTCGGCTCGATGGTGCAGATCATGCTGCTGCGCCGGCTCCAGCAGACCGGCCACAAGCCGATCGTGCTGATGGGCGGCGGCACCGGCAAGGTCGGCGACCCGAGCTTCAAGGACGAAGCCCGCAAGCTGATGACCGTCGAGACGATCAACGGCAACATCGCCTCGATCAAGCGCGTGTTCGAGAATTTCCTGACCTTCGGCGACGGACCGAGCGACGCTGTCATGCTCGACAATGCCGAGTGGCTGGACGCGCTCGAATATCTCCCGTTCTTGCGCGATTATGGCCAGCATTTCTCGGTCAACCGGATGCTGAGCTTCGACTCGGTCAAGCTGCGGCTGGAGCGCGAGCAGTCGCTCTCGTTCCTCGAGTTCAATTACATGATCCTCCAGGCTTATGACTTTCTGGAGCTGTCGCGCCGCGAGGGCTGCCGTCTGCAAATGGGCGGATCGGATCAGTGGGGCAATATCGTCAATGGCATCGAGCTCTCGCGCCGGGTGGACGGGACCGAGGTGTTCGGCGTCACCACGCCGCTCATCACCACGGCCGACGGCGGCAAGATGGGCAAGACCATGTCCGGCGCGGTCTGGCTGAACGAGGCACAGCTCTCGCACTTCGACTACTGGCAGTTCTGGCGGAATACGGACGACCGCGATGTCGGCCGCTTCATGCGCCTGTTCACCGATCTGCCGCTCGACGAGATCGCCCGGCTCGAAGCGCTGCAAGGCGCCGAGATCAACGAGGCCAAGAAGGTCCTCGCCAATGAGGCGACCGCGCTCTGCCGTGGGCGCGCCGCTGCCGATGCCGCTGCCGAGACCGCGCGCAAGACATTCGAGGAAGGCGCAGCCGCCTCGGCCGATTTGCCGACCGTGGCCGTCTCTGGCGGGAGCATCGGCATCGTCGCGGCGCTGACCCAGGCCGGCCTTGCTCCGTCGAACGGCGAAGCGCGCCGCAAGATCGCCGAGGGTGCCGTGCGCATCAACGACGAGCCGGTCCGCGACGAAAAGCATGAAGTGACGGTGGGTGATACGCCGGTCAAGCTCAGCCTCGGCAAGAAGCGGCACGCGCTGCTGACGCGCTGAACGCAACAGCCTTCGCTCGCCATTAACCGTCCGGGTTGATGGCTGGTTCATCGAATCGGGTGACACTCACTCCCATTGGATCGGGGGGTCTCAGGTCATGCCGCAAGCTGCTTCTTCGCCGGAATCGCGCCGCGCACCGCGCGAGGCGATCGATTGCCCATCGCGCATCTGGAGCGCGGCGCTGCCGCCTTCTCCGGCGCTGATCGTCAATGTCTCGCCGCATGGCTGCATGATCCGGAGCGACAGATCGGTGCGGATCGGGGAGCGCATCGGGGTCGACGTGCCGAGCATCGGGGCGTTGCATGGACCGGTGATCTGGTCGCTCGGCGCACGGTTCGGCATCGAGTTCGAGAACGCCATTGAACTGGAACCCTATGTCGCCATGCTTTCGCTGCTCAAGGGATCATTCGATGCGCAGAGTTTTGCCTGAGCGGCGGCCTGACAATCTTTTGGTAATCAAGCACTTGTAAATTCTTCGACAGTTCAGAACTTTAAGGCGGGTCAACAATATGGAAGCAGCACGTAAGGTCGAACCGGAATTTGTTCAGCGTCGTCAGACACAGCGCGATCTGGTCGATTACAAGACTGCCCTCCTACGCCCCGGCAACCTGCGCCGGGATGTCCAGCTCGTCGACATTTCGCCCATGGGCTTCCACGCCCGTTGCGGCACGGATGGCTTCGAGCGCGGCGAAGCCGTCAGCATCCTGCTGCCACTGGTTGGCATCGTGAAGGCCCGCGTCATGTGGAGCCTGAAGGGTTGCTTCGGCGGCCAGTTCCTGCTGCCAATCGATGCGCGCGCCTATCTCGATTGCCTCGCCCGGCTGCGCGAGGGATCGACGCGCGACTGAGCGCAAGCGTCTAGCCGCTCGCGAGCAACGCGATCGCCGCGTCGCGCTCGAATAGGTAGAGGCAGGTCCGTGCCGCCTGCCCCCGCTCCGAATCCAGCCCGCCGTCGCGATCCATCAGCAGGCGCGCATCATCATGTGCCGCGCCGAGCAGGTCCTGTATCTGCTCCGGTGTCGCAATGCGGAAACGCTGTTCCCCCGATTGGCGCGTGCCCAGAATTTCGCCCGCGCCGCGCAGCCGCAGATCCTCCTCCGCGATTCGAAAGCCGTCATTGGTCTCGCGCATCAGCGCGAGCCGCGAGCGCGCCGTCTCGCTGAGATTCTGCCCGTGAAGCAGCATGCAGAATGAGCGCTGATCGCCGCGCCCGACCCGGCCGCGAAGCTGGTGAAGCTGGGCGAGGCCAAAGCGCTCGGCCGCTTCCACCACCATCAGCGTCGCATTGGGCACGTTCACGCCCACCTCGATCACGGTCGTCGCGACCAGCAGCTTGAGCCGCCCGCTGGCGAACGCTTCCATCACCGCATCCTTCTCCGGTCCGGGCATGCGACCATGAACGACGCCGACCATCTCCGCCCCGAAACGGTTGCGCAGGATCGCCGCGCGCGCCTCGGCAGCGGCCTCGTCCTCGGCTTCGCCCTGCTCGACGAGCGGGCAGACCCAATAAGCCTGCCGCCCGCCGCCGATATGGCGTCCGAGACCTTCGATCACCTCTTCCAGGCGCGCATCGGAAATGACGCGCGTGTCAACCGGCTGGCGCCCCGGCGGCATCTCGTCGAGCCGCGAGACGTCCATGTCGCCATATTGGGTCAGCGTCAGCGTGCGGGGGATCGGCGTCGCGGTCATCACCAGCAGATGCGGCGTCCGCTCCGCCTTGGCGGTCAACATCAGCCGCTGCGAGACGCCGAAACGATGCTGCTCGTCGATGATCGCCAACGCCAGATTGCGATAGGCAACCGCATCCTGAAAGATCGCATGCGTGCCGACGAGGATGTGGATGCTCCCGTCTGCCAGTCCCATCAGTGTCGATTCGCGCGCCTTGCCCTTGTCGCGCCCGGTGAGCAGCGCGATGTTGACCGGCAGACCGGCGAGCATCTCCCGGAGGCTCGCAAAATGCTGGCGCGCGAGGATTTCCGTCGGCGCCAGAAAAGCGCCCTGCCCGCCCGCCTCGACGGCATTGAGCAGCGCCATCAGCGCCACCAGGGTCTTGCCCGATCCGACATCGCCCTGCAGCAGACGCAGCATCGGTATGCTCTGCGCCATGTCACCCTCGATCTCGGCGAAGGCCCGGCGCTGGGCGCCGGTCGGCGCGAAGGGCAGCTTGAGCTGATCGCGCAAATGCCCGTCGCCCGCGATCGGATTGCCGCGCCGGCGCCGGGTCGAGGCGCGCAGCAGCATGAGCGCGAGCTGGCTCGCGAAGATCTCGTCGAACGCCAGCCGCTCGCGCGCCGACTTTGCGCCAGGATCCTCGTGCGCCGCAGCCAACGCCGGACGCCAGTCGGGCCAGCTCTTGCGCTGCTTGAGGCCAGGCTCGATCCATTCCGGAAGCTCCGGCGCCCGCGCCACGCCCTGCGCGACGAGTTCGCGCATCCGCCCGTTGGTGATCCCTTCCGAGAGGCCATAGACCGGCTCGCGATCCGGAATCGCCCCAGCCTCGCCCAGCTCGACGACATGATCCGGATGAACGATCTGCAAATCGTCGCCGAACTGGTCCAGTCGCCCGGAGACGAAGCGCGGTTCGCCGATCGGGAAGAGCTTGCGCGGCCACCCGCTGTTCTTGCCGAAATAGACGATACTGACGGGATCGCCCGCTTCATCCACTGCCCGCACGCGGAACGGCGCGCGCGCGGAGCCGGACGAGCGATAATCATGCGCGGTCAGCACGAGACCCACCATCCGCCCCGTCTCCGCCTCGACCAGACGCCGCACCCGTTGCCGCTCGATCCAGCTGACCGGCAGATGGAAAGCGAGATCGACCGCCCGCGTCAGCCCCAGCCGCTCCAGTGGCTTGACGACGGCGGCCCCCACGCCTTTCAGCGCGGAGCTTTCGGTGAACAGCGGATTGAGAATATCGGGGCGCATGACTATGTGATCGGCTCTAGCCCAAGCCGACGGGAGCTTCAAATGCGCCCGCCGGCCAATTGTCATTGTGCGTGCATGGCGGAAAGGACCGGAATGATCGAGGAAAGCCGCCTGCGCCGCATGCATTTCCGCGCCTGGCATCGCGGCACGAAGGAAGCCGATCTGCTCGTCGGGGGCTTTTTCGATACCTATGGCCGTGGCTGGACCAGCGAACAGGCCGATTGGTTCGAGACGCTGATGGAAGAGCAGGACGTGGACATCATGGCCTGGGCCATCGGAACCGCGCCTGTCCCTGCGCAGTTCGAAGGCGAGATGATGCAGGCCATGCGCCAGCTCGACTACATCCCGATCGCGAAGTGATCCCCGTCAACTTCATATGACCAACCTCCCCCGCATCCTCTCGGCCAAGGTGCCGCTCACCCTCTCGGGCATGCCGCAGGGTTTCACGCCGGTACTGCTGGCCGACCTCGCGCGCGCCGCGAAGGGTCGCGTCTGCTTCGTCGCGCCGGACGCACAAATGGTCAATGCGATCGAGCAGACCGTCCGTTATTTCGCGCCGGAGCTGGACGTGGTGCGCATTCCCGCCTGGGATTGCCTGCCCTATGATCGCGCGTCCCCGTCCCTGCGTGCCGCGTCTGGGCGGCTTGCCGGCCTCCATGCCCTGCAAGGCACGCCGAAAGGCACGCAACTCGTCCTGACGACGATCAACGCGGTCACGCAGAAGACGCTGACGCCGTTCCGCATCCGCCAGATGGTCGCCCGCCTCGCACCGGGCGAGCGCATCGCCATCGACCGGCTCGTCGCCCTGCTCCAGTCGAACGGCTATGTCCGCACCGACACCGTCCACGATGCCGGCGAATATGCCGTGCGTGGCGGCATCGTCGATCTCTTCCCCTCGGGCGAGCCCGGCCCGCTGCGGCTCGATTTCTTCGGCGACGAGATCGAGACCTTGCGCCGCTTTGATCCGGCCGACCAGCGCACCACGGGGGCGGTCGATCATTTCATGCTGCTCCCCGCGTCCGAGGCGCTGCTGGACGAAGAAAGCATCAAGCGCTTCCGCAGCCGCTACCGGGAGATGTTCGGCGCGACCGCCACCGGCGACCCGCTCTATCAGGCGATCAGTGACGGCCGCCGCCTCGCGGGTATGGAGCATTGGCTGCCGCTGTTCGAGGAACGGCTCGTACCGCTCGCCGAACATCTGCCCGACGACACGCTCTGGGTCCGCGACGGCGGCGTTTCCGGCGCAGCCGAGGCGCGGTTCGAGGCGATCCGTGATTATCATGCCAATCGCGTGCAGGCCGCCGCCGCTTCGCCCGGCGCCTATCGCCCGCTCCCGCCCGACAGGCTCTATCTGATGCCGGAAGAGTGGGACGCGGCGATCGCCGATCTGCCGGTCCACATCACCTCGTCCTTCCACGAGCCCGGGAGCGCGACCGTGCTCGACTTCGGTGTCGACAGCGCCCGCGATTTCGCGCCCGAGCGCGCGCAGAACGCCAATGTCTACGAGGCGGTGGCGAAGCATCTGGAACAGGCGCAGCGCAAGGGCCGCAAGCGCATCATCGCCAGCTATTCGGCCGGCGCGCGCGAGCGCCTCTCCGGACTGCTGCTCGATCATGGTGTCAAGCGCATGATGCTGGTCGAGAGCTGGCA
The DNA here is from genome assembly GCF_019737615.1 of Sphingobium xanthum. GTDB lineage: Bacteria > Pseudomonadota > Alphaproteobacteria > Sphingomonadales > Sphingomonadaceae > Sphingobium > Sphingobium xanthum. Next base: position 154,442 of record NZ_JAHKKS010000006.1, on the reverse strand, counting down.
GCAGGCGCAGGGCAAAGCCGCCAAGGGCGCGGTCGCGCTCGCCGTCCTCCCGCTCGATCACGGCTTCGCCACGGCCGAGATGGAAGTGCTGACCGAGCAGGACATGCTCGGCGACCGGCTCGTCCGCCGCCAGAAGAAGCGCAAGAGCGCCGACGCCTTCCTTGCCGAGCTGGCGACACTCTCGCCCGGCGATCTCGTCGTCCACGTCGATCACGGCATCGGCCGCTACGAGGGCCTGACGTCGATCCCGGTCGGCAAGGAGCCGCACGACTGCGTCGCCTTGACCTATGCGGGCGGCGACAAGCTGTTCGTGCCGGTCGAGAATATCGACGTGCTCTCGCGCTACGGATCGGGCGAGGACTCGGTCGCGCTGGACCGGCTCGGCGGCGAAGCCTGGCAGCGGCGCAAGGCGCGCATGAAGGAGCGCATCCGCGAGATCGCCGGCGAGTTGCTGGCGACCGCGGCGATGCGCGCGCTCAAGGCCGCGCCGGCTTATGAACCGGAGACCAGTGGCTATCCGGCCTTCGTCGATCGTTTCCCTTATGAGGAAACCGAGGATCAGGACCGCGCCATCTCCGACGTGCTGGAGGATCTCGCCGCCGGCAAGCCGATGGACCGGCTCGTCTGCGGCGATGTCGGCTTCGGTAAGACCGAGGTCGCTTTGCGCGCCGCGTTCGTCGCGGCCATGGCGGGCGCGCAGGTCGCGCTGATCTGCCCGACGACCCTGCTCGCGCGCCAGCATCACCTGAATTTCGAGGAGCGCTTCCGCGGCTTTCCGCTCAAGATCGGCCGCCTCTCCCGCCTCGTCGGCGCGAACGAGACCAAGGCGACCAAGGAAGGTCTTGCCGACGGCACGATCGACATCGTCATCGGCACGCACGCGCTGCTCACCAAGGGGCTGGAGTTCAAGCGGCTCGGCCTCGTCATCGTCGATGAAGAACAGCGCTTCGGCGTCGTCCACAAGGAGCGGCTGAAGCAGCTCAAGACCGACGTCCACGTCCTGACTCTCACCGCCACGCCGATCCCGCGCACGCTCCAGATGGCGATGTCCGGCCTGCGCGAACTCAGCGTCATCCAGACCCCGCCGGTCGATCGCCTCGCCGTGCGCACCTATGTCATGCCGTGGGACGATGTGGTCCTGCGCGAGGCGCTGCTGCGCGAGCATTATCGCGGCGGCCAGACCTATTTCGTCGTACCGCGCATTTCCGACATGCCGGACATGGAGGATTTCCTGCGCGACAAGGTGCCGGAAGTCCGCGCCATTTCCGCGCACGGCCAGATGTCGCCAAGCGAAGTCGAAGACCGCATGTCGGCCTTCTACGAGCGCAAATATGACGTGCTGCTCTCGACCACCATCGTCGAGTCCGGCCTCGACATCCCCAGCGCCAACACGATCATCATCCACCGCGCCGATCGCTTCGGCCTCGCCCAGCTTTATCAGCTGCGCGGCCGCGTCGGCCGGTCCAAGACGCGCGCCTACGCCTACATGACGACGCAGGCCGACCGCGTGATCACCGAGACGGCCGAGAAGCGCCTGAAGGTCCTCTCCGATCTTGACACGCTCGGCGCCGGTTTCCAGCTCGCATCCCACGATCTCGACATTCGCGGCGCCGGCAATCTCGTGGGCGACGAACAGAGCGGCCACATCAGGGAAGTCGGCTTCGAACTCTACCAGTCGATGCTGGAAGAGGCGATCATGGAGGCCAAGGCCGGCGGTGCCCATCTCGCCCCGGTGAGCGACAAATGGTCTCCGCAGATCAATGTCGAGGCGCCGATCCTCATTCCGGACGAGTACGTCCCTGATCTCGACCTGCGCATGGGCCTCTATCGCCGGATCAACGAGCTGGACGAGAAGCAGGGCATCGAGGCCTTCGCCGCGGAGATGATCGACCGCTTCGGCCAGCTGCCCGATGCGACGCAGAACCTGCTCACCCTCATCGAGGTGAAGATGAACTGCCGCAAGGCCGGCATCGCGCGCATCGACATCGGCCCACGCGGTGCGCTGGTAAGCTTCCACAACGATCAATGCCCGAACCTCCCGGGCCTGCTCGGTTATGTCCAGAAAATCGGCCCCATCGCGAAGCTGCGCCCGGATTCGAAGCTCGTCATCCAGCGCGCCTGGGGTGACCCGAAGGCTCGGCTCAACGGCGCGCTCAAGCTCAGCCAGGGGCTTGCCAAATCGATCGGATAATGCCAGCCCCGCCTGAATTTCTCGCAGTCGTTAACCTTTGTTAACCATTGTAATCAGCCCGTCACACTGCCCGACAATAGTCCCGCCGCGCCTTCCACCGGGAAGACGCTGATTTCAGTCGATTGCGACTGAGTGGGAGATTGCCATGAAGACGACATTCCTGCTCGCGGGCATTGCCATGCTCGCCCTTTCCGCCGGTGCCGCGAACGCGGCCGGGCTGCTCGACTATTATTCCGTCAGCTATGCCAAGGCCATCGACACGCCCGAAGCGAGCGCCGTCGCCTATAACTGGGACACGCAGACGCTGATGGTCAGCAACGACGAAGAAGAAGATGACGGCACGAGCATCTTTGGCGAGTATGACGTCAAGGGCAACAAAACCGCCACTATCATCATCGATGGCTGCCTCTCGCTCGGCGCCGCACAGTGCGATCCCGAGGGCCTCACTTATGTCGGCGGCGGCAAATATGTCGTGGCCGAGGAGCGCTATCAGGACATCGCCCTGCTCAGCCAGACCGGCTCGAGCGGCAGCACGCGCTTCTACACCGCCTATCAGGATGCCCCGACCATCAGCATCGGTCCCGACGCTGGCAACAGCGGCCTCGAGGGCATTGCTTACAACAAGATCACCGGCGACTATTACGGGGTCAAGGAGCGCCAGTCCGAGACGATCTGGAAGGTCTCGGACGTCGATTTCGGTGCTGAAACCGCCACCGTGGCCACCTTGTTCAATGCCGAGGCGCTGCCCGGCATGGACCGTCTGTCGGACGTCGCGGTACTCTCCAACGGCCTGTTCGCGGCAACGCCCCTCGGCGACAATCTGCTGATCCTCAGCGGCCGCTCGTTCAAGATCCTGGAAGTCACGCAGGCCGGCGCGGTCGTCGGCAGCTATGATCTCTCCGCCTTCAGGTCGCTGGTCGATCCGGCGGACGAGGGCGGCAAGTTCGAGGGCCTGACGCTCGATCATCTGGGCAATATCTATCTCGTCAGCGACGATGGCGACGGCCCGAACCAGTCCTATCTCGTGAAGCTGAGCTATACCGGCCCCGGTGCCGTGCCCGAGCCGGCGACGTGGGCGATGATGATCGCGGGTTTCGGCCTCGTCGGCAGCGCGATGCGCCACCGCAAGACGAGCGTTCGCTTCGCCTGATCTTGGACAAGACGGCAAGGTGCGGGTTCGGCACCCGCACCTTGATACCATCAGGCGTGGCCGATCCAGCCGCGCCACGTGAAGGCGCCGTAGAACAACGCCGCATCGGCAAAGCCGCCCTCGCGCAGGATCGCTTCGTCCTGCTCGGGCGTCAGCATGTTGACTGCGGTCGCTACCGCTGCGCGTGCCGCCTCCGCCTGTCGCGGATCGAAGCCGGACGAGACCGCGAAGGCAGCATAGCGCGAGAGCCAGAGATCCTTCTCTCCCATGGCCTGCGGGAAGCTGCCATGCGCCGCCACGAACGGCGCACCCGGCTTCAGCCGCTGGTGGATTTCTTGCACCGTGCGCAGCCGTTCGGCCTCATCGAGAAAATGCAGCGTGAGCAGGCATGTCGCCGCGTCGAAGGGTCCTTCCGGCGCATCGTCGATATAGCCTTCGATTAGCTCGGCGCGATGCGCCTGATCGCCAAGCATATGCGCGGCTAGATCGAGCATCGGCCCCGCAGGATCGACGCCCACGAACGTCCAGCCAGGATGAGCATCCGCCAGGGCCTTGAGCTCCTGTCCGCCACCAGCGCCCAGGACGAGCACGCGCGCGTCGGCCGGCGCCCGTTCCGCCAGCAGCAGCCCGGTCATGCGATGCAGCGCGTCCAGCCCGGGCACGAAGCGGCGCGGCCCGTCGCTGTAGCGCGCGACCGTTTCGGGATCGACGAAGCCCCGCATGAAGTGCTGCGCGCCGTCTTTCGTCTCAATGCTCATGACCATGATCCTGCGTTGTGCCCGGGCGTGCCGCCATGCGGGCATGAAAATCCGCGCTGAGCATCGCCAGCGTCACCTCGCCGAGCCGGCCGAGCAGCAAAGCCTCGGCCTGCGCGAAGGCATCGCTCAGCGCGGCATTCACGGCTTGCTCGACGAGACAGCCCGGCGCCTCCGTCCGGTTGCCCATTGCCAGCAGTGACGGCTTGCCCAGCGCATCATAGATGTCCCGCAGCGTCACTGCTTCCGGATCGCAGGCGAACGTCCAGCCACCGCCATGGCCCTTTTCCGAACGCACGAAGCCGGCATCGCGCAGCCCGGCCATGATCCGGCGAATCACCACGGCATTTGTCTGCATCGCGACCGCCAGCACCTCGGACGTCACCGGCCCATCGGCTTCCGCCATATGCAGCAGCACATGCAGCACGCCGGACAATCTGCTGTCACGTTTCATGTAACTTCAAATAGTGCGTGATCGCGGCGAGTCAATCCACAGGCTTTCGCTCGACCGGACGCAAAGGCGGACCGTGCCCCTTGCCCGCCGGATCGCCGTGGGTAAGAGCAATCCTCGTGACCAACTCCCTCATCATCGGAAACGGAGTCGATGGCGCCCCGGTGCGGATCGACGTCGAGGAACTGCTGGCGACGCGCCTGCTCGTCCAGGGCAATAGCGGTTCGGGAAAATCGCACCTGCTGCGCCGTCTTCTCGAGGAAAGCGCCACGCTCGTGCAGCAGGTCATCATCGATCCGGAAGGCGACTTCGTTACCCTGGCCGAGCCGTTCGGCCATGTCGTCATAGAGGCTGCGTCCTATGGCAGCGCCGAAATCGCCCAGCTTGCCGCGCGTATCCGCCAGCATCGCGCCTCGGTCGTCCTCGCGCTCGATGGGCTGGAGCTGGAAGCTCAGATGCGCTGTGCTGCTTTGTTCCTTTCCACCCTGTTCGATGCGCCGCGCGAGCAATGGTATCCCGCGCTTGTGGTGGTCGATGAGGCCCAGATGTTCGCGCCCGCCGCCGCTGGCGACGTCACGGACGAAGTGCGCCGCCTCTCGCTCGCCGCGATGACCAATCTCATGTGCCGCGGCCGCAAGCGCGGCCTGGCCGGAGTCATCGCCACCCAGCGGCTCGCCAAGCTGGCCAAGAACGTGGCGGCCGAAGCCTCGAATTTCCTCATGGGCCGCACCTTTCTCGACATCGACATGCAGCGCGCCGCCGATCTGCTTGGCATGGAGCGCCGCCAGGCCGAGCAGATCCGCGATCTGGAGCGCGGCCATTTCCTCGCGCTCGGCCCGGCCGTCAGCCGCCGCCCGGTCGCGGTCAGCATCGGCGCGACCCGCACCGCGCCGCGCACCTCGATCGGCGGCCTGCTGCCGATGCCCGAGGCGCCCGCGCAGGACATGTTCGCCCTCCTCCATGCCGATCTGACCGAGGACGTCGCGCCACCGGCGCGAGCGCCGGAGCCGCAGCCCGAGAGTATCGACAGCCTGATCGCGCATATCGCGACCTCCCCGCTGACCGAGACGGAGGAGAGCGCACTGCTCACGACACCGGCGGCGGCGCCCGCGCCCGATTTCAACGAAGCACTCGGCGCAATATTGGACGAGATGGCGCAGGACGAGGAAGCCCCGTTCCGTCCCGCCGCCGTCACTTATCAGGACTTCACCGTCCGCTGCCGCATGCAGCGCATCCCGCCCAGCATCCTCGATCTCGCCGCGTTCCGCCGCCGCTTCGCCATGACGCTTGCCGGCTTCGACACGCAGCGCGAACCCTCGGACGCCGACGACATGCTGCGCGACATTGCGCGCGGCGTTCCGGACGATCTTCTCGCGCCTTTCCTGCTGATCGCGCGCGCCGCCATCGACGGTGAGCCCTGCCCCGACGACGACAGCCTTGCGCGCATCTATGGCACACGCAGCCCCGGCCGTATCCGCCGCCTGTTGGAGCATCTGGAAAAGAGCGGCCTCATCGTGCTGCGCGCGGATTATGGCGGGCGACGCTCGGTCGGCATTCCCGGTCTCAATCTCTCGACGGCAGCGCTCTGAACCGCCCTGCGGCCGACCTTTCCTGGGTCGATGAGGCATTTCCAGAGATTAACACCGTTCTATTGCTAAGACGCATAAGCCTTTGGAAAAACTCAACGATCGCCCAAGAATCGGCGCAAATCCGCCGATTTTACAATAGCGAATAAGAATTCATAAACCTACCATCGCTAGATAGTTTCTGCTGCCGTCGTTGAGATTTGGGGGAATATTCAGAATGACGATCGTAAACATGGTGCGTGCCGGCGCATGCTTGTTGTTGGCGCTGATCTCAATAGGCGGTTGGTATGCCTCGGAAGAGGTCAATCTCATTCGCTTCGGTGGACCGATTCAGCAGATGAATCAGGAAACTTCAGATCTGGTAGCCGATATTCTGCCGCCGCCAGAATATGTAATCGAGGCCTATCTAGAAGCGACGCTGATTGCCAATCGCCCTTCCACTGTCGGCGAGCGCGCGTCCCGTCTCAGCAAATTGAAAGAGGAATATGATGCCCGACACGACTATTGGATGAAATCGACGCTGAATGAGTCTGTCCGAAATCCCCTGATCGTCGAGGCGCATAAACATGCGGTCGAATTCTGGAAGGAACTCGGCGACTACCTCGTCCCGGCAGCGACGCGCGGAGATGCTGCCGCAGTCGAGGAAAGCTACCGCCGCCTTAGCTCAGCGTATGACGCGCATCGTTCGATGATCGACAAGACGGTCGCGGCGGCCCAGTCGTACCGCGCTCAGCTCTCCAAAGAATCTGAGGCCTCTTTAGACAGAGCGCTCTGGATCATCGGCGCATTGGGAGCGGGGACGTTGGCGCTTGTGATCGGTTTCAGCTGGATGATCTTGAGCCGCGTCGCAAATCCCCTCGCGCGCAACGCAGGTTTGATGAAGCGTATGGCGCGGGGAGATCTCGACTTTGCGCTTCACGGCGCAGATCGGTCGGATGAGGTCGGCGACATGGTGCGAGCGATGCAGACTTTTCGCGAGGCCGAGCAGGAGAAGACGGTTCTTGAGGCAGCCGAGCGCCAAAATCGCGAAGCGCAGGAAGCCGTGATTGTCGTGTTGAGCGAAGCTCTTCGCAACCTCGCCGCCGGCAACATCAGCTATCGGATCGATAATCAGCTGGAGGGACGGTACGAGATTCTGCGTCAGGATTTCAATTCTGCGCTGACGGCCATGGCGAGCGCGCTGCGCGTTGTCGCCCTATCCGCAGAGACCATCCAGCTGAGTTCCAACGAGGTTGCACAAGCTTCGAATGACCTCGCCGAACGCACGCAGGTTCAGACACAGCAGGTGCAAGCAACGTCTGAAGCGGTCGGTCAGATCAACCTGGCTTTCAAAGGCACGGCGACGCGGGCCGTGACGGTGCGCGAAGCCGTAGAAAGCGCGAGCGACGCTGCCGAACAAGGCGGCGAGATCGTCGAGGGCGCGGTGGAAGCAATGGGAGCGATCCAGCGTTCTGCTGCGCGAATTTCCGAAATCACCACCCTCATCGACGGCATCGCTTTTCAAACAAACCTCCTCGCTCTGAACGCTGGCGTCGAAGCTGCGCGGGCGGGGTCGGCGGGTGCCGGGTTCGCCGTTGTGGCTAACGAAGTGCGTGCCCTTGCTCAGCGGTCCGCCGAGGCCGCTCAGGAGATCCGAGGTCTCATCGTCGCAAGCAATGAGGACGTCGATCGCGGCGCTGCGCTCGTCGGAACGACCGGCGAGCGGCTCAAGTCGATCATTCAGGAAGTTGGGCGCATTTCTCATCTCGTTCGCGAAATGTCCGATTCCGTCAGCGCGGAAACCGGACGTGTTGAAGGCATAAGCTCAACCATGACCGAAATGGAGCGGATGACGCAGCAAAATGCTGCCATGGTCGAGGAGTGCAGCGCGGCTTCCAGAATGCTGGCCGACGAAAGCCGGAAGATGGCGAAGCTCGTTTCCAATTTCCGCATCGACATTCCCGATCCGCGCGTGACCGACCGACTGGTCCAAGATGCGCGCACCGGCACGGAATGGCGGACGAGCGATCCTCTCGCCGCTTAGGCAATAGGCACGGCCGGCAAAGCTGGCGGCCGGACGCTTGTTCGGCCGCAATCGCAGCGCGCGTGGGGACTTTGGGACGTCCCCACCGCTCGCCGCGCCCTGGCAATGCCAATGATCGCGGCTAACTTCTTGTCGTCCACAGCCCCTCCGATCGGCGAGAGATACATCAAGAAATGGATGATCTTGAAGAAGGCCGCCGAGAGCCGCTCCAGCGCGTCCGTGATCGGCCGCCACTTTTCCCCCATCGCGACTGCCATGCCGAACAGGCACGAGACGAACGGCACTTGTAGCACCTCACCCTCAGTGAAGGCGGACGCAATGCCCGCCAACGTCGCCGGCAGCACCTGGAGCCAGAGCTGGTCAAACGGGATCGATCGCCGGTTCATCCGGTGCTGCTCCCTCAAACAGCGCACAGCTATGTGTCGGGAGGCAGGCCGCGACAAGACCGATGGGACAGACGGGCCGATGGAACCGGATCGTTCCTGCCGGGTTGTGAGCACAGGGAAATGGGAGGCCGGGAATGCGCCATATGGCGCGTGCGCCCGAGGACATGACTTCGGAATTGCACGCAAGATTGTCGAAAATCCTCTCGACGAGCGACACCGCCCGGCGTGTTGCCGACACTGATGCTCTGTTCCAGCCCGACCGCAACTGCTGGCGCCTCGAGACGGCTAGCCAGGCTTCCGTCATCATCGATGCCGACGATTATTTCCGCCATGCGCGCAAGGCCATGCTGGCGGCCCGCCACCAGATCCTGCTGATCGGCTGGGATTTCGACACGCGCATCGTCCTCGACTCCAACTCGGAAAGCCACGAAGGCCCGCGCCATATCGGGCCGTTCCTTTCATGGCTCGCCAGGCGCCGTCCGGAGTTGGAGATCTTCATCCTCAAATGGGACCTCGGCGCGATCAAGCTGCTCGGCCGTGGCAGCACGCTGTTCCGCCTGGCGCACTGGGTCGTGCAGGACCGCATCCATTTCCGGCTCGATCACGAGCATCCCGCCGGCGCCAGCCATCATCACAAGATCCTCGTGATCGACGATAGCCTCGCCTTTTGCGGCGGCATCGACATGACTGCCGAGCGCTGGGACACGCGCGAGCATCGCGATGAGGATGACCGGCGCCAGCGCCCGACCACGCATCGCGACTATGGCCCCTGGCACGATGCGACGATGGCGGTCGCGGGACCGCTGGCAAAAGCGCTCGGCGAGCATGGTCGCGCGCGCTGGGAAGCGGCGTGCGGCAAGCCCCTCCCCGAGCCGCCGGCCGTCGATCTCGATTGGCCCGGGACTTTGCCGGTCATGTTCCGCGACCAGCAGTTCGCCATTGCCCGCACGCGCGGCGCCACCGATGCGCAATCACCCCTGCGCGAGATCGAGCAGCTCTTCGTGGACATGATCGGCGCGGCCGAGCGGCACATCTACATCGAGAGCCAGTATTTCGCTTCGCGCATCGTCGCCGAGGCACTTGCCGACCGGCTGCAAGAACCCGACCCGCCGGAGATCGTGGTCATCAACCCGAAGGCAGCCGGCGGCTGGCTGGAAGAGAAGGTGATGGGCCCGGCCCGTGCCGTCCTCGTGGAACATATCGGCAAGCACGATCCCACGGGCCGCTTCCGCATCTACTGCCCGGTCGCCGCGCACGGCACGGACATCTATGTCCACGCCAAGATCATGATCGTCGATGATCGCATCCTGCGGATCGGCTCGGCCAATCTCAACAATCGCTCCATGGGCCTGGACAGCGAGTGCGACCTCGCCCTCTGCGCAGATTGCTGCGATGACGAGCGCGTCAACGAAACGATCGCCAGCCTGCGCGCGGACCTGCTCGCCGAGCATCTCGGTGTCGATCAGGACATCGTCGAGGCCTGGATCGCCCGCACCGGCTCGCTGATCGAGACCATCGAGGGTCTGCGCGGCGACGGCCGCACGCTCAAGCCCTATGAGATACCGGACTTCACCGAAGCCGAACGCAAGCTGGCCGAAAGCCAGCTGCTCGATCCGGAAAGTGCGGACAATGGCTTCGAGCCGCAGTCGCGCCCCGGTCTGCTGACGCGTCTCGGCCGTCGGAAGCGGAAAGCTACTTAGCCCGCCCCTGGAACCCGGTCGCCACCGTCTTCACGCGGTAGATCGTCATTGCAACGTTCCGCACGCCTTCCGGCGTCGCCCAGGCTTTGCCGTCCGGCCCAACGGCGCCCATCGCGCCGACATAAAGCGTCTGCTTGCCCGGCCCGGAAAAGGCGATCGTGATCGCCCGGCGTGGCACCGGGATGACGCCCAACTCCTTGCCGGCCTTGTCGAACACATAGACGCCGGCATCGCCGGTCACATAGAGCCGCCCCTCGCTATCGACCGCCAGCCCATCGCCGCCGAACCCGCCGCTGTCCCTGGAGAGCGTGGCAAAATCGCGCCGGTTGGTCGCCGTCCCATCCTTGCCGACGTCGAAAGCGACGACCTTCGTCCGGTTGGTGACATAGAGCGTCTTGCCATCCGGGCTGAGGATCACGCCGTTGGTGAAGATGTCCATGTCCGCGATCACGCTCACCGACCCGTCGGCGCGTGCATGATAGAGGCCCGTCTGCGTGTAATAGGCGCCGCCGAACCCGTCAGCCATCAGGTCGTTGAGCCGGCCCAGGCCCTTGCCGTCCGCGAAGCTGTTGGCAATCAGTCGCTGCTCCGGCGCGATCTGTACGACGCGGGTCAGTTCGTTGCAGCTTGGCCTATGCAGGCCGGGATCGGTGCAGGTCCGCTCGACCGCGAACAGCCGCCCCTTGGCATCGATCGAGACCGCGCCGACGCCAGCCACATTGGCGCGATACACATATTCCTTCCCGTCAGGCCCGAGCTTTCGGATGCTGTTGCTCTGCTCCTGCGCGAAGAGCAGCCCGCCATCGTCCGTGCCGACCATGCCATCCGCGGTCATGAATCCCGCCCAGGCCAGCTCCCAGGCCGACCCCGCCGCGACGACGCCGTCGATCGGCTGGATCGCCGCGTCCTTCTCGCCCGGCAGCAGGTCGGCCCGTGCCGGCCCCGTCAGCGCCATCATGGCAACCATCGCGGCCAGCGCGGTCAGACTGATGCTCTTCCTCATGGCCTTCCTCCCCTGTCGCCGGTTCACGGCACCTTCTCCGGCTCGATCGTGTTCGACGTGCCGTCGAAGCCGGTGCGGTCATTCTCGAATTCGATGCTGATCATGCGATCGAAGCCCTTGGCCCGCGTGTAGGCGAGCTTCACCGTCCAGGGCTGGGTCAAGGTCTTGGGATCGGTGATAGTGATCTCGCCCTCGATCATGTCCGGCCCCGTCATGCGCAGCCGCTCGACATAATGCGCGTCCTCGGAGAGCGGCGGCCCGCCGTGGAAATAGATGTTCGGGTTCTTGACGCTGACCGTGTCGATCACGAGCGTATCGCCCTCCCATCGGCCGATGCTGTCGCCCCAGGCGGTCGGCCAGCGATCCTCCTCGGGGGGATGGGGCCGCCCATCCGTGTAGATGTAGCGCACGTCGCGATAGGCATTGATGATGACCACTTCCTCGGGCGTCACCAGAAACTGGATCGGCGCGTTGGAGTTCATCATCATCGGATAGCCCCAGCCATTGGCCTTGCGGTTGCCGCCGGTCTTCATCCGCTCGGCCTGCCGCGCCTTGCCTTCCTCGTTCCAGGGCGCGCCGAAGCCGGTGAGTTGCATCACGCTGCGATTCCAGGGCTCGCCGCGATCCCGCGCCGCCAGCATCTCGACCGAGAGCCCACCGATGTTCGTCTCCAGATGCGCGCTCAGCCACAGCCCGTCCCAATATGGCAGCTTGGCGAAGGCGCTGGTCCGCTCCTTGGGCGGCAGCTTCTTGGGGACGCCATCCTGCGCGAGGACCGCCCCGCTCATGCTGGCCAGTGCCGCGAGCGCGAGGACGATCGCGCCCCGCTTCACGCCTTCTTCCCCAGCGGCTTGCCGTCCATCGTCGTCACGGTGAGGACCACGCCGCCCTTGCCGCCATTGCGCAACGGATTGATCGTCACGTTGATCTGGCTGCCCGGCTTCACTGTCGAGGGGCGCCATCCCTCGGCATAGAGATACATCGGCGCGCCCATCTCCATGCTCCAGTCCTCATTGGCGCCGTTCGCGCCCTTGACCGTGAGCTGGATGTAGCAATGCGGATTGGTCCACTCGAACTGCCGCACGGTGCCCGTGACGGTCACTTTCCTGGTCTGGTCGAACATGGCCATGCTGTGATGAGCGCGCGCGCTCGGCACGCACAGCGACAGGGCAAGCGCCACCGCCACTGCGAGATGATGCCTCATAGGTTCCTCTCCTGCCTCTTTAAGGGCTGAGGCCATAGTGGCAGTCGAAATTGACAAAGTCACGAAGCGATTAGCTTACCAATTATCCCCTTTCACCAGATGGTTGGCGCGGGCTTGCGACGGGCGGACGATCAATTCCGCAAGCATGGGCTAGCCCCGCGCGATCAGCGCCTCTAACGTCCCGCGATGCTTGCCGATCCCCCTGCCCTGCTTCGAAGTGTTTTTGGATTCGAGGCCTTCCGGGGCGTGCAGGAGCATGTCGTCGAGCGGATCCTCGCGCGCCAGAACACGCTCGCGATCATGCCGACCGGCGCGGGCAAGTCGCTCTGTTACCAACTGCCGGCCGTCGCGCTGCCCGGCACCTGCGTCGTCGTGTCGCCGCTCATCGCGCTCATGCACGATCAGCTGCGCTCGGCGCGCGCCCTCGGGATTCGCGCCGCCAGCCTGACCTCGGCCGATGCGGACTGGCGCGAGACGCAGGACCGACTCATTGCCGGCGATCTCGACCTGCTCTACGTCGCCCCCGAGCGCGCCACCGGCGAGGCGTTCCGTACGCTGCTCGACCGCGCATCGATCAGCCTGTTCGCGATCGACGAGGCGCATTGTGTCTCCGAATGGGGCCATGATTTCCGGCCGGACTATCGCCTGCTGCGCCCGCTGCTCGATGCCTATCCGGACGTGCCGCGCCTCGCGCTCACCGCCACGGCCGACCGGCACACGCGCGAGGACATCCTTGCCCAGCTCGGCATTCCCGCCGAGGGCCTCGTCATCTCGGGCTTCGACCGGCCGAATATCCGCTATGCCATGCAGCCGCGCGACGGCCTGCGCCGCCAGATCGCGGACATTCTCGCCACCAATCCCGGCCCCGGCATCGTCTATGCGACCACCCGCGCCGCGACCGAGCAGCTGGCCGAGACGCTCTCCGCCACCGGCCGCCCGGTGCTGCCTTATCATGCCGGCCTCGATCCGCAGGTGCGCGCCGCCAATCAGGCCGCCTTCCTCGCCAGCGAGGAAATGGTGATGGTCGCGACCGTCGCTTTCGGCATGGGCATCGACAAGCCGGACGTGCGCTTCGTCGTCCATGCCGGCCTGCCGAAGTCGATCGAGGCTTATTATCAGGAGAGCGGCCGCGCCGGTCGCGACGGCGATCCGGCTTTCGCGACCCTGCTCTGGGGACCGGAGGACTTCATCCGCGCACGCCAGCGTATCGATGAGGTCGAGCCGCATCGCCAGGCCAGCGAGCGCACGCGCATTGCCGCGCTCGGCGCCTTGGTCGAAACCGCCGGATGCCGCCGTGCCGTGCTGCTGCGCCATTTCGGCGAAACGCCGCCGCCGAGCTGCGGCAGTTGCGACAATTGCCTCTCCCCGCCCGAAAGCGTCGACGCAACGTTGACCGCCCAGAAGCTGCTCTCGGCCGTCCACCGCACCGGCCAGAGCTTCGGCCTCGGCCATATTGAGGCCGTGCTGACCGGCAAGTCCAACGATCGCATCGTCCAGCGTGGCCATGACCGGCTTTCCGTCTTCGGCATCGTCGAGGGTGAGGAAGCAGCACTCTTGAAGCCGGTAGCCCGCGCCTTGCAAGTCCACGACGCGCTCACCACCAATGAGCATGGCGGCCTCACATTCGGTCCCTCGGCCCGCCCTTATCTCAAGGGCGAGGAACGCATCGAACTCGTCCTGCCGCCCGTCCCCCAACGCCGCTCAAAGCGCGACAATGCCGCCAATCCGGTCGGCGATCCGATCTTCGACGCGCTGCGCGAATGTCGTCGCGACTTGGCGAAGGAAGCCGGCGTCCCGCCCTATGTCATCTTCCACGACAGCACCCTGCGCGATATGGCCCGTATCCGCCCCAAGTCCGAGCGCGACATGGCTCTCGTCAGCGGCGTCGGCGAACGCAAGCTGGAAGCTTACGGGCAAGCATTCCTGAACGTACTGCGGCAGTTCTGAGCAATCACGGAGTTCGATCTCGATGACGATTGGGATGATGATGCTCTACGGTGCCATGGCGGGCCTTGTCGTTGGCGGGCTCTTCAGCAGTCAAAGACTTGGCTGCAGCATCCTGCTGGCCATTCCAATAACGATGATCGTTTATGTGAGCCGCTGGCAGTCCGCCAACCCGGAAGCTCTGCGATCAACCAGCGGGCTGGATTTCGTCTTTGGCCCGTTGTGGCCCAGTATCGGTGCGCTAGGTGGTTTTTACGCTGCTAGGGCGTTGCGATCCGCACTCACGAAGAAGTGAGATCGTTTCGCTCCGCCCGTCACTCCTCGCTCAGACGATCCGCCATATCCATGAAATTCCGCGCCGCATCGCGCTCGGTCGGGTCCTTGAACGCAACGTCGAGGCCCGGAGCGCCGCCCAACATGTACATGAGCGTCCAGAGCGCGAAACGGTTGCCGGGGTCTGTCGTGAGGCCGAGGTCGACACGCATATGCTCCAGCCCCGCGCCGAGCGCACCGGGTTCGACATCCTCGATCTCGGTCTTGCCGAAATAGCGCAGCAGCAAATCCTGAAAGTCCATGGCGCTGCTTTACGCCAAGAGCGCCCGCCGGTGGAACCGGTCGCGACGTTTATTTGCGGATCACCGCTTCCCACGCATAGCCGCGATACAGCGCCTGCACCTGCGCAACCGCCCCCTGCGCCTTCGCGATCCGCTCGACAGCCTCGAACAGATCCCGCCGCGGCGTCACATGGAATTTCGCGAGCCACGCCCGCAGCCCACTGCGGAACCAACCCGGCAGCCCCTCCTGCTGACCGAAATCGACGACATGCAGCGATCCGCCCGGCTCGACGACGCTCAGCGCTTGCGCCAGCGCCGCTTCCCAGTCCGGGATCATCGAGAGCGAGTAGCTGATGAACACCCGGTCGAAACCCGGCTCGCCGAACAATGCCTGCGGATCGAAGGCCGTGGCCTCGGCCAGTCCCAGCATCGTGCGGCTGCGCGCGCCGCCCTGCGCGATGTTGATGTCGGCCGACTTCAGCATCTCGGACGAGATATCGAAGCCGAAAAGGCGCGCGTCCGGATACAGCTTTGCCGTCAGGGCCAGATTACGACCGGTGCCCGTCGCCACTTCCAGAACGGTCCCGCCGACCGGTACCGCCAATCCACGGATCAGCCGATCGCGGCCAAGCAGATAATATTTGCGCGTCAGATCATAGATGTGCCGCTGGAGCGCATATTGCGTGTCCATGGCCCGGGCGTGGCCTGCACTGCCAACTTCGATGCGACCCATCTTGCTCATCGGCTCAGCCCTTCAGCGTGTAGAGATGCACCCCGCCGTAGATGGATGAGCGGTCCTCCCGCGTGAAGCGCAGCGAGTCTTCCGCGTGATAGTGCCAGGGATCCAGCAGCACATCCGGCAGCCGGCCCGGCAGCAGCGTCGGCTCGGCCGCCGTGCGGAACAGCACCCGCGCGTGGGACTTCGCCGTGCGCGTGATCTCGCGCCAGAGCGCCGTCAGCTGCGCGTCGCTCATCCAGTCCTGCGCATCGAGCAGGATATAGCGATCCACGCTCGCCGCGTCCTGCCTCGCGAGCCAGTCGGTCATGTTGGCATGGCGAACATCGACCCGATCGGCCCGCGCCTTCACCTGTTCGTAGTTCGCAGCTTCGAGATAAGGTGGCAACGGCGCGTCCTCGTGCCGGCCATAGCCACGTCCGAATGCCTGCCAGGCGAAATAGTTCTGCTTCAGATCATAGTCGCAGGCGAGCCGTTCCAGCCGCTTGCGCAGCACGCCGGCCATCTTCTCGTCGCCGGCCAGCGCGTCATATTGCGCCGGCGGAATGCCGAGACCGAAGAGCGAGGCCGGCTGGTCCGTCAGCCAGCGCACGAACTTGCGATCGAAGATCGGCGCCAGCCGCTCCTCGAAGAGGCGGCGCTGATCGTCCATGTCGCGCGCCTCGAGCAGCACGCGCGGATCGATGCGGTAGAGCTTGGCCACGAGATGCGCCGCGCCGATGAAGCCGCCGAGCAGGCCGCGCTTGTAAGCGCCGCTCCTGAACATGCCGATCCGCCGCCGCCCGACCAGATCGCGCCCTTCCCAGTAGCGGCGTGAGGTCTCGTCCAGATGTGGGCGGATAAACGCCTTGTACGCCTTGATGTTCTGCGTGCTGTCCGCCTCGACGAAGAAGCGGCGGAAATGTGCGTAGCCGGGCAGTTCGCGCACCGCGACCTGCTTCAGCTTGTTGAGCGCGATATGTGCCGTATTAAGATCGACCGCGGTGATCCGCGCCGGATCGGCCGTGAGATAGGAGTGCACATTGCAGCCGCCGCTCGCGATCGTCGCGATATGGCAATCGGACGTGATCGCCAGCGCTTCCATATCGACGACCGGGTCTTCCCAGATCTGTGCATAGACCAGGCCTCGGAAGGCGAAAGCGAATGCCCGTTCGAGCAGACCTTCCTTGCTCAGTCCCTCATGATTGATGACGGCGGTATCGATCACATGCGCCATGCTGGTCCTCCCGGCGGTCCGGTTTCGCCCCCGGCGCTAGTCCGCCCGGGTGTCGAGGATGTGACGGAGCGATTTCAGATTGGTGACAGTCGGCGCGCCGCGCGTTCAGGCCGAATGAGTGGGAACCCTGCGCAAAAGCCCTGCCTCAGCCCTGCGTCGCCTGTTCCCGCGACGCGAGAAAAGCCTTCAACGTGGTCCCGAAGCCGCCCTCGAGTCGCCGCAACAGCCGCTCCGCGCGCGCATCCAAGCCAACCCGGCGAAACAGCTCTGCGACATGAAGGGCAAGGCGCGGCAGGTCCACTTCCTCGGCGTCGATGGGCGGAGGGTCGGCCGGGTCGGACCTCATGCGTCCCGCTTCGCAAATTCGCGCTCAAGCTCGCTCGCATAGCGATCGAGCGTCGCCTGATCCTCTGGCGACAACAGTCCGCTGACGCGCCGGATGCGCGCAACTTCACTCTCGAGATCCTGATCGATCAAGCTGGCCTCCCGCAAACGGCTCCGGAACAACGGCAAGGCATCGAGGAACCCGTACGCTGCCAACGCGACAACGCCGGTCCCGCCGTCGCGTTCCCTCGGCCCGTCGCAGCAGGTCGCGCACGACCCTGCCGGATCTTCAGGCGGCCCCGATCATCCGCACGAAGGTCTCGCGATCGACATTGCCGCCCGAGAGCGTCACCACCGTCGCGTCGGTCGCCCGCACCTTGCCTGAAAGCACCGCCGCCAGCGCCGCCGCTCCGCCCGGCTCGACGACCAGATGCAGTCTCTCGAAGGCGAGTTTCATCGCCGCGCTCACATCGGCGGGCGTCACCGCGGTACCGCCGCTCACCCGCTCCTTGAGCACCGCGAAGTTGATCGGGAAGGTGCGCGGCGTCTGGAGCGCATCGCAGTCGGTCGGATAGCTCATGTCCTTGACGCTCACGATCTCGCCCGCCGCGAGGCTGTTCAGCAGATCGTCCCAGCCCTCCGGCTCGGCGATCCAGATCTCCGCATCCGGGCAGGCGAGCGCCAGCCCCGCTGTCAGCCCGCCGCCACCACAACAGGCGACGATCCGGTCCGGCCCGCGCCCGATCCGCTCCTGAAGCTGCGCCGCCGCCTCGATGCCCGTCGTGCCCTGCCCCTCGATGATCCACGGATCGCCATAGGCATGCACCAGCGTCGCCCCGCTCTGCGCCGTCAGCCGCGCCGCGATCTCGTCGCGATTCTCCGTCGCCCGGTCATAGAGCACCACATCGGCGCCGAGCGCCCGCGTCGCCGCCAGCTTGGCCTTGGGCGCATTGCTCGGCATCACGATCGTTGCCGCCACGCCCAGCCGCTTCGCCGCCCAGGCGACGCCCTGCGCGTGATTGCCGCTCGACACGCCGACGACGCCCTTGGCGCGCTGGTCCTCGGTCAGGTCGCTCAGCCGATGCCACGCGCCACGGATCTTGAAGGCACCGATCGGCTGGAGCATCTCCGCCTTGCACCAGATCGTCCGCCCGTCCACCTCCAGCGGCAGCAGCGGTGTCCTCGGCAGCAGCGCCGCCACCTTGTCAGCGGCACGAAGCACGCCTTCCCGGCTCGGAACCCGGGCCGGATCGAGCAATTCTTGTTCTGTCACAGACCACCCCTATATGCAGGCGCTTCGATTCGCCCCTTCTTGAGGAGACATACAGATGAGCAAGGTGCTGGTCATCGGCGCGGGTGGCGTCGGATCGGTCGCGGTCCACAAGATGGCGATGAACCCGGACATCTTCAGCGACATCCATCTCGCGAGCCGCACGGTCTCCAAGTGCGATGCGATCGCCGCCTCCGTGAAGGAGCGCACCGGCGTCACGATCGCGACCTATGCGCTGGACGCGGATGACGTCGAGGCGACGACGGCGCTGATCAAGCAGATCGGCCCCAAACTCGTCGTCAATCTGGCGCTGCCCTATCAGGACCTCGCCATCATGGACGCCTGCCTCGCCGCCGGCGTGCATTATATGGACACCGCGAACTACGAGCCCCGCGACGAAGCGCATTTTGAATATTCCTGGCAATGGGCCTATCAGGCGCGCTTCCAGGAAGCCGGCCTCATGGCGCTGCTCGGCTCGGGCTTCGATCCGGGCGTCACGTCCGTCTTCGCCACCTGGCTCAAGAAGCACGAGTTCGAGCGGATCGACACGCTCGACATTCTGGACTGTAACGGCGGCGACCATGGCCAGCATTTCGCCACCAACTTCAATCCGGAGATCAACATCCGCGAAGTGACCGCCCCCGCGCGTCACTATGAGAATGGCAAGGAAGTCACGACCCCGCCGCTCTCCACCAAGCAGAGCTTCGACTTCGAGGGCGTCGGCCCCAAGAACATGTACCTCATGTATCATGAGGAGCTGGAAAGCCTCGCCAAGCACCTGCCCGAGATCAAGCGCATCCGCTTCTGGATGACCTTCGGCGACGCCTATCTCAAGCATCTCGAAGTGCTGCAGAATGTCGGCATGACCCGCATCGATCCAGTGATCTACAACGGCGTCGAGATCATCCCGCTCCAGTTCCTCAAGGCCGTGCTGCCCGAGCCGGCCTCGCTCGGCCCCACGACCAAGGGCAAGACCAACATAGGCGACATCGCCACCGGCCTCGGCAAGGACGGCCGGGAAAAGACGCTCTACATCAACAATATCTGCGATCATGAGGACGCCTATGCCGAAACCGGTAATCAGGCCGTCAGCTACACGACCGGCGTCCCGGCCATGATCGGCGCGGCGATGATCGTCACGGATACGTGGACGGGCAAGGGCGTGTTCAACATGGAGCAGATGGACCCCGATCCCTTCATGGACATGCTGAACAAGCATGGCCTGCCCTGGCAAGTGAAGGAACTGGACGGCCCGCTGGACTTCTGACGGACGACGGCCCCGGCACGACCACATTGCCCCCCCGCCCCCTCCTGGGGGAGAGGGTTAGGGAGAGGGGGCTGGCCCTTGCCGCATGAGGCAGCGCCCGCCCGGAGAGGTCCTCCCCCCTCTCCCCACCCCTCTCCCCCTGAAGGGGGCGAGGGAGCTTGAATTGCGCATCACGATAACCACCGCCCTCCTCCTCACGCTCACCCTCGCCGCCTGCGCCCCGGCGAGCTTGCCCCTCACCGGCGGCTATCCCACGCGCGAAGCGCAGCAATGCGCATCCTCCGGCGGTGCTCTTGAAACCCGGGGCCGGCGCGGCAATCTCATGTGCGTGCATCGCTTCAGCGATGCCGGGACTGCCTGCGCCTCGGACAAGGACTGCAAGGGACGCTGCCTCGCGGCGCCCACCAATGGCGGCCTGCCCAAGGTCGGCGAGGCATCGCCCGGCCGCTGTCAGGCGGATGACAAATTGTTCGGCTGTTACGCGACGCTCGAAGGCGGCAAGGTCAAGTCGTCGCTCTGTGTGGATTGAGGAACGAGAAAGATGGAAACCAGAGCCGGCGATCCCGGCGCCTTTGCGCGCTTCGACCTCAATCGCGTCCCCTCGCCCGCCTTCGTGGTCGATGCGGCGGCAGTGCGGCGCAATCTCGCCATATTGAAGGACGTGCGGGACCGCAGCGGCATCAAGCTGCTGGCCGCGCTCAAGGCCTTCTCCATGTGGTCGCTGGGGCCGACGGTCGCGTCCTATCTGGACGGCGTCTGCGCGTCCGGCCTCTATGAGGCGCGTCTCGGCCGCGAGGAATATACCGGCCTCGACGAGAAGGGTGAAGTCGCGACCTATTGCGCCGGCTACAAGGCGGCCGACCTGCCCGAGATCTGCGCGCTGAGCGATCACATCATCTTCAACTCGCCCGGCCAGCATGTCCGCTTCCGCCATATCCTCGACGCCGAGCGCGCCAATGGCCGGGCCTTCGACGTCGGCCTGCGCATCAATCCGCTACATGCGGAGGGCGAGGTCGCCAAATATGACCCCTGCCAACCGCACAGCCGCCTCGGCTTCCCGGTCAACCAGCTGCGCCCCGAGCATCTTGAGGGCGTCGACGGCATCCATTTCCATAGCCTGTGCGAGCAGGATTTCGTGCCGCTCGGCCGTACCTGGGCCGCCGTGGAGCCGAGCCTCAAGCAGCATTTCGACAAGCTCAAATGGCTGAACTTCGGCGGCGGGCATCACATCACCCGCGCCGACTATCAGCGCGAGGACCTGATCGCCTTCCTGCAGCAGGTGCAGCGCGAAACCGGCCTTCAGGTCTATCTGGAGCCGGGCGAGGCCGTCGCGCTCGATGCCGGCATTCTGGTCGGCGAAATTCTCGATGTCATCGATAACGGCATGCCCGTCGCCATCACGGACATTTCCGCGACTTGCCACATGCCGGACGTGATCGAGGCGCCCTATCGCCCCGCCATGCTCGGAGAGCGCCTCGGCGAGGCCGTGACGCGCCTCGGCGGCCCCTCCTGCCTCGCGGGCGACATCATCGGCGACTATGCCCTCCCGGCCAACGCACGGCCCGGCCAGCGCATCGCCTTCCTCGATCAGGCGCATTACTCGATGGTCAAGACCAACACGTTCAACGGCGTCCCGCTGCCCGCCATCTGGCTATGGGACAGCGAGACTGACGAACTGCGCCAAGTGCGGACCTTCACTTATGCGGATTTCAAGGGGCGGCTGAGCTGAGGGGACGTTTGCCTTTTCAGTTTCGTCACCCCGTCTTCCACTCCTCACGTGATCCAGCGAAAGCTGGGGTCTCAGGCGGCAGCAGTGCGCCCGACCGGACAAGACGCCAGCTTTCGCCGGGTGACGGAGAGGCGGTGGCGAGATGACAGGGCGCCGCCCCTGTCCTACTCGGCCTGCAAATGGCATGAAATTACTACGGCGCCCAAAGCCCGTTGCTCTTTGATCCCGTAAAAACCCACACAAAATCAAAGCCTTCACTCGGCCGCGAGCGGAGTTTCGCGCATTCGCCATGCCTCATATGAGGGAACTTAGCGAAGACAGGCTCCGAAACCCGCAGAAATCCGCGCTTCCTGCATCACGGCCAAGCGACGGCAATCGCCCATTCCGTGCATATTAAGAGAAGATGACAGCCCAATCGACGGCCTGGGCACCGATCAGGCCCGATCCGGCGCCAACCGGCGCGAGTCGGATGGTCAGCGCAAACCGGGGTTGCTCGCCCGCAGGCGCTGCTCCTCGTTGCTCATCAGCGAGCGCGCTGTCAGCAGATCGCGCGAATAGGTCTTGAGCGACGCGGCGGTCAGATCGGACGACGCCAGTGCCGAGACGGTCGACTGGCGGTCGCGGGCACGCAGTTCGAGCCTCGCGGCGGCAATCTCCGCCTTGCTGAACTGGTTCGTCTCGTTGAGCGCGACGGTCGCCAGCGCCCGTCCGCTGAGCGCGGTCAGGTCGGCCGAGTTCTTCTTGCCGGCTGCGGCATATTGCTTGTCGAACGAGGCGCGAAGTTCGCTGGCGAGGGCCGACACGCTCTTGGCGGCATCTTCCTTGGTCGCCGCCGCGCGCTTCGCCTCGACCGTAATCAGGACGGACGAGGCTGCGGGATCGCTCGTCGTCGCCTGCGTCGCGATGCTGGTCTTCCCGCTCGCGAAGAGCTTCGCGGCCTGCATTGCCTGCGCGAGTTGCGCCGTCGTGGAAGACGACGAAGCGGACGAATCAGTGTTCAAAATCGACCAGAGCGACATGGGCGAGCCTCGCGGAAAAGCCTGTATCTTCACGCTTAGGCAATCATGGTTAACGAACGGCAAACGCTGGCGAATCAGCCTGCCGGCTCATGATTTCCGAGTCGCGAAGGCGAAGAACGCATGACGGGCTTTTCCGCTCCACCTGCGGCGCAGAAAAATGCAGGCCCGTAAGTGGCTCATTTCGGAAACAATCCACATTTTATGACACTTATGTGACAGGGAATCTTCAGGCCCGGACTTTACACCCCCCGACCTCCGCCATATATGCGCACCCCTGCTGCCCCATGGGACTTCCACCGCAAGGCAGCTCTTTCGGTAGTTAAGCCCTGGAGGTCCCTTGAGTTGTACAAGCATCATAGCGCGCTGGGGGTAGCTCTTTCCCTCAAACCGGCAGCACCGGTAACGCTTATTCGCCCGCAGGCAGCAGCCCGCGCCGCTCGGTTCTTCTCGCAGAAGTTCCCGGGGCGCTCGCTCTATGCCGTCAAGGCCAATCCCTCCCCCGAGCTCTTGAAGACGCTCTGGTCGGCGGGGATTACGCATTATGACGTGGCGTCGATCGGCGAGGTTCGTCTCGTCGCCAAAACGCTGCCGCGCGCCAAGCTGTGCTTCATGCATCCGGTGAAGGCCGAGGAAGCCATTCGCGAGGCCTATTTCACGCATGGCGTGAAGACCTTCTCGCTGGATTCGCTCGAAGAGCTCCAGAAGGTGGTGCGCGCCACCAAGGGCGCCGACGATCTCGAGCTGTGCGTGCGCCTGCGCGTCTCCTCGGAGCACAGCAAGCTCAGCCTGGCCTCCAAGTTCGGCTGCGATCTTGCCGATGCCAAGGAACTGCTTCAGGCCGCTCGTCAGGCCGCGGATGCCCTCGGCATCTGCTTCCATGTCGGCAGCCAGGCCATGTCGCCGCAGGCCTATACGCAGGCGATCGAGCGCGTCCGCGCCGCGATCGTCGATGCGTCGGTCACGGTCGATATCGTCGATGTGGGTGGCGGTTTCCCCTCCACCTATCCCGGCATGGAACCCCCGCCGCTCGAGGATTATTTCCGCGCCATCCACCGCGCTTTCGAGAGCCTGCCGATTTCCTATTCGGCCGAGCTCTGGTGCGAGCCGGGCCGCGCGCTTTGCGCCGAATACAGCTCGCTGGTCGTGCGCGTCGAGAAGCGTCGCGGCAACGAGCTCTTCATTAACGACGGCGCTTATGGTGCCCTGTTCGATGCGGCGCATCTCGGCTGGCGCTTCCCGGTGCAGCTGCTGCGTCCGGAAGCCAATGAGGCCGACGCGCAGGCGTTCAGCTTCTACGGCCCGACCTGCGACGACATGGACCATATGGCCGGTCCGTTCATGCTGCCCGGTGACATCAAGGCCGGCGATTATGTCGAGATCGGCATGCTCGGCGCCTATGGCAGCGCGATGCGGACGGACTTCAACGGCTTCGGTGCCGATGCGATCTGCGAAGTCGCCGACGAGCCCATGGCCAGCCTGTATCGCGACGAGGCCCCTGCCCCGCGCAAGTCGAACGTGATACAGCTCAGCCGCTAAGGGGCGGCAATGTCAGTTTCAAACTGATAACTGAAAGCAGCTGAGACAGCCTCCCCGCGCAGAAAAAAACGGGGAGCTGTTTCATGTCCACAAATCTGCTCGTGCCAGCCCTGGCGCTGGTCCTCTGGTCTCTCGTGATGCTCGTCTGGATGATCGCGATGCGGTTTCCGGTGCTCATGAAGATGAAGCTCAGCTCCGAGCAGTCGCGCGGTGGCCGCGGTTCCGATCTGGACAGGATCCTGCCCAGGGAGATCAACTGGCCGGCGCACAACTACATCCATCTGATGGAGCAGCCGACGATCTTCTACGCGACGATCTTCGCGCTCGTTCTGCTCGGCCAGGGCACGCCGCTCAATGTCGGGCTGGCCTGGGCCTATGTCGGGCTGCGCATCGTCCACAGCTTCTGGCAGGCGAAGATCAATACGATCCCCGTCCGCGCCACGCTCTTCCTTCTCTTTTCCGGCGTGCTGATCGTCCTCGCCGCCAATGGCTTCATTGCGGCGCTGAACGCCTGAACGTCCCCACCAGCTCGACATGGGTGGACCAGCGGAACTGGCCGACCGGCTTGACGCGGTCGAGGGTATAGCTGTTCGCGATAAGGGTCACCGCATCCCGCGCGAAGCTGGCGGGATTGCACGAAACATAGACGATCAGCGGCACTTTCGATGAGGCCAGTTCGTTCACCTGCTCACGCGCGCCGGCGCGTGGCGGGTCGAGGATGACGGCATCGAATCGGTCCAGCTCCCTGGGCACGAGCGGGCGGCGGAAGAGGTCCCGATGCTCAGGGAAGATGCGGCCGGGGAGCCGGTTGCCCGTCGCCTGCAACGATGAAATGAGATCGCGCGCCGCCTCGGCCGCATAGACCTTGCGGCCCGGCACGTCGTCCGCGACGGACAGCGCAAAGGTGCCGAGGCCCGCGAACAGATCGGCGACCATCTTCGCATCGCCCAGACCATATCGCACCTCGTCGATCAGCGCCTTCTCGCCGTCGAGCGTCGCCTGAAGGAACGCCCTCGGCGGAAAGCCCGCCGCCAGCGTCCCGAAGCGCACCGTCACCGGGTCGGGCTCCCAGAGCGTGAGGGGGGCATCATCGTCCCGCAGCATGAGGCGCGCGAGACCATTGTCCTGCGCGAAGGCAAGCAGTCGTTCGGTGTCGGCCAGCGAGCCGGCGGAGAGGCCCGTGAGCACGACATCGACACCTTGATCGACCAGGGTCAGATCGGCCTCGCCGGGCTTGCGATCCGGCAACATCGCCGCGAACAGGGCACGCAGCGGCTCCACCAGCGCGAACAGGCGCGGCTCCAGCACCTCGCACTGCTTCAGATCGACGATGCGATGGCTGCCCTGCCCCGAGAAACCGAACTGGATGCGCTTGCCGAGCTTGAGCGCACGCAGGCTCGCGCGACGGCGGGTCCGGGACGGAGAAACATGCGCCGGCGCAATCTCGGGCGCGGCGATGCCCTGCCCGGTCAGCGCACCGGCCACCCGGTCGCGCACATAGTCCGCAAAGGCTTCGTCCGAGAGATGCTGGAGCTGACAGCCCCCGCACTCGGGGAAATGCCGGCATGGGGGCTCGGCATGCTGCGGGCCGTTGGCGAGGCCGCCGCCCGGCAGCAACCGATCACCCGGTGCGCTCATCGGCACATGACGACCATCGGCCGTCACGCCATCGCCACGCGCTGCGATGCGGATGATGAGATCGGGATCGCTCATAAGGCGCTCGCCAGCGCCGCGGGCACATGCGCGATCAGGTCGTCTGCGATGAAGGCCGGGCCTGCACGTCGTGCCGCTTCGCCGTGCAGCCAGACCGCTTCGCATGCTGCTCGGAATGCGTCGCCCGTGACGGCCAATCTGGCTGCGCATAAACCGGCGAGAATATCGCCCGTTCCAGCCGTCGAGAGCCACGGCGAAGCAGGAGGCGCCACCGCGCAGCGCCCGTCAGGCGCGGCGATCACCGTATCCGGGCCTTTGTGGACGATCACCGACCCGGCCCGCGCTACGGCCGCGCGCGTGACATCGATCTTGTTGCCTTCATCGTCGCCGAACAGCCGATCGAATTCGCCTTCATGCGGCGTGAGTATGTCAGGCTTCGGCAGGTCACCAAGACCCTCATCGCCGAGCAACCATAGTGCATCCGCGTCGGCCACGGTCGGAATGCCTGACGATAGCGCCGCCCTGAGCTTGTCATGTGCCTTGCCATCGCGCCCCAGCCCCGGGCCGACCAGCACGACCTTCGCACGGTCCAGATCGAACATATTGCCGCGCACAATGGCCTGACTGAGCGATACGTCCGCCTGTGTCGAGAGCATTCGCACATAGCCCGCACCGGCACGCGCGGCGGCTTCCGCCGAGAGGATCGCAGCGCCGGGCATAGCGCCCGCGGCCACCGCGACCAGACCGCGCCGATATTTATGCGCATCGCTTGCGGGCTGCTCGAACGACGGCTGCCCCAGCGACCACGCAGCCTCGTTCGGCGCTCCAATGCCGAGATCGACCAGCCAATGCTGCGCAGCATAAGTGCGCGCGGGCATCAGCACATGCGCCGGTTTCCAGGCGCCGAGCGCGATGCAATGAGTGAATGGCGACACTGGCGACAGGGCAACCGCAGCGTCACTCTCGACGCCGCTCGGAACATCGATGGCATAACTATGTGGTGCCGCATCGACCAGTTGGCCGAGCTTTGCCGCGATCTCAGGCGCCAGACCGCGCGTCAGGCCGATACCGAACAGGGCATCGATCACCTGGGAGGCAGGTACTGCATCCATGAAGGACTCGACCGGCCCTTGCCAGGCATTGCGCGCCTTGCGGCTGCTCTCTGTCTGGCTCCCGGCCAGGGCTGCCACACGAACCGGCACGCCAAGCTCATGCAGTGCCCGCGCGATGACATAGCCGTCGCCGCCATTGTTGCCGGGCCCGCACAGGACAAGCGTGTCGCGCTTGTGCCCGGCACGCCAGATGACATCGGCCACCCCCTCGCCGGCTCGAAGCATGAGCGCATACGGATCGACGCCGGCATCGAACAGCGCCTGCTCCGCGGCGCGCATCTGCGCAACGGAGAGGATGGGCGCGGACCTCATGGCGTAGGCGCGGCCCCCAGCGCGGTCACGGGCACGGCGTAGCGCTCTTCGCCGAAGAGGACGGCGATGGCGGTGCCATGACGGGCCGTGCGGGCCTCGACCGCGCCATCCGCCGCGACGAGCGTGCCGCCCTCGCCGACGCGGACACGGCGGAACCCGCCATCGGGCCGCGACAGGATGAGGATGCGGCTCTCAATGTCCTCGACCGTCTCGATGCGGCAGTCCTGCGCAAGGGGCGCCGCCTCGCCGATCGCGCAATAGATACGCTCCCGCTTGTCCGCGACGCCGCTCACCCAGGACTTGACGGCCTCGATCGGCGACTTGGACGGCGCAGCGGAATTGCCTTCGGCCTGCGGCGACCCGCCACCGCAGCCCTCGAGCAGCAGAAGCGCGCCCGCCAGGCCGAAGGCTTCAGATGTCCGCAAAGACATGCGTCTCCGCCTTGGCGCCGGGATGCGTTACGGCGCCCTTCACGGCCGGCCCGACATTCTGCGCGTAGCGCCACAGGGCGCCGGCCTGATAGTTGTTCATGCGGGGTGTCCAGGCCTTGCGGCGCTCGGCCAGCACGGCCTCGTCGACCAGCAGATCGATGCTGCCGACCTCGGCATCGATGCTGATCTGGTCGCCATTTTCGACCAGCGCGATCGGGCCGCCCTCGGCCGCTTCCGGCCCGACATGGCCGATGCAGAAGCCGCGCGTGCCGCCGGAGAAGCGGCCATCCGTGATGAGCGCGACCTTCTCGCCAAGACCCTGCCCATAGAGCGCCGCCGTGGTCGAGAGCATCTCGCGCATGCCGGGGCCGCCCTTCGGCCCCTCGTAGCGGATGACGACGACATCGCCGTCCACGATCTCCTGACGCTCGACCGCCGCGAAGGCGTCTTCCTCACGCTCAAACACCTTGGCGGTGCCAGTGAACTGCAGGCGCCTCATGCCGGCGACCTTCACGATCGCGCCATCGGGCGCCAGCGAGCCGCGCAGGCCGACGACACCGCCGGTCGGGGTAATCGGCGTCTTCGCGTCGTAGATCACTTTCTGATCAGGGTTCCAGGTGACCTCATCGATATTCTCTCCGAGCGTCTTGCCGCTGACGGTCATGCAATCGAGATGCAGCAGGCCGGTCTGCGCGAGCGACTTCATCAGCATGTAGATGCCGCCGGCATCGTGCATGTCCTTGGCGACATATTTCCCGCCAGGCTTGAGGTCCGCCATATAGGGCGTGCTCTTGAAGATCTCCGCCACGTCGAACAGATCGAAGTCGATACCGACCTCATTGGCCATGGCGGGCAGGTGCAGCGCGCCATTGGTCGAACCGCCGGTCGCCGCGACGATGCGCGCGGCATTCTCGAACGCCTCGCGCGTGCAGATGTCGCGCGGGCGGATGTTGCGCTCGATCAGCGTCATGATCTGCCTGCCGGCCGCGACCGCGATCTCCTGACGGCTCTTATAGGGCGCCGGCGCCATGTTGCTGTTCGGCAGCGAGAGGCCGATCGCCTCGCCGACGCAAGCCATGGTGTTGGCGGTGTACTGGCCGCCGCAGGCGCCATGGCCGGGGCAAGCTGCCTTCTCGATCGCCGTCACTTCGGACAGCGGGCAATTGCCGGCAGCGAAACGGCCGACTGCCTCGAACACGTCGATGACGGTCAGGTCCTCGCGATCCTTGTAGCGGCCGGGCAGGATCGAGCCGCCATAGACGAAGATCGACGGCACATTGAGGCGCAGCATCGCCATCATCATGCCGGGCAGCGACTTGTCGCAGCCGGCGAAGGCGACGAGCGCGTCGTAGCTGTGGCCGCGCACCGACAGCTCGACCGAGTCCGCGATGACCTCGCGGCTGGCGAGCGAGCTCTTCATGCCCTGATGGCCCATGGCGATGCCGTCGGTCACGGTGATGGTGTTGAACCGGAACGGCGTGCCGCCCGCCTCGATCACGCCGCCGCGCGCCCAGTCGGCCTGCTGGTCGAGCGTCGTGTTGCACGGCGCACTGTCATTTCCGGCGGAAGCGAGCGCCACGAACGGCTTGGCAATGTCCTCCTCTTTCCAGCCCATCGCATAATAATAGCTGCGATGCGGGGCGCTCTCGACGCCGACCGAGACGTAGCGGCTGGGGAGCTTGGATTTGTCGAACCTGTCAGTCATGGGCTGGCCTTCCTCTTGCGCGGCCCCTTTTCACGAAAGAAAGCGCCAAAGCAAGGGGGCAGAACCAAAAGTCACGTAATTTTATTCCGACATTTGATCAAAATGGGACGCAAAGTTTCTGTAAACCGTTTCTGTCCGGCAGTTTCTTTTACCAAATCCTGCCGCATCTCGACCCCGAGATAAGGTCGGCCATGCGCTTCTGCGTGGCGGTTCATCGAGGCGTTGAGGAGCTTGCCCGAATAGGGCTGCTGATCGCCGACGACGAAGCCGGCCGCCTCCAGCAGAGGAATGGCGATGCGCGCGCCGCGATCATCCTCGTTGTAGAGAATGCCGATCTCCCAGGGTCTCGCCTCTTCCGGTCGGCTCCTGAGGCTGGGCGTGAAGCTGTGCAGCGAGAGGATGAAGGGCCGGTGCGGCTGCGCGGCCAGCTCCGCGACGCGGGCATGATAGGGATCATAATAGAGCGACAGCCGTTCGGCGACATCCGCGACTCTGTTACCCTCGATATGATGGCCGTCGCTGTGGACGGGGACGAGGCCGGCTGCGTCCGGTTCGCGATTATAGTCGATGACGAGCCGCGAAACGCCGCCGAGGATCGCGCAGACATTGCCTTTCTCGACCAGCAGCGCCGCCACCTCCGCGACGCCGATGTCAATCGCGACATGCTCGGTCAGCGCCTCGGGCGGCAGGCCGAGATCGATGCCCTCCGGCACATGATTGGATGCGTGATCGGCGATGATGAGGATCGGCGCGAGCGGATCGCCGAGGATATGGAAAGGCGCGGTCATCGGCGGACCTTAGAGGCGGCCATCGCTGGATGGAACCAACTTGTGCTCCTGCGAAAGCAGCAGTCCAGGGCCCAGCCGACGAGCTTCGCCGCCCTTGGCTCCTGCTTTCGCAGGAGCACTGCTTTTGCCGGCAATCGCCTGTCGCAACGGGCAGGCGGAAGGGCCGGAACACATAGGATCACGGCCGCGTAATTTTCTTTCGAAAGTTCGGAAAGTTCGGGGGTCGGCCTAATTTTAAAAATTTGGGCAATCCCGGAAATTTGCGGGGATTGGTCGAAATATGAGATTGTCAAAGAGCCAGATGGGGCTGCCATGGCTCTATGGCTGTAGGAAAGCGGAAAGTGCCTGATGGGTTGCGAGCTGAGGCTGAAGCAGTCACCTGTCGCCAACGCGCTCTTGTTTCCCCGAGAATACTGCTTGCTTGAAGGATGAAGGCGTTGAAGAAATTCACGGAATATTTCGAAATAATCGATGCCGCTGAGAAGAAAGGACGTACATTTTCAAAAAGAAAGATGCTCATGCACTTTCTCAAAAATTTTGAACCGTTATCCCCTCTAGAGGTCGAGATTTTAAATTCTCCATGTGGATCTGAAGGAGAACATTCGAGGACAATTTTGCTAAAAAAATTGGAGATCGAACACGAAATATCAAGATACAATTACCCGAAGAGAGCCATCTATTTTTTTATGTTCGTCTCTGGGTCGCAGATTATCGACAAATTTAATATCGATGGAACTATGGAATATCTTTCTCAGATCGGAGTATATGAACAAGACGTCATCGACGCGTTCAATGAAGCCATAATATTCGAAGGTTCTTAACCGTTCGAGCGAAACTCGACGATTGCGCCGCAACAAATCACCCAGCTGCCTTCAACGAAGCGTCGACGCCATCCCCCACCACTCCGGATGATCCGCCTCGATCCGTGCGGCGGCGGCATCGCGCTCGGCCTCGCTCGCGAACAAGGCGAAGCAGGTAGCGCCGGAGCCGGACATACGAGCGACGCGGGGGAGCTGGGCGCGCAGGACGGCGAGGACTTCGTCGATCTCCGGGACCAGCGCGATGGCGGGCGCGGCGAGATCGTTGCGGCCGCGTCGCCACTCGGCCGGATCGAGGGGGCCGCGATCCTCGCCGTCCCACGCCTTGAACACCGGGCCGGTCGGGCATGGGACTAGCGGATTGACCAGCAGGATCGGCGTGCCGGCGAGATCGAGATCGACCGTCTCCAGCCGCTCGCCGACGCCGATGCCGAATACGGTCTGCGAGCCGAGGCAAGCCGGCACGTCTGCGCCGAGCGAGGCGGCGATGGCGGGGAAGTCGATCTCCATGGGCCGGAGGTCCCAGAGCCGCACCAGCAGGCGCAGCGCCGCGGCCGCATCGGCCGAACCGCCGCCGATGCCCGAGGCGATCGGCAGGTTCTTCTCGAGCGACAGGTCCGCGCCGAGCGTCGTGCCGCTAGCGGCCTGAAGGGCGCGGGCAGCGCGCAGGACGAGATTGTTTTCGTCGGCCGCCAGGTCCTCGGCGAAGTCGCCTTCGATCGCGAGAGTGAGCGCGCCATCCTCTCGAAGCGCCGCACTCAGCTCGTCGCCGTCCGCGCAGAAGGCGAACAGGCTCTCCAGATCGTGATAGCCATCGGCGCGGCGCGCGCGAACATGGAGGGCGAGATTGACCTTCGCGTAGGCGGTTTCGGTGAGCATGCGTGGACCTATAGAAGGGATGAGCGAGCCTGTCTGCACCGGGTCACCCCGCCGTGCCCACAGCCAAAAAAGCCCGCAAAATGGCGGACATTAACCAAATCCTCATGCGCATTGTGTCTCTGGGCTCGATGGGTTCACGATCGTGGTTAGCAGCGAGGGTCAGGCGAGGCACAGATGACGGCAAATCAGTCCGGTATCTTTCCGATCCGACCCGCCGCCGGCATGATCCAGGGCATTGTCCGGCGCATAGCTGGCGGAGATCCCGCTACGTCGATCGAAGACCAGCTCGCCCTTCTGCGCCGCCTGCTGGTTTTCGCGATGTGCAGCGCCATGCTGCTGGAATTGCTGGCTTTCCTTTATAGCGCTCACATCGTCCGGGCCGCCGACAAGCTGAACGCGCGAGTCACTGTGATGATGACGATCGAGAAAGATCTGGCCTCGCTCGAACGGGATCTGTTCCGCGTCGCCCACCTCCCTACACCGCCCCTCATGCGCGCTGCCAAGGGCAATATCGTCGATCTGCACCACTCCATCCATCCCGACGGTCGCCCGATCGATTCGTCTTCCACGATGACCGACATTTCCCGGCGCTCGCACGCCTATCGCCAAAAGGCCGAGGCGCTGGTCGCGCTGGTCGAGGCACGCGAGCAGCGGCTCACGCCTCATCTCGCCGCGCTGGCGGGAGAGGGCCGCAAATTCGACCGGGCCATCGAGATCGCGCGCAATCAGGCCATCGTCGAAGCCGGCCTGCTGCGGGAGCGGGCCCGAAACGTCAACATATTGTGCATCGTCATCGGCATTTCCGGCGGCGTCATCGCGGTCGTGATCGCCGTCCTGCTCGGCCGCTCCATGAGCCGAAGCGTTACCGACGCACTGGTGCGGTGCAGCGGCGCACTGCGTCGGCTGGCCGAGGGCGATTACGAGGTCGAGATCGGCGGCGCGGAGCGGAAGGACAGCATCGGCGACTTCGCTCGCTCCGCAATCCTGCTGCGCGAGTTGGGACGAGAGCGCGACACGCTGCGCAAGGCCCAGGACGAGGCCCGGATTCAGGCCGACAGCGCCGCCACCGAGGCTGCCGCAAGGCGCCGTGCGGCGGACGAGGAGGCTGCGCGCAGGGCCGAGATTCGACTGACCCGCCAGCGGATCGCCGAGGAGTTCGAGCACAGCCAGCTGAGCGCCGTCACGCAGGTCGCCCAATCCGCGGAGCAGCTGAGCGGCGCGTCCCGCGCGCTCGGTCAGCGCGCGACCGACATCGAGGATTCGGCGGTCCGCGCCAATCTCGCCGCCGAGCGCATCCAGCAGGCCGTCGAAGGGATGGCCTCCAACAGCCGCCACATCGCCACCGTGATCGAAGACGCAAAGACCGACATCATCAGCGCGGGCGGCATCGCCAAGGTGGTGGCGGAGCGTGCCAATGTCGTCCAGTCCGGTGTGGAGGAGCTGGGCACGGCCGCGCTCGGCATCTACGACATCGTCGACATGATCGCGGCGATCGCCAGCCGCACCAATCTGCTTGCCCTCAATGCCTCGATCGAAGCGGCACGGGCGGGGGATGCGGGCCGGGGTTTCGCCGTGGTCGCGAGCGAGGTGAAGAGCCTGGCAGTTCAGACCATGGCGGCGACCGGCGACATCGCCGCGCGCGTCAACGCGATGCGCGTTGCTGCCGACACCACCTGCACCGACATCCACGCCGTGCTCGCGGCGAATGACCAGGTACGCGGGGTCGCGGAGCGGATCTTCGGCGCGATCGTCAAGGAAAGCGCCACGAGTGCCGATATCGCGCGCCTCGCCGCCAAGGCCGTGCTCGACGCCAGGGACAGCATGGCGGATGCGAACGCGGTCGTTTCCACCGTGCGCGCAACGCTCAGCGATGTCCGCGATATTGACGCAGCGACACAGGCGCTCGCACAAATCGCTGCAACTCTCGAGGACGAGGCCGCGCAATTCCTTCGCGGCCTGGATCGCTCCGACGCCGCCTGACGAAGGCTCCGCCGCTCTTGCGCTCAGAGCGAGCGCGCCTCGCCAATGTCATAAACCGCGAAATTGCGATCCAGGATGCCATGATCCTGACAGGCCTGACGCCAGGGCGCGATGTGCGGCGCGGCGATATGACGATCGAGACTGGCCTGATCCGGCCAGACTTCCGAGAAACGCAGCAGGCCGGGATCGAGCACGTCGCGCCCCACATCATAAGCGATGCAGCCGTCATGCGCATTGGTCTCGCGGACCAGCGCTTGCACGTGCGGCAGAAGATCCGCGATAGTCTCGGCCGGAAACCGCATGCTTCCGATGACGGCGATCATAGTGTCACTCCCCGCAATGATCCTCAACGCTTGCCCCAAAATACCATTTTCGACGCGGTCCTGTATGATGCGGATCGTCGTGTCGCGCAGTTCGGACAAGTCCTCTTGCTGCCCATGCTCGATCCGCTTCTGCATCATGCTAATCGGATGACAATAGGCAGCAAATCCTCTGCGAGCCAGAGCTGTTTCCTCGCCATATTCGTCCTGCACCCGCAGCCATTCGAAGTCTGCTGCGTCAGCGATCAGCTGTCCGAAGGCAAGGCCAAGCGCGATAATTGCTTCATCAGCGTCGCGGTGAGCGTCCCGAATGATATCGTAAAGCATCTGAACGTCGGAGGCTGACAGGGGCGTGGCAAATCTAGCAGGCGTGCCGCCAGATCCAGACCTTGCTGGAGAGCATCGCGTTCCGCACCCGACAACGGCCTAACCTGCATGTCCAGTCCCCTCACATATTCGGATAAGTCGGGCCGCCACCGCCTTCGGGCGCGACCCAGTTGATGTTCTGGGTCGGGTCCTTGATGTCGCAAGTCTTGCAGTGGACGCAGTTCTGCGCATTGATCTGGAAGCGCGGATGCCCCTCGGCATCCTCCAGCACTTCATAGACCCCCGCCGGGCAATAGAGCCGCGCGGGCTCGTCATAGAGCGGGAGATTGTAGCGGATCGGAACGTCCGGATCGGCGAGCTTGAGATGGACTGGCTGGTCCTCCTCATGATTGGTGCCCGAGAGGAACACCGAGCTCAGCCGATCGAAACTGATGACGCCATCGGGCTTGGGATAGTCGATCTTCGCGCACTGGTCCTTGCGCCAGAGCTTGGTGTGATCGGCCTTGTTGCGCAGCGTGAACGGCAGGCCGATCTTGAGGTAACGCATCCACATGTCGATGCCCGCGACCAAAGTGCCAATGACATTGCCGAACTTGCCGAGCGCCGGGCCGGCATTGCGGACGATCTTGAGCTCGTCGGCGATCCAGCTGGTGTCGAGCGCGGCCGGATAGGCATCGAGCGTGTCTCCGGAGCGACCGGCAGCGACGGCATTGAAGGCCACATCGGCCGCCAGCATCGCCGACTTCATCGCGGTGTGCGTGCCCTTGATGCGCGGCACGTTCACGAAGCCGGCCGAGCAGCCGATGAGCGCTGCGCCGGGCATGACCAGCTTCGGCACCGACTGCCAGCCGCCCTCGTTGATGACGCGCGCGCCGTAGGAAATGCGCTTGCCGCCCTCCAGCACCTCGCGGATCGCCGGATGATGCTTCCAGCGCTGGAATTCCTCATAGGGGCTGAGATGCGGGTTGCGGTAGCCGAGGCCGACGACGAAGCCCAGAGCAACCTGCCCGCCGGCCTGATGATAGAGGAAGCCGCCGCCATAGGCATCCGTGAGCGGCCAGCCCTGTGTGTGGATCACGCGGCCGGGGACATGCTTCGCGGGATCGATGTCCCACAATTCCTTGACGCCGAGACCATAGGTCTGCGGGTCGCTCTCGGCATCGAGATGGAAGCGCGCCTTCAATTGCTTGGTGAGATGGCCGCGCGCCCCCTCGGCAAAGAGCGTGTAGCGCGCATGCAGTTCGAGGCCGGGCTGATAGTCGCTCTTCGCGCTGCCGTCGCGTGCGACGCCCATGTCGCCGGTCGCGACGCCCTTCACCGATCGGTCCGCCTCGTAGAGGATTTCGGCGGCGGGGAAGCCGGGGAATATCTCGACGCCGAGTCCTTCCGCCTGCTCCGCCAACCAGCGGCAGAGCGAGCTGAGCGAGCCGGTGTAAGTGCCCTTGTTGTGCATGAAGGGAGGCGTGAAGATTTGCGGGATCGCGAACCTGTCGCCTTTGCTGAGGAACCAGTGGTGGTTCTCGGTCACCGGCGTGGCGGCCAGCGGACAGCCCATCTCACGCCACTCCGGCAGCAGTTCGTCGAGCGCCTTCGGATCGATCACCGCGCCGGACAATATGTGCGCGCCGATCTCGGAACCCTTCTCCAGCACGCAGACGCTGAGCTCGGCGCCGGTCTCCGCGGCGCGCTGCTTGAGGCGGATCGCGGCGCTGAGGCCAGCCGGCCCGCCACCCACGATCACGACGTCATAGGGCATGGACTCGCGTTCGGACATCTGCACTCTCTCTTTCTGGCCCCGGGTCCGGTCACCGCATTTGGGCACCATCTTGCAGGCCCCTGCGATGCGGCGAGTTGACTGGCTCGTCAACCTCTGTCTCAAGTGCGCAGCATGCATGAGGGTTATCGGGGGTCGCTGGAACAGGCAGTCGAAAGCTACGCGCACTGGTGGCGCGAGGCGGGGCTGCACACGGCTATCGACGCTGCGCCGCATGGCTGGCGCGAGGCACCCGCAGCACCCTTCTGGCAGCGCGATGCGGGCGCCGTAAGGGAAGCGAAACAAGCTGCGCCGGTCAGCGTGCCGCAGCAGCCGCGCGTGGCGGAGGTTGTCGCACCGGCGCCTCGCCCGACAGCCATGCCCAATGCGCTCCCGGCCTTTCTCGATTGGTTCGGCAGCGATGCCGGTCAGCCGGAAGCGGCGTGGGACGGCGCGCTCATCCTGCCACCCGCGATCGAGCATGCGCGCCTGCTCGTCATCATCGAAATGCCCGGAATCAGTGCGAGCGACAGCGCGACACTGGTCGAGCCGGGGCAACGGCGCTTCATCGACGCGATGCTGGCGAGCCTTGGTATCAAGCCTGAGGAGGCGCCCTGCGTATCGCTCGCCGCGCGGCGCCCACCCGGCGGCCTGCTCGACGAAGCGACGATCGGGCGGCTGGCGCAGCGCATGACGCATTATCTGGGCCTGACTGCCCCCGGCGCCGCGATCATCCTCGGCGATCGGACGAGCCGTGCCCTGATCGGGCCACGCTGGACACCGACAGGTGACGGGCTACAGAAGATTAACCCTGAGGAAGGCAGGATACAGGCCGTTTCCCTGCCCGGGCTGGATCTGCTGATGGGCAGGCCGGCGGCCAAGGCGAAAAGCTGGCAGGCGCTGCGCCTGCTCCAAGGAATGCTGAACAGATGATCGGACGCACGACCAAATTGCTGCTTGCCGCGCTTGCGCTTTCCAGCGCTGTTGCACCGCTGGCGGCCGCCACTATTGCCAAGACTGGATCGGCCGTCGCCCCGGTGACGCAGGACGAGCGCAGTCTCTATGGCGCGATCCTGACGCAGATCGGCAACCAGAACTGGGCCGACGCCCGGACCGCGATCCTCGCCCTGCCCGAGACGGACAGCATGCGCGCACATTTCCTGGCCGAGCTCTATCTCGCGAAGGGATCGCCAAGGGTCGAGCTGTTCGATCTCATGGATGTGCTGGCGAAGGCGCCCTATCTGCCACAGGCGGAGCGGCTGAGCGCGCTCGCCAAGAAGCGCGGCGCGCAAGTGCTGCCAGACCTGCCCGCCACGCGCGAGCTGATGTGGACCGGCACATCGCCGCAGCGGAAAATGCTGCGCGCCGTCGCCGGCGACGGCATGGCCGACGCCCTGCGCGGGCGCCTGCTGCAGCAGATCAAGGATGACAAGCCGGCCGAGGGCGAAGCGCTCGTCGAAGCGGCATTGCCCAGCCTGACGATCGAAGGCCGGACCGAGTTGCGCCAGCGCCTCGCCTGGTCCTATTTCATCTGCGGCGATACGGCCAATGCGCGCCGGATCGCGGCGCTTGCCGTGCAGGACGGCAGCGGCGCCTTCCTCGCCCCCGCCCATTGGGTGATGGGCCTTGCCGCCTGGCGCGACAAGGACTGGAACGGGGCGGCGAGCGCCTTCTATCAGGCGGCGGTCAATGCCGGCGACGCCGACCTGCGCAGCAGCGCCTATTTCTGGGCCGCACGTGCCGTCATGGCGGACAAGCGGCCCGAGCGCGTGAACGCCCTGCTCCGCGCCGCCGCGCGCGACGAAGAGACGCTCTACGGCTTGCTCGCCCGCGAGACGCTCGGCCTCGGCCCCAGCAAGGCGCTCCAGCGCGAGCCTGTCTCGACGCAAGACTGGGCCGCGCTCGCGACCCGCGCCAACGTCCGCAATGCCGTGATCCTGAACGCGCTTGGCCGCGCCACCGAGGCCGATGAAGTGCTGCGTCATGAAGCCGCGCTGGACAGTGGCGCTCGCTATACCGCACTGGTCCATCTCGCGAGCGACCTCTCGCTGCCGACGACGCAGCTCTGGCTGGCGCAGCGCTCGCCATCGGGCCGCAAGTCCGCAGCCTATGCCCGCTATCCGCGCCCGGAATGGACACCGACCAACGGCTGGCAAGTCGACAAGGCGCTGGTCTTCGCCCACGCGCTCCAGGAGTCCCGCTTCCAGACCAAGGCGCGCAGCACGGCCGACGCACGCGGCGTCATGCAGGTGCGCACCGGGACGGGCGGCGAGCTGGCCAGCGCGGCCGGCATGGCCTTCACCGGCGAGCAGCTCTACGATCCGGCGACCAATCTCGCGCTCGGCCAGATGTACCTCAAGAAGCTGAGCCAGATGCGCGCGACCGGCGGGCTGCTGCCCAAGATCATCGCCGCCTATAATGCCGGGCCGTTGCCGATCGAGAAATGGAACGTGCAAGTGCGCGACGAAGGCGACCCGCTGCTGTTCATCGAGTCCGTCCCCTATTACGAGACGCGCGCCTATCTGAACGCGGTGTTGCGCAACTACTGGATCTACCAGATGGACGAGACCGGTACCTCCCAGGCGCTCGCGGCGATGGCGCAGGGCCTGTGGACGCGCTTCCCCGAGGGCGGCAAGACCGTCGCGGTGCGGATGGCGCCGAGCGGAGTGAGCTTCGGTGCCGATTGACGAGAGCCGGACGTTCCTGCCGGTCAATATCGCCGTCCTTACCGTCTCCGACACGCGCACGCTGGCTGATGACCGGTCCGGCGACACGCTGGCCGAGCGCATCGTCTCGGCCGGTCATGTCGTAAAGGCACGAGAGATCAGCAAGGACAGTGTCGAGGTGATCCTGGCGCATATGCACCGCTGGATCGACGACCCCGAAATCGACGTCATCATCACGACCGGCGGCACCGGTGTCACCGGCCGCGACGTGACGCCCGAGGCGCTCGCGAAAATCCAGGACAAACCGATCCCCGGCTTTGGCGAACTGTTCCGCTGGCTCAGTTTCCAGTCGATCGGCACGTCGACCATCCAGTCGCGCGCCTGCGCCTGCGTGACGCGCGGCACCTACATCTTCGCCCTGCCCGGTTCGACCGGCGCGGTGAAGGACGGCTGGGATCAGATCCTCGTCCACCAACTCGACAGCCGGTTCCAGCCCTGCAATTTCGTCGAGCTGATGCCGCGCCTGCTGGAGAAGTAACGCAGCGATTTCGGTTGCCGTTCACGGGCAAAGCGCTCAGCTTCCATCCCGTCAGCAATGAGTCGCGGGGGTGGCTTCATGGTTGCATCGATCAGCTTGCCGGATGAATCCGCCCAGACGGCGGCTCCAGTCGCGCCGCCGCACCCGGCCGCCGAACGTATCGACGTGCTCGACTTCATCCGCGGCACCGCACTGTTCGGCATATTGCTCATGAACATCACGGGTTTCGGCCTGTCCCATGCCTATAGCAATCCGCTCAACAATGGCGGGGCGACGGGCGCGGACCTCTGGGCATGGATCATCATCCAGATGGGCTTCGAGGGCACACAGCGCGCACTCTTCTCCGTGCTGTTCGGCGCCGGGATCATCCTGTTGACCGAGCGACTGGAAGCAACCAACCCTGTCGGGGCGGCCGACATCTTCGTGCGGCGCAATCTGCTGCTGATCGCGTTCGGGCTGTTCAACGCCTGGATCCTGCTCTGGGCCGGCGACATCCTCTATTTCTACGGGCTGACCGCCCTCATCGTGTTCGGTTTCCGCAAGCTGCCGGCGCGCTGGCTGATGGTGATCGGCGCTGCAGCGCTGGTCCTGACCGCCTGCTGGTCGCTCAAGGAAGGCTTCGACGATCTTTCGGCCCATCAGGAAGCGCAGGCCGCGCAGAAGGTGCTGGCGAGCGGCAAGACGCTGACCGAGGAGCAGCAGGCGGCGATCGACGGCTGGAAGGAGAAGCTCGAGGAGCACAGGCCGCCCAAGGACGTGATCGACCAGGGCATTGCGGCGCACCGGTCCGGTTGGGCGGGCACGCTCGGCGCGATCGCGCCGGAAGTCATGTGGATGGAGAGCTGGTTCTTCTACCGCTATTTCGGCGACATTTTCGGCATGATGCTGATCGGCATGGGGCTGTTCAAATCCGGCGTGCTGACCCTGAAACGCCCGTCATCGCTCTACTGGCTGATGGTGGTCGGCGGATATGCCGTCGGCCTCGCGGTCAACTATTGGGAAGTGACCTGGATCATGCGCCACAAGTTCGACCTGCTCGCCTACAAGCAGACCGAGATCACTTATGATCTCGGCCGGCTGGCGATGATGATCGGACATCTGGGCACCTTGCTTCTGTTCTTTCGCAGCGGCGTGCTGCCCTGGCTGCGGCGCTCGGTCGCGGCGGTCGGCCAGATGGCGCTGACCAATTATCTGACGCACTCGCTGGTTTGCCTGATCCTGTTCACCGGCTTCGGCCTCTACGGCCAGCTCGCGCGGCATCAGCTCTATTATATCGTGCTGGCGATCTGCACGGTGCAGCTCGTGATCAGCCCGATCTGGCTGCGGCACTATCGCTTTGGCCCCGCCGAATGGCTGTGGCGATCGCTGACCTATTTGCGCAAACAGCCGTTCCGCCGCTTGCAGGCGGCCTAAGGGCGGCCGACAAGCCCCCCATGCTCGGTCATGTCTCTTTCGGCGTCGGCGACCTCGCGCGGGCCAAAACCTTCTACGACGCGATCATGGGCGCACTCGGCTATGCCTGCGTCTATGCCGACGATCGGTTCGTCGGTTATGGCATGCCGGGCAGCAGCGACGACAAGCTCCTGCTGCGCGCGGTGAGCGAGGCACGGGCGCCGGGCGACGGCTTCCATCTCTGCTTCGATGCCTCAGACGAGGCAGCGGTCGATCGTTTCCACGCGGCGGGCATGGCTGCGGGCGGCGCCGACAATGGCGCGCCGGGCCTACGTCCGCGTTATGGGCCGGACTATTATGCCGCCTTCCTGATCGATCCGGACGGGCATCATCTCGAGGCGAAAGTGGCTGTCAGGGGCTGACCTGATCGACAGCCTGCAGCCAGGCAATGATCCGCTCCACAGCCTGATCGACCTGCAATTCCGTCACGTCCAGCTCCAGCAGCGCATCGCCATGATGGATCATCGCGACGCGCTCGCCGTTGCGATCGACCGTCGCCGGGTCCACCGGCTTGCGGCTGGCGAGCCTGTCCGGCGACGCGATGCGCAGGTGGTTCTCCTCGTCCGAACAAAGGAGGTGGACGATAAGCAGTCGCGATCCGCGTCGCCGGGCCAGATCGACGACGGCATCGCGCCATTGCTCCCGCCACCAGGCGATCATCCCGTTCGCGGTTGTCAGGATGAGGGGCATCTCCGGCGGCAGCTCCAGCGCCGTTTCCCAGGCAATGTCCCGCACGGCTCGGACGGTCCGGTAAAAGGCCTCGGACCGATAGTCGGTCAGCGAGAAGGCGACATTATAGATGCTGTGATTGTCGAGCAGCCGGCCCGGAAGCCGCGCGGCGAGCATGCGCCCGATCGTCAACTTGCCGACGCCTGCTTGTCCGACAATCTCAATGATCATGGTCCGCCCTCCCCGATTCAGGAGATCCAGGTTGGGATTCGCCCGTCTGCGACTCAGCTGGGGTGACGATCTTAATCAGTAACTCCGCCCGACCAGCACGCGCTCGACCGCCTTTTCGCCACTGAAGATGCAGGTGCCACTCACCGGCGCCGCATCGATCGGCGTGTTGCGTAGGGTCAGCTTCTCGCCCTTGAGCCACGCCTCGACAGCCTCCAGTCCGGCACCGGTCGGCTTGGCCCATTCGACCTCGACCCAGCCCGGCTTGTCGCCCTCGAAGGCGGCGGCGAGCGCGGCCTTGTCGGTAATGTCGCGGCGGATATTGGCGTCGAGCCGTTCCCTGGCCTCGGTGTAGAGGCTGGTCTGGATGTCCCGCAGCATCTCGGCCGCGTTCGCAACGAAGTCCGCGCGCGGCATGATCGCGCTCGCGGTCTTGCCCGCCTCGGTATAGAGCCGGTCGCGGCGCAGCACGGAGACGTTGCCGCCCGCCACATCGCGCCCACCGACCTCGACGATGATCGGTGCGCCCTTCTTGACCCAGGCCCAGCGCTTGTTCGACGCCTTGAGCGGCTTGCGGTCCAGCAGCACGCGCACCGGTTCGCGAAAGACATCCACCTCGCCGAGCGCTTTGGCCAGTTCCTCGCAATAAGCGAGCACGGCGGCATCCTCGTCATTGTCGCGCAGCATCGGCACGATGACGATCTGATGAGGCGCGATCATCGGCGGGCAGCGCAGGCCATCGTCGTCGCCATGCACCATGATGACGCCGCCGATCATGCGGGTGGAGGTGCCCCAGCTCGTCGTGTGCGCATATTGCTGCGTGCCTTCGGCATCCTGGTAGCGGATACCCGCGGCCTCGGCGAAACCCGTGCCGAGATAGTGCGACGTACCGGCCTGGAGCGCCTTGCCGTCCTGCATCATCGCCTCGATCGAATAGGTCGCGACGGCGCCGGGGAAGCGCTCATTCTCTGGCTTTTCGCCCGCGACGACGGGCATGGCGAGCTCGGTCTCGGCGAAGTCGCGGTACATTTCGAGCGCGCGCATCGTCTCACGGCGCGCGTCCGCCTCGTCGGCATGGGCGGTGTGCCCTTCCTGCCAGAGGAACTCGCTCGTGCGCAGGAACATGCGCGTGCGCATCTCCCAGCGCACGACGTTCGCCCATTGATTGACCAGCAACGGCAGGTCGCGCCAGCTCTGCACCCAGCGACTCATCGCCTTGCCGATCACCGTCTCGGAGGTCGGGCGGACGATCAATGGCTCTTCAAGCTTGCTGTCCGGATCGGGCTGGAGCTTGCCGTCGATCGCCTTCAGCCGGTGATGCGTGACGACCGCCATTTCCTTGGCGAAGCCTTCGACATGGTCGGCTTCTTCCGAGAAGAAATTGAGCGGGATGAACAGCGG
Source organism: Sphingobium xanthum (assembly GCF_019737615.1). Classification (GTDB taxonomy): domain Bacteria; phylum Pseudomonadota; class Alphaproteobacteria; order Sphingomonadales; family Sphingomonadaceae; genus Sphingobium; species Sphingobium xanthum. Next base: position 111,366 of record NZ_JAHKKS010000006.1, on the reverse strand, counting down.
GAAATAGCAATTCTCGACACCGGCCGCCTTGATGCGCCCGTCCATCAGCTTCTGGATCCGCTCCCAGATGCCATAGCCCCATGGCCGGATGACCATGCAGCCGCGCACGCCGCTCTCCTCGGCCAGATCGGCCTCGTTGACGACGGCCTGATACCAGGCGGCGAAATCCGCCGCGCGCGTGACGGGCAAGGCATGCTTGATGTTGGGGATGCTCATAGGTCCGGGCTTTGCTGGTTCGGGAATGGACTGGCTCTTAGCGACGCTTCGGCAGGAGGGAAAGCGCGCTCGCGGCGCTTTCTTGACTCGCTACCGTCACCATGATCCAATGCAGGTTCGGCTCGCAGAAAAACAGAACAGACTTTCCAACCAACCAGACCATTGGGAGGGGCCTGTGAGCACATCCATCATCGACGGCACGATCGAGGAGATCGACATCAAGCGCGCCCGGGGCGGCATCGCGATCTACAAGAGCATCCGCTTCAAGCAGGCGGACGGATCGAGCCGCACCGTCACCAAGCAGGTCGTCTCGCAGGAACTCGCGGATGCGCTGACCGAGGGCGCGAGCGGCCGCTTCTACCTGTTCAGCACCTTCGATATCAAAGGTATACACGGCTTCCGGTCGCGCACGGGAGAGAGCTATTACAAGTTCGCGGGCGGTGCCAATACCAAGCTGTTCATCCTGCTCGGCGCGGTCAACCTCGCCTGGGTCATCTTCCGCGTCATGATCGACGGGAACGTGCCGATGCTCGGCGTCGCGCTCTTCATCCTGGCGGTCGTCGGCTATATCTTCATGAGCAAGGGCGCGCGCGAGGCGAAGGCCCAGTTCGACGAGGACGGCGGCTACACAGCGGCAATCGAGCAGCCGGCAGTCCAGCCGGGCTGATGGCGACCGGTAGCGACACCCAAGCCGGACTTGGCCTCTACGATCTGCGCGGCACGGGCGCCTGGTCGCAGGGGCTGCTCTGCGCCCAGGCGGCCATCTGTGCGCTGGCCGTGACCATCGCGCTCCTGGCCGGACCGGGCTTCATGGACGAGGCGAGCGGCAGCATGCCCTACGCGCTGGTTTCCCTGGGCCAAGCCGTTATCTTCATCGCCGGGGCGATCGTCTTCCTGCGCTGGACCTATTGCGCGAGCGCCAATGTCCATCGCATCGGCGCACAGGGACTCGGCCCCTCGCCCGGCTGGGCCGTCGGCTGGTATTTCGTGCCGATCGCCTGCCTCGGCATGCCGTTCGTGGCGATGAAGGAGATCTGGAAAGCCAGCATCGAGCCGCGCGACTGGGAAATCGTGAAGTCAACGCCGCTGCTGGGCTGGTGGTGGACGTTCTGGATCTTCTCGAACCTCACCGGCCTCGTCGCTTTCCGGCTCGAATCTGAAGAGACGTCCACGGAGGTCATGTCCTACGTCGAAACGCTGACCATCGTCTCGGACGCGACCTTCGTCCCGGCCAGCCTGTTGCTGGCTGCGATCGTGGGCAGGATCACCGTCCGGCAGAGTGTTTATCTGCCGGGGGAATGACTATATCGTCCAGGTGGTGACGATCGTGCCAGTTGCTATGCTTCAGGGATTTGCGGACGGATAAGAAATCCGCCCGTGCCGATCAGCCGCCGAGCTTGTCGATCTTTGCGTTGAGCGCAGCGAGCTGGGCCTTGAGTTCGGCGACCTCGTCTCCGCCCTCGCTTTTGGCGGGAGTCTTGGGCGGAACAGCCGGCTTGAACGCAGCAGCAGCTGCGTTCAGCATTTCCATGTTGCGCTTGGCGATCTCGGCGAAGGGGCCGCCGGCGAAGGCGCCCTGCATCGCTTCCTGGAACTGCTGCTGGTTCTTGCGGAAGGCTTCCATGCTCGCTTCGAGATATTGCGGCACCATGGACTGCATGGAGTCGCCATAGAGCGAGATGAGCTGGCGCAGGAAGCTGACCGGCAGCATGTTCTCGCCGCGCTGTTCCTCTTCCATGATGATCTGGGTCAGCACATTGTGCGTGATGTCCTCGCCGGACTTGGCATCGACGACAACGAAATCGCGACCCTCCCGCGTCATCTGCGAAAGCAGCTCGAGCGTGATGTAGCTCGACGTTTCCGTGTCATAGAGGCGCCGGTTGGCGTATTTCTTGATGACGATGGTACCCGATTCGCCGCCAGACTTAGATCGTGCCATGTTGGATGCTCCACCCTCCGGTGCGCGCAGCATAGCATCTATTCTTTCCGCATCGCAACATGGACCACGCCCACTTCCGCTGTTTCTGTCCATTTTATGGTCCATGACGGCACAAGATGCTGAATTAAGACGCCGCGCCTTCGCCGGTTTGCGGCGTTTCCAGGCCGCGGAACGCCGAATCGAGCCTTGTCCGCCCGAAATTGTTGCGCGGCATGGCCGTGCTGCTTTGCTCACGCGAAACCGCGCTGCACAAACTGCACAGGATGCACGCAGCAAGAGGCCGGTGGTGCTCGTCCCCTCGCTTATCAACCCGCCGAACGTGCTGGACCTAACCGAACAGCGATCGCTGCTGCGCTTTCTGCTGCGCGAAGGGCATGATGCCTATCTGGTGGACTGGGGCGCCCCTGACGCGGCGAAGGATCGTGAAAGCGATCTCGCCGGCCATATCGAGGCGTTGCTCCTACCCCTGCTCGCGACCCTGGACCGCCCGCCCCTTCTTGTCGGCTATTGCCTCGGCGGCACGCTCTCCATCGGAGCCGCCGCGCGACTGCAGGCGCTTGGGAGACCGGCGGCCGGCGTCGCCACCATTGCCGCGCCCTGGGACTTCGCCGAGTATGACGAGACGTTCCGCGGGAAGCTTGCCGAGACCTGGGCGCAGGCAAAGCCGGGCTGCGAGAGCCTCGGCCTCGTGCCGATGGAAGTCTTTCAGACCGGTTTCTGGGCGCTCGATCCGGAGCGTACCATCGCCAAATATGCGAATTTCGGCGAGGTGGAGGAAGGCACGCCCGCCTATCATGGCTTCATCGCGCTGGAGGACTGGGCCAATGAAGGTGCGCCGTTGACGCTTTCCGCCGGGCGCGACCTTGCCGAAGGCTGCTACGGCACCAATATCACCGGCACCGGCCGATGGACGATCCAGGGCACGGTCGTGGACCCCGGCAAGCTCGATTGCCCGACGCTCGCCATTGCCTCGACCAGCGACAGGATCGTCCCGGCCGCGACCACCCCTCCCTCGCGGGAGCGGATCGACCTGACGCTCGGGCATGTCGGCATGATGATCGGCGGCCGGGCGGAAGCAAGTCTGTGGAGAGGATTGAGCGACTGGCTTTCGCGCTGTGGCGGCTGATGATACAGGCCCGCGCGACGGACTGACCAACGCGCCTCGCGGCGCCTCAATCTAGGGATTCGCCACATGACCGATATCGTCATCACCGCCGCCAAGCGCACGCCGGTCGGCAGCTTTCTCGGCAGCTTCGCCAACACGCCCGCGCATGACCTCGGCAGCATCGCGATCAAGGCCGCGCTGGAGCAGGCGGGCGTTGCAGCTGACGACGTCTCGGAAGTGATCTTCGGTCACGTCCTGACCACGGCGCAGGGCCAGAACCCGGTGCGCCAGGCTGCCGTCAAAGCGGGCATCCCGGTGAGCCGCACGGCCTTCGCGATCAACCAGGTCTGCGGATCGGGTCTGCGCTCGGTCGCGCTTGCTGCGCAGGCGATCAAGACCGGCGACGCCTCGATCATGATCGCCGGCGGCCAGGAGAGCATGTCGCTCTCGCCCCATGCGCAGTTCCTGCGCGCGGGCACCAAGATGGGCAATGTGAGCCTCATCGACACGATGGTGAAGGACGGCCTGTGGGACGCCTTCAACGATTATCATATGGGCATCACGGCGGAGAATCTGGCGGAGCAGTATCAGATCAGCCGCGAGGCGCAGGACGAGTTCGCCGCCGCCAGCCAGAACAAGGCCGAGGCGGCGCGCGCGGCAGGCAAGTTTGCCGACGAGATCACGGCGGTGACGATCCCCGGCCGCAAGGGCGACACAATCGTCGATGCGGACGAATATATCCGCGCCGGTGCGACGGTCGAGGCCATGGCCAGCCTGCGTCCCGCCTTCAAGAAGGACGGCACGGTGACGGCCGGCAATGCGAGCGGCCTTAACGACGGTGCCGCAGCGCTGGTCGTGATGTCGGCCGACGAGGCAGCGGCGCGCGGCGCCCCCGTCCTCGCGCGCATCGCGAGCTGGGCGACTTGCGGCGTCGATCCCTCGGTCATGGGCATCGGTCCGGCCCCCGCGAGCCGGATCGCGCTCGACAAGGCCGGCTGGAAGATCGCCGACCTGGACCTGATCGAAGCGAACGAAGCCTTTGCCGCGCAGGCGCTGGCGGTCGGCAAGGAGCTGGGCTGGAACCCCGACATCGTCAACGTGAACGGCGGCGCGATCGCCATCGGCCACCCGATCGGCGCATCCGGCGCGCGCATCCTCACCACCCTGATCTACGAATTGATGCGCCGTGACGCGCACAAGGGTCTGGCGACGCTCTGCATCGGTGGCGGCATGGGCATCGCCATGTGCATCGAAAGATAAAATCGCCAATTACGGGGCGGAAATTCTTCGCGTCACTTAGAATGCGAACGGGATCATGATAGCAAATCATGGTCCCGTTTTGGCGTTATTTTACGGTTGGTTATAGAGAATATCTCCGCTATGATCTTCCTGCCGGGTACTTGAGAATAATATCAGCGGGCAGGGAGTCCGTTCCTCAATGATGTCCGGCTTCATCGACAGGGGGGCGACACACGCCCAAACTCATCAACGACTGGAAGCGATCATCGCGACGGCGATGGACGCGATCATCAGCGTCGATGAGACACAGCGCATCATCTGCTTCAATCCGGCGGCCGAGCAGATGTTCGGCATTACCGCCGAGGAAGTGATGGGTACGCCGATCGAGCGCTTCATTCCGGCGCGCTATCATGCGCAGCACAAAGGTCATATCGAACGGTTTTCGGAGACCGGCGAGACGGGCCGCCGCATGGGGGCTTTGGGCGCGATCAATGCCGTGCGGGCCGACGGCGAGGAATTCCCCGTCGAAGCGTCGATTTCGCAGGCGCAGACCGGCCATGAGCGCATCTCAACTGTCATTCTGCGCGATATCACCGAGCGCCTCGCCTTCGAAGAAGCGCAAGCACTGCTGGCGCGTGAAGTGGATCATCGCGCCAAGAATATCCTCGCCATCGTCTCATCGCTGGTTTCACTGACCCAGGCGCCGACCCGCGAAGCTTATGCCGAATCGCTCGCCGGGCGGATCGCCGCCATGTCGCGCGCGCATGGGCTTCTCGCGCGCGGGCGCTGGCAAGGCGCGTCCCTGTTGCAGGCAGCAGAGGACGAGATCAGCACCTATGCCGACCCCGCCAGCTTCACCTGCAAGGGCCCGGAGCTCAAACTGTCAGCCCGTGCGGTGCAACCGGTCAGCATGCTGATTCATGAGCTCGCGACCAATGCCGTCAAATATGGCGCGCTCTCGCGGCGCGGCGGACATGTCGATTTTTCCTGGCGCAAACTCGAGAACGACAGTGTCGAAATGATCTGGCGCGAGCGCGGCGGCCCGGACGTGGTACCGCCGCAACAGCCTGGTTTCGGCACCAGTCTCATCCAGCAGATCGCGCAGAACCAGCTATGCGGCGAGATGGAGAGCCTTTGGCACAAGGAAGGCTATGAGCTGAAACTCATCCTTCCCGAGAGCGTTTTGCAGGTGAGTGGAGAGAGGCCCGCCGCGCGGCCGGTCATCAAGGGGAAAGGCATGGCGACGTCCCAGGCCGCAGAAAGCGACGATATCGGAACATTGCTGATCGTCGAGGACGAGCCGTTACTTGCCATGCAGATGAGCAGGTCGCTCGAGGAGTTCGGATGGTCGATCCTCGGCGTCGCTGGATCGATCGAAGAGGCCAATCGCCTGCTCTCCGACAGCAAGAGCAAGAAGCCGGACGTCGCCATTCTGGATGTCGATCTCGCCGGTATGCCGGTGTTTCCGCTTGCGCGCTCGCTGCGCAAGCTCGGCATCCCGTTCCTGTTCTGCACCGGTTACGAGGACCTGGAATATGTCCAAGAGTTCGCCAGCTGCCGGTCGATCCGCAAGCCGGCAACGGTGCTGCAGATCGTGCGGGGTCTGCGCGATGTCGTGCGCAACACGCAGACTGGCCTCAGCATACAGCCGAGCTGATCAGCGCCAGACTCGCGCATAACGGCGGCCCATTGTCGTCAGCAGCTCGTATTGCGAGAGGCCGGACTGCACGGCCGCGGTCGACAGATCATATTCGATCTCCAGCCAGTCGCAGTCCGACAGATCGGGCGCATCGCTGACATCAATCGCGACGAGGTCCATCGAGACCCGACCGAGCAGGGGCAGGCGCCGTCCGTCGAGCAGGGCGCCGCCCCTCCCCGAGAAGCCGCGCAGATAGCCATCCGCATAGCCAATGTTGAGAATCGCTACCTCGCGCGGCGCGTCCGCCACGAAGGTCGCGCCATAGCCGATCGACTCCCCGGCCCTCAATTGGCGGCGCTGCAGGATCTGGGCGCGCGGGCGCACGACCTGCGCGATATGCCCTGCCGCCTCGGGACGCGCGATGCCGCCATAGAGGGCAAGACCGGGCCGCGTCAGATCGAAGGCATAGTCGGCGCCGAGCAGGATGCCGGCGCTGTTTGCGATACTGTAGCGGCGGGCCGGGATGCGCGCGGCGAGATCGCGAAAGGCCGCGAGTTGCGCGGTATTGAGGGGGTGATCCTCATCGGCGCAGGCGAGATGGCTGAGCAGAGTCTCGATGGTCAGGCCGTCGAGCAAATCCGCAGAGGCTTCGCGCGGATCGAGGCCGAGACGGTTCATGCCGGTGTCGATCATGACGTCGCACGCCCCGCCGCCGACCGCCTTCCAGCGCGCGACCTGCGCAGCGCTGTTCAGCACCGGGCGAGCTTTCGAGCCGAGGGCGTCGGCCATATCCTCCTCACGCACGCCGTGCAGCACGGACAGCGATGCCTCGCCCAGATTCGGAAGTACTTCGGCGGCTTCCTGCCAGGTAGCGACGAAGAAATCCCGGCAACCCGCAGCTTTCAGATGATGCAACACCTCGACCGCGCCCAGGCCATAACCATTGGCCTTGATCGCGGCGGCGCAGCGCGCATTGCCGCTCGCTTTCGCCAGCCACTGCCAGTTGGCCCTGAGCGCAGCACTGTCCAGATGCAGCGCCAGCGGCGCCGAGGCTTTATCGGTCATCGGCGCGGGTTAGCGCGGCGTCCCGGCGGCGTCGACCCCCTTCGACCAGCTCCTGCCCTCGCCCCACAGGATCACCAGCAGCGCCACCCCGACGACGGCCAGCGTGTACCAGAGGCCCGCATAGGGATCGCCCGTCTTGGCGACGATATAGCCCGCGATCAGCGGCAGGAACCCGCCGAAATAGCCGGTGCCGAAATGATAGGGGATGGAGAGCGAGCTGTAGCGCACCGCAGGCGGGAACATCTCGCTCAGCAGCGCCGCGACCGGGCCATAGGTAATGCCCGAGAGGAAGCTGAGCGCGATCACGCCGAGCAGGACGACCATCAGATTAGGCAGCGGCGGCACTTGTGGGGAGAGATCATAGCCCGCCGCAGCGATGGCCTGCGTCAACCCCTCTCCATCCGGATTGGCGACTTGCGCGCCGCCGATCGTGACGCGCATGCCGTCGCCCTGCTCGATCCTGTATGCCACGCCCTTGCCAGTGAGTTGCTCCAGCACGCGGCCGCAGGGCGTCGTCTGCGGGCTGGCGAAGGGATCATAGGTGCAGCCCGATCCGGTCACGACGATCGGCGCCTTCGCGCTCTGCGCGGCGAGGCCTGGATTGGCATGGCTGCCGATCAGCCAGAAGATCGGCATCAGCAGCACGAGGGTCAACGCATAGCCGATGCCGATGATGCGGCGGCGGCCGTATTTGTCCGAGAGGTGGCCGAACAGGACGAACCAGCCGGACCCGACCAGCGCGCCGACCGCGACGATGATCTGCGCCGTCGTCGCCTCGACCTTCATCGGCCCTTGCAGGAAGGACAGGACGGAGAAGAGCGCGGTGTAGAAGATCACCGTCAGACCCGCCGCGACGCCGAACAGGGCGACGAACAGGCGCCGCCCATTGCCGGGATAAGTGAAGCTCTCGACGAAGGGATTGCGCGCCATCTTCCCTTCCTTGCGCATCTCCTCGAACACCGGGCTTTCCTTCAGCTTGGCGCGCATCCAGACCGAGATCGCGAGCAGGACCAGCGAGAGCAGCAGCGGCAGGCGCCAGCCCCAGCTGTCCCAGGCTTCAATCGACATGCTGCCTTTCACGCCCAGGACAACCGCCAGCGAGAGGACGAAACCGCCCGCCACCGAGGCCTGAATGAAGCTCGTATAGAAACCCGAGCGGCCCTGCGGAGCATGCTCTGCGACATAGATCGCCGCGCCGCCATATTCACCGCCCAGCGCCAGCCCCTGGCAGATGCGCAGCAGCAGGATCAGGATCGGCGCCGCAATGCCGATCGTCTCGGCCGAGGGCACCATGCCGACGCCGGCGGTGGCCACGCCCATCAGCAGGATCGTCGCGAGAAAGGTATATTTGCGGCCGAGGCGATCGCCGAGATAGCCGAACAGGATCGCGCCGAGCGGCCGGAAACCGAAGCCGACCGCAAAACCGGCCCAGGCCAGCAGGGTCTGCATGGTCTCGCTGCCGGCCGGGAAGAAGGTGCGGCCGATGATGCCGCTCGCGGCCAGCGTGCCGTAGATGAAGAAGTCGTACCACTCGAAGATGGTGCCCAGCGACGAGGCGCCGATCACCAGCGAGACCGACTGCTTGTCCTCGCCGCTCTCGACAGCTTGTGCCTCGTCCGCCATGCATCCCCCTCGACCTGAAACTTGCGCAAGCTGTAGGGGCGTGCGGGCTTCTTGTGAACCGCCCGCGACATGATCGACACGCTTTTGTGCCGATCACTCCAGCTCGAGAATCACCTCGTCGAGCGCCAGCGTCGCGCCGGCCTGTGCATTGACGCGGCCAACCGTTCCGGCGCGGCCAGCGCGCAGGATGTTCTCCATCTTCATCGCCTCGACCACGGCAAGCGGCTGTCCCGCCTCGACCTTTTCGCCCGCCTCGACATGCAGGGTCACCAGCTTGCCCGGCATGGGGCTCATCAGGAAGCGGGAGAGATCGGGCGCCGGCCGCTCGATCATATGCCCGGCATGGCGCGCGACATGGGCGGGCAGCACGCGCACCTCATGCGATGCGCCGCGCGTCGTCAGCCGCCAGCCGGAGCGGACTGGCGCGATGCGGACGGCAAGTGCCTCGCCCTCGTTGAAGTCCGCCTCGATCAGCCGGTCGCCGGGCGTGTAGTCCAGCGCCATATCGAGCGGCACGCCGTCGACGGTCACATCGTCGCCGAAAATCGTGACGCTGCGGGACGCACTGCCAATGCGAACCTGCCATTCGGTCGGCGGCGCCAGACGGCGGCCAAGCTGCCCCTCGATCCGCCGCGCCCGATCCGCCTGCGCCATGCTGGCGAAGGCAGCAATCGCCGCTAGTTGCCGCAACAACCCGTCCGCTGCGGGCGCGCCGGTGAAGCCGTCGGGATATTCCTCGGCGATGAAGCCGGTCGTGATCGCGCCCGAGCGGAAGCGCTCATGCTGCATCAGCGCCGAGAGGAAATCGATATTGTGGCCCAGCCCCTCGATCTCGAACCGGTCGAGCGCGCCGATCTGGAGGTCGATCGCCGCCTCGCGCGTCGCCGCATGGGTTACCAGCTTGGCGATCATCGGATCATAGAACATCGAGACTTCGCTGCCCTCGGTCACACCGTCGTCGAGGCGGACGGTTCCTGCGGTCAGGCCATGATCGGGGTCTTCCAGGTCGGTCCCGTCAAGGCCCTCGGCCTCGTCCGTCGCCAATTCGCCGGTTTGCGGCGGCGTATAGCGCACCAGCCGGCCGGTGCTCGGCAGGAAGCCGCGATAGGGATCCTCGGCATAGACGCGGGTTTCGACCGACCAGCCGTCCAGATGCACATCGTCCTGATCGAACGACAGCGCCTCGCCATTGGCCACGCGGATCATCTGCTCGACGAGATCGAGTCCCGTCACCATCTCGGTCACCGGATGCTCGACTTGCAGCCGGGTATTCATCTCGAGGAAGTAGAAGCCCTGCCCGGTCGGATCGTTGCCCGCCACGATGAACTCCACCGTGCCCGCGCTGTAATAGCCCACGGCCTGCGCCAAAGCGGCCGCCTGCTCGCCCATTGCCTTGCGCATTTCCGGCGAGACGAAAGGCGACGGCGCTTCCTCCACTACCTTCTGGTGCCGCCGCTGGATCGAGCATTCGCGCTCGCCGAGATAGAGGATCGTGCCGTGCTGGTCGCCGAGAAGCTGGATCTCGATATGGCGCGGCTGCTCGATGAACTTCTCGATGAAGACACGGTCGTCGCCGAAGCTCGCCAACCCCTCCCGCTTCACCGCCGGGAAACCCTCGCGCACCTCGGCCTCGCTATAGGCGAGCCGCATGCCCTTGCCGCCGCCGCCGGCCGAGGCCTTCATCATCACCGGATAGCCGATCTCGGTGGCGATCCTCACGGCATGCTCGGTATCGTCAATCTCGCCGACATGGCCGGGCACAACATTGACGCCGGCTGCCAGCGCCAGCTTCTTGGATTCGATCTTGTCGCCCATCGCGGCGATCGCCTTGGGCGGCGGGCCGACGAAGATGATCCCATTGTCGGCGCAGGCCCGGGCGAAGCTCTCGCGCTCCGAGAGGAAACCATAGCCCGGATGGACCGCATCGGCGCCGGTTGCCTTGCAGGCTGCGATGATCGCACCGGCCAGCAGATAGGATTGGGCCGCGGGCGGCGGGCCAAGCAATACCGCCTCGTCCGCCATCAGCACATGCGGCGCCCGAGCGTCCGCCTCGGAATAGACCGCGACGGTCTGCATGCCCATGCGCCGGGCCGTCCGGATGACCCGGCAGGCAATTTCGCCGCGATTGGCGATGAGCAGCTTCTTGATCGTCAATGTCCCTCTCCCGGCGCGACGAAGAGCGCGCGGATCGCCGCAAGCGCGGCGCCATGATAGATGGTGGCGTGCGTTTCCTCCGGGCGCGGCTGATACGTCCAATCGAGACCGGCCGGTGCATGCGCCTTGAGCAGTTCCGCAAACGGCGCGACGCCCATGCCCTTCTCATTGGCGACGGTGAGCCAGAGACGATGGCCGCTCGTGCCGGGCAGCATCGCCGGCGCCGCTTTCACCAGCGCCTCATTGTCCCACCAGAGGCTCGGACTGATCGCGATATAATCGTCGAACAAAGCCGGCTGCTTGAGCAAGGTCTCGACCACGAACAGCCCGGCGAGCGACTCCCCGATCAGCGCTCCCTGCCCGCTGGTGCGGAAGCGTTGCGCGACCCAGGGCTTCACGTCTTGCGCGATGAAGCGGCGCAACCGGTCCGACTGGCCGGCGGTCGGATAGTCCGCCTTGAGCTTGGCGTCACTTATCGGAGGAAAGGCCAGTTCGTTGCGCCGGTCGACCGTCTCGATGCCGACGACGATCATGTCCTTCGTCGTGCCGACGATCGTCCCGAGCTGCGCAATGCCGCTGATATGGTGGAAATCCTGCTCCACGCCGCCGTCCAGCAGATAGAGCACCGGATAGCGCTGCGTGCCCTTTTCATAGCCGGGCGGCAGCCAGATGTTGATGCGGCGCGTCGCGCCCATGACGGGCGAGGCAAGCTCATAGGACTGGCCGATGACAATCGGCTTTGTCTCCTGCGCTGCGGCAGGCGCAAAGTCAGCCGCGTTGAGAGCGCCAAGGCAGAGCAGCCCGGCAAGAAGGCGGAGGCGCATCATGGCTCGTATGCCGCGACGATTTCCTTGAGCTGCGCCGTGCGCGCCTTCGTGACGGCGGCGAGACAGCCGCTGATCATCATCGGCTCGGCGCTGCCGCCGCGCATCGCATAGCCCTCGACCCGACATTCGAGATCGCGGAACCTGATCCACGCCCGCTGCGCTTCCAGCAGCGCGGCATAGTAACCCGGCCGGCCGTCCTTCGGCGCATAGGCTGCCTTGTCCTGCTCGCGCATCCGGGCCGCGGTCGCTGACCATTGCCGGTTCAGCTCGGCGTCGGCCTGCTTGTAATTCTCGGCCGCGCAGAAATTGAGTTCCATCTGCGTCTGCGGATCGTCGCAGTTGAGCTTGGGCTCGGCGGCTGCGGCAAGAGCGAACAATGCGAGGCCGATCATCGAGCGGCTCCCTCACCTTCGTCACCTTGAACTTGTTTCAGGGTCCATTCTTCACCGCATACCTTCGTTTGAGGCCGCAGGATGGATGCTGAAACAAGTTCAGCATGACGAAACTGCGGCGACATCACTCCGCCGCTTCCTCCAGATGCCCGTGCGGCGCGGCCTGCATCGGCGTGATGCCGAGCTTGCCGAGCAGCAGCGCATCCTTGTCGTCGCCGGCATTGGGCGTGGTGAGCAGCTTGTCGCCGGTGAAGATGCTGTTCGCGCCGGCCATGAAGCAGAGCGCCTGGCAGGCTTCGCTCATGCTTTCGCGGCCGGCCGAGAGGCGGACCATCGAGGCGGGCATGGTGATGCGCGCCACGGCGACCGTCCGCACGAACTCGATCTCGTCGATCTTCGCGAGCGGCGTTCCTTCCAGCATGTCGCCGAGCACTGTGCCCTTGACCGGCACCAGCGCGTTGATCGGCACGCTCTCGGGATGCGGCATTGTTGAGAGAGCGTGGATGAACCCGATCCGGTCCGCGCGGGTCTCGCCCATGCCGACGATGCCGCCGCAGCACACGTTGATGCCGGCCGAGCGCACGGCTTCCAGCGTGTCCATGCGATCCGCGAAGGTTCGCGTGGTGATGACTTCCGCATATTTCTCGGGCGCAGTGTCGATATTGTGATTGTAGTAATCGAGGCCCGCCTCCGCGAGCATATCGGCCTGCTTGGGCGTCAGCATGCCGAGCGTCATGCAGGTCTCCATGCCCATGGCACGGACGCCCTTCACCATCTCGACCAGAGCGGGCATGTCGCGGTCCTTGGGATTGCGCCAGGCCGCACCCATGCAGAAACGGCCGGAGCCCGCATCCTTGGCCTGCGCCGCCGCCTGCATGACGGCGCGCACGTCCATGAGCTTGGTCGCCTTGAGGCCGGTTTCGGCATGGACCGACTGGTTGCAATAGCCGCAATCCTCCGGGCAACCACCGGTCTTGATCGACAGGAGCGTAGAAAGCTGCACCTCGTTGCGCGGATGATGCGCGCGGTGGATCGTCTGCGCCTCATGGAGCAGGTCCATGAACGGCAGATCGAACAGCGCGGTGATCTCCTCGCGTGTCCAGTCGGTGCGGGCTTTACTCATAAAACACTCCGTTCGGGCTGGCTTGTCGAAGCCCTGTCCTGTTCTGAAAAGAAAAACGGTCCTTCGACAAGCTCAGGACGAACGGAATTCCTATCAATGAAACCTCATCCGTCCGCCACCTCAAATCTGGTCCAGCGCCTGGGACAGATCGGCGATGATGTCGTCGATATGCTCGATGCCGACGGAGACGCGCACGACGTCCGGCCCTGCCCCGGCCTCGATCTGTGCGCCTTCCTCGAGCTGGCGGTGCGTGGTCGATGAGGGATGGATGATGAGCGAGCGCGTATCGCCGATATTGGCGAGATGGCTGAACAGCTTGACCGAGGAGACCAGCTTCACGCCTGCATCATAGCCGCCCTTGACGCCGAAGGTGAACACAGCGCCGCCCCGGCCACCGAGATAGCGCTGGCAGAGATCATGATATTTGTCACCCGGCAGAGCGGCATAGCTCACCCAGTCGACCTTCGGGTGCTTCTGCAGCCATTGCGCCAGCGCCAGCGTGTTGCTGCAATGCCGGTCCATGCGCAGAGCCAGCGTCTCCATGCCAGTCAATGTCAGGAAGGCGTTCATCGGCGACATGCAGGGGCCAAGATCGCGCAGGCCCAGCACGCGGCAACCGATGATGAAGGCGATCGGGCCAATGGGCTTCAGCGCCTCGTGCAGCACCATGCCGTGATAGGAGGGATTGGGCTTGGTCAGCGCGGGATATTTGTCCGAAGCCCCCCAGTCGAACCGGCCACTGTCCACGATCAGGCCGCCGATCGAGTTGCCATGGCCGTTCAGGAACTTGGTGGTCGAATGGACGACGATGTCGGCGCCATGCTCGATCGGCCGGCACAGCATCGGCGTCGCCAGCGTGTTGTCGACGATGAGCGGGACACCGGCATCATGCGCCACTTTGGCGATCGCCGCGATGTCCTGAACGACGCCGCCCGGATTGGCGAGACTCTCGATGAAGACGCAGCGGGTCTTGTCGGTGATCGCAGCCGCGACATTGGCCGGATCGTCCGCATCGACGAAGCTCGCCTCCCAGCCGAATTTCCTGAAGCTGAGGCCGATCTGGTTGAGCGAGCCGCCATAGAGCTTCCTGGCGGCGACGATATGGCAGCCCGGCTCCATCAATGTGTGGAAGGCGATGAACTGCGCGGCATGGCCCGAGGCGACGGCAAGACCGGCGACGCCACCTTCGAGCGCCGCGATCTTCTTTTCGAGCACGTCGTTGGTGGGGTTCATCAGCCGCGTATAGACGTTGCCGAATTCTTCGAGATTGAAGAGCCGGGCGGCATGATCGACATCGTCGAACACATAGGATGCGGTCTGGTAGATCGGCGTGATGCGGGCGTTGGTCGTCGGGTCCGGCTGCGTGCCGGCATGAATTGTGAGCGTGTCGAGCTGCTGCGTCATGAACTGATCCTCCTCTCACTCATGGCCCAGCACCCGGCGACATCATGCATCGCCCGGCACCGGCAGGTTGTGACCGAGTAGACGGAGCAAATCCTCGGCGGCCTGGACGACATTCGTGCCCGGCCCGTAAATGCCCTGAACCCCCGCCTCCCGCAGAGATTCATAGTCCTGCGGCGGAATGACGCCACCGGCAATCACCTTGATGTCGGCACGGCCTGCCTCGCGCAGCCGCTCGATCAGTTCGGGAATGAGGGTCTTGTGCCCGCCGGCAAGGCTGGAGACGCCGATCATGTCGACATCGCTGTCGAGCGCGAGGGCGACGGCTTCGGGCGGTGTCTGGAACAGCGGGCCGCTGACGACGTCGAAACCCATGTCGCCAAAGGCCGAGGCGATGACATTGGCGCCGCGGTCATGCCCGTCCTGCCCGAGCTTCGCGACGAGGATGCGCGGCTTGCGCCCGAGACGGCGCCCGACCGCCTCGATCCCCTCGACCACGCCTTCCCAGCGCTTGTCGCCCGCATAAGGCGCGCCATAGATGCCGCTGACCGGGCTCGGCACGGCGTCATGACGTCCGAACGCCTCTTCCATCGCTGCGCTGATCTCGCCCAAGCTCGCGCGGGCGCGGGCCGCATCGACCGCCAGCGCGAGCAGATTGCCCGTCCCCGCCGCGCCATCCCGCAGCGCCACCAGCGCCGCCCGGCAGGCAAGCTCGTCGCGCTCCGCCTTCACGCGATTGATGCGGGCGATCTGCGCCGCACGGACGGCTGCGTTGTCGACTTCCAGCACGGCGATCGGCGTCTCGTCGGCCAGGCGATATTTGTTGACGCCCACGATGACATCCTCGCCCCGATCGACCCGCGCCTGACGGGCGGCCGCCGCTTCCTCGATCATCGCCTTGGGCCAGCCCGCCGCCACCGCCCGGCTCATCCCGCCTTCCGCCTCGGCGCGGTCGATCAGCGCCTGCGCCGCCTCGGCCAGTTCCGCCGTCAGCGCCTCGACATAATAGCTGCCGCCGAGCGGATCGACGACCTTTGTAACGCCGCTCTCCTCGGCGAGGATGATCTGGGTATTGCGGGCGATCCGGGCGGAGAAGTCCGTCGGCAGCGCCAGCGCCTCGTCGAAGCTGTTGGTGTGGAGCGACTGCGTGCCGCCCAGCACCGCCGCCAGCGCCTCGACCGTCGTGCGCACGACATTGTTGTACGGGTCCTGCTCGGTCAGCGAGACGCCGCTGGTCTGGCAATGGGTGCGGAGCATCTTCGAACGCTCGTCCTGCGCGCCCAGCTTCGCCATCGCCCGATGCCAGAGGAGCCGCGCCGCGCGCAGCTTCGCCACTTCCATGAACAGGTTCATGCCGATGCCGAAGAAGAAGCTCAGCCGCCCGGCAAACTCATCGATATCGAGGCCCGAGCGCACGCCCTCGCGCACATAATCGATACCGTCGGCGATGGTGAAGGCCAGTTCCTGCACCGCCGTCGCTCCGGCCTCGTGCATATGATAGCCGGAAATAGAAATACTATTGAATTTCGGCATATTGGACGAACAATATGCGAAGATGTCTGAAACAATCCGCATACTCGGCGCGGGTGGATAGATATAGGTATTCCGAACCATGAACTCCTTGAGGATGTCGTTCTGGATGGTCCCGGTCAGCGCCGCCTGCGCGACGCCCTGCTCTTCCGCTGCCACGATGTAGAAGGCCATAACCGGGATCACGGCCCCGTTCATCGTCATGCTGACCGACATTTCGTCGAGCGGGATGCTGTCGAAGAGGATCTTCATGTCCTCGACCGTGTCGATCGCCACGCCCGCCTTGCCGACATCGCCATGAACGCGCGGATGATCGCTGTCATAGCCGCGGTGCGTGGCCAGGTCGAACGCGACCGACAGACCTTTCTGCCCTGCCGCGAGGTTACGCTTGTAGAAGGCGTTGCTTTCTTCCGCCGTCGAGAAGCCTGCATATTGCCGGATGGTCCAGGGCCGCCCGGCATACATGGAGGCCCGCACGCCACGCGTAAACGGCGCGAAGCCCGGTAGGCCCGCGTCCGTAGCATTGTCTTTTGTATAGAGTGGTTTGACCGCGATTCTTTCCGGCGTTTGCCAGGTCAGATCACGCCCCTTCACCTCGCGCGCCGCGAGCGCCTTCCAGTCCTCGGGGGCGGGCGTCTCGGTCACTATTCGCCCCGGAACTGCGGCGCGCGCTTGTTGAGGAAGGCCATGACACCTTCGCGGAAATCGGACGTGCGCCCGGCAAGTGTCTGATGTTTCGCCTCAATCGCCATCGTTTCGGCCAGGGTCGCATTCAGCGCGGCCGCCACCTGCTTGCGGATCAGCCCCACCGAGATCGTCGGCCCGTCCGCCAGACGCCGGGCGATCGCCAGCCCCTCGCCTTCCAGCGCCGCATCGTCGACGACACGCGCCACGAGGCCGGCGTCCCGCGCTTCCTCTGCCGACAACCGCTCGCCGAGCAGCGCCATTTCCAGCGCCTTGGCCCGCCCGGCGCTCTTGGCGATCAGCCAGGTCGCGCCGGCGTCGGGCACCAGCCCGATATTGACGAAGCCGAGCTGGAAGTAAGCCGAGCGCGCCATCACGACAATGTCCGCCGCCAGCGCCAGCGCCGCACCCGCGCCGACCGCCGGGCCGTTGATCGCGCTCACCACGGGAATGTCGAGGCTCGCCAGTCGCTCGAACAGCGGATGATAATAGGTTTCCAGCGTCTCGCCGAGATCGGCACTGATGCCGCCGTCGCCCGCCAAATCCGCGCCCGAGCAGAAGGCCCGCCCGGTCGCCGTGATGAGCACGGCCCGCGCGCCTGCCGCCACGCCGTCCTCCAGCGCCTCGGTGAGGTCGACCAGCAGTTCGGTCGAGAGCGCATTCAGCCGCTCCGGGCGATTGAGCATCAGCGTCAGCACGCCGTCTTCGAACATGGAGAGCAGGATATCGGTCAATGGCTGGCTCCCTTCGGCTCTTCCATGATCTCGGTAAGAACACCGTTCATATCTTTGGGATGTAAGAAGAAAACGAGCGTGCCGTGTGCGCCGAGACGCGGCTCACCCAGCACGCGCTTGCCCTGCCCCTCGAACCAGGCCTTCGCGGCGCCGATGTCCGGCACTTCATACGCCATATGATGCTGCCCGCCCTGCGGGTTCTTCTCCAAAAAGCTCGTAATCGGCGAGGCCTCGCCCAGCGGCTCCAGCAGCTCGATCTGCGTGCCCGCCGTGCCACCCTCGCCCGGCGTCTCGACGAAACACACGCGCACGCCCTGCGCCGACATGTCGAACGGCGCGCCGATCCGCGTCGCGCCCATGACGTCACGCCAGAAGGCGACCGACGCGTCAATGGAGGGCGTCGCCACGCCAATGTGGTTGAGGCGGCCGAGCTTCATCAGATCAGCTCCACCGCCATCGCCGTCGCCTCACCGCCGCCGATGCAGAGCGAGGCAATGCCGCGCTTGCCGCCGGTGCGCTCCAAGGCGGACAGCAGGGTCGCGAGGATGCGCGCGCCCGAGGCGCCGATGGGATGCCCCATCGCCGTCGCGCCGCCATGAATGTTCACCTTCTCGTGCGGAATGGCGAGATCGTGCATGGCCGCCATGGTCACGACCGCGAAGGCCTCGTTGATCTCGAACAGGTCGACATCGCCGATGCTCCAGCCGGTGCGGGCCAGCAGCTTCTCGATCGCGCCGACCGGCGCCGTGGTGAAATGGGCGGGCAGCCGGGCATGCGCTGTATGGCCGACGATGCGCGCCACCGCGTTCAGGCCTTGCGCCTCCGCGAGCGAGGCCGGCGCCAGCAGCAGGGCGGCCGCGCCGTCCGAGATGGAGCTGGCATTGGCGGCCGTGATCGTGCCGTCTTTGAGGAAGGCGGGACGCAGGCCGGGGATCTTGGACGGGTCGCCCTTCAGCGGCTGCTCGTCCTGCGCGACGGTCTCTCTGCCCTTGCGCGTCGCAATTTCGACGGACGTTATTTCTTTTTCGAACCAGCCACTTGTTTGTGCTTTTTGAGCGCGCGTGAGAGATTCGATCGCATAGGCATCCTGCGCCTCGCGGGTGAATTGATAGTCCCGCGCCGTCGCCTCGGCGAAGACGCCCATGGCCTTGCCCGGCTCATAGGCATCTTCGAGGCCATCCAGCATCATATGGTCATAGACCGTGTCATGGCCGATACGCGCGCCGGCGCGATGCTTCTTCATGAGATAGGGCGCGTTGGACATGCTCTCCATGCCGCCCGCGACGATGATCTGCGCGGAGCCCGCCGCGATGGCATCGGCTGCCATCATCGCCGCCTTCATGCCGCTGCCGCACATCTTGTTGACCGTCGTCGCCTCGACATGATCGGGAAGCCCCGCCCCCCGCGTCGCCTGCCGCGCCGGCGCCTGGCCGAGCCCGGCGGGGAGCACACAGCCCATATAGCAGCGCTCGACCGCCGCCGGATCAACACCGGCACGCTCGACCGCCGCCTTGACTGCCGCCGCGCCCAGTTCGGTGGCCGTGGCGCCGGAGAGGCTGCCCTGGAAGCTGCCCATGGGCGTGCGGGCATAGGAGAGGATGAGGGTCATAACGAGTCCACTATTCGAGGATAAGTTCTAGATGCTTAGTTCTATCAGGGAACGAAGCGCTGAATGGCTAAAAAAGCCATTTGAACGCGGCCGCCACGGCGACCATCAGCGCCACAAACAGGAAAAGCCCTCCCGCTTCTCGACGCAGCGCTTTCGCCGCGTTCTCGTGAGCTTCCTCCCAGTCGGCACGATCGTTCGCGTGGCTGTGTATCCAGCCGTCGATGGTCATGTTCTCCTTTGACTGTGCGAGACGACGAAGCTCTCTATGCCGAAAGAAAAAACCGACTGCCGACACAAAGCCGATAATGGCCAACGGAAGGAAATCCGAGGCGTCAAAGGGGAATATTATCATGCTTCTTCCACGGGTTCTCCAATTGCTTGTTCCGCAGCTTCCGCAGCCCCAGTGCCACCCGCCGGCGCGTCGCATGCGGCAGGATCACCTCGTCGATGAAGCCTTTGCTCGCCGCCACGAACGGATTGGCGAAGCGTGCCTCATATTCGGCGATCCGCTCGGCGACCTTGGCCGCGTCGCCATTATCGGAGCGGAAGATGATCTCCACCGCGCCCTTGGCACCCATCACGGCGATTTCCGCGGTCGGCCAGGCATAATTGAGGTCGCCGCGCAGATGCTTTGAGGCCATCACGTCATAGGCGCCGCCATAGGCCTTGCGGGTGATGATCGTGATCTTGGGCACGGTCGCCTCGGCATAGGCGAACAGCAGCTTGGCGCCGTGCTTGATGATGCCGGCATGCTCCTGCGCAACGCCGGGCAGGAAGCCGGGCACGTCGACGAAAGTCAGGATCGGGATCTCGAAGGCATCGCAGAAGCGCACGAAACGCGCGGCCTTCTTGGACGAGTTGATGTCGAGCACGCCCGCGAGCACCGTCGGCTGGTTCGCGACCACGCCGACCGTCCGCCCCTCGATCCGGCCGAAACCGCACAGGATATTGCCCGCATGGGCCGGCTGGACCTCGAAGAAATCGCCTTCGTCCAGGGTTTTGCGGATAATCTCATGCATGTCGTAGGGCTGGTTGGCGCTCGCCGGGATCAGCGTGTCGAGGCTCGGCTCCTCGCGATCGAACGGATCGGCAGTCGGCCGCTCGGGCACCGACTCGCGGTTGCTGGCGGGAAGGAAGTCCACGAAGTCGCGGGCCGCGAGCAGCGCCTCGATGTCATTGTCGAAGGCCACATCGGCGACCCCCGACTTCGTGGTATGCGTCACAGCGCCCCCGAGTTCCTCCTGCGAGACCAGTTCATTCGTGACGGTCTTCACTACATCGGGGCCGGTGACGAACATGTAGCTCGAATCCTTCACCATGAAGATGAAGTCGGTCATGGCCGGGCTATAGACCGCGCCGCCGGCGCACGGTCCCATGACCAGAGAAATTTGCGGCACGACGCCGCTCGCCAGCACGTTGCGCTGGAACACTTCGGCATAGCCGCCGAGGCTGGCCACGCCTTCCTGGATGCGCGCGCCACCGCTGTCGTTGAGGCCGATGACGGGTGCGCCGACCTTCATCGCCATGTCCATGATCTTGCAGATTTTCTGTGCGTGCCGCTCGCTCAGCGAACCGCCGAACACGGTGAAATCCTGGCTGAAGACGAACACCAGCCGGCCATTGATCGTGCCCGAGCCGGTGACGACGCCGTCGCCCGGCACATGCTGCTGGTCCATCCCGAAATCGATGCAATTATGCTCGACATACATGTCGAGCTCTTCGAACGAGTCTTCGTCGAGCAGCACGTCCAGCCGCTCGCGCGCGGTCAGCTTGCCCTTGGCGTGCTGCGCATCGATCCGCGCCTGCCCGCCGCCCAGTCGCGCGGCAGCCCGTTTCGCTTCGAGTTGTTCGATGATCGGCAGGTCGGACAAGGCGTTTCTCGATCAGCAAAGGCGTTGCGAAATTGCGAAGCGTTGAATATTCCCCGTTTTCGGCTTTGTCACGCACCGGATTTGCAAAATTGCGGAGTTGCAAAATTGCATTCTGCGGATTAGCAAAAGACTCGGAACTAACCGCAGGAAGACAAGGTTCATGGCTCGCGGCACACGCCTCTTCGTCGGACAGAAGGTCCGCCAGCTCCGGCTCGATGCGCGGATGGACCAGGCCGCCATGGCCCAGTTGCTCGGCATTTCGGTCTCCTATCTCTCCCAGCTGGAGAATGACGATCGTCCGCTGACCGCCAAGGTGAAGGCCGCGCTCGCCAGCGCCTTTCCGCTCGACTGGTCCTCGTTCGACGAGCGTGCCGAGGAGCAATTGCTCGGCGCGTTCAACTGGGCGCTGGCCAATCCCGGCCTCGGCTCGCCCCCGCCGGACCCGGAGCGCGCCGAGCGGCTTCACCTGCAATATCCCGATTTCGCGGCCCGCTATGTCGAGCTGCATCATGCGCTGCGCCAGACGCAGGAGCGCCTTGCCATGATGGAGGAGGCGATTGCCGGCGATGCTGCGCCCGCCGCTCGCGCGCCCTGGGAAATGGTGCGCGACTGGTTTCACGAGGCCGGCAACTATATTCACGAGCTCGATGTCGCGGCTGAGGAGCTGAACGGAGCGCTCGGCCTCGGCGGCGCCAACAATGCCGCGCGCCTGGTCTCAGCGCTTGCCGAGCGCCATGGCTGCGGCAGTCGGCTCAGCGAGAACGATCCGACGCTCATGCGCTCCTATGATGCAAGCGCGCGTCAGCTCACCGTCAATGCCGCCCTGCCCGCCCCCAGCCGCGCCTTTCAGCTCGCCAACCAGTTCATGCAGTTCGAGCTGGGCGAGGAAATGAAGCGCATCGCGATGGAGGCGCAACTCGGCGATCCGGTCGCCGATCGGCTGCTCTTTCTCGGTCTCGCCAATTACGCGACCGGGGCGTTGCTCATGCCTTATGGCGCCTTCCGGCAGGCGGCGCGGGACCTGCGCCACGACATCGATCCGCTGGCGCGTCAGTTCGGCGCCAGCTTCGAGCAGGCCTGCCATCGCCTTTCGACGCTCCAGCGGGCCGGCCAGCGCGGCATCCCCTTCTTCTTCTGCCGCATCGACATGGCGGGCAACATCACCAAGCGCCACAGCGCCACGCGGCTGCAGTTCGCGCGCTTCGGCGGCGCCTGCCCGCTCTGGGGCGTGCATGAGGCGGTGGCGATCCCGGACCGGATCGTCGTACAGCTGGCCGAGATGCCGGACGGGATGCGCTATGTCTCGATGGCCAAGGGGCTGGTGAAACCCTCGGGCAGCTATGCGCGCGAGCCGCGCCGTTATGCCGTCGCGCTCGGCTGCGAGATCGAGCATGCGGCGAACTTCGTCTATGCGGACGGCCTGCGCCTCACCGACGAGGCGGCGGCGACGCCGATCGGCATGACCTGTCGCCTGTGCCCGCGCGAAGGCTGCGACCAGCGCGCCTTTCCGCCGCTCGACCGCCCGATCCGGATCGATCGGAGCCATCGCGGCGTCGTGCCTTACAGCATCGGCTAGGCGCGCTTGCGCGCCGGCGGCATTCCCTACCGCCGCGTTAACCAAACACGTCAGCGCTTCGTTGGCCTTGTTCGGCGATACTTAACTCCTGAAGAAACATTCTGCCTCGTCGAGTTATTGGGCAGATTCACACAGTATTTCGGGGTTTACGGCCAGCTCGGAACAAAAAACATAATAATAAAGATTTCCGCTGCACGGCCGTCATTACCTCCGGAAGGAGAGAGGGTCGCCCTCATGAAACATACGAATGTCTACATCGTCGATGACTCGCTCACCATAAGGGCGATGATGCAATCGCTGATCGAACAGGACGACGCCTTCGAGGTCTGCGGACTCGCCGCGGACGCCGAGCAGGCTCTGGACGACATTTCGTCCATGCAGCCGGAAATCATCCTCCTCGATCTCGCCTTGCCGAGCGTCGATGGCCTGGCATTCCTCGACCGGGTGCAGGAACTGATCCATGACCCCTGGGCGGCGATGAAAGTGATCGTCGTGTCCTCCTCGGCCAAGCATGACGCCCCGATCTGCGACGATGCGTTCCAGCGCGGGGCCGCGGCATGCTTCGACAAGGCCCGCGTCTGCGCGCAGTCGGAGGATTTCATGTCGCTGCTGCGCGAGGTCAGCCAGGGGACCGTCTATCGCGCCCATCACCTCAGCGAAGCCATCACGCTGCCCTCATGGCTCGCGACGGACGACGATGCCGACCAAGACGACGACGACGCGCTCGAAGGCGCATTCGAGATCGTCGATGAGGACAGCGACAAGCCGGATGCGATGACCTTCATCTGAGCCGCGAGGCTCAGCGCATCAGCACAAGCTCCTCGGCCATGCTTGGATGGAGCGCGACCGTTGCGTCGAAATCCGCCTTGGTGAGGCCGGCCTTCACGGCGATGGCAGCAGCCTGAAGGATCTCCGGCGCGTCCGGCGAGATCATGTGGATGCCGACCACCTGACCCGTCTCCGCATTGCAGATGAGCTTGTAGAGGCTGCGCTCGTTGCGGCCCGCCAGCGTGAACTTCATCGGGCGGAAGTCCGAGGTATAGATCTGCACCGTGCCGAGCTTGTTGCGCGCTTCGCCTTCGGTCATGCCGACCGCGCCGATCGGCGGGTTGGAGAAGACCGCCGACGGGATGCAGCTATAGTCGATCGTGCGCGGATTGTTGCCGAACACGGTGTCGGCGAAGGCATGGCCCTCGCGGATCGCCACAGGCGTCAGTTGCACGCGATCGGTCACGTCGCCCACGGCATAGATGCTCTCGACATTGGTGCGGCTGTATTCGTCGACCTTGATCGCCCCCTTCTCGATCTCGACGCCGGCCTTTTCAAGCCCGAGCCCGTCGATCTTCGGATTGCGGCCGGTAGCGAACAGCACCAGATCGGTCTCAATCGGATCGCCGGCGCCGGTGAACACCTTGAGCGAGCCGTCCTCCTGCTTCTCGATCTTCTCCAGCGGCGCATTGAAGCGGAACTGGATGCCCTTGGCGAGGCTGATCTGGAGCAGCCGGTCGCGGATCTGCTCGTCATAGCCGCGCAGCATCTGGTCGCCGCGCAGGACAAGAGTCACGTCGCAGGCAAACTCATGGAAGATGCCGGCGAACTCGTTGGCGATATAGCCGCCGCCGAAGATCACGACGCGCTTGGGCATCGTCTCCAGATGGAAGACCTCGTTCGAGGTGATGCCATATTCCGCGCCCGGCGCATCCGGAATGGCCGGCCAGGCACCGGTCGCGACGAGGATATACTTCGTCGTGACAATCTTGCCGCTGGCGAGGCGCACTTCATGCGGACCCTCGATCGTGGCGCGCTCATGAAAGGTCGTGACCTTGTTGTTGTCGAGCGTCTGCTGATAGAGGCCTTCCAGGCGGGTCACTTCGCCGATGACGTTATCGCGCAGGGTCGGCCAGTCGAACTTGGTGTCGGGCACGTCCCAGCCGAAACGGCGGGCGTCCTTCAGATCCTCGGCGAAATGCGCGCCGTAAACCAGCAGCTTCTTGGGCACGCAGCCGCGAATGACGCAGGTGCCGCCGACCTTATACTCTTCGGCGACGGCCACGCGGGCGCCATGCCCGGCCGCCACGCGCGACGCGCGCACGCCGCCGGAGCCGGCACCGATCACGAACAGGTCGAAATCATAGTCGTCGCTCATTGAAGTTCCTCACCGCCGGGGTTTCGTGCGGCGCATATGGGAGCGCGGGCGCGCAGCGGCAAAGCAATTTTGCTTATGACGTTGATAGTGTCCGGCCATGGGCGGCCGAACATGGCCAATGTCGCCCACTGATCGGAAAACCCGCGCAATATTCTTGCGAAGGTTATGAAGGTTATGGGGTCAGGCCCCTTATATTCCGTTCGGTGATCGATTCCCTCGATCAGGGCGCGCGCAAGTGACATGGAACCGGGATGCCATCGGGTCGTGCCTGTAGGACAGCCGATTTTTCACGACTGTCCGGCAAGTGCCTGGATTGTGGCGTACGGACGACCGCGATTTTGCCCGAGCGCTAGGCGGTTTCGATATCGGTCTGCGGAAAATCCTCGCCCTTGTAAAGGAGCGGGACCCCGGCAATGCGTGCGCAAGCATAAGCAAAACAATCGCCGAAATTGAGCGAAGCGGGATGCCGAGACTTGCCGAACCGCTCAAAAGCATCAAGCGCGTGATATCGCACCTCCGGCGGCACGGCGGACACATGGATGTCCGCGAGGCTGAGAAACTCTTCTACCGCCTGATGTGCCTGACGAATATCGAAATCCAGGCCTCTCGCGACAGCCAGAGCCGTCTCCCAGACGGCAAGCGGAGACGTCATCCTGATCCGGGCCTTCTGAAGGCGCGCCAGCAATTGCGGCGCATCATTCTCATCGACCAGAATCGCGACGAGTGCCGACGCATCGACGAACATCAGGGCTCCCCGTAGAGGCCGTCAATGAAATCCTTATCGATGGGCTTGCCGCCATCCGGCCCGGCATTGGCGCGCAACGCACGCGCAAACGCCAGTCCGCGATCGACCAGAGAAGGCGCCTCCTCCTCTCGCTCAAGCTCGTGACGCAGCGCGCGGCGCACGGCCTCCGTCTTGCTCACACGCTGAAGCATGGCCAGACGCTCCGCCATCCGGTTCACTTCGATATCCTTCACAAAAAGCGACATGGGATATCCTCCTGAATAACCTATATACTCGATGGATATCCTAACGCCAAGGCGGAAATAAGATCCGGATTGCAAGCCGCCGCCGACTGAAAGCATGGTTATCAGTTGTTAACCAATGTTCTTCACAGATGCCGCAATCAGTCTCGCAACGATTGGATGCGCTGCCATGCAAAATACGGTCGACTTCGCTCCCGCCGAGCAGCCCGGCTCTGACGACTTCCTTGTCGAGGCGCTCAATCTGATCGGCGATGAAGGTATCGCCGGCATCGCGCCCGCCTTCGACATACTTCGCGCGGCCGGCAGCGGTCCCGCCGCCCCCGATGCACAGCCCGTGTTGATCGAGGCACTGTTCCAGATGCTCGAAGGTCTCTCCGAGAGCCTCTCCGATTTCCGGATCCACGCACTCGCGACCGGCTTCGATGCCGAGACCGCCGAAGCCGGGGCAACCATCCTGAAGCTCGCCAACTTCCCCGACGGCGCCGGCCAGATTGCCGATCTCGACGACGCGACCGTCATTCTGCTCGCGGCCTTGGCCGCGGCGACAGGTGTGACCGACGCCGCAACGACGTTTCTGAAAAAAGCCGAAATGGTTCGGCCGAACCTCGCTTTCTGGAAGGCAGCCTTCACGCTGCGCGCGCGCATCGTCGCGAATGTGGATGCGACCATCGACAGCATGATGGTGAAGGTTCTGGCCGACGACGATCATTCAGAACTCTTTGCCGTCCTGCCCGACCTACTGGTCATCTATCCCGACCTGCACGAAGCAATTGACCGGCGTATCAAAGACGAACTCGTGTTCCGGCGACAGGCTACGGAACTGCGCCAACTGTACCTGAGCGCGAGCCGCGCGCCTGAACAATCTCTGGAAATGGCCGCCTGACAATTTGCGATGCCGCTCCGGCCGGTCGCAAGGCCGCCGGACGCGATCGGCCGTCACCCGTTCGGCGACAAACGGACGAAATACAAAGGCGAAGCGTGTGATGCTGGGTGGATCAGTTCACCCCAGCGCCAGCTCGATCAGCGCCATCGTGCTCGGATCGAAGCCGTTCGCGCCGTCCCGCTCGATCGACCGGGCAATCTCTTTGCCGAGTTCGACGCCGAACTGATCGAAGCTGTTGATCTGCAGCAGGATGCCGTTGGCGAAGGTGCGGTGCTCGTAGAAGGCGATGAGTGCGCCCAGCGCATGGGGCGTCAGCGCATC
The DNA here is from genome assembly GCF_019737615.1 of Sphingobium xanthum. GTDB lineage: Bacteria > Pseudomonadota > Alphaproteobacteria > Sphingomonadales > Sphingomonadaceae > Sphingobium > Sphingobium xanthum. Next base: position 84,302 of record NZ_JAHKKS010000006.1, on the reverse strand, counting down.
GATGAGGATCGTGGTCGAGGGGCGATTGCCGGGATAGGCGCGCGCCGGATCGGCGGCATTTTCGCGCCCCTGCATGAGCGCCGCGCCCTGCGCGAAGCAATTGACCAGCAGCGTCTGGTGATGTGCCGGATCGAGCGCATCGCCGGCTTCCGTGACGGCGATGAACTCGACCGGCACGATGTGCGTGCCCTGATGCAGAAGCTGGAAGACGGCATGCTGCGCGTCCGTCCCCACGCCGCCCCATGTGATCGCCGCGGTATGGCCATAGACCGGCGTGCCGTCCGCCTTCACGGATTTGCCGTTGCTCTCCATTTCGAGCTGCTGGAGATAGGATGGGAGCAGGCGCAGGCGCTCATCATAGGCGAAGACGGCGCGTGTCTGGCATGCGAGGCAGCGCGAATAGAGCTGATCGACGAAGGCGGCGCGCAGCGGCACATTCTCGCGCAGCGGCGCGTTGCGGAAGTGGCGGTCCATGGCGGCAGCGCCTTCGAGCAGCGCCTCGAAGCCGTCCCAGCCGAGCGCGAGCGCTGCAGGGAGCCCGATGGACGACCAGAGCGAATATCGCCCGCCAACGCTCTCCGAGAAGCCGAGGATGCGGGTCTCGTCGATACCCCATTCGATCGCCTTGTCCGGCGCGGCGGTGAGCGCGATCACCTGGCCATAGGGATCGTCGACTCCGGCTTCCTGCATCCACTCGATCGCGCTCGCGGCATTGAGCATCGTCTCGGTGGTGGTGAAGGTCTTGGAGGCGACGATGAGCAGCGTCGCATGCGGATCGAAGCGCGCCATCGCGGCTTCGAGCGCGACGCCATCGACATTCGAGACGATGGCGACGTCATAGCGCCCGGCATCGCGGGCCAGCGCATCGACCAGCAGATCCGGCCCGAGCGCGGAGCCGCCAATGCCGACATGGAGGACATGCTTGATCTCGCCGAGCGCCCCGGCCTCGATCACTTCGACGAGCGTGCGCATGCGCAGCTTGTGCTCGTGCGCGGCGGCGACGCTCTCGGCCCTGCCCTCGCCGCGCTCGGCCGTGTGCTCGACGGCGCGGCCTTCCGTGACGTTGATCGTCTCGCCCGCGAACATCGCTGCGCGCTTGCCGTTGAAATCGACCGCCTGCGCCAGTTCCTCGAAGGCGGCGAGATAGCCGTCCGTCAGGTGCGTCTTGGAAAAGTCGAAGCGCAGGCCGCTTTCCTCGATCACCTGCTTGCCCAGGCGATCGGCATCTTCCTCGAACAGGCCCCGCAGATCCGGCACGACGATGCTTTTGATCTCATGCCAGAGGTCGGCGATTCTTGCAGGGTCGGTCATGTCGGCAAGGTCTCCCGGCGCTGGACTGCTGCCCGTGGCCTTATCGCCTTCGCTTCCCTTTTGCCAAATCCCTTTTGCATCTGCGAAGGCGCGGCGCGAGCGCTTGACGCGGCGCGGCCCGCCTTCCAAAGACGAGCGCGCGCAAAGCCGATCAGATACCAGGGAAAGCCAAAGCTTCATGTCCACAAAGTCCGAAACGCGGGACCTCCTGTCGTTTCTGCTGAAGCTGGCGCTGATCGTGCTCGTGATCCGCTCGCTGCTGATCTCTCCGTTCAACATTCCGTCGGAGTCGATGCAGCCCCGCCTGCTGATCGGCGACTATCTGCTCGTCTCGAAATGGCCCTATGGCTATTCGCGCTACAGTTTCCCGTTTCATCCCAATCTCTTCGACGGCCGGATCATGGCAGGTACGCCGGAGCGCGGTGACGTCGTCGTCTTTGCCGCGCCCCGCAATACGGACGAAGACTGGATCAAGCGCGTGGTCGGCCTGCCCGGCGATTATATCCAGGTGCGCGCCGGCACGGTCTATCTGAACGGCCAGCCGGTGCCCAAGCGCCGCATCGACGATCTGGTCATCCCGGTCACGCCCAATATGGTGGAAGCTTCGCGCCGCGAACGCGCCATCTCGCCCTGCTACCGCCCCGATTTCGAGTATGAAGACGCCAAGGGCGAGAAGCATTGCCGCTATCCGCGCTTCCGCGAGACGATGCCGAATGGAAAAAGCTACGAAGTGCTGGACCTTATCGACGGACCGACCGACAATACCGGCGTGTTCGTCGTTCCGAAGGGGCATGTCTTCGTGATGGGTGACAATCGCGACCGCAGTCTGGACAGCCGCATTTCCGTCGAGGGCGGCGGGGTCGGCGCGTTGCCGATCGACAATCTGGTCGGCCGCGCGATGGTCGGCTTCTTCTCCACGGATGGCTCGGCGAACCTGCTCCTCCCCTGGACCTGGCTCACCGCCGCCCGGCCCGAGCGCATCGGCGAGGGCTTTTGAGCGCCGCCGGCCTTGATGCCTGGCTCGCCGATCTGATCGGCGGCGCGCCGGGCAATCCGGCGCTCTACGAGCAGGCGCTGACGCACGGCAGCGCCAGCCTCGCGCATTATGAGCGGCTGGAGTTCCTCGGCGACCGCGTGCTCGGCATCATCATGGCCGACTGGCTGTTCAGGCGCTTCCCGGAGGAAAAGGAAGGCCAGCTCTCGCGCCGGTTCAACCAGCTCGTGGCGGGCGGCACCTGCGCGCAGGTCGCCCGTGCGATCGGCGTGCGCGCGCATCTGCGCCTCGGCAAGCAGGCGCGCGACGACGGCGCGATCGAGAGCGACAATGTGCTGGGCGACGTCATGGAAGCGCTGATCGGCGCGCTCTACATCGACAAGGGCATGGAGCCGGCGCGCGTCCTCGTGCAGCGCTTGTGGGCGGGCGAAGTCGAGGGCCAGCCGAGCGCGCCCAAGCATCCCAAATCCGAGCTGCAGGAATGGGCGGCCGCCAACAACAGGCGCCCGCCCGACTATGAACTGGTGGAGCGGACCGGTCCGCAGCATGCGCTACGCTTCACGGTCAGCGTCACGATCAAAGGCGCTGGAGAAGCGCGCGGCGAAGGCAGCTCGAAACAGGAAGCCGAGACGGCGGCGGCGGCGGCCTTTCTGGAGAAGTTGGAAAATTAGTCCTTTCCCCGTTCGCCCTGAGTAGCCATTGAGCTTGTCGAAATGGCATATCGAAGGGCCGCGCGCGGATCTGATCCTTCGATACGGGTCTTCGACAAGCTCAGCCCCTACTCAGGACGAACGGAGTAATTTTGGAAGCTAGTTCAACTCGTTGCGGCGTCATCGCGGTGGTCGGCGCCCCCAATGCGGGCAAGTCGACGATCGTCAATGCGCTGGTCGGCCAGAAGGTCGCGATCACCAGCCCCAAGGCGCAGACGACGCGCGTGCGCGTCATGGGCGTCGCCATCGAGGACGAGGCGCAGCTCGTGCTGGTCGATACGCCGGGCATTTTCGCGCCGTCGCGGCGGCTCGATCGCGCTATGGTGCAGTCCGCCTGGGGCGGCGCGCAGGATGCCGATCTCATCGCGCTGATCGTCGACGGCCGCGCCGGCCTCGGCCCCAAGATGGACCCGATCCTCGACGGGCTCGCCAAGCGGCGCGAGATCAAGTGGCTGATCCTCAACAAGGTGGACATCGCCGCCAAGGACAAGCTGCTGACGCTCACCGAGAAGCTGCACGCGCGGGTCGATTTCGCCGAGACCTATTATGTGAGCGCGGCGACGGGCGACGGCCTGCCGGAGCTCAAGACGGCGATGGCGAAGGCCATGCCCGAGGGTCCGTGGCATTTCCCGGCCGATCAGGTCTCCGACGCGACCGACCGCCTGCTCGCCGCCGAGATCACGCGCGAACAGCTCTATCATCAGCTGCACGACGAACTGCCCTATCAGAGCGCGGTCGAGACCGAGCAATATAAGGAGCGCGACGACGGATCGGTCGAGATCCACCAGCAGATCCTCGTCGCCCGCCCCACCCAGCGCGGCATCATCCTGGGCAAGAACGGCCAGCGGCTGAAGGAAATCGGCTCAAAGGCGCGCGCCGAGCTGGCCGCCCTGCTCGGCGTGAAGGTGCATCTCTACCTGCACGTCAAGGTGAAGGAAGGCTGGGACGAAGACCGGCAAGTCTATCGGGATATCGGGCTGGACTGGGTCGAATAGCGCCGAGCGCCACGACAAAAGCGCAGCAATTATGCGCCAATTCGCATCAAATTGACAAAATCAATGATGGGTGCCGCCCGGTGGCTTGACCCCGCCGCGCCGAACGGGCAGCACGCGCCCGTTCGCCCTTTTTGGAGAGGAAAGCCGCATGAGCAATCGTCGCATGGTCACCATCGCCCCGACCGGGGGCACCTCGATGAAAAGCGCGAATCCCGCCCTCCCCACCCAGCCGGACGAGATCGCGCGCGACGTGATCGCCTGCGCCAAGGCAGGCGCCGCCATCGCCGCGATCCACGCGCGCCGGCCCGACGATCAGGCGACCTGCAACGCCGCCATCTATCGCGACATCAACGAGCGCATCCGGGCCGGCTGCGACATCATCGCCAACAATTCGACCGGCGGCGGCAACACCGGCGACATGCTGGAGCCGCGCGCAGACGGCCGCTTCGAGAATAATTTCGAGGAGCGGCTGAAGGGCACGGACGGCGGCGCCGAAATGTGTACCTTCGACGGCGTGACCGTGGTCGACACCATGGCCGGGCACGACGTGCTGGTGCTGACGCCGCCGACGCGCTGCGAGGAACTGGTCAAGACGATGATCGACAAGGGCATCAAGCCCGAGTGGGAAGTCTTCTCGCCCGATCACATCCTGCAGGACGTCACGCGCCTCATCCAGAAGGGCTATGACAAGCCGCCTTACTACATCAATATCGTGCTGGGCGGGCATAACGGCTTTCAGGGCGCGATGCCCTACAGCATGGACATTCTCGACTTCATGGTGAAGTGCCTGCCCCCGCAGTCGATCTGGTGCATCTCCGGCATCGGCCCGGCGCAGTTGCCCGCCACGACGCAGGCGCTGCTGATGGGCGGCCATGTCCGCGTCGGTCTGGAGGATAATCATTATTATTCGCGCGGCGTGAAGGCCACCAACCTGATGCTGATCGAGCGTCAGGTGCGCATCATGAACGAGCTGGGCTATGAACCGATGAGCCCCGCGGAATCGCGCGAATTGCTGGGGCTGAAGCAGCTCTGAGTCGTCTCAGACGGCGGGCTTCGACGGCGAGGCCGGCCTCGACGTGGGCCGGCCCGCCACAACCGCGCCGACGAACGCGACCAGCCCGGCGGTGAAGCACAGCCATGCCGCGACCAGCATCATTCGCACCTGCAGGATAGACGGCAATGTCCAGAGCGTCTCGGGATTGAACTCGGCCGTCTCCATCTGGTTGGCGGTGAGGAAGGGGCAGCTGTCCGCAAAGACGCGCAGCGCATTGCTGGTGCAGGCCAGCCCCTTGATGAGGCGATCCCCGGACGGCATCGGCACGACGAACATCGAATAGAGCGCCAGATAGGCCGCCGCGCCGATGATGGTAAGCAGCAGGCCGGCGATCATCAGGCGGCGGCGGACGACCCGGCGGGCACCCCGCCCCCATTCCCACATGACGAGGGCGGCCATCAGGATGAAGGCGGCGCTCACATATTCGATCGCCGGTGGCCAGGGGGGCTGCAGCTTGGCGAAGGCCAGCATGAGCGGCAGCGCGGCGATACCGGCCGCGAAGGCGAGAATCTTGACGATATCCTTGAAATAGTCGTCCACCCCGGTCCCCTTTTCTGGCAGTTCCCCTCTTATGGTCGCGGCCCGAGCGTCACGGTCTTCAGCCCGTCGCCCTGATAATTGAAGTCGCGCCTGATCTGATTGCTGAGGCCATTCCCCCACCGGCCATCGAGCATGTAGCTGCCGATCAACGGCGTGCCGGAGACGGGATCGGGCGTTTTCCAGTCCTTGCACTGGGTACGATCATAGGGGTCTTGCACGCCCTGCGCGACGCACAGGTTGAAGAGAAAAAGCGGGATGTAGGAAATCTGTCCCCCAGGCGGCACGGGCCGGATGCGATAGGGAGTCGCCGGCGTGCTGATCATCAGGGAGCCGCATTGACCGCGCTCCCGGATCATCGGGAAACCGGCCGGCTTGTCCGGCGCGGCATTGATCCGGCTGGCGAGGCGCAGGCCGGCGACGTCTTCCGCCGAGCGCGGCGCGCCCGGCGGTACGGGAGTCGGCGGCTGCGCGACCGGCGGGGCCGCCTCGATCACGGCGGCCGGCGGGGGCGCCATAACCGACCCGGCGGACACCTGCGTCGCCGCGGACATCTGACCATGCGGGACATGCACGTGCGCGCCCGGTGACTGCGGGCCGGCAGCCGGCGCGGCGAGCCCTGCCAGGTTCGGTCCGACAGGCGCGACCGTCACGAGGGGCTGAGCCGGCGGCGGGTTCAGCAGATCGGCATAATAGCTGTCGCCCCAGGCCATGGCGCGCGCCGCATCGATGCCCAGGCGCTTGAGATTCTGCTGGACCATCGCGGCGGCGGCGGCCTGGCGGATCGGCATCGTCGTTCCCGCGCCAAGCGCGAGCTGGGCATCAAGCTCGGGAAAGCGGAAATAGCAGGGCGGCACGATGAGACCGCTGCGGATATTGGTCAGCCGCGTCTGATCGAACCGCAGCTTCTGCCTGGCATAGTCATCGGCAACGCCCAGCAGCGGATCGCGGACCGGCGGAGGCTGAGGCTGAGGCTGCGCAAACGCCGCGCCGATCGGCGCGAGCACCAGCGATAGGACCGTCAGCATGGAGCATGAGGAACCTGCACTCACGATCGACTTCCTTCAGAAAGTTGCACGATCGCGCCCGTGGTTCGCAGAATAGTCCCAGAAGGCCTCGTTGATAAGGAAAAAGCGCCATGTTGATTGCACGCACCCGCCCGAACGCGACGGGAGGTTGTGCTTCGCCTTCAGGAAGTGCCTGTGCTGGCGGCGTCAGTCGCCCAGCGCCGCAACCAGCGCCTTGACCTTTTTCTGCCGCCATTGCGGCAGCGGCGCGATGAGCCAGTAGCCCATGCCATCGCGCGGCTCACCGACGAGCGAGACGCGGCCCGAGGCAATATCGGCGCTCGCCAGCAATTCGGGCACGCAGGCACGACCGAAGCCGCTCGCCGCCGCATCGATCGCAAGGCCCGCATCGGCGACGCGCATGATCGCGCGGCCATCCTCGACCGGACAGCCGGGCCAGGCGATCGGCGCATCGATGCCCTTGCCGTCCGCAGCGGCGACGGTCACGAAGCGCGCGTCGCCCAGCGCAATGCCTTCATGCTCGCCCGGGCCATCGGCCAGGCGAATGGCGAGATCGAGATTGGCCTCGGTGAAATCGAGCGCCTCGTCCGCCGCCACGAGCAGGAACTGGAGATCGGGCTCGGCCGTCGCATAGCCGGCAAGGCGCCCGTTCAGCCATTTGGCCGTGAGATCGCGCGGCGCGGCAATCGTCAGATGCTGCGAGCTCTGCCCGGCCTGCATGGCACGCACCGACTCTTCCAGCTCCAGAAACGCGCTGCGCAACGCGGGCAACCCCGCCTCGGCCTCGGGCGTCAGTTCCAGCCCGCGCGGGGTGCGGCGGAAGAGCACGACGCCAAGCATATCCTCCAGCGCGCGGATCTGCTGGCCCACGGCGGCCGGCGTCACTGCCAGCTCATCGGCCGCACGCGTGAAGCTCAGGTGACGCGCCGCGGCGTCGAAAACGCGCAGGCCGTTCAACGGAAGATGTGTTCGCTTCAATTCGGCCCCACCGGCGCGATCAGGGGGAAGCGCGGAATGCGCGCCTCGAAGATGTCACCGCCGGCCTGCAGCATCGAATAGACGCCTTCCATCCAGCCGGTCGGCGTGCTGAGCGGGCAGCCCGAGACATAGTCGTAGACGCCGCCGGGCTGGATCACCGGCTCCTCGCCGACGACGCCGCGCCCTTCCCGCTTGAACAGCGCGCCGCGCCCGTCCGCGATGGTCCAGCGGCGCATGAGCAATTGCACCGGCTCGTCCCGGTCATTCTCGATGCGAATGTTGTAGACCCAGAACCATTTGCCGAGATCGGGATCGGACTCTTCGGGCCGGAAGGTGACGGCAACCCGCACCGTGACGTCCTGCGTCGTCTCGGCATAGGGAAAGAGCGCGCTCATCAGGTGATGGGTGTTCGTCATGCGGTTCGTCCTGTGACCCGCCGGACCCTAGTCAAAGCCCGACGGCGGTCAATGCCTGATCCAGATCCTCGATGATGTCGTCGGGGTCTTCCAGTCCCACATTGATGCGGATCATGCCTTCCTCGACGCCCGCTTCCGCGCGCTTCTGCGGCCCCATATTATTGTGGGTGGTCGACGCCGGATGGCAGAGCAACGTGCGCGAGTCTCCAATATTGTTGGAGATGTCGCACAATTGCATCGCATTGAGCATCGCCATGGCCTGCGCCCGGTCCTCCAGGATGAAGGAGAAGATCGGCCCGGCGGCCGTCATCTGCTTGCGCACCAGATTATGCTGCGGATGGCTCGGCAGGCCGGGGTGCAGCATGCGCTCCACCCGCGTCGCCATGAACTTGCCGACCTTGAGCGCATTCTCGGACTGGCGCATGGCGCGCAGCTCCAGCGTCTCCAGCCCCTTCAGCACCACCCAGGCATTGAACGGCGAGATGATCGGACCGGTGTTGCGCTGGAACGGCGAGAGCTTGCCGTTGATCCACTCGTCCGTGCCGCAAACGGCGCCGGCGAGCACGCGGCCCTGCCCATCCATGAGCTTGGTCGCGCTATAGGCGACGACATCGGCGCCGAAATCGAGCGGGCGCTGCAGGATCGGCGTCGCGAAGGCATTGTCGACGATGGTCGTGATGCCGTTCTCGCGCGCAAGGCCGCAGACATATTCGAGATCGACGATGTCGAGCGTCGGATTGGCCGGCGTCTCGAAGAAGAAGACCTTGGTGTTCGGCTGGATCGCGTCCCTCCACTGCTCGTTCTCGCGCGCATCGACGATGCTGTGCGTGATGCCGAAGCGATTGAGCACATTGTCGAGGATCCAGCGGCACGAGCCGAAGGCCGCGCGGCCGGCGACGACATGATCGCCGCTGCTGAGCATGCAGAGCAGCGCGCTGGTCATCGCGGCCATGCCGGTCGCCTGCGCCTTGCACGCCTCGGCGCCTTCCATCAGCGCGATGCGCTCCTCGAGCATCTGCACCGTGGGATTCTGGAAGCGGCTATACTGCATGCCGGCCTGCTCGCCGGCAAAGCGCGCGGCGACATCCTCGGCCGTGTCATAGGTATAGCCCGAGGTCAGATACAGCGCCTCGCTGGTCTCGCCATGCTCGGAGCGCCACGTGCCCCCGCGCACCGCCTGCGTCGCGGGACGCCAGCGGCTTGTGAGGGATCGGTCTTGTCCACTATGCTTCTTCATGCGGCCGCTTCTAGCCGCTCCCCTTGCGGGGTCAATCCACGGCGGACATGCAGGACGCAATGACGAGCCCCGACAAAGTGCCCGACCGAGCAAAGCCCGCCAGGCCCTTCTCCGCGCCCGATCTGCGCGATCTTGGTATCGCCGCCCTGTTCGCGCTGGCAGCGCTCGCGCTCTTCCTGTTCCGCATCACCGATCCGGCGAAGCTCAACTTCGACGAGACCCATTATGTGACGGCGACGCGCCTGCTGATGGGGCTCACCGACCTGGCCAATGCCGAGCATCCGCCGCTCGCCAAATGGCTGATCGGCCTGGGCATGGCGATGTTCGGCGACAATCCGTTCGGCTGGCGGATCATGAGCGCGCTGTTCGGCGCCACTCTGGTCTTCGCGGGCGTGATGGCGGCGCGCTGGCTGCTCGCGACGCGCACGGCCGCCGTCATGACCGGAGCGCTGCTGCTGCTGAGCCCCATGCTGTTCGTCCAGTCGCGCATCGCCATGCTCGACATCTTCATGGCGAGCTTCCTGATGCTCGCCTTCTGGATGCTCGCGGCGGCCTCCGCGGGCGGCTATCGCAGCCGCAGGCATGTCGCGCTCGGCGGCGTCTTCCTCGGCTGTGCCATGGCCTGCAAATGGACCGCCTTCCCACTCATCGCGATGGCGATCCTCTTCTATCTCGTCGCGCGCCGGGGCGACTGGAAGAACCGGAACAGCAGCGATCCCGGCATCACCCTGCTCGAAGGCTTCGGCTGGCTCGCGCTCGGCTCGGTGCTGGCCTATCTGGCGACCTTCTTGCCGCTCATGTTCCTGCAACATGGCGCCGTGCCGCTGGGCCAGATCATCCCGCGCCAGTTCGAAATGCTGACCCTGCAAAGCTCGCCCATGGCCTCGCACAGCTATCAGAGCGTCTGGTGGCAATGGGTGCTGAGCATCCGGCCGATCTGGTATTTCTACGAGCCGGTCGAGGGCATCCAGCGCGGCGTGCTGTTCATCGGCAATCCGGCGATCAGCTGGGGCGGCCTGCTGGCGCTCGCGCTCTGCCTTTATGCGGGCATCTCGCGCGGGCAGCGTGCCATGCTGGCGATCGTGCTGCTCTGGACGGCGTCGGTCGCCTTCTTCATCGTCATCCCCAAGCCGGTGATGTTCTACTATCACTATTTCCCGGCCTCGCTGCTGCTCTGCTTCGCGATCGCCGCCGTGCTGGACCGCTGGTTCTGGCGCGCCGGCAACCGCGTCATCCCGGCGCTGTTCATCGGCTTCACCGCGCTGCTGTTCCTGGAATTCTACCCGATCATCTCCGCCGCCGCCCTCGGCGACCCGCAGGATTTCAATCGCTGGATGTGGCTGGACAGCTGGCGGTGAAAATCGCTCCGGTCGCCTTGACTTGTCTGCTTTTAGCCGCGTCCCCCGCTGAAGCGTGCCTGGCAACATTTATGCCGGAAGCAATTCTGTTCGACAGCAAGCCGAGCGAAGTGCCGGCGGGTCATGTGCTTTTGCATCTCCAGTTCGTCGAACCGGAACATGTGCGCATCCTCGGCGGGACAAGGACAGTGGCGGCTGGCACGGTCGTTCGCCTGAGCCTGTGGTCTCATTCATCCTGCACTGTTCTTGGCTCCAGGCAAAAGACAGCCTACGCCGTTGGTCAATTCCTTCGCAGGCGCAACAAAACGATCGAGTTCATGCCTAGGGTTTACAGACGACATTGGGTCGACGAGGTACTGACGCTGGTCGGGATCGATCGATACACGCCGGGCGAGCTCGAAAACAGCTTGGCCAACCCAGCTGATTTGGCGTCGGGTCGCCGATCCCTGCGATGAGCTCAGGGCGAACGGAGCAGGAGCGGCACGACGCCCAGCCTATGTCCTACACACCACAGGCAATGCTAAGACAACTGCACGGCCCGAAATGGCGCCGCCGCTCTTTGACTTCGTAAAATCATTCTAAAACAGAGACTTGCCGCCATCTCGCAGCAGAACGCTCGCGTCTCACCATGCGCGATATGAGGGAAATTTGCGAATTTAGCTGCTCAAACCCGCAGAAATGCGTGGTTTTTTTTTCGATCGTGACACTATCGGTCTTGCGCAAGAGCGTGCAATTCGGGGCTTAAACCGGATCGGATAGCCGCACTCACCGCCAGATAGGCGTCGGACGCGGGACATGATCGTCGATCGCCCCTGAGTCGCGCCCTCTACGTGCCAACTCACATCGGAGCGGGCGTGCCTCCGGCCAACACCGTCGCGGCCTGGCTCATGTCGAGATTGCCGCCCGAGAGGATGACCGCGACCTTCTTGCCCCGCATCGCCTCGCGCTCCTGCATCAGCGCGGCGAGCGCGGCGGCGCCGGCACCCTCGGCGACGTTGTGCGTATCCTGCCAGAGCGCGCGGATCGCCGCGGCAATCTCGTCATCGGCGACCGCAACGAAGCGCGCGGCGCGCGGCGTCAGATAGTCGAGCGCCGACTGCACCGGCGTGCAGACGGCGATGCCGTCCGCGAAGGTGTGCGCCGTCTCGGTGGCGATCAGACGCCCTTGCTCAAAGCTCTGCTTGGCGCCATCGACCGCCGAGGACACGACGCCGACGATGTTGGTCGAAAGGCCCAGCGCTTCTTTTGCCGCGATCGTGCCGCACAGGCCCGATCCACAGCCAACCGGCACATAGATCGTGTCGAGGTCGGGCACGGCCTCCAGCAGTTCCAGCCCATAGCTCGCGACGCCGCGCACGAGTTGCTCATGATAGGCCGGGACCATGTAGAGCCCATATTGCGCCGCGCGCGCGGACGCTTCCGCCTTGGCCCCGTCGAAATCGCCGTCATGCTCGATGACCTCGGCCCCGAAGGCGCGCATCGCCGCATTCTTCTCCAGCGCATTGCCGCGCGGGACGATGATGGTCGCGGTGAGACCGGCGGCGCGGGCTGCGCGCACCTGTGCCTGCCCGTGATTGCCGCGCGTCGCGGTGATGATGCCGGTGACGTCCGGCTGCGTGCGCCGCAGCCAGTCGATGAAACTGACCGCCCCGCGCGCCTTGAACGCGCCCGTCGGCGTGTGGTTCTCATGCTTCACCCAGACGTCGCAGCCCAGCCGCTCGGCCAGCAAGGGCCAAGCGAACTGGGGCGTCGGCGTCATCTGCTCATAGACCAAAGCCGCAGCGGCCCTCAGCGAAGCGAGCGAGACGTCCATCAGGCGGCGAGCGCTGCCAGAACGGCGTCGCCCATAGCGCTCGTGCTCATCACGCCGCCAAGATCGGCCGTGCGCGCACCGCCCGCGAGCGCCTTCGCCACCGCTGCCTCGATCCGGTCCGCTGCCTCGGCCTGACCGAGCGAGAAGCGCAACATCATCGCCGCCGAGAGGATCGTCGCCAGCGGATTTGCCTTGCCCTGCCCGGCAATGTCCGGCGCGCTGCCGTGGATCGGCTCATAGAGCCCCTTGCCGTTCACATCGAGCGAAGCGGAAGCGAGCATGCCGATCGACCCGACGCACATGCTTGCCTGATCGGAGAGGATGTCGCCGAACAGATTGCCGGTCACGATGACGTCGAACTGACCGGGATTGCGCACCAGCTGCATCGCGGCATTGTCGACATACATGTGGCTGAGCGTGATGCCCGGATACTCCTTCGAGACTTCGGTCACGACGTCGCGCCAGAGCTGGCTCGTCTCCAGGACGTTCGCCTTGTCCACCGAGCAGAGCAGGCCACGCCGCGCTTGCGCTGCCTTGAAGGCGCTGTGCGCGATGCGGCGCACTTCGGCCTCGTTGTAGGACATGATGTCATAGCCTTCGCGCAGTCCATCGGCGGTCTGGCGCATGCCCTTCTCGCCGAAATAGACGTCGCCGTTGAGCTCGCGCACGATGAGCAGGTCGATCTGCTCTGCGATCTCGCGTCGCAGCGTCGAGTCCTCGGCCAGCTCGGGGAACATCTTGGCCGGGCGCAGGTTCGAGAACAGCGTCAGTTCCTTGCGCAGACCCAGGATCGCCTGCTCCGGCCGCAGCGCGCGCTCGAGATTGTCGCAGGTCGGATCGCCCACCGCGCCGAACAGGATCGCATCGGCACGGCGCGCAAGGTCCAGCGTCTCGGGCGGCAGCGGGTGGCCCTTGGCATGATAGGCTGCGCCACCGACCAACCCTTCCTCGAAGGTGAGGTCCGGAAGTGCCAGCGCATCGAGCACGCGCAGCGCCTGCGCCGTCACTTCGGGGCCAATTCCATCGCCGGGCAGCACTGCAACAAGCATCGCTCTATCCATCATTGTTTCCGATTGGCGCGGACGCATATGGCCCGGCCCCCGGTCACGCAACCGCTCTTTTGAGCCGCTCGATCAGCCGCTCCCGCGCGGCCAGCATCTCGGCGCGACGCGGATCGACCAGATCGCGCTCGATGAAGTGACCGGTGAGCGCAAAGCCGAGCAGGATGTCATCCCAGGCCGCTTCACCGCCTTCGGTCAGGAAAGGCGGCAAGCGGAGCAGCCGGGCCTTGTGCAGCCCCGCGCCCGCCTCGCTCACCGCACGGCCGCTGCGCGGGCTCACATAAACAAGCTCGGCGCGCGCCCCGGTGACCGCGCATTCCGAGAGGTCGAGGCCGAAACCGAGTTCCGCCAGCACCAGCAACTCGTAGCGCACCAGCGCCACTGCCCAGCCGCGCGCCGCCGGGGCAGCCTCGACTGCGTCCAGCACGGCCGACATCGCGCTGTAGAGCGCCGGATAGGGATGCCCTTCCGGCAGGGACGCCGCGGTGAAGGCGCAGGTCCAGTCGATCGCGGCTGCTGGCAGCGGCTCGCTCAGCAATGGCCCGCGGCTATGCTCCAGCTCGACCGAGAGGCTGGCTAGCTGATCGGCCGTACGGGCGCGAAAGGCGCCGCGGACGATGTTCCCCGGAATGAGCACCGGCCGCATGCGGGTCGAGCGACCGCCCTGCACATAGCCCGGCAGCAGCCCCGCCTCCGCCGTGAGCATGCGCACGATCGCGCCATGCTCGCCATGCGGGCGCACCGAACAGACGATCGCGGTGGCGGTGAGGCTGGTCATGGCGCAGGCTTAGACCGGCCTCTCGCGCTTGGCGATGCCCTTGGATCAGCGCCTCACGGCAACGGATCGGACGAGGGCCAGTAGCGCGGCGTCGCGAGCGGCATCGTGCGGAAGAAGGCGAGGACGGAATGGATCTGGCCGCCCCAGACCTTGAACGCCTCGAAGGTGACGAGCGCATTGCCCGGCCCATAGGAATCGGTGAAGCCGAAGTTCATCCAGAGCAGGACGATGCCGGCGTCCTCATCGACCGCCGCAACATTGCCGACGATGCCGGGGTGCAGCATGATCCGCTGCGCATACATGTCGCAATCGGCGCGACCGCAGCCCGGGCCTGCGGTGATCACGCCGTTCTCGACGCGGTAGATGCCGGGCGCGAACGGCGTCTTGCCGTCCGTGAAGCTGCCGATCCGCAGGCCCTCGGGATAGGTGAGCGCCACCTTGATCATCTCCGCGCGAGACATCTTCTTCCCCGCCGGGACGGCGTCGTTCATGCCCCGGATCGGCCCGCCAAGCTCGGTCGGCTGCCAGCGCCCTTCCGGCGTGACGCGCTGGACCAGCGTCTCGATGCCGGTGATCCTGCGATCCTTCACATAGAGCAGCACCGAATACATGATGTGGTTCGTGCCCTCCATCAGGAGGAGATGCGACGCCGCGACCTGTTTGGCGGTGTCGAGATAGTCGTGACGAAAGCTGGTCTTGGCTGTCACGGACTTCCAGATGCCCTCGCCGAGCTCCAGATCCTGCGAATCCTGCGTGTAGCGAACGTTGGTCGCGACCGGCAGCTTCGAGGGATCGCGCGCGACGAGCGCATCGACATATTGGGTGATCATGCCGGAAAGACACGTCCGGTCGCAACTTTGCGCGGATGCAGGGGCCGCTGAAAGTATGAGCAAGCCGAGGATCGACAACATCCTCGCCATCGGTCGATGATGCCGCTGAACCACATATCCCTCCGTCGCTGTCACACGCCGTCTAGCTGCGGCGTAGTAGGACTGTGATGGAGACTATGCCGTACCGTCAATGATGTGGACGGCAGGGAAGCTTGATCGGTGGCTTCGCATGCCCATCACTCACATCGTTCGCTGCGTCAGGCAGCGGCAATGATCGGCCCGAACTTGGCGGCGCTGAGGCTCGCGCCGCCGACCAGCGCACCATCGACATTGTCGGTGTGCAGGATGTCGGCCGCATTGTCGCCAGAGACCGAGCCGCCGTAGAGGATGCGCATCGCATTGCCCGGGCCGTCGCCAAGCGCCTTGACCAAGGCGACGCGCAGCGCGGCGTGCATGGCGGCGATCTGCGATGGGGTCGCGACCTTGCCGGTGCCGATCGCCCAGACCGGCTCATAGGCGATTGTGAGCCACGACGGGTCCGCGCCTTCCGGGAGCGACGCGATCAGCTGATCCGCGACGAAGCCATGCGCGATGTCATCGCCCTGCTCGCGCGTCTCCAGCGTCTCGCCGATGCAGAGCACGACGGAGAGGCCATGCTCATGCGCCTTGGCCGCCTTCGCCGCCACGTCAGCACTGCTCTCATGCTGATATTGCCGCCGCTCGCTATGGCCGACCAATGTGCCGCCCGCGCCTGCTTCGGTCAGCATCGCCGCCGAGACATTGCCGGTGAAGGCGCCGCTGTCCTGCGCGTGGCAATCCTGTCCGCCGATCAGCATCGTGCCAGCCAGCGGCGCGGCGGCGGCGATGAGCGTGGCCGGGAGAAACAGGCCGACATCGATGTCCGTCCGCTCGCTGGCGAGCGCGGCGATGGCCGAGACTTCGCCCAGCTGCGCCTTGAGGCCGTTCATCTTCCAGTTGCCTGCGATGAGCTTGCGCCGACCGGTCATCCCCCCAAATCTCCTTCGTCACCAGATACCTGCTAATGAAGGCTGCGGGATGAACGGGCGCGCCGGATTTGTCCAGTGCTTCGCGCCATGGGAAACAGGCACGCCGCAAAGCCTGCTTGATGCCGCCCCTCCCCCGCCCTAAAGCGTCCGCCAAGCATCTCGCCCCGACAGTTTCTGGACGCAACGACATGAATTTCTTCCGGCGTATTCTCGGATCCAAGTTTGGCGGCTGGATTGCCGCTGCCTTTCTGGGCGTGATCGCCTTCGCCTTCGTCATTGGCGACCTGAGCGGATCGGGCGGCATCAACGTACTCGGCCCCTCGACGGGCGAAGTGGCGCGTGTCGGCAAGCAGACGGTGACCGTCAACGAACTCCAGTCGCGCACGCAGCTTGTGTTCGAGCGGCTGCGCGAGCAGCGGCCCGAACTGACCATGGATCAGTTCCTGCGCGAGGGCGGCCTGCGCCGTGTCGCCGACGAGCTGATCGCGAGCAAGGCGCTCATCGCTTATGGCGAGAAGCACGGCATGCAGATCAGCAAGGCACTTGTCGATGCGCAGATCGCCAGCAACCCGGCCTTCGTCGATGCGACCGGCAATTTCAGCGAGACGGTCTATCGCCAGCTTCTCGCGCAGCGCCGGATCAACGAGAAGGAATTCCGGGACGACATCCTCGCGCAGCTCCTGCAGCAGCAGATGATCGCGCCGATCGCCGCCGGCGCGCGCACGCCCGACTCCATGGTGCCGCCTTATGCCGCCATGCTGATCGAGGAGCGCAGCGGCGAGATGATCGCGATTCCCTCGGCGGCCTTTGCACCCAAGACACCGCCGACCGACGCGGAACTGCAGGCTTATTATCGTCAGTTCCCGGCCAAGTTCACCGTCCCCGAGCAGCGCCGCCTGCGCTACGCGCTCGTCGATATGGCGCGCTTCGAGGCGCAGGCCGCGCCGACCGACGCGGAGATCGCTGCCGAGTACAAGAAGCGCGAGGCCAATTATCGCTCGCGCCAGTCGCGCGACATGAGCCAGCTCATCCTCACCACCGAAAGCGCCGCGCGTGACGCCGCCGCCAAGGCGAAGGCCGGGCAGACGCTGACCCAGATCGCCGCCGGCCTCGGCCTCTCCGCCACCCGCATCGATGGCGCGGATCAGGCACAGCTTGCGACGCAGACCAATGCCGACATCGCCAAGGCCGCCTTCGCGACGGCCAAGGGCGGCGTCGTCGGCCCGATGCGCGCGCCGCTCGGCTGGGCCGTGTTGCGGGTCGAGGAAATCCGGGAGATCCCCGGCAAGACGCTGGAGCAGGCCCGCGCCGAACTCAGTCCGGACATCCGCATCGCCAAGGAAAAGCAGCTCTTCAGCGAGTTCCTGAACAATATCGACGGCAAGATCGGCGAAGGCGCGACCTTTGCGGAGGTCGCCAAGGCCAATGGTCTGACGATCGTCGAGACGCCGTTCATCGTGAAGGACGGCAAGGCGCTCAAGGATCCGAACTTCAAGGCCGACGAAGCGCTGACGGCGCTGCTCACGCAGGGCTTCGGCATGACGCAGGACGACGATCCGCAGGTCGTTCCGATCAAGCCCGACGAGCAGGCTGCGATCCTGCAGGTGGGCGACGTGGTGCCCGCCGGTCCCCCGCCGTTCGCCGAAGTGCGCCCGGCCGTGCTGACGGCCTGGACGCTCTCCAAGGGCGCCGGACAGGCACAGCGCGTCGCGACGCAACTCGCGGCCGAAGTCGGCAAGGGCGCCGATCCGGCAGCGGTGCTGGCCAAGCTCGGCGTTCCCAGCGCGCCGCGCCAGCCGCTCAGCGCCCGTCGCGCGGACATCAATCAGCAGGCGCAGGGGGGCCGCATCCCGCCGCCGCTCGAAGCCTTGTTCACGATCAAGGTCGGCGCGACCAAGCTGATCCAGATGGAGAACGACCAGGGCTATATGGTCGTGCGCCTCGGCCAGATCACACCCAAGGACCCGACCACGGTGCCGGAGCTTCTTGCCTCGACCCGCGCCGGCCTCAGCAATGTTCTGGGCTCCGAATATGGCCGCCAGTTCCTCGTCGCCATCCAGCAGGAGCTTGGCGTCGAGCGCAACATGGCGGCGATGGCATCGGTCGAGTCCGCGCTGCGCCAGGCCAATGGCAGCGCCGCGGAATAGGCCGGACGCTTGACCCTCGCCAACGACAGCATCGCCGCCGCGCGCACAGCCCTCTCGGCCGGGCGATCGGCGCTCGTCTGGCAGCGGTTCATCGCTGACACCGAGACACCGGTCTCGGCCGCGATGAAGCTGATCGAGCCCGAGCGGGGTGACTTCATCCTCGAATCCGTCGAGGGCGGATCGGTGCGCGGCCGCTACAGCCTGATCGGCCTCGCGCCCGATCTGGTGTTCCGCG
Organism: Sphingobium xanthum; assembly: GCF_019737615.1. Lineage (GTDB taxonomy): Bacteria > Pseudomonadota > Alphaproteobacteria > Sphingomonadales > Sphingomonadaceae > Sphingobium > Sphingobium xanthum. The sequence continues at coordinate 65,813 of NZ_JAHKKS010000006.1, read as the reverse complement.
CGACCGGCCGGAGCTGCGAGATCAACCGCCACTGGCGGACCGACCGCAACGCCTTCGAGCCGCTCACCGCCGATCCGCTGACCGGCCTGCGCTCGCTCGTTGCCGAGTGCCGGGCCGAGGTCGATCCCGCCCTCCCACCGGCGCTCGCCTGCCTGGTCGGCTATTTCGCCTATGAGACGATCGGGCTGGTCGAGAAGCTGCCGCGCCCGGCCGACAATGGCCTTGGCACGCCGGACATGCTGTTCGTGAGGCCGACGGTCGTGCTGGTGTTCGATCGGCTGGCCGACGTACTCTATGTCGTCGCGCCGGTCTGGGCCGACGATGTCGGCGAGATCGACAAGGCTCTCACCGCCGCGACCGACCGGATCGAAGACACGGCCGCCCTGCTCGCGCGTCCGCTGCCGCCTTCCAAGGCGCCGGACTTCGATCCCGCGGACATCGCCGTCACGCCCAATCTGGCGCCCGGCCGCTATGCCGAGATGGTGCTGAAGGCGAAGGATTATATCGTCGCGGGCGATATCTTTCAGGTCGTGCTGGCGCAACGCTTCACCACGCCCTTCACCTTGCCGCCGATCGATCTCTATCGCGCCCTGCGGCGGATCAATCCCTCGCCTTTCCTCTATCATCTCGATCTGCCCGGCTTTGCGCTCACCGGTTCCAGCCCGGAAATCCTCGTGCGCGTGCGCGACGGGGAAGTGACGATCCGCCCGATCGCGGGCACCCGCCCGCGCGGCAAGACCGCGATCGAGGATGCGGAGAACCGCGACTCCCTGCTCGCCGACCCCAAGGAGCGTGCCGAGCATCTGATGCTGCTCGATCTCGGCCGCAACGATGTCGGCCGGGTCGCGAGCGCAGGCACCGTCAAGGTGACGGACAGCTACATGGTCGAGCTCTACAGCCATGTGATGCACATCGTCTCGAACGTGGTCGGCCGGATCGATCCGAAGAAGGATGCGCTGGACGCGCTGTTCGCGGGCTTCCCCGCAGGCACCGTCTCGGGCGCGCCCAAGGTCCGCGCCTGCGAGATCATCGCCGAGCTGGAGCCCGAGACGCGCGGGCCTTATGCGGGCGGCGTCGGTTATTTCTCGCCCGACGGCAACATGGACAGCTGCATCGTGCTCCGCACCGCGCTGGTGAAGGATGGCCTTATGCATGTACAGGCCGGTGCCGGCATCGTGGCGGACAGCGAGCCGGCCTATGAGCAGCGCGAGTGCGAGGCGAAGTCCGGCGCGCTGATTGCCGCGGCGACCGAAGCGGTGAAAGTCGCGCGCGAGGGGCGGTTCGGGCAGTAAAGCGCGCGCTCGCCCGAATCACTTGAGCTCGGCAAGCGCACCTGCGCGACGGCATTCTGACAGGGAGGCCGACTGTCTGAGGCTGCTGTCACGGCGAGGATGGCAAACTGCACCGCATTCTACCGTCTCCTGACTGGACGATCATTGAAGAAATGGCGGATTTCTGTCGGTCTTGTGCGCTATTTTCTCTAACTTCCCTCATATCGCGCATGGTGAAACGCGGCAGTGCATCGCGACCTGACGGCAAGTCACTGATTTATCGTGCATTTACGAAATCAAAGAGCGACGAGGCCGTTTTCGGCTCGTGCAGTTGTCATGACATGGAATGGCGGCTGTAGGACAGACATCGCGCTTCCCTCCCCGGGCGAGATGCGACAGATTGCGCCGATCATCCGTGGGAGGGCCGGACATTGGCAACGCTCGAACAAGCCATGGCGTCCGCGCCGCTCTGGGCGATTGCCCTGCCCTTCTTCCTCGCCCTGCTCCTGTTCGCGCAGCTTGGACGCCGGGCACGGCTGCGTTTCGACAGGAACGCGACGGATACCGATTCAGACGGGCATCTGCTCGCTGCGTCGCTCGCACTGCTCGGGCTGATGATCGCCTTCACCTTCTCGCTGGCGCTCAGCCGCTATGACAGTCGGCGCACGATGATCGTCGAAGAAGGCAATGCGATCAGCACCGCCTGGTTGCGCGCGATCCTGGCGCCCGGCGCGGAAGGCGAAGCACTGCGGACCTCGCTTAAACACTATGCCGATGTGCGCCTGCGCCTGCCGGACGCGAAGGACCGTCATGTCATCGAGGCGGAAACCGGCAAGGCGCAGGCGGAAGTGTGGCGGCGTCTGCGCACTGCCCTGCCGGCCACCCCGCCGACGCTCGCGCCGACACTCGTCACGGCGACGACCGAGATGTTCGATGCCGCCGCGCGCCGCAAGGCCGAGCGGGAATCCCGCATTCCCGCCCGCGTGCTCGACATGGTGAGTCTGTTCGCGCTGCTTTCGGCAGGGATTGTCGGCTATGTGCTCGGTCGCAAGGAGGACAAGCGCCATCTCGCCATGACCGCGATCCTCTTCCTGCTGCTGACGCTGGCGCTGGCACTGATCCTCGATCTCGACCGGCCATGGTCGGGCGGCATCACGCTCTCGCCGCAACCGGTGATCGACGCGCGCGCCGCGATGGACTGAGCGCGGCGGCTTGGAGCGCGCGATTGGCTCTGATAGGCAGGCAGCATCGACCGCAGGGATTTTCGCGCCGACGCATGGATGGACACTTGCATCACGGCCATGACCACGGCCACGGCCATGCGCATGATCATTCGCACGGCCACTCGCATGGGCACGACCATGGCCACCATCATGGCGCGGGGCACGTCCACGCGCCGGCTGATTTCGGCCGCGCCTTTGCGATCGGCATCGTGCTCAACTCCGCCTTCGTGGTCATCGAGGCGGCTTATGGCCTGATCTCAGGATCGATGGCGCTGGTCGCGGACGCGGGGCACAATCTCTCGGACGTACTGGGCCTGCTCATCGCCTGGGGCGCGACGATCCTCTCCAAGCGCAGTCCGAACACGCGCTTCACCTACGGCCTCAAAAGCTCGTCCATCCTCGCTGCGCTGATCAATGCGGCGCTGCTGCTCGTCGCGGTGGGCGCGATCGCGCTGGAGACGGTGCAGCGGTTCCTCGATCCGCAACCGGTCAACAGTGGCACGATGATCGCCGTCGCGGCGATCGGCATCGTCATCAACACCGGCACGGCGCTGCTCTTCATGCGCGGGCGCCATGACGACCTCAACATTCGGGGCGCCTATCTGCACATGGCAGCTGATGCACTGGTCTCGGTGGGTGTGGTCGTTGCCGGTATCGCCATCATGCTGAGCGGGCTTTCATGGATCGATCCGCTGACCAGCCTCATCATCATCCTCGTCATCGGCGTCGGCAGCTGGGGGCTGTTGCGCGATTCGGTGAAGATGAGCCTGCTCGCCGTGCCGGCCAATATCGATCATGGCCAGGTTGCGGTCTATCTGCGCGGCCAGCCCGGCGTTGCGGAGGTCCATGATCTCCACATCTGGTCGATCAGCACGACCGAGACCGCGCTGACGGCGCATCTGTTCATGCCCGGGGGCCATCCGGGCAATGCCTTCCTCGCGGGGCTGACGCGGGACCTGGAAGAAACCTTCCGCATCGATCACGTCACCATCCAGATCGAGGTGGACCAGGAGGATGACTGCGGGCAGACGTGTTGACCTGATCTACCGGCGAGGACGGTATCCATGACGCGCGAGTTCAATCTGCAAAGCGGTGCAGTGACGCTGCGGGATTTCGTCTTTCACGACGGGTCGCGCTTGCCGGAGCTGAGGATCAATTATCGCACGCTGGGGACGCCGCGCCGCGACGGTTCGGGCGCGATCGAGAATGCGATCCTGCTGCATCATGGCACCGGAGGCAGCGGCGGGAATTTCCTCGCGCCGGCGCTGATCGACGCTTTCTTCGGCCCGGGCGCGCCGCTCGACGCGAGCATTCATTATGTGATCCTGCCCGATGCGATCGGCCATGGCGGCTCGTCCAAGCCGAGCGACGGCCTTCGCATGGCCTTCCCGGCCTATGACTATGCCGACATGGTCGAGGCGGAAATGACGCTGGTGCGGGACACGCTCGGCATCGCCAAGCTCAAGGCCGTCATGGGCATTTCCATGGGGGGCATGGTCACGTTTCAATGGGCGACGACCTATCCCGAATCCGCGCAAAAATTCTTGCCGATGGGCTGCTATCCGATCGAGATTGCCGGGCAGAACCGGTTGCAGCGCAAGCTCATCATCGACGCGATCAAGCTGGACCCGGCCTGGAACGAGGGCAATTACACGAGCCAGCCGGTGGCCGGTATGCGCGGCGCGACCAGCATCGCGATGCTGATGGCATCGGGCGCGCTCTATCTCCAGACCAGCTATCCGACGCGCGAGGCGGCGGATAAATTCGCCGAGGAAGCTATGGCGCTCAGCCTCTCGAGCGGTCGAGATGCCAATGACGCGATCTACCAGACCGATGCCTCGCGAAACTATAATCCCTGGGACCGGCTGGACCGCGTGACTGCCCCGCTGCTTTGGATCAACTTCGCCGACGACCTGCTCAATCCGCCCGCGCTCGGCGTGGCGGAGAAGGCGGTGGCGCGGATGCCGGACGCGCGCTTCGTGCTGGTGCCGGGCACGGAGAAGACGCGCGGACATGGGACGCTCAATCAGCCGGAGTTCTGGGGTGACGAGGTTGCGGCGTTTCTTCGTAAGTAGAGTTTACGCTTGTGCTCCTGCGGAGGCAGGAGCCCAGGGCCCGGCCGAAAGACCTGTTCTCAGCCGCCCTGGGCTCCCGCCTTCGCAGGAGCACTTATAGATAGGGTGTTGCCGGTTACGTCTTCGCCACGAACGCCCCGCGCTCGCGATCCTTCACCACCTCGTCCGCGCGGAAGACGGTGCCGTTCATGGTGATGTAGACCCCTCCCGGCGCGACCTGCGCCGTCGCGAAGGCCATGCCGAGATTGAAGGTCGCGTCCGTCTCGGAGAAGCGCGCGGGGGCCAGCGCGCCGACGAGGACGATGGTCTTGCCGGGCACCGTGCCGAGCGCCTGCGCCGTCACGGTCATCGTGTCCGTGCCATGGGTGATGACGATGCGCCGCGCCTCGGCGGCGATGACGCGCTCGCGGATCAGGGCGCGGTCGGCATCGGTCAGCTCCAGACTGTCCTTGCGCAGAACCTCGCCGATCTCGACCGGCTGCGTCACGCGCGCCGTATCCAGAACGCGCGCGATGATCGATTCGCCGATCTTGTATTCGCTGAGCGCATCGAAATAGAGCTTGTCGATCGTGCCGCCGGTGGTGAGCACGAGAATGGGGTCGTTTGGCGTCGTCATGCGCTATCTATAGCGCTTTGGCCGGTCTTCGCCATCCGCGAGAAGGCGCGGTCTTCGGAGCGCGCACGCCAGGCAGCGATGATCCGGTCCGCATTGTCCCCGGGCGGCGCCAGCGACTGGACCTCCAGATCATAGTCGCAATGGACGTGGATCGTATGAAAATCCCTCGCCGCATCGCCGATCGGCCGGTCGCCGCGCGACTTCTCGCGCCGCTCCAGCTCGTCCAGCGGGCAATGCACACCGACGAAGAAGATATCCTGCCCGGCCATCAGACCGACCAGCCGGTTCATCCCGGCTCGCGTCTCCACGATATATTCGACGATCAGGTCGTTGCCCGTCGACGTGTAGCCGAGCAGCGAGCGTTCGAAGCCGTCGAAGAAGGCCTCGCGCATGTCTGCCCAGACGAACTCACCGCTGCGGATGCGCGCCAGCGGCAGCACGCCGGCATCACGCAGATGATCGATCGAGATATGCCAGAAGGGCGCGTCCAGCCGATCTTGCAGCGCCCGGCTGATCGAGGATTTGCCGCTGCTCGATGCGCCGTTGAGGAGGATGATCCTGCCGGTTGCCGTCATCTCCACCGACCCCATATTCGCGTTGCGCCGCCTGAAGCACGCCTCTAGATCATCGCCATGATCCTCGTCATCGACAATTATGACAGCTTCACCTGGAACCTGGTCCATTATCTGATGGAGCTGGGCGCGCAGGTGGAGGTCGTGCGCAACGACGCCATGTCGGCGGGACAGGCGCTCTCGACCGGCGCGCAGGCGTTCCTGCTTTCGCCCGGCCCTTGCACGCCCAATGAGGCGGGCATCAGCCTCGATCTCGTGGCCGCCTGCGCGGAGGCCGGCAAGCCGCTGCTCGGCGTGTGCCTCGGCCATCAGACGATCGGCCAGCATTTCGGCGGCAAGGTGGTGCGCGGTGGGCTGATGCACGGCAAGACGTCGCCGGTCAGCCATGACGGCACCGGGCTGTTCGAGGGCCTGCCCTCGCCCTTCACGGCGACGCGCTATCACTCGCTGATCGTCGAGAATATTCCGGCGAGCCTGATCGTCAACGCGACGAGCGAGGACGGATCGGTCATGGCCTTCCGCCACGAGAGCCTGCCGATCCACAGCGTCCAGTTCCATCCCGAGAGCATCGCGACCGAGCATGGTCATGCCATGCTGGCGAACTTCATGCGCGCGGCCGGGATGAAGGTCGCCGAGCGCGTCTGATGGCGGACAAGGGCATACTGAGATTGCGTCTGCTGCGGGACGATCCGATCGCGCCAAGCGCGGACGCCGATCCGAGCCCGACTATGTTCGGCCTGCAGGACAACAAGGAAGCGATCCACCCCGGCGTGCAGCGCGAGGACGGGACGTTCGCGTTCGATTTCGATCTGCGCGTGGCGCCGGCGGTGGACGAAGCCAAGCCGCCGGTCTTCACCGGGCCGTTCGCCTTCGGAACGCCGCAGGACCGCTTCGTCTATCTCTCCTGGCAGCGCACGCAGCTGCCCGGTTACGTCAATCGCGTGAAGGCGCGCCTTGCCGACATCGACTGGGATATGGTCCATGCGGCGCAGGAGAGCGGCGGGCGGCTCGAGGCGGACATGAGCGGGCGCAAGGCCGGTGGCGGCAAGATCCCGGTCGTGTGGACGCTGGTGGACATAGCGGAGCCGGAAGAAGACGCCGAAGAGTAAGAGTTCGTAGAGGGCGCGTCATCAGCGGAGTCACTCGACAGCAGCCGCATCCTGCCGCAAAGGCAAATCCATGACTGTCCTGCCCGATCCTTCCGCGCCGCTCTCGCAAAGCGAGGCGGCCGCAGCGTTCGCCGCGATCCTCGACGGGACGGTGAGCGATGCGGACATTGCCGCGTTCCTTGTCGCGCTTTCCGACCGGGGGGAGACCGCGATCGAGATCGCGGCGGCCGCCCGCGAGATGCGGCAGCGGCTGATCCCGGTGCAGGCGCCGGACAATGCCATCGACGTTTGCGGCACGGGCGGCGACGGGCATCATACGCTCAATGTATCGACCGCCGTCAGCCTCGTCGTCGCGGCGTGCGATGTGCCGGTCGCCAAGCATGGCAATCGCGCGGCCTCATCCAAGGCTGGCGCGGCCGATACGCTCGAAGCACTGGGCCTCGATCTTGATCGCGCGGCCGAGAATGCGGAGCGGAGCCTCGCCGAGATCGGCATCTGCTTCCTCTTCGCGCAGAAGCATCATCCCGCGCTTGGCCGGCTCGGGCCGATTCGCCGGGCGATCGGGCGGCGCACGATCTTCAACCTGATGGGGCCGCTCGCCAATCCCGCTGGGGTGAGGCGCCAGCTCATCGGCATCGCGCGGCCAGCCTATGTGCCGATTTACGCGGAAGCCCTGGCCTCGCTCGGGATCGAGCGGGCGATGGTCGTCTCGGGCGACGAGGGCCTCGACGAGCTCAGCCTCGCGGGCGGCAACGACGTGGCCGATGTGAGCGCGGACGGCATCGTCGCGATGCGGCGGGTGAGCGCGGCGGATGCCGGCCTGCCCAGCCATCCCATCGACGCCATTCGCGGCGGCGACCCGGCGCATAATGCCGCCGCCCTGCGCGCGCTGTTGATGGGCGAGACGGGCGCCTATCGCGACGCCGTCCTGCTCAACGCCGCCGCCGCGCTGATGGTCGCCGGGGAAGTCTCCAGCCTTGCCGAAGGCGCGGAGGAAGCGGCCGAGGCGATCGACAAGGGGCTTGCCAAGACGCTGCTCGACTGCTGGATCGCTTACGAATGAACAAGCTCGACGAAATCTGCGCCACCAAGCGCGAGGAAGTGGCGGCGCGCAAGGCCGCGACCAGCCTGGCCGATCTGCAAGCCAGCGCCGCCGCGCAGACGCCGCCGCGCGGCTTCCGCCGGGCGCTCGATGCCAAGGTGAGCGCGGGCGGATACGGCCTGATCGCCGAAGTGAAGAAAGCCAGCCCGTCCAAGGGACTCATTCGGGCCGATTTCGATCCCCCGGCCCATGCCCGTGCCTATGAGGCGGGGGGCGCCGCCTGTCTCTCGGTGTTGACCGACGCGCCCTATTTTCAGGGGCATGAGGAGTATCTGATCGCCGCACGCGCCGCTGTCTCGCTGCCGGTCATCCGCAAGGACTTCATGGTCGACCCCTGGCAGGTGCTGGAAAGCCGGGCGATCGGGGCGGACGCGATCCTCATCATCGTGGCGGCCCTCTCCGACACGCAGATGCAGGAGATAGAGGAGGTCGCGCTCGGTCTCGGCATGGATGCGCTGGTCGAGGTCCACGATGAGGAAGAGCTGGAGCGTGCGCTTATGCTCAAGTCCCGCCTGATCGGCGTCAACAACCGCAATCTCAAGGATTTCACCGTCGACTTCGCCCGGACCTACGAGTTGGTCGGCCGGGCGCCGGAGGGCTGCACCTTCGTTGCGGAAAGCGGCCTTGGCTCCAAGGCCGATCTCGATGCCATGGCGGACCATGGCGTGCGCTGCTTCCTGGTCGGGGAATCGCTGATGCGTCAGGCCGACGTCGAGGCGGCGACGCGGGCGCTGATCGGCGCATGAGCGGGCTCAGTCATACCGACGAGGCCGGCGCGGCACGCATGGTCGATGTCTCGGCGAAGGCGGACACGGCCCGCATCGCCACCGCGACCGGCCGGATCGACATGAACGCGGCGGCGCGGGACGCGATCGCCGATGGCAGTGCCGCCAAGGGCGACGTGTTCGCAGCCGCCCGCATTGCCGGGATCATGGCCGCCAAGAAAACCAGCGAGCTCATTCCGCTCTGCCACCCGCTGCCGATCACTGGCATCACGCTCGACCTCGCGCTCGATGCGACCGGCGCGACGGCGAGCGCAACGGTGAAGACGAGCGGCAAGACCGGCGTGGAGATGGAGGCGCTGACCGCCGTTTCCATCGCGCTGTTGACCTTGTACGACATGCTCAAGGCGGTCGACAAGCATATGATGGTCCGTGATATTCATGTCACCGCCAAGGCCGGCGGCAAGTCCGGCGACTGGACGGCCTGAGATGCAGATCGTGCGCGGCGAGATGCGCCATGTCGCGGAGGTCGCGGCGTTGCGCCACGCGCTCTGGCCCGAAGAGGGCAGCCTCGCAGAGCATCAGGCCGAGCAGCGCGACCAACTGTTGGAGCGGGACACGGCGGACTATGCGCTATTCGTTGCGCTCGATGCGGTGGAGGCCGTCATCGCCTTCGCGGAAGCCACGCGCCGGACCGACCATGTGAACGGCTGCGACGGCTCGCCGGTCGCATTCCTCGAAGGCATTTATGTCTCACCCGGCCATCGCCGCCGGGGCGTCGCCCGCGCGCTGGTCGCCGCGACGCGCGACTGGGGCCTCTCGCAAGGCTGCGCCGAATCGGCTTCCGATGCGCTGCTCGACAATGATCCCGGCCATGTCTTCCACAAGGCGGTAGGCTTCGAGGAAACCGAGCGCGTCGTCTATTTCCGCATGGCCGACGAGGCGACGGCATGAGCCTGCTGCCGGTCGAGGAAGCGCAGGCGCGGTTGCTGGCGCTGGCGACACCCCTGCCCCCCACGGCCCTCTCCCTCGCGCAAGCTGTTGGCGGCTATCTCGCCGCACCGCTGGCGGCCCGCCGCGACCAGCCCTGGACCGACCTCTCGGCCATGGACGGCTATGCTGTGCGCTGGGCTGACATGCCCGGCCCCTGGCGGCTGGTGGGCGAAATGGCCGCCGGCGCGGTGCCCTCCGGCGATGCGCTCGCCGCGGGGACGGCGATGCGGATCTTCACCGGCGCGCCCATGCCCGTGGGGGCCGACACCGTCATCCTGCAGGAGGACGTGACGGCGGACGGCGCCACGATCCGGCTGACCGGCGAGGGTCCCGGTGCGCCAGGCCGCCACGTCCGCCCGCGCGCCAGCGACTTTGGCGCAAGCGATACGCTGCTTTCGGCAGGCATGCGGCTGGGGCCGGCGCAGATCGCGCTGGCCGCGCTCGCGGGCCACGCGATGCTGCCGGTTCGCCCGGGGCCAAGGGTCGCGATCCTTTCCACCGGAGACGAGCTGGTGCCGCCCGGCGCGCCCTGCCCGCCCGGCAAGCTCCCCGCTTCCAACGGCGCGATGCTCCGCGCGATGATCGAGGGCGTGGGCGGCGCGGTCATCGACAAGCGCCTGATCCCTGACGATCTGCCCGCCGTCACCGCAGCGATGCGCGAAGCGGCGCGGGCGGACATCATCGTCACCTCGGGCGGCGCATCGGTTGGCGATCACGATCTCATCCGCCCTGCGCTCGAGGGCGCTGGCGGCACCATCGATTTCTGGCGGATCGCGATGCGGCCGGGCAAGCCGCTCATCGTCGGGCGGCTGGATCAGGCCATTGTGCTCGGTCTGCCCGGCAATCCCGTCTCTGCGCTGGTCACCGGCGCGCTGTTCCTGCTGCCGCTCATCCGTCATTTCGCGGGCGCGGCAGCCCCCCTGCCCCGGCCGCGCACCGGCCGACTGGGCGCCGCGATGCCGGCCGTCGGCAATCGGACGGATTTCGTCCGGGCCACGCTCAAGGACGGCATCGCCACGCCGATCGGCTTTCAGGACAGCGCCGCCATGCGCGCCGCCGCGCAGGCCAATGCCCTCATCATCCGCCCGATCGGCGCCCCGGCCGCTCAGGCGGGCGAGGAAACGCAGGTGCTGGACTGGCCGTCCCTCGGCCTTGTCGGCTGAGCCGATCCCGGACCGACGCAAAAACTCTCCAACCGCGCGTTGACAAGCCGCCCCGCGACAGCTACCCGCGCCAGCCTACCCCGTGCCCAGATGGCGGAATTGGTAGACGCACCAGCTTCAGGTGCTGGCGATCGCAAGGTCGTGGAGGTTCGAGTCCTCTTCTGGGCACCATTTGTTCTCCCGGGGCCGTCCGCAGACGTCCGGAAAAGGGCTTGTAAAACCAAGGGTTAGTCCACCCCCGTCCGGGTGCGCATCTTGGAATCCGAAAATGGTTTGATACAGTTGCGGGTATCAAATCTGCTCGGGATACCCGCATGGCTCTTTCAGCTCTAGCCGCCAGCAAAGCCAAGCCTCGCGAGAAGCAATACAAGCTCTCGGACAGCCATGGCCTGTACCTCCTCGTGACGCCCGATGGTGGCAAATACTGGCGATACAATTATCGTTTCGATGGCAAGCACAAGACCCTCGCTCTTGGCGTTTTTCCGGAGGTGGGTTTGAGCGAGGCGCGCGAGCGGCACAGGGATGCGCGCAGCGCCCTGACGATCGGGCTCGATCCGCTTTTCGAACGAAAATACAAACTGCGCGCGCAACTCGGGAACATGTCGACGTTCGAAGCAGTGGCTCAGGAGTGGCTCGCCAAGCGGGAACGTGAAGGCTTGTCCGATGTCACGCTGGACAAGATCAAGTGGCTGCTGAGCTTCGCTTATCCAACCCTAGGTAAACGGAGGATCGGGAGCATCGAGGCGACCGAGCTCCTCCTTGTACTGCGCCGTGTGGAGGCCGGAGGCCGATATGAATCGGCCCGTCGCCTGCGCAGTGTGTTCGGACGGGTGTTCCGCTACGCCGTGGCGACGGGGCGGGCGCAGATCGATCCGGCACAAGGCCTTAAGGATGCGCTGACGACGCCGAAGGTCAAACATCGCGCGGCTATCACCGACGAGCATGAGGTCGGCCCTCTCCTGCAGGCCATTGATGACTTCAGTGGCCATCAGGTGACACGCCTCGCGCTTCGGATCGCCCCGCATGTATTCGTGCGGCCGGGTGAGCTGCGCCATGCCGAATGGCAAGAGATCGATTTCGACCGGGCCATATGGTCGATCTCGGCGGACAAGATGAAGATGCGCCGTCCGCATCGCGTCCCTCTCTCGCGCCAGGCGCTCGCCCTCTTCGAGGAAGCCCGGGAGTTCTCGGGCTACGGGCGCTATGTATTCCCGGGCGTTCATTTGGGTACGCGGCCGATGTCGGAAAACACGCTGAACCTAGCGCTCCGCAAACTGGGATATTCCGGCGCGCAAATGACCAGCCACGGCTTCCGCGCCATGGCCAGTACGCTGCTCAACGAGATGGGCAAGTGGCATCCCGACGCAATCGAACGTCAACTCGCTCATATTGAATTGAACGGCGTGCGTCGCGCTTATGCGCGCGGTGAATTTTGGGATGAACGGGTGCGGATGATGCAGTGTTGGTCGGACTATCTCGATGAGCTGCGCGATGAAGTAAATGGAAGTGGGCGCGGCGCCAACCGTTGACTAGCTGATAATATATGTGCAGCCCCGCTGAACGCCCAGCCCGCCAGCGCAATGGCTCTTTCCGCCCCGAAGTCAGACATTCAGGCCAACGAATGAGCACCCCGAAAGCGGCCATTCGTTCATCTCCGTTTTAGTGACGCGAACTGGAACATTCCTGCCCTTCGGCGACGCGACTGGAAACGTCCGTTTATGCCGACAGCGGCCATTCGTGGATCAGCCTAAGCCCGTTTACCTAGGTCCGGGCTGGTCGGACGCTCCTGACAGGCAGCTTCACCGCCGCGAAAACGGGATAGCGGACATTCGAATGCGTCGGTGCCGTTTTCCTGGTCGGACCCTTCTCGGTCACTCAGCTGCCGATTTTCGCTCCCTAGATGCGGACCGACAGCTTTTCGCTACGGGGCGATCGCAGTTGGCCGATTGCGGATAGGGCAGCTTATCCAACGTTGCATGTATAAGGCGCCTGCTCCAAAGTTTCGGTCATGGACGAGGTCGAACCCACCGCCGAAACGAAGTACGCTTCGCTGTTCCCTCTGGAGTTCCATTTGGCAGCTATCCCGCTCTCGCTTCAGGCGAAGCCGTCGTCGAAGGAGAGGTGGAAAAGCACCGTCGCCGAGGCGGCGCGTAAGCGGGCAGAGGAGACGGCCGAGTTCGTCTGGCTGGAAGAAGACACGCCGATGGCCGTCACCATCTTTTACTTTCCGACCGCACCGATGCCCGGCGACATCGACAACATCGTGAAGCCGATCCTCGATGCGCTGGAGGGCCAAGCCTACCTTGATGACGAAGTGGTGGAGAGGGTCGTCTCGCAGAAGTTCGAGCCAGAGACCGGCTGGTCCTTCGCCACCCCAACTGATCAGCTGGCGGCGGCACTAGACACCATCACGGCTGCCGACGAGCGACAGCCGGTCGTGTATATCCGGATCGATGACGATTTGACCTGGAGGACTCATCCATGAGCGCGGCTCGATACGAAGAAAGCCAGGCAGAGCGCGATCTGCTCGCCTCGCTGCGCCGACAGTATGAAGCAAAGGGCTTCTCGCTTGAGATCGCACCTGACCCGAAGGAGATGCCGGATTTCCTTGGGTCATACGTGCCCGACGCGGTCGCGCGTAGAGGTGACGAATATGTCGCGATCGAGGTCAAGAAGAGCCGGAGCCGAGCATCAGATCACACCCTCCGGCGCATCAGGGCGCTGTTCGAGGGGCACCCGAACTGGAAGTTCGTCGTTGCATACGTCGCCGAGGATCCGCTGAAGACCCTAACGATCAAGGCATCGGCATTGCCGGCGATACGCCGCCAGCTCGACGACATCCGCGCCCTGGCCGAAAAGGGGTACTCCAGAGCCGCGTTTATACTCGGGTGGTCCCTGCTCGAGGCCACGCTCCTCAACGCGGAAGCCGAACAGGAGGCGCGCCCCCGGACGCCAGGCAGCGTCCTCCAGGCACTGGCGATGCTCGGCCGTATCGATCCGGAAACGGAGAGGCGGCTTCGCCCCCTGATCTTGCTGCGCAACTCGGTTGTACATGGCGATCTGGCGGTTGAGCCAACGGCAGAGGACGTGGCGCTCGTTGCGACCGTCATCGAGGAGGCGCTTTCGGACGATTGAACAACAGCTCGTCCTTCTCGAATTTGATCAGGAAGAATGGATGACCTAAGCGGGCTGACATTGGGCTTTCCTATGTCGAAATTTTGCGTTCCAGCGCAAACGTGAGCCCGCATAAGTCCACACCGGATTTCCACGCTCCCCGTCAGCCATATATTGCCGATCAAGACAGCGCAGTGCGCAACGACCGAAGCAGTGCTTCGGCATCATCGATCCTACCCAAGAGTTCGCTATTACCGCGCAACTCCTGAAGCGTAGTCCAAGGCACCTTCTTCATGGCCTCGACCATCGCTTCCAGATCTTCGGCCAAACCGCCTTTCGACTTTCTCTCGGTCGGACCTAGGCGGAGCAATGCGGTGTCGAGATCTCCCGCGTCACTCAGAAATTGCGCCTTGGCGACCGGATCGGGAAGAATGGAGCGCAGCTTGCGCAGATCCTTCGAGTTCGTGATCCGCTTGTCATTGACCTTCTTGACCACGGCCTCGATGACGGTCGGTGTCAGCAGTTTCTTGCTGACGCCCATCAGTTCCCGCGCCCAGGTGATGCCGGCGCTCGGGTCGCGCAGCTCCTTGAACTTCTCCGACACCTCGAAGATCTCCACCAGCTTGTCGAGTTCGCGGACGGTGATGCCCAGAATGTTTGCGGCACTGGTGCGTCCCATCAGCTGTACGAGCTGATAGGCGACCATTTCCTTTTCGCGCGCATCCCACTCTTTGCGCTGGCGGTGGATGTAGATCCACACCCGGAGCCGGTCCTCCTCGCTCAGCGTGCGGTCGGTGACCTCGATCGGGACTTCCCGATAGTCTTCCTTGCCCTGCTCGACGAGCACTCGCGAGTTGGTCCAGCGGCGGTCGCCGTCGATGATCCGGTACTTGCCCGGAAGGTCAGGATGGGGCTCGACCAACAACGGTTCGAACAGTCCGCCATTGGCTTCGATCTGCCGCTGCAGCTCCTCATCTTCCTTCGGTCCGCGCCGCGGCTGCTTGTCGTTCGGCACAATCTCGTCGATGTCGGCCCTTGTGCGATAGGTTCGCAGTACGGTGCGATCGAGGCGACGCTCCTGCAGATTGACCACATTGTTGCCACCCCGTGCGATCGCTGCCTTGTTCACGTCGTTGCCTCCGGTGTCTCGCCGCCCGCGATGATCTCGTCGATCTCACGGATGAGTTCGGCGCTTACCTTCTGCACAGAACCGATCAATATCCCCTGCTGTTTCCAGTGCGTCTCGTGCGCCCTGCGCTCCCTGTCCTGAAGCTCGAGCAGCGAGGTGGCATGGGCGTCGAACCGACCGAGCAGGTTGCCGCAGCGCTCCGACGTGATGAAATCGTAAAGCTCCTGGGTCTTGTGTGTGCGATGCTCGCCACTGAGACGCAGCGTGTGGGTCTGGATCAGATGCTGCCGCACCATCTGTACGATGGCGACGATGCGCGCCGGATTGGCGACGATGACGCCGTCCACTATCTGCAATTGACGGCCGCCCGCTGGGAACTTGCTGGTCGTGAGGATGGCGTGCTCAGCCTTGGCCGCCATCTGGTCCACCTTGAGCTTGGACACGAACTCGTTGCGCCAGGCGCCGTGATTCTTAGAGTCGTAGATGATCTTGCCGCATTCCTTGCCGTTGTGGATCACGGTGTGGATGATGTCGGCGCCCGGTAGGCCATGCTTCACCCGTTCGATCCGATCGCCGTCGAACTCGGCTTTCAGCGCCTCGTGAAGGATGATCTCGGCGCCTTCACCGAGCTCGTCGGCGGTCTTCTTCTCCAGCGCGCGCTGCAGCTCGGTGACCTTCGCGGAGAGCTTTAGAGTGGCTTCGTAGGCGGCCGCCTTCTCCGCGTTGACCGCTTCGGTCTTGTCCGATTCCATCGCCTCGCGCATTTCCGACAAGCGTTCTTGCAGGGTCGATTCCTGACTGTCCTTTAGGCTCTGGACCTCGGCGAGGGCGGTGCGTGCCGTTTCTTCCGCTGTGGAGCGGGCGGCATCGGCGATGCTCACCTTTTCCTGCGCTGCTGCTTCGGCGGCTTCGGTCGTTTCGCGGCGGATTTCAGCCTCCCGGAACACGGCATCCTGCTGCATCTGCTCGATCGTGTCGGCATGCTTCTGGACCGCCTGGGCATGCTGCGCCTCAAGGGCAGTACGGGCATCCTGCGCCGCGATCTTGTCGGCCTCGACCTGTGCCAGCTGTCCCTTAAGCTGGGTTTCCGACGCGACGCGCTTGGCATCGGCTTCCGCCACCTTGGCCTCGGCCGCAGTGTTGGCCGTGCGTTCGGCTTCTGCGCGGATCTCCGCTTCCCTAGCGACCGCGTTGGCTTTGAGGTCCGCCAACTCGGTCTGAGCCTTCTCCTGCGCGGTCGCCGCGTCAGCCTTGGCGCGTTCCGCCGCATCGATCTTTTCCCGCGCGGCGGCCTCGGCCGCGCTGCGCGCTTCATCCCGCGCCGATGCAACTTTTAGTTCAGCGTCGCGCGCGGCCTGCTGGAGGGCTTCTGCCTTTTCGGCGCTGAACCGCGCTTCCAGCTTCGCGGAGATTTCGGCCGCTCGTTCCCGCTCACGCGATGCGAGACGCTCGCGAATTTCGATGGCGCGGTCATGCGGCAGGGGCTGCTCGCAAGTTGGGCAGAGGTCGTCATCCAACGGATGCGTATGCGGCACGATCGTCGGGCGCATTTGCCCCGACATCGGCGACGGATTGGCACTGGCCATAATGATCTCCCTGATCAAAATTTCTAGGACCTATTTTCTCCTACTTGATCCCAAAGTCAAGTGCCCATATGATGAGGGCGTCAGCACGGCATGGTGCAGGCTGACTTGGAGACCTGAGAAATGAGCAAGACCTACAAGCCGGGGCAGACCGCCCCACGCTCTGGCCAGTATGAAATCGTTGGACCGCGTGGCGGTGGGACTGGCCGGGAACGCACCGTGGTTCGCGGTGAGCCCCTGCCGCCTACCGAGCGGCCCGGCCAGTCGTTCCGTCTCGCCGATCCGACGAAGAACGGCAGCGGCCGCGGCTGATTGGGAAGGGGTGAAGCGCGCCACCCCTCCTTCGATCCAGCACAGCCGCGACGGACACCGAAACTCTCGGTCGAGGCGGATTGGACAGCAGGTAATGACGATGATGATGCTCGATGCAATGATGGCGGCGAACAATGCTATGGCGATAGGGCACATCGAAGCACGGCTGGCTAAACTAGCGTCGCGGCTCGAGAAATTCGACAAGGCGGCGACACTCGCGATGTTGGGTGGGCTTCTCACCGACCCCGAACTTCATGCGAATACCGTCAGGGTCGAAGTTTTGATCCATCTCGTCGCGCTGCGCTCGAACAGATCGGTCAAGCCGACGGCCGCGCAGCTGCGCGAATGGCTGAACGAAATCCTCGGCGCGGATCATGTCGGCCACCAGGAAGACCCGCCTGAGGATGTCTTCATCGCCAATGTCATATCCGGGGCCGGTAATTCGCTGCTGTTCGAAGGGATCTGGGAGGCGAACGCCGGGTATGTTCAGTCGGTGCTATACGCCGTTACGGCGTGCCTCAGGCACGGGCAGGAATGGTCGGACCATTGTCTCCGGCAATTGAGTGCGCTGCTGCGACTGAGCACTGCGATCGCCGAGCGAAGCGGCCTGTCCCGAAATGCGCTTGGCGGTGGTCGCCGACTGGGCAGGGTACAATTTTCGACCGCCCGCATTCAGGAGCTCGCTGGACGCGTTCGCTTCAGCCCGGAGGACCTTGAGCGGGCCGGCATCCATCCGTTCGACCTGCGGCCATTCATCTTCGATCCGCGGCAGAGCCCGAAGCTTCGCCATGAGACGATCAGCTGGACCTCTCTTGAAGCCCGGCCGATCGTCATGGACGGGGAGGATTTCGTCGTCGCGCTGCCCACCGCGATCGGTGCGGCGATCCGCCGGCGTGCGATCGAGATGGCGCTTGGCAACGATGCTGGTGAACTTATCCAAACCCATCTGACAGACCATCAATTCGGCCACAGCATCACCAATGCGCGGCTCGGCCTAGGACTCGAGCGCGTGACTGGACCCGTCGCCGACGACGCGTCGGGCTTCATCGGAATGATCTGCCGCTTCGACGTCGGCGCTTATGCCCATATTCTTTTCGTCCAAGATCGGATCGACGAGGTAGCCACGGAGGGGTTCCGCTCGATCCGAAATGTGTCGACGGATGTGCGCCGCCTCGCCGCCGCCGGCGTCTCCGCCATTGAAGCGCTGCCGGACTTTCGTATCGGCATGACCATCATCGTGTTCGGCGGATTGGGGCGCGGCTTTCAGGCTGATCCGGGGCGGCTTCCGCCGCATTGGCGGTTCGTAGGGCTCGGCAATGAGGATTTCGAGTTGTACGCTGACGATTCGAACAGCACCGCGCTGCAAATGTACCGCCTGCTCGACCAAGAGCGGGAGCTGCTCGTCATGCGGACCCAGCTCGTAAACCCAAACGGCTTCCTCAATCTCTACGGCTTCGCCAAGAGCAACGACTTCGAACTGATTCCAGACTTCGTCTCGCGCAGTACCTCAATGGTCCAGCTTGGCACCGACTATCTGACGTCGATCCGGACCGGAATACGGCGCGCGCTCGATCATCACGGCGTGCGGGTCGTGCCGCGCAGCAGTTATGCCGAGGTCCGCAGGCCGTCGACCGAGATGTACTTCACCGATCTAGCCGAGGAGCCATCCTATGTGAGTATCGCCGACGCGATGATCGGGCGTCCCGTGGCTGCGATCGAGGCCGATTGCCGGACTTGGTGGATCGAGATCGAGCAGGAGGACCCAGTGCCGTCCGGCTCGCTGCCGTACCGCGTCTGGGACATGGCCAGGAATTGGACTGTGATGATTGCGCCGCGCATCGCTGCTGTCGTGGCCACGCTCCCAGATTTCATCGCCATCGAGATAGCATTCCCGGAAGGGGCCGATCTCAGCGCCGAAACTGTCGCCGAAAGAGCTGAGCTGATCCGGCCGGTGCTGAGCGTGACGAATGGGGTCATCCACATCGAATGTCCCATCGACTATCTTCGCGCGTTCGGCCGTGCCGACAATATCGGCGACCGCTGGATGGTCGAAACGATCATCGAAGGCGCACGTGTCTTGGCAGGTTCTGCGGACGCGACATTGGCCGAGCGCATCTCTACTATGATCGTTACCGATACCGCCTCAAGGCACCTTCACGTCCTGACGCCCAAGACCGCGGCCGACTATATCCTGGCGACCGCGGAGCTTCCACGGCCTCGCCTGCTGCAGGCGGAGGTCAGGGCGTGGGCCGACATCGGGCTGGCGCAGCGCAGCGGAATCGCTCCGGGAATGGCTCTGCTGATCGAGAACAAGAAAGAAGCAAGCAGCCTTCTCAGCACGGCGGTCGAGGTCATCTGGGCGGAAATTCGCGAACGCCTGCAGCTGATCGACCGTACCTCCGTGATCGAGATGTGCATCGACAATCACAACGCCGTCGACCGCGACCGCGGAACTTGGCGGCATACCGCAGCGGCAGTCCTTCACCTGCATCCGCGCGAGGATGTAATGCGGGCCGCAGTCGAGCGTGAAAGCGAGCGGTCCGAAGTCGGTCTGTGTTGCCGAGTGGTCGTCGAGATGGCGGTCTGCACCTCACCGGAGACGGGTGGACGAACTTGCTCACTCGATGATTTCGATTTTCTCGTGGCGCGTGTGGCTCTGCTGTGCGGCATCGCATCCCGCAGTGACGAAATCCATCACGGGTTTGCCGAGAAGGTCGAGATCAAGCCAAGCGGAGTGCTGCGCTTCGAGGACGAGTTCGCCAATCGGATCCACGGTCCGTTCATGGTCGCACTTTCACGCGACCAGTTCGATGCTGCCGCCGAAGGGTACGACACCTTCTACGAAGTCCCCGAGCAGATTGATGACGCCGAATATGAGCGCCAGCGAAATCCCGAATTCGATGCCGCCTTCGTCGCGGAATATGGTGTAACGCCGATTCGGATGGTCGACTTTGTCTCCCGGTTGAGCGAGCGCGCGGTGGACAGCGGCAACGGCAGGATCACGATCCGCCGCTCCGAACTGAAGGCGGATCTTGTCGCGATGGACGATGTTGATGCCGATGCGGCGGACGCTCTTCTGGACGCCTGGTGTCTGGTGCCGCGCGACCAATGGGACGAAAAGAAACCCGCGAACGCCAGCGCAAAAGACTGGTATCCTTGGCGCTTCGCCCGCCGACTCAGCCTCCTTTCCAAGCCGATTGTGCAGCTTACTGTCGAGGACGACCCTATATGTGTGGTGTCGCCCGTCATCGCCGAACACGGTCTCGACTATGCTTTGCGCGCCTACAATGCCCGTCTGCCAGACTCCTACTTCCGATCTGAGGAGATGCGGTCGTGGATCGGCGGTGCGATCGACCGGCTCGGACATCGCTTCAACCACACAGTTGCCGAGCGTCTTCGCGATCTCGGGCTGGAGGCCGAGGCGGAGTTTCTGATGACCAGGCTCGGCGGATCTGCAGCGGACGGCGACGTCGACACCCTCGCCTGGAATCCGGCGACTGGCGATGTCTTCGTAATCGAATGCAAGCGTCTGCTCGCCGACAAGACGGTGGGTGAGATTGCAGAGCGTCTCGTCGAGTTTGGCCCCAACCATGTTGAACGAAACGGCCGGCGCGGGCCGACGCGGCGGCATCTCGACCGCGTAGCGATCCTGCGCAATCGCTTGCCGCAGCTGGCGACCGCGACGGGAATCGCCGAAGGGGCGATCAGGATTCGGTCGTGCTTGGTGACGTCGGCGCTGGTGCCAATGCAGTTCCAGAGGGAGGCGGCGACCTACTTCGACATGGTTTCCGATCTCGATGGGCTCAAAGATCAACTCGTAGGATTAGCGTAAGCTTGCGGTGACCCGAGCGAGCGGCCGAACGTAGGGCGGCTTTCGACGACCTATTCCGACGCAGCGAATGACGGCTTTCAGGGCGGCAGCCGATCACCACATACCTTTCCGATGAGTTGGCGGGCATGTCCGCTCACGCCGAAGCTAGCCATTCGCAACTCTTATAGCTGCCAGGCAGCAACGCACCCTGAGTTCCGTGCTTCAGGTGATCGGCAGACGATCCCGAAAGCCGTCTTTTGTTCAGCGGATTCGGAACGATCGGCAACTAGACACTCCGGATCGGATGAATTTGGTGCAAGTTCTTTCCGTAGCTGCCCCGAAGCGGCTATATGTTCGTCGGGAGGGTAGGAAACATTGGCAAGTAATCCAACCGCGGCACCGACAGTTAACAGCGTCGCCTTGTCGCTACGCTTGCTGAAGGTTGCGACCGTAACAGAAGCGCTCAAGGCCGATCACGAACTCCGCCGGATGGCAAGCGAGGTTGGAGAGCTCTGGGTCGGCCAATCGGATGCCAACCCGCCCGGATGGGTCGATTTTCTAGGACAGCTCGCTCCTGCTGTCCGTACCGAACTGCAAACGCAAAGTTGCGCCGCGATCTTGTTCGTGGAGACGGCGACGCCGGTGAAGCGGCTCTTTGCGATATGCTTTGGTCAAGGCCATCACGCGCTCGACGAGAGTTCTATTGAGCAGGGCTTTGGGCTTAAGGTGACGCTCAACCAGGTTTCGCGTGACCGGCTTCGCACGATCGACAGCGCCACGCTAGATTCGACCGTGATGCAAAAGCGTACCCAGTCGAGCCGCAATGCGGACCTTGGAGCGTTCGAGATCAACACTGATCGCGACTTGATCAGGTTGGCTGCGGGCAACCCAGCTTCCAGCACCTTCGCTAAGGCGCTGGCAGGGCGGGATGCTTTGTCAGTTCGCGCGCCTGTCGCACCCCGCGCTATCATTCCTTATTGTGAACGCGCGCTCGAAATATATCACGAGAAGACTTATCAGCGGGACTTCAAGTTCGTCGACCATGTCCAACCGGTCGGCGACCGCAAGCTTCGCGACACGCTCGACGCGCTTGCTTTCGCAGAGCTTTCCGCGCTTGTCGCCGGCAAGGCATCGGACCTGCACCTCGCTATCCCGGATATCCTCGCGCCAGAGGAAGACTTGGAGATTGGCTATTTTGGCTTGGGGCTGTCATCAGGTCGAAAGTCGGCTTTTACCGAGCTCGCCATCGAGGATTATGTTGCCGAGCTCCAAAAGGGCGACTTTTCGTCCATCGCCAGCATGGCCGAGCTCCGGGCATCGCATCAGGTTTGTGTGATCAAGAACGGCCAAGCCGACCGCGAGCATCGTCGAAAGCTATATTCGTGCTTCGTGTTCGAAGCGCAGCACAAGAAACTGACCTATGTCCTCTTCGATGGGCAATGGTACCTTGTTGACCGCGCATTCTATGCGGAGGTGGAGAAGGCTTATCTAGGCCTTGTAACGCCTGCCTTTGCACCCTCGACCACGGCCAAGAATGAGCGCGCATTCATTGCCGAACTGCTGGCAAACTCCCAGCTGCTTTGCTTGGATCAGGCACGGGCTAGTCCGGCGGGTGCAACGGGCGCTAATTTCGAACCTTGTGACTTCCTGTCGGCGGGCCGCCAGCTAATCCACCTGAAGGACGGTCATAGCTCTTCACCGCTGAGCCATCTGTGGAATCAAGGTCTTGTATCAACCGAGAGCTTCGTCCGCGATTCAGCCTTTCGTACTGCGTTTCGCAAAGCCGTAACCGTCCGCGAAAAACAATACAGAAGGTCCGGATTTTTGGCGTTGATTCCCGACGGGCGCACCAAGCCCCTGCCGTCTGATTTCACCGTCGTCTATGGCGTGATGCGCCATCCCAATGCCCGGACGGGGTCCTTGAGTCTTCCGTTCTTCAGTAAGATCGCGCTGCGAGCGGTGGCCGAGCGGCTCGACATGATGGGCTTTAAAGTCGAACTCCACTTGATAGCCAAGACTTAGGGTAGCCGACAGAGTTAGCTAAACTAGCCACCACAGCCGGCATAGCTTGGCGCGGCACTCGTGCGGATACGAAGAACCCGTCGGACGATTAACCGCTTTCCAGAACCACTGCCTGAACGAAGACACATGGCCACTGGGCCATTTCTCTCTTCTGTGACGCCGGTCGGGCAAACACTGGAAATCAGCTCCTGCTGAGAGTTGCTGTTCGGCATGGAGCTTGGGAGGGCAGAATTGTCTCAGCTCGCCAGGCGAGCAGCTAGCTGAACGAACGGCAGCTACCGGGCAGCGTAATTTCGCTGTCGAATGTCCGGGTTCAGGGCGGCTGCGGCCCGGTCGTGCTGGCACATGCGAACGACAGGTGTTCTCCTCAGCGGACATGTGAGTACCCACCTCTGAACGGCGTGAGCTGGCCGGCAGCTGCCGCCTTGATCGCGGTCATTCGATCGCTGGAAAACAATGCCCGAAAACGGACGTTCATTCATCTATGCCGCCTTGGCCCATATTGGCATATTCACGATTGTCCAGTTCAAATGGGGAGCTGGACCAGTTGGCCGTTGACGGCGCTTTGTGGCTAGCCAAGATGTTCTTCAAGGATACGATCTGAATCAGAATATGAGTTCGAGGGTAAGGTGGCGACGAGCTTTCTAGGTGCGATCGCTTCAGGGGCAGGGGACGACTTTCACTATCGCTGGGTGGCGCGTGAAATTCTTCGTCTGCTTGATCCTGGAAACTCGGTCGTTTCGATCAAAGTTGAGGGCCTCCCAATCGACCAAGTCCAAGGCGATCTTGGAGAGCATGGTCAGGCCGTCGATGTGGCGCTGACACTGGACGAGGACGGACAACGACGCTTTCAGTATCTCCAACTGAAATATTCTCCGTCCCATCCAAAGACCTCTTGGACTTGGGCGCGCCTTCTCCAACCGAAAGTGAAGGGCAAGAACCAGACCAGCGTGCTGGGAAAGCTTGCCGGATTGATCAAGGCTAGCTCATTCACCGCCACCTTCTCCATCATTACAAATCAGCCTCTTGCCGAGGAGGTGCTGCGCGATGTGAAGGCATTGCGTGACAAGGTTTCGGCCAAAGAGGTTCCCCTAGAAGCGCGCGCTGCCGAACTTCAGACGAAGTTAAGTCTGGTTGGCAACGAGCTGCTTCAGTTCCTAACCTTGTGGGATCTCGACGCTTTCAATTCCGTACCAAGACTATCTCTCGAGATGGAGGTTGTCAGGCGTCTTGCCGACATGACGGACGCTGACGCGCAATCGGATGCAGCCCGGCTGCACCGTTACGTCTTTCAACTGATGCTGCCGGAGGGCGCGGGCGCCTCCGAGCTGACCCGTGAAGCTCTCCTTGTCTGGCTCGGCGCAGGAGCCACAGAAATCTTCTTTCCGGCGCCTTCACGTATCGCTGTACCGGATGCACTTGTCGAACGCGACATTGTTTCGAGCCTCGCAACATACCTGGCGGAACCGATGAAGCGCCCGCTGCGATTGCACGCTGAAGGCGGATGCGGGAAAACGAGCCTAGTCGCCACCCTCGACCGAAAACTGCCCGAAGGCTCCGAGCTGTTTCTCTACGACTGCTATGGTGGCGGTCTGTTCCTCACCACCAATGAACAAAGACATCTCCCGGGCCGCGCCTTCACGCAAATAGGGAACGAGATGGCTGGCCGCCTGCGGACGCCGTTCGTAATTCGAAGGAACGAGAGCGTCGATGCGTTCAGCGCCTTTCACAGGCGCGTCATCGCCGCTGCCAAAGTCCTAGCTGAACGTAGCAGTTCTGCCCTTCTAGTCCTTGCCTTCGATGCGGTCGACAATGCCAGAACTGGCGCCGAACATTGGCAGGATCGTTGTTTCCTAGATCAAATCGTCGCCGCATCGAATTGGCCGGAGAATGTACGGATCATCGTCACTTGCCGCACTTCCCGGCTGACGCATGTCGGTGAGCCGCATCTGTACGACGACTTCCCAGTCAGTGCCTTCACCGGCCGCGAAACGGAAGCGCTAGTCGATCTGCGTGCGCATGGGTGGTCTTTAGAGACTAAAGAGGCGCTGCACGATCTGACAGGCGGCAATCCTCGGCGGTTGACCTATGCGTTAGAAGGCCTTGGATCGGGCGATGAGCAAGTCACTGTTCAGCGTCTGTTGCCGCAGGCCATTGGCATTGATCCGCTATTTGAGACACGCGTTAAGGAAGCGGGTGTCAGAATTGGAGGCTCAGAAAGGCTTTGGCCGATGCTCAGTGCCTTGGCTCGACTTCCGCGTCCTGTTCCCGATGACATTCTTGAAAGGCTGGGGAAGCTCAAGCCAGGCGAGATTGTCGACGTCGCGAACGATGTTGGCGGGCTCACGCGTCATCCCGAAGGCTGGGCTTTTCACGACGAAGACTTTGAAGCATTTGTTGATCAGAAAACGGCTGATGGTTCCGTGCAGCTGCTTCAAGGCGCTGCCCAATTGCTAGCTCACCTTGCACCGACACATCTTTATGCCTGCAGAGCGCTTGCCGAGCTGCTTGTGAGCACGAACGATCTCGAAAGCCTGTTCGATCTCGTTCTAAACCCAGGTCAGTTTCCAGCGGGCCTAACCGAGATTGAGGCGGAGTTTATCCAATCTCAGCGGCTCACACTCGGGCTGAGAGCATGTAGAG
Organism: Sphingobium xanthum; assembly: GCF_019737615.1. Taxonomy (GTDB): domain Bacteria; phylum Pseudomonadota; class Alphaproteobacteria; order Sphingomonadales; family Sphingomonadaceae; genus Sphingobium; species Sphingobium xanthum. The sequence goes on along the minus strand of NZ_JAHKKS010000006.1, from coordinate 40,353 downwards.
CCGGCAATGACATCGGGGCTGCGACCAAGCTCTTGCTCGCCTCGGCCGAAGCGATTGCCCGCCGCTCACGCCTCGAAAATGTCATCGGCGACAATCTCGACCTCTCCGCTCAGCATGAACCTGAAACTGCGCTGCGGCTGCTGTTGACGAGACAGCGATTTCGAAAGCGTCAGGCCGCTCTTCGGATCGAAACCGCAGCCCTCATGGCTCGCGAAAAGCCCGCCGTAGCGAGGAAACATTTTCACTGGTGGAACCAGTATCTCTCATCCTTGTCTGTCGAACCCAAAGAGATCGAACTTTTCGCACATGATGTCGCGGCCGAGTATCGCTTCACCACCGAGGCCTATGGAGAGGATGTCGCTCGAGAAAGGCTCCTGGCGTGGAGGCCAGTTCGTCTCGTCGGGGACGTCTTTAGAAAACTGACCTCGGATTATGCGGGAAGCCGGCCAGCATCCCTTCTCTCAGCCATTGAACAGCGTTCGTGGCCACCTGAGATGCTTGCACCAATCATGGCTGCGGCACTCTTGGCCGGCGTGACCTATGACGAACCGATCTTGAAACACGCGCTGATACGGCTTTCGACTGTCAAGCGGACACGGTGGCCTCGCACGATTGACAATTTCGCACAGCCGGCATCGATCCTTGCTTGGCATGAAGCCACGCTGTTTCTGTGCGAGCGCGCTCTTCCATCTCGAGACCTGCATCCATTCATTGAACGGGTGATGGAGAACGCCTTCCCAAAGCCCGACCCTCAAGAAGGTTTCGAACTCAGCCGCATTGGATCCGCTGCGTCATGGCATGGACGCCGCATGGCTTTGGCAGAGGTCCTGAAGGGAATGCCGATCTCACTCGATCAATGGCTTCCACCCGCACGCAAACTCAGCGGTGAGGAAACAAAATCGGAACTCTCGACATCTGGAAGAAAGTCAGAAGCAGAGAATTGGAACCGGACCAGAGACCGGACGAAAGATCTGCTCGAACTTGCATTGCGCTCTGCGCGAGCGACGATCGCCCTGCTGATTGGAGGAGCCCAAGGTCCCGAGGCCTGGAAGACATTCGCCGCAGCGCTAGACGCCGATCGACGTTACGGGCTGCAGTTGGATGGGCGGGAGGGGAACTCCGCCTTTCGGATGATCAGAGCGCATCTGGCGCATGCATCGCTGTCTGAAATCACCATCCCCGATTGGATGCCCGCTGTGGATCGGCTCTTGCGCGGATGGCGGGTGGCATCGACCGAGAACTTCCTGGAGATTGCGCGCACCTTGGGTCTGATACCGGCCGGGCACGACGCCGCGCTCGATCTGCTGGTCTGGACAAATGCAAGAATAATTGCCGATCCCGGTGTAGCCAGCGAGAAGGCAAAGCAGCAGATCGCTTGCTCTCGCATCGCTTTGCCTCTCGATGCGTCCCTCTCGAAACAGCTTTTTGACGACGCTCTTCGAAGCACTGAGAAAATCGATGTCGGAGCGCTGACCGAGCTGCACACCGCTGGACTCATATCTGCAGCAGGCCTTGGTGGGTCTCGCGCGGAGCGGCTCGCCCTCGCTCAGCATTTGGCTGACACGGCGGGTGCCGTGTCAGCCACCCTCGATGTGGGTGGTGATTTCGATTGGTCCGACATAACCGCAGCTATCACGCAGGCCGACCTGGGTGCGGGGCTTGCATGCGCCGCTCGATGGAACGATCGAGGCGTCGTTCAATTGTCCTGGTCCCTGCCGTCGCTTCTCGATTGCTCCGCTGGACAGGGCTTAACTCCTGAACAGCGTTACGCGCTTCACCTTTTGGTCGGCGAAGAGTCCCTTCCTAAGGCTCCGGAAAGCACACCATGGCCAAAGGCCGTCGCGGAACATCACTTGCACATTCGCAAGCTGGAAGGAGAGATTGTTCCGTTTGTTGACGCGCTCAACGATCTTCAGGCGGCTACCGGAAACGACCGCGCACATCTCGATGAGGCGCGCGTGCTTCGGGATCTGTTTCTATCCTGGCAGAGTTCTTCGTCAGGGTTCTCTGACGGCGCTATCGACGACATCGTCCCCACTGATCCGCCTCTCAATGATATCGAGGCCATTAAGCTTGCCATTTCGGAAAGCGAAGCAAAGCATGGACCTGCCCTTCTTGAGATAGCGAAACGCATCGGGAAACGACAGCTGCGTGTGCCCTTTCTGAACGTAGCGATCGATATCTCGGGGTCCGATGGCAGTTTGGGATATGTCCTTCCGGAGATACTCGACAGATGGATTGACTATCCGCCAGTCGAGCAATGGGCTCGCACGGAAATGGGGGCCTATTTGGCGAGGTCTCTCCCCAATCTTTTCGCGTGGAATTATCGCGACATCGAAGCCATCGAGGCGCTGTTAGTCGCGAGCCGGATCGACCAGGATGGACAGGCTGAATTGCTGCTCGAGGCCATCGCGCAGAATGCGGAGCACCTTCATGCGGATCATTTGTTTTCGCTCGTCGGGGTAATCGCAGCGCGCGTGCCACCGCCTACTCGCAACGCCTTGCTATCTCACCTGCTGGGCAGGCTAAATGAAAGGTCGAAGCACCCCGCAAAGGTTGAAGTGGCCAATGACCCGGTGCCCGAGAGCAGCGCCACTTGTGTCGCGCAACTTCTTTTTTCCGTCATGGGCGACGTGGAGCGGGACGTTCGCTGGCGAGCCACGCAGGCGGCTTACTTCCTTCTGAAGCAAGATGACGCCGCGGTAGAACCGCTTATAGAGCAGCTCGACGCTGACCCCGACGGTGTTTTCGCTGGCTCTGACTTTTACACTTTTGCCGCACGGGAGCAGCTTATGCTCGCCTTGTGGCGGGCGAGTGTCGACGTCCCCTTAGTAGTGGCGCGTTACGCCTCGAAAATCCTGGAGTCCATTCGGGCCACACCGCACCTTGTCATTCGCGAAGTTGGGCGTCGTCTTCTGCTGCGCCTCGCTGATGGGGGCGCAGTCACCCTACTTCCCGATGATCGGCAATGGCTCGAACGACTAAATCGGCCTGGCTCGGGAGCAAAGCAAAAGGAACTGCCCGAGGGTTTGGACAATCGGCGCGATCGGCGAACCGACCGTAAATTCAGCTTCGACGATACCGATACGATACCCTACTGGTACGCAAAACCCGCGGCTTTGTTTGGATTGCCGATGCCGGATTTCCTCGATCATGTGGAGGGTTGGATCCATGGTCGTTGGGGCTATGGCGAAAAGGCAGCCTGGTGGTTGCAAGATCCGCGCGTTGACCGGTTGGCAATGGTTGAAGACGGGCATTTCTCGCACCGCCATGGCACCCGTCCCCTCGCTGATCGCCTGTCTCGCTATCTCGAGTGGCACGGGATGATGTGCGCTGTTGGCGAGTTGGCCGAAACGAATGAACTGGCGCCGGACCGCTACGGCAACAGTTTCGAAGAATGGCTTTCCGGGCTCCTACCGTCGCACAGTCCCTTCTGGCTCAATGATTTCCGCACAAGTGCGCCGTTGGAGAAACGTTTCTGGGGCTATCCGCCGGTGGACGACGTCGCAGAAGCGGGGCGGGACGAGGAGGACGAGCACGACGAAACAGATGGTACCGATCCCTGGCCTCGGTCGGTGTCCTATGCCGTCTTTGAACAAGAGATTTCAAGCAATCCGGCATCAATCCCAATCGCAGGTGATTATACGTTGCGCTGGGATGATCGTGCTCAAGATGTCGATATCAGTTCGGCTCTCGTCACCCCGGCTACGGCCTCAGCCCTGGCACAGGCCCTCCTGACAACTTATAATCGCATGGACTTTCTTGTGCCGGCGGTGCGAGAGCATTCGGAGATCGATGAACCTGGATATCAGTTCATTGGCTGGCTCCGTCGCGGCCGAGACGAGAATGAAGCTGAGCGAGGCAACCTTGCGAGCGGCAATGTGTCCGATCTCGCCACAAGACCCGTGGAGGCGAGGTGCGGTCGACCGGGCCTTCGGTTCGATCATGACATATCCGCCTTCGTCCTCCCAAACGATGTGGCGGCAATTAACCTCCACATGTGGGGGGCGGAGGGCGCCAGGAATGGTGTTGGTTGGCGAGCAAGTGCTACGACGGATTTCCTTGATCGCCTGGTCGCCAACACAGGGATGACCCTGCTCATCTGCGCCGAAATAGCGCGTCGGCAGCATCATGGCTCGCGCGGAGAGCGGGGCACTCGATGGGCTTTGTGGCTCTATGAAGCTGGAACCGGGTTGAGGCGCATCCGGAGAATACGTCGGGGTCTCGGTCCAGTACTGGTGAGGAAAGCTGGCCTCACCCATAGCGTTGATTACTTTGCGAGATGGCGCTTGCACCACGCTGCGGAGCTCGCAAATTGCCCTGATGACCTAGACGAGCCGAACCGGATGTCGCGGCTCGCAAGTGCCAAAGACATATGCCGGCAATTCCATATTTTATCGTGATTGCGCAGGACGCTAAGGTTGTAGGATGATCAGTGACGACGAGTATCTTGAGCGCATCGTTGCCGGCATTCATGCGGTCAGTAGCAATGACGCGGATGTCAGGTGGAATGAAAAGATAAACGGCCGCCAGTTCGACGTTGTCGTCCGTTTTCGGCTGGGGACGTTATCTTACCTCGTGGTCGTCGAGGTGAAGAACCGATCTCGCCGGGCAAGCGCCTCCGATCTGGAAGCATTCGTGACGAAGGCACGGGATCAGCAAGCGAACAAGGCGGTCTTCGTAACCGTTGCTGGATTTCAAGAAGGCGCGCTGACCGTCGCCAAAAAACACGGCGTGGACCTCTTCACAATAGAGTTCGATCAAGAGGTCGCGGAGCTGTCTCCGACGATGTCGTTCGTTGCGATGCATAATCCCCATTATGTTGGCGACCGCGTGCCTCGCCTATCCTTAAGCGAGCCGGTGCTGATGCAGGTCGTGGAACACGCACGCCTTCACTATTCGGACGGCCAATCCTTCGATGTCCCGGACGAAGCGTCCCAGATGAACTACTACACCGCGAAGTCGACATTCGAGGATGGAACAAGTTTGGGAGATCTCATCCAGAGCGCTCCGTTTGAGCCGCTTGCGGAGGGCATGAGCAGAAAGACTTCGATCACCTTAGACCCGCCATCGAATATCAGCCCGCCAGACGAGTATTTTTTTCCGTCAGGCGTCCTTGAAAAGGTCGACCTTACCTTCTTCGCCGAGGAGCGCCGGGCTTTGACCGGAAACATTCTGATCGAGCCCTCGACGTTCGCCAGCCCCGTAAAGTATCGCAATGTTCTGACTGGAGAGGAGACGACGTACTCGAGGGGGGATTTGCCCTTGAACACCGAGCCCCTGGCAGTGGGCGGCTTCTATCTTCAGATGCATCCAGTGAGATTTTATCATTGCGATGCTGTAGCGGAAAAGTTGGTGACGTGGAGCTTGATCGAGAGTTTCCAATCAAATCAGCTCATCCGCAGCACTTACACTCAAGAAAAAAAGTATGGCGTTTTCTACATTCCGGTTAGCGACAGGACTATCATTGGGCGTTTACGATCACGCCTCGCGGATTATCGTGAGCTATCGGCTGCCTCCCCACATGCATCGATGAAGCGGCGAGTGACTCCACTGCGTAAAAAGGCACGTCGCCCTAAAGCCCTGCGCGGACGGTAGGACATCGAATAAACAGAATTCCGGTTTGATGGGCGGCGCTTAACCGCTCCACTAGCCAAGGGCTGTCCGTTTAGATCGTCCGACCTCTTCTGCCATGCCGCAGCCCGCGAGCAGCCGAATGTAAAGCCTGATGGCCCAGAACTTCTGGGGATTCGAAGCTAACTACCTGTTTAGCCGACTGGCTAAAATCTACTCTGTTGAATCTTCATGCCGACACTGCCATTAATGTTGAGCAGGCCGGAGATCACTGGCACCGCCTGTGAGCAATATCTGCCAGGCATCATGCACGCCCGTCCGTCGGCCGGGTGGCCATTCCGGATCAAAATAGCGTCGCCGATCGGCGACGCTCGAACGATGGCATCCCTAAAGTAGCAGAGTTGGGAAAGACTGAAACTGCTGCTGTCGCCAGTGCGCGTGGACCGCACCGCCATGTTCGTTTTCAAAACAGTTGGCTCGCCCATTGACCGGCATCCGCAGACCGAGACCGCCGCTGCTCGATGAGCAGGTGGCCGGAAGGCGACGATGATGATGCACTTAAGCTAGTCGACAATCCGATATCTGGACCAACAGTCGAACAGCTGTATCTGACAGAGTCACGACGCCTCACTCATTATTTTCGACGCCATGTCGGCAACCGGGAGGATGTGCTGGATCTCATCCAAGAGACATTCACGCGGTTGCTGAGCGCCCACCCATGCGGACAGCTCAAAAATCCGCGAGGCTACCTTCAGCGAATTGCCCGTAACCTGCTTTTCAATCGCTCGAAGAAGGCCGAGACTAAATATTTTGGTGCGCAGCTGCCATCGGAGCCTGTTGGCGAGCTTTCTGTTCCACCAGATCAATCTTATGAAATTGAAGTGGAGGATGTACGCAGGAAATATCGGCAAGCCGTCGATGCCTTAAGCCCAAGGACGCGGGAGGTGTTCTTACTGCATCGCGTCCAGGAGCTCAGCTATAAGGCAATCTCCGAACGCTTGGAAATCAGCGTCAGCACGGTCGAATATCACATCGCGCGCGCGCTCGTGTATATCGGCCGAGCATTGGACGACGAATGACCGACATCCCGCCAATCCACGGCCTAGAGTCAGCCGACGAATTGCTGCGCGAACAAGCCGCCCTCTGGTTCTCACGCATGCGTGGTCCAGATGCCGATTCATGCAGGTCCGAGTTCGAAGCTTGGCTCGCACGCGATAATCGGCATCATAGAGCCTATAATCGCGTCGCGGAGATCTTCAGCGCCGGCAAGACGCTGCGCGGCCAAGAACTCCTGCCAGAAGGAAAGCCACGAGCTCGAGTTGCTGTTTTTACCGCTTTCGTTGCCGTCATCCTGGCGACTGGGATTGGAGCTTCGTTTTTCGTGGCTCTACATCGCGAGCAGCTTGCCGAAAACAACGTTGCGAGCCCACTCCGGTTCGTCACAGGCCGAGGCGAAGTCCGGACAGTTCGCCTTCCTGACGGCTCGTCAGTCACCCTGGACACCGATAGCCTGCTTACCCTCGCTTATGACGCGTCAGGTCGGAGGCTCAGGCTGTTGCGTGGTCGTGCGCGCTTCGATGTCGCCCATGAACCCCGTTCCTTCGTGGTGGCGGCGGGCGATGGGAGAGTGACGGCTCACGGAACATTGTTTGATGTCCGAATTTTGCGCGATCGAGCAGTAGAGGTCAGATTGATCGACGGCATTGTCGATGTCGAGATCGCAGGTGAAGCTCGGCCTGTGATTGCCGCCATGCGGGTGACACGGTTGGAACCTGGCCAAGGGCTATCGTTCAAGGGCAGCGTTCTGACATCGCCAGCAACCGTCGTCCCGGAATATGATCTGAATTGGCCCAATCATCTTATGGACTATGACGGAGCGCCCCTCTCGAAGGTCATCATTGACGCGAACCGCAACTCTTCAATTCAAATCAGGCTTGGCGACGCCGGTCTCAATGATCTGCGCGTATCAGGCATTTTTCGCGTCGATAATACTGAGAAACTCGCGGAAAGGCTGGGGGCAACGTTCGATCTGACCGTTGATCGCAGCAACCCATCGGAGATCGTCCTGAGGGATCGGTAGGAGAAAGCAAAAAAATTCTGCTCGCCCCCTAAGGTCGGCACCTGTTCAGTTGTCGATGCACCTTGAACGCGACCGGAAATTCTTCCCGGCGCGATCGGGGGAACAGAGACAATGGCAATCCGCAAACGTTTTGGCGCGCTGCTTCTGGGCGTAGCAGCGATCGAATTTATGGCGGCAGCTCCGGGCACGGCACAGGTCTCCGCAAAACAGACCTACGATCTTGAAGCCCAGGATCTTGGCTCGGCATTGCGAGCCGTTGGGCGCGTGTCCGGGCGCCAGATCATTTTTCAGACCGATGAATTGACTGGCGCAACCGCTCCCCGACTTAAGGGCATTTACACCGCTGACGAGGCCATCGGAAGGATCCTGGGCGAAAGCGGTTTGACCGCTTCCTTCTCTCCTGATGCAGTCATCATCCGGGGGCGATCGTCGAAACCGGGGCCGCCGGCTTCGGCCTCGGTAGATGGGCAGCCTGAAGATGCCGATGCAATTCTCATCACCGGTTCGCGCATCCGCGGCGCTCCTGTCGCCTCCCCGGTGATCGTCCAGACGCAGCAGCAGATGCGCGACGCCGGCCAGAACAGTCTTGCTGACGCCATTCGAGCAATCCCGCAGAACTTCAACGGCGGACAGAACCCGGGGGTCGGCCTGAATGTGCCCGAAAGCAATGGCGTGTATACGGGGTCGGGTGCCGGCCTGAACCTTCGCGGTCTGGGGTCTGACGCCACGCTGACACTGCTCAACGGCCATCGTCTGCCTTACAATGTCTACGGTCAGGCCATCGACATATCCGCAGTCCCATTGTCCGCCGTGGAGCGCGTCGAGATCGTCGCCGACGGCGCATCGGCTCTTTACGGGTCCGATGCAATTGCCGGTGTGGCCAACGTCATCCTCAAGCGGGACTTTGAGGGCTTGAGCACCGGCGCGCGTTTTGGCGCTTCCACGGACGGCGGCAACCAGCAGCAACAATATAGCGTCGTGGGTGGCAAGACATGGACCAAGGGCGGCTTTCTGCTCGCCTATGATTTCGAACGCGACACTCCCATCCTCGCGCGCCAGCGTTCCTATGCCGCTGAAGTCTCGCGTGGGCTGACTCTTTTTCCCGCGCTCAAGCGCCACAATGTGCTGCTGAGCGGACATCAGGAGATCACCACCAATCTGACCTTCGCGATCGACGGACTCTACAACAAGCGATGGAGCTCCCGCTTTTACGCGCTCAATGCGGCTGGCGACTATTGGGCAAGCGGCGGTGGATCCCGTTACAGCAGTGAATCCTTGGCAGTCGCGCCATCGCTCACTTTGACCTTGCCGGGGTCTTGGACTGCAGAGCTCTCGTCCATGTATGGCGAGGATAAATCGAACTACGCGACACATCGCTCGACGGCCGGCGTCGAGACGATCGCGTCTGAGGGCTGCTACTGCAACAAGGCCCAATCGGTCGAGCTCGGGTTCGATGGTCCATTATTTCATCTGACGGGAGGCGACGCCAAGATAGCCTTCGGCGGCGGCTTCCGGTCCAACGATTTCCACGGCTATCGAACGCGCGGATCGGCCCAGAACATCAAGGTGTCGCAGGACACCTACTATGCCTATGGCGAACTGAACCTGCCATTTGTCTCACCCGGTCAGGCGACGCCGCTGATCCATCGCCTCAGCTTGAGCGCAGCTCTCCGCTACGAGGATTATGCTCAAATAGACAGGGTAGCGACGCCGAAAATCGGCCTCATCTATTCGCCCTCTGCGGATGTCGACGTGAAGGGCTCATGGGGGAAGTCGTTCAAGGCGCCTACGCTCTACCAGCTCTACAATGTCCAGACAGCGCAACTGCAGACCGTGGCCAGCGTCGGAGGGACAGGTTACCCGACGACAGCCACGGCTCTCGGGCTTTTCGGCGGAAATCCGGCTTTGAAGCCGGAGCGGGCAACAACCTGGGCGGCAACGCTCGTCGTACGTCCCAGAATCCTTGGTCACGCGCGGTTGGAGATCAGCTATTTCAACATCGAGTATCGAGATCGTGTTGTCACGCCGATCACCTTCCTCGCTCAGGCGCTCTCCGATCCGATCAATCGCGACCTCGTCAAACTTGCTCCGAGCGAGGCAGAAAAGGCGTCCCTGATCGCAGAAGCGGACACCTTCTTCAACGCGACCAGCAGAGCCTATAATCCTGCAGACGTTGTTGCGATCTTCAATCGCATCAATCTCAACGCGGCGCGCCAGACAGTCAGCGGCGTCGACGTTACCTTCGAATATGAGCACTCGCTGGGCAGCTATGGCTCGCTCACTGCTACGGGGAATGGCAGCTATCTCAAGAGCTCGCAGCAACTCAGCAACCTCCAACCCGTCACCGAACGAACAGGCACATTGTTCAATCCGCCCAAGTTTCGCGCCCGCGCGGGCCTCAGCTGGGATCAGGAGCGACTGACAGTCACCTCGTTTGTGAACCACATCGGCAGTGTCAGCGATTTGCGGACCGGATCCGGCATCAAGCTCGGCTCGATGACAACGGTGGATCTCACGGCACGTGTGAGGATCAGCCAGGGGCCTGCCATATTCCGCAACACAGATATCATCCTGTCGGCTCAGAATCTCTTCAACGACAAGCCAAGCTATCTGCGCGTCACCCAGTTTTACGACCCACCCTACGATTCCACCAATTATTCCCCCATCGGGCGCTTCGTCAGCTTTGGGATCACCAAACAATGGTGAGCCCAATAACCCCGTCAGTCCGAAATCGATCGGACTTGCACTCCTGGATTGTCATGCCGTTCTTCGTGGCCGGCGTGATGTCGCTCTGCCCGAGCCCCGTGCGGGCGGCTGCCTCATGTCAGGATATTCTCGTCGAACGGGAGCCTGCAACCACATCCAGACACGTGACGACCAGCGATTTGGTCAAACTGCGCGACGTCGGGTTCAGTCAGCAACAGCCGCAGGACAGTTCACTGGGAATCTCGCCGGATGGCGGCAAGCTGGCCTTCATCGTCACGCAGGGCGATGCGCGTTCCAACAGCTATTGCCAGGCTCTGGTCGTCATGGAGGTTCGATCTCATGCCAAACCAACGATACTCGACGTCGGTGGTGATCTGATCCTTGAGCCGATCGCACTTCGCGGCTTGAGAACGGACTACGGCCTGCCGGCAACCATCAGACCGCTGTGGTCCCCCGACGGTCAATGGCTTGCCTATCTCAAGCGCGAGAATGGGAGAATACAGGTCTGGCGTGCCGACGTGGCAGCCCGTTCCTCGCGGCCCGTGACGCATTCCGATTTCGATGTGGACGTGTTTGCTTGGTCGCGGGACGGAAGCACGATCGTCTTTGCCACGCGTACGGCATTGAGGATGGCAGAGGCCGCGATTGAACAGGAAGGCCGCAACGGCTTCCTCTTCGACGATCGGATCGTGCCCTATGCAAGCAGCCGACCCCAGATACGCTTGCCCGTACCCTTCGATTATCATGCGGTGGATCTTCGAAGCGGTGATCTTCGGCAAGCGACGGCGGCCGAGCGCGGGCTTCTGGCGCCCGGACAACCGGTGGGTTCGAAGCAGGCAGCACTGCTTCTCGCCCAAACTGGCAATGGCAAGGAGGCATGGACGAAACGGCGAGAAAACGATCGGCTGCTGAGCCCGGTCGATCTCTGGGTCACGAACGACGAAGGCAAGGAATTCAGATGCTCAGACCCGGCATGCACGGGGAACGGCATCGATCACGGCGTCCTTGCCATGTGGTGGATGCCCGACGGCCACGACTTGTTGTTCCTTCGACGTGGCGGCTGGGGTCATAGTGAGACCACGCTCTATCGATGGAAGCTTGGGCACAAGCCAAGACTGCTTCTGTCGACGACGGATATTCTGATCGGCTGCCAATTGGCCGGCGCCCAATTGGTTTGCGCCCGCGAGAGTTCAACCCAGCCACGCCGGCTCATCCTGATCGACTCCGGCACCGGCCGGTCAACACCGATATTCGATCCGAACCCGGAATTCGCGAGCAAGGGGCTCGGCAAGATCGAACGCCTGCATTGGCGCAATGAACTCGGTCTGGAATGTTATGGCGATCTGGTCCTGCCTCCCGACTATCAATCGGGTCAGAAGTTGCCCTTGATCGTCGTCCAGTATCTCACCCGCGGCTTCCTCCGCGGCGGAACAGGCGACGAGGTTCCGATCTTCGCTTTTGCGGATCGCGGCTATGCTGTTTTGAGCGTCAACAACCCGCCGCCCTTCTTTACGACCGGACAGGGAAGCAATCTGCAATCCATGCGAGATGCGACTGCTCTCAACAGTCGGGATTGGGCCGAACGGCGGAATGTTCATTCGTCCCTGATGACGGGCATTGATCTGGTGATCGCGCGCGGCCTGGTCGATCCGACGAAGATCGGGATCACTGGCCTCAGCGATGGGTCCACGACGGTCCAATATGCCCTCATCAATGCGCCGGACCGCTTTGCCGCCGCGTCGGTCTCAGCCTGCTGCGTGGAGCCGACGGGGATGATGATCTATGGCGGCATTGCTCTTGCCGAGGATAGAAGGCGCATGAGCTTTCCACCGGCCAGGGGTACAAGGCTGGAAGATTGGAAGCCCTTGTCGGTCGCCTTGAATGCTTCGCGCATCAAGGCGCCCCTGCTCATGCAACTGCCTGATCATGGCTATCTGTTGGGCGTCGATATCTTCATGGCGCTGCGCGAGGAGAAGAAGCCCGTCGAGATGTTCGTCTTTCCCGACGAGTATCACCTCAAATGGCAGCCAGCGCATCGGCAGGCGATCTACGATCGCAATCTCGACTGGTTCGACTTCTGGCTGCTGGGTCGGGAGGATCCAGATCCAGCCAAGGCCGAGCAATATCGTCGCTGGCAGCAGCTCCGCGTGGACGGCCAGCCTCAGAGGGCCGGCGCTTGATCGGTCCGCTCCGCTTTCATCGTGCGACCGGACCAAGTTCGTGCCCAAGCCTCTACGTCGACAAGCGTCATGATACGGAATGAAGCGATGTCGCGTGCCCAGTGATCCATGGCGAGCGACTGCTCCAGCGCCTTGGTATCGAGCAGTCCTTGCTCTGCCAGAAGACCGCCACAGAGCATGTCGCGGATCTTAGATCGGTTCGCATCCATGATCTCGACCACGAAACCATCGGGCGTTCCCTTCGACTGGCGATTGATGATGATGGATGGCAGGTCCTGTGCAAAAGCCGTTCGCGCAATTGCCCTGTTGCGGCCGCCCGCACACCACATCCAGCTTGGAATACGCAAGCACAGCTCAATCAATGGCTGGGACATGAGCGGCGACAATTTCGGCAATATCCGCTCCCGATTGAAGCCTTCGAGATGGTTCTGAAAACCCAGGATCCAGGCAATATGAAGTGCCTTGCCAGGCAGAGCTTCCGCCGGCGCATCTAGCCAAGGATGCGCCCCAAGGCCGGGAAGTTCATCCAACTCAAATGGAGTCAGAAACGTCTGATTGATCGGCCAGCGATAGCCTCGCTGTCGAGACAACGCTCGTAGCAGTCCCATCCGGGCTGCGGTCCAGAAGCTCGACTGGGTAAGAAGACTGACATCCCTGGCAGTCCGGGCGGCCGCCAAAACGCCCCCTGTCAGGAGGCGGTCGGCAATGGGGGAAGCCGAATGGGAGTAGCAGAAGATATTGTCGCCTCCTCCGCCTCCGAAGAAGGCATCCGCACCAATCTGCTTTGCGACATGGAGATATTCGCGATCCCCGGACTGCGCGAACGATCGTGCGATTGGCCGCGGAAGATGAGCCCCATCGCATCTCTCAACATCGATCTGTGCCGGATCCTCGAACACTTCGAATAGCGGCGCGTCCACGGCTTGCGCAGTCGCACGTGCAAATTCCCGTTCGTCGCCGGCTGGATGTTTTGTGAAGAGAGTGAGGCAGGAAAAGGGAACGTCTGATTGTGCCAGTGCGGCGGCAACGATGGAGGAGTCGAGGCCACCTGAAAGGCCGAGGAGGACATGCTCGTAGCCCGATGCCCAACTCGCGATGCAGCCGAGCGCCACCTCGCGAAGCCGGTTGATGGCCTCCATTTCATCATCGATCTGCTTCGAGGGATCCGCGAATTTCCAGGGAGACCAAAGCTGTTCCAGTGACCAGTTTCGGCCGACAATGGTCAGCCGGAACCCACGTATCAGCTCGGTCAAGCCGGCAAGACATGTTCCCGCTGGCCGCAACACCGGGATGAGGAGATGACGGGTGACATATTCCCAATCGATGACGGGCTTGAGCAAGCCGGTCTCGACCAGAAGTTCCGCGTTCGACGTGACCAGCGTCAGCTCTTCAACGCGGCAATAGTAACAGGGCAGCATGCCTGACGGATCGCGGGCGACATGTACGGCATCTCCATGCTCATCGGGCAGAAACGCGACATAACGCCCCCAGAAATCATCGACCAAAGAGGCGCCGTCGCTCGCCAGAATTGCCTGCTCGCATATGCTGTCAAAGGAACCGAGCCTTTTCCCCCCATCTGTGCCGGCAAACAGAGTTCCAAGCACAACGCCCTTGTCGCCTCCCAACACGCACGCTGGTAGTCCCGGGTTCGCGAGGACTACCATCCCGTCGGCGTCGATGAGCATCGAGAGATCGGTCTGTTTGGAAACTTGCGCTGCAACGGCACGAGCTCGTGCCATCATGGCCGGACTCGCAGAACCGATGATGGCGAGATAGTCGGACGACATCAGATCACCAGAATGGGGGTGAATGGCCGAATATTCTCCAGCCGGTCGTTGAGCACTGCGCCTTGATGCTGCACCCAGCAATGAGCGCGGAAGGGCCTGACGGCCACTCCGATGACCATCTCGGGGCGATGTCCGAGGCACAGCAGGTGGCGCATCAACGCGATTGATCGACGAAGGCACTGATCATGTGAAGTCATGATCAATCCGGCCCAGCGAAAGGCGGCCAAGACCTCAGAAATGGAGCCGCGAGCCCGCGTCGCTTCCTTCGCCTTTTGCAGCTCAAGCTGTCGAACGAGCTTCCACAGCGAACCTCTTTTCAGGCGTAAGGCACTGGCTATCAGGTGAGCGAGAGCGGCTGGTACATGTCGAAAACAGGAGCTCGGCGCCTCCAAGAGTTCGATATCCGAGACGGCCTGCAGTCCTGGGAGCCTGAGCTGGAACCGGTGGTCAGCGTCGCCATCAGACAAAAGTCGGCTGGCCACTAGCCGATCGAGCGCGTTCCGGTCTGCGCCGGTCAGGCTTTCACCGCCGACAAGCTTTGCGAAAGCTTCTTCCATGGTCGGCGGAAGGCCGGAATAGCGATCGGCCTTCAGATCGAGGAAGATCGTTCGCCCATCAACAACACAGAAGGAAATACCAGGCCGCAGTGCATAGCCCATGATCGGAAGCCCCAGCTTGGAGCCGGCGTGCGAGGCGCCCGCACGCCGGCGAGAAGGTCAATCGTTCGAGATGCCGAAGGAAATCAGCTCACCTTCGCCATCGACCGAACCATTGGGCGGGCCGTTGGTCTCGGCACTGGCGACGCCCAGCTCGATCAGCTGGTCGTCGCGATCTTCGATCGAATGTTGCATGACACACTCCTCATGTTTCGCCGCGTCAGCGCGGCAGGAGTGATTTTAAGTGCCGTTTCGAAAGAGCTTAAGTTTATAATCAAAATATACGTGACTTATAAATCTCCACCTCTGCTTATCGCCATCTTCATATGTTGAGAGCCAAGACTTGAAATTTCCTTAGAAAAATTATCGTCTATTTTTCATTGAGCTATTTGAATGGAGCCCATTTCTCGATCGTGTCCGCCAAGATTCTGACCTGCTTCATTCGAGATCGATGATAGGCGATTATGTTCTTCTTCAGGTTCAGATGAACACCGCTCTGAGCGGATTCCAGCAGAGCATGGACCTCAGCGGCGAGATCCTCACGCACATATGCCTCGGCGAGTCTCGCCGTGTAGAGCCGGTTGTTCAGTCCGGTAATGGTGCTCCAATATTCGTAGCTGAGGACCGCTCCACCGATAGCCAGGAACAGTTGTTCGACGACGGCGATAAGTGCGTCAGGCTCTTCCGAGAGAGCTTGATTGGCCGCGTCTCTGATGCCGCGCAGCAGTGTGGGACTGCGTGCCCGCTTCAGTGCCAGTTTGAGAACCTCGAGGTTCATCGCATATCGCGCATGAAGATCGAATTCGTTCTGGGAGAATGTGCGGTACCCTTCTCGCGGCCGGATGAAGAGCAATCCTTCTCCCGCGAGGCGTCTCGTGGCCTCCCGCAATGGCGTCAAACTCCAGCCGAAACGCTCGTTCAGATCCCGCGGGCTGATATAGTCCACATGGAGAAACTCTCCGCGCAGAATGGCCTTCTTCAGATCCCCGTAGATACGCTCGGCGGCTAGCATAGCCCCGCCTTTGCTGGTGCTTCGGCGTCGATGCTGTCTTGCTTGCCATTTGCGACGACGTTCGGTCGGATCGGCTGAACAGCGAAGGGCGCCGAGATCGCATGGAACTGCGACATCGTTGAATATCCCTGTCGAGAGAAATTTCGCGCGCCTGAAGGTCAAAGCTAATCACAAATGATAGACCGGATCAACATGATATATCTGGCCAAATTGGCGAGATCTCATAGGCTTATCTTGATTTCGCACTCAGATTTAGGGCAATTGCGGGATCGCTACTTCCCTTGAACACCGCTTCTTTCCACAAGCTCACGTAGACTGGCGAGCGTGATGAGCGTCGATGCGCCCACCTTTACCGCTTTGATTTCGCCCGCCTTGATGAGTTCGTAGAGTTTGGATCGACCCAATCCTGTTAACTGCATCGCCAATGGGATTCTGACCGTGAGAGGCTCAAAAGGTCTGGGCGCCGGGTTGGGAAGGATCGCCTCGTTCAGCATGATCTGACGCCTTGGTCGGCCACGCTTTCGGCGGACAGGCACAGGTTCAGAGAGATCTTTCTTCGCCATCAGAAGACTTCCTCTGACAGAGACGCGGGCAGCGCACCGATATCCCCAACGGTCTTCCTGCGGGGCCAGGCCATCAGGACGGAGTAGAGCTTTAACTGCGCGGTCAAGTGCTCGGCAAGTTGTAGACGAAGAGCCTCGGGCGAAATGTTTGTGTCGCTCCCTATGAGTGCGCTCAGACGCGCCGCCGAATTGGGCAGCTTGCTGAAAGCGTCATCGAGAAGGCGGTCGTAGAAACCATTGTCTGGCGCGGCGGGCAGAAGTGACATCGGCAGTTCCTCGCGATCGCCCGCCAAGCCGATCGAGGGATAATGTGATCCAAGCCACGCTGGCTGTCCAGTAGATCGACGAACGCGCCCCGAATTTTCCTCTGAAAGAACAGGCGTATTCGGAGCTGGAAATCTCCCGGCTAAGCAAAGGATTTTGTATTTGTCTGCCGCTGGCAGACAAAAGGTGACAAACTAAATCAAATACTTGGCCGCTGTTGTCGAATCGCTTGGCAGACACGTCCGACAAGATGTGACAAAATCGGTGACAGTTTGTGACACCCGGAAACCCGCAGAAATCTAACGAAAATGGCATCGCAGCACCCGTGCGTACGGTGCATTACAAAACGGCCTCGGCCGTGCGTCACTTCTTTCGCAGCGCGCTTGCCCGCTGCGTGATCCAAAACTGAAAAGGAGGCTCTCCTTCGAGGATTGAAATCGCTGCTTAGGGGGCGAATCAGTTGACGGCTTTTGCCGCCTGCTCAAGCTCGGCGAGCTTCTCCAAGCAGACCGCATGAACCACACGGCCGAGCTCCTCGACCTGCTCGCCAAGCCAGTTCAGCTCATCAATGCTGATCCGATAGTGCTTCGAATAGCGAGCCTTCACGTAGGCTTCCTTGAGCTTCTCGAAGATCGAGCGCTCCTTGCGCGTCTCGCGCGGCCATACATGAACGAGGCGACGATCGATCCGCTCAGCCTGGGTGCGCAGAAAGCCGAGATTGTGAACGTGTGGGGTGTAGAAGGTGCATACCAGCAGGACACAGTGATAAAGAAACTCAGTCGTTTGATGCAAATCGAACGCTGCTTCCTTTAGGAAGCCTTGGCTGATGCCGTCTTGAGCCAGTTTGAAGCGACGCATTGAAGACGGAAAACCCTCGTCAAAGTATTCCCTCGCCATCGTTAGCGCCTGTTGCGGCGATTTCGGCTTAGGCTGATGGAGCAGCGTTTCATCAGACTGATAAAGAGCGATACCGTCCTTCGCGATGTCCATGAAGAAGTAGCGGCCATGGGCTAAGCCGTCGTTCACCTCCTGCAGCGTGTGAACGATGAAGTTGACCGGCGTCCGGATTGTCTTGGTGATCCCGAGCTCACGGTTAAGTCGCTCGTCAGCCTTGGCCCAATAGGCCACGCGATCTGTCAGTCCCTTCATGTTGACGATGATCAGCAGGTCGAAATCTGACTGATATCCCTTGGCGGTGTGCGGCTCATCAACCCAACCGCCTCGGGCGTAGCTTCCGTACAGGATGACCTTCTGGATCCGCCCCTGCTTCTGCTTCTCTCCTGTCACCGCCCGGGTTGCGTCGTCAAACTCTTCGAACAGGATCTGCAGAACCCGCTCGAGCTCACGCTGCTTTGCTGAGGGAAGGTGGTCGAGATCGGTACGCATCAAGAACATCCTAACTAGGGTATGTGCGCGATGCACTAGCGTTTTGGAGGGCAAGACGCTCCTCATTGTCGGGTTGCAATATTAAGTACCTATCGGTCGACCGGGCTTGGCTGGCGCGAAACATTAGCTTCTAGCGGACTATCCGCTCACGTATCCATATGGTTGAGTTTGCTGAACAGCGCGGCGTTTACCCCATGACTTGCAATCCGATCTCGGCCACGGTATTTCGGATGCATGCTCCCGGCAGGAGCTAGGCACCCGTCTAACCCAAGCTGTCGTCCAGCGCTGCCATCTCAGACCTGATCTCGTTCATCATGTTGTTCGAGCTTGGGTAGTGGTTGACGGGTGACGCTACAAACCAAGCCGGGAGAACAATCATGTTGATTGAAGACATTCGGCCATCGACTATTGCCGGTATAAAGCGCTTGGCCCGCCGCATCAGCAAGGCTGAGGGCGTACCGCACAAGGAAGCGCTCGAACGCGCAGCACGAGCTGCATCCTTCGAAAACCTCAAGCATGCAAAAGCAGTTCTGGCCGCAGCCTCGCGCCCGCCGGCCCATCAACTCTTCCTGACCGCCTATTGGACCGATCGCGAGACCTATGCGATCGGCCGCGAAACTCTGGAGATTTGGCTTTCGAAGCCGCTGCTCGATCTTTGCACGAAAAGCGAGATGCGGATCGTTCGCGGGCTTTCCGGCCTACGGCTCGCCGCTCCGGACCATCTGCTCGAGGACATGATGTGCCAGTCGCAGGACTTCGCACGCGATCAGCTGTGCCAAGCAGCAAGGGCGCTCCGCTTCATGGAAGCGACGGGACTTCGCCCTTGCGACGATCGCCGCCAACGCGAGAGCGCTGCGAGGCTCGACACCGACCTTCCCCGCAAAGATCATGGTTCGGGATGGCTAGATCCGGCGACCGACAGTTTCGTCTTGGTCGATGAGCCTTATTCCGACGCAAAGGTCAGCGATGAACGGGCTGATTGGGCTAGGCGCAACGGCTGGCAAATCCGCGCAGCGGTTTGGCCAGGTATGTACTTTCCTTACCGCTGCGCACTGTTCGTCGCTGTCGACACAGCCAGAGGGCTCGATTTCGAAGCCCTCATGCAGCGGATTAATGCACTTCCCGATCCCGTTACCACCGTTGACTGGTCGGGAGTCTCGGTCGCCGATCATCGACTTTTCTGTACGCCTCTGACGCTCTCTTCCCAAGACAGGCGGCGCGCGAAGGCTAAGGGCACGATCAATCCGCGCTCGTCGAGCAAGACCGTTCCCTTCCATCGCTCCTTTATCGGCGCCGCGCGCAAACCGAACGGAAAGTTATCGCTCGCCGGACATGAAGCGGCTGGCCGTATGATCGCGGCAGTCCTGCAGTCGCGGCACAAGCCATGGGCGGTCAACGAGCAAATGGACAAACTTTGCAGCATCCTCGTAGACTGGCTTTATGCGGATGTTCCCCACTCTGTCCTCGACCGACTGCACGATCCAGTCGACATCTATTACAGTGCGGCACCCGACGAAGCGCTGATCGTACGGGCTGATTCAGCGGTCGGTGTTGTCGACATTCTCTCGGATCTCAAGACTCTACTAGCGAAGGCCTATCCCGAAAGCGCTCCGCTTCGCAGGCAGATTGCCCGCATCACGCGAGCATCCAAGATAACCTTGGCAAAGGCGGCAAACTAGCCACGCGGCACGCGGAGCCGGCGCATTCGACGGCGTCGGCTCCGCGGTGGTCTTGTAACGTAGAGATTTAAGCTGAAGGGTCGAATTCGAATATCGATGTAATCAGCTTGGTCTTGAAGGTTTCGCCCAAACGGGCTTGGCGTGCGAGATTCACAAACTGTTTCTCGGCTACCATTACATCGGCAAATGGCAATACCGTGGTGAAGGACAGCATATCCCGTAAATCATTCTCACTGATGCCACGGGACTGGTCTTCGAGCCGGACGACCAACTCCCGCTCAACATGCAGCACCGGAACATCGGCTACGATACCGCGCATGAGTGACGAGCCGATATCGTTGACAGTTTTCCAATCGAGGCCGAGCCGACGACCGGCGGCCAATATGAAGTCGAGCTCATCAAGAGTCAGGCGCGCACCGTAAATGCGTTTCCGCATCGCCAATGTCTCGCCGACCGCAATCGCGCGCCGATTTTCGAGACGTGTAATCAGCTCCGCCGAACCAACACTATATCGCCGTACGGCTTCTACCCGAACGGATTCGTCGGGAAAGAGCAGGTAGTCAAAGAGCGCGCGCGCGGGATCATTGCGGATGAAATTCAGCACAGCCGGCGACAGTTCGACGCTATAAACGTCCGGCGAGTAATCCGCCGCAGACTCAAACCAGAGGTCGGACAAAAACCAGCCTTCCTCCGGTAGCGCGCGAGCGATCGAGCTCTTTTCCGCAATGTACGCCAAGAGCGTCTCCGCAAGTATCGCGCGGCGGCTCCGGAAAATCCGCCCACCGCTGATGAGCGATTGCGTCATTGCCAAATTCGCGCGCCGATCCGGAACATTGATTTTGGACGTCTCGTAGATGTTGGAGAACGTCAAGGGCACCGTAATAAGGCCCGACTTCACGCCCTCAACGATCATCGTCAACGCAGCATGTTCTCGCGGATATCTGCTTTTGTCCCATGCGCCCTGCGCGAGCACGATCCACGCATTTTGATCGAGAAAAACCAAACGAGTCATCGATGCTTCTAACCTTTCAACACCACAGCGTGGCGTCCACCCTCCTTCACAGTCGTTCCTGTCGTGAGGGCCGCCTTGGTGAGCAGGACTTCAGGCTCGCATGATCCAGATCGGCGAAGTCGATCGGGAATGCAGATCATCGATCATAAGACCGAAAGGCGGCCCCTCCCATCGCTAGAGCTCCAACCTGTCATCTGTGGCACTTTCCAGCCAAGCTGACAGTTGTTCTCCCACATTCCCGGCAGATCGTTTGAGCGAGCACTCCCAAACGACGGCGATCCGCCATCCGGCTTCGTTCAACATCACCTCATTTTTACTGTCGCGAGCTACGTTCGCTTGAAATTTTTCAGTCCAGAACTCGGGCCTAGTCGCGGGGATCGTCGCAAAGCGACATTCTTCATGTCGATGCCAGAAACATCCATGGACAAACACGACCGCGTGATAGCGAGGGAAGACCAGATCCGGATGCCCGGGCAGCTTGCGGTCATGAAGCCGGTATCTGAAACCGCGGGCATGCATCACTCGGCGGAGGAGTATCTCCGGCTTGGTGTTCTTTCCCCGAATACCTGACATCATGCGGGAACGCGTCGCCGCGTCGACGACATCGACCACGTCTTTTCTCCTGGCTAGTTCGGTGCGCCCTGGTAAGAGGGCGCGCAACGGAGAATCTCGGATTGATGGGCCACGGCTTCAAGACTGTCGACCTTTTTGCCGGACCTGGAGGGCTGGCCGAAGGATTTTCTTCATTGCGCAATTCCGACGGCACGAGGGTGTTCGACGTAGCCCTTTCCGTGGAGATGGAGCCGTCGGCCTTCGCCACGCTCAGACTTCGCGCCTTCACGCGACAGTTCAGCGAACTTCCGGAATGCTATTACAAGTACATTGCTGGCGAGATCGACCTCCCTATGCTGATCCGAAATCATCCAGCGGAATGGCGCGTAGCAGTCGAAGAGACTGCGATGCTGACTCTCGGGCAGGAATTGACACGAGCCGAACTGGATCCTCGCCTTCATCGGATCAAGGAGGGTGCGCACGACCAAGTGATCGTCATTGGCGGACCGCCCTGCCAAGCTTATTCACTGGTGGGCCGAGCGCGCAACCGCGGGATCAAGGACTACAACGCTGCTGAAGATCATCGTCACTTCCTCTACCGCGAATATATCCGCATTCTCCGCTTTCTCGAGCCGATTGCCTTCGTCATGGAAAACGTGAAGGGCATTCTGTCATCGAAGGTCGCGGGCGAGAGCATATTCGATCAGGTGCTGGAGGATCTGCGGGCGGCCGGCGGATCGCCGGACAGTTACACTCTACTCCCCCTGGTTGCTGGCGCTCGCGGAAAACACGCAGGAAATGTGATCCGCAGTGAGGAGTTCGGCATTCCCCAATGCAGACATCGCGTGATCCTGCTGGGCATCCGCAGCGACTTCCTTGCGAAAAAGTCGCTCGTGGTATTTGGGCAGACGCTCGAACCTGCTTCCAGAGCTACGGTCGCCAGCGTCCTGAAAGGCATGCCGGCCCTGCGCAGTGGCCTCAGCAAAATGCAGGACACTTCGGACAATTGGCGTAATGCTGTTGTCTCTGCCTTCCGAACGGCCGCCTCATCATGCCGCACCGATGGCACTTGGCTCAACGGCGTCGCGAAGGCGCTGCTTGAGCATGCAAGCAAGTTGGAGTTGGGCGACGACTTGCCCCCGAGGTCGAGCAGACGGCTGGCGCCAGTGAGGGACAACCGGCTTGGGGCGTGGCTTTCTGATGGGCGTCTGACGATGCTTCCCAACCACGAAAGCCGAGGACACATGGAGAGCGATCTTGCTCGATATGCGTTCGCGACCACATTCGCGGAAATATTCGGACGTTCGCCCAAGGCCGCCGAGTTTCCACGGGCCTTGGCACCTGAACATCACAACTGGGACAGCGGCAAGTTTGCCGACAGGTTCCGTGTCCAACACTGGGATGCGCCTTCAAGCACGGTCACGAGCCATATTTCGAAGGATGGGCATTATTTTATTCATCCCGACCCGCTGCAGTGTCGCAGCCTGACGGTCCGTGAAGCCGCAAGGCTTCAGACTTTTCCCGACAATTACTTTTTCGAGGGCAATCGGACGCAGCAATATGTTCAGGTGGGCAACGCCGTGCCTCCATTGCTGGCGCGTCAAATCGCGGAAGTGCTGGCCAACATCCTGACGCACTGAAATCCCGACATGGCTCCGGGATGGAAGCCTGCGTGTGGCATTACTCAGTAAAATGCCTCCAGGCGGTTCACGATCTCCAAGGCGGCGTGGCATTGCTTCTCCGAGGGAACCTTGGCCGGAAGCTGGGCGCAGGCGCTCAGTATTCCCTGTTCCTTCGGGTTCAATTTTCCGATCGATTTTCCAAATGCCAGAACATGGGCCCAATACTCGCCTCCCTGGATGACCACTTCCCGTTGAGCATCCACACCATTTTTCGCCGCCCTTTCGCGGCGCTCATCCCGCTTGAATGCCTGAGCTTCCTGGATCTCGACCAGACTGTCGTGGAACTCCCGCTCGTATGGCAAGAGACGCCCAGCGAGCTGACTCCAGCACGCCTGCTTCTTTGCCCATTCGCCCATGTTACGAATTCCGGCGGGGGGATTGGTGATGACATCATTTGCGGCTTCGGCGGCGACCATACAGGCACGTTCCAGCGCCACGGGCACTCGCTGCAATCGCCACACCTGATCCAGATCGATGACCCGCTTTCTCAGATCAGCATCATGCGCGACCTTAGCAAAGGCATAGGTGACGATGTTGGCCCGGTAACCGCCTGAGTACCAAGGCTGATGCTGCACGAGGCGCTCGATATTGCGGAATATGATCGCCTTCGCGACAAGTCGCTTGTACCAGGTCTCGTCAAAGCCTGTATCGCTTCGGCTCCACTCCTCGCCAATCGTCTTGGCGAGTTCTCCGAAATTCTTCTGAGCACCGTAACTGACGATGTGCGGCTTACCTCGATACGAATTCTCGAACTTGGCAAGGTCCGTCTTGGTGAAGAACTGTGCCTTGGGAAACTCGACATCGAATCGCTTTCGCTCGGCAACCGAGCGACGAACGCGTTCGTCCGCGAACTGGCCACGAGCACGCTCGTAGAACCACTTCGTCTCGAGATAATGCGCATCCCCGGAAGGGGCGAGAATGCGGCGGGAAAACTCTTCCATGCGAACGTGGAAGGGGTGATTGGCGAAGAAGTCCGCTGCATTCACCTTGTTCTGACTGTTGGCGAACTCGGAAATGCGCGGCACAATCTCGTCGGTCCGCTCTGACGGAACGATAGTCAGCTTCATCTGGACGAAGACGTCCGCAAGCTGTTCGGGCGCAAGTTTCCTTGCAGCATGGATCGATGCGGTCGTCTGGCCACCGTTCACGATCTGCAGGTTGTCGGCGGACATAAGGAAGAAGCCTTCCCCCATTTCCGCAATTTCCACGCTGTTGGCGGTCGCAGTCAGGCCGTTGTTGTAGGAAAAGAACATTTCCGGCTGATTGCGAATGGTATCGCGAATTCCCCGGTTCACCTTGTTCCTGGCCTGGAGGAAGCTGCGGACATTCGCCTCCAGCAAACGTGCGCCCCACTTGTCGTATATTGCAGCTAGCTGGATGCCGGGAATGACAGCGATATAGCTTTCGAACGGAGCTCCATCACCGGATGCCTTCAGTACCGGCACAGCGCCGTCATAATCTGCCGCAAAATCGATGACGAGATCTTCGCGCGTCTGGCCGGACGAGACGAACCGATGCAGCCGAGAAAGGTCCCAGACGTTGGACGTGACCGGAATACCACCGATCTCACCCACGGGCTGAGCGTCCGTCTTCGCCTTGTTGACCCGGTTTGTCACGAGGATCAGCTTGATCTTGCTGATCTTTTTCCAGATCGTTGCGACGAGGTCCGCGAGCACAAAGCCCCTGCTGGTTTCCTCGAGACTTTCGCGGAAATCGCGGATCTTGGCCGCGACGGTGAAATTCACCAGCCGAGTGAGATGGTCCCTGATGTCCTTGCCGACGATCGCCTGAGGCTCTTCCGAGATGACGAAGTCGCAGACGACAAGACTGAGCACTCCTTCCTCGTCGTCCGGATCCCAGGCGAAGGCATCGACATGCAGAGGCTTGCCGCCGTGTCGGCCATCGAAATAGCAAAGATCGAAGGACGAGATCTCACCGGCCTCGTCGAGAATCTCTCCAACCTTTTCCAGAAACGCCTCAGCGGTGATGAGGCCCATGACATCCGCATCACCCTGAACATCGGCAATGAGTTCGCGATGATATTCTGCGAGTTCGTCCATTTCCGTCAGTCTCCCCTAATGACGGTATCCAGTACGGCGGCTTCGACACGGAACGGCTGGCATGCATCGAGCGCGATACTGTAACGGACAGATCCTACACCACTCGGCAGCGGCACAGCGACCCTCGGGAACGCATCCACCACTTCGAATTGCTGGATCCTGCCAATGGTCCAGCGACGTTCGGAATAGTCGTCCTCGAAATCGAACCCGGCTGCCTCAATGGCTGCTTCCCACATGCCAAACGCGGTCATGTCCGCATCGCTGAACCTTGCCTCGGCTGCCCGGACATGATCGGTCAGCGTCATCCCGGCGGGTTTGATCGCGGCGTCGACGTCGTAAACGTTGAGGAACAGGCGGGTGCCGACGACATCGGCCAGCTGATCCTCCGATGAAATCTGGACGTGAGGACGTGCAGCGCCCCGTCTTGCCTTTATCTCCACGAGGCAACGATCAATCTCGAAATCCTTCGCGGAGCCCTCGGGTCCCTTCCACGCCTCGATGGCAGCGCGAGGACCGATGAGGTCACACAAATGCGAGAGGAAATGGAGCTCGCCAACAAGGCCTCGCTGTTCCTCGATGGAAAGGAGGTCGAACCGTCCACCGCGCAGCAGATGATGCCAGCGCAACGTGCGTCGGGTCGAGCGGGCATGGGCATCGTCAGCCGACGAGGCCGCTTCGCCGGCCTTCACGACATCCTTGCAAAGGGTCTCGAAAAGCTCCTGCTGCTCGGGCTCGCGCAGGAGGATAACCAGCGCGCGTCCGCCGGGCACATCCCGGTATCTGATGTCGAGGCTCCGCATTTTGGGCAACGGCGCAATTTCGGTCGATCCCGCTGAAAGCCGAAGGATCAGGGCGGGTTCCGCCCGGTCCGAAATCCACCAGAAGAAATCCCACTTCCCAGCAGAATCGACACGACGGGCATCTATAACGCCGGGCACAAGATCGTCCCACGGACTGTTACTGATCGTCATCGCGATCATCCTCGTCGCTATCATCCTCCCCGAAGAGCTCGCGCATCTTGGTGGTATTCAGGATGTATTCGACCTTTTCGTCCGGGCGAGCTGACTTTGGAAAACTGATGCTCCACGCCACTACGAGCTGATCTGGAAAGGAGGTGATATCCTCCGGTGCGACGTCATCGCGCTTGATGCTGATATGAAAGATGACCAGCAAGGGCCGCTTGCGAACCGACCGATATATCCAGTCGGGATAGTTCACATCCGCACCGTCCGAAACCTTCGCCCCGACGCGATACTGACGTTCCGCCTCCTCGGCGAGCTCCGGAGAAACGCCGATCTTCTCGACACCACGTGAGGCCACACGCGAACGCTTGCCGCTGATGGCGAGGACGTCGCGCTTGAGATCATCCAAGCCGATCGACCGTTCGGTAGGCACGATTTCCCAGCCGGCGACATTCTGTGGCGGCCGCGTCTCGGTCGCGATGCGGCTCGCCAGAAGCACGTCCCACTCGCCGAGCTCATCCTCGGCGCGGGTCGACATGTACTTCCTGATTGGGCCTGTGTCGGTAAGGACGGAATCACGACAGTTGTCGAACTCGCGCAGGAAATCGTCGACAAGGCGAAAAGACACCCCTTCGAGCAGAAGCCCTCCCGGTACAACCTTCTTCGATGCGGGATGATGGCCTTCGACCTTAACTGCCTCCATGAATCTGGCGGCGGCCTGCCGGTTGCGCCTGATCGACGCATCGTCGGCCGATAGCTTCGTCGTCTCGACGAAATTGTTCGACAGACCGATCATCACATGCTTCTCGCCCGACCCCATCTTGTTGCGGGCTGTCACAAGGAGTGAGCTTGGGTGACTGCGCACCGCGAGACCGAACATCTCCGGCGTCGCGCGCGCCTGTTCCATACGCTTGAGTTCTGCCTGCAGCTCCTCGGTGGCCTCGGCAATATGGGCGTACCAGCCGGCAGCGTCCCTAGGCATCCAGACGCGGCAGAGATCTTCGTAGTTCGCTCGATAGCCGAACCATCGACCCATCTGCATCAGGGTATCGTACATCATGGAATTGCGCAGGAAGTATGAGACGGTAAGTCCCTCGAGGGTCAGGCCTCGAGACAGCGAAAAGCCGCCAACAGCTATAACGGTCAAGCCGGTTTCGCCAGCATTGTCATAGTCGAGACTGCCAGGCGAGGCACTGTTGACCGCGACGACCGATGCCGACGCAAGCACTGGAAGCAGGTTCGCCTGGATGCTGTCCCAGTCAGGGAAGTCCGCCGAATACTCATCCTGCCAGCAGCCCTTGAGCGCCGCTATCTCCGGATTTGAAAGTGCTGCGACGCCCTTGGCAGCATCTACGCGGACAGCATTTTCGATGCGCTCGACAATTTCGTGCAACCGGTTGCGCAGGAGATTCTGCACACCGGTGAAGCGGGAGGCATTGACCAGCATTGAGGCGTGCTGAGTGGACTGGCCGCGGAGGTTCCGGATTGTCCGAGCAACGATGAAGGTTCGCAATGCGTCAAGAAGGCTGTCCGGGAGTTCATCGACCGCCTGGTCTATCTTGTGCTTGAGCGGCAGCAGATCCTCGTTGTCGGCGATGTAACGCAGGTGATCTGGCTGCCCGTCTTCCGGGACGCCATCGAGAAAGACCTTCCGCGGGCCAAAATAGTTTGTTGGCGCGTCGAGACCGATGATGAAGTGCCTCGGAAAGAGGTCCTGCTTCGCCACTTCACTTTCTGAATCCGGGTCGATGAAGATATTTGCGAACGGTGTAGCGGTGTAGCCGACGTAGCAGCTGCGATTGAAAAGGCCGAGCAGTTCTCGGATCTGCCCATTGATCCTGGACACCTCGTCCTTGCCATATTTGATGTTGATCGAAGCGTTGTCAGCTTCATCGTCGATCAGCAGCATGGGCTGATCGACCATGGTGGACCCTCGGTTGACGCTGTGCTCCTTGAGCCAGTCCACGAGATTTCCGAGCGTACGCGAGTTCTTCTTGATCACGAGCACCACAGGGACGGCATAGGACGATATCTGGCTGGTGTTGGTCGTCGCAGTTGCCTTGTTGAAATCCTTGATCGTGTTGGTCAGACTGACTGGCACCTTGCGGTCGTCGAAGTTGCCGACACCGATCGTTCGCGGTCTGGCCTTCGTCTTGCGCTGTTCGAGACGACCGGTATCCCGGCCTACAAAGCCCTCGTCGATCCTTGCCTGTGTCTGGTTGCGGAGATTGTTGTGGATCCCGGCGATCACGACGATAAGTCGGTAACCCGCGTCAGCAGCCTTGCCGATCAGGCCGGTGTAGTTGGCAGTCTTGCCGCTCTGAACATGGCCGACCACCATGCCTTTCCGGGCCCATGCATTGTTGTCGCCCGGATTGCCCATCCGATCGAGAACGCGATCAGTCACCTCGTCCATCGCGATGATGACGTCCCTCGGAAGCCGTCGGGATCTGAGCAGCTGCTCGTAGCGCTTCCAGTAGTAGGATTCGATCTGGCCCTTCGCCCTCGCATCTCGGAGCCACGGCTTGAAGTCATGATCCTCGACGACTGCGCCAAGACCCATGCTGATCCCCACGCGCTCCTCGAGTTCGCGCGCCAGCATTTCGGCATCGTCGTCCGACACGTCGAGGAAGGTCGGGAGGACGCGCAATGTCGCAACAGCTTCACGAATGCTCGAAGGAGTCGGGGGGCTCTGCTTGGCGATCAGTTGCGAGACCATCGTGTCCAGAAGCGCGAGGTTTTCACTCATCGTCGGCGTCCTTCGTGAATTCCTTGAGCATCGCTTCCGTGACGGCCCAGGCGGTCTTGAATGGTTCGAGTTGTCGAAGCACGAGCGCTACCTGATCCGCGTCGCAGCCTTGGGCCAGCAGTCTTGGAACCATGGCCTCCAGCGTCTGACGGATTGTTTCTTCGTCCACCTCGTCTGCCCGGATTTCTTCCGCGGTTCCGGCAAAGTCGGCGTGAAGTGCGTCGACGGGCAACGAGCCCCCGATCAATGAAATACAGCTGGCGAAAGCCTGGCGCAGCTCTGCGGGAAGAGCTTCGGAGAAGTTTGCCAGCGCGGGGTGTTCCGGATCCGGTCGATAGATGATGATCCCATCCTTCTGCACGCGCTGCCACACAGGCATGCGATGCTCGTCCACCAGCCGCTGCCCTCTGCGCTGATAGGTCCGTTTTGATGTCTGAGCGAAGCGTTCGACGATGTGGCGCATCCGATCACGAACGGCTGGCGGAAGTTGGGCCGATGCCTTCTTCACATCGATCTTCCAAGAGGCGTCCATCGTGTTCGGGATATCCACTCGTATCCGGCAGAGCTTCGTGAGTTCGGTCTGCCTCGCAAGCCCGAGCCAACTCCCGGTGATGATCAGCCTGCGTCCTCGGTAGATATAGAAGCCCTGTGACCGCAGATGGCCTTCCGGGCCGCCAAGCTCTTCCCACTCCTCCTTCGACATCGATTTATGATGCGGCAGGGTGAAGCACTGGAAAGTGACGACACCGCCAACGAGCTGCAGCCGGTCCTCGGGATCTTCCTGATGTCCCGGATGCTGCCTTGCAAAAGGATCAGTCGGCTGGAGCTTCCGGCCATTCAGCCAGATCGAGACAGCTTGCCGCCCATCCTCCATGAAGCGGTGGAAGACCAGGCGGAGATGTCGCTCGGCCATCGCGATCGCCCGGTTCATGTGGTCGGCACCGCGGGCTAGATCATGCTTGATACCGCTAGAAAGGCGATCGAGTTCTTCCCAGACAACCAGCGTGCCGGTTTCGCCAAGCCGATCCGACCATGGTACGGACGCTGGATCCGAATGGAGGCTGATTGCCCATTCGTTCGTCCGAGCAACCTCATCCAGATCCCAGATCGCACATGACGTCTGACCTTGGCGGCGAGTAACGACGGTCAGCCGGCGACATTGCGAGAAACTAGCGCTCTTGAGACCTAATCCGAAACGCCCGAGATCATGCTCGTCACGGTCATCAAGCGGATTCCGGCTGCCCGGTCGCATGGCTTCGACGAGTTGCGCTTCCGTCATGCCGCAGCCGTTGTCGACAATGCCGATCGCCGGGCTCTCCGACGCGGTATCAGACAGGATTTCGATATGCGTCGCGCGGGCCGTGATGGAATTGTCGATTATGTCGGCCAGCGCGGTCTCCAGCGAGTAGCCGATATCGCGCATGCTCTCGATCAATGCCGCGGCGTGGGGGGTGGCGTCGGCCTTCCTCATGGCAGGCATGCCAGATCCTTCAGAAACATGCGGCGAATTCAACGATCCCTCCCGTGTCGCTGCCCGCAAGAAAACAGAAGCGGATTAATATTGCGCCAATTCGTACAGGTGACAACGAGAGGACATGCAAGTCAATCAAGCGCTTCAGAAAGTGCGTTGACGAAGTCGATCGGGTCATCGGTCGAGGATGCGATTTCCTCCAGCGAAGACGTATTGTTTGATATCAGCAGCACGAGGACTGCCCAGCCGGTCTCCCTCACCAGATCCAAACGCGATGATCGCCGCATGTGCTCACACTTCGTGTCGATGAGAACATCGTATAGGGCGTCGATATGATCGATGGAGGATCTGCAGCATTCGGAAGCGAACCATCTGAGTGGAGAATCATCCGTGTGGATGCCAAGCTCAAGATGCCGTTCATGAATGCCTCTTGCAGTGCATTTCACCCTGATCGTTGAGAAGATTGCTTGATCGAAAAAGATCATCAATAATCTGCGGATTGGGACTCAAATCACTAACTGAAGTCATCGGCGGGTAGAACCAGGGGGATCTTTTCAGTCGAATTATCGATTTTTATCTTTATATTTCAAATAGATAAAAATATAAATATTCCTCCTCTTCTGGCACCAATACTGGCTCTGGATGCGTTCAACAGCGTCCAGTAAGCGGCTGGTTTCACAGTATTTTTCGACCGATAATCGCCAGACACCGTCCGGCGAAATCCGGCTAAGGGCATGTGCAGCGACCACAAATGCTGCCCTTTTTGTTGCCCTCGGATCGACCCGGCCTTGCTGGGAAAACGACCATGCTGACCTACATCCAGACGAATGCCTGGTCGCCGATCCGGTCTCGGGCGAGCCGATGAACGCCAGGTTGATCGTGCCCAGAAACAGCCAAGACCTCGATGCCCGGCAGAAGGGTTCGAGCGCTTTTCCCGCTTTTCCCGCTATTCCTGCGGCATGCTCGGGCGCACGCCCGACCATGTGAACGTGACGCTAGCCGGGTTCGGGGCGCGTCCCGACATGTTCGCCGCGAACGAAGGATTTCATCGCCTCCGGCGCGCCGAGCCGCACCTCCGTGATCGCAGTACTGAGCTCGCGGGCCATTTCCGGCCAATCCTCGTGCATGGCGTCCTTCTTTCCCTTGCTTGTCTATCGGCCGATGAGGCTCAGCAGCCGGTAGGCCGCGACGATCCTGTCGACCTGGGCCTTGGCGAGCGCGGCGGAGGCGCCGGTCGCTTCGCGCTCTGCGTTCAGGAGATCGAGTTGGGGCTTCAGGCCGACACGCACTTCATGCGCGACACTGTCCCGCGCCTGTCCCGCGGCTTCGGCCTGCCGGATCGATGCCGTCTCGACCAGCAAAGCGGTCTGAACGGCCTGGAACGCCCCGATGACCTGTTCCTCCACCTGGCTCCGCATGGCCTCGAACCGCGCCTCGGCGGCGTGGACGGCGCTGTCGCTCCCGGCCACCCTGGCCGACGCGCCGGCATTGAAGAGTTGCCAGCGCGCGCGGACGCCGACAGTCGCGCTGTCCGCCCGATAGTCCGGGAAGAATTGGTCCCTGACCATTGCCCCTTCGGCGAACGCGCCGACCGTCGGCAACCGCTCCGCCCGCGCGCCGCGCGCCGCGGCTCGCGCCGCCCGCAGACCGGCATCCGCTTCCGCCAGCCAGGGATTGTGCCGGAGGGCGGCATCCCTTGCCTCGTCCAGCGTCGCGGGAACTTCGGGATTGGCGGGGAGCGGTTCGAGATCGTCCGGCGCAAGGCCGGTCAGATTCGAGAAGCGGGCATCGGCCGCGACCGCAAATCCCTGTGCCTGGGCGAGGCTCGCCTCGGCTTCCGCAAGCCGTGCGGATGCCTGCGCGACATCGGTGCTGGGACTCTCGCCGGCCTTGTAGCGCAGCCGGGCCTGTCGCTCGATCTCCTGCACCTGGGCGAGCAGTTCCTTGTCGAGCGCGACGAGGCGACGGCTGGTCAGCACATCGCCAAAGGCCTGCGCTACGGTGGCAACCATCTGGCTTCGCGTCGCGCTTTCACCGGCACGGGCGGCATCCCTGCCGGCGTTCGCTTGAGCGATGCCGGCGCTGACGCGCCCGCCGGCATAGAGGGGCTGCTCGATCGTCACCTGCGCCGCGCGGGGCGTCACATTGGCCGCGCCGAGGCCGAAGAAATTCTGCGGATCTAGACGGCCGATGCCGACCGTCCCCGTCAGGGTAGCGGTCGGCAGTCCGCCGGCCTTCGCTTCGCGCACGCGCGCCGCGGCCGTGTCGCTGTCCGCGCGGGCCACCGCGATCTCGGGCGCATGCGTCATCGCCGCGGCAATCGCCTCGTCGAGCGTCGTCGCCTGTGTGGGCAGGGCGACGCTGGCGAGCAGACCAATCGCAAGCAGCCGGCGAGGCGTCATTTGAAGGCGTTTCCGGGGCGCACGCCCAGCGCTCTGAAGATCATCGCCGCCGGACAGAAGCCGGTGATGCCTGCCTGGATCATGTTGAGCCCGGCAAAGGCCGACAGCGCGATCCACCAGGGATGGACGGTGAACGACAGCGTGATGCCGAGCAGCACGACGAACCCGGCGAACATGAGGACGGCACGATCGATATTCATGGCAGTTTCTCCTGGGTTTGCCGGTCAAAGACGCAGCTTGCGGATGCCCATCACATGCAGGGCCAGCTTCTCGTAGAAGGGCTCGCTCTCGCCCTTGCGGACTTTGCGCAGGAAATATTTCTCGAAGCCGATCTTGGCCAGATGGACCCATTTGCCGCTGGCCGACCAGTTGACGTTGCGCGGCGGAATCTGCGGCTGGGCGACGAAGGCGACGCCGCCGTCGCCGAAGTCGGCGAGGCAGACCGCGTTCCAGGTCGCCTCGGCGTTCGCGTCCCGGCCCTCGACGATGGCGCCGAGATTGGCGGCGATCGCGGTGACCATGGATTCGATCATGAAGCCGGTCTTGGGCACGCCGACCGGCACCGGCGTCGGGCCGGTCGGCGGGATGGCGACACAGACGCCCAGCGCGAAAATGTCCGGGAAAGCGGGATTGCGCTGATGCTTGTCGACGATGATGAAGCCGCGCGGATTGGTGAGCCCCTCGATGCCGCGCACGGCAGGCACGCCGCGAAAGGCCGGCAGCATCATCGAGAAGCCGAACGGGAGGTCGTGCGTTCTCTTGACCGCGCCATCCTCGCCCACTTCCTCGACATGCATGACGCCGGGATCGACCTTCGCAACCTTGGCATTGGTGATCCACTTGATGTGGCGGTTGCGCATCTCGCTCTCGAGCAGACCTTTAGTATCGCCGACGCCGTCGAGGCCGAGATGGCCGATATAGGGCTCGGAGGTAACGAAGGTCATCGGCACCTTGTCGCGGATCTTGCGCTTGCGCAGTTCGGTGTCGAGGATCAGCGCGAACTCATAGGCGGGACCGAAGCAGGATGCGGCCTGCACCGCGCCGACGACGATGGGTCCGGGATTGCCACAGAAGGCGTCGAACTGGTCGGCAGCCGCTACGGCGTGCGCCGTCTGGCAGACGGAAACAGTGTGGCCGCCATGGGGGCCGAGGCCGTCGATCTCGTCGAAAGCGAGATCAGGGCCGGTGGCGATCACCAGATAGTCATAATCGATGAACGTGCCATCGTTCAGTTCGATGCGTTTCTCGACTGGATGGACGCGCTTGGCGCCGACAGCGGTGAAACCGATCTTCTTCTTGGCAAAGACGGGCGGCAGATGGACCTGGATCGCCTCTGGCTCGCGCCAGCGCACGGCGACCCAGGGATTGGAAGGAACAAAACTATACGTCTCTGAGTCGGACACCGTCATGACCTCGGCCTTGTCCTTGACCGCAGCCTTGATTTCGTAGGCGGCGATTGTTCCGCCCAGCCCCGCGCCCAGAACTATGATTTTCGGCTTACCCATCGCCCCAGCTCCATCTCTTTAATCGTCATTGACTAATATAAGTGATCAACGATATATGCAACTGCAATTTGCAGGAGGCAGTCATGTTCGGATTCGGAAAAGCCAGAACCCATCGTGAGATCGACCCGGCGGAACTCAACGTCATGCTGCAGCAGGGCTCGGTGCTCCTCGTCGATGTGCGCGAACCCGAAGAGTTCGCAGCGGGACACATCGTCGGGGCTATAAACCTCCCTCTGTCGGGCTTTTCACCTCGTAATGTTCCGGATGCACAGGGTCGGACAGTCGTGCTGCAATGCGCGGGCGGCAAGCGATCGGGGATCGCGCTCGAGAAATGCGGTGAGGCACAATCGGCCATCGACACGCATCTCGCCGGCGGCATCGGGGCGTGGAAAGCCGCCGGCCTGCCTGTGGTGACTGGCTGAAGCGGCCAAATGGGGGAACGGGTGATGGCGAAGGGACCGAAAGCTTACTGGCTTTGTGGCGCGTTGCTGGCGCTGTCGGCATGCAGCAGCGAGCCGGCTCACGAGCAGCGGGTGGCCGGCCTGCCGGCGGGCGAGACGCTGCGCCTCGCCCAGAGCGACATTGCCGATATGAAGGCGGTAGGCGCCGAGATCGCGACCCGCGACCAGGCGGAGGCGCTCGCGCGCATCCCCGGTACGCTCACTAACCTCTCCGTCCGCGCGGGGGACATTGTTGTCAAAGGCCAGCGCATCGGCATGATCGTCGATGCGCGGCTCGGCTATGAGATCAATGCCTATGGCTCGCAGGTTGCAGCGGCGCAGGCCGAAGCTGCCCGCGCCAACGGCGATCTCACCCGCATTCGGGACCTCTACAATCATGGCGTCTATGCCAGGGCGCGCCTGGATCAGGCGGTCGCCGCTACGAGGGCGGCCAATGCGCAGGTCGCCGCTGCCCAGGCCCAGCGGAGTGCAAGCGCCAGCGTGGCCGGGCAAGGCGCCGTGCTGGCCCCGGCAAACGGCCGGGTGTTGCGGGCCGACATTCCGTCTGGCTCGGTGGTGGCGCCCGGCATGTCGATCGCGACTGTAACCGCCGGGCCGCCGGTTCTGCGCCTCATGCTGCCTGAATCCGCGGCCGGCGCGGTCCATGTCGGCTCGCGCGTGCTGGTGATCGACGCGGCCTATTCCGGCGCGCGTGTGGGCAGCGTCGTGCAGGTCTATCCCGACATCAGCGGCGGACAGATCCGTGTCGACGCCACGCTTCCGGGCCTCACCACCGATTTCGTGGGCCGGCGGGTCGGCGCTGCGGTTTCCGTCGGCACACGCAAGGCGCTGGTGGTGCCGCGCCGTTTCGTCACGACGCATTATGGTATCGATCAGGTGCAGGTCGTCGGGAACGACAAGACGCTCAGCACGGTGCCGGTGCAGATCGCGCCGGCGGATGATCCGGCCAGGGTCGAGATATTGAGCGGCGTCGCGGCGGGCGACACGCTGTTCGCCCCGTCTGCCGTCGCCAGGGCGTCCGCGAAATGAATCTCGGCATTTCCGGGCGGCTGACCCGCGCCACCATCGCTTCCCCCCTGACGCCGCTCTTTCTGTTGGCGGCGTTGGCCGTTGGTCTACTGGCTCTCTTCTCCATCCCCCGTGAGGAGGAGCCGCAGATCAGCGTGCCGATGGTCGACATCCAGGTGATGGCGCCGGGGATGAACGCGGCGGACGCGACCGAACTGGTCGGCATCCCGCTCGAGACGATCGTCAAGAGCATCGACGGCGTGGAGCATGTCTATACCCAGGCACAGGATGACGGCGTGATGGTCACGGCGCGCTTCCTGATCGGATCGAATCCGGAAGAGGCCGCCATCCGGGTCGAGGAGAAGCTGCGCGCCAACTGGGACAGGAAGCCGGTCGGCATTCCCGACCCTAAGATCACGGTGCGCGGCATCAACGACGTGCCGGCGGTCGTCCTGACGCTGACGCCGAAGCC
The DNA here is from genome assembly GCF_019737615.1 of Sphingobium xanthum. Classification (GTDB taxonomy): domain Bacteria; phylum Pseudomonadota; class Alphaproteobacteria; order Sphingomonadales; family Sphingomonadaceae; genus Sphingobium; species Sphingobium xanthum. The sequence goes on along the minus strand of NZ_JAHKKS010000006.1, from coordinate 4,130 downwards.
GGGTTCGGCCGGCCAGTGGAACGATGCCAGCCTCTATGCGTTGGCCGCCCGGCTGCGCACCGAGATCGCTAAGGTCGACAATGTCGGCCTGACCTTCCTCGTGGGTGGCCGCCCCGAGGAGATCCGCATCGCGCCCGATCCCGCGAAGCTGCGCCAATATGGCGTCCCGCTCAGCAGCGTGATCGACGCGGCGAGCCAGGCCAATCGCAGCTTTCCTCTCGGCAATATCCGCAAGGATGGCAAGGCGGTCGCCGTCACGGCCGGCCGTACACTCTCCTCCGCTCAGGAAGTGGGCCTGCTGACGGTGCGCTCGGCGAGCGGCGCGCCCGTCTATCTCCGCGATGTCGCCACCGTCACGCAGGGACCGCGCGAGGATCAGGCGCGTGCCTGGCGCTGGGCGAAGACCGGCGAGCGCTGGAGCAGCGCGCCGGCCGTCAGCATTGCCATCGCCAAGCGCGCGGGCGCCAATGCCGTCGTCGTCTCGGACGCGATCCTCGAGCGGGTCGAAAGCCTCAAGGGCAAGCTGATCCCGGCCGGCGTGACCGTCGCCGTCACCCGCAATTATGGCGAGACCGCGAACGAGAAAGCCAATGAGCTGCTCTTCCATCTCGGCCTCGCGACTGTCTCCATCGTCGTACTGATCGGCTTCGCCATCGGCTGGCGTGAGGCGGGCGTGACCGCCGTGGTCATCCCGACGACAATCCTGCTCACTATGTTCGCCTCGAACCTGATGGGCTACACCATCAACCGCGTCAGCCTGTTCGCGCTCATTTTCTCGATCGGCATCCTCGTCGACGACGCCATCGTCATGATCGAGAATATCGCCCGCCACTGGGCGATGAGCGACGGGCGGACGCGGACGCAGGCCGCGATCGAGGCCGTCACGGAGGTCGGCAACCCCACGGTCGTCGCGACGCTGACCGTGGTCGCAGCCCTGCTGCCCATGTTGTTCGTCTCGGGGCTGATGGGTCCATATATGGCGCCGATCCCGGTCAACGCCTCGGCGGCAATGATCTTCTCCTTCTTCGTCGCCGTCGTGCTCGCGCCCTGGCTGATGATCCGCTTCGCGCGGCAGACGCTCCCGCATGGCCATGGTCATGACGAGAGCGGCGGCAAGCTCGGCCGGCTCTATGCCAGGGTCGCGCATCGCGTGATCGACACCCGCAAGTCCGCCTGGCGCTTCCTGATCGGCGTCGGCATCGCGACGCTGGTCGCCTGCTCGATGTTCTACTTCAAGGCGGTGACGGTGAAGCTGCTGCCTTTCGACAACAAGTCGGAAGTGCAGGTTGTCGTCGACATGCCGGAAGGCACCTCGCTCGAAAATACCAGCCGCGTGCTGGAAGGCGTCGCCGCCATTGCCCGCCAGTTGCCCGAGGCGACCGCCATGGAAGTCTATGTCGGCACCTCGGCGCCATTCAACTTCAACGGTCTTGTCCGCCACTATTTCCTGCGGTCGCAACCCGAGCAGGGCGACGTCATGGTGACGCTGCTGCCCAAGGGCGAGCGCAGCCGCTCCAGCCATCAGATCGCGCTCGATCTGCGCGAGCGCCTCAAGGCGCTCGGGCTCCCCGCGACCGCCTCGGTCAAGGTGGTCGAGACGCCGCCCGGCCCGCCCGTCCTCGCCACCTTGCTCGCCGAGGTCTATGGCCCCGATGCCGCGACGCGCCAGAAGACGGCCGCCGAGCTGGAAAAAATCTTCAGGTCGGTACCGTTCATCGTGGATGTAGACAACAGCTTCGGCGAGGCGCGCCCTCGCCTGCGCCTCGTGCCATTGCGTGACCGCGTCGATTATTACGGCCTTTCCGAGCGCCAGCTTTCGGACAGTATTGGCATGCTGATGGGCAACCAGACGGTCGGCTATGCGCCGCGCGGCGACGGGCGCACGCCCCTGCCGATCACCGTCGCGCTCGCGCAGAAGGATCGTAGCTGGACGCAGGCGCTCTCCGCGACGCCCGTCGCGCAGACGCCGACCGGCCAACTCATCGATCTCGGCACCGTGGTCGATGCGCGCACCGAGGCCGGCAGCCGCGCCATCTTCCGCCGCGACGGCCGTTCTGCCGACATGGTTACGGCCGAGCTTGCCGGCGCTTATGAGGCGCCGATCTACGGCATGCTCGCGGTCGACCGGGCGGTCGACGATCATGACTGGGCCGCCAAAGGTCTCGTGAAGCCGCAGATCCGCCTCAACGGCCAGCCGGAAGATGAAGCGACGCCGAGCATGCTGTGGGACGGCGAATGGGAAATTACCTGGGTGACATTCCGCGACATGGGCGGCGCCTTCATGGTCGCGCTGCTCGGCATCTACATTCTGGTGGTCGCCCAGTTCCGCAGCTTCAAGCTTCCGCTGGTCATCCTGACGCCGGTGCCGCTCACGCTGGTCGGCATCGTCATTGGCCATATGCTGTTCCGCGCGCCGTTCACCGCGACCTCGATGATCGGCTTCATCGCGTTGGCCGGGATCATCGTGCGCAACTCGATCCTGCTGGTCGATTTCATCCGCCACAGCGCGGAACCGGGCAAGCCGCTGCGCGATGTGCTGATCGAGGCGGGCACGATCCGCGTCAAGCCGATCGCCCTGACCGCCGCGGCGGCCATGATCGGCGCGGCCGTCATCCTGACCGATCCGATCTTTCAGGGGCTGGCGATTTCGCTGCTCTTCGGGCTTGCGTCCTCGACGCTGCTGACCGTTCTGGTTATTCCGGCAATTTATGTCGTGTTGAAGGACGACAGGAGGCCTGTGACACAATGAAGATGGCGGACATGAAATTCAGCCTCCTGTGCGAGCGCGCGACTGAAGTCGCGGGTCTGCTCAAGCTGGTCGCCAATGAGCAGCGCCTGCTTCTGCTCTGCCGCCTGCGCGAGGGCGAGGCGTCGGTCGGGGAACTCGTTGATCTGTGCGGACTGTCGCAATCGAGCGTTTCCCAACATCTAGCGAAGATGCGTGAAGGCGGCGTCTTGCAGACGCGCCGTGAGGCCCAGACGATTTTTTATCGCCTCACCAATTCCCATGTGGAAGCACTGATGGAGTTCATGTGCGACCGCTTCAACGAAATGACAGCGAAACGTTAGTCCGGCCTATGAAGTGCTAACGGCCTTATTGCTCGAGGCAGGCCTCCACGGCCTGATGCTGCTCTGGCATCCACGGATGGACGCGGATCCAGCGCATCTGGTTGCGAGGCTGCGTCCGACAGGCGGTCGGAGCGTTCTGACAGCGCGGATCACCTCCCGCAAAGCTTGTCGCACACGTGCAGTGCAATTCTGATGAGCGTAATTCATCGGTTAGTCTTGATATAAGTGTTTCAAAAGATTGATCAGGGAGCCATCAGGGTGGTCGCGCCTGCCTGCCCCAAGCTGTCAAAAGGTCGCCGAACGCACGACTGGGCTCGCGCAAGATTTGCTTCGCGTGTCCATCGCGGTCGGCAGATCGACTAGCGAACCGCTTCCGCGCCCTCGAAGTGAGGCCCAAGACCTGTTCGAGCGCGGACCAACGCCTGCCGCGTTCGAGGCACTCACGGCGTCGCTGAGCGCCGCGAAAATGTGACCCAGCGGCGTTGCGGGCGATCGGGGCGCTCCGTTGCACGATCGGGAAGATCCAACAAATCTCAAATCGTGCCGGCCGTTCGAACCTTGCTTCAACCAGCACGTGCTCACCGACAAATGGACCGGCGAAGGCCTTCGGAGAGAGAGAGAGAGAGAGAGAGATAGCGGAACCAGGCTGCGAGACGATCCACCATCGCGCCGGACAACATGGCCTCGCTGCCGATCAGAGCACCGGCCCGGGCGAGCCGCTCGAGATAATAGGGGAATTGGGCGAACAGGCTTTCTGTGAGCCGAAGTCCCCCATAGACGCAATCATAGATGACGATGCAGTCGGTGCGTCGCCGCGGTCCGGCGCCTTGTCACCAGGCGATGTTGGAGTCCGCAAAATCGATCTCGCTGACGCTGATCGAACGTTCGTGCAGCAGAATCTGGCAGAGCGCTCGCGCGATGGCACGGCGATTATGTAAGCGGTGTCCTGCTGGCACCTTGCGCGGCCGCTGATCAGCGTCGAGTTTCCGCCCTCTGATCCGGACCGGGGCGGCTGATGCTATGACGATGCCATGTGACGATGCTAGCACGAAGGGGCGTGC
>NZ_JAHKKS010000005.1 GCF_019737615.1 Sphingobium xanthum | reverse complement strand
GCGCATGTTCTGTCGCTTCAAAGACTGGCGACGCATCGCCACCCGCTTCGATCGCAACCTCAAAAACTTCATGGGAGCCATCTGCATCGCCGCTGCCGTCATCTGGTGGCTGTAGTGAGTCCGGACCCTAGATCTCAGCAGATCCCGTCCCTATGCCGTATGAGTGTACATCCGCTCCCGCGGCCTGCCAGTTTCTATATGACGACGTGCAAGAAGGAGACTGAGCGGCTTTCATGTTGTCTCACGGGTCGATTTTGGGGATCCCGCCAAGCCCGTTGATGAAATGGCAGCTAACCGGCCTCGGGCGGTCCAAAGCGGACTGTCCAGAACGTCCCCCAAAGCAGGTCGTTCGTACGAGCGCGGCAACCTCACGAACGGATGGTCGCTACGGGGACGGAACTGTCTGCGAATCGGCCAAGTTTGACTGGGGATTCCGCATTTAGGAACCGAACCGAATTCGATTCCCGATTTGATGGATGGGGTCAAGTGCTGTCGAATATAACTATTGAAATACAGCTTATTAACTCATCAATTCGATTCCGGCTCGGTTCAGAACGGTATCCAGAGCCATCCGCAAGCGGCCGGAAAATATCTGACGTTTTTCTGCTGTATTCTCCGCATTGCTGCGAGCCGATCCACCCTTATCCCGCCGATTTGATGGTCAATTTGATGATATGATCCGAGTTCGCTTCGCGGAGATACCATCATGGCGATCTCATGCAGGCAGAAATCCGGCCTTGCAGCCACCTCTTTGCAACGCGCGGGGTCCCGCGAGGAGCCCTACAAAGATGTTGTCGGCTTTTGGGGATTTGTCACATCGAAAGCGGACAGTCGGGAATGTTGTCGAGCAGGCTGCTGAAGCCATCGCGGTACGCTGCTGTTTCATTCGACAGAGAAGGTGCGGGCCAATCAACGCAAGGAGCGAGCGGGTAGCAATTCACGACCTGCCCAGGCGGAACGGCGCGCGCCATCGGGATCGTTCGCAATACTATCACGCTTGTCGAAGAGTTTGACCGCGCGGCCTTCGCCTTCATAGCGGGGCCAATCCGCGCCGGGATCGCCCGAGCGAACGAAGTTGATCCAGTACCGGCGCATGCGCTTGGCCAGCCGTTTGCGGTCTCCGATCAGCAGGCCTCCACGCAGCATGAAGCTTTGCCTGAACGTCATGGGCCACAAGTACGTCAGCTCAACGGCATGCGTCGCACCGAGGAAGAGGCCGGCTCTGTCGAAGCGATATGCCCATGAAGGGTTTCCGGCGGCGGCATGGCGCTCCGCAAAGAGCCGCGTAGACATCGAAAAGTTGGTGTCCGAACCAAGGTTGAAATTGTCGGATTTGGTATCGGGATAAAGCGAAGCAATCTCGGCTTCGAACGCGGCTCCATGCTGGTCGCGCACAAGCGCCATGATTTTTGCGCGTTCCGTCGGCAGCATCCCTCTCGTTCGAGGCGTGGCGAAAAGGCGGACTTCATCACGATTCGATCCTGCGATGATCGGTATGGATGGCGTCTCCGTTCGCACCGCGTCCGATAATGACGCCGGCAAAAGATCGCCGTCATACACTGGACTGGCCGGCAAGCCGTCTTCGACTTCCGCATCGATCCTAGTTTGTGCGTCGAGAAGTTGTTCCAAAGAAACCTGGCGCAGCGCATCGAGACTGGATGCGCCGAGTATTTCACAATGGCGCTGGCCCAATCTGGTAGAGATATCCCTTTCATGAATGAGATTTAGCGCGCCGCTTTGCAGGATGGCTCGGTCAAACAGGCCTTCGCGCGCCGAGGAAACCATCAGCAGCGAAATCGATATGGATCCAGCCGATTCGCCTGCGACGGTGATGCAGTCGGGATCACCGCCAAATGCAGCGATATTCTCTCTCACCCATCGGAGCGCGGCGATCTGGTCCTGCAGCCCGAGATTGTTCGGTACGCCCAGGGCGGAAAAATCTCCGAAACCAAGTACGCCCAATCTGTAATTGATCGTGACGACGACGATATCGCCCTCTTCGGCGAACTGTGATCCGTCATAGTCCGAACCGGTGCCGAAAAGAAAAGCCCCGCCGTGGATGAAGACCATGACGGGACGTCGCGCGCCATCGGCCGCCGGTGAATCGATGTTGAGAAGCAGGCTGTCTTCCACCAGGCTGGGCATCGGCAGGAATGCGCCTTTGGCTTGTGCGATCGGCGGGCCGTGAACATCGCAGTGTACATCGTCCTGCGGCGCGGCGCAGAGGGTCGGCAGCTCCCAGCGCGCAGCCCTGGCATAGCGGATGCCGCGCCAGGACACACATCCCCGCCTCGCCACGCCGATATAGTGACCTGCCTTCACATTTCTCTCGGCGTTCATGTCAACCCTTTCCCTGCGCCTTCTAGAGGGCGTCGATGGGGACGAGGATATTGACTTCGATCGGCTGCGCAAGGAAGTCCATGATCGTCGCCCGATAATCCTTGTAGTAATCGGTCGCGCGATGGGCGAGCAGGGCCTCGTCGTCGGCATAACGTTCGACCAGGCAGAGGACGCCGCCAGTGCCCTCCGGCGTGGTTGCTTCATAAAGATCGTAGATTTGGCAACCGGGTTCCGTGCGACTGTTGACGACCATATTCTCCAGCATCGCCTTGACCGACGCGAACGCCCCTTCTTTGGGAAAAAAGCGGACGAAAACCAGATTCTGCATTGCATCTACTCCTTGTCGAAGATCCATCCGGGGCGATTTCGGCCTGTGCGCCGCGGGATCAGGTCGTTGGCCTTTGCGGCGAGGGAGGCCGCGGTGTTGCTGCCGATGATGGAGGCTGCGCGACAGGCAACCCTTGCGGGTCAGTCCTGGCGGTGGGCGGACGTGGAAGAACCTATCTAGGCGGATAGGTCGCGGCGTCGCGGCAAGGCGCTAACCACGATCCAGCAAATCGATCGCGCCATTGGCGCCAGGGAGAGCATGGTGACTGGAACGGCTGAAGAGTTCGGGATGTGCAGCAAGCGGCTCGGACGGATTCGCCCGGCCATGGAAGCCTTGATCGAGCAACGAAAATTCTTCGGTGGGGTGATCCTGGTTGCCCGCCACGGCGAGGTCTTGTTGCATGAGGCCGTCGGCTATCGTGACCAGGAAAACAAGGTTCCCATCGAGAAGGATGCGGTTTTCTCGATCTTCTCGATGACGAAGTCCTTCACCGGCATATTGACGCTGAATGCGATTGAGGCCGGCCAGTTTGCGCTGACGACCAAGGTCAGCGAAATCATCCCGGAATTCTCCGGCGGGGTCCGCGAGGATATCACCTTCTACCACTTGCTGACCCATACTTCGGGCCTGCCGATGACCTTCACGCCGATCCCCGGCATGTATATCGACAAGCTCGATGAAGTGATCGATGCGATCTGCAAGAAGGTTCACAGCGCAGCGCTTCCCGGCGCGGAGGCGTCCTATGCGCCGACCGTTGCCCACGCGCTCATGGGCGAGGCGGTGCGACGCACCGATCCGCTGAAGCGCTCGTTCAGGCAGATCATGGAAGAGACGATCATCAAGCCGCTGGGACTCAAGGATACGTCGGTCGGCCTGCGCGCCGATCTGCGCGCCCGGCACATCAAGCCGCAATGGTTGTTCGACAAGGGTGCGTTGCAGCATCTTGGCCACAGCGATCTTGGTCCGGACGGTGCCTTCGAGGAGGAAGATGCGGAAATGCCCTGGGTGGGCATTGCCTCGACCGTGTCGGATATCTTCCGCTTCACCGAGATGTTGCGGCGGGGCGGCGAGTATGATGGTGCGCGGATTCTCTCACCGGTAACAGTGGAGCGCACCCGGATCGACGAGACGCCGGGCATGATCAACCAGCTTTATGGCCGCAATGCCATCGCGCGCGGCTGGGAGCCGATGCCGGCCTATCTCAGCATCGGTTTTTCGCTACGAGGCGACGCGATCTGCCACCATCAGTTCGGCACCTTCACATCGCCCCAGACCTTCGGGCAGCACGGACAGGGAAGCATGCTTTACTGGATCGATCCCAAGCGCGACGTGACGTTCGTCTGCCTGTCGCATGGGGTGATGATCGAAGGCGACAATGTGGAGCGGTTCCAGAAGCTTTCGGACATGGCGATCACCTCGGTGATCTGAAACGGGAGGCGGCGTGCAAAAGATAGAAGAATTGTTCGCGGTCGCGGGCCGGGGCGTGGTGGTGACCGGCGGTGCGAGTGGGATAGGCCTCGGCTATGCCGAGGCGCTCGCCGCCAACGGGGCTCGGGTCACGCTGCTGGATCTCGATCCGCAGCGTATCGAGACCGAGGTCGGGCGGCTCAGGGCGGCGGGCTTCGACGTGCGCGGCGCTGTCGTCGATGTCACGGATCACGATGCCCTCGATGCCAGGATCGACGAGGCGGCGGCTCATCATGGCCTCGACATCGTCTTCGCCAATGCGGGCATCGATCCCGGGCCGGGGTATCTGGGGGCGTGGGTCGGTGACACCCGGCCGCGCATCGTCGAGGGTTCGCTGGAAAACTATGCGGATCGTCGCTGGGACAAAGTGATCGATATCAACCTGACCGGTGTCTTTGCGACGTTGCGGGCGGCTGCGCGCCACATGAAGCCGCGCCGATCCGGGCGAATGATCGTGACCACCTCCGCCGCCTCGCTGCGCTGCGAACCAGCGATCGGCGTCGCCTATATGGCGGCCAAGGCCGGCGCTGCGCATCTGGTTCGCAACGTGGCGCTGGAAATGGCGGCTTTCAACATCACGGTGAATGCCATCGCGCCGGGGATGTTCGTGACCAACATCGGCGGAGGGCACCTCAAGGACGAAGCCCTGCAGGCGGAGTTTGGCAAGGCGATCCCGGCGCATCGGGTCGGCTTCCCGTCGGACATGTATGGGCTTGCGTTGTTCCTCGCCTCTCCGGCGTCGTCTTATGTGACGGGGCAACAGATCGTCATCGATGGCGCGCTTAGCCTGGGGCAAGCGGACTGAAGCGGCGGGGATTCAATCCCCGCCGAGCAGTTGGTGGACATAATAGCTGTCCATATATTCGCGCAGTGCCGAGACCCGCCCATCGCGCACATCCAGAGACATGACATAATGATTGTCATAGGTGCGGCCGTCCTTGAGCTGGCCACCGCCATGAGTTTCCATCACCACGGTCTTCTCCGACGACACGAGGGAGCGCAGCGTGATGACCGGTGACCCAGGCTCGAACAGGGCGCGGACAGGCCTGATGAAGGCGAAGATCGCGTCCGCACCGTGATGTTCGCCCGCGCCGGGAACGCCGCGGGCCATGACCGACCAGACGATGTCATCGGTCATCAGGCGGCGCGTCGCCTCCCAGTCTTCGCTGCCCAGGGCGCGGAAGAAGCTGAGGACGGTCCGTTCGGCGTCGTTGCTCGGCTCGAACATGACTCACCCTCCCAGCACGTTCACGCCGCGCGGCAGACGCTCGCCGCGCGCATAGGCGGCACGGCCGACGAAGAATTCCTCGATCGGGCCGTCATGCGGCGTGATGCCGGAAGCGGCCAGCGCGGCACGCAGCGAATCCATTTCCCACTCCGACATGCGGTGGATCGGCTGGCGCAACATGCCGCCATTGCCGCCGACCAACCATTGCTGGAACTTGAAGCTGAGGAACGGATAGAGGCCCGAACTGGACACACGGCCGTGCAGGCTCCAGCTCGCCGCGCGGATGGGCTCGATCGCCCAGTAGATTTCCATCGCCTCGTCGAGCTGGCCGGCGCGAAAGTGATTGAACATTCGGACGACACGCTGGTCGTCGCGGGTCTGCCACATGTCGTAGCCCATGGCGCCGGCCCATTGCGCCCCCCGATCCCCGACAATGAATGCCCAGGCATTGTCGAGCGGATCATTGACCAGAAGCTGCTCGCCGACAGCCGAAAAGACATGGGCGGAATAGTTCGGCGGGTTGAGGTTGCCGATCTTGAGTCCCACGACATTGTCGATCTCCGCCAGGCGCCGGACCAGATCGATGGACAGCGTGCCATGGCCGAAGCGCGACAGATCGAAGCGAGCGGCAGGATAGATGTCCATGCACAGATCGACCGCGTCGCAGACCGCCTTCATCGTCTGGAAGACTTCCTCCTCGCTGTTCGGGCGATACTGGACCGGTGAGCCGAGCAGCACATGGTGTCCGCCGACGGACTGGAAATATTTCAAAAACTCGACGTCATCGGCGAAGGTATCGAGCAGCACCGGGGCGGACACGAGCATGCGTCCGCGGGCTTCATCGCAAACGATGCGCACGAATTCGCAGCGTTCCGCCATGGTCATCGACGTCGACTCGACGGCCGCGAGGACCGAGAACATGCCGTGTTCGATATAATAGTTCACGTCATGCCTGATGCCTTCCTCGTCCAGCCCGGAGAGATCCGGCTTGAACGAAGGCATCAATGACCCTTCGAGCCCGTTATAGTTTTGTTTTGCCCAGGCCTTTGCCTCCGAGCGCGTAAATTCCATCTCTCACTCTCCCGCTGATCATAAGCCCTGCGGCTCCGTCCGGGAGTGATTGCGGCCCGGCAGCGGGCATCGGCACCTATCCGCACAGATAGGTGCGGCTGAAGGGTGCGTCCGTCTGATCGTGTCCAAAATCAGGAGAGACGGATATGATCGGCTCAGGCGAGCACACATTGCTTCGGGAAGTGGCGGACCGACAGGCCATCGCCAACCTCCAGGGGCGCTACATGTATTATCTGGAAGGGCATCGGTACGCCGATGTCCTCTCGCTGTTCGCGCAACAGGACCCTGACGTCAGCGTCGAGATCGGCGAAGGCGGCATCTATGTCGGCAGGGCGAAGGTGGAGGCGATGTTCCTTCACGTCTTGCGGCCCTTCTTCATGCAGCCGGGCATGATGCCCCTGCATATGTTGACGACGCCGGTGATCGAGGTCGACTGCGCCGCCGGGCGCGGACACGGCATGTGGCAGACGATAGGGTGCAACAGCTTTCCCGATGAAGGCGGACTGCGCGCCGTCTGGCAACAGGGCACGTACGACAATCTCTACATTCGCGAAGATGGCGAGTGGCGCATCCTGCGCATGCGCTGGCTGGCGAATTTCAGGACATCCTTCGATCGGGGCTGGGTGAACGAGCCGCTTTACCAGCTCAAGCCGCTGGACTGGAGCCGGTTTCCGGCGGAACTGCGCCCTGACCTTCCGCCCAGCCAGGCGTTCGAAAGCTACGACCCCACCGCGGTGCGCCGCCTCTGCCCGGTTCCGCCTGAACCGGCCGGTTAGGCCGGAAGCCTATCCTATCTTGAGGGATAGGTAACTTTCCACAGCGGCTCGGGCAGCACAGCCTCACAAGAATTTATTGGGGAGAGAGATATGAAAGGAATTGCTCAATTGCGCCTCGGTGTGTCCGCCTTTGCTGCGGCCGTCCTGATCGCAACCGGACCGGCCTACGCGCAGTCCGCTGCAGACCAAAGCGCCGCTTCCGAAGGTGGAAGTTCGAGTGAGGTCTCGGACGGCCAGCTGGACGAAATCGTGGTGACGGCGCGCTTCCGCGAAGAGCGCCTGCAGGATACCCCGCTGGCGATTACCGCGGTTACGGGGGAGGCGCTTGCCGATCGCAGCATCGGCAATGTGCAGCAGATGGGCAGCGTCGTGCCGAACGCCTTCATCACCCCTGGCGCCGCCGCCGTCGGCGCGACGCCGACCGTGTCGCTGCGTGGCGTGTTTCAGGCGGATTTCAATTTCGCTTTCGAGCCCGGCGTCGCGATCTATGTCGATGATGTCTATCACAGCACCCTGATGGGGTCGGCAATGGACCTGATGGACCTCGAGCGTGTCGAAGTGCTGCGCGGTCCCCAGGGAACATTGTTCGGCAAGAACACGCTCGGCGGCGCGATTCGGCTTCAGTCGAAGACGCCCCAGGGCGACGATAGCGGCAGCATCGAAGTGGCCTATGGCAGCTTCAACCGGCTCGACCTCAAGGGTTCGTTCGATTTTTCGATCGTTCCGGATCAGTTGTTCATGCGGGTATCGGGTGTTTCGCGCCGCGTGGACGGCTATCAGAAGATTCTCGATTATACGTGCGACATGCTCCAGCGCGGCACGCCGCAGCTCGCTGGCTATGGTGACGGCTACGGACTCGGCGGCGCAGCGGTGGCCGCAGGAAGCGCGGCCGATCTGGCAGCGGCGCTCCCCTCTGTGATCGTTCCGACGGCAGATCTTGCCACCATGACCAATCAGGCAAACAACCAGAGCTGTTCGCTCGGTCGGACGGGAGGCGAAAGTCTCAATGCGGGCCGGGCGATGCTGCGGTATCTCGCCGGCGACAAGCTCGAGATCAATCTTGCGGTGGACTATACCAACGATCATCGCGACGTGAATCCCGATACGTTGATCCAGGTCATCAATCCGATCCTGTCGAGCCGGACGGCGCCGCCCGATTTCTTCATGAGCGTCGTGCGCGATCAACTGCTGGCCGACTATGGCCTTGTCTATGACGACAGGTTCGTGCCCTCGGACCCTTACACGACTTACGCCTCCAACCGTGACCTGGCGACGGGCCGCTCGCAGCCCAACACGGCATCGGTGGAAAGCTGGGGCGTCCAGGGCAAGGTCGATTACAAGTTCAACGACGATCTCAAGGCCAAGCTGATCCTCGCGCATCGACGTTACAACAGCCAGTTTTCGCATGACTCGGACGTGTCGCCGCTCGGCTTCGGCCTGAACGGCAATGACATCCAGCACCGCCAGACGACCGCGGAATTCCAGTTGCTGGGGCAGGCATTCGGCGGCAAGTTCGACTGGACGGTCGGCGGCTTCTATCTCGACGGGGAAAGCCATCTTGGCGGCGCGATCGACTATGTCGTTCTGCATTTCCTCCAGAACGATACCTATCTGGACGAGTCACGCTCGGCATTTGCGCATGGCGTTCTGCACCTGTCCGACGCATTCAACATCACCGGCGGCGTGCGCTATACCAATAATCGCAAGACCTTCACCTTCGATCATATCGGCAGCGGCTTTCCGGTGCTGACCCAGTCGGCGACCACTGAACGGGTCGATTGGACCATCAGCATGGACTATAAGATCAGCTCGGACGTGCTGGTCTACGGATCGATCGCGACCGGCTTCCGTCCCCGCTCGATCAATCCCCGCCCGCTGACGCCCACGCAGTTCGCGCCCATTCCTGGCGAAAATCTGACGAGCTACGAGATCGGCACGAAGGGCGACTATTTCGATCATCGCCTGCGCGTGAACCTTGCCGCCTTCTATAGTGACTACAAGAGCCACCTTCGTCAGCTCAACGGTTTCGAATGCGTCGGCGCGAATGTGGACGTGGTGTTCGATCCTGCCAATTGCCCGGCCGGCTCGGCACCGTTCACCTGGTTCTTCTATGTCGGCGAAAAGGCCAAAATCTATGGCGCAGAGGCCGAGGTGACAATCGAACCGGTGCGTGATCTGCTGATCAACGGCACGCTGGGATATAACGAGTTCGAATCAACCGGGACGGGCCCTGCCTTTTTCGATCCCAGCAATCGCGTTCAGCCCAAGCTGAACGCCAGCGCGGGCATCCAGTACAGCTTCCCCGCTCCGGGTGGCACGCTGACGCCGCGGCTGGACTGGCGCTACCAGAGCCTGATGACCTACAATCCCGCGCCGACCATGCCGACAGCCCCGCTGTTCAATGTTCCGGGCCGGTCGGTGTTCGATGCGCGCCTGACTTACAAGCTGGATAAGTGGCAGGCATCGCTGGCGGTCTCGAACCTGTTCGACTCTTTCCACTTCAACAACAAGTTCACGCTGACCGGTTTCAACGTTTCCGGGTCGCCGGCACGGCCCCGCGAGTTCCTGCTCTCGGTCAAGCGCGAATTCTGAACCCGGCATTCGGGTCGCAAGGCGGGAGCGTCGGCCATCATGGTCCGGCGCTCCTGCTAACGGATGGGAATGGAGATGAGAATGTACAGGATATTGAAGGCTTCGGCGTTGGTTCTGGCCTTTGTTTCGGCAGCCGGACACGCCGAAGTCAAGGGGCGCAACGCGGCAGAAGAAGCGGTGATTGCATTGCTCGACACGGCATTCAACCAGAAGAAGCCGGCCGAGGCGTTCGAGCGATTTGGCGGTTCCTACTACCGTCAGCACAACCCGACCGCGCCTGATGGGAAGGACGCCATCATTGCTCTGCTCAAGGGTTGGCTGCCGACCGTTCCCAACCTGCGCTACGACATCAAGCGGATCATTTCGGACGGGGACATGGTCTGGGTTCATTCCCACGTGACCACCGGACCGGATGATCGCGGCCAGGCGGTTGTGGATATTTTTCGCCTCGAGAATGGCAAGGTGGTCGAGCATTGGGACGTCGGCACGGCTGTCCCGGAAAAATCGCTCAACACCAATACGATGTTCTGAGCGGGCGCGTGCCGACCGTCGATGGCGACTTTGACTATATCATCGTCGGCGGCGGCACCGCCGGCTGTGTGCTTGCCGACCGCTTGATGGCCGACGGCAAGGCGCGTGTGCTTCTGCTCGAAGCAGGGCCGCGGGCAAACAGCCTGTGGATCGCGATGCCCGCGGGAATGGGGCGGCTATTTGTCAATCATCGCTATAATTGGGGCTTTATGGGCCAGCCGGAGCCGACGCTTGGCGGGCGCGAACTCTATTTTCCGCAAGGCAAGGTCCTGGGTGGATCGAGCGCGATCAACGGCATGGCCTTCGTTCGTGGTCAGCCCGAGGACTATGACGGCTGGCGCGACCAGGGTGCGAAAGGTTGGGGTTGGGGTGATGTCCTGCCCTATTTCAACGAGCTGGAGGATCGAGCGCGGGCGCCGGGCCGTGGGCATGGCGGCCGGCTGAGCGTGACCGATCCCCGTTATGTGCATGGCAGCGCGCACGCCTTCTGCGCAGCGGCCCATGCGGCCGGCGCAGACGCCAATCCCGACTATAATGGCGCCAAGCAGGAAGGCGCCGGCCTGCTACAGTTCACGATTCGCAACGGACGGAGGGATTCGGCTGCATCGGCCTATCTTTCGCATGCCAGGAAGCGACCCAATCTTCGCGTGCTGACCGGCGCCTGCGCGACAGGATCCTGTTCGAAGGCGGCAGGGCCGTGGGCGTGGCGTTCGAGCAAAGCGGCGCGACAAGGATCGTGCGCACGCCCGGCGAGGTGATCGTGGCGGCGGGCGCGATCGGCTCACCGCATCTTCTGCTGCGATCGGGCGTTGGGGATGGAGCGGACCTGGCGGCGCTCGGTATCGCGCCGATCGTCTCGTTGCCGGGGGTGGGGCGCAACCTCGCCGATCATCCTTATGTGCATATGACCTTCGGCGTCCGGCCGGGCGCTTCGCTCAACCCCTTGCTGCGGGGCTGGCGGGCCTATGTGCAGGGTGCGCGCTGGCTGTTCACCCGGCGGGGCCCCCTGACGATCGGCGCTTCCCAGGCCGTCGCCTTCGTGCGTGGCGGGCCGAATGTGACGCGGCCAGACCTGCAGATCAATTTCCGCCCGATCAGCCATGCGTTCGACAGCGCGGGCCGGTTGGGGCCGGATTCGGCCGATCGGGTAACCGCTGCGATCTGCGGCCTGCGGCCCTTGTCGCGCGGAAGGGTCTGGCTGACCTCGCCTGAAGGCCCCCCGGCTGTGCTCGGGGGCTATCTTGGCGAGGCGGCCGACGAAGACGTGCTTGTCGCCGGGATAGACTGGGTGCGCAGGATCTTTGCCAGCGAGCCTCTGCAGTCGCTCGTCCTTGCCGAGGACAAGCCGGGGATATCCGCCGTCGGCGATGGGCCGATCCGGCAGTTCGTCCGCGAAACCGTCCAGACCATGTGCCACCCGGTCGGCACCTGCCGGATGGGCTCCGACGAAAAAGCAGTGGTTGATCCGAGATTGCGCGTGCGGGGTATCGTCGGGCTGCGCGTGGTTGATTCCTCCATCATGCCGTCAATCGTCTCCGGCAATACCGTCGCTGCCACCTACATGATCGCCGAAAAGGCATCGGACATGATCCGCGCCGACTGGCGCGCTTGACGAGGAGAGTTGAATGGCGTGTGAGCATATCCGCCGCTGGACGGTCGGAAATGTCGAGATCGTCAGGATCGTGGAGATTTTCCGGGAGCAGATCGATCCATCCTTCATGTTCCCGGACTGCACGCGGGAGATGGTACTCGAGCATCCCTGGCTGCGACCGATCCATGCGGGCGATGACGGTCGGATCGTGCTTGCCTTTCAGGCTTTTGCCATTCGCGCGGGGGATCGCCGCATCATGGTCGATACCTGCATCGGCAACGACAAATATCGCCTCGCGCCGATCTTTCACATGCGTCACGGCGATTTCCTCGACGATCTCACCCATGCCGGCTTTGCGCCCGAGGCGATCGATACCGTGCTGTGTACGCATCTTCATCTCGATCATGTCGGCTGGAACACGCGCTTCGTGGAAGGGCGCTGGGTGCCGACCTTCCCCAACGCCCGCTATCTCATGAGCAAGGTCGAACTGGACTTCATCCGCAACCTTGTGGGGATTGCCCATGCTGAGGTGGATCATCTGTCGGACTCGCTCCAGCCGGTGTTCGACGCCGGGCTGGTCGATTTCATTCCCGTTGATCATCAGGTCTGCCCGGAAGTCAGTCTCGAGCCCACGCCAGGCCATACGCCTGGGCATGTGAGCATCCGGATCAATTCAGAAGGCCGGCGCGCCGTGATTACCGGGGATGTGATGCACCATCCTCTGCAATGCGCGAAGCCGGGGCTCAGGAATCGCTTCTGCAACGACCACGACCACAGCCGCGAAACCCGGCTTTCCTTTCTGCAACGGTATCAGGACGAGGATGTCATGGTCATCGGTAGCCACTTTACCGAACCGACGGCGGGCTGGATCCGGTCCGATGGCGATGCATGGCGGTTTGACCACGGATAGGCGGAACAAGCCAAGGGGGAGCAAGGCCGTCACCTTCGGGTGGCGGCCTTGTATTCTTTTGTCTGTCAGATCGCCGCGGAAACAGCGATGTCGGACAGGCGCTGGAAGCGCTCGACATTGTCTGCTTCCGGCATGAGGCGCGTGGTCAGGCAGACGAACGTCATGTCGAGTTCGGGATCGACCCAGAGCAGCGTACTGCCGGCACCGTGATTGCCGAAGGCGCGGGGCGTCGCCATCGTGCCGAACTGGTGATGGCAGATGGCATCGCCACGCAGCGAGAAGCCAAGCCCGATATAGGCGGGATAGGGCAGCCAGCCCCGCGAGAGGGCCATAGCCTTGTATATCTCGTTCGGTCGATCGCCGGTGCGATTTTGCGTGGCCATGTCGAGAATGCGGGGCGACAGGATCCGATGGCCATCAAGCTCGCCGCCGCGGCGAAGCATTTCAGCCAGCCGCCACAAGTCAGCCGTGGTGGACACCACGCCAACCCAGGGCATTTCCGCTGCCGGATCCTCGAAAGCCCCATGTGGCCCCGCGACGGTGCTGGAGGGGTGTGTGGCGGGAAAGCTTGGCGGAAACTCCGGGACGATGTGGCGGTCCTTCAGATCGGGCCTGACGCCGACAGCAGTATCGTTCATGCCCAGCGGCTGCAGCAGGTCCTGTGTCACGATGTCCCGGAATCTGCGGCCTTTCGGGTCGGTGCGCCGAAGGACTTCGCCCATCAGGGCGTGGGCCGCCATGGGCGAGTAAGCAACCCGCCCGCCAGGTTCTTCCTCCGCATGCACCCTGGCGCAGATCGCGCTGATGATGACGTCCAGCCGATCGAGCGGCATGCCGGGGGCGGGGCTGAAGACGGAGGGCAATCCCGTGCGGTGTGTCAGCAAATGCTCGATGCGGATGTTTTCGCGCGGTTTGCCGGCGAATTCGGGGATGATATCCACGACCTTGGTCGTCAGCGCGAACTGACCCAACTCGATAGCGCGCAGCACCAGCACGTTGGTGAAGGCCTTGGTCAGGGAAAACAGGCTGAACACCGAATCCGGCAGAACGGGCCGCTTGTCGATGCTGCTATATGCACCAAGCGATTCCTGAAGACCGATCTTGCCATGACGGCTCACGATGATCGCCGCTCCGCAATAGGCGTTTGCGGCGATGTCCGCCGCGATCACGTCTTTCAGATATTTCAGTCGTTCGCCGCACAGGCCGTCAGCTACGGTGCTCGTCATCCTCAACTCCCAGGCGGGCAGGCGCTGACACGGGTTGCGCGACTGCCATCTGGATCTTCTCCTGATCCGTAGGGCAGGGGAGGGAACCTATCTGCAAGATAGGGGATCGAGTGATTGCCATCCGCTATTCACGGGCAGTAGACTTCAAGCGAGGATCAGGCGAGGCATCCGGTGGCCGGACCCTGCGGACTCGCGGGCAGAATGACGCCAAAAAATAGGCGGAGAGGGACATGGCGAAAGCAAGGCCGATCGACGTTGTCGCGGTGCCCGATGCCGTATTGTCGCCGCGCAGCCGAGTAAGGCTGCGCGTTCCGCAGCATAGCCTGGTCGAGCGGCCGCGCCTCCTTCATCTGCTTTCCCGACACGATCGTGCCCGGCTCATTTTGCTGCAAGCTCCCGCCGGTTACGGCAAGACAAGCCTTTTGCAGCAATGGGCCAATCACTGCCTCGCGGCCGGTGACTCGGTTGCGTGGATCAGTCTTGATGCGCGCCATCGTGACCCGATGGCATTTGCGAGCCACCTCAACATGGCGCTGGAGGAGCATCGCGAGTCCGGGAGGGGGCTGGTGGAACGAACCGCCGGAAGCCAGCATTATTATGGCTGGCAGGCCCTCATTCAGCAGATTTGCGAGCGCGTTGATGACAATCCTTGCCGCTGCCGGATCATCATCGACGACATTCATCAGATTGCCGAATCTCCGGCGCTGGACGCCCTTCAGGCGCTGATCGATGAAGCGCCGTCCGGCATGCAGCTTGTGCTCGCTACACGGGGAGAAGCCGGACTTCCCCTCGGGCGCATTCGCGCCCATCATGAAATGCTCGAACTGGGTGCTTCAGACCTCCGGTTCGTCGAGGATGAGACTCAGGCCTATCTGAAGAGCAAGGCCGACACCGACACTGACATAGACCAGGTGCGCTTGCTGCAGGACCGGTCCGAAGGGTGGATCGTCGGCATCAAGCTGTTCAGCATGGCGCTGAGCCTGGAGCCCGAAAACCAGCGCATCCTCGAAAGCTTCACCGGCGAGCGCCGCCAGATCGCCGACTTCTTCCTCGAGGATGTGTTCGCGCGGCAACCGGATGAGCTGCAGGATTTTCTGCTGCGATCATCGCTGCTGGAGCAATTCAGCCCGGCTTTGTGCGACGCGGCCCTTGAACATACGGGCAGTCGCGAACTCATTGCACGGTGCGAAGCCTCTGGCCTGTTTCTGCAGACGATGGATCAGACCCGCAGCTGGTATCGATATCATCATCTGTTCGCCGGCTTCCTGCGGCGCCAGCTGCAGGATCGCAGGCCGGGCGTTGCTGCCGCCATCTACCGGAGGGCTGCGCAATGGCTGACCGCCAGTGGCAATCATGTCGAGGCCTTTGACTATGCGATCAAGGGCCAGGATCCGATCTACGCTGCGGATATTCTGGACCAGAATTGCGAGGCGATGTTCGCCGCCGGCTTGCAGCCGACGCTGCAACTTCTGGCGTCTCAGCTTCCGGCCCACATTCTTGCACTTTATCCGCGCCTCATGCTCAGTCTCGCCTGGCGGCTGACGGCGCAATGGCGCCTTTCCGAGGCGCGCAGCCTGGTGGCCGTGGCAGAGCGACGGCTGGATGAACTGGCCCGCTCGTCGGAAGCCGACCCAGCGGATCTCAAATGGTTGCGGCTGGTTGTCTCGCACCGTGAAACGCAGATCGCCCACGCTTCCTACGAGGTCGAAGCGCTCGAAAACCAGTGTTCTTCCGCATTGGACGGTCGGCTGGACTTCGGCAACAGTCCCTATCTGATGGGGAGTTTCCAAAACTCGCTCCAATATGCGCAACGCGAACAATACAAACTTTCGAAGATCGATCGACTTGATGCGCTGGCACGCGAGCAGGTTCAGCGCACCGGCGCCGTGCATGGCGAGGTGTTCATCGCAGGCATTTCCGGTCCCTCGCTGTTTCTGATGGGGCAGAGTGAACGAGCCAAGGCGATGCTGCAATCGGGGCTGGAAGTGGCGCAGCGCGTTGGCGGCAGAGATGACCCGCTCGGCGCCGTCGTGGCCACGACTCTCGCATCGCTGCATTATGAGTTCAACGAAATCGAGCGGGCACAGGCACTGATCGATCATTATGTTCCGCTCATGACATCGGCCGGCTTTGTCGATCAGTTGCTCAACGGATGGGTGACCCGGGCCAGGCTCCAGTTGTTGCGAGGCGATCACGAAGACTGCCTCGGAACATTGGATATCGCCGCGGAATTTGGCAGTCGCCACGAACTGGATCGCTTGCGGATCGGTGTCAGCGCGGAGCATCTGCGGGTCATGCTGAAGCTGGGCCGACCTGACGATGCCGCGCGGTTTGCGCGTCGGCGCGGCCTGTCGAGCCATCGCGCGGCAAATCTTACGCGCGGCCAGTTCAAATATACCGTGCTCGATGGCGTCTTGGCCATGGCCAATTGCAGGCTGATGGCGGCGGATGATCAATTTGGGGACGCGCTCATACTTGCCAGGCAGTGGCGATCCTTCCTTACCGCCGCACAGGCAGTCCCCGCGGCGGTCGAGTGGGACATCCTGTTTGCGGAACTGTTGCTCATGTCGGGCGAGCGCCTTTCGGCCCAGCGGGCGTTGGCTCAGGCGCTGGCGAAAGCCGCGCCGGCTCGCCTCCTGCGCCGCTTCCTCGATGAAGGGGAGCCGATTGCCGGCCTGCTGCGCCAGATGGCCCAGGCTGAAGCTGTCAAGGAGGATGCCGTCAGCCTCTTCCTGAGAGAGATTGTCGGCTTGCTTGAGCCTGTCGAGGAACAGCGCGACGACGAGGATGATGAGGACAGCATTGCGATCTGCGGGCGAATGACGAATCGCGAGATAGAAATCCTCTCGATGGCCGGAGCGGGCATGCTCAACCGCCAGATCGGCGAGCAGCTGGGTCTGACCGAAGGGACCGTAAAATGGTATCTCCAGCAGGTTTATGACAAGGTCGGGATCCGCAACCGCAAACAGGTGGTCGCCCGGGTGCGGCGGCTCGGCCTCATTCCATGACGATGGCGGCGATTACCAGGCCTGCATCTGCGCCTTGATTTCGCGAATGCCTTCCCGGCGCCCGTTTTCAAATTCAGCGCGGCGTGGATCCATCGGCAAGTCGCGGCGGATCGCCGCCATCAATTCGCGATGCTGTTCTTCCAGCTCGTCGATGAACTCAGCGTGGCCGATAATATAGGGGTCGTTGTTGCGGATCGCATCCAGCACAGCGCCCGCAAGGTCCATCGGATCCATGGCGTTTTCCTGTGCCACCGCGAAACCGGCGCTGACCGGGTCGATGTCTCCGGCGGCGGAAGCGACCTGTTCCTTCGCCTTGTCGAGGATGCGGGTCTTGGTAAGGCCAGGGAACAGGCATGATACGCCGATGCGATCGGGCACCAGCGCGAGCCGCAGCGATTCCGTCATGCCGCGCACAGCGAATTTGCCGGCAGTGTAGATGCCGCCCGCGTCGGGAAGTGGAAGAATGCCCGCCATCGACGACGTATTGACGATGTGCCCGCCTTCACCATGCCTGCGGATGCGCGGTAGCAGCGTCACGACGCCGTTGATCACTCCGCCCAGGTTGATGTCCATCATCTCGTCCCAGTCGGCGTAGCCGGCGCGGCTGATCAGCTCGGCCATCCCGATGCCGGCATTGTTGCAAACGACGTGCAATTTGCCGAAGTGCGCTTCAACTTCGTCGGCAACGAGAGCGAAGGCGGTCCGGTCACGCACATCGAGCTTGACGGTCATATAGTCCCGGTTGTCGCCGGCCAGCTGATCGCGGGCGTCGTCCAGGTTGGAATCGCTGAAGTCGGCGATCGCGACCTTCATTCCGGCGTTCAGGAATGTCCGTGCCATCGCGAAGCCAATACCGCTGGCGCCGCCGGTGATGAATGCAACCTTGCCCTCGACTTCACGCATGCTGGTTTATCCTCTCGGTTTATCTCAATTTTTGCCGCTGTTCGCGATGATTTCGGCGAACAGCGGGTTGAAGGTCGGAAAGCCGTGAGATTCGGTTGCGGCCGGCTCTCCCGTGTCCGGGCCGAAGGCTGTCATGATCGCGCTGAAGCGCTGCTGGACGGCGTGCCGGAACTCCGGATGCGTGAAAAGATAGAGTTGATCGCGCTCGATGGCCTTCAGAACCTGGCGGCCGCCTTCGAGCGGGTCCATGCCACCGGCGATGATCGGCTTCTCGCCGAACTCCACTTCAAACGCCGCCAGTCCGCTGTCCGAATAGAGCTTGGGGCGCTGCTTCGCGACCTTGTGAATATTGCTCGCTGTCGGCCCGAGGAGGATCACGGTGACGCCGATGCCCTCACCGCGCACGTCGCACAGCATGGCCTCGGAGAGGCCGAGCACCGCCGCCTTGGCCGTGAGATAGGCGACGCCACCCGGTCCCGGCAATATGCCCCCGATCGACGAGGTGTTGACGATATGCCCTTCTCCCCGCGCCCGCATGCGGGGCAGGAAAGTCTGGATGCCATTGATTACGCCGCCAAGGTTGACTGACATCACCCAGTCCCAATCGACATAGCCGGTCGTCTGCGTGCTGCCCAGCATGCCGACGCCGGCATTGTTGCACAGGATCGAAACCGGCCCCAGCAGCGCTTCGGCCTCGTCGGCGGCGCGCGCAAAAGCTGCCCGGTTGGTCACGTCGAGCTGGATGAAGTGGCAGCGCCCTGTCTCTCCCAGCGCTACGCGCGCCGACGCGAGGTGGTCGGGCATGATGTCGGCGATCGCCACGGCAATGCCTTGTTCGATAAACGCCCGGGCCATGCCAAGGCCCAGCCCGCTTCCGCCGCCGGTGATGAAGGCCACTCGTCCTGCAAGATCTTTCATGGGGCAACTCTCCTGCCACCGCCTTGACGCGAACCGGAGCGCCGGCAACCTACCTATCTTTTGACGATGGGCGGGGTAGGTGATCATCTTGCACCAGGGCGATAGCGGCCGCCACGATATGGCGCGGGAGGGCGATGTGAATCTGCAGGACATGTTCGACGTCAGGGGCAAGTCCGTCATCGTCACCGGTGGCGGCAGCGGGATCGGCCTCGCCATTGTCGAAATACTGGCCGAACACGGCGCCCGCGTGGCGATACTCGACATTTCTCTGGATCGCGCAGAAGGTGAAGCTGCCCGGCTCAGGGCGCTGGGCCAGACTGTTCGCGCCTACCGGGTCGATGTCAGCGACGGCGCGTCGGTGGACGCGGCGATTGATAGCAGCGCCCGGGATTTCGGCGGTATAGATGTCCTGTTCGCAAACGCCGGAATCGATCCGGGCAGCACGGTGCTTGGACCCGACGGCGAACGCAGTGTGGACGGCGCCCTGGAAAATTATGACGCAGACCGCTGGTCGCGCGTGATCGACATCAGTCTCAACGGCGTGTTCCATTGTGTGCGTGCGTCGGTACGGCACATGAAGCCGCGGCGCAGCGGACGGATCATCATCACCACGTCGGTCTCATCGGTTCGGGCCATGCCGATCGGTATCGCCTATTCCGCAGCCAAGGCAGGGGCCGCCCATTTCATGCGCAACGCCGCGCTCGAGCTGGCCCGCTACAACATCCGGGTGAATGCCATCGCGCCCGGGCCGTTCGTGACCAACATCGGGGATGGCTTCGCGCGCGATCCCGCCGTGCAAACGATGATGAGCGGCATGATCCCGCTTGGGCGCATGGGAGATGTGGAAGAGATGAAGGGACTTGCGCTCTTTCTCGCGTCGCCCGCTTCGAGTTTCATGACAGGGGCCGAAGTGTTCAATGACGGAGGACTGTCATTGGGGCCACCTATCGACTGAGCCCGCCGCGCCTATCTTGCAGGATAGGTCACGGTTTTCCGGTCAGCACTCATGCTCCGATCAGAGGATGGAGATGGGCGAAACGATGCAGAATCTTTTGTCGGGCGCGCGGATTGGTGCGCTTGAATTGCCAAACCGGGTCGTCATGGCGCCGATGACGCGCGCGCGCGCCATTGGCGACGGGATTGCCCCGCCCTCCACCGCGATTTATTATGCCCAGCGCGCCTCGGCAGGGCTGATCGTCACCGAAGGCGCGCAGATCAGCCACCAGGCACGCGGGTCCGTCTGGACGCCGGGCATCCATTTACCGGAACAGGTCGCCGCCTGGCAGGCCGTGACCGCTGCCGTACACGAGGCTGGCGGACGGATATTTTTGCAGCTCTGGCACGTCGGTCGCGTTTCGCATCAGGATTTTCAGGACGGTGGCTTGCCGATCGCGCCCTCGACGATCCCGGCGGCGGGGGAGGCCTTTACCGCAGAGGGATTCAAGCCGCTTCCCGCGCCCCGCGCGCTCGACATCGGGGAGATGCCGGGCGTGGTCGAACAATATGCCCATGGCGCGAGACTGGCGTTGATGGCGGGTTTCGATGGCGTGGAAATCCATGGTGCCAATGGTTACCTGCTGGACCAGTTCCTGCGTGACGGCTCCAACCGGCGCGGCGATGCCTATGGCGGCTCGCAAGCAGGACGTGCGCGCTTGCCTCTTGAAGTCGTCGAGGCTGTCACGGGAATCTGGGGGGCGGACCGTGTCGGCTATCGCATGTCGCCGTGGTTTTCCATGTACAGCATGTCGGATTCCGATCCGGTGGCCACGTTCGGCTATCTCGCCAAGGCGCTGTCCGGCAAGCTGGCTTATATCCATGTTGTCGAACCCGTGGCAGGCCCGGCCGAAACAACGGTCGTCAAGAGATTGACGCCGGCACTGCGCGAGGCGTTCGGTGGCATCACGATCGCCAATGGCGGTTACGACGCGGCCAGCGCCGACCATGCCATTGCGAGCGGCCATACCGATCTGGTGTCTTTTGGCGTCCCGTTCATTGCCAATCCCGATTTGCCCGCGCGATTTGCCCGGTCCGCACCGTTGGCCGAGCCCGACCAGCCGTCCATCTATGGCGGCGGTGAGGCGGGCTATATCGACTATCCGGCGCTGGCCTGAAGAGCCTGTCCGCAATGTCGGAAGGGGAGAATTTTGCGATGACGTCGATAGGTTTTCCGCCGTCAGGCACGAGGCAGGGGTATGAGATGCGGATGGTGCTCGTCACCAGCCTCGTGATTTCCTTTGTCGCCTTCGATCGGCTCGCGACGGGCTATATAGGTCCCTATCTCATCGCAGCGCTGGACCTGACCAATACCCAGCTCGGCGCAATTTATTCCACGCAGGCCGTGGCCGTGGCAGTTGCCGGTTATGTGATCGGCCGGCTGTCCGACCGAACCGGCAAGCGCAAGCATCTGCTTGTGCCCTTGCTGATCCTGGCCGCAATCTGCGCCATGGGTTCGCTGCTGGTGCAGGGCTATATCGCGCTGCTGGCTATTCGTCTCGCCTCCGGGGCTGCCCTTGGCGGCATCTCGCCGATCACCCAGTCGATCCTGACATCACAGTCTCCGCCGGAACGGATTGGGCGGAACATCGGCGTGCAGACTTTGTTGATGTTCCTGATCAGTCAGATGCTCGGCCCGATCGTGCTTAGCCACATTGCCGACGCCTGGGGCTGGCAGGCAGCCTATGTCGCATCGGCCATTCCCTTCCTGCTGCTCGCAGCTGGCGTTTGGCTTGTCATCCGCGAAATAGACGGACGCGCAGGGCCATCAGATGGCGCGGTGGATGTCGTTGGCGTTGGTGTCGGACTGACCGCTTTGGCCCGCCGCAAGATCGGGCTGTGCATTGTGATTTCGGCCGGCTTTATGTTCTGGCTGGTCGTCCATGCGACCTTCCTGTCGGTCTATCTGGTCGAAAAGATGCACTATACGCCGACGGGGGCGGGGACAGTGCTGGGCACGCTCGGTCTTGCCGGCTGCGTCGGTGGCCTGGCCCTGCCGTTGTTGTCGGATCGTTTCGGCAGGAAAGCCATGCTGACCGTCGGCATGGGGCTGGCCGCGATCGTGCCGACCGCGATCCTGTTGTGGACCGGGCCGGCCTGGGGCCTGCAGCTCTTGCTCTTCACCGGCTGGCTCGCGGTCGGTGCATTGCCGATCTACGCGGTGCTCATACCCGGGGAGACGGTTCCTCCTGCTCGCATTGCGGCAACGGTGGCAGTGACCATCGGCGTCGGTGAGATTGCGGGCGGTGTTGTCGGTCCGATCCTGGCCGGTCAATTCGCCGATGCATATGGGATCGCGGCACCGTTCTGGGCTGCTCTTGCCGTCGTTTTTGTCTGTTTCCTGCTTTCGTTTCTGATGCCGGGACCAAGCACCTAGCACGACTTTGACAGATTTTTGGTTCAGGTCGTCGGCAGACCTAAGCTCACAGCGAGGTCAAGGTCTGTCCGGTCGTCAATGATCGTTTGCCGGATAAAGGCGGAGTTAGCCCCGAGCGCACGTTCATGCGAACTCGAGCAGAACCCGTTGCTTCTATCAACTGGTCGGAAGTCGCTGTCGGGCAGGGACGTTCAGCCCGCAGCCTGTTCCAGTCCCCAGGCGAACAGCGCCAGGATCAACGCGAAGGACAGGGCCATGGTAGCGGCGATGCGCTTGCCATAGACGCCCTGCGGACTTCGGACAGGGCGGGCGAGCATTGCCGCGCCGCCGACGGCGGATGCGGCGGCGACACCGGCCATGATGAGCGCGGCGTTGGTCAGCGGTTGCTCCGATCGACATAGACCGTGCGGTAAACAGTGCGGGTATGGCGCGCGCCGACACCGAGAAACACGATGCCGACAAAATAGCCGAAATCATACCAGCCGCCATTGTTCGGCACGGCATAGATGGCGAAGCGCGGCGAGATCAGCGAACAGACCCACGCGACCGGAAAGATGAAGCCGTGCCACAGGCCGAGCAGGAAGCCGGGCGTTCCGGGGGCGCTCGACACGGCCTCGGCGCTCTGGCGGGCGCAGGCGGCAAGCACCGCCAGCATGGGCAAGGCAAGGGCGAGGCGGCGCGAGGCAAGGCGGCGGATCATGCGCGAAAGCTATGCCTTTCCTGCGCGCGGCGCAATCGCGCGGATGGGCCGTGGTGCGCACGCGACGGCTCGCGACGCGGAGCGGAACGCGCGGGCCGCCCCGTCCGTTTTGCCGGTGAACGTCAAGGAAGCAAGGAGAGATGCCATGTTCGACAAGTGGCAGATCAAGGAACATATGGAAGTGATGGATTCTTCCGGCGCACCTATCGGCGCGGTCGATCACCTCGAGGGCGATATTATCCAGCTCACGCGCAAGGATTCGTCTGACGGACGACATCATTTCCTCGATGTCGATTGTGTCGATCGGATCGAGAATGATCGCGTCTACCTCAAGGTAGGCGTGCCGCTCCCCGAGAGCCTGCATCACAAGGAGACGGTGGTGACGCCGGAAGCGATCACTGCGGATTATGACGGTCAGAAGAGCCGCACGGCGGCTGGCGGTGGTGATGCCCCGCTGTTCGGCACGAGCGGACATGGTACCGGCATGGGCGGCTCCGGCACCGCCTGATCTATAGAATAGCGAAAGCGCGATGGGGACGACGCGGCTTGAACAGGCCCGCATCGT
Source organism: Sphingobium xanthum (assembly GCF_019737615.1). Lineage (GTDB taxonomy): Bacteria > Pseudomonadota > Alphaproteobacteria > Sphingomonadales > Sphingomonadaceae > Sphingobium > Sphingobium xanthum. Next base: position 238,069 of record NZ_JAHKKS010000005.1, on the reverse strand, counting down.
CCCTATCTCGGTGCTTCAGGGTCAGAGACATGCTGCGACGAAAAGGGGAGATGGCCGTCAGGCGGTGACTCTCCCACACACCGGCTGCACGGTCTGAAAGGGTCCGGCCTCCTGTCCCCCCGGGAGGTCGGACTTTTCTGTTTTGAGCCGCCTCCGCAATGCTCGGTTTTCTACACCATGCCATCACGGCATGAGAGTGGCGCATCTTCGCAATTGACAAGGGCGATTGCTTCACCTGTTTACTATCGGCGCGGCACTGAGAGTCGATACGACCGGGAGAGGCGCGCATGTTAGACGGCACGATGGATCTGTACCCCAATCTTCGCCGCGTCATCACCGGCCATGACGCCGACGGCAAATCGGTCGTGATGATCGACGATCTTTGCCATTATTCGGGCGCGGGGACGGATGGCTTCCGCTTCCAGGACATCTGGTCGCATCGGGTGCTGCCGATCCAGATCGAGGCGACCGAGGACGACCCGACCGGCAAGCCTTTCCAGCCCGGTGTCATCGAGAACGGCATCTTCGTCCGCGTCTCCGACGTGCCGCCGTTCAAGCCGGGCGACACCCCCTACATGCATCGCACCAACAGCGTCGATTATCTGCACGTGCTGGAAGGCGAGATCACCATGCTGCTGAGCGAAGGTGTCGAGCCGGTGATCCTGCGCAAGGGCGACACGATCCTGCAACGCGCGACCGATCACGCCTGGGTGAACCACACGGACAGGCATTGCCGGCTGCTCATCGTGATGATTGCGGGCCGCGCGACCGAGGCGCTGGAGAAGCTGATCGGCAAGGTGCCTTTGTGGGATCCGGCCGGCCGCGCCAAGGCCGAAGAGGCGTAAAGGCCCGCTTCCTGCGCGGGCAGGAGCGTTGCGTTGATTGGATCGGGGTGCCCTTTGAAAGTTCGCGCGGCGCGGTCAGCGTCGCGCTGTATGCGCCGGCCGATAATCCTCGCATTGCTCCGGCCGCATGTTGCTGAGGCAGTCGAGCCCGCCATATTCCGGCGGATAGACATAGCCATAGTCCCAGCCGGAGCGCAGATGCGCGTGGCCGATATGGGCGTAGCAGAGGATTGCGCCGGTGCGCGGGCATTTGCAGTAGATGGCGGGGTCGAGGCCGGGGATCGTCTCGCCTCGGCTCCAGACGAGCCGTTTCTCGCGCTCATCATAGCTGAAGCCGATTTCCTCGTCTGCCAGCAGGCGGTTCAGCAAGAGGTCGAGATTGCGATGCGCACGGGCATGCGTGCTGAAAGCGGAAGGAGTGCCTGGCCCATCCGGCCTGCGTGATCCAGGGATGGGCATGATCGATCCTCCTTCCGTCTCGTCACCTGCCTATTGGCAGGCGAGGCACTCGTCATAATCAGTGTTGGGCAGCTCGATCTTCTTGAGTTCGGCGGTGTTGTCCGCTTCCACCCCGCCGGCGAAACCGGCGCGCTGGATCGACTTGGAGCGCAGATAATAAAGCGACTTAACGCCCAGCTCCCACGCGCGGTAGTGGAGCATGAGTAGATCCCACTTTTCCACGTCGGCCGGGATGAACAGATTCAGCGACTGGGCCTGATCGATATAGGGCGCGCGGTCGGCGGCCAGCTCGATCAGCCAGCGCTGGTCGATCTCGAAGCTGGTCTTGTAGGTGTCCTTCTCGTCCTGGCTCAGGAAATCGAGATGCTGGACGCTGCCTTCCTTCTCGAGGATCGAATTCCAGACATTGGTCGAGTCCTTGGACTTCGCCTGGAGGATCTTCTCGAGATAGGGGTTCTTCACGATGAAGCTGCCGGACAGCGTCTTGTGCGTGTAGATGTTGGCCGGGATCGGCTCGATGCACGCAGAGGTGCCGCCGCAGATGATCGAGATCGACGCGGTCGGCGCGATCGCCATCTTGCAGCTGAAGCGCTCCATCACGCCCTGATCGGCGGCGTCCGGGCAGGGGCCGCGCTCGACGGCGAGCTGCATCGAGGCCTCGTTGGCCTTGGCCGAGATGTGCTTGAAGATACGCAGGTTCCAGCTCTTGGCCATCGCGCTCTCGAAGGGGATGCCGCGCTGCTGGAGCAGCGAGTGGAAGCCCATGATGCCGAGGCCGACCGAACGCTCGCGCTCGGCGCTGTACTTGGCGCGGGCCATCTCTTCCGGCGCGCGGTCGATATAGTCCTGCAGGACGTTGTCGAGGAAGCGCATGACGTCCTCGATGAACATCTTCTCGTCCTTCCACTCTTCCCACGTCTCGACATTGAGCGAGGAGAGGCAGCAGACGGCGGTGCGGTCATTGCCGAGATGGTCGCGGCCGGTCGGCAGCGTGATCTCGGAGCAGAGGTTCGAGGTCGAGACCTTGAGGCCGAGCTCGCGATGATGCTTGGGCATCGTGCGGTTCACGGTATCGTTGAACACGATATAGGGCTCGCCGGTGGCGAGGCGGGTCTCGACCAGCTTCTGGAAGAGGCTGCGCGCATCGACCTTGCCGCGCTCGCTGCCATCCTTGGGCGAGCGCAGGGTGAACTCGGCGCCGTCACGCACGGCATGCATGAACTCGTCGGTCAGCAGCACGCCATGGTGGAGGTTCAGCGCCTTGCGGTTGAAGTCGCCGGATGGCTTGCGGATCTCGAGGAACTCCTCGATCTCCGGATGCGAGATGTCGAGATAGCAGGCGGCCGATCCGCGACGCAGCGAGCCCTGCGAAATGGCGAGGGTGAGCGAGTCCATCACGCGCACGAACGGAATGATGCCGCTGGTCTTGCCATTGAGGCCGACCGGCTCGCCGATGCCGCGCACGCTGCCCCAATAGGTGCCGATGCCGCCGCCGCGCGCGGCCAGCCAGACATTCTCGTTCCAGGTGTTGACGATGCCTTCCAGGCTGTCGTCCACGCTGTTGAGATAGCAGCTGATCGGCAGGCCGCGGCCGGTGCCGCCGTTGGAGAGAACTGGCGTCGCCGGCATGAACCAGAGGCGCGAGATATAATCGTAGAGCCGCTGGGCATGCGCCTGATCGTCGGCATAGGCTGCCGCAACGCGGGCGAACAAATCCTGATAGGATTCGCCGGGCAGCAGATAGCGGTCTTGCAGCGTCTCCTTGCCGAACTCGGTCAGGAGCGCGTCACGGGCAGGATCGGTCACGACGTCGAACCGGCGTGCATCGACGCTGTTCGAGGCGAGCGCCTTCTTCTTCGCGGGTTTCGCGCTCACCGGCGCGCTCTCCGTCGCAGCCTCGGTGGCCGGTGCCGCGTCCAATACTGATGCTTCCGCCTGCAAATCGCGAAACTCCATGCTCAAGACCCCCGAATGTTCTCTCTTCGTTCGATTCGGTCAACCCCGTTTGACGGGGACAAACCGGTCCTCGGCCGCGAAGCGCGTCGCAGCTTCAGGACACAAGTTGTTGCGTTGGCCCCCGTTCCGAACCACCATCGATAGTGCCACAACGGCACGGCGATGCAAGGGCGTTAACACGTTCGTAATGATTCGGTTCGTCGATGAAAAGACTCGGTTCATGGCGTGAATCCCATGTTGCAATGCAGCGACGCGCCGCAATTGCGATCTTTGCGTGAACGCAAGGGAGGAAACCGCGAACGAAAAATATTTTTCTGTGGACGGCCTGGGGATGACGCTGGCTTGCCTCCCGCTTGAGGCATATGGTTATTTTACAAGCGCACAACAAGGAGGCCGACCATGACCCAAAGCGCCATATTGATCGTCGCCGCGTTGCTCGTTGCGTTCATGGTCATCTGGGTCCTGCGCTCGCGCTCCGGAAAAGTCGGGCATCATGTCGATACGTCGGTCACGGCGGTCGGCGCGGTCAGCGAGACGGCGCGCAACGTCGTGGAGGAAGTCGCCGAGACCGTCGAGACGTCGATGGCGGCGGATGTCGCGGCAAGCGGCGCGAAGCCGGATGACGTGCCGGCGGTGATGAGCAATGCCGCAGCGATCATGGCCAGCGGCGGCGCGGCGGCAGGCGCGGTGACGCTCACCGACATCGGCGTGCCGGCGGCCGCTGGCGAACCGGACGATCTGCGCCAGATCAAGGGGCTCGGGCCGAAGCTCAACAGCACGCTGGCCGGGCTCGGCATCACCCGGTTCGATCAGATCGCCGCCTGGAATGCCGACGACGTCGCCAAGGTCGATGCGCATCTCGGCACGTTCAAGGGCCGCATCGTGCGCGACAACTGGATCGAGCAGGCCGGTTTCCTGGCCAGCGGCGACGTTGCCGGCTTCGAGGCGAAATTCGGGAAGCTCGACGGCCCAGCCAACAGCTGAGCGCAACCGGTGTCGAGATATGAGATGGCACGGGCATGAACGCGCAGCTTCGCGCGCGTTCGCTCCAATGCCGCCGCCTCTAGGGAGAGAATGATCCTGTCAGATTCCACTCAATCCGACGAGGCGACGGGCGGGACGTCGTCCGCCAGGGCGCTGCCCCTGCCGTTGCTCCTGCTGGTCGCCGCGCTAACCGCAATCCTCCCGTTGTCTATCGAGGGTATGTCGCCCGTACTGCCCGCGCTTGGCACATCGCTGGACGTGCCGCGCGCCGATGTCGCCGCGGCGATGAGCGCCTTCGTCATCGCTTTTGCCGCTGCGCAGCTGTTCTGCGGCATGCTCGCGGATACCGTCGGGAGAAGGCCGGTCATCTTTGGCGGGCTTGTGCTTTACATTGCGGCAAGCCTGATAGGCGCGAGCGCCAATGACTTCGTCCTTGTCGTGGTGGCGAGAGCCCTGCAGGGCGTGGGCTGTGCCGCTCTTGCTCTGTTGGCGCGCACGATCGTGCGGGACCTTCTCGATCGCACCGATGCGGCGCGCACGCTGGCGCTGGTCGGCGCCATTTACGGGCCGGTGCCGACGCTCGCGCCCTTGCTGAGCGGTGGACTGGTCATGCTGTTTGGCTGGCGTGCCTCGCTGCTGGCCATGGGGATGCTCTGCGCGATCGTCGGGCTTGCCAGCCTGCGCATCCTTCCCGAGACATTGCGCGCGGACAAAAGGCTGCCGCTGAACCCCGGCGACGTTTTGCGGTCGCTGGGCAGCATCGCGCGGTCGAAAGCGCTGCTCGCCTTCGTGTTCGGCAACGCCTTTGCCTATAGCGTCCTGTTCATGTTCTCGACCGGCGCGCCGCAAGTGATCGTCGGCCGGTTCGGCGAGACGGCAGGGCACTATGCGTTGATGCTAGCGCTTTCGACGCTGGGCTTCGTGTTCGGCAGCCTCGCATCGAACCGGATGATCCGGACGCATACGCTCGAGGCGACTTTGCGGATCGGCACGGTGATCCAGCTGGGCGCGGGCATCGCGATGGTGCTCGCGACCTGGGCGCTGCCGACCAGTTGGGCAGCGCTCGTGCTGCCCGAGATCGTCTACACCTTCGGCTGGGGCGTCGTGCAGCCGCAGATGCAGGCCGGCGCCTTGTCGCTTCATCCTCGCGCGATCGGTCAGGCTTCCGCGTTGCTCGGTTTCGGCCAGCTCGCCATTGCCGGAATCATCGTTGCCCTCTTCGCCCAAGTGACCACGGGATCGGCGCTGTCGCTGGCGCTCGGCATGATGTTCTGCGCGAGCATTGCCGTCCTTTGCGCCTGGGGCCTGGTCGGGCGCGTGCGCGATGATGGCTGACAGGCAGCCGCCCATCGAGGCGCGACGCTGACGTTCAACTCGCCTTGGCGAGTTCGGCCGGCGCCGCCTTGCTCGACTGATCCTCATATGCGAGCTGGATCACGCCCCAGTGGCGGCCGCGCACATGGATCGAGGCGATGACCTGCTTGAGCAGCATGACGCCGCCGGTGGTCGCGATCGGGCGGCGATAGGCCTTCAGGCAGAAGGGCTGGGTAAGCTTAACCTGATCGCGCGTGTCCTGGAAGTTGTAGATCTGGCCGGCGCGGGAATATTCGAGATTCCATTCGGTCTCGCCGGGGCGCTGCGGCAGCGAGCGCTCGGGCATGGCGACGGCGCCATAGGCATTGCGATCCGTACAGGTCATGCCGAAGAAGCCGGGGAGCGCGCGTGCCTTCTCCTGCCAGGGGCGGGCGGCGGCGGTGATGAAGGGCTGGGCCGGATGCGTGAACAGCGGCGGCTCGCTGCCGGGCACGGGCGCATAGTCCTCGCTGAACATGGCATCGATGCCGATCTCGCCGGAGACGATGGCCCGGTCGAGATGCGCGACAATGCCCTCGACCGCCTCCAGACCGAAGCTGATATAGGGCGAGTCCGGAATGACGACGCCGCTCTCGGCGAGATACTGGAGCAGCATGTTGGTGTCGTCGCTGACCGTGGTCACGCGAGTGGAGAGGCGCTGGAGGCCGATGGCGTTGTCGATCGAGGTGTCGGCAAGCTCCGAGAGGCCCGAGCGGATATTGCCGATCGAGCCGAGCATGGAATGGACATTGCCCGAGACGGCCTCGCTATTGTCCGAGAGGCCGAGGATCAGCCCGCGCAGGCGCTCGACGAGTGCGCCGATCTCCCCCGAGGCGCGGTGCGCGTCATTCGCCTTCTCGGCGCCGCTGACGATGCGCGCCAGCATGGCCTCGGCCTCGCTGGTCAGCTCGCGGATCGATCCTTCGATCTGCTTTGTGGCCAAGGCAGTTTCCTGAGCGAGCTTCTTCACTTCGCTCGCGACCACCGCGAAGCCGCGGCCGGCGTCGCCCGCGCGCGCCGCTTCGATCGCGGCATTGAGCGCAAGCAGATTGGTCTGGCTGGCGATGGCGCTGATCATCTGGCTGGTATGGCCGACGCTGGCGAGCGCCTCGTTGAAGCCGTCCAGCCCGCGATGGATACGGCTGACCTGATCGATCAGCTCGGAGACATTGTGCGAGGCGGAGGCAAGCTGCTGGCTCGACGTGTCGACCACCGAGCGGGCGGTCTCAGCCTGGGCGCGGGCGACATCGACCTTCTGCCCGACCTGATCGCTGGAAGCGGCAAGGCCGATGGCGGCCTCCTCAAGCGTCTCCAGCATCGCGGCCTGATCGGTCACGCGATCGGCCAGCTCGGCAATATCAGCCTGGAGATCGAGCGTGCGGATGCCGAGGTCGCCGACGGTTCCGGCGACGCGCACGATCGTTGATTCCAGCTTGGTCGTCTTCGGCACGTCTGTTTTTCCGTCAGGGCAATCTCGCCAATCCGGTTGGCTATCCGAAAGCGGTTAACAGGCTGTTGTCTGCGGGCTTGCATAAAGTGCAGTCCGCGCGTGGTTTTGCGCACGTTGCAAGCCGGCGCAAAAGCACAGATTTCCCTGATGGCGCTGGCCTTCGGATCACCACTCTGACATCGTGCGGGGCAACGCGCGAAGCCGATGGGGAGAGGCAGATGATCGAGCTGGAGCTGCTCGCGAGCGGGCTGGAATTTCCCGAAGGGCCGATCGCCTGCCCGGACGGCTCCGTGCTGCTGGTCGAGATCGCGCGCAAGACGCTGACCCGTGTGCGACCGGATGGGGCGATCGACATCGTCGCGCATCTCGGCGGCGGGCCCAATGGCGCTGCCATCGGCCCGGATGGCGCGGCCTATATCGTCAACAATGGCGGCGCGTTCGATTTTCCCGAGAACTGGCGGGAGGAAGGCAAGCTCGGCATCCCGACCGATTACAAGGGCGGCTATGTCCAGCGCGTCGATCTCGCGACCGGCGCGGTCACGACGCTGTACGATCAATGCGACGGCAAGCCGCTCAACGGGCCGAACGACATCGTCTTCGACCGGACGGGCGGCATGTGGTTCACCTGCTTCGGCTTGTCGGACGGCGAGAACCGGCGGATGGGCGGCATCTATTATGCGCGGCCGGACGGCTCGCAGATCACCCGCTGGCGCTCCGAACAGATCTCGCCCAACGGCATCGGCCTCTCGCCGGACGAGAAGACGCTCTACTGGGCCGATTCCATGCTCCAGCGGCTCTGGTCGCTGCCGATCGCGGCGCCGGGGCTGGTCTCGGCGGAGCTCGGCCATCAGGCCGGCGAGGTGATCGTGAACCTGCCGGGCATGCAGTGGTTCGACAGCCTCGCGGTCGAGGCGTCCGGCAAGGTCGCAGTGGCGACTTTGTTCAACGGCGGCATCACGATCATCGATCCGGCCGACGGCAGCACCGAGCATGTGCCGGTGCCTGATCCGATCACGACCAACATCTGCTTCGGTGGGCCGGACATGCGGACGGCGTGGATCACCGGATCGGCGACCGGTCAGCTCTTCAAGTGCCGCTGGCCGAGGCCGGGACTGAAGCTCAATTTTCAAGAGCTTGCGCGCTGACGAGTCGATGTGCGGCTTTGGCCTTCATGCGATGCTCTTCGCGGCCAAAGTGCAAGGGAATGTTCGCGAGCTGCGCAGATCGGGCAGTCAGGCTTCCGTCTGAACTCACGCTTTTCCGCGGTTTTGCGACGGAACTTCCCTAACTTCACACGTATCGCGCATGGTGCGTGCAGAAAGACCAAGCCGAGGATGAACTCAACCGGTTGATTTTCCTTGAGATTGACGAGGTCAAAGAGCCGTTGGGTGGAGGATGCCGTTCATTCTTCATGCCATGATGCGGATGAAGTAGGACAGGCGGAAGATGCGGTGCCTGGTCTGCCCGCCGGGCGAAGGGCGGCGAGCCAAGGCATGAGGCCGAAGAGCGCCTGGCCAGCGAGGCCGATCCAGCCCGGCGTGCGCAGGAGGTCGCCGGCCCATGTCGCGAGGCTCTGGCCGGCGAGAGTGATGGCGAGCAAGGCTTCGGCGCCGATCAGCAGGGCGAAGGCCAACGCGCCGGTGCCGAGTGCCCAGAGGGGCGTGCGCACCTTTGGGACGGTGACGAGGCGCCGCGCGATGAGCCAGCTTGCGCCGAGCATGATCGGCAATTCGATCAGCACCGCCCCGGTCGCGCCGATCGCCGGCGCGAGCCAGAGCGTGCGGACCGTGCCCAGCACGAAGCCGAGCGCGAAGATCAGGCCGAAATAGCGGAAGGCGGCGGCGATCATGGTGCCAGTCTAGCGCGCCGCGCCGATCAGCGCGAGCAGGACGCCGCTCACGACCAGCAGTAGCCCCGTCACTTCGCTCGTCTTGAGCGGTTCGCGCAGATAATAATGGGCGAGACTGAGGGTGAAGACGATCTCGATCTGTCCGACGATGCGCACCAGCGCGATCGGCGCGGTGGCGAAGCCGGTGAACCAGAAGGCCGAGCCGAGCGACGAGAGCAGGCCGGCTTGCCCGGAGACGCGCCAGGTGGTGAACACGGCGCGCATTTGAGCCGGTTCGCGCCAGGCGAGGAAGGCGCCCTGGATCGCCGTCTGCATGGCGACGGTGATGGCGAGGACGGTGAGCGCCGCCGAGATCGGATCGGGCGTCACCGCTTCCTGCGTGGCGCGGCGGATGCCGACGGCGGTGAGCGCGAAGAAGAAGCCGGAGGCGAGGCCATAACGCGCGGAGCGTGCGCCGAGCGCGCGGATGAACTCGCCGGGACCCATGCGCTTGCCGCCGGTCGAGAGGATCATGATGCCCACCACCCCGGCCGCGACGCCGGCCCAGGCGAGCGGGTGCAATTGCTCGCTCATCAGCGCCCAGGAGAGGATCGCGCCCTGCGCCGCCTCGGTCTTGGCATAGGCGGTGCCGACGACGAAATTGCGCTCGCCGAAGGTCATGAGCAGCAGATTGGTGGCGATGATCTGGCAGAGGCCCGCGCCGGCGCAGAAGAGCAGGCCGAGCGTGCCGATCGACGGGATGGCGCCGGGCTGGATGACCAGATGGTAAAGCGCGAGGAAGGCGAGCGCGAAGGGGAGGCCGTAGAGATAGCGCACCAGCCCTGCGGCATTGACGGACAACGACTGACCGACTTTACGCTGCACGGCCGTGCGCCACGCCTGCAGGCCGCCCGCGATCAGGCTGGCCGGGAGCCAGATGGACGAGGTGATCATGTGCGCCTTCCCCGCGCCGGAGCCGGCGCTTTGGTTATCCCTAGGGGGGACGGGCGGATTGGGACAGGTGGAAATAGGGGAACGGTCATTAGCCCCTCCTCTTCAGAGGAGGGGGTGGGGTGGTGTTGGACAGTCCGACTGGCGCTGCGCGAGCGATGCTGGCGCATCGCCACCACCCCCTGACCCCCCTCTGAAGAGGAGGGGCGTCTCTAAGTGCCCTGCGCAGCGCTTGCCTTGCTCCAGCGGAAAGCCCAGTCTCGGCGCAATGAAACGTCTCTTCCTGTCGGTCCTGCTCCTCTGCACACCCGCACTCGCGCAGCCCGACACGGCCGCCAGCGCCTGGGCGCGGTTCGAGCGGAGCGGGGTGACGGGCGCAGGCGCCGCGGGCCTCGCGGACCAGGTGAGCGGGCGGGGCGTCACTGCGGATGATCCGGTGCGTATCGCCTCCATCTCCAAGCTGGCCGTGGCTCTTGGCGTGATGCGCTTGGTCGAGGCGGGCAAGCTCGATCTCGACCGGGATGTGTCGCTCTATCTCGGCTGGCGGCTGCGCCATCCGGCCTTTCCAGACCAGCCGATCAGCCTGCGCATGCTGCTCTCGCACACGGCGGGCGTGCGCGACGGGATCGACTATGCCTTGCCGCTCGATGCCGCGCTGGAAGCCGAGATGCGGCGGCCGGAAGCGTGGGATGCGACGCATGGGCCGGGCGCGCGCACCTTCACCTACAGTAATCTCAATTTCCCGATCGTGGCCGCCGTCATGGAAGCGACGACGGGCCAGCGCTTCGATACGATCATGCAGGCGAGGGTGTTCGCGCCGCTCAAGATCGACGCCTGTTTCAACTGGACGACGTGCAGCGACGGGGCGGTTTCGCGGGCGGTCGTGCTCTACAATCCGGATGGGACCGTGGCGCGGGACGATCTGCGCGGGGTGAGGCCAGCCTGCGGGGCGATCCCGGCGCGCGATGGCAGCTGCGATGTCGCGACCTACAAGCTCGGGCGGCAGGGCGCCTTCTTCTCGCCGCAGGGCGGGATGCGGATCTCGGCGAAGGGGCTGGCGCGGATCGGGCAGGCGCTGGCGGGGCAAGTGCCGGGTTTTCTGTCGCGCGCGAGCCTTGCCGAAATGGCGCGGCCGCACTGGCGCTATGACGGGCGCAATGGCGACAGCGCGGGCGGCTATCATTGCGCTTATGGGCTGGCGGTGATGATCCTCGCGGCACCGGGTCGTCCGGCGGCGTGCCGCGACGATCCCTTCGGCGATGGCGTCATGCGCATCGGCCATTCCGGCGAGGCTTATGGATTGCGCTCGGGGCTGTGGGTCGATCCCAGGTCGGGGAGGGGCGTGGCCTTCTACGTGACCGGCCTCGATGCCGATCCGCCCAAGGGCAAGTCGGCCTTCACGGCTGCGGAGGAAGCGAAGATCAGCGAGGCTCAGCGGCGGAACTGATCCGCGCGCAGCTTCCGGCAGATGAGGATGAGTACCGCGGCGCCGACCGCGCAGACCGCGCCGCCGACCGCGAGGCTCAGCGGCAGGATCACCTCGTCCGGGCTCATCCCGTCCCGGTTGAGCGCGAAGCCGGCTGCCATGGCGACCAGCGAGACGAGCAGCCAGCCATAGGCGAAGCGCAACCGTGCGCCGTAAAGGTCCGGATTGACAACGATCTCGCGGGCATCGGCCTTGCGATAATGCTCCAGCACCCGCACGCCCTCCGCCCGGGCGAGCGTCGCGATGGGGATGCGCAGCGCCTGGCCGGTGCGGGTCATGTGATAGCTGTTCGAGCTGGCCACGAGGTTCGTCAGCACCATGTCGAACTGGATGGCGAGCGGATTGCCCGGGACGATCTGCACGCCGGAGAAGCGCGAGCTGCCCGTGGTCATCAGCGCGAACACCCGGCCATCGACGATCACATGATCGTCGAGGAAGATGACCTCCAGGCCATCGGCGGGCGATGTCCGCGGTAGCTTGAGGCCATTTCGCCGCCGCGCGCGCAGATCCCCGTCAACGGCGCGGAAGGCGTCGAGCTCGCCCGGCATCACGCGCCAGCGCGCAATCTCGCCCTCGCCGGTCCGCGCCCGGCGAAGCACGCGCGTCGATTTCCAGGAGCCGAAGGCGAGGCCGCCCGCCAGCGGGCCGACGAGCAGGCCGATCAGCATGCGGACGCCTGCGCTCCCGGTCTCCTGCCCGAACCGGTTCATGTCCACCACGGCGGTCCCGACCGATACGACGCAGCCGAGCGCGACGATCAGCCAGAACAGCATTGCAAGTCCGGGCGGCAGGGCGGGTAAACGCATGAAAAGGCGCTCCTTGGACGGCCCTGAAAGGTTAGCCCAATTGCCGCCCCGCCGGAAGCCGTGCCGTCACGCCTTCTCGAGCAGCCCTTCCTTGGCGATCTTGTCCTTCCAGACCAGCGGGGCGAGCTGGTGGACATTCCGGCCCTCACTGTCGACGGCGACGGTGACGGGGAAGTCCTGCACCTCGAACTCGTAGATCGCTTCCATGCCGAGGTCCGCGAAGCCGACGACCTTGCTGCCCTTGATCGCGCGGGCGACGAGATAGGCAGCGCCGCCGACGGCCATGAGATAGGCGCTCTTGCTGTCCTTGATCGCCTCGGTCGCGGCCGGGCCGCGCTCGGCCTTGCCGACGCAGGCGAGCAGGCCCTGATCGAGCATCATGCGCATGAACTTGTCCATACGGGTCGCGGTGGTGGGGCCGGCGGGGCCGACGACTTCCTCGCCGACCGGATCGACCGGGCCGACATAATAGATGACGCGGCCCTTGAACTCGACGGGCAGCTCCTCGCCCCTGGCCAGCATGTCCTGGATGCGCTTGTGCGCGGCGTCGCGGCCGGTGAGCATCTTGCCGTTCAAGAGGATGCGGTCGCCCTGCTTCCAGCTTTGCACCTGCTCGGCGGTCAGCGTGTCGAGATCGACGCGGATGGCCGCCTTGTCCGGCGTCCAGTTGACGTCCGGCCATTCGTCGAGCCTGGGCGCTTCGAGATAGGCGGGGCCGGAGCCGTCCAGCGTGAAATGGGCGTGGCGCGTGGCGGCGCAATTGGGGATCATCGCGACCGGCTTGGACGCGGCATGGCAAGGCGCGTCCATGATCTTGACGTCGAGGATCGTCGCGAGGCCGCCCAGGCCCTGCGCGCCGACGCCGAGGGCGTTGACGCGATCGAAGATTTCGATGCGCATCGCTTCGAGGTCGTTCTGCGGGCCGCGCTCCTTGAGCACGCTCATGTCGATCTGTTCCATGAGCGCCTTCTTGGCGAGCAGCACGGCATGCTCCGCCGTGCCCCCGACGCCGATGCCGAGCATGCCGGGCGGGCACCAGCCGGCGCCCATTTGCGGGATCATCTCGACCACCCAGTCGACGATATTGTCGCTGGGGTTCATCATCTTGAACTTGGACTTGTTCTCGCTGCCGCCACCCTTCGCCGCGACGTCGACATGGACATGATGGCCCGGCACCATCTCGACATGGAGGACGCTGGGCGTGTTGTCCCTGGTATTGCGGCGGGTGAAGGCGGGATCGGCGAGGACCGAGGCGCGCAGCTTGTTCTCCGGGTGGAGATAGGCGCGGCGCACGCCCTCATCGACGACTTCCTGCAGCGACTTCGACGTGTCGTCGAGGCGGCAGTCCATGCCCCATTTCACGAACACGTTGACGATGCCGGTATCCTGGCAGATCGGCCTGTGCCCCTCGGCGCACATGCGGCTGTTGGTGAGGATCTGTGCGATCGCGTCCTTGGCCGCCGGGCCTTGCTCCGCCGCATAGGCGTCGCCCAGCGCGCGGATATAATCCATCGGATGATAGTAGCTGATGAACTGGAGCGCGTCGGCGACGCTCTCGATCAGATCGGCGGTCTTGATGGTGACGGTCATGCTTATGGCACCCCCGGGCGGATTGGCGGAAAATGGCGAGATCGGCCGCGCTATACGCCTTTGGCCCGTGCTGGCAAGATCGGCGCCGGTAGTTCCGCTTGACCGGCTGCCGTCTTATCAAGATAATACACATGCGCGGCGTCAGGCCGTGGTCTTGCACCGGAGGAGAACGGGATCATGGGTCAGATCGTCAGCACCATCGTCGTCGGGTTGATCGTCGGCATATTGGCGCGCTTCTTCTATCCCGGCGCCGTGCCGATGGGCATCATCGCGAGCATCCTGCTCGGCGTCTGCGGATCGCTGGTCGGCGGCTTCATCCCGCGCCTGTTCGCCAAGGGGCGGGCAATCCGCCCGTTCGAGCCCGCCGGCCTGATCGGATCGGTGCTGGGCGCGATCCTCATCATCTTCGTGGTCCGCGCGCTAAGCTGAGAACAGCGGCAGCGAGGCGGCTTCCTTCTCGCTGATCGTGAGGCCGAAGGTCCCGCCGAGCAGCGCGCGATAATCGGCGGCGCTGGCGATCTCGCGCGTTTCGTTCGTGCCGTCGCGCGTGAAGCTCAGGCTGCGCTCCACCAGTGAGGCGAATCCGCCGGCCAGCGGACGGCTGACGATGTGCAGTGTCGTGAAGCGCGTCTCGGGCCGGGTCGAGGTCCAGTGATTGCACTGCTCCAGGTCGACCTGATCGACGGTCAGAAGATCGAAGCCATATTGCGGCTGCCAGTCGCCATGCGGCGCGGCGCGGCCATCGGTGGCCGCAACAGGCCCGGCGCGCTCCAGCAGCCACTCGCCTGACAGATCGCCGGGCAGGCCAACGCGGCGCAGGCGATGCGCGGCGCCATCGTCGGTTTGCGCGATCGCGCCGTCCTGAAGCGGGAGCGGGGGCACATTGCTGCCGCCGAAGCCCGCGTCGGCGATCCAGCGCGCGCCCTCCAGCTCGACCAGCAGCAGCACATGGGTGCGCGGTGGCACGGCGTCGGCGGGCATGCCGAGGCGAACGCGGGCAAGGAGCGGGCGATTGGGAATGCCGAGCGTGGTCAGCATGTCCGAGTAGAGCCGGTTCTGCTCGAAGCAGTAGCCGCCGCGCCGGCGCGTCACGAGCTTGTCGAACACCGAGGCGCTGTCGATGCGGATCGGGCGGCCGAGGCGCACGTCGAGATTCTCGAAGGCGATGGCCTGGCGATGCGCCGTCTGGAGGCGGTCCAGCCCGGCGAGCGTGGCGGGCGGTGCGGTGTCGAGGCGCAGGCGGTCGAGATAGGCGGCGATATGATCGGGGGTCATGATGGGGTGGGCTGTGGCATGATCGGGGGTTGCGCTCAACGGGTCTTACTCAAGATCCTCTGCAAGCTCGCTTGGGGAGGGGGACCGCCGGCGAAGCCGGTGGTGGAGGGGCATCAACGTCGCGCCATTTCCCCTCCACCACCCTGCGGGTGGTCCCCCTCCCCATCTCCGATGGGGAGGAATTTGAGAGGGCGCAATCCTCAAGCGGCGTCGAGGCTGTCCAGCGCTTCACTGGCCTGCATCCATGTCAGCTCGGCGTTTTCGATCGCGGTCTCGACCCTGGCGCGGCGCTGCATCAGTTCGGTCATCGTGCGGCCCTGTTCCTGCGGGCCGGCCTTGGAAGGATCGAACATGGCGAGATCGATGCGGGAGCGCTCGGCATTGAGATCGGCGAGCTGTTTCTCGGCTTTCTTCACGTCAGCCTGCAAGGTCTTGTAGCGCTCGCGCATCTCGGCGGCGGCGCGGCGATCAGCCTTGCGGTCGCCCTTGCCGCCTGCCTCGGCGCGCTTCGCCTCGGCGCCGCGGCCGAGCACGAAATCGGTATAGTCCTCGACGCTGCCGTCATACGGCAGGGCGCGGCCGCTATCGACCAGCACCAGCCGGTCGGCGACCAGCTCGATCATGTGCCGGTCGTGGCTGACGATGACCACGGCGCCCGAATAGCTGTTCAGCGCCTGCACCAGCGCCTCGCGGCTGTCGACGTCGAGATGGTTGGTCGGCTCGTCGAGGATGAGCAGATGCGGCGCGTCTCGCGTGATGAGCGCGAGGGCGAGGCGGGCGCGTTCGCCGCCGGAGAGCGAGCCGACCTTCTGCGTCGCCCGCTCGCCCGAAAAGCCGAAGCGGCCGAGCTGGGCGCGGACGGCGGCGGGGGTGGCGCCCTTCATCTGGCGCGTCATGTGCTCGAGCGGCGTATCGCCCACGTCCAGCTCTTCCACCTGATACTGGGTGAAGTAGCCGACATTCATCTTGCCGGACGCATGCATCGCGCCTTCCATAGCTGGCAATTGCGCGGCGAGCAGGCGGGCGAGGGTGGTCTTGCCGTTGCCGTTCTTGCCGAGCAGGGCGATGCGATCATCGGGATCGATGCGCAGATTGAGCCGCTGCAGGATCGGCGTCTCGTCATAGCCGACCGCCGCCATGTCCAGCGTGATGAGCGGCGGGCGCAGTGCCTGCGGGTTGGGGAAGCCGAAGGAGAGGCTGGGATCTTCCAGCGCGGCCGCGATCGGCTGCATCTTCGCCAGTGCTTTCGCACGGGATTGCGCCTGCTTGGCGGTGCTGGCGCGCGCGCTGTTGCGCGCGACATAGTCCTGGAGCTTGGCACGCTCGGCCGCCTGCTTCTCGCGCGCGGCGGCAAGCTGGGCCAGCCGCTCGGCGCGCTGGCGCTCGAACGCATCATAGCCACCCGGATAGAGCGTCACCTTGCCCTGTTCGAGATGCAGGATGTGATCGACGACATTGTTGAGGAGATCGCGCTCGTGGCTGATGACGAGGACGGTGGCGCGATACTCCTTGAGGAAATTCTCCAGCCAGAGCGTCGCTTCGAGATCGAGATGGTTCGAGGGCTCGTCGAGCAGCAGCAGGTCCGGCTCGGAAAAGAGCAGAGCGCCGAGCGCGACGCGCATCTTCCAGCCGCCGGAGTAGCTGTCCAGCGGGCGCTGCTGCATCTCCTCGTCGAAGCCCAGGCCGACGAGGATGCGGCCGGCGCGGGCCGGAGCGCTATAGGCATCGATGGCGAGCAGGCGCTCGTGGATGTCGCCGAGACGGTGCGGGTCCTCGGTAGTCTCGCTCTCGACGAGCAGGGCGGCACGCTCGGTGTCCGCCGCCAGCACGGTGTCGAAGGGCGTGGCGGTGCCGCTCGGCGCTTCCTGCGCGATATAGCCCATGCGGGTGCCGCGCGGCATATCGATGCTGCCGCCATCCGGGTCGATCTGGCCGATGATCGCCTTCATGAGGGTCGACTTGCCGGCGCCGTTGCGGCCGATGAGGCCGACGCGCGAACGCGGCGGCAGGGCAGCGCCCGCCTTGTCGAGGATCGTGCGGCCGCCGAGGCGCACGGTGACGTCGTTGATCGAAAGCATGGCGCGCCGTTAGCACAGGCTGGCGAAGGGGCAAGCGGGAAGCACTTGGACCGCTTTAGCCCCCTCCTCTTCAGAGGAGGGGTTGGGGTGGTGTCGGGCGGTGCCGGATTATCGCCATGCGAGCGATGCTGCGCATCGCCACCACCCCCTTGCCCCTCCTCTGAAGAGGAGGGGAGATTGTCAGCTTCCGGATTGCTGGTCGCACCTAACTGACCCCGTCAGTCTTCCTCGCCCGGCCCCACGCTGTAGAAGCAAAGCTTGTTGCCATCCAGGTCGCGGATATAGGCCGCATAGAAAGCCTGGCTGCCGTCCGCGCCGCGCACGCCGGGGGCGCCTTCGTCGCTGGCGCCCAGCTCCAGGCCCTTGGCGTGCAGAGTGCGCACCTTTTCGCGTGTGCGCTGGCCGATGGCGATCATCACGCCGTTGCCGGGCGTCGCCTCGCTGCCGTCGAAAGGCTTGGCGACGCCAAAGATCGGCTTGTTCCAGTTGACGCCCCAGGCGGCGAGTTGCGGCAATTCGAGGAGGCGCGCGATTCCAACACTCCCGAAGAGAGCGTCATAGAAGGCCATGGCCCTCTGCAAGTCATTGGTCCCCACCGTCGTGTAGCCGATCATGGATTCAGCTCCGGTCCGGTCGATACGAGCGCGACTCATCTTTCCCGAACAGGGGGTGACTTATATCGGTAATTCGCCCCGGCGAACAGGCTTCGCGGCGGGTGCCCGCCGGACCTTGTGTGTAATAGTCCCTATTTGGAACGATCGCGGTTGCTCCGATGCCGTAGGGGCAGACGCCCCGAATGACGCAAAACCAAGGCCTGGAGCGATTATTCGCCCGGCTCTCTCGCGCCAACAATTTATGCGTCGAAAGGCGGCCATGATGCCCGAAAATTACGCCAAAGGGTTGGCCGACAGCAATTTTTGTGCAGGACTTTCCGCGCCTTGCATGCCGGCAGCACCGATCGCCGCCCTTGGATCCTGCCAGTGCCATGATGCGGCCATGCCATGAAGCAGGGGTGACGGGACAGCCCGAACGGACTCGTCTCGCCGCGTTCAGAGTTCGTCCTGCGTCCCCTTGCAGGCGCCGACGCGCTTGGCGGCGATCGTCATCTTCATGCTCATCGCGTCCATCGGCGCATTGCCGCCCTCGACCTTGTTGGAGACGGTCATCCGGTAATTGTCGGCCGAATAGGTGCCATTCATCTCCATGTGCATCTTCGAGCCGCCGCGATCGCAGTTCATCACCGCCGCGACCTTGCCGCCCGCCATGGAGTAATGATCATATTTGCAGCTCTTGTCGGTCTCTTCCGCGGTGAAGAACGCTTTCTGCGACTTCACGTCCTCCTGCGTGACGCAGGAGATGAAGGTCTTCGGAGCGCCGGCCTGCGCTTGCGCCTTCATCTGCGCCTTGGCCTCGGCGGGCAGGTTCGGCATGTCCATCTCGTCGATCGTCATCTGCCCTTCCCAGCGGCCGGGCTGGACCATCACCTCGCTGCCGCCGGCCGCTTCGATTTTTTCCTGAACCTCGGCCGGCGTCGCATTGGTCGCAGTGACCTCCGGCGCCTTGTTGCACGCGGCGAGCGGGAGGAGGAGGGCGGCGGCGGTGATCTGGGGCAGGCGCATGGGGTGGTCCTCTCTTGCGGGGTCGGCGCGACGGTGCCCGTTTGGGTCTCTGGGCGGGATGCCGGGTTTGTTGGGGGAGGGCAAGGGGTTGTGGAATTACGTTCCCTAGCGGTCAAGTTCGGGATGGTCGCCGCATTGCGTTGGATTGCAAAGATGTCCTACCTCGAATAACAATATTACATGCCCCCTAAGCTCCCTGAATACGGTTCTAGTGGCCCCCCATTCGAGTTTTTGTCGAATGTAGGTCTCAAATATATTGGAGAACCGCAAAGTATAATCATCAGAGGATTTGCAGTAGGGCCATCCAATCTGACTTTCAGAGAGGTGTTTGAACTAGCTGCGGCTCAGTCCGAATTTTCCAATGATAGTGACGATTCTGATGAAGAGGATCATTACGAATTTTCCGAACCTTTTCGAAAGGAAGATTTTAAGCCGTATAATCCGAATTACGTATATAAATACTTATCGTTACAGGACTGGAATAAATTCGTTTCTAAGGGGAGTTTTAGGCTAGGATCTTTGACTGATTTTCGGGAAAATGAAGCGGATGCCCCATCAGCTGATAAATTTGAAGGATGTGCGGTCGCTTTTGTGGACGTAGCTGACAAGAAAATAGTGGTATTCGCGATATCCGGATTTGACACATACATATTTTCAACATCAAGAGATTTAACAGAACAGAATTATATGAGAGAGAAATTTGGACCGGTAGTACTTAGAATAAAATTGAAACCATTTCTCAAGCGGCTTTCCAAGCATTTTTCTCACAGTCCAGTCGTTCATCGGGTGCTGTACCGAGATATGAAGTTGATTCACGAGCAAGTCAGCGTGTTTGACGTCTCTGAGCCGCCTCATGCAACCATTGGTGTTGGCCATAATTTTGCTCGAATGACTCGCCGGGTCGTTCGCAATGCCAGCCTCTATGCCAAACCTGTGGCCTTCTCTCGAGAACGCGAGATCAGGATAGCCTTTTCGCTATCAGAAGATGTGCCCGAGCCGTTTCGAATTGTTGTCGACCCTGAATTGTTGAAACACGTGCGTCGTCTCCGATGACGCCTTGAGTTTCTGGCTCCGATCCCTCTTTGTTCTCACTCCCCCATTGCCCCCTGACCCCATCGTCGCCATATTCGCGGGATGGCGATCCAGATCCGCACGAACCTCGCAGAGCCTGAAACCGATGCCGGTTTCGTTCCCCATCGTCCGGCGCGGCCGGAGAAGGCGGAGGGGGGGCGGGCGTTCAAGCTCGTGAGCGATTATGAACCGGCGGGAGATCAGCCGACGGCGATCGCGGAACTGGTCGAGAGTGCGCTGGCGGGCGAGAAGGATCAGGTACTGCTCGGCGTCACCGGATCGGGCAAGACCTTCACCATGGCGAAGGTGATCGAGGCGGTGCAGCGGCCGGCGCTGATCCTGGCGCCGAACAAGATCCTCGCGGCGCAGCTCTATGGCGAGTTCAAGAGCTTCTTCCCGGAGAATGCGGTCGAATATTTCGTCAGCTATTACGATTATTATCAGCCCGAGGCCTATGTGCCGCGCAGCGACACGTACATCGAGAAAGAGTCGAGCGTGAACGAGGCGATCGACCGGATGCGCCATTCGGCGACGCGGTCATTGCTGGAGCGGGACGATGTGATCATCGTTGCGTCGGTGTCGTGCCTGTATGGCATCGGCTCGGTCGAGACCTATTCGGCGATGACCTTCTCGATGAAGAAGGGGCAGACGGTCGACAGCCGCGAGATCATCCGCAAGCTGGTGGCGCTGCAGTACAAGCGCAACGACGCGGCCTTCGCGCGCGGCAACTTCCGAGTGCGCGGGGACAATCTGGAGATTTTCCCCTCGCATTATGAGGATAATGCCTGGCGGATCAGCTTCTTCGGCGACGAGATCGAGGAGATTGTCGAGTTTGATCCGCTGACCGGCAAGAAGGCGGCATCGCTGGACTATGTGAAGGTCTTCCCGAACTCGCACCATGTGACGCCGGGGCCGACGCTCAAGCAGGCGATGGAAGCGATCAAGCATGAGCTGAGCGAGCGGTTGAAGGAGCTGACCGAGGCGGGCCGGCTGCTGGAAGCGCAAAGGCTGGAGCAGCGCACCAATTTCGATCTGGAGATGATCGCGGCGACCGGGGCCTGCGCGGGCATCGAGAATTATTCGCGCTTCCTGACCGGCCGCCTGCCGGGTGAGCCTCCGCCGACCTTGTTCGAATATCTGCCGGACAATGCGCTCCTCTTCGTTGACGAGAGCCACCAGACCGTGCCGCAGATCGGCGCGATGGCGCGGGGCGATCATCGCCGCAAGGTGACGCTGGCCGAATATGGCTTCCGCCTGCCGAGCTGCATCGACAATCGGCCGCTGCGCTTCAACGAGTGGGACGCGATGCGCCCGCAGACGGTCAGCGTCTCGGCGACGCCGGGCGGCTGGGAAATGGAGCGGACCGGCGGCACTTTCTCCGAGCAGGTGATCCGCCCGACCGGCCTCATCGACCCGCCGGTGGAGATCAAGCCGGTCGAGGATCAGGTCGACGATCTCATCAACGAGGCGCGGATCACGGCGGCGAAGGGCTATCGCACGTTGGTGACGACGCTCACCAAGCGCATGGCCGAGGATCTGACCGAGTTCATGCACGAGGCGGGCCTCAAGGTGCGCTACATGCATAGCGACGTGGAGACGCTGGAGCGCATCGAGCTGATCCGCGATCTGCGGCTCGGCGTCTATGATGTGCTGGTCGGCATCAACCTGCTGCGCGAAGGGCTCGATATTCCGGAATGCGGGCTGGTCGGCATTCTCGATGCGGACAAGGAAGGCTTTCTGCGCTCGGAGACGTCGCTGATCCAGACCATCGGCCGCGCGGCGCGCAATGTGGACGGGCGCGTGATCCTCTATGCGGATCGCATCACCGGCAGCATGGAGCGCGCGCTCAACGAGACCGCCCGACGCCGCGAGAAGCAGGAAGCCTATAATCGCGACCACGGCATCACGCCGACCACGATCAAGCGCAACATCGGCGACATCATCGCGCATGTCTCCAACAAGGACAGCGTGCTGGTCGAGACCGGGCTGGACGATGCGCCGCACCTCGTGGGCCATAATCTGCGCGCCTATATCGAGGACCTGGAAAAGAAGATGCGTGCGGCGGCGGCGGACCTGGAGTTCGAGGAAGCCGGGCGGCTTAGGGACGAAATTCGCAAGCTGGAAGCTGAGGAACTGGGACTGCCGAGCGATCAGCAGGTGACGGCCAGCGCCGGGCGCTATCAGGGCCGCGCTACCGAGGGCAAGCCGGGGACGCGCAAGGGGCGGTTCGGCAAGACGACGCGGAAGTTTGGGCGATGATCTTGGAGATCAGCGCCGATCCGAACAGGGTCTTTTGAGATTTTTCTGCTGCTTACGCGCGTCGCCGTCATCCATATCCATTTTGGTTTCGATTTTTATTTGATCCGTTTTGGCGGTTGCTATTTCGCATAGTCGACCGGCTTGATTTCGCGCTCGTGAGGGAAACGCCTTTGTGATCTGCTCCTTCGCTGATCCCGAAACCGAAAAAGTCTGGGTCGGTCAACGCAGCCGCAAGCTGCCGCCGGACATTCAGCAGACGGCGCGGCGGAAGCTCCGGCAGATCAATCGCACGACCAATCTCTTCGATCTGCGCGTCCCGTCCGGAAACAGGTTCGAGCAGTTGAAAGGTTTTACGCCTTTACGATATAGTCTTCGCATCAACGGCCAGTGGCGGATCACGTTCAATTGGTCTGACGGAGGCGCGGACAATGTTCGGATCGAGGATTATCATCGAGGATGACGACTTGCTGGACAATGTCCACCCGGGGTCGATCCTGCGTGAGGATTTTCTGATCGGCAGCGAAATTCCGGTCGATGAGGTGGTGGTTGGAGCGGGCATCGAGCGTGGCCGCCTTGATGCCATTCTGGCGGAAGAGGCGCATGTAGATGCCAATGTTGATTTGCGACTGGCGCGCTACTTTGGGATGAGTGAGGGCTTTTTTCTTGGCCTTCAGATCGATTATGATCTTGAGGAAGAGCGCCGTGCCCATGGCGAGGAGCTGTCGAAGATAGCGCGTCGCGTGGCTTGATCGTGTCTCGAAGCTTGCGAGAGACAGCAGATATTGCGGTCGTTTGCAGGTGATGCGACCCCTCGCACTGTTGCTGGTCGCGCTGTCCGTCCCCTCTTTCGCCTGCTCAATGCCTGAGGGCTATCGCGCCCCCACCAATCTCGAACTCGTCCAGAAGGCCGAACTCATCGTGCTGGCGCGGGTGGTCGATGGGCCGGACGATCCGTTCGGGCCGCGCGCCTTCGTTTCGCTGGAGCCGGTGAGGGTCTTGAAGGGCAAGCTGCCGGGCGATCCGTTGCGGCTGACCGGGAGTCTCAAGTGGAACGAGCATGTGGTCGAGCCGATGCCGACGCCGCTGGCACTGTCCCATGTCTCGACGGGGATCGGCGCCTGTGTGAGGGTCTTTTATCCCAAAGGCGGGCTGATCGTCGCGATGTTCCAGCGCACCGAGGTGACCGAGAAGCATGCACATCCCTATTCGATGACGCCGATGTTCGAGGCCTTTGCGCGCACGGCCGAGGATGTGGAGAACGCGGACGGGGTCTGGGTGAAGGCGGTCGAGGCCTATGTCGCGCTGCTCGCGGGCACGGACGCGGCGCATCTGCGCGAGGCCGTGCTTGCGAAGCGTGCGGCGCTGCTGGCGCAGACCGACGATCTGGCCGCGCAGGCCATGGCAGACGACCTTGCCGACTATCTGGACCGCACCGGAAACGGTGCCGCGCCGGTGCGTCGGGATGGCCCGTCGTGGCGGATGTTCGACGTGTCGGAGGAAAGCGCGGCGTTGCTCGGCGATGGCAAGATCGAGGCGCGCATCCTGCGGTGCCGGGCGGGCGGTGGCGCGATCGAGCTTTACTGGCCGGAGAAGGAGGGCGTCGCGGCGGTCTTCCGTGCCGGTGGGCAGAGTTTCGCGCCTGCGCCGGCCAAGCTGACGCTTTCGCCGGAAATGAAGGCGGCGTCAGCCATCATGAAGCTGGACGCGCGGCTGCGCGATGCGCTGCTCACGGGCACGAGCGAGGCCGGTGTCGAGACGGGAAGTCGGACGCTCGCGGCGCGGCCGCGCGACATCCTGCAGAAATTTGCGCGCCGCTGCGAGGCGTTGCTGGGGGCGAAGTAGCGGCGCCGCCTGTCAGGGCGTCACGACCGTGGCCTGACGGGCGAGGAAGCGCCACTTGCCGTCTTCCCACAGGAAGACGTTCGTGAAGCGCCGGTTCAGCGTTTTCCCTGGATGCAGCCGGCCAAGCTGGCTCCCCGGTGCGGGCTTCACCGTCTCGCGGCCCATGACGATCCCGACTTGCCCCGTTATCGCCGAACCCTCGATGGTCCGCTCGAAACTTTCACTCGCCATGCCCCCGCGCGCGAACCGCGCGATGATCTGATCCTTGCGATCGACCTGATTGGCCGGCGTGTTGATGATGTAATTGGGGTGCATGAAGGCCTTCTGTGCCTCGACATCCTGGTCCACGATGATGCGCATCTGCTCGGCGTCCGCCTGGCGGAGCGTGGTTTCGGTCGGTCGCGCCGCAATCGGTGCGTGCGATAGTGCGGCAAGGGCTGCAACGGCGGTGAAGCTTCGCATGGCAGGATTCTCCCGGCTGTTCCTTGACCTGCGTGCGCTATTCTACCGCGCCGGGCACGCGGATTCCAGTCGCGCTCTGGTTAGAAACGTCACAACCATCTGCCTGCATTGCCGGTTAAGCGCTGCACGCTATCCGCAGCGCATGGACGCCATCGGTATTTCCGCCTCCGGCCTGCACGCCGCGAATATGCGCCTCACCGCGAGCGCATCGAACGTCGCCAACGTCGCGTCCGAGGGTTACGCGCCCGTCCGCGCCGTGCAGGGCGACCTTAAGGGCGGCGGAGTCGCGGCGCGCATTGAGATATCTGGCGCGCCGTCGGTTTCCCTCACGGACGAGATGGTCGGCATGCTGACCGCGAAGATCGCTTTTCAGGCCAATGCCAAAATGCTGGAATCGATCCACAATCTCGAGAGCGGTCTGGTCGCGAAGCTGGCCTGAACGCAGGCTTGATCCCTCCGCGCACGCGGCGCACTATGGCGCATCAGTGAGCGGAGGGCTGCGATGCGCGGAATGATGATCATGGCTGGCGCGAGCCTGGCCCTGCTTGCAGCGACGACGGCACCCGCGCAGCGCGGCGGTGGCGGGATGAGCGCCGCAACGATCGAGGCCGTCCTCAAGGAGCCGGGACGGCCGAGCGCCGCGCAAGGCCTGGACGCTGCGCGCAAGCCGGGGCAGGTGCTCGCCTTCCTCGGCCTGCGCCGCGGCATGGTTGCCGCCGATTTCATCACCGGCACCGGCTATTGGGCGGAAATTCTGTCGCGTGGCGTCGGCCCGGGCGGCAGCGTCGTCGCCTATCAACCCGAGCAGTTCTACAATGATCCGGCCGGCAAGTTCGCGCTCGATGCGTTGCAGGCCCGGAATCCCAATGTGACGCTGACCCGCTATCCGTTCGAGGCGCTGGCGCCGGGCGAGAAGCGCTTCGATTTCGCGATCATCAACGACAGCTATCACGATCTCTACTGGCAGTCCGACCGGTTCAGGATCCCGCGCGCCGATCCGGCGGTGTTCGTGAAGGCGCTGTTCGCGATGATGAAGCCGGGCGGCGTAGTCGGCGTCATCGATCATGCGGCCAATCCCGGTGGCGACACGCGGGAGATCGTCGACAAGCTGCATCGCATCGATCCGGCCACCGTGAAGGCGGATTTCGAGGCGGCGGGCTTCCGGCTGGCGGCGACGAGCGACATACTGGCGCAACCGGGGGACGATCACACGAAGCTGATCTTCGATCCGGTCGTGCGTGGAAAGACCGATCGTTTCCTGTTCAAGTTCGTCAAGCCGCGCTGAGCGCGGCCCCGGTTCGCGCCGCAGGCCTATGCGAGATCCGCGAAAGGCGTTGACAGTGAGTAGACAAAGTCTACAAGCGCTGTCGCCGGTCGTCGCATAACCGTCCGAAATCGATCGAAAACGCAGCCATGTTGGTCTATGGCTTCATGCCTCGTTCATCCTGCGTGGGTGAACTGACGAGGCGGACCTTTGGCGCGTGCGACCGGCTCGGTGGCTTTCGGGAATGCTGCGGCTGCGAAAATTCTGCGAATCCGGCTTGCTCGAAGTGATTTATTTGGCTAATACAGCGCGAACGACGAAGGACGCTTTCGCGTCGAGGCGGCGAAACCCATGAACTACGAAACAAACG
This sequence comes from Sphingobium xanthum, assembly GCF_019737615.1. Classification (GTDB taxonomy): domain Bacteria; phylum Pseudomonadota; class Alphaproteobacteria; order Sphingomonadales; family Sphingomonadaceae; genus Sphingobium; species Sphingobium xanthum. The sequence goes on along the minus strand of NZ_JAHKKS010000005.1, from coordinate 212,121 downwards.
TGAAATACGACACCATGCTGGCCGATCAGGCACTCGACGAGGAAACGCGGCGCAAGCGGCGCAGGCTGCTGCTGATCGTCGGCGCGATCGTGCTGCTCGCGGTCATCGCGATGGTGGCCTACCGCATGACGGGCGGCGGCGCCGCGACCGAGGCGGAAGGTGAACAGGTTCCTCTGGTGACCGTTGCGACGCCCGGTCAGGAAGCCGTGACGCGCCTCGCCAATGCGACCGGATCGCTCGCCGCGCGGGTCGATATGCCGGTTGGCGTTGTCGGCGAGGGCGGCCGCGTGCTCGCGGTTCACGTCCAGCCCGGTGACTGGGTCGGCAAGGGCCAGATCCTCGCGACGATCGAGCGTTCCCTGCAGTCCCAGCAGATCGCGCAGCTTGCCGCGCAGGTCGATGTCAATCGCGCCGATGCGCGGCTTGCCCAGAACAATCTCGATCGCGCTCGTGCGCTGGTCGCGGACGGTTTCGTCTCGAAGGCGGACATCGACCAGAAGACCGCGACGCGCGATGCCGCCGTCGCCCGTGTCAACGTCGCGATCGCGCAGCTCAACCAGATGCGCGCCCAGGTCGGCCGTCTCGACATTCGCGCGCCGGAGGGCGGTCTCGTCCTCACCCGTGCGGTCGAGCCCGGCCAGATTGTGAGCGGTGGGGCCACCTCCCTGTTCCGGATCGCCAAGGGCGGCGAGATGGAAATGCGTGCCATGTTGTCCGAGAGTGAGCTTGCGCAGCTCCGGGTCGGCACTGCTGCGAAGGTGACCCCGGTCGGCCTCACGCAGAGCTTCGAGGGCACTGTCTGGCAGATCTCGCCGGTCATCGATCAGACGAACCGTCAGGGCTTCGCGAAGATCGCGCTGCCCGCCAATCAGGCGCTGCGTCCGGGCGGTTTCGCCAGTGCGCAGATCGCGATGGATCAGGTGTCTGCTTCCGTGTTGCCGGAATCGGCCGTGCAGAGCGACAATCAGGGCGCTTATGTCTATGTCGTCGGCAAGGACAACAAGATCGAGCGCCGCAACGTGACGACCGGTGCGGTCACGGCTGGTGGCCTCGCGATCACTAAGGGTCTGAACGGCAAGGAGCGGGTCGTCCTGTTCGCAGGCGGCTTCCTCAATCCGGGTGAGACGGTGAAGCCCAAGCTGCAGAGCAGCGGTAGCTAAGGAACGGGTCGCACCGGCCGATGGGCCGGGTGCGACAGGTTGAAGCAGGACGGGACAGATGGGTTTTCGCAATATTTCGGCCTGGTGCATTCGCAATCCCGTGCCGCCGATCGTCATGTTCCTGGGCCTGCTGCTTGCCGGCGTCATCTCGTTCATCAACATGGCGGTGGTCGATAGCCCCGACATCGATTTCCCGGCGGTCGAGATTTCGATCAGCCAGCCCGGCGCCGCGCCGACCGAGATCGAGACGCAGATCACACAGCGGGTCGAGGCTGCGGTCCGCGCGCTGAACGGCGTCGATGAGATCCAGTCGACGGCGCGCGAGGGGGGCAGCGACACGTTCGTGCAGTTCCAGATCGGCGTCGACCCGAATGTCGCAACGCAGGAAGTCAAGAATGCCGTCGATCAGATCCGGTCGGATCTGCCGGACGGCATTCTCGAACCTTTGGTGAGCAAGGTCGAGGTAAACGGCGGCGGCGAGATCGCGTTCTTCGCCGTGCAGGCGACCGACATGACGATCGAGCAGTTGAGCTGGTTCGTGGACGACACGGTCGCCAAGCGACTGCTCGGTATCCGGGGCATGGCGCGCGTCGAGCGCGGTGGCGGCGTCGATCGCGAGATTCGCGTCATCCTCGATCCGGCGAAAATGCAGTCGCTCGGCGTGACTGCGAGCCAAGTCAACCAGACGCTTCGGCAGGTCAATCTCAATGCGGCCGGCGGCCAGGCGGAGATCGCCGGCTCGCGCCAGTCCGTGCGTGTACTCGGCAACGCGCAGTCGGCCTATGATCTGAGCCAGACCCAGATTTCGCTCGGCAACGGCCGTTCGGTGCTGCTTTCCGAGATCGCCAAGGTCACGGACGGCTATGGCGAGCAGAAGCGGCTCGGCAAGGTCGAGGGCAAGCAGGTCGTCACCTTCTCGATCCAGCGCGCCAAGGGCGCTTCGGACGTCAACGTCTATGACGAGGCGATCGCGACGCTGGACAAGATCGAAAAGGAGAATCCGGGCCTCAAGTTCCGCCAGCTCTTCACCAGCGTGAACTACACCAAGGACCAGTATTCGAGCTCGATGCACGCCATCATCGAAGGCGCGGTGCTGGCTGTCATCGTGGTGTTCATCTTCCTGCGCGACTGGCGCGCGACGGCGATCAGCGCCATCGCCATTCCGCTGGCGGCCATCCCGACCTTCTTCTTCATGGACATCATGGGGTTCAACCTGAACTTCCTCTCGCTCCTCGCGCTGGGCCTGGTCGCCGGCGTGCTGGTCGATGACGCCATCGTGGAGATCGAGAACATCGTGCGCCACATGCGCATGGGCAAGACGGCCTATCAGGCCTCGATCGACGCGGCCGACGAGATCGGCCTTGCCGTCGTCGCGACGACTTTCTCGATCGTCGCGGTATTCCTGCCGGTCGCGCTGATGCCGGGCATCTCGGGTCAGTTCTTCAAGAACTTCGGCTTCACCGTCGTCATCTCGGTGCTGATCTCGCTGGCCGTGGCCCGCATGATCACGCCGATGATTGCCGCCTATTTCCTCGAGCATCATGGCGAGGCGAAGCACGGCGAAGGCTGGCTGATGGATCGCTACATGAGCCTGCTCGCCTGGGCGCTCGATACCAAACGTGCCAAGGCCTATGCCCACGGCGGCGGCATCGGCCGGCGCATCGCCGCGAAATTCCTCGACCATCGCGTGTGGATGATGGGCTTCGGCCTCGCGGCGTTCCTGCTGACGGTCGCGCTGCTCGCGATGATGCCGCAGCAGTTCGAGCCCAACCAGGACCAGGACTTCAGCCGCATCAACATCGAGATGGTGCCGGGCACGACGGTTCGGCAGACCGAGATCGTCATCGATCGCGTGGCGGATCTGATCAACGCGCAGCCCGAAGTCGAGACTGCGATGGAGAACATCCGCGAGGGCAATGGCCGCATCTTCATCACGCTGAAGAAGAACCGCAAGCGTTCCTCCATCGAGTTCGAGCGCGATCTGGCGCCGAAGCTGGCCGAGTTCCCGGATGCGCGCGTCAGCTTCGCCTCGCAGCAGGGCGGGTTCGGCACCGGCCGCGATATCTCCGTGATGCTCAACGGCTCCGATCCCAGGCAGCTGGAGCAAACGGCGGCGATACTGGTCGAGCAGATGAAGAAGATGCCCGAGGTGGTAGCGCCGCGCGTCACCGCCGACATGCAGCGCCCCGAGCTCATCATCAAGCCGCGCCTCGATCTGGCAGCGCAGCTCGGCGTGACGACGCAGTCGCTCAGCCAGACGATCCGCATCGCGACGCTCGGCGACATCGACCAGAACAGCGCGAAATTCTCGCTCTCCGATCGTCAGGTGCCGATCCGCGTGATGCTGCCCGAAGTGTCGCGGCGCGATCTCTCGACCATCGAGAACCTGCCGGTGCAGACCACGAGCGGCACGTCGGTGCCGCTCAGCCGCGTGGCCGAGATCAGCTTCGGCGCCGGGCCGACCCAGATCCAGCGTTATGCGCAGATGCGCCGCATCTTCGTGGGCGCGGACCTCGCGAAGGACCAGGTCAAGGGCCCGGTCATGCAGAAGATCAACAATCTGCCGATCATGAAGAACCTGCCGCAAGGCGTCTCGAACCAGGCGGTCGGCAGCGACAAGTGGCAGCAGGAGCTGATCGTCAACTTCATCATCGCGGTCGCGTCCGGCGTGCTGCTGGTGTTCGCGGTGCTGGTGCTGCTCTACAAGCGCTTCATCTCGCCGCTGGTGAACATGTGCTCGCTGGCGCTGGCGCCGCTGGGCGGCCTGCTGTTCCTGCTCATGCTGGGCGAGCCGATCTCGCTGCCGGTCTATATCGGCCTGCTGATGCTGCTCGGCATCGTCGCGAAGAACTCGATCCTGCTGATCGACTTCGCGCTCGAGGAGATGGACCGCGGCGTGCCGAAATATGAGGCGATCATGGAAGCGGGCCACAAGCGTGCCCAGCCGATCGTGATGACCACCGTGGCCATGACCGCGGGCATGATCCCGACCGCCCTGTCGCTCACCGGTGACGGCGCATGGCGTTCGCCAATGGGTATCACGGTGATCGGCGGTCTGGTGCTGTCCACGCTGCTGACGCTCGCCATCGTGCCGGCTGCCTTCAGTCTGGCCGACGGCATGGAGAAGCGCCTCGGCCCATGGCTGCGCCGCCGCCTGCTCACTTATGACGGCAAGGCTGAGGAACCCACTGCGCCTCAGCCTGCGGAATAGCGGGAACCAAAGCCATCGCGCGGGCTTGTCACCATGTCGCATGAGCGGCATGACAGGACAGTGATGCTCGGCGAGAGGGACGCATGACCCGCATGGCGGTGAACGGTGGACGGCAGATGCGTATTGTCGCCACCGGTCTGCTTGTTGCCATGGCCGCACTCTACATCGCGGCCCGGCAATTCGAGCATGTCCATCCGGCGGTCGGCTTCATCCGCGCCTTTGCCGAGGCGGCGATGGTTGGTGGCCTGGCCGACTGGTTCGCGGTGACGGCGCTGTTCCGCCATCCGCTCGGCCTGCCGATCCCGCACACAGCGATCATCCCGCGCAACAAGGACAGGATCGGCGAGACGCTGGCCTCGTTCCTGCGCGACAATTTCCTGACGCCCGCCGTCGTGGCGCGGCGCATGGCGCGGCTCGACGTGGCGGGCGCGGCCGGGCGGTTGCTCGCGGCGCCGTCGGGCGGCGACGACCGCTTGCGGCGCGGCGCCTCGCGCCTCATCGCCGATAGTCTCGATGCGCTCGATGACGAGCGGCTGGGCGGCATGATCAAGAGCGCGCTCACGCAGCGCATCGGCCAGCTCAAGGTCGCGCCGTTGCTCGGCCAGCTCCTCACCGCGGCGATGAAGGACGGGCGCCACCAGCCGGTACTCGATGCGCTGATTCGCTGGGCGGCGCACACGCTCGAAGCCAATAGCGCGATGATCCACCAGATCGTCCACGAGCGCTCCGGCTCGATCATGCGCTGGACGGGGCTGGACGAGACGTTGGCGACCAAGATCATCGAAGGTCTCGACAAGCTGTTGCAGGAGGCGGCGGTCGATCCCGAACATCGCTTGCGCGTCAAGGTAGAAGAAGGGCTGATGACGCTCGCCTTCGACCTGCAGCACGATGCCGCGATGCAGGCGCGGGTAGACCGCATTCGTGATGAGATGGTGGCCAACCCGGCCATGCAGCGCTGGCTCGATGGCCTCTGGCAGGCCGCGCGCGAGGCGCTCCTCCGGGCCGCGCGTGATCCTGATGCGGTGCTGGCCGGGCGGCTCGGCGAGTTCACGCGCCAGATCGGCGAAACGCTGCGCGACGACCCCGGCCTGCGGCATCTGGTCAACCGCTTCGCTCGCCGCGTCGCCGCCGGCACGGCCGCGCGCTATGGCGGCAACATCGTGACTTTGGTGTCCGAGACGGTGCGTGGCTGGGATGCGCAGACGGTCACGGATCGGCTGGAAAATGCCGTGGGGCGCGACCTTCAGTATATCCGGATCAACGGCACGCTGGTGGGTGGTCTGGTCGGTGTCGCGCTGCATACGCTGGCGGTGCTGTTCTGAGATCAGGACAGGGCCGGGCAGAACCGTCGTTCGCGCCCGGCCCTGAGTTGCCGCGACCCAAGGGATCAGGCGGCGAGGGCGGGGCGCTGCATGGCCTGCGCTTCGAGTGTCGCCAGCACCGCGACGACGGCGGCCTGCGCGGCGAGGAAGATCCAGCCGAGCGCGTTTGGCGTCACGAAACCGAGCGCGGGAAGCAGCAGGCTTGCGATCACCCAGCCGATATTGCCGAGGACGACGAGGCCGGCCGCGGCGGCAGGCACTGGCCGGAGGCGGGCGCTGAGCGCCATGAAGGCGGCGATCGGCAGCAGCACGGCACCGGCCCAGAACAGGAAGGACGCGGGCAGAGCAGTGAGCGCCGCAACCGGCCCGGCGGCGACCATCAGCAACACGCCCATCGCGGCGCACGTGATGGCATCGATCGCCAGCAGGCCATTGAGGCTGAACATCTTCGACATCGTATTTCTCCTCGTTCGGGGCACGGTGGGAGGGCCGCGCCGTTGAGGGAAGACTCGGGCGAATCGGTTCTCAAGTCGATTACCTGCCAGGTCATTGAAAGGTGGATGGGCTCTCTCTAGCCTGCGCTGCATGACCGAGATGCCTACCCAATTCGGCGAATTGCTGCGCGTCTGGCGCGGGCGCCGCCGCTACAGCCAGCTCGCGCTCGCGCTCGACACCGAGATTTCGCAGCGGCACCTCAGCTTCATCGAATCCGGGCGGTCGAAGCCCAGCCGGGAGATGGTGTTGCGGCTTGCCGAGCAGCTCGCCCTGGAGCCGCGCGGCCGCAACGAACTGCTGCTGGCCGCGGGCTTCGCGCCGGTGCATCCGGAGCGGGCTTTCGACGCGCCGGACTTCGCCGCCGCGCGCGAGGCGATCGCGCTGCTGTTGCGCTGCCATATGCCCAATCCGGCGCTGGCGGTGGACAGGCACTGGAACCTGCTGATGGGCAATCAGGCGGCGCACGCCTTCCTTGCCGGGTGCGCTGAGCATCTGATCGCGCCGCCGATCAATGTGCTGCGGCTCAGCTTGCACCCCGAGGGGCTGGCAGGGCGCATCCTCAACCTGCCCGAGTGGCGAGCGCATGTGCTGGCGCGGCTCTCGCGCGACGTCGAGATTTCAGCCGATGCGCAGCTTGCCGAGTTGTTGACCGAGCTGGAGAGCTACCCCGTGCCCCGGCACCATGGCCGCACAGCGCCCGCGATCGACGACGGCAGCCTCGTCGTGCCGCTGCGACTCGACAGCCCCGCAGGACCGCTGTCTTTCATCAGCACCACGACCTTGTTCGGCACGGCCGTGGACGTGACCTTGTCCGAAGTCACGATCGAAACGTTTCTACCTGCGGACGCGGAAACGGCGCGGATATTGACAGATCTGGCGTGATGAGATCGCTCCCCGGTAATGAAAAATCATTATATCCGAGCAGCTTATCGCCTTAACTTCGCTAAGTTCACACGTATCGCGCATAGCGGACGCGCGAAACTTTGCTTCGGGGCGAGCGAAGGGCACGGTTTTCTGCGGATTTTTACGGGGTCAAAGAACAGCGGATCGTGCGCCGGGTGCATTTGCGATGGCATGAAATGGAGTGAGTAGGACAGAGCGTTTTGCGGCTGGCCTGGTTCGATCCGTGCTCTTTGCGAGCCGGATGCGGGATGGGTGGGCAATGGGGCAGGGAGGTTACGACGACACAACGGCCTTAACCCCTCCTCTGAAGATGAAGGAAGATCAAAGCCCGCTCTCCACCGCGTTTCGGCAGTTGGGATAGCGGCCAAATTCCCCAGACCTATCGTCCACCCGCCAGCGTGATCAGCGGCGGCCAGCGGAATTGCGCGAGGCTTTCGCCGGTCTGGCCGCCGTCCGGATCGAACCGGCGCTCGATCATGTGGCCGGTGCCGTCTGTGGCGATGGCGACCACCGTGCTGCAGCGCGTGCCATAGACGGGTCTGCGGATGAAGATCGGCGAGGTCTGCGCTTCCTGCGGGACGTCCGAGGGCTGGTCCGGCGCGACGCCCAAGGGCGGCAGGGTCTCGCTGCGCAGGGCTGAGAAGAGCGGCGCGAAATCGTCGGCATCGCCCACGAGCCAATCGGCCATCGCGGCCTTGAGCTGGAGCATCTTGGGCCAGGGCGCATCGAAGGCACCGTTCGACACGCCATGGATGCCCGACGTCAGCGGGACGGGCACGACGCGGCGGCGCCACAGGCCAAGCGGGCCGCGCTGGATCGGCCGGTTGGTCAGAAAGAGCGCCTGTGCCGGATCGGCGAGGATGAGATTGAACGGATTGAACGTCGCGGGATCGATCCTGGCCGGATCATTGTGCGACCCGTTCCGGGTCAGCAGATCGCTCACCAGTGCCCCGCGCGAGGCTCTCCCCGCTTCGGGCGGGCCATAGCCACGCAGATTGGTGACGACGGCGAGCCGCCCCTGATCGGAAATGCCGAGCCAGGTGCCGCCCGCCTCCAGATCGCGCCCGGCGATGACGTGGGTCGCGTCGGGCCAACGCGCGATTGCCGCCGCCGGCCGCGCGTGCAGTTCGTCACGATTGCCGGCAAGCACGAGGCGCCAGTGCGGATGGGCATTCCAGGCGAAGGCGAGCACGCACATGGCCGGGCCTCACTCGCTCCTGGGTGCGGGGCCTTGCCGCCGGTATCGAAGTGTCAGCCCGTCGATCCATGTCTCGCCGTCGCGCCGTTGCTGAACGACCTCGAAGCTGTCGAGATCGATCCGGGTCCAGACCGTGCGGTGTTGCGGGGGTGGAGCGGTCGCACCTCCATCGGCCGTGAACAGGATCTTGCCATCCTCCATCCGGCCGATCATGCGGCCGTGCCGGCCCGAACTCCCCCAGTAGAGGAAATCGATCCGCCGCTTCGCCTCATCCCAGACCAACAGCGAGTCGCCACGATAGGGCGGGGTGGCGTCCGGCGTCGAAATCTCGATCGTGCCGCGCAGAAAGCGATCATATTGCGCGCGATAGCATTGCGTGTCGCGTACGCCCTTGGGCGCTGTGGCCGACCAGCACGACCCAGCGAGCGTTCCCATCCAGTCATAGGCGCCGGCGGGCAAGTCGGCGAATGCCGGCATCGAGACCGCTGCCCCGCCCAAACCCACCACGTGGAAGAGTCGCCGCAGCGTCGTCTTCCCGGACTTTGATCGTGGTGAAACAGGCCGATGCGTCAGCATGCGACGATCTCCGTCAGGATGCGATCGAGCAGCAGCATGCCCGCGGGCGTGGTGGCAAGGCGGTCCCCGTCGCGACGCAGCAGCCCGTGGCGCTCCAGCTGCGCGACGGCATCGGTATCGACGAGCGCGGCCTGCGGTGTGCCGATGCGCGCGGCGAGCGCCCGGAGATCAACGCCTTCGGCAAGACGCAATCCCATCATCAGCGCTTCGCCCGCCTGCTCGGCCGGTTCCAGCGCACGCTCCTCGGACAGGCCATGGGCATTGCGGGCAAGCGCGCTCATCCAGTTCTCGGGCTTGCGGTGCCGGATTGTGGCGACACCGCCGCGCCGCCCGTGCGCGCCGGGGCCGACGCCAGCATAATCGCCATAACGCCAGTAAGCGAGATTGTGGCGGCTTTCCTGACCCGGCTCGGCATGATTGGATACTTCATAGGCCGGGCGCCCGGCCGCACTCGTCATGGCCTGTGTCAGCTCGAACAGCTCTGCGGCATGATCTGGGTCGGCGGGCACGAAATCGCCTTTGCGGACATCGGTCTCGAAGCGCGTGCCCGGCTCGATGGTGAGCTGATAGAGCGAGAGATGATCGGTGCCGAAGGCGAGGGCGCGGGTCAGTTCGGCTTCCCAATCGGCCGCGCTCTGGCCCGGGAGGGCATAGATGAGATCGAGGCTCACCCGATCGACGCATCCCTGCGCCGCCTCAAGCGCGGCTAGCCCTTCGCGCACGTCATGCGCGCGGCCGAGGAAGCGCAGCGCCGCATCGTCCAGCGCCTGCAGGCCGAGCGAGAGCCGGTTGACACCGGCCTGGGCGGCCTGCGCGAAGCGGGCGGCCTCGGCGCTGTTGGGATTGGCCTCCATCGTGATCTCGATATCGGGGGCGAAGGACCAGTGGCCGGCGGCGGCGTCGATCAGCGCCTCGATTGTCTCGGGCGGCATGAGCGAGGGCGTGCCACCGCCGAAGAAGATGGAGCCGAGCATGCGCCCCGGCAGCATGTCCGCCTCATAAGCGAGATCGCGCAGGAGCGCATCGCGCCAGGCGGGCTGGTCGATGCTCTCGCGGACATGGCTGTTGAAGTCGCAATAGGGGCATTTGGCGACGCAGAATGGCCAGTGGATATAGAGGGCGAGAGGCGCCGCGTCGGTCATGCCCCCGCTATAGCGCCGCGGCGGGGAAAGTCAGCCCGTCCGCTCGGGGCTCTTGCCGTTCAGCAGGCGCAGCGCCGGCCAGTAGAGCAGATTTTCCTCGCGGGTCGTCATCTTGCGCAGAAAGTCGATCATGCCGACCAGCGCTTCGGCATAGCCCGCCCGGTCAAGCTCGACGGACTGGAGCGTCCAGCTGCGCACATGATCGGAATAGGTCCTGTGGCCGGCCCGGATATCTGAGATCAGGGCTGCGGCTCCCGGAATCTCGTCGATCCGGCCGGAAGCGACCAGAGGCTTGATGATCACATCGTCTTCGTGGCGCAAATGGCCAAGCGCGATATTGGCGACGCGGACGCGCAATTGCGCGATTTCCTCGATCGGCGTGCGCGGCACCCGCCGCACCATCGCCAGCAATTCCTCCGCGGCGGCGATCAGTGCCTTATGCTCTTCGAACAGTTCAGCCGCCATGGCCGCCTACTCCCGCTGTTGTTTCCCCTTGGAACCTCGATGCGTTCACAATCTGACTTTTCGGTAAATTGATCATACGAATTGACGATATTGCCCATTGTCGAGCCCGTGCGTCGTAGCGCGCCTTCTAATGGACCCGACAGGCCGCATCGTGGCGCAGCAGCGCGATGACGGGCCGATAGAGCTGCTCTTCCTCGCGCGCGGTGACCTCCCGGATGAAGGCGACCATTTCGTCCAGAGCGGCGGCATAGCCATCGCGGTCGGCCTCGACTGCGGCCATGGTCCACCGGCTGGCATATTCGGCTGAAATCCGGCGGGTCTCGCGAAAGTCCTCGATAATCGCTTCCGCGTCGGGCAGTTCGCAGGCACGACCGCTTGTCAAAAGAGGCTGCACGATCAATTCGTCCTCCGCCTGCAGATGCGCGATGCCGAGCCGGCCGAGGCGCGCGCGCGCCAGCGCGATTTCCTCGATGCTCGCGCGCGGCTCGCGACGGACAAGCGTCAGCAACTCCTCGGCCATTGCGATCAATTGCCGATGCTGTTCGAACAGCTTAGCAGCCATGGCTGCCATCCCCCTGTGTTCCGGACCGCGACGATATCCCTCTCTACCGCGCAATCCCGGCCCGTTCGTTAAAGTTCCCGGCCGTAGCGTCAAGTGCAGACTTGGCACCCTGGCTGGCATTGGGCGGAGCGGGGGCTTATAGGCTGGGGCGATGCAAATCGGGGAGGACCAGCAGCCGCGCCGCACGCTCGCGATCTTCGTCTGCCTGCTGCTCGCCGTCGGACCGCACAGCCTCTCCACGGCACAGACGGCCCGGCGCGGAACCGTGCGCGACACGGCGGCCCTGCGCGCGGCGATGCTGACCGCGATCCAGCTGGCGGCCGAGGCCGATCCTGTTGCCGCGCATGGCAAGCAGCCCGGAGCGATGGGCGCCAAGCCGCGCGGCGAAAATCTCTGGACGGGGTCGCGCGGCGCCTACAGCTACGCCGCGATGGCGCGGGCCTGGCTGGACGAGCGCGTCCATTATGTCGATGGCGTCATGCCGGACATATCGAGCAGCGGAAACTGGCTCGACGTCGGCCATTATTCGCAGATGATCTGGAAGACGACGACGATGGTCGGCTGCGCGGTCGTTTCGGATGCCAGGCGCGATCTGCTGGTCTGCCGCTACGATCCGCCGGGGAATATTGCGGGGCGGAACCCGCTGACGGGCGCGCGGCGGCCTTGAGGCAGACTCCAAATCCTCTCCCGCAAGGGGAGGTGGCAGCGCGAAGCGCTGACGGAGGGGGCCGTCCTGCAGCGGGATACCCCTCCACCACCGCCTTTGGCGGCGGTCCTCCTCCCCTTGAGGGAGGGGAGGATTTGAAGGGCTTCAGAACAGGGCGGCGACGAGCTTCTCGAAAGCTTTCGCGCGGTGGCTGATGGCATGTTTGGCGGCCGGCTCCATCTGCGCAAAGGTGAGCGCCGCATTGCGCGGCTGGAAGACGGGATCGTAGCCGAAGCCCATCGTTCCGCGCGGCGGCCAGACCAGGCTGCCCTCGGCGCGGCCCTCGAACAGGACGGTCTCGCCATCGGGCCAGGCGAGGCAGAGCGTGCAGACGAAGGCGGCGCTGCGATCCACGGCCGGGCCCTGCTGGGCGAGCAGGCCCTCGACCTTGCCCATCGCCATGTACCAGTCGCGGCCCGGCTCGCCCTCGAACCATTGCCGCTCGGCCCAGTCGGCGGTGTAAACGCCCGGGCGGCCGCCGAGCGCGGCGACTTCGAGGCCGCTGTCGTCGGCGAGCGCGGGGAGGCCGGAGGCGGTGGCCGAAGCAAGCGCCTTCAGCGCGGCATTCTGCGCGAAGGTCGTGCCGGTCTCGTCCGGCTCGGGCAGGCCGAGCGATCCGGCCGACACTGGCTCTATGCCATGCGGCCCCAGCAGCGCGGTGATCTCGCGCACCTTGCCCTCATTGTGGCTGGCGATGACGAGGTGGCCGGGGGTGAGTTTTCGGGTCATGGGTTGAGGATCAGCGCCCCGTGGCCTTGTCCTGCGCGGCGAAGATGTTCGTGCAGCCGATGCGGGCAAGGCGGAGGAGGCGGAGCAGCGCTTCCTCGTCATAGGTCGCGCCTTCGGCCGTCGCCTGCGCCTCGGCGATGTTGCCGTTCGAGAGCAGGACGAAATTGGCGTCGGCATGGGCATTGCTGTCCTCGATATAATCGAGGTCGAGCACCGGATTGCCTTCATAGATGCCGCAGGAGACGGCGGCGACCTTGGCCTGGATCGGATCGACGGCCAGCGCGCCGGAAGCCATCAGCTTATCGACCGCGATGCGCAGCGCGACCCACGCGCCGGAGATGCTCGCGGTGCGCGTGCCGCCATCGGCCTGGATGACGTCGCAATCGAGGGTGATCTGGCGTTCGCCGAGGGCCTTCAGGTCCACCACGGCGCGCAGCGAGCGGCCGATCAGGCGCTGGATTTCCTGCGTGCGGCCGGACTGCTTGCCCTTGGCCGCCTCGCGCGAGCCGCGCGTGTGCGTGGCGCGGGGCAGCATGCCATATTCGGCGGTGACCCAGCCCTCGCCCTTGCCGCGCAGGAATGGCGGCACGCGCTCCTCGACGCTGGCGGTGCAGAGCACGCGCGTATCGCCGAAGGAGACGAGGCAGCTTCCCTCGGCATGGACGGTGAAGCCCGGTTCCATGGAGATGGCACGCATTTCATCGGGCGCTCGGCCGGAAGGACGCATCGAGTCGGTACTTTCTTGAGAGGGTTCGTAAGATCGGCGCCGCTTTAGGCGAGGCGGTCGGGCAGTGGCAAGGCCGGGAACCGGGCTGGGGGCGTTAAATTGCGTCGATGCCGTGCTCCGCCGGACGCGGGAGCGCAGAGTGACCCATGAAGGGGACTGTCGGGACGCGACGCATCGCGGACGTCAAAGCCGTGAAGCGTCCCAAAGCGACAGCCCAAGCTTTTCTCTTTGTTGCACGATTGTCGAAGCAGCTTCCTGCCTGAACTTTGCCGCGTCCGATGTGAGGTTGGACATCCGCTCGGCCTTTAGATGAAGCAGCGAAGTTTGATCTCCTGAGCGGTTCAACACACGCCCGAACATCTCGGCTGCGTCATTGCTACGCCCGGCTAGCCCTGCGGCGACCCCAGCGTTGTAGGCCATCCAGCCGGGATGCGCCGGTGCCTGTCGTAGCTCCGCCCGCGCCTGCTCCAAGAGAATCTCGGCGGTATCAGGTAGGGAACTGAACATTGTCGCAAATCGCCGGGCTTCTTCGGCTGCGCTATCGGTGAGGCGTGCCGCCACCATCGCGAACTGTTCGTCCGATGCATACTCCTCGAAACTTTCCAGCCGCCCGCCGAAGTCGAAGCTTATCGTGCCTATATCCATCCAGAGCCAGTGGGCAGCGACGTTAAGATAGCTACCCTTGCTCCAAGAGCTTGGCTGGAACTCGACGACAGCGAGCCACCAAGAATGATCGAAGAACCATAAGCGCGACTGCCCCTTGCGCTGGAAGCCGAAGGGCCTGAGTCCCGTTTTCGCAGCGTTGGCAATGATCTTGTCGTGTGGACCCGGCATTTATCCTCCACGCCAAACCTAATTCCGCTTGCGCCCGCTTTCCACCCCCATCCCCGCCGTCCTATCTGCCACCAGCGGAACCTGAGATCTGACGCGAAATTCGCCTTCTTCACGCAGGGATTGCCTGACTTGGCGCAGGGCCTACATTAGCGTTCATGAACGGCCCCGGTATCGATCTGTTGAACGACCGCGCGCGCGATATTTTTCGCGTCGTCGTGGAGTCGTATCTGGGCAGCGGGACGCCGGTCGGGTCCCGCACGATCAGCCGGCTGTCCGGCCTCAATCTCTCGCCGGCCTCGATCCGCAACGTGATGCAGGATCTTGAGGAAGCGGGGCTGCTCGCTGCGCCGCATACCTCGGCGGGGCGCATGCCGACTGAGACGGGGCTGCGCCTGTTTGTCGATGCGATGATGCAGGCGGCCGAGCCGCATGACGAGGACAAGCGCGCGATCGAGCGCGAGCTGTCCGGTGAAGGGCCGATCGAGGATGCGCTGAATGCGGCGACGGCGCTGCTCTCCGGGCTGTCGGCCTGTGCGGGCCTCGTCATGGTGCCGCGCCGCGAGACGCTGGTGAAGCAGTTCAGCTTTGCCTGGCTCTCCAACACGCAGGCGCTGGCCGTGCTGGTCGGCAGCGACGGCAGTGTCGAGAATCGCGTCGTCGATCTGCCGGCGGGCACGACGCCCTCCATGCTGATCGAGGCGGCGAATTTCCTCTCTGCGCATGCCAGCGGGCGCACATTGGCCGAGGCGCAGCAATGGCTGGCGCAGCAGATCGCCGATGGCGAGCATGCGCTGGACGAGGCGGCGCAGCATCTGATCGCGCGCGGCCTCGCTGCGTGGAGTCGCGACACCGCCGACAGACCGGTTCTGATCGTGCGCGGGCAGGCCAATCTCATCGACGCCCATGCCGCGGAAGATCTGGAGCGCGTGCGGCAATTGCTCGAGGAGCTGGAAGGCAAGAGCGAGATTGCGCGCCTGCTGGACAGTGCGCGGGCAGGCGCCGCGACCAAGATCTTCATCGGATCGGAGAACAAGCTCTTTTCCCTGAGCGGCTCTTCGGTCATAGCCGCGCCCTATCGGGGGCCGGGCGGCCGCGTCGTCGGCGTGGTCGGGGTTATCGGCCCCACGCGGTTGAACTATGCCCGTGTCGTCCCCATGGTGGATTTCACGGCGCAGACCCTCACCAAATTGATGCAATGACGGATATCATGACGAACGAGACGAACAATCACGCTGGCAACCAAACTGGCGAAGAGAATGAGACACTGGCGGCCGACATCGCCGAGGGCACTGGCGAGGCCGGCGCGGGCGAAGGCGACGACGCGGCTGCGCGCATCGCCGCGCTGGAAGCGGAGCTTGCCGCCGCCAAGCAGGAAACGCTCTATGCCATGGCCGACACGCAGAATGTCCGCCGCCGGATGGAGAAGGAACTGGCCGACACGCGCTCCTATGCCGCGACAGCCTTCTCGCGCGACGTGCTCTCGGTCGCCGACAATCTGGCGCGCGCGCTGGAGGCGATCCCCGCCGAGCTGCGCGAGGACGAGAAGATCAAGAGCCTCATCACAGGCCTCGACGCGACGGCCAAGGAGCTGGAAAGCGTGTTCCGCAAGCATGGCGTCGAGAAGTTTGTCGCAGTGGGCGAGACGCTCGATCCCAACCGGCATCAGGCGATGGTCGAGATCCCCTCGAACGATGCCGCGCCGGGCACGATCATCCACGAGATGCAGGCGGGCTATATGATCAAGGACCGACTGCTGCGCCCGGCGCTGGTCGGCGTGGCCAAAGCGCCGGAGTAAGACGTCTTTCATCGTCATCCCAGCGAAAGCCGGGATGATGGATGAGGTGGTGGTCAGCCGAAGCTGACTGCCACCCGTCGCTTGCGCAGGCCGGCGCCGACGAGCGCGAAGCCGCCGATCATCATCGCCCAGCTTGCCGGCTCCGGCACCGCGCCACCGCCGGCCGCGAACATCTCCGCCGTGGTGACGCGCAGGTTGGGATTGGCCAGCGGATCGACCCGCAGGTTCCAGCCGAGCGCATCGAACATTGCCAGATCGAGCGCGGTCAGCGTGCCCATCTCGCCCTTGGCGGCGGTCGGGTCCATGATGCCGAGGCCTTCCAGCCAGTGCGAGGCCTGCTGGCCATTGCCCCAGTTCTGGCCGGTCGAGAACGCGCCGCCGAGCAGAGCGCTCGCGCCGCCGTCGATCGAGAAGAACGGATTGCCGCCGAGCGACCAGTCCAGCCCGTCCTGCGAATAGCGGAAGATGTCGGCGCCATGGCCGATCCAGTCGAGATTCCAGTCATAGCCGTCAGAGGGTGCCCAGGTGTCGTAATAGTCGACGCCCGAGGTGAAGCCGAGAATATGGCCGATTTCGTGGAAGGCCGTGAAGGTGAAGTCATAGCTGCCCGCGGCGATGCCGTCGGTTGGGTCGAAATCGAAGTTCAGGCTCGAATTGAAGAGGATCGAGCCGTCCTTGAGATCGTCGACCGTGACGAGCCCGAGCGCCTTGCCGAGCGCCCAGGTGACGCCATAGCTCGCATTGTTGTTGCTGCCGTCATTGTCGTAGATCTTGGTGAACGGGTCCGCGCCGGTCTTGTTCACGGGATCGGTGTAGCCGGGCGTCCACATGCCGATCGAGCCGGACGAGGCATCGGGCAGATTGGCGATCGCGGTCTGATCGATGGCCGAGCCGGAGGCGACATTGGCCATGGCACCCAGGATCGTCTTCACATTGTCGACATAATAATAGTTGGTCGTCGAGCCGATCGGGGCGTCGTCTCCCTGGCCATAGAAATAGGTGTCGATGCGCACTGTCGTGTCGGTCGAGATCATCGCTTCCCAATAGTCGGCGGCCTTGCGGAACGCCTTATATTGGGCGGTCGGCTCGGAAACGCCGCCGGCGTCGAGCAGCTCGATCTTGAGCGCCGAAGCCGGCGTCGAAAGGGTCGCCGCTGCCAACAGGGCAGCGACAAGGCGCTTGTGCATGATTGGTCCCCCACCTGAGCCAGGAAGATATGGTTAACGCATCCTCATGCGTCGCGCGGGAGCGGTCAACAGCAACAAGCGCGCGGGACCGCTTCTGACGGCCGATCCATGTAAAATGTTTCTATTTGGGACAGTTTGATGCCGCCAACATGGGGAAGTGTGAAAAATGGTGGGCTGGAGTCGGCTTGCGCGATCCTCTGATCTTGCCCGAGCCGTCGGCAGGAAAGCCATGACATCACGAAGTGCTTGAGAACGGGTCATTTCCGGTCGAGCGACAGGGCGGAATGGCTGGCTTTTCCTAAGGGATTTTGCTTAGGAATGCCTTTACCATAGCGCAACGCTTTGGGCCTAATGTGCAGTTCTGGCGGAAAACAGTGAGGCAAACTCACGACCCGCTTCACGAACGAACATTCGGGACGCATCATGAACCAGCACACTGACGAACGCGCGTTCATCGCCGTTTCGGAGGCGAACCAGGCCTCCTTCCCCACCATTCGCCGCTTGATCGAGAAATATGCGCCCAAGGCGCTCGAGAAGCTCTACGCGCAGATCGCGCAGAATCCAGAGGCTTCGCGGCTGCTCTCGACACAGGAAAAGCGCGACTATGCGTCCAGGGCGCAACATGAGCATTGGGTGGCGCTCTTCTCCGACCGGTTCGGCGCACAGCAGCGCGCCGCCTCGGAAAAGATCGGCCGCGTTCATTCGCGCGTCGGCCTGAAGCCGGCTTTCTATATCGGCGGTTATGCGCTCGTTCTGGAAGAGATTATCGGGCAGGCGATCCGGCGGGCCAACCCGCTTTCCCGTCTCTTCGGGCGCAAGCTCAGCCGGGATGTCGGCACGCTGGTCAAGGTCGCGCTGCTCGATATGGATGGGGCACTCGGCGCTTATTTTCAGGCGGAGGAAGAAGCGCGCACCGCGGTCACGGACTCGCTCGGCCGGGCGCTCGCCGCCGTGGCGAACGGCGATCTGCGTGCGCAGCTCGAGGAACTGCCGCCGGCC
Organism: Sphingobium xanthum; assembly: GCF_019737615.1. Taxonomy (GTDB): domain Bacteria; phylum Pseudomonadota; class Alphaproteobacteria; order Sphingomonadales; family Sphingomonadaceae; genus Sphingobium; species Sphingobium xanthum. The sequence continues at coordinate 194,110 of NZ_JAHKKS010000005.1, read as the reverse complement.
TACCGGCAAATGGAACTCGATTTCCACGACATGCGTCGGGCCATGAGCCGGACGGTCGAAGAAATGGCGGTTTCCGCGAACAATATCGATTCCGGGGCAGGCCAGATCAATTCCGCCGCGAGCGACCTTGCGAACCGCACGGAGCATCAGGCCGCCGGCATCGCCCGCACGGCCGAGGTGATGCGCACGGTCAATAGCGGTATGCAGGCGACAGCGGAGGATGTCCGCTCGGTCAATGCCAGCATTGCCGAGGTGAACGGCCAGGCGCGCGGTGGCGGTGACGTCGCGGACCAGGCAATCGAGGCCATGGACAAGATCAAGACCTCCTCGACCGAAATCGCCAAGATCACCGAGGTGATCGAGACAATCGCCTTCCAGACCAACCTGCTGGCGCTGAACGCAGGTGTCGAGGCGGCGCGCGCGGGCGACAGTGGCAAGGGCTTCGCGGTCGTCGCGAGCGAGGTCGGCGCGCTGGCCCGTCGCACGACGGATTCGGCCAAGAGCATCAAGGACCTCATCGTCAAATCGGGAGCCGACGTACTCGAAGGCGCGGATCTGGTGGTGCGCACGCGCAATGCCCTTGAGGAAATCATTCGCAAGATCGGCGACGCGACCGGTCGTGCCGAACACATTGCCGCGCAGGCCTCGACCCAGGCGGCGAGCCTTCAGGAAGTCAGCGACGAGATCGAGCGCATGGACAGCAGCACCCAGCAGAACGCAGCCATGGCCGAGCAGAGCAACGCCGCCGCGCGGGCGCTCTCGGAGGAAGCGAGTCGCATGGCCGGGGTCGTCGCGCACTTCAAGCTGGAGCGTCGCGAAGAACCGCGCAACAAGGACGTGCCTTATATCGGTCGGCCCGCTGTTGCGCAGGAGCAACCCTCCACGCGCAAGGTTGCCAATTTCAGCTAAGGCGTGTCGGAGAGCACCAGCTGCCACCAGCCGACATCGCGCCAGCCGCCCATCTTCCAGCCGACCTCGCGATAGATGCCCACCGGCGTGAAGCCCATGGCTTCGTGCAGGCCGATGCTGGCGGGGTTGGGCAGGGCAATGCCGGAGAAAACGGCATGGATGCCTTTCTCGCGGAGCAGCGGGAAGAGCGCGGCGTAAAGCGCGCGGCCGATGCCGAGGCGGGCGGCGGCGGGATCGACATAGACGGCGACGTCGGCTGACGTATCATAGGCGGCGCGGCTGCGGTGCGGGCTGGCATAGGCATAGCCGATGACGCGGCCAGCCTCGTCCTCGGCGACCAGCCAGGCATGGCTCTCGCCATAGGAGCCGATGCGCTGCGCCATGTCCTGCATGTCGGGCGGTTCGGTCTCGAAGCTCACCCAATTGTCGGTGACGAATGGGCGATAGATCTCCGCGCAGCGGGCGGCATCGGCGATGCGGGCGAGGCGGATGAGCTGCGTCATGACCTCCCTATATCACCGACGTCAGCCCCGGCCGATGAACGGCATGCCGACCGGCATCACCGTCAGGAACTGCGCATGTGCGCCGGCGGGCAGGCTGTCCATATAGACGATCGTGTCGCCGACGACGCTCGCGTCCATGACCGGCTCAGGCACCAGCCGCCCGTCCGCCTGCGGCACGCCGCTGGCGAAGCTGGAGGAGAAGGCGCTGGCCGCATTGCCGATGTCGATCTGGCCGACGGCGATGTCATATTTGCGGCCTTCCAGCGATCCCGCCTTGGTGAGGCCGGAGACGCCATGCTTGCTCGCGCAATAGGCGACGGTGTCCGGCCGGGGGCTGTAGGCGGAGATGGAGCCATTGTTGATGATGCGCCCGCCCATCGGTTCCTGCGCCTTCATCACGCGGAACGCGGCCTGCATGCACAGGAAGCTGCCGGTCAGGTTCACATCGACCACCTGCCGGAACGCGGCGATGTCCATATCCTCGATATGGAAACGCCCGCCATTGAGGCCGGCATTGTTGAACAGCAGATCGACGCGGCCGAAGCGCGCGACCGCCGCATCGAACAGCGCCTTGACCGAGGCCTCGTCCGAGACGTCTGTCGGCACGCAGAGGATCGGCTCGGGCGCACCGGGCGCGAGCGCGGCAGTCTCCTCCAGCGCCTCGGCGCGCCGGCCGGCGAGGATCAGCCTGTAGCCCCTGGCCGCGAGCGAAATGGCGACGGCGCGGCCGATGCCGCTGCCCGCGCCTGTGATGACGGCGATGCGTCCGGTCATGTCTGCCCCTTGGTCTCTGCTTAAATCTGGACGGCGGTGCCCGTGGCGGAGACCATCAGCATCGAGCCGTTGGAGCCGAGCACTTCATAATCGAGATCGACGCCGATGACGGCATTGCCGCCGAGCGAAGCGGCGCGGGCGCGCATCTCGGCGAGCGCTTCCTCGCGGGCGCGGCCGAGCACTTCCTCATAAGCGCCCGAGCGTCCGCCCACGATATCGCGCACGCTGGCGAAGAGGTCGCGGAAGAGATTGGCGCCGACGATCACCTCGCCGGTGACGATGCCGCAATAACGCTGCACCGCGCGGCCCTCGATGCCGTTGGTGGTGGTGACAATCATCTCGCTCGGGGCGCCGCCCCAGGGTCCGTCGGACATGTTCGCGTCTCTCCTCTGTCGTAAGGGGTCAGGCGGGGACCGGATGATCCAGCCGCGCCAGGATGCCGGCGAAGGCCGCCTTCATCTCGTTGCTGGTGCGCGCAAGGACCGGATCGGCCAATGCGCGATCGAGATAGGCGGTCAGGAAGCTGTGCCGTGCCAGCAAATCGCCGATCTCGGGCTGGAAGCTGGTGCCCATGGCAAGCGTCAGGAACGGGACGAGCGCGGCATCGGCCAGGCTGATCGTGTCGCCGACCGCATAAAGCGAGCCGCTGTCCTGCATCAGCCGGGCGAGGGCGACGGCGCCCCTGTCGGACTGGGCGATGCCGGCCAGCACGACCGGCTCATTCTCCGAGGCGCGAAAGATGCGGTGGACCATGGTCGGGCGCAGGCCCGCAGCGAACTCGCCGGCGGCGATCGCCTCGATCTCGCGCACACGGCCGCGGCTGGCGCGATCCTCCGGCAGCAGCGCGGGGCCGTCCAGCATCTCGTCGAGATACATGCTGATCGGCCCGGACTCGCACATATGCCCGCCATCATCGAGCGCGAGGATGGGGATGCGGCCCATGGGGCTGATCGACTGGAATTCATCGCTCTGCATCGACCCACCGGGCGGATGCTCGATCGCGAGGTCGTGGCCCTTAGCGCGGGCCACGATCAGGCAACGCTGGACGAAGGGAGAGGCGAGCGAACCGATGAGATGCATAAGCAATCCTCCTCCGGGCGGGCCGCGCGCTCCTTAGTCGAGGCCGAGCGCGGCCTTATAGGTCTCGAGCAGCGCCTCTGCTTCCTCGCGGTGATGCTTCTCCATCTTCCGCAGGCGGACGATCGAGCGCATCGTCTTCACGTCGAAGCCGGTCGCCTTGGCCTCACCATAGACGTCCTTGATGTCGTCCGCGATGCCCTTCTTCTCTTCCTCCAGCCGTTCGATACGTTCGATCAGCAGGCGAAGCTGTTCGGCGGAGATATTGTCGCTCATGAGTATTCGGGCTCCGGGAAAAGGGGGTTATAGAATCGGATGGGCCGCCCTAGCGACCGGTGCGGGGGCCTGTCCAGAAGCGATCTTTGTGTCGCGCCGTCGCGATGCTATGCGGCGCGCGATGATCGACTGGGGGCCACTTCTCAACATCGCTGCCTTGTGGCTGCTGGGCGCGATCAGCCCCGGCCCGAACTTCATGGCGGTGGCGCATCAGGCGCTCAATCACGGCCGCTCCTACGCGCTGACGGCGGTGCTGGGCGTCGCGCTGGTAAGTACGATGTGGGCGACCGCAAGCCTGTTCGGCCTTGCCCTCATCTTCAAGGCGTTCCCGGTCACGCAGCTCATCCTGCGGCTTGCGGGCAGTGCCTATCTGGTGTGGCTCGGCATCCGCTTCTGGCGCATGGCCGGCCGGTCGCCGCGCGAATCTGTGGCGAACGAGGCCGCAGGCCACAGCCTGTCGGATGCCTTCCGCGCCGGCCTCGCGACCAATCTCTCCAATGTGCGCTCGATCAGCTTCTACAGTTCGGCCTTCGCCGCTGCCGCGCCGTCGCACGCGCAGACGGCGACACTTTGGGCGACGGTGGTGCTCATCTTCCTGCTGGCGATGAGCTGGTATGGCACGGTTGCGCTGCTGCTTTCCACCGGCCCGCTCGCCAGCGCCTATCGGCAGCGCAAACTCTGGATCGACCGGATGAGCGGGACGCTGATGATCTACTTCGGGGTGCGGTTGGCCCTATCTTAGCCCCTCCCTTTCAAGGGAGGGCGCACCAGGTCGATCATGCCCCCGGCATGACCTAAACAGTGCGGGGCACTGTTTACCTGATGCGGGGTGGGTGACGCGCGAAGCGCGTTCGCCTCCGTCGGTGTTACGCAGATGCCGCTGCGCGGCAACCCCACCCCTTCCCCCTTCCCTGAAGGGGAGGGGCTAAAAAGGAAGAAGCGAAAAAATTTTCGCCCCCATGTCACATTCGCCGGGGCCTATCTCGTCATGTCGGCACACCCCAAGAAGGAGCTGACCAATGACTGCCAAGCTGAACCCCTATGCCGCCGCGCCGAGCCTGATGAAGCAGTTCACCAGCCTGTCGGTGACGATCAACGACAGCCTCGAATCCAGCCTTGTCGAGCTTGTGAAGATCCGCGCCTCGCAGATCAACCAGTGCGCCAACTGCATCAACATGCACACAGCAGAGGCGCGCGCGGGGGGAGAGACGGAGCAGCGCATCTATCTGCTCTCCGCCTGGCGCGAGGCGCCGTGCTATACCGATCGCGAGCGCGCGGCGCTGGCTTGGACCGATGCCTTGACGACGATGGCGCAAGGGCACAGTCATGAGGCGGCGCATGCGGCGCTGGCCGGGCATTTCAGCGAGGAGGAGCAAGTGAAGCTCACGCTGTTGATCAACATCATCAATGCCTGGAACCGGATCGCGGTCGGCTTCGGCCTCTGGTACGAGACGCCCGCCAAGGCCGCTGCCTGATGCAGGCGGATCGGCAGGACTCCGGCCAACAGGGCGATGCGGCGGCGAGTTTCGACCCGCTGCGTCCCCGGCTCCTCCGCGTCGCCTATCGCATGCTCGGCTCGGTCGCCGATGCCGAGGATGTGGTGCAGGAGGCGTTCATCCGCTGGATGGGCGTCGATCGCGCCGGGATACGCGAGCCCGAGGCCTTTCTGCGCCGCACGGTGACGCGACTCTGCCTCGATCATCTCAAATCCGCCCGCGTCCAGCGCAAGACCTATGTGGGACCGTGGCTGCCCGATCCGATCGTCGAGGAGCACGAGGAAGAGGACGTTACCCTGCCGCTGATGCTCGCCCTGGAGCGGCTATCCCCGCTGGAGCGCGCCGCCTTCCTGCTGCACGATGTGTTCGGCCTCGGCTTCGAGGAAGTGGCGGGCACGATCGGGCGCGATCCGGCCGCGACGCGGCAACTTGCGGCACGGGCGCGCGACCATGTCCGCGAGGCGCGGCCGCGCTTCAAGGTCGAGCAGCAGCGCGGTCTGGAGATCGCCAATGCGTTCTTCGCCGCCTCGCGCAGCGGCGACATGACGGCGCTCGGAGCGATGCTCGCGGCCGACGTCAGCATGCACAGCGATGGCGGCGGCAAGCGTCCGGCGGCGATGGCGGTGTTGCTCGGTGCCAGGCAGGTCGTGCAAGTCCACAAGGCGCTCGGCGTGCTGTTCCGCAAGCATGGATCGCAGTTCGTGCGCGCCTGCTTCATCAACGGACTGCCGGGCTTCGTCACGCTGGAGGCGGACGGGGAATATCAGACGACGGCGCTGGAGATCGAGGACGGCCGGATTGCCGCCATCTATGTGATGCGCAACCCGGACAAGCTGAAGCATCTGCATTGAACAAGAAATAACCCCTCCTCTTCAGAGGAGGGGCAAGGGGTGATGGCGATGCGCCAGCATCGCTCGCGTAGCGAATAGATGCGGCGGCGCAGCACCACCCCAACCCCTCCTCTGAAGAGGAGGGGCTAGGTCAGTTCAGCCCGCGCGACCAGCCCGGCTACGACGACCGCCGCCGCCATTGCCGCTCTGCGGACGTCCGCCACCACCGCCGAAACGGCGCGGTCCACGATCCTGACGCGGACCACGTTCGCCCTCGGCGCGCTGCGGGCGCTGCTCGGTCACACCTTCGCGCATGCGCTTGGGCAGCGGCTCGCCATCGCGCGCCGGTGCCTTGTCGCCATAGACCTTCAGCGGATCGAAGCCGGGACGGCCTTGACCCTGATGACGGCCATCGCCGTTGCGGGATTCGCCATAGCGGCCGCCGGCATTGCGCTGGCCGCCATGATGGCCGCCGCGCTCTCCCTGCGGACGGCGCTCGCCATCGGCATGACGTGCGGGGCGATCGTCGCGACCCTGCGCGTGGCGGCCTTCCTGCGGACGGTTGGTCCAGGCCGGCGCGCGGCTCTCGATGCGGATCTCGCCGGGGCGCTGCTCGGCATTGCGCGGTGCCTCGTCACGGCCGCGCCCCTGCGCGACCTGCGGGCGACGCTCACCACCGCGATACTCGCCGCCCTGGCGTTCACCGCTACGGTCATAGCCAGCAGCGCGACCTTCGCGGCGCTCGCCGCCCTGATCGCCGCGCCCACCGGCACGGACCGGACGACCGCCGCGACCCTGGCCTGCGCCACGGCCACGACCCTCGCCACGGCCTTCACCGCGCGCCGGACGACCACGGCCTGCGCCGGCATCCTGCACGGCGTCTTCCACGGCCTTCTTGGACGGCAGCGGCAGCCGGCGCGCCTCGACGACGAAGTCGGCGGGCAGCGGCATCTCCTCCAGCTTCACGCGCGTCAGCTTCTCGATGTCACGCAGATAGGGCTTCTCGTCCGGCGCCACGAAGCTCATCGCGATGCCGTCCGCGCCCGCACGGGCGGTGCGGCCGATGCGGTGGACATATTGCTCCGGCACGTTGGGCAGCTCGAAGTTGAAGACGTGCGACACGCCCGTCACGTCGATGCCGCGCGCGGCGATGTCGGTCGCCACCAGCACCCGCACGCTTCCGTTGCGGAAACCCTGTAGGGCCGCCGTGCGCTGGCCCTGGCTCTTGTTGCCGTGAATGGCGGCGGCGCTGATCTGCGCGGCGGCCAGATGCCGTGCGACGCGATCCGCGCCATGCTTGGTGCGCGTGAAGATCAGCGCCCGGTCGAGCTCGCCCGACGCGATGGTCTCGCGCAGGCGCAGGGTCAGCAGTGCCTGCTTCTCGGCCTGGTTGACGAAGGTCGCATATTGCTCGACGCGCTCGGCGGTGGTCGATTGCGGAGCGACCGATACCTTGACCGGATCGTTGATGAAGCGCTTGCCCAGCTCGGCGATCGCCTGCGGCATGGTCGCGGAGAAGAACAGGCTCTGGCGCTCGGCCGGCAACATCTTGGCGATCTGGGTCAGCGGCTTGATGAAGCCGAGGTCCATCATCTGGTCAGCTTCGTCGAGCACGAAGATCTCGACATTGCGCAGGGTCAGCGCGCGCTGGTCGATGAGATCGAGCAGGCGGCCGGGCGTTGCGACGAGAATGTCTGTGCCGGGCACAAGCGCGCGCGCCTGCTTGCCGACGGGCACGCCGCCGAACACGACCTGCACGTTCAGGCTCAGATACTTGGCATAGCCGCGCATGTTCTCAGCGATCTGCGCCGCAAGCTCGCGCGTGGGCGAAAGCACCAGCATGCGGCACGAGGCCGGCTTGCGGGGCTGCGGATTGGCCGCGAGGCGATGCAGCGAGGGGAGGGAGAAAGCGGCGGTCTTGCCGGTGCCGGTCTGCGCGATGCCGAGCAGGTCGCGACCCTCGAGGAGCGCGGGAATGGCCTGCTGCTGGATCGGCGTCGGGTCTGCATAGCCCTTCGCGCCAAGCGCGCGGAGGATGGGCTCAGCAAGGCCGAGCTCTTCAAAATAGGACATGAAATATTTCTCAATATATTGATGCGGCGCACGCGCGACTTCGTGGCGCGGGCGCGGCAGGGTTCGTAATGCGACCCTGCGTGAAGAAGGCTGCTAAAGCGATTGTCGCTTCCGTCCATCCCGGCGGCCTGTTTGCGGGTTACGCGAGGCCTCACGCTGCTCGGGATTGCGTCGGCCTTGAAAGGCGGACGCCGGATGCTGCGCTGCACATAAGATGAGTTGCCGGGAAAAGCAAGGAAATTACGGAGCGGTCTCCGCCGGGCAGTTGCCATAGTGGCCGCGGAGCAGTGTTTGCCAGGCCGCCGTGCCGCCGCTCTCGATACGTTCGAGCTTTAGCCGATAGTCGGTCATGCCGGGATGATTGGGCTCGCCGACTTCCGCTTCGATGATCGCGCCGCTCGCCGGATCGATCCAGAGCGTGCCAGTGCCGGGGCGCCCCTCGATGAAGCGCAGGTCGAAGCGGCGGGCGGGCTGCGCGCCGCGCGCCTCAATGCCGCGAAATGTCGCCTGCACGGTCGCCGTCTCGCCGAAGATGCGCTTGCCTTCGGGCCAGACCAGTGCCCAGGCGAAGCGGAAATCGGCTTGCGGCTTCGTTTCCTGCAGCCAGGTGTTGAGATCGCCCAGATCATAATCGAACAGGAACCAGGGCAGGCCGGCGGGCACGCCGCTGGTGTCGGTCATCTTGCCCTCGGGCAGATCGATCGACGCGGTGAGGATGCGCGTGCCGCGATCGAGCACGAGTTCGCCGATGCGCTTCTGGCTGCCGTCGGTCGCCACACGCCCTGCGATGAGCGAACGCGGCTCCCAGACGGCCGGGTCCCTCTGCGCGGTCACATAGGCCGCGCCGTTGCACTTGCTTACCCATTTATAGACCGAGACGTCGGTCGCGCTCGGGCGGAAATGGACGATATGCTCGGGACTGGAGCCGTCGCGATTGGAGCGGACATAGTGGCGGATGGCGTCGTCGACCGCGACCGGCTGATGCGCGCATCCGGCGAGGGTGAGACAGAAAAGGGCGGCGAGAACTCTCACGCCGCCCTTCTAGGTGTATTATGTCGATAACACAATAGAAGCGCAACTTACCCCTCGCCCCTTGGGGAGAGGATACGAAGCCTTATCACGGCACGCGATTGGGCGCTGTTGGAGAGGGGGAACGCCCGCGCGCCCGACCCCCTCTCCAAGCTTCGCTAACTGCTCACGCAGTAAGCTGCGCTATCCTCTCCCCAAAAGGGGCGAGGATAGTCTTCACCGCCCGCAGAGCACCTCGCCGATCTGGATGGCGTTGAGCGCGGCGCCCTTGCGCAGATTGTCGCCCACGACGAACAGCGCGAGGCCATGATCGACCGTGCGGTCCGGGCGGACGCGGCCGACGAACACCGGATCGGCACCGGTCGCTTCCAGCGCGTTCGGCACGTCGCTCACCACCACGCCCGGCGCCCTGACGAGCAGGCCGAGCGCCGTCTGCACGTCGATATCGCGCTCGAACTCGGCGTTGATCGACAGGCCATGGCCGGTGAAGACCGGCACGCGCACACAGGTGCCGGAGACGGGGAGGCCGGGAATTTCGAGGATCTTGCGGCTCTCGTCGCGCAGCTTCAGCTCTTCCTCGGTATAGCCGTCCTCGCCCAGCACATAGTTGAGCGGCACGATGTTGTTGGCGATCGGCACCGCCCACTTTTCCGGTGCCGGCACGAACTCGCCATCGCCATGGAAGGCCAGCTCGCGGGCGCGATCCGTGACGGCTTCCTGCTGGCGCGCCAGCACGTCGATGCCTTCCATGCCGCCGCCGGAGACGGCCTGATAGGTCGCGACGATCAGCCGCTTGAGGCCCGCCGCCTCATGCAGGGGCTTGAGCACCGGCATGGCGGCCATGGTGGTGCAGTTCGGATTGGCGACGATGCCCTTGGGCAGGTTCGCCAGCGCATGCGGGTTCACTTCGGAGACGACCAGCGGCACCTCCGGGTCGGAGCGCCAGGCCGAGCTGTTGTCGATCACGATCGCGCCGGCCGCCGCGACCTTGGGCGCCAGCGCCTTGCTGGTCGAACCGCCGGCCGAAAAGAACACGATGTCGAGGCCGGCATAATCGGCGGTCGAGGCATCCTCGATGGTGATCTGCTGGCCGTTCCACTCGACCTGCGAGCCTGCCGAGCGCGCCGAGGCGAACAGGCGCAGCGTGCCGACCGGGAAGTTCCGCTCGGCGAGCAGCTGGCGCATCATCGAGCCGACGAGGCCGGTGGCGCCGACCACGCCGACATTGACGCGGACATCGGGAGAAAAGCGGGCAACCATGAGTCTTCGTTCCTTCCTGTTGGTGGAAGGCGCGGTGGCTTGGGCTTTCGGTCTGAAAGTCGGCCCCGCGCTCTTCGCGGGGCTTGGGTCCGGATGCTCGGCCGTCAGGCCGCGCAGACATCCGAAACCGCCCCGCGAGCGCGGGTCGGTTTAATGCTAATCGGCTTGGCGATCATCATCGACATAGCGGGCGCCTCTAGCGGCGAGAGGTTAGGATGTAAACCACCCAAGGCACACTTTTGTGAGAAGCCTGTGCGAGCGCCGAAGGACGCGAAATATTATTACGCCGCCGGACGTTGCTCCATCGCTTCGCGAAAATCGTCCGGCAGCAGGCGGATAAGCCCATATTTGAGCGCGGCGGGGTAGAGCGAGCGGTTTTCCATCTCGATCTGCGCTGTCAGCCAGTCGAGGATGCGGCCGGTCTGGTGGACGAAGCCGTCCCAGTCCGCGCCGACCCGCTCCTCATCCCATTCGCACAGATAGGCGGTCCATTCCGCCACCATCGCGTCGAACAGCTTGCCGCGCGATTGCGTGAGTACAGTGAACTCGTGATGCTCGTTCTCGTCTTCGAGTCGGATGAAATCGGCCTCGGCGCGCAGATGCGCGTCCAGCAGACGGGCGAGGCGGCGCAGCGTCTGCAGCGCGGGGCCGGGCGCGGGTTCGTCATGCGCCACGATGTCGCGCAAGCCGTTGACATGAGAGAGGATCAGCGTGTGATCCTTCAGGAGTTCGATGAAGTTCTGCAACGGGCGCGACCTCTGCTGCGGCCGTGTTTCGGCCTCTTCGTCCTCCCACGCTAGAGTCGAATGCTCACCAAGCCGTTACCGCGCCCCTCCGCTCGTCGCATTCCAGGGGCCGAACCCTAGGGATTGTGGGGATTCAGCTGATGCCGGGCTGCGAACGGCCGCTTTTCGCGCTTCCGGTGCTCACGGCCAGCAAGGCCGCTGCGCTCCGGGTCGCTCACATCAGCCATTCTCGCTCCGGCCTGAGCTGAATCCCCACAATCCCTAATGATCGTTCCTGGCCACGCTCTCCCTCATCCGCGCGAGCTGCTCGGGTGTCGCCTCGGTCTGGTAGCGGGCTTTCCATTCGGACTGGGGCATGCCGTAGATGAGTTCGCGCGCCGTATCTTTGTCCATCGCGCCATCGGCTTCCTGTACCCAGTCGGCGAGGCAATTGCGGCAAAAGCCGGCAAGGCCCATCAGATCGACATTCTGCGCATCGGTGCGATGACGCAAATGCTGGACGAGCCGGCGGAAAGCGTCCGCCGCTATCTTGTCATCGAGCGTGTCTATCGTCATTGCAGGGCTCCCATTCGCATTCGAACGGTTTCTGTCCACTTGCGGACAGTCACCGCTTGGCATTTGCCATTTGGGCAGGCATTGGGCTGACGCAAGAGGATAGATGAAGAAGCTCGCCCCCCGCACACGCAAGGTCCGCATTCTCGCCACGCTTGGCCCCGCCAGCAGCAGCGAGGAGATGATCCGCAAGCTGTTCCTTGCCGGCGCGGATGCATTCCGCCTGAACATGAGTCATGGCGGCCATGAGGGCCATGCCGCCAATATCGAGATCATTCGCGGGCTCGAAAAGGATTATGGCCGCCCGACGACGATCCTCGCCGATCTTCAGGGGCCCAAGCTGCGCATCGGCACCTTCGCCCAAGGCCCTGTGTTCCTCGAAAAGGGCGCGCGCTTCGTGCTGGATCGCGATCCGCAGCCGGGCGACGCGGCGCGCGTGGCGCTCCTCCATCCCGAGATTTTCGCCGCCGCGCAGGTCGGCACGCGCCTCCTGATCGACGACGGCAAGCTGGTGCTGCGGGTGCAATCGGCGAGCGACAACGAGATCGAGACCGTGGTCGAGGTCGGCGGGCCCTTGTCCGAGCGCAAGGGCGTCAACGTGCCCGATGTCGTGCTGCCCATGGCCGCGCTCACCGACAAGGACCGGCGCGATCTCGCTTTCGCGATCGAGGGCGGCGCCGACTGGATCGCGCTCAGCTTCGTGCAGCGCCCGGAGGATCTTTCGGAGGCGCGGCGCCTGATGGGCGGCTATGGGCAATTGCTCGCCAAGATCGAGAAGCCCGCCGCCCTGAACCGGCTCGACGAGATCCTCGAAATGTCCGACGCCGTGATGGTCGCGCGTGGCGATCTCGGCGTCGAGCTGCCGCCTTATGCCGTCCCGCCGCTCCAGAAGCAGATCGTCGCCAGCGCGCGCCGCCTCGGCAAGCCGGTTGTCGTCGCGACGCAGATGCTCGAATCGATGATCAAGGCGCCGACGCCGACCCGCGCCGAGGTCTCGGACGTCGCGACGGCGGTCTATGACGGCGCCGATGCCGTGATGCTCTCCGCCGAGACGGCGGCGGGCGACTGGCCCGAGGAGGCCGTGGCGATGATGGACAGCATCGCTCACAGCGTCGAGCATGATCCGGGCTATCTCGACCGGCTGCACTTCACCGAGACCAGCCCCGATCCGACCACGTCGGACGCACTGGCCGAAGCCAGCCAGTCGATCACCGACACGGTCTCGGCCAAGGCCATCGTCTGCTTCACGTCATCGGGCAGCACGGTGCGCCGCGTCGCCCGCGAGCGTCCCTCCGCGCCGATCCTCGCGCTGACCCCGCGCATCGGCACGGCCCGGCGCCTCGGCCTCATGTGGGGCGTACATGCCGTGCGCACCAAGGATATCGGCAGCTTCGAGGAGATGATCGGCAAGGCCAAGCGCATGGCATTGCGCCACGGCATCGCCATGGGCGGTGACAAGATCATCATCCTCGCCGGCGTCCCCTTCGGCACGCCCGGCTCCACCAATGTGCTCCACGTGGCCACGATCCGCGGCGATGAGCTCAAGGTGCATGGGGAGAGCTGAGAGGCTGGCTCCGGAACGATAATGTTTCCGCGCCGGACAAGTCCCGGCCCGCCAATCGTTTAGCATCGGAGCCGTTCGGAACGCGGCGCCTTCCCTCGGGAACGAGTCGCCGCGACGGCTCGGGTTCGGGAGAAGGGCGAGGCATGGCGAGCGCAGCATTGAGCGATGACCTCAAGATCGAAGGGCTGCGGACGCTCAAATTCGCCGTCTCCGACTGCGATCGGTCGCTGGCCTTCTACGAGACGATCTTCGGCGTGCAACGCTTGCCCAATGCCGATCATGTCAATGCCGACGGAAAGCTCTATGCCTATATCTGCCAGTGGCCGGCGATCGGCACCTTGCTCGATTTGCGTTTGCTTCCGGCCCATGCAGCGGCGGCCAGTCGGCTGGACGTGATTTCGCTCGCCGTGCCGACCCGCGACAATCTGGACGCCTGGGTCACGCATCTCGATGCGCATGGGGCCACCCACAGCGGCATCATCCCGACCGGCATGTCCTGGTGCATCGTGGTCGAGGATCCGGACGGTCGCTTCATCAAGATCTTCGCGCGTCAGGGCCACGGTCCCGAGGTCAAGGGCGACATGGGCAACGACTGGTTCAGGAACTGATCCGCCAACCGGGCCGACAAAGGGGAGCGGCTTTGCCGCGCGGCACGGTGACTTCAGGGGGACGGCGACTGCGCGGCCGGGCTGTTTCGGGAGCCCGGTTGCGGTTTGCATGATAGGGTCAGGCCGTCGCCGCCTCCGCCTCATAGACCCAGAAATTCTCGCCGAAGCGCGCGTGCAGCCTGGCGAGCAGCTCTTTCTGGATTTCCTGGACACGCTTGGCCGTGGTCAGCTCGGCTTCGTCCACTTCCTCCCATGTGAGGCTGGTCTTGTCCTCGTAGAGATGTTCGCCGGCGAGCTTGGCGTTTTTGTCATAGGGCCAGATGAATGCCTGACGGCTCTGGACATGGTAGAATTTGTCCGCGTCCGGCACGGGATAGCCGATCGCCTGCATGATGGCGCCGAGGCCGAGCAGGTTGAAGGTCAGCTCGTCCGCCACGCCCCAGTCGGCGACGGCGATGCGGTCGTCGCTGTTCCAGAGGACCACGTCGCCGACGCTGTTGTAGAAGGTCATGACGCCGTCGCGGCCTTCGATCACGGCGGGGTTGGCGCCCCAGGTGACGCGATAGACCGGGTTGGCAACCATCATGTCGTCCGAGCAGATCTGGTCGTAGAGGCCCGCGCCTTCGAGATGCACATGGCGCCAGAAATTCAGCAGGATCTTGCGGTGCAGCGGATTGGTCGTCTGCTCCAGCAGCGCCTCTGTGGGCTTCATGCAGTCATAGACCGCCTGTTCAAACCGGTTCATGATCTCTCTCCTTGGTCGTTGCGGCGCTCTCGGCGCGCTCCTTATCCATCATGGCCTGCAAGATGCGTCGGCCCTGCACGGCGGTCGTGTCGCTCTTCAGCATCAGCTCGGGCGGCAGTTCGTCCATCGTGGTGATGATCTTCTCGATTTGCTCGGTTGCAAAGCTGTCTTCGTCGAGAACGGGCTTGAGTGAAATCCTGGCGCGATCGAGGCGCTCCTGCGTCGTGGCGCTCAGAGCGAAGAAATAGTTGCAGGTCGTCTTGGTCGCCGGCGTCACCGCATGCCAGACGCGGCTGGTGCCGATGACGTCTCCGGCCCGGGCATGATCGCGCGGATAGCGCTGCTCGCCGATGCCCGAGTGAAAGCCGGGGAAGAAGAAATCCATGCCGGAGATGCGGTCGATCGGCCCGCGATAGTCGGTGTTCTCCATATGGAGCGGCGGCTGCGGCGTGTCGTACATATAGCGGCGGCTGGAGAGGCGGCGCTCGTTCAGATCGCGCTCCTCCGGCGTCGCGGCGTCGTCCGGCGTGCCGATGGAGGTGCCGTGCAGATAGCCGAGATGGGTCAGGTCCAGCAGATTGTCGTTGAGCAGCTGGTAGCGGCCGTTCACGTGCATGGAATAGAAGGCGCTCGGGATCATGCCCGGCAGCGTGAAGCCGATCTCGTCCAGCGTGGGGATCAGGCTCTCGTCCGCTTTGTCCGGATCGCCCGGCCAGATCCAGGCCCAGAGGCCGCGTTCCACCAGCTTATAGCTCTTGATCGTGTAGACGCCGGGGATGTTGGTCTGGCTCGGCACGAAAGTGCATTTGCCCGCCGCGTCGAAGGTGATGCCGTGATAGCCGCACTGGATCGCGTCGCCGATCCGCTTGCTCTCGCCGAGCGGGAAATGCCGGTGCGGGCAGCGCCCCTCGACCGCGACCGCCGTCCCGTCCGCCTTGCGATAGAGCACCACCGGCTGATTGAGGATCCAGCGGCTGAGCAGCGCCTCGCCGATCTCCTCGATGAAGGCGGCGACATACCAGCCATTGCGGGGCGCATAGCTGCCGGGCGTGAAGGGATACATATCGACTCCTCTAGCTAATCGAACAGTGTTCGTTTAGGACGTGATGCGTCTCGCGCGATTTGGTGTCAAGGCAGCAGGCATGTCCTTTTCAAAACTCGACCGGGATCAGATCGTCCGCGAAGCCGTCGCGCTGCTGAGCGAGGAAGGGCTGCAGGCGGTGAGCTTGCGCAAGGTCGCGAGCCGGCTCGGCGTCAGCGTCTCGTCGCTCTACTGGCACGTGACGGACAAGGAGACGCTCTACGGACTCATGTCGGTCTCGATCTTCCGGGCCTGTCTGGACGCGGTGCCGCCGAACGACAACTGGCGCCGCTGGCTGCACGATTTCGGGCTCGCGATCTGGGATGCGCAGATCACGGTTCGGGATGCGCGTCAGCTCATTGTTGTCTCCCGACCACCGGCGGGTCTGGCTGAGGAGTCGCTGCGGCGCATCCTCGATGCGCTGGAGGCCGGCGGGTTGCCGCGCGAGTCCGCGCTTGCAGCCCAGCGCTCGGTGCAGGCGCTGGTGACCGGCTGGACTACTTTGCGATCCGTCAGGCCGGATGCCATGGGGGCCGATCGCAACAGTTTCGTCGTCGCGCTCGATGTTCTGATCAATGGCTGGGTGGCGCATCTGGACGATACCCATCCCAATTGAACCGTTCGCCCTGAGCTTGTCGAAGGGCCGGAATTTTCTCAAGCGGAGACGCAGAGACGCGGAGAAATCGCGCGACACTCTCCGCGTCTCTGCGTCTCCGCGTGAGAAAACCCAATAGGCAAAACAGCCCCTCGACAAGCTCAGCGCGAACGGGGGATTGGGCTGCCCCTATTGCCGGTAAGCGCCATCCACCAGCAGCGGCGCGCCGTCGCTGACATCCAGATCCAGCGCCATCTCGACATCGCGCTCATAGCCGCGCGCGATCAACTCCTGTCCGGACATGGCGTTGCGCACCAGATGACCGATGTCCGGCCGCGCCGCCTCGAAGGCGATGCGCGCCAGCTCGGCCTCGGGCGAGCAGGGCAAGTCGAGCGCGGAGATGATCGCGCCAGCGCCGATCCAGTCCTCGATCGCCGGGCGCAGGCTGTCGTCCTGCGGCCAGCGCTCGCCCGCCGGGATCACCGCGATGTCACGTCCGCCGGCAAAGGCGCGCACCGAATCCGCCAGCGCCGTCGCGTTGCGCAGGCAGCCGGCGAAGACCGGAATGTCGCCGCACGCCAGAGAGAGCCGAGATCCGTTGGGGGAGGGGAGCATGAGCCGCGTCGCGGGCGCGATCCCGGCCAGGCTCGCCGGCGAGAGGCTGTAGGACCCGTTCGCGTCGCCGCGCGATTGCGCAAGCGTGGCGCCGACAGCGGCTGCGGCGTCTTCGGCCCGGTGCGTATCGCGCTCATGAGGAAAGGGATAGACCAGAGCGCCGCGCGCCGTCGCCACGTCCACGGCGGTCGAGAAGGACAGGATATCGACGATCACGATGACGCCGACCCGCTCGCGCAGAAGCTCCACGCCGTTCAGGCCCCATTCGCAGTGGACGGTCATGCCCGTTCTCCCGGATCGGTGGCGCCAGGGCGCCGGAGCGGACTATCTCCGGAGGCGTGACAAACGGGAAGAGGGTGTGTGGAGGCTTGCGACACTTTGCGACAAATTTCCGCCGCAGCGACAAACTCTCGTGACAAGTGGGGGCTATACCCATTTTCAACGCTCCTCCCACGGCGTTGAAATTCGAAGACAGCGTTTCTCCCACGCTGAAGGTTCATTCTCCCACTTTGATCCCCGCTTCAGGCCCTCCCCGCTCCCACCGGGGAGGGCCAAGCGATTCAGGGCCTCAAAACTCCACCGACACCGTTGCCTGGAAGGTGCGCGGCGAGAGCGGGCGGAAGGCGCCGTCACCCTGCACCGCCGACGAGACGTAGGAGAGCACATCCTTGTCGAACAGATTGTCCACGTTGAACCGCGCTCGCACCCCCTTGACCGGGCCAACCGTGATGCCGTCGCCGATATCGACATAGGCGCTGAACACCGTGTAGCCCGGCACGCTCGATCCAGGCGTATTGGTGAAGGTCGACCAGCGCCTGCTCGTATATTTGCCCGAGATATTGGCGACCAGCCAGCTTGCCGGCTCGACCGTCAGGCCACCATTGACGATCCACTTCGCGCTGTCCGGCAGATATTTGTCCGCGATCAGGATCGGCGTCGCGGCCGGGATGTTGTCGCGGAATTTGGCATTGTTATAGGTCACGTTGAGGTTGGCATAGGCGAGACCATTCAGGAACGTCGGCTTGTAGGTGCCCGCAAACTCGACGCCATAGGCCCGCACGCGCCCGACATTCTGGAAGAACGTCTCCGTTGAGGCGCCGCCGCCCGGCACGAAGGTCGTGATCGACTGGATGCGGTTCTGGAACGCCGTGTAATAGCCCGCGAGCGAGGCGTAGAATTGCCCCTGATTGGTGCGCACGCCCAGCTCCACATTGGTCGCGCGCTCCGGCGCGGGCTGCGGCACGAGCGCCGAGCTGCCCGGGCGCGTCACCGAATAGATGTCATCCATGCCCTTGGGTAGCGCCATATTCTCTGAATAGGACGCGAAGGCCTGCGTGCGATTGTCGAACTTGTAGAGGATGCCCGCCATCGGCAGGAACAGGTCGTCGTAGCTCGCCGTGTTGAACTGCGGACCCCAGCCCGGCACGCCCTGCGGCACCCCGGCGATGATCTGGATGCGGTAATAATCGTCGAAGTCGCGATAACCGCGCTGCTGATAGTCGAGGATCAGCCCCTTGACGCCGAGATCGAGGATCAGCCGGTCATCGGCGAGCGAGATCGTGTCCTTGATGAACAGCTGGGTCGTGTTGCGTTTCGAGCGATAGTCGCGGCGCAGATAGACCAGCTCATCGAGCAGCGGTGCCCCGTCCGGCCGTCCATCGACCGTGTTGTAGCGCGCCTGCGTGCGGTGATATTTGTCGATCTCGAGCCACAGCCCCGCTTCGACCGTGTTGGCGCCCATCTCCCAGTGCAGCTTGCTGGTCGCGCCAAAGCGGTCGCCGCCCACGCCGGATCGGCCGAACTGCACGCCCTTGGGTGCGACAACGGGGAGTCCTGCCTGGCGTTGCGGATTATAGCGGCCCAGCGAGTTCGAATAGCCGTCCGGCGAGACGCCATAGCCGTCCTTGTCCTCCCAATAGAGCGTCGATTCGAGGAAGACGCCGTCCGCCATACCGAAGTGGAAAGTGGCGCCGTAGAGCTTGTCCTTCCGGACGTTGATGGCGAGATTGTAAACGCCGGTATAGTTGGCGTTGGAGTAATAGATGCCGGCAGTGGTCGGTGCGAAATTGGCCGTGCTGTTCGGCACGGTCGCCGTATTCGGCACATTCTCGATCAAGGCATAGTCGCGGCCGCAGCGCCCGGCGAGATCGCGCGTCACGCAATTGTACTGGTTGCGCGTGATCGTGGGCGAGTCATAGTCGAAGAAGTCGTTCGAGACGAACTTGAAGCGCGCCCAGATGTCTTCCGCCAAATCCACCTGCAACTGCGCTTCCCAATGTTCGCGATCGACCGAGCCGGGGCCGCGCCACAGGTCCGTGTCCAGCTTGGTGCGGCTGACATAGGCCTTGAACGGACCGACCTGCCCGGTGCTCGCGCGGATGAAGGTGCGCTTGAGGCTGTTGTCGCCGAAGCTCTGCGAGACGAACAGGCCCATCTCGTCCTGCGGCGCGATGGAGTGATACTGCACCACCGGTCCGAGCGAGGAATAGGTCGGCAGGCTGACATCGCCCGCGCCGACCGAGGCGACCACGTTGGCCAGATTCTCGTTGTCGACATAGCGGAACACCGGGCTACCGCCGAAGGCGTCGCTGCGCCCGGTCGGGATGCCGTCGATGACGAAGCCGACCTGATCGAGATTGAAGGCGCGGGTCTGGACGCTGTTGCCGAATTCGTAGAGGCCGAGCGCGCCGTCGGTCTGCACGTTGAAGCCGGGCAGCGTCTCCAGCATCTTGAGGCCGGAAATGCCAGGCGGCGCGGAGAGCAGCGCCTCGCGCGTCACCGCCACGGTATTGGTCACTTCGCCCTCGCCGATCGTGACGGAGGCTTCCGAGACGCGGCGGCCGGTGACGACGATCTCGCCTTCGGCATCTGCTTCCGCCTCGGCCGGGACAGTCTGGGCCAGCAAAGGTGCATGTCCCGTCGCTGCCACGCTCGCGAGCAGCAGAGGTAGCGCACGGCGCGGGCCGCACAGGTTCTTGGTGAGCAACATCTGAAAACCTCCCTGTGCCGCCTGAGTGGCGGCTTCTGGCTGGCTTTCAGGTATCCGACATGCCGCTCATGGCGGCTTGTTCATCTCCCTGACGCACGAAGTGCAGTGCAATCAGTTCGTCTCTGCAACGCATTCCCCCGGCTTGCTAGGTGTGCGTTTCTCGTATTGCTCTGGCGCGTGATTATGGGTCCGCAGCCCGGCGAGGACCGTCGGGACCCCGGGCGAACCGCGGTTCCGCTGGCGTGTATGCCGTGTGTTCAATGCGTTACCGATACAGCCCCTCGATATAGGCCGCACCGATGCCGACCTTCTCATAATGCTCTTTGCACATGGCGATATAGGTATGGACGTCGAAATAGCCGACGGATTCGCCATTCTCGTCGAGCCAGATCAGCGGGCCGGTGACGTTGAAGTGGACCCGCATCGGGTCTTCATGCTCATAGGCGACCAGCGTGTGGCCCTCGCCCGGCGTCTCATAGACGAAGTCGCCGGCGGTCGCGACCCAGTCATGCTCCAGATAGCCCCATTTGCCGGAGATGGTGTAGGCGAAGACGCCGTGCGGATGATAATGCCGGTTCACCAGCCCCGGCCCCTTGGCGAGCAATATGTCGCACCACTGGTTTTTCTGCGGCGAGATCCAGAGCGGCTTGGTGAAGACGGTCTCGGTGATCGGCACATAATAGCGCTCGTCCTCCATGTCGGAGGCCTTGGCGATATAGACCTCGGGCAGCGCGTCGGGCTGGAACACCTTCTCGATCGGCTTGAGGTGACGCCAGAATTCCGATCCGATTTCCTCGTTCATGCTCATCCTCTCCGGATGCGGCTGTGCGCATCGTCTCTCCTGTGTCGGGCGAACATAAGAGGAAACGGCCGCAAGTCCCAAGCGGCTTTAAGGCGAGACCACGCAAAAAGCCCGACCAAATCTGGCCGGGCCTTGTATCCTTCAGGCGAACCGCGATGGCCCGCCGCGCGTGTCGCTCAGCCCTGGCGGGCCTTGAAGCGGCGCTGGGTCTTGTTGATGACGTAGGTGCGCCCGCGACGACGGATCACGCGGTTGTCCCGGTGGCGGTCCTTGAGCGACTTGAGCGAGTTACGGATCTTCATGATCGGGCGTCCAAATGATTCTGCGGGTTCGGAAATTTCGAAGTGGCGCCTCTATGGGGGGAGGCGGCGAAAGTCAAGGCGGGGAGGGGTGGATTCTTCTCCGCTTATTCCTCCACAGATCGCTTGGGGAGGGGGACCATCTGCGAGGAGCAGATGGTGGATGGGCATAACCCGGATCGAAGGGTGACATCGCCAATGACCCTCTCCCGCCTGCCTCCGCGGGAGAGGGAGGGGCCCGCCGCTTAGCGGTGGGAGGGTGAGGGTCTTCTTCTTTTTCGAACGCTGACCAAAAAAGAAGAAGACCCTCACCTTCAAAAGAGTCGCGTGCCTCTTTTGAACCTCTCCCGCGAAGGCGGGAGAGGGCAAGGTCGGCCCTCGAAGAATCTCCTGTCCTACACTGCCAATCCCTTGGCATCCTGCCCCCAGGCAAGGCGCACCCTTGTCCCCGACTCGCGCAAAGGATGTTTTACATTTGCCCCGACCCCCGAACTTTCAGAACCTTCGCAATAATATTGCGCGCCTGAAGGAGGCGCGCGGGCAACAGTTGTCGACAAACTTGATCCCGGCTCGGCATGGGTGCAGTCCGGTTCCGACACGAAACTGCGCCGCGCACGTTCTGGAAGAGGCGGCAGAGAGGATGGACGTAATGAGAGGCTCAACACGCATCTGGCCGGTGGTTCTGCCCCTGGCCTTGCTCGCGGGATGCGCGACCGCGCTGGCCCCGGTCGATGTCACCCGGTTCCATGATGAGCAGGTGGCGCGTCAGGGCAGCGTCCGGCTTGTCCCCGGCGATCCCGCGCTGGCCGGCAGTCTCGAGTTCCGCACCACCGCTAACGCCGTGGCGGCCGCGCTCACCCGCACCGGCTTCTCCCCGGTCGCGGAGGGCGCTGCGGGCGCGCAATATGAGGCAGTGATCGATCTGGCGCGCGACACGATCCAGCCCGCGCCGGGCGGCCGCTCGCCGGTGAGCGTCGGTGTCGGCGGATCGACCGGCAGCTATGGCAGCGGCCTTGGCGTTGGCATCGGCATCAACCTCTCCGGCAAGCCCAAGCCGGTCGTGGCGACGCGGTTGCGCGTGCAACTGCGCAACGCGGCCGACAAAAAGGCCATCTGGGAAGGCCGCGCCGAGACTCAGGCAAAGGAAGGCTCGCCCGCCGCTCAGCCCGGCCTTGCCGCGGGCAAGCTCGCCGATGCGCTGTTCCAGGGCTTTCCCGGCCAATCGGGTGCGACTATCACCGTCAAATGACCGATCTCCTCATCAACGCCGCGTTCGACAGCGGTAACGTCGTCGTCGAGAGCATCGACGGCGCCACCGCCACCCTCTCGATCCGCAAGGATCATGAGAGCGACTTCTTCCAGTGGTTCCACTTCCGCGTCGCCGCGCCCGCAGGCACGGAGCTGGTGCTGAAAATCACCGGATTGGTGAAATCGGCCTATCCGGATGGCTGGCCCGACTATTATGCCTGCGTCTCCGAGGATCGCGAGACATGGTCGCGCGCGCCCTCCAGCTTCGAGCCCGGCGAGGCCGGCGGCACGTTGACGATCCGCCACACGCTCTCGGCCGATGCGGCCTGGTTCGCCTATTTTGCGCCTTACTCGCTGGAGCGGCATCATGATCTCATCGCGCAAGCCGCCTCCTGCCCGGGCGTAACCCTGCGCCAGCTTGGCCTGACGCTCGATGGTCGCCCGCTCGATTGCCTGGAAATGGGCACCGGCAAGAAACCCATCTGGCTCATTGCGCGCCAGCATCCCGGCGAATCCATGGCCGAATGGTGGATGGAAGGCGCGCTCGACATGCTCACCGATCCGAGCAACGTTCATGCCCGCAAACTGCTCACCAAGGCGCGACTCTATATTGTGCCGAACATGAACCCGGATGGTTCGACGCGAGGCCATCTCCGCACCAATGCGGCTGGCGTCAATCTCAACCGCGAATGGCATGACCCCAGCGACGCGCGTTCACCGGAAGTAAAATGCGTGCGCGACCGGATGGACGAGACCGGCGTCGTCTTCGCCATGGACGTGCATGGCGACGAGGCGATTCCCGCCGTGTTTCTCGCCGGCTTCGAGGGCATTCCCTCGCTCAAGGACAAGCAGATCGGCCTGTTCCGCAAATATCGCGACACGCTGGCGACCCGCACGCCCGATTTCCAGAACCGCCTCGGCTATGTCGAAGCGAGGCCCGGCAAGGCCAATCTCTCCATGGCCACCGCCCAGCTCGCCGAGCGCTACGGCGCCGTCGCCATGACCCTCGAAATGCCCTTCAAGGACAATTTCGACATGCGCGACGACACGCAGGGCTGGAGCCCCGAGCGCTCGATGCAGCTGGCGCGCGACTGCCTCGCGACGCTGGCTGAGATGGTCGGGGAGTTGTGAGGCTGGCCGCTCAGCCCAGCGCTTCCTCCAGGAAGTCGAGCGCCAGCTTCCAGCTGCGCCGGTTGGTGTCGGCCTGGAAACCGAAGGCGGAGCTGGGCGGTGTGTTGTCGGCGGTGAAGCCATGACCGGTCCGGCCGTAGCTGATGAACTGGAAATCGACATCCGCCTCGGTCAGCTCCTGGCAGAGCGCCACTTTCGCGTCGGGCGGGCAGAGATTGTCGTTCCAGCCGTCGCAGATCAGAAGCTTTGCCGTGATCGCGGCATTGGGGAAGGGAGGTGCATCGTAAACGCCGTGGAAACTGATGCCGCCCTTGATGTCGCCGCCGGCACGGGCGAGATCGAGCACGCATTTGCCGCCGGCGCAGAAGCCGATCGCGCCGAGCCGCGCGGCATCGACGCCGGACAGCGCCTTCAGCTCCGCGAGAGCAGCGAGCAGGCGGGCTTTCACGACCATGCGATCGGCCATGAAGTCGTGCAGCAGCTTGCTGGAGGATTCCATGTCAGTGCCGCGCTTGCCCTGGCCGTAGAAATCGACGACCAGCACCTTGTGGCCCTGCGCCGCCAGCGTCTCGGCCTTGGCATAGTCCCACTCCTTGGCGCCGAAGAAGTTGGGGAAGAGCAGGATGCCCGGCTGCGTGCCGGCGCTCTGGTCCGCGACGAAGGTCGATTCGAAAGTCTCGCCGGTGGCCTCATGAATGTGGGTCGTCCGCTCGATCACCATCGTCCGTCTCCTTCGTCATGCTTCGACGCGCGTTTCCATGACGGATTGTCATGCCGCGGACAAGTTGCGTGCCGGTGAAATCGCGCTATCAGGCGCGCAGCAATCGCACCGGGAGCTAGTAATCCATGCCCACGCTCGTCCTCATCCGCCACGGCCAGTCCGCCTGGAACCTCGAAAACCGCTTCACCGGCTGGTGGGATGTCGATGTGACCGAGAAGGGCGCGGCCGAAGCGAAGGCCGCCGGCGAGTTGCTCGCGGCCAAGGGCCTCGATTTCGACCAGTGCTTCGCCTCGGTCCAGCTCCGCGCGATCAAGACGCTGAACATCGCGCTGGAGGCGATGGGCCGCCTCTGGCTGCCGGTCGAGAAGGACTGGCGGCTCAACGAGCGACATTATGGCGGCCTGACCGGCCTCAACAAGGCGGAGACCGCGGCCAAGCATGGCGACGAGCAGGTCAAGATCTGGCGCCGCAGCTTCGACATCCCGCCGCCGCCGCTCGCGCCGGGCGGCGAGTTCGATCTCTCCAAGGATCGCCGCTATGCCGGCATCGCGATCCCGGACACGGAGAGCCTCAAGGACACGATCGCCCGCGTGCTGCCTTATTGGGAAGCGCGCATCGCGCCCGAGCTGAAGGCCGGCAAGCGCGTGCTGATCTCCGCCCACGGAAATTCGCTGCGCGCGCTGGTCAAGCATCTCTCGGGCATTCCGGACGACGAGATCACCAGCCTCGAAATCCCGACCGGACAGCCGATCGTCTACGAGCTTGCCGACGACCTGACGGCGAAGGACCGCTATTATCTGTCGGAGCGCTGAGCGAGGGGATCATGCCGGCGGTCAGTCCGCCAGCACGTCCCGTTCCTCGGGGTGCCGATTGAAATAATCGACGATGTAGCTGCACAGGGGGACGATCTTGAGCCCCTTGGCGCGCACGTCGGCCAGCATGCCGCGCACGAGCTGTCCGGCAAGGCCGCGGCCCTGCAGTTCCGGCGGCGTCTCGGTATGGGTGATGAGCAGCTTGTCGCCCTGCCGAATGTAGTCGGAGAAGACGAGTCCGCCATCGACGGCCAGCTCGTAACGCTTCTTGTCGGGATTGTCGCGAACCTCGTTCATATGGTCCTCGCCCTCAATTGCCATTGCCGCGCTTGGCGGCATACATGGCCATGTCCGCCCGGGCGATCGCGGCGAAGTCATTGTCGCCTTCGCGCAGCGCCGTGCAGCCGAAAGCGGCGGAGAGCGGCAGATGCTCCTCGCCGAAGCGGCATTCGGTCTGCGCGATCATCTCGGCGAGATGCGCGGCCTTCTCATTGGCGGCTTCCTCGGTGACGCCGTCGAGCAGGAGGGCGAATTCATCGCCGCCCACGCGCGCCGCGATATCGGTCGCGCGCACGCTGCTGGCCAGCAGCCGTGCGATATGCAGCAGCGCCAGGTCGCCCGCGCTGTGGCCATATGTGTCGTTGATCCGCTTCATCCCGTTCACGTCGATGAAGACCAACGCCGACTGCGTGCCGTAACGCTCCAGGCGGCTCAGCCGCTCGGCGAGGCAAGTGATGAAATGCCGACGGTTGAACAGCGGCGTGAGCGTGTCGCGCACAACCAGCCGTTCCAGCTCCTCGTTGGCGAGCTGCATCAATCGCAACTCCCTGCGGAGCGCGATCACTTCCTGTTCCAGTGCCGAGCCGTCGCCGACGTCAGGGTCGCGCGGAACGTCTCGGGTAGTGGCCCGTGCCAAGCTCTACCTCCCTTTGCGCGACCAAAAGGTGTCCCCGTTGAGCGAAACATAATTGCATAATTTGGTTTTTGCAGCCCAAAAAGTTCAGTGCGATCCGAACTCGAACCGTTTTGACCGGTTGTGCGCTATGTCCGTGATCTCTATTGGCGAGGAAATTAACGAAAGGTTTCCATGCAGCGTCTTCTATGACGTTCGGCATAGATGAGAACGGGGCGGGAAATGGTCAAAATCGGCGTAATCATGGGCTCTCAATCGGATTGGGAGACGATGCGCCACACGGCCGAGACGCTGACCGCGCTCGAGATTGCGCACGAGTGCCGCATCGTCTCGGCGCATCGCACGCCGGATCGGATGGTCGATTATGCCAAGAGCGCGGCGGCGCGCGGCCTGCATGTCATCATCGCTGCCGCCGGTGGCGCGGCGCACCTGCCCGGCATGACTGCGTCGATGACCCGACTGCCGGTGCTGGGCGTGCCGATCCAGTCGGCTGCGCTGTCCGGTGTCGATAGCCTCTATTCCATCGTCCAGATGCCGGGCGGCATTCCCGTCGGTACGCTGGCAATCGGCAAGCCGGGCGCGATCAATGCGGCGCTGCTCGCCGCCGCGATTCTCGCCAATCACGATCCTGCCCTGGCCGAGCGGCTGGACGCCTGGCGCAAGCGGCAGACCGATGCGGTTGCGGAAGCGCCTGAATGAAACTCGTCCCGCCCGGGTCGACCATCGGCATAGTCGGCGGCGGTCAGCTTGGCCGCATGCTGGCCATAGCCGGCATCCAGCTCGGCTATCGCACCCATGTCTTCGCGCCGGAAGCGAGCGGCCCGGCCGCCGATGTCGCCGTTGCCTGGACGCAGGGAGCCTATGAGGATGCGGATGCGCTCCGCCGCTTCGCCGAATCGGTCGACGTCATCACCTATGAGTTCGAGAATGTGCCTTCGGCCGCGGTCGCGGTGCTGGCCGGGCTCGGCCATGTCCAGCCCAACGCGCGCGCGCTGGAAATCGGGCAGGACCGGCTCGCCGAGAAGAGCTTCGTCACGGGTCTCGGCGGCACGACCGCGCCTTATGCGCAGGTCGAGAGCCTAGACGCGCTGAGCGCCGCGATCGCTCAGGTCGGCGCGCCCGCCATCCTCAAGACGACGCGCTTCGGCTATGACGGCAAAGGTCAGGCGCGGCTCCTCGATGCGACGCCGGAGACGCTCGACCGCGCCTGGGCGGAGATTGCTGGCCAGCCCGCTATTCTCGAAGGTTTCGTCCATTTCGATCACGAATTCTCGGTGATCCTCGTGCGCGGGCATGATGGGCAGGTCCGCTTCTGGGATTCGCCGCACAATGTGCATGAAGCGGGCATCCTCGCGACCTCGACCGTGCCTGCCCCCGCGCCGGTGCTTGAGCAGGTGGCGCAGGCGCGCGCTATTGCCGCGAAGGTGGCCGAGGCGCTCGACTATGTCGGCGTGCTGACGCTGGAATTCTTTGCCAGCGCCGCGGGGCCAGTGTTCAACGAACTGGCACCGCGCGTCCACAATAGCGGCCACTGGACGATCGAGGGCGCCGTCACCAGCCAGTTCGAGAATCATGTTCGCGCGATCTGCGGCCTGCCGCTCGGTTCGACGGTGCTGGCGGCGCCCGGCGTCGTCATGGAAAATCTCATTGGCGACGAAGCGCATGACTGGGCCGCGATCCTCGCCGACGAGACGGCGCATCTCCACCTCTATGGCAAGCATGAGGCGCGCCCGGGCCGCAAGATGGGCCATGTGACGCGCCTGCGCCTCGGTGGCCAGCAATGATGAGCGCGGGCAAGCCCGAGATCGTGCTGCTGTTCGCGCGCGCCGCCAATGGCGTGATCGGTTCGGACGGTGACATTCCCTGGCATATTCCGGGCGAGCAGCGCCGCTTCAAGGAGATGACCATGGGGACGCCGATGGTCATGGGCCGCAAGACCTTCGACAGTTTCCCGAAGCCGCTGCCCGGCCGCCGCCACATCGTGCTGACGCGCGACCGGGCGTGGCAGAAGGACGGCGCCGAGGTTGTCCATGGCATCGAGGCCGCGATCGAGACCGCCGATGCCCTGAGCATTTCGGTCATCGGCGGCGGTGATATCTACCGGCTCTTCGAGCCGATCGCCGATCGCATCGAGCTGACCCATGTCGATCTGGCGCCCGAAGGCGATGCCCGCATCGACGCGCCCGACCCGGTGAGATGGCGAGAGGCCAAGCGCGAGGACTTCCCGGCCAATGGCGACGTGCCGGCTTACAGCTATGTGACCTACCTGCGCCGGGATTGATGGGACGATTGGGGCAACTGATCCGCAAACGCTGGCGCTGGCTCCTCGGTGCTTTCATCGCCAAGCTGCTCCTTGCCGTCGCCTTCTTCCTGTTCCTCCCCGGCCTGGTCGAGCACATGCAGAACGGCATAGCCGGTGCGCTGGCGCGCCCGGTCGGCGGGGAAGCGCAGGCGCTGCACCGGCGGCTCGTCATCGCGGACATGCATGCCGACAGTCTGCTCTGGGACCGCGATCTCAACGTGCGCGCGAAGAACGTCCATATCGACGTGTCGCGCCTCGCCGAAGGCAATGTCGCGCTCCAGATCTTCTCGTCCGTCACCAAGTCGCCGCGCGGACTCAACTATGTCTCCAATGACGGCGATAATGCCGACCTGCTGACCGCGCTCATGGTCGCGCAGCTCGCGCCGCCCAGGACGTGGACCTCGCTGCTGGAGCGCTCGCTCTGGCATGCCGAGCGGCTGCGGCGTTATGCGGCGGCATCGAACGGCCAATTGCGCGTGGTCACCAGCCCGGCGGAACTCGATCGCCTGCTGGCCGACCGGCAGCGGGGCATGCCGGTCATCGGCGCCATGCTCTCGGTCGAAGGCCTTCACGATCTCGACGGCAATTCGGCCAATCTCGACCGGCTCCACGCAGCGGGCTTCCGCATGGCGGGCCTTGCGCATTTCTTCGACAATGATGTGGCCGGCTCGATGCACGGCCTCGCCAAAGGTGGCCTGACGCCGATGGGCCGCGCGCTGATCCGCCGTCTGGAAGAGAAGGGCATGATCGTCGACATCGCCCATGCCAGCCACCAGACGGTGCGCGAAGTGCTGGCTATGGCGCGACGGCCTGTGGTTTCCAGCCATGGCGGCGTCCAGGCGACCTGCAAGGAGAACCGCAATCTGAGCGATGAAGAGATTCGCGGCATCGCGCGCACCGGCGGCGTGATCGGCATCGGCTATTGGGACGCGGCGATCTGCTCGACCGATCCGCGTGCGATCGGCGCTGCTATTGCGCATGTACGTGACGTTGCCGGCATCGATCATGTCGGGCTGGGGTCTGACTTCGACGGTGCTGTCGTCACGCCGTTCGATGCCGCCAGTCTCGTGCAGGTGACGCAGGTGCTGATCGAGCGTGGCTTCAGGGAAGGCGAGATCGCCAAGGTAATGGGCGGCAATGTCCTGCGCGTGCTGCGCGCCGGTATGAGTCCGCTCGGCAAGGGGACTGGCGCGGGCGCCAAGCCCTCCCTATAGCCGCGCGGAATGGAACGGATCACCAGCGAGCTTGCGATTCCCGCGCATCTGCGTGGCGGCATCATCGCACTCGGCAATTTTGACGGTTTTCATAGCGGCCATCAGGCCGTGGTCGCTCGCGCCGTCGATCTGGCACGAGCGCAAGGGCGGCCGGCGATTGTCGCGACTTTCGATCCGCATCCGGTTCGTCTGTTCCGCCCGGATACGCCCTGGTTTCGCCTGACCACCCTCGATCAGCGTGAGCAGCTCTTTGCCGAGGTAGGGGCGGACGCAATGCTGGTCTTCCAGTTCAATCAGGCGCTTGCGGCGCGCGGCGCTGAGGATTTCATCGACATGCTGGCCGACGATTTCGGCGCGGCCGGGGTCGTGACTGGCGAGGATTTCACGTTCGGCCGGGGGCGGAGCGGCAACATCGACGTGCTGCGCGGCCTCGGCGCCGTGCGCGGGCTGGTTGCCGAGGCCGTGCCCCCGGTGCTCGACGAGCATGGCGAGATTGTCTCATCCAGCCGTATCCGCGACGCGCTGGTGGCCGGCGATTGCGCGACCGCAACGCGGCTGCTGACCCGGCCCTTTGCTGTCCGCGGCGAGGTGATTCATGGCGACAAGCGCGGTCGCACCGTCGGTTTTCCGACGATCAACATGCTGCTCGATCACTATCTGCGCCCGGCCTATGGCGTGTATGCCGTCAAAGTGCGCCTGCCGGATGGGCGGGTTAGCGGCGGTGCAGCCAATGTCGGCATCCGCCCGACATTCGATCCACCCAAGGAATTGCTTGAGACCTACATTTTCGATTTTTCCGGCGATCTTTACGGGCAGACGATCGAAATCGAACTCATCGAGCGGTTGCGCGGCGAAGCGAAATTCGACAGCCTCGATGCGCTGGTCGCCCAGATGGATCGGGACGTCGAGCAGGCTCGCGCGATCGTCAGCTGAATAGACAAGCCGCCTTAGAGGCGCGCGGCCGGACCGGCAAACCAGGAGAGAGACGTTTGACCCAGACCCCGATTATCGAGACGCCACGATTGCGCCTGCGCGGCTTCCGCGCCGAGGATGTCGAGACTTTCTGTGCCCAGATGGCTGACAATGGCTTTGCGCAATATATCACGCGCGAGGGGCGGGGCCTGACGCACGGCGAGAGCTGGCAGCGTTTCTGCAGCCTCGCGGGGCATTGGGTTGCGCGCGGCTTCGGCAATTTCGCGGTGGAGGACAAGGCGAGCGGCGCGTTCGTCGGCCATGCCGGCCCGCTGGAGCCGCCGGGCTGGCCGGCCTTCGAGATCGGCTGGGGCATCTTCCCCGCCTTTCAGGGCCGCGGTTACGCGACCGAGGCAGCAGCGGCGGCCTTCCATTGGGCGCATCACGCGCTCGGCAAGGGCGAGACGCTCCACATGATCGATCCGGTCAACGCCGCCAGCGAGAAAGTCGCCCGCGCGCTTGGTGCCGAGCCGGGCGAGATGTGGACACCTTTCTGGCCAGACCCCAAGCCAGTCCGCAAATGGCGCACGACCTGGGCGGCGTTCAAAGCCTCCCCGGCGTTCGCGCGATTGACGGCCTGACCCCTTCATTCCTCCCCATCTGCGATGGGGAGGATTTTCTCAGGAAAACCTCAATCCTTGAGGTCGCGCCCGGCATTCTCAAGCGCGGCGCCGGTCGCGTCGGCGGCATTGTCTGCCTCGCGGCTGGCATCGTTGAACACGCCCTCGGCGC
Organism: Sphingobium xanthum; assembly: GCF_019737615.1. Lineage (GTDB taxonomy): Bacteria > Pseudomonadota > Alphaproteobacteria > Sphingomonadales > Sphingomonadaceae > Sphingobium > Sphingobium xanthum. Next base: position 163,242 of record NZ_JAHKKS010000005.1, on the reverse strand, counting down.
GCTCGCCGAACCGGTCGGCGGCATTGCTCATATCGGCGGCGGCGTTGCTCACATCGTCGGCGATCACGTCGCCGGTATTCTGGGCGGCGTCCTGCGCCTTCTCGCTGCAGGCCGAGAGGCCGAGGGCGGCGATGAGGCCGAAAGTGGCAAGGGCGGGTGCAAGGCGCATTAGTATCTTCCTCTCTGATGCGTGTCGTCCGGGCCGCAGCAGGCCCTGTCAGCAGGGAACGACTCGCGGCGCTCCGGGTTCCGCTGCGCCCGTCGCTTGCGCAGTCCCGCGCGCTCGCGTAGGGGCGAACGCTGTTTTCCCTCCCCGTTCGCGCTGAGTAGGGACTGAGCTTGTCGAAAGCCCATATCGAAGCGCCGTGCGCAGTCCTTCGATACGCCGCCTCGACATCGCTCAGCGGCTACTCAGGACGAACGGGCCTTGCTAGATGCGGCCGACCATGACCGACCAGCCAGACTATAAAAGCACCGTCTTCCTGCCCCAGACCGACTTTCCGATGAAGGCCGGCCTCGCACAGAAGGAGCCGGGCATTCTCGCGCGCTGGGAAGCTCTGGATCTCTACGGCAAGCTGCGCAAGGCCCGCGCTGGCCGCGAGCGCTTCATCCTCCATGATGGGCCGCCTTATGCCAATGGCGACATCCACATGGGCCATGCCATGAACAAGGTGCTGAAGGACATCATTGTCCGCAGCCAGACCCTGCTCGGCAAGGATGCGCCCTATGTGCCCGGCTGGGATTGCCACGGTCTCCCGATCGAATGGAAGATCGAGGAAGAATATCGCAAGAAGAAGCAGAACAAGGACGAGGTTCCGCCGCAGGAATTCCGCGCCCAGTGCCGCGCCTATGCGGACAAGTGGGTCGGCGTGCAGCGCGAGCAGTTCAAGCGGCTCGGCATCATGGGCGATTGGGACGATCCCTATCTCACCATGAAATATGAGGCGGAGGCGGCGATCGTCGGCGAACTGCTGCAGTTCGCCGAAAGTGGCCAGCTTTATCGCGGCGCCAAGCCGGTCATGTGGTCGCCGGTTGAGAAGACCGCGCTGGCCGAGGCCGAAGTCGAATATGAGGATGTGACCTCGACCCAGATCGACGTGGCGTTCGAGATCGTCGAGATGCCCGAAGCGCCCGAATTCGTCGGCGCGCGCGCGGTCATCTGGACGACCACGCCCTGGACGATCCCGGTCAATCAGGCGATCGCTTATGGCAAGTCGCTCGATTATCTGGTGTTTCGGAGCGGCGGCCAGACCTACATCGTCTGCGAGCCGCTGGTCGAAGCCTTCGCGAAGCGCACCGGCATCGGGATGGAAGAGTTCCTCTGCCTGCTGAAAGGCGTGCTGTTCGCAGGCGCCGTGGCGCGGCACCCGATGCATCATCTTGGCGGCTTCTTCGCCCGTCCGCGGCCGTTCATTTCCGCCGATCACGTCACGATCGATGCCGGCACCGGCCTCGTCCACATGGCGCCGGACCATGGCGAGGAAGACTTCGTCGCCTGCAAGCCACATGGCATCGATCCCGTCTTCGCGGTCGAGGCGGACGGCGTCTATCGCGCCGACTGGCTCTGGCTACCGCGCGGCGATGAGCGCTCGAACAGCGTCATCAATCCGCGCTTCAACGGGCCGGACGGGCCGATCTGCTCGGACCTGCAGGACGCCGGCGCTTTGCTCGCGGCCAGCGCCTTCCAGCATAGCTATCCGCACTCCTGGCGCTCCAAGGCGCGCATCATCTATCGCTGCACGCCGCAATGGTTCATCCCGATGGACAAGGCGGCGACCGCATCCGATTTCGTTGTGCCGCGTCTCATGGCCGGCGTTGGCGCGGCGGTTGCGCTCGGCGTGCATCCCGAGACGCCCGATCATAGCATTCCGAACGGCCCGACGTTGCGCGAGGTCGCTTTGGACGCGATCGAGCACACGCGCTGGGTGCCGGCACGCTCGCGCAACCGCATTCACGCGATGGTCGCGGACCGGCCGGACTGGGTCATCAGCCGCCAGCGCGCATGGGGCGTGCCGATCGCGCTCTATGTCCATCGTGAGACGGGCGAGTATCTGAACGATCCTGCGGTCAATGCGCGCATCGTCGAGGCCTTCAGGGCGGGCGGGGCGGATGCCTGGTTCGGCGCCGATCACCAGTCGCTGCTCGGCAAGGACTATGACCTGCAGGACTATGAAGTCGTGAACGATATTCTCGACGTCTGGTTCGACAGCGGCTCCACCCACAGCTTCGTGGTCGAGGCGCGCTACGGCAAGGATGTGCGTGCCGATCTCTACATCGAGGGGTCGGATCAGCATCGCGGCTGGTTCCAGTCCTCGCTGCTGGAGAGCTGCGGCACGCGCGGCCGCGCGCCTTATGGTGCGGTGCTGACGCACGGTTTCGCGCTCGACGGGCATGGCCGCAAGATGTCCAAGAGCCTCGGAAACGTCATCGATCCGCTCAAGGTGATCGACGAGAGCGGCGCGGACATCCTGCGCCTCTGGGCTGCCAGCACCGACTATTTCGACGACGTGCGCATCGGCAAGGAAGTGCTTGCGGGCGCGTCAGACGCCTATCGCAAGCTGCGCAACACCTTCCGCTATCTGCTTGGTGCCCTTGCCGGTTTCTCGGAGGCTGATCGCGTGCCCGTCTCCACGATGCCGGAGCTGGAGCGCTATATGCTGCACAAGCTCGCCGAGCTCGATGCGCAGATGCGCGCCGTGGTCGACAAGAAGGAGGAGAGCGAGGACTGGCTCGAGTTCGGCCGCTACGCACGCGCGCTGAGCGAGTTCGCCAACAACGATCTTTCGGCCTTCTTCTTCGATATCCGCAAGGACTGCCTCTATTGCGACATCGATCCGGCGACTGGCAAGGAAACGGACAAACGCCGCGCCTATCGCACGGTACTCGATCATCTCTTCCATGCGCTGGTCCGCTATGCCGTGCCGCTCATCCCGTTCACGGCGGAGGAAGTCTGGCAAGCGCGCTATCCGGACGAGGAAGCGTCGGTCCATCTGCTGGAGTGGCCGATCGTCGATCATCGCTGGCTCGATCCGTCGCTCGGCGTGCGCTGGGCGGGGATCCGTTCATCGCGCGATCAGGTGAACGAGGCCATTGAGCCGCTTCGGCGGGAGAAGGTCGTGCGATCGAGCCTGGAAGCTGATGTGAAATTCAGCGACTTGACGGCGATCCTCGACGACTTGCCGAGAGATGGTTCGTTCGCGGAGTATTGCATTGTCGCCAAGGTCGAATTCGACATGGCCCACGACGGCCCGCCGGCCGTGACGGCGAGCGTCGATCACAAATGCGGCCGCTGCTGGCGCCTGCTGCCCGAGGTAAGCGAAGATGGCGCGCTGTGCGGACGGTGCGAGGACATTCTTGCATGACTGAGGCTCTCAAGCTTCACCGCAAGCTCGGCATTACGATCGCGCTGGTCATCTTGATCCTCGACCAGCTCATCAAATTCTTCGTGACGCATACGCTCCAGCTGCCCAGCTGGGGCGCGGCGGGAATCGAGCTGCTGCCTTTCTTCAAGCTGACCTGGACGGAGAATCGCGGCGTCTCGATGGGCTTCTTCTATGCCGAGACGGAGCTGGCCCGCTGGCTGCTGGTCGCGATGACGCTTGCCATTGCCAGCTTCGTCGGCTGGTGGCTGTGGCGCGAGCCCGAGCGCGACAACGCTGCCGCCTTCGGCCTCGTCCTAGGCGGCGCGATCGGCAACATCATCGATCGCGTGCGCCTCGGCTACGTCATCGACTATGCCGATTTCCACATCGGGGACTGGCGCCCGTTCCTCATCTTCAATCTCGCCGATGCCGCCATTACCATCGGTGTCCTCATCCTGCTTGCACGCGCGCTGCTGCTGCGCGAAAAGGCCGCTCCCAAGGAGTCTCGTTGATATGCGCCTAACTACACGCCTGCCGCTCGCTCTCGTCGCCGTCGCGACGCTCTCGGCCTGTGGCGGCACGAGCCTGTTCAACCGCGACCGCCCGGATGAAATGGCCGTCTCGCGTCAGCCTCCGCTCGTCATCCCGCCCGATTTCGCGCTGACTCCGCCCGCACCCGGCACGGCCGCCGCGCAGCAGAACAATCTGCAGCAGCAGGCGCTCGAAGCCATGTTCGGCGGCACCGCGCCGCGCAGCGCCGGCGAGACCTCGGCCCTGCGCCAGGCCGGCCGCTCGCTCGCCGAAGTCGGCATCCGCTCCTCGGTGGGTGACAATGACACGCAGGTTATCGACAAGGGCACGACCACGCAGGACATCGTTGCTGCGCCGGAAGGCGACGGCCAGTTCGCGCGCGTCGCGACCGGCGGCGGGCAGTAAGGCCCGTTAGCCTGTGATGCGGGCGGTGAGCGCCTTCATCACTGGCGACCGGCTCGACGGTCAAAGAAACGTTTCGTGACCCATCCAGCCCAACCTGCAAAGATGGCGCTCAAGGTTAGGCTGATCGCGAGAGCGACATTCTCGGACTCGACGGCCCTCGCGCCGCCTTCCGGCATGACTACGACTAGCACGCTCAGCAGCGACAGGCACACAAACAGACTGCCGCCGACGAAGAAACCCGCGGCAATCGCCCCCGCACGATTTCCTTTATAGCTCACCTGCCTCGCTACCTCGCCAATCGCTCCGCCAGTGCCATCGCAGCCGCCGGGTTCCGCACTTTCGCGCCCGAGATGAAGTAGGCGAAGACATCGCGCGGCTTGCCGTCTGCCGCCCCCTCGGTGACGTAGGTCAGTCCCTCCGGCCGCTCGCCCTTGGCCCAGCCTTGAGTGATGCCTGCCCAGCGATCGAGCCCGGCCTCGTCATAACCGGTCGGCACATCCTCCTGCGTCCGCATCAGTCGCGCATAGACGAAGTCGGCGGTCAGGTCGGCGATCTGCGGATGCTCCTCATGATCGGCGACCACGACGCCCGTGCCATGCTTCCGCAACAGCTCGACGAACTCGGCGCACGCAAAGCTCTCGTGGCGTACCTCCAGCACATGTCGCGCCGGCATGCCGTCGATCTGTGAAGGCAGCATCGCGAGGAATGCGTCGATGTCGTCCGCGTCGAACTTGCGGGTTTGCCGGAACTGCCAGAGAATCGGGCCGAACGTGTCGCCGAGTTCGGAAAGCCCCGAGGCGAGGAACTTGCCGATCGACTCGCCCGCTTCCGCGAGCTTCTTCTTCGCCACGCAATATTGCAGCGCCTTCACGGCATAGACGAAGCCCGCCGGCGCCTGATCCCGCCACTTGGCGAAGGTCGCGGGCGACTGGGTGCGGTAGAATGTGCCGTTGATCTCGATCGTGCCGAGATGGCTGACGGCATAGTCCGCTTCCTTGGCCTTAGGCAGATCGGACGGATAGAAAGTCCCGCGCCATGGCTCGAACGTCCAGCCGCCTATGCCGGTGCGGATTTGACCTGACGTCACGCCCTGACCCCGGCCTCCTCGACGCCCGCACTGTTGTGCCGCAGCGCCGCCAGCACCGTCTCGACAATATGCGGCGCATTGAGTCGCGCTTCGTCATATTGCTTCTCGGGCTTGTCCTGGTCCTGGAAGACGTCCGGCAGGCGCATGGTGCGGATCTTGAGGCCGGCGTCGGTCAGGCCTTCGTCGCTGGCCAGCGTCAGCACATGCGCGCCGAGGCCGCCGATCGCGCCTTCCTCGACGGTGACAGCCACTTCATGCGTGGTGAGCAGTTTGCGGATCAGCGCCTCGTCGAGCGGCTTGGCGAAGCGCAGGTCGGCGACGGTGGTCGAGAGCCCGCGCGCGTCGAGCGCATCGGCGGCCTTGAGTGCTTCGGCGAGGCGGGTGCCGAGCGAGAGGATCGCCACCTTCTTGCCCTCGCGCACGATCCGGCCCTTGCCGATCTCGAGCCGCTCCGGCGTCTCGGGCAGGGCAAGGCCGATGCCGTTGCCGCGCGGATAACGCACCGCGATCGGCCCGCTGTCGTGGCAGGCGGCGGTGTGGATCATGTGGACCAGCTCGACCTCGTCGGCCGCCGCCATCACCACAAAGTTCGGGAGCGTTGCGAGATAGGTCACGTCGAAACTGCCCGCATGGGTGCTGCCGTCCGCGCCGACCAGCCCCGCGCGGTCGATCGCGAAGCGTACCGGCAGGTTCTGGATCGCCACGTCGTGGACGACCTGATCATAAGCGCGCTGCAGGAAGGTCGAGTAGATGGTCGTGAACGGGCGCATGCCCTGCGCTGCCAGACCCGCGGCGAAGGTCACGGCATGCTGCTCGGCAATGCCGACATCGAAGCAGCGATCCGGGAAGGCTTGCTGGAACTTGTCCAGCCCGGTGCCGGAGGGCATCGCGGCTGTGATCGCCAGGATCTTCTCGTCGCGCGCGGCCTCGGCCATCAGCGCCTTGGCAAAGACATTGGTGTAGCTGGGCGGACCGGCGGGCGCCTTGTCCTGCTCGCCGGTGACGACGTTGAACTTCTGAACGCCGTGATATTTATCCGCCGCCGCCTCGGCGGGGCCATAGCCCTTGCCCTTCACGGTCACGACATGGACGAGGCACGGGCCTTCCGCCGCGTCGCGCACATTCTCCAGCACGGGGATGAGCTGATCGAGATTATGGCCGTCGATCGGGCCGACATAATAGAAGCCCAGCTCCTCGAAGAGGGTGCCGCCCATCGCCATGCCGCGCGCGAACTCGTCGGTCTTCTTCGCGGCGTGATGCAGCGGGCGCGGCAGCTTGCGGGCGAGCTTCTTGAGCACATCGCGCAGGCCGAGAAACTCGCGGCTGGAGACGAGCCGCGCCAGATAGGCCGAAAGTCCGCCGACCGGCGGCGCGATCGACATGTCATTGTCGTTTAGGATGACGATCAGGCGATTGCCGGCCTGCTCGGCATTGTTCATCGCCTCATAGGCCATGCCGGCGGACATGGCGCCGTCGCCGATCACGGCGATGCCCTTGCCCGGCGTGCCGGCCAGCTTGTTGGCGACGGCGAAGCCGAGCGCCGCGCTGATCGAGGTCGAACTGTGCGCCGCGCCGAACGGATCGTATTCGCTCTCGCTGCGCTTGGTGAAGCCGGAAAGGCCGCCGCCCTGGCGCAGGGTGCGGATGCGGTCCCGGCGCCCGGTCAGGATCTTGTGCGGATAGCATTGATGCCCGACGTCCCAGACCAGCCGGTCCTCGGGGGTGTTGAAGACATAGTGGATGGCCGTCGTCAGCTCGACGACGCCGAGTCCCGAGCCGAGATGGCCACCCGTGACACCAACGGCGGCAATGGTCTCTGCGCGCAGTTCGTCGGCAAGCTGGCGTAGCTGCCCCGGCGCAAGCTTGCGCAAGTCGGCGGGTTCGCGCACCTGATCGAGCAGGGGCGTTTCGGGCTGGTCCGTCATGGGGCGTATCTAGTGCGCTTTGGGGCAAATGTCGAACGGACTTCGCGCAAATCCTGCTATGTGTGCAGGACCATACGGAGCGGGAGGGAAGCGATGAGCGTGTTGAAGGATGCCCGGGCAGTCGCCTTCGTGCTGAGCAAGGACGTACCGACACTCAAGCCTTTTTACAGCGACGTGCTGGGCCTGGCGCAACTGGCCGAGGATCCGTTCGCGACGACCTATGATCTGGGCGGGGGCACGACGTTGCGGCTCACCGCCGTCGAGAGCCATGTGCCCGCGCCGCACACGGTGCTGGGCTGGCAAGTGGACGATCTGGAGGGGGCCCTCGACAGGCTGGAGGCGGCAGGATTCCGCTGCGAGGTCTATGAAGGTTTCGGCCAGGATGCGCGCGGCATATGGACGAATCCGGGCGGCGGCGCACGCATCGTCTGGTTCAAGGACCCGGAAGGCAATGTGCTCAGCCTGACGCAGGTCGGATGACCGGATGACCGCCTTTCAGGACAGCAAGCTCTGGCTGGCTTCGCACCTGCATCTCGCCAAGGATGCGCTGCATATCTATGTCGCGCTTATCCTCTTCTTCGGCTCGATGCTGGTCTGGCGCTGGCGGCCGGGCCAGTGGAAGCCTTGGCTGCTCGTACTGGCAGCGGCTTTCGCCGGTGAGGCATGGGACATTTTCGATACGATCACCTACGAGCGGAAGGTCTATTGGGCCGCCAACTGGAAGGATGTCTGGAATACGATGTTCTGGCCCACGGCCATCCTGCTGCTGGCGCGCTTCACGCCCATTTTCCGGCGTTCGGCCTGAGCTTTCGTCGCTGTCCGGCTCGATCAAGACTTATTGCCTTCCCCCCTTCGACAAAGCCGGAGGGACCGGTTAGATGACAAATCAACGATATGGGGAGGAGAAGAGGATGGCCGCGTCAGCCGCCACGACGTTCGATCAGGCAATCTCGCGCACGCCGATGCGCGTCTTCCAGTGGGTGACGGTCGCCGTCTGCATGCTGATCCTGGTCAGCGACGGCATCGACATGCAGCTTCTGGGCATCGTCGCGCCGCTGGTGATCGCCGATTTCGGCGTTGATCGCGGCACGTTCGGCATCGCGATGAGCGCGGCGCTGGTCGGCTTCGGCCTCGGCGCTTTCGGCGGTGGATGGCTCGGTGACAAGATCGGCCGGCGCTACACGCTGGCGCTCGCGGCGCTGGTGTTCGCGCTCGCGACGGTCGCGGCCGGGCAGGCGGACGGCGTGTGGCACATGGCCGGGTGGCGCGTGATCGGCGGACTCGGTTTCGGCGCGGCCTATGCCAACGCGCTGGCGATGGCGAGCGAGTGGCTGCCCGAGCGGCTGCGTCCGGTCACGATCAGCACATTGTCGGTAGGAACACCGGTCGGCGGCACGGTCGTCGGCTGGCTCGGCCCGGTGCTGGCGGAGGCCTATGGCTGGCGCTCGGCGTTCGCCATCGTCGGCATCGCGACACTGGCTCTGGTCATCATCATCCTCGTCGTCTTGCGCGACAGCCCGTCCTTCCTGATGGCGCGCGGCAAAGCGGATCAGGCCACGCGCACGGCGCGGCGCTTGCTCAAGGAAGATATCGTTCTGGCGGCCGAGCGCCACGATACCGATGGGGACGGGGGCGTCTCGATCGGCGTGCTTCATCGCACCAATGCGCGGCTCAACATCGGCATCGGTATCGCGTTCGCGGCGCTGGCGCTCAACGCCTATGGCATCCTCAACTGGTCGACGACCTTCCTGACCGCCGGCGGCTTCACGCTCGCGCAGGCCGGCAATGTCGTCTCGATCGCTGGCATCACCTCGATGCTGGGGTCGATCGCCGCGGGCATGCTGACGCGCCGGCTCGGCTCGTTCCGGGTGATGGCGCTCATCAGCGTGACCCTGGTCCTGCTCATGGTGAGCGCGGCGTTCGCCGTCGAGACGATGTCGGCCACGCCCACGGACGATGAGCGCATGCTGGTGCTGGTGCTGATCGCCGCGGCCGGCGCCGTGTTCAGCGGTGGCATCGCGGTCATGTATGTCATCATGGTCGCGGGCTATCCGCAGTCCTGCCGCTCGGCGGGCATTGGCTTCGGCATCTTCATGAGCCGCGTCGGTGCGATCAGCGCGAGCGGCTTTGGCGGCGCGCTGCTCAATCTGGGTGCAGGGAGCGTCATCCCCTTCTTCAGCGTGCTGGCCGTCTGCGCCGTGCTGGTGCTGGTCGCCGCGTTCATCATCGATCGGCATACGTCGCCGGTGCGGAAGGCAGGCTGATCCGTCAGATCTGGTAGGGCGTCGCTCTCAACTGCACTTGGCGCAGGTGCCGAGCACTTCGATGACGGGCCGATCGGCCTTGAAACCCTCGTGGCTGGCGACACCGCGGACCTGACCGGTCAGTGCGTCGTCATCGATATGCGTCGCCTCGTGGCAGACCTTGCACACCAGGAAGATGCAATCGTGAAGGCAGCCGGGATGCGCATTCACGATATAGGCATTGGCGCTCTCGACGCGCTGGGCGAGGTTGTTCGTCACGAACAGGTCGAGGATGCGATAGACGCTGTTGGGCGCCACGCGCTTGCCGCGTTTCTTCGAGACCTTGTCGGCAATATCATAGGCGGAGGCCGGCTTGTCCTCGGCCGCAAGCACCGCGAAAATGTCGCCGCGCATGTCCGTCCATTGCTCGCCCTGCGCTTCCAGCACCTCGCGGGCGGCCTTGGTCAGGCTCCTGCCGGTCGGTTCGGCATGGTCGTGATGATTGTGGGCGTGCGTGGCCATGCCCACAATCTAGGCCTTGCGCGGCCAACCCACAAGCCTTGACGCAAGACCGTCATTGATCGCGCGGGCGCAGCGCGCGGTCCAGCATGTCCTTGTCCAGAGCGCCTTCCCAGCGCGCGACGACGATCGTTGCGACGGCATTGCCGACGAAGTTGGTGAGCGCGCGGCACTCGCTCATGAAGCGGTCGATGCCCAGGATCAGTGCCATGCCGGCGATCGGCACGCTCGGCACGACGGCGAGTGTGGCGGCCAGCGTGATGAAGCCCGCGCCGGTCACGCCGGCCGCGCCCTTGCTGGAGATGACGGCGACCGCCAGCAGCGCGATCTGCTCGGCGAGCGAGAGATCGACGCCGCATGCTTGCGCGATGAAGAGGGCCGCGAGCGTCATGTAGATGTTCGTGCCGTCGAGATTGAAGCTGTAGCCGAGCGGCACGACGAGCCCGACGACGCCCGGCGCGCAGCCCGCGGATTCGAGGCGCGCGATAAGCGGGGGCAGGGCAGCTTCCGAGGAGGAGGTGCCGAGCACCAGCAACAGCTCGCTCTTGAGATAGGCGATGAGGCGCAGCACCGAGAAGCCGTTGAGCCGCGCGATAGTGCCCAGCACGATCAGCACGAACAGCAGCGAAGTCACGTAGAAAGTCGCGACCAGCCCGGCGAGATTGGCGAGGACGCCGAGGCCATAATGGCCGATGGTGAAGGCCATGGCCGCGAAAGCGCCCAGCGGGGCGAGGCGCATGATGAGCGCGACCAGCCGGAAGACGATGACTGCCAGCCGGTCGACCAGCTCCACCACCGGCTCGGCCGGATCGCCGACCAGCGCGATCGACACGCCGACCAGGATCGCGACGAACAGCACCTGCAGGATCGACCCTTCGGTCAGCGCGGAGAGCGGCGTGGTCGGGATGATGTCGAGCAGGAAGGCGGAGATGGTGGCATGCTGCGCCTCGCCTACATAGCCCGCGACCGCGCTGCCATCGAGCGTGCGCGGATCGATGTTCAGCCCGGCGCCCGGCTGGACGACATTGGCGATGACAAGCCCGATGATGAGCGCGAAGGTCGAGACGGTGATGAAGTAGGCGAACGCCTTCAGCACCACGCGGCCCAGTTCGCCGAGCGCGCGCATATGCGCGATGCCGCTCACCAAAGTCAGAAAGATCACCGGTGCGATGACCATCTTGATGAGCTTGATGAAGGCGTCGGCGATCGGCTTCATCGCGGCGCCCCAGTCCGGCCGGATCGAGCCCAGCGCAACGCCCAGCGCAATGGCGATCAGCACCTGCACATAAAGATGCTTCCACCAAGCCGGTCTTGCCGTACCGGCTGTCATGACTGTGTCCGCCATGTTCCAGTCGCCCCCTGATCCGCGCCCCAAACCGGCTTGCTCTACACGAGCGAGAGCTTTCGCGATACAGATTGGGCAAGAAGAGACAGGAGAGCGCCGCATGGCCGATTATCGCGCACCGATCGGGGAACAATTGTTCGTTCTGGAGACGGTCGCCGACCTTACGGCATTGAGTGGCCTGCCCGGTTTCGAGGATGCGACGCCCGAAATGACGGGGCATATCCTGGCCGAATCAGCTCGCCTCGCCGAGCAGGGTTTCGCGCCGCTGAATGCCATTGGCGACCGCGAAGGCGCGCGTTTTGCGGACGGCAAGGTGACGCTGCCGAACGGCTTTGCCGAGGTCTATGCGGACTATGCGGCGGCAGGCTGGAACGGCCTCTCCGCCGGTCTGGAAGGGGGCGGGCAGGGGCTTCCTTTCGTTCTCTCCGTGGCCGTGCAGGAGCAGTTCACCGCCGCGAACATGGCCTTCGCGCTTTGCCCGATGCTCAGCCTCTCCGCCATCGAGGCGCTGCAGGCGCATGGCGACGAGGCGATGAAGGCGCTTTATCTCCCCAAGCTCGTCACCGGCGAGTGGACGGGCACGATGCATCTGACCGAACCGCAGGCCGGATCGGACGTTGGCGCGCTGCGCACGACCGCGACGCCCGCCGGGGACGGCACCTATCGGCTCAAGGGCCAGAAGATCTTCATCACCTGGGGCGAGCATGAGCTGGCCGAGAACATCATCCATTTCGTCCTCGCGCGGCTGCCCGGTGCGCCGGCGGGATCGAAGGGGATCAGCCTCTTCCTCGTGTCCAAATATCTGCTCGATGCGGACGGCAATCCCGGCGTGCGCAACGATGTCCGCGCCATCGCCATCGAGCACAAGATGGGCATTCATGCCTCGCCGACCTGTACGATGCAGTTCGGCGAGACGGGGGACTGCGTTGGATGGCTGGTCGGGCAGGAGAATGGCGGGCTGCTCGCCATGTTCACGATGATGAACCATGCCCGCATCAATGTCGGCAATCAGGGCGTCGCCATTGCCGAGCGTGCCTGGCAGGATGCGCGGGCCTATGCGCAGGAGCGCGTGCAGTTCGGCCCGATCATCGGCCATGGCGATGTGCGGCGCATGCTGATGACGATGCGCAGCCTGACGCAGGCAGCGCGCGCCATCGTCTATGCCAATGCCGCTGCCGTCGATCGCGCGCACAAGGAGGCCGATCCGGAAAAGCGCGCTTACTGGAAGCGCCGGGCCGACCTGCTGACGCCGATCAGCAAGGCTTGGGGCACGGATGTGGGCATCGAGGTGACGAGCCTCGCCATCCAGGTGCATGGCGGCGCCGGCTTCATCGAGGAGACCGGCGTCGCGCGGCACTATCGCGATGCGCGCATTGCGGCGATCTATGAAGGCACCAACGGCATTCAGGCGATGGACCTCGCCGGGCGCAAGCTGCGTCTCGACAATGGCGCGGCGATGACCGAGCTGGAGACCGCCATTGCGCGCGATGTCGCGGGCTGGAGCGACGGCGCGTCCCGCACGGCGATGGAAGTGGCGCTCGGCCGTCTGTCCGATGCGCGCGCGGCCATGCTTGGCCACGACCAGACCGGCCTTGGCGCGGCGGCGACGCCATTCCTTGCGCTGTGCGGCGGGGTCATCGGCGGCTGGCTGCTCGGTCATCAAGCCGATCTTGCCGCCGCAAAGCTCGAAGCCGGCGAGGGCGATCCGGCCTTTCTTGCGGCCAAGCGCGCGGTGGCCGACTTCTTCCTCACCCAGCGCCTGCCGGTCGCGCTCGCGCAGATCAATGCGATCAAGGCGCCGCCGGCGCAGTTGCTGACAGGGGAGGATTTTCCTGCCGCTTGAGGCTGCTATCGAAACCCTGGGCTCCTGCCTGCGCAGGAACACTGTCTTGGCCTGATCGGGCGGTCCCCGACTCTCCTGACGGCCAGACGGAAGGCCTGGATGAAATAGGAACAAATCCGCGCAACTTTCTTTCGAAGGTTATGAAGGTTACGGCGTCGGGCAAATCTCGGAGATTTTGGGAATCCCGGAAATCTGCCGATTTCACTCGGACCGTGCGATTTTCAAAGAGCTGATTGGCCATGCCATGGGCGGAACGCTGTAGGAAAGGCCCAACGCCGATCCGTGCGGATCGGGGCGCCTTCCGACGTCACTCGCCGGAGCGCGCTTCAGGCCCCGAATCAATATGTCCTCGCTACGGCTCGCATGTTTTCGGGCGGGTGCGCCCGGTCCTGCGAAGAAAATAAGATTGACAATATCTACTGTTTCACCACGTGAAATACACCCGAGAACATATCGGTCATTGTCAATGACATCGAAAATTATCAATTAAAAACAATTGGATAAAAATTCGTCGTGGCCTATCGGGCACAGTACATTGCGCGTTCATCCAAATTGACAAACTCCGCTTGAATGAATGTAGCATGATAGCTAGTTTGCGAACTACCAGCTTGGCCAGACAGACGCGCGAAGACGCGGCTGGCCGCTTCAAATGAACGACTCAGCTTCTGTCCGAGCGAGCTGGAGGGCGCACGTTCTGCGCGCCCAAAGAAGGGAGAGAGATTTCTATGTCTTCAAGATTCCAGACCTCATGCACGCGCTCTTTGCTTGCATGCACCACCGCGCTGTACATGCTCGTGCAGCCCTCGGTGGCTTTCGCTCAGGAAGCCCAGTCCGCCGATGAAGGTGCCGAAGAGGCAATCGTCATCACCGGTTCGCGCATTCAGCGCCGTGACTATGAGGCAAACAGCCCGATCGTCACCGTCAACGAGAACCTGCTGAAGGACGCCAGCAGCGCGGCGATCGAGCAAAGCCTCAACAAGCTGCCGCAGTTCACGCCGGTGCAGACGCCCGCTCTGGGCGGCGACATTCAGGCGACCGCGACCAACACGCCGGGCGCGGCCACGATCTCGCTGCGCGGACTTGGCACCAACCGCACGCTCGTGCTGATGGATGGCCGTCGCGCGACGCCGGGCAACGCCTCGATGGTCGTCGACATCAACACGATCCCCTCGGCCGCGGTCGAGCGCGTCGAGATCATCACCGGTGGCGCTTCGGCGACCTACGGTGCCGACGCTGTGGCCGGCGTCGTCAACTTCATCATGAAGAAGAATTTCCAGGGCCTGCAGCTTGATGCCCGTGCCGGCGTCTCTCAGCATGGCGACGGTTTCGAGTATGAAATCGGTGGTGTCATGGGCACCAATTTCGACGATGGCCGCGGCAATATCAGCATTGCCTTCGCGACCAACGATCGCAAGTCCGCGCGCCGCGCCGACCGTGACTGGTTCGTCGATGCCTGGAAGAATCCGAAATACGGCGCCAACGAGTTCTTCCCGACCTTCTCGGGCTACCAGCCGATCGCCGGCAACAACCCGTCGAACGCCGCCATGGGTGCCATTTTCGGCACGGACGCGAACGGCAACTCCCGGGTCGGCCTGGGCGAGCGCCTCTATTTCAACACCGACGGCACGGCCTTCACCGGCTTCTTCCAGAGCTCTGACGTCGACGGCGTGAGCCGTTTCAAGGGCGATCTGACCGGCACCAAGTGGAAGAAGACAGTCGACGGCCTGCTGGGCCAGAACTTCCAGGATGAATTGCTGGTCCTGCCGCTCAACCGCTTCAATGTTTACACGCGCGGCAATTACGAGATCAACGACTGGATCGGTGTCTTCGCGCAGGGCATGTTCAGCAAGGTGCAGACCCGCACCGTGCAGCAGCCCTCGCCGAGCGTGAACGGCTGGGCCGCCACCGTTCCCAATGACGGCCGCGCGCTCCCGACCGAGCTGCAAAGCATCCTCAACAGCCGCGCCGATCCGACGGCCAACTGGCAGCTGACCTATTATCTCGATTTCATGAATCGCGAGTCGCGGGTCGATGTGTTCACCTACAACATCCAGGCCGGCTTCGAAGGCAAGATTCCGGGCACCGACTGGACCTGGGAAGTCTATGGATCGCACGGCGAATCCGAAACAAGCTCGCTGACGACCGGTACGGCATCGCTCGAGCGCTTCCGCGCGATCATCGCGGCGCCGAACTGGGGCGCCGGCTTCCGCGCGCAGGGCAATCCGACGGCGGGCGGCTTCGGCGCATCGGCAGCCACCTGCACCAGCGGTTTCAATCCTTTCAACAAGGCGGCTGTGATCAGCCAGGATTGTATCGACGCGATCCGGGCCGACTTGAAGACGCGCGCTGTCATGCAACAGACCGTCTGGGAAGCCAATGCGCAGGGCGGCCTGTTCGAGCTGCCGGCCGGCACGTTGCGCGCCGCCATCGGCGCCAGCCATCGTCAGAACCGCTACGAGTTCCTGAACGACACGCTGACCACGCAGGGCTCGTCCTTCCTCGATCAGACCATCGGCATCTATCCGAGCGGCAACTCGCGCGGCGTGATCAAGGCGGACGAACTGTACGGCGAGTTGCTCGTGCCCGTCCTTGCCGATCTTCCCTTCGTGAAGAAGTGGGAGCTGGAGCTCGGTGCGCGTACCTCGCACTACAACACCACCGGCAGCAGCTTCACCTGGAAGATCATGGGCGACTGGCAGGTGAACGACTGGCTGCGTTTCCGTGGCGGATACAACAAGGCTGAGCGCTCGCCGAACGTGGCCGAACTCTATCTGGCTCCGCAGCAGACCTTCGCGGCAGCCGGCGGCGGTGACGTCTGCGCGCTCAGCAACGGCAGGAGCTGGTCGGCGAACCCGGTCAACGCCAACGCCGCCAATGTCCGTGCCGTCTGCGAAATCCTGATGAACAAGGCGAACCCGGCAACCTCGCAGAAATATTACAGCGATCCGACCTTCTACATCAACAACGGCTTCTTCACCTTCGCCTTCCCGTCTGTCGCGGGCAATGCGTCGATCAAGCCGGAGACGGCGGATACCTGGACGCTCGGTACGGTGATCACGTCGCCGTTCGAAAGCGAGATGTTCCGCTCGCTGCGTCTGTCGGTGGACTACTACAATATCCGCGTGAAGGACGCGATCGGCGTGCCGACCCTGGATACGGCGCAGCAGCTCTGCTTCGATCCGCGGTTGAACCCGGCGATCACCGGCAGCCCGGCTGCGGCGGCGGCAACGCCGGCGTGCGCGGCGATCGGCCGTGTCGCGGGTGATGGCGCTCTTGGCAACGTCATCACCTTCTACCAGAATCTCGGGCGCTTCCGCACCACGGGTCTGGACGTGCAGCTCGACTGGGCGTTCGATGTGGGGCCGGGCCGGTTCTCGCTGAATTCGGTCTTCAACTATCTCATCAAGATGAAGTCCGCGGGTCTGCCGCTTCCGGTCGGCACGCTGGTTGAATATGCCGGTTCGCTTGGGCCCCAGGCCGGCGGCGTGGCGGGTGTCGGCGAGAACGGCATCAACCCCGGTGCCTTCCGCTGGCGCATGCTGAACACCTTCGGTTACAGCATCGGCGGGGCCAATGTCTCGCTGCAGTGGCAGCATCTGCCCGGCGCCAAGTCGGCCACGCTGTCGCCCACGCGCTTCGGTACCCCGGCTTATGACCTGTTCAACCTGTCGGGCAGCTATGCCATCACGAAGGATGCGACGATCCGCTTCGGCATCGACAACATCTTCGACAAGGCGCCGCCGGAGACCGAGTATCTCACCAACCCGCCTGCGAACACGCTGTCGATCAACGCAGGTGGCAGCCCGTACAATGCGTTCTTCTACGATCTGAACGGCCGCCGCTTCTACATGGGCGCGACGTTCAAGTTCTGATGAGACCAAAGGGGAAGGGGGCTGCTCGGTTCGGGCAGCCCCCTTTTGCTTTTTTTGAAAATTTACCTACCATGGTTTGTAATTTCCGAGTCTCGGCATAGCTTTGGTTGCCGGGACGAGGGATGAAACGAAAACACAGGAACCCGGCAGGGTTCGACAAGATTGGACGAGGGGAGAGCGGGAATGGCGCGACACACGGCTCGGTTCGCATTCGTTGCCCTGGCGGCGCTGGCGCTGGCAAGCTGTAGCGGCGGCAAGGACAAGGCCCTGGAAGGGCCAGGCGCGATCGATCAGGCGCGGCTCGACAATGCGGCCAGCGACGACGACAACTGGTTGACCTATGGGCGCACCAACCAGGAACAGCGCTTCTCCAATCTCACGCAGATCAACGACACCAATATCGGCGAGCTGCAGCCGGCCTGGGTCGTCGAGCTCGATACCGCGCGCGGCCAGGAGGCGACGCCGATCGTGGTCGATGGCGTACTCTATACCTCGACTGCCTGGTCGAAGGTTGTCGCGGTGGATGCCGCGACCGGCAAGCAGCTCTGGCAGTTCGATCCGCAGAATGAAGGCTCCAAGGCCGCCCATGCCTGTTGCGACGTGGTCAATCGCGGCGTCGCCGTCTGGAAGGGCCGCGTCTATGTCGGCACGATCGACGGTCGCCTGATCGCCATCGACGCCAAGACCGGCGCGAAGGTCTGGGAAGTCGTCACCGTCGACCAGAAGAAGCCCTACACCATCACGATGGCCCCGCGCGTGGTGCGCGACAAGATCATCATCGGCAACAGCGGCGCCGAGCTCGGCGTGCGCGGCTATATCTCGGCCTACGACACCAACACTGGCAAGCTGGTCTGGCGCTTCTACACCGTGCCGGGCGATCCCAAGGCCGGACCGGACGGCGCCGCATCGGACGAAATCCTCGAGAAGCTGGCGCGCCCGACCTGGTATGGCGAGAATTACTGGAAGCTGGGCGGCGGCGGCACCGTCTGGGACAGCGTTGTCTACGATAAGGAGCTGAACCAGCTGCTCGTTGGCGTGGGCAACGGCTCGCCCTGGAACCACAAGTGGCGCAGTGCGGGCAAGGGCGACAATCTCTTCCTTTCGTCGGTCGTCTCGCTCGATCCGGACACCGGCAAGTATAAGTGGCACTATCAGGTCAATCCCGGCGAGACCTGGGACTATACCGCCACGCAGGGCATCATGCTCGCCGACCTCAAGATCGACGGCAAGGACCGCAAGGTCTTCATGCAGGCGCCCAAGAACGCCTTCTTCTATGTGGTCGATCGCACCAACGGCAAGCTGATCTCGGCCAAGCCCTATGCCTATCAGAACTGGGCCGAGGGCATCGACCTCAAGACCGGCCGCCCGATCGAGAAGCCCAATGCGCGTTACGAAAACGGCCCGCAGCTCATCATCCCGTCGGGCATCGGCGCCCATGCCTGGATGCCGATGAGCTATTCGCCCAAGACCGGCCTCGTCTACATCCCCGCGATGGAGCATCCGCTCGTCTATGGCGATGCCAACCCGTTCGAGATTCACGAGGGCCGCTGGAACACCGCCGTCTCCTTCCTCGATCCGCCGGCGATCCCGGGCATGCCCGACACGGTCGAGGGTCGCCGCAAGGCGCTCGAAGGCATGGTGAAGGGCAAGCTCGTCGCTTACGACCCGATCCAGCAGAAGCCGGTCTGGGAAGTCCAGCGCGACTGGCCGTGGAATGGCGGCACGCTGGCGACGGCGGGCAACCTCGTCTTCCAGGGCACGCCGCATGGCGAGTTCGAGGCGTATAGCGCCGACAAGGGCAAGAAGCTCTGGTCCTTCCAGACGCATCGCGGCGTCCTCGCCGGGCCGATCACCTACCGCGTGAATGGCGAGCAATATGTCGCCGTGATGGCCGGCTATGGCGGCTCGATGGGCATGGCGAGCGGCACGCCGTTCATGAAGAACAGAATGCCGAACGGCCTCATCATCGCGTTCAAGATCAAGGGCACTGGCAAGCTGCCCGATTACACGCCGATCCCGCTCGCCAAGCCGACCCCGAGCGAAGAGACCTTCACGCCCGCGCAAATCGCGACCGGCCAGAAATTCTTCTTCACTTACTGCCAGATCTGCCATGGCGGCCCGGTCAATCCGGACCTGCGCCGCTCGGCCCTGCTCGGCCAGAAGGAAGCCTGGCAGCAGGTCGTGATCGAGGGCGCGCTCTCGCAGAACGGCATGGCGAGCTTCAAGGACTATCTGAAGCCCGAGGAAGCCGAAGGCATCCGCGCGTATCTCAACCAGCGCGCCAAGGCGCTGCTGGCGGAAGAGGGCGGCAAATAGGCCTCATTCTCCAGCCCCTCCCCTTCAGGGGAGGGGTAGGGGGTGGGGGCGATGCGCTAGCATCGATTGCCCAGCGCTTAATTGTGGGCCTCCAGCCCCACCCCAACCCCTCCCCTGAAGGGGAGGGGCTAGAGGTCGCCTATTTCGCCTTCACGGCCAGCGCCGGCAACTCCGCATCGGGCAGGCCCACGCCGAGCAGTCCCGCCAAGGTCGGCGCGATGGCGCGCATGTCGATGAGGCCGAGATTCTTCCCCTTCGCCACGCTCTTGCCGAGAATGAAGAAGGACGAGCGCAGATTGGGCGCATCCGGGAAATAGCCGTGCGCGCCGCGCGAGCCGGACGGGGCGATCACCGGTCCTGCCGCCTTGGCGAAGCCGCCCGCGCTGGCGCCGGGCGCGAAGTCGATGAGGAAGCTCGCCTGCGGGGTCGCACCCAGCTTCGCGATCTCCGCCTGACCCTCGACGATCCGGTTGACCTTCGCGGCCGGATCGGCCTTGAGCTTCTCCAGCACGCCGCGCACCTTTGCGACCAAAGCCGCATCGTCCGGGCGCTTCAGCACGATCGCGCCCGATCCGCCGGCCATCCAGGGCGCGGCGTCCCAGTCCTTGATCTTGCTGCCTTCCAGCGTCAGCAGCCCCGCGTCGATGAAGGCGCGGAAGAGATTGGTCTCGGTGCTGATCGCCTCGAAGCCATGATCGCTGACCACGGCAATGGCGGCATCGGGCTGCGCCGCCAGTTCGGCCGCGACCAGCTTGCCGACGATGGCGTCGATGCGCTCCAGGATTGCATGCGCTTCCGGCGTGCCCGGTCCCTTGGCATGCTGCTCATGATCGAGCGCGGTCAGATAGACGGTCGCGAAGCCCGGCTTGCGGTCCTGCAACAGGCGCACGGCAAACCGGCCGCGCTTCTCGTCGCCCTCGATGCTCTCGTCGATCCCGGCGGCGTAGCTCTCGCCCAGCTCCGTCTCCAGCGTGGTGACGAGACCCGGCGTGGCAAGGGCCGCGATCAGCTTGGCGTCGTCCGCTGTGCCCGCGCGCCAATATTGCGGCAGGTTCCAGCGCACGTTCGCGCCCACGCTGACCGGCCAGTGGACATTCGCGGTGGAAAGCCCGGCCTTAGCGGCAGCGTCCCACAGCGTCGGCAGCCTGATGTCGCTCGCATACCAGTACCAGCCGTCATAATTGGCCTGGAGCGGATCGAAGGTGTTGTTGCTGAGCACGCCATGTCTGGCCGGGCTGGTGCCGGTCAGCAAGGTTGTGTGGCTGGGATAGGTGACGGTCGGCAGCACGCCGGTCACGCCCGATGCATAAGCGCCGTCCTGCACGAAGCGCCGCAGGTTCGGCACCTTGAGGCCGCGCTTCTCGGCTTCGATCACGTCGGCGGGCCGCAGCCCGTCGATCGAGATCATCAGGACCGGCTCGGCTCCCGCCGCGACTGAGGTCGCGGCGAGGACGAGGCTGGCGACGAGAGCGAGCCGGGCCATCAGTAGCCGGCCTTCAGCGTCACGAAGAACTGCTGCGGCGCGCCCACCAACAGCGTCTGGCGATCGCCGCTGTCGCCCGTGCCCGCCGAGTTGATCGTGCCGATATACTTCTTGTCGAACAGGTTGGAGGCGTTGAGCTGGATCTCGAAGCGCTTGTCATCGTCGCCCATACCGAAGCGATAGCCGAGCGCGGCATCCACCAGCGCGCGGCCGGGGACCGACCGGTCGTTCAGATAATTGAAGTAGCGCCTCGACATGTAATTGACCGAAACCTTGGCGAACAAGGCGCCATCATCATAGGCCAACTCGCCGCGCGCCATGTGCCTGGGGGCATCGACCACGGTCTTGCCCGCGAGCAGGGTCACCTTGCCCGCACCATCGACGACATTGTCGCGATAGGTGGCGTCGGTATAGGTGTAGGACGCGAACAGGCTCACCGCGCGGGTGAGCTTGTAGTCGCCGGCGGCCTCGATGCCGATCGAGCGCACGCCGCCGACATTGGCGAGGACCGACGGGCTGCCGATGATGTCCGGGCCGGAGGCGATGCCGAGCAGGCGATTGCTGAAGTTCACCAGATAGACGCCGACGAGGCCGTTGAACTTCGAGCTATTGTAGCGCGCGCCGGCTTCGTAGGTGTCGGAGGTTTCCGGCTTGATGCTGTTCTTGATGGCGTCGAAGCCCGCCTGCGACGTGCCCCAGATACTGCCGTTGACAGTCGGGAAGGCGCGCGTCGCCTGGCTGAAGCTGGCGAACAGTTCTGCATTGCCGTCAATTTCGAAGACGGCGCCCACGGCTGGCTGGAACCAGTCTTCGGTCTTGAACCGGCCTTCGGGATAGACGTTCTTGATGATCGCCTCGGCGCGGTTTTTGACCCTGTAGCCCTTCCAGCCGATGTTCAGCTTAATTCGGCCGAGGTCGATATTGTCCTGCACCGAATATTCCAGCGTGTCGGTGTAGTAGTTGAAGTTCCACTGCGTGAAGAACGGGCTGGTCGGATAGTCGCGGAAGCTGAGGCCCGGTTCCGTCATGCTGGCATAGGCATAGAAGCGGCGCGCCTGGTTGAACTTGTTGTGCTCGTACCAGCCGGTCACCCTGATCTCGTTGATGCCCATCGTGAAATCCGTCGAGCCGAACAGGCCGAAGCGGTTGATGTCATATTCGGTCGTGCGGACCGACATCGGCACGCCATTGGGACTCGGCGTGTAGGGGGTGCCCCACAGGCCCATGCCTTCATTATGGTGGAAATAGCCCTTGATCGCGACGTTGGTGCGCTCGCCGATCGGCGTGCTGTAGCCAAGCGCGGCGAGCGTGTCCTTGCGCAGGCCCGCGGCGTCATAATAGGCGTCGTCGGCGCTGGTCACATTGCCGGGATAGACTTGACCGCCGGCCACCGGCGCGCCGCTATAATCGTATCGGCCGTCCGGGAAGGGTGAGCCGCCGGTATTGCTGAACAGATCGACGTCATTGAGGCGCCGGGCATAATCGATCGCCCGGGCATAATCGGGATAGCTATTGTCCCAGTCGTAGCCCAGACGATCGAGCATATCGAGCGACATGTCCTGATAGTCCTGTTCGCGCCGGTCGGAATAGCTGAACCAGGCGTCGAGCTGGCCGTCACCGACCGGCAGCACACCCTTGGCGTTGACGAGATGTTGATCCTGCGTGCCGATACCCTTGTGCTTGTCGGTGGTGCCGTAGCCATAGGAGACATAACCGCGAAAGCCGTCCGGGCTGCCGACATTGACGCGCACGAAACCCCGGATGGTCTCGTCGCTGCCGTATGTCGCGCCGGCACGGACGTCGAAATGGTCGAGCGGGTCCGCCGAGAAATATTCGACCGTGCCGCCCAGATTGTTGGTCGACTGCGTGTCGATCGCGCCGGCACCCTGCGAGACGCGGACCGTGCCGATATTTTCCGAGCTGATCGCGCGGCTGATGTGCAGGCCGTTATGGTTGCCGTAGCTCATGTCGCCGAGCGGGATGCCATCGAAGTTGAAGCCGAGCTGCGCCTGGCTGAAGCTGCGGATGGTGACGCGCGTCGACCATTCATAGTTGCCGAACGGGTCCGATGCCTGGACGTTGACGCTGGGCAGCTTTTCGATCGCCTTGATCGGGCTGGAGCCGGGCGTCAGCGTGACGATGTCGGCCGCCGTGATTTCCTGAACCTGGCGCGTTTCACCGCGACCGAAGACGATGATTTCCTCGGCGGCGGCTTCCGCGTCCGGCGCCTGCGCCGAGATCGGCGCGGCGATTGTCATGGTGGCGGCGGATGCGAGCAGGAATGTGAGTCGACGATGCATGGAAGGCCCCTTTTGTTGTGCGTCGAGGGGCCGCTAGGCGCGGTGTGTTGCGTCGCAATGTCGTATTTATTGCGTTGCGATGGAGCTTTTATGGCGTTCAGATGTCTGTTCTATTGTGAACATATGACGGGTAGGCTGCCATCGCCGAAAACATACCATTCGCAAACGAAGCATGCATTTTTCGCAGTTTCACGTGCATTTCACGCAATCGCTTCAATTCATCCGGTTGAGGGCACAGATCGGCTTCATGATCGATTTATTCGATCTATGGATTGATTTTAATCAATTTTGCCTTCGGCAATCGGGTTTATATGTGCGGTGCGTCACATAACCAATGGAGTAGACATGAGCCTCGTAAACACGCCTCTCAAGCCGTTCACCGCCACCGCCTTCAAGCAGGGCAAGTTCGTCGATGTCACGGATGCGGACGTGAAGGGCAAGTGGGCGGTCTTCTTCTTCTACCCTGCGGACTTCACCTTCGTCTGCCCGACGGAGCTTGAGGATCTGGCCGACATCTACCCGACCCTGCAGAAGATGGGCGTCGAGGTGTACTCGGTCTCCACCGACACGCATTTCTGCCATAAGGCCTGGCATGACACCTCGCCGGCCATCGGCAAGATCGATTATTACATGCTGGGCGACCAGAACCACAGCATCTCGAACAATTTCGAGATCCTGCGCGCCGGCGTCGGCCTTGCCGATCGCGGCACCTTCGTCGTCGATCCGGACGGCACGATCCAGCTGGTCGAGATCACGCCGGAAGGCGTCGGCCGCAACGCGACCGAGCTGCTCCGCAAGATCAAGGCGCTGCAGTATTGGGCGAGCCACCCCGGCGAAGTCTGCCCGGCCAAGTGGGAAGAGGGCGAGAAGACGCTCGCTCCCTCGCTCGACCTCGTCGGCAAGATCTAAGCTCACAAACATCGCAGCCCCTCCCCTTCAGGGGAGGGGTTGGGGTGGGGTTCGACGTCGCATCTGATCGCTTCGCGAGCGTTGCCGCGCAACGCCCCCACCCCCAAACCCCTCCCCTGAAGGGGAGGGGCTAACTTAGGAAAACCGCCATGCTCGACGCCGCGATCAAGACTCAGCTTCAGGCCTATATGGGCAATATCCGCCAGCCGATCGAGCTGGTGCCGTCGCTCGACGACAGCGCCAAGGCTTCCGAGCTGCGCGCGCTGCTGGAGCAGATCGCCGAGCTGTCGGACATGGTGACGCTCGCGCCGGATGCGGACGATGCCCGCCGTCCGAGTTTCCTCATCCGTCGCACGGGCACCGATATCGGCGTGCGCTTCGCCGGCATTCCGCTCGGCCATGAGTTCACCTCGCTGGTGCTCGGCCTGCTCCATGTCGGCGGCCATCCGCCAAAGCTGAGCGATGACATCATCGAACAGGTGAAGGCGCTCGACGGCGACTTCCACTTCGAGACCTATTTCTCGCTCTCCTGCCAGAACTGCCCGGACGTCGTGCAGGCGCTGAACACGATGAGCGTGCTCAATCCGCGCATCAGCAACGTCTCGATCGACGGCGCCCTGTTCAAGGACGAGGTCGACGGCCGCAAGATCATGGCGGTGCCGAGCGTCTATCTGAATGGTGAGCTGTTCGCCTCGGGCCGTATGGAGATCGAGCAGATCCTCGCCAAGCTGGATACCGGCGCGGTGGCCAAGGCGGCCGAGAAGATCAGCGCCAAGGATGCGTTCGACGTACTCGTCGTCGGTGGCGGCCCGGCCGGCGCCGCGGCGGCCATCTATGCCGCGCGCAAGGGCATCCGCACCGGCATCGTCGCCGAGCGCTTCGGCGGCCAGGTGCTGGATACGATGGGCATCGAGAATTTCATCTCCGTGCCGCACACCGAAGGGCCGAAGCTCGCCGCGCAGCTGGAGCAGCACGTCAAGGATTATGACGTCGACATCATGAACCTGCAGAAGGCGAGCAAGCTGATCCCGGCCGCCGAGATCGGCGGCTATGCCGAGGTCCAGCTGGAGAGCGGCGCGACCCTGAAGGCCAAGACCGTCATCCTCTCGACTGGCGCGCGCTGGCGCACCATGAACGTGCCGGGCGAGGACGAGTATCGGAACAAGGGCGTTGCCTATTGCCCGCATTGCGATGGTCCGCTGTTCAAGGGCAAGCGCGTCGCGGTCATCGGCGGCGGCAATTCGGGGGTCGAGGCGGCAATCGATCTGGCCGGCATCGTCAGGCATGTCACTTTGATCGAATATGACGGCGCGCTGCGTGCCGACGCCGTGCTGCAGAACAAGCTGCGTAGCCTCTCCAACGTCACCATCATCACCTCCGCTCTCACGAGCGAAGTGCATGGAGACGGCGAGAAGGTGACCGGCCTGACCTGCAAGGACCGCAACAGCGACCAGACGCACCTTGTCGAGCTGGAAGGCATTTTCGTGCAGATCGGCCTCGTGCCGAACACCGAGTTCCTGACCGACGCCGTCGCGCTCAGCGATCGCGGCGAGATCGAGATCGATGCGCGCAGCCATACGTCGCAGCCGGGCATCTTCGCGGCCGGCGATTGCACGACCGTGCCCTACAAGCAGATCGTCATCGCCATGGGGCAGGGCTCCACGGCGGCGCTGTCAGCATTTGATTATCTGATCCGCCTGCCGGCCGAGGAGCAGGAGGCCAAGGCCGCCTGATTCGCCTGCAAGCTGTTCCAAAACAGGCCCGGCGGCGCGAAAATCCGCCGGTTCTGTTCACTACTGGCCGCTCGCTAAAATGGGACGCTCGGTTCGTCGCAATTCGGAACACCGTGCCGTTGACCAGTGTTTCGCTACCTCTGTAGGCAACCTCGGGGTTACAGCGGGTGTGGGCGTTGGAGATTGCAGAACTTGGCGCGCTGATTCACCAGTCCGCGCTCGGCACCGTCTCCTGGCTCGACAGCCTGGACGCCATTGCCTCCTATACCAACTCGGCGCGCGGACAGTTGATCGGGCTCACGACGCCCAGGGTCGATTTCAACTGGGTGACGGGCTTCAGCGCCGAATGGCTGGCCGAGTTCGAGCGGATCGACGGCGGCGACCCTACGCTCAATTTCCGTGTCGCCGCCGGCATCCGGGCGGACCCTCAGCAGGTCGTCCACGAAGCGCATTATGACGCGGCGAAGCGCGGCCTGCGGGACGATCTTTATCTCGATTTCTGTCAGGATCTCGAAATCCCTTTCGGCTGCCAGACGATTGTGGCGCAGGGGCAGGCGGGTTTCGTTGGCTTTGCCGTGTTGCGCACCAATGGCGACGGCAAGACCACGGCCGAGGACCGCGATGCCTTCGCGCGCATCGCGCCGGTCGTGCGCGATGCGGTGGCGCTGCAATGGGCACTCGAAGGGCGCGGCCGGGATCTGCTGCTCGGCTCGTTCGATGCGATCGACAAGGCCGTGCTGTTCCTCGATGCCGGCGGCCGGTCGCTGGCGCAGACCGTGGCGGCCGACCGGCTGCTGAGCGAGGTCTCCACGCTGCATCTCAGGAACCGTCATCTTTTCTGCGATCACCAGCAGGATCAGTCGATGCTCGAACGGGCAATCGGCGCCGTGCTGAGCGGTGCGCAGGGCGAAGCGACGGTCGTGTTGCGGCAACCCTCCGCCATGCCCTTGTTCGCCACCGTTCACGCCTTCACCCCGTCCGAGGCGAACATGGCTTTCCGCCCGCGCGCGATCGTGATCCTGCGCAGCGCGACGCATGGCGGCGCCAACAGTCATGCCTGGCTGCGCCATGCCGGGCTCACGCCTGCCGAGATCGAGATTGCCCGGGCATTGGCCGATGGCACGCCGCGCGATCTGATCGCCGAGCGTCGCGGCGCCCGCATCGGGACCGTGCGGCAGCAGATCAAGACGATCTTCGGTAAACTCGGCGTCCGGCGGGAAGCGGAATTCATCGCGCTGATGGGCCGCAGCCGGCAATTCTAGAGGATTGTCCGCCCTCTACCAGTAGGTAGATGCGGGCCTCGCGCGACTCTGGCACGGAGGCCTCTCGCCGCGCGACTGCTCCCAAAAGATGTTGCGCGGCGAACCGTCGGCCCACTCTGCCGACCGATATTGTGGCGGCCTTCGATCACCTTGCCGCGACCCGGGGTGATCCGTTGCCGTCAGTCGTGGGGGCGTTGGCAGTGGCTGAGCGTGGGCTTGCCACTGCCGCGTCGCTGCCGCGGCCGCCGTCGACAGTCGTTTATTTCGCACAGCGCCGCACCGTGGCATCAAAATGGCGGTGGTGCCGCGATCGGACTCAGATAATGTCCACCCCTTGCAACGACTTGGGCAGGCGATAACAGTCCGCGCCAACACGCCGTTGCCATACACGGCGCAACCTTTTTCTGGGGATGTTCCTGCGATGCCTGCAAAGCACCTTCTTGCTCCATTGACTGCCATGGCCGCCGTGCTCAGCATGCCCGCCATGGCCCAGACGACCGCCAACAGCATCACCGCGGACTGGACCGGCCCCTATGGCGGGGTGCCTGCCTGGGACAAGGTCAAGACCTCCGATTTCCCGGCCGCATTCGAGACGATGATGGCGTCGGTGAAGGTTGAGTTCGAAAAGGTGATCGCCAATCCGGCCGCCCCGACCTTCGACAACACGATGAAGCCGCTGCAGGCCGACACGATCGACAATCGCATCATGCCGATCTGGGGCGTCTACACGTCCAACCTGTCGAACGACGAGGTGCGCAAGCTCCAGCGCGAATGGTCGCCCAAGATCAGCGCCTTCTACAATGAACTGACGCTCGACCCGCGCTATTTCGCCCGCGTGAAGGCGCTTTACGACAAGCGCGACAGCCTGAAGCTCGATGCGAAGCAGATGCGCCTCTTGACCCGCACCTATGACGATCTCGTCGCCAATGGCGCGCAGCTCGATCCGGCCCAGAAGCAGGAGCTGATCCGCATCGAGACGGAGCTTTCCAAGCAGTTCAACGAATTCTCCAACAAGGTGCTGGCCGACGAGGAGAAATATCTGACCTTCACCAGCGAGGCCGACCTGGCCGGGCTGCAGGGCGATTTCATCGCGACGATGAAGTCGGCGGCGGACGAGCGCAAGGTGCAGGGCTGGGTGCTCGTGAACACCCGGTCGTTCGTGCAGCCGTTCCTCGAAACCTCGACCAACCGCGACCTGCGCCGCAAGGTGTTCGAGGCGTTCGCCAAGCGCGGCGACAATGGAGACGCGAACGATACCAATGCCATCATCGCGAAGATCGTGGCGCTGCGCGCCGAGCGGGCAAAGCTGCTCGGCTATCCGACGCACGCGCACTACCGGATGCGCGACACCATGGCCAAGACGCCGGAAAAGGCGATGGAACTCATGATGAAGGTGTGGCCGGCGGCGGTCGCGCGCGTTCATCAGGAAGTCGCCGACATGCAGGCGATTGCCGACGCGGAAGCCACTGCCGGCAAGGGGCCGAAGATCACCATCGAGCCCTGGGACTATCGCTTCTATGCCGAGAAGGTCCGCAAGGCGAAGTACGATCTCGATCAGAACGAGATCAAACCCTATTTCCAGCTCGACAAGATGGTCGCCGCCATGTTCGACGCGGCAGGCCGACTCTATGGCTTCAAGTTCACCGAGAACACCGGCAAGGTGCCGGTTTTCCAGGCCGATGTCCGCACCTTCGAGGTGACGCGCAGCGGCAAGGTGGTCGGCCTTTTCTATCTCGACACCTGGGCCCGCACCGGCAAGCGCTCGGGCGCGTGGATGACGACCTACAAGGGGCAGGATCATCTCAACAAGAGCGAGTATGTGCTCGCGTCGAACAACAACAACTTCGCCAAGGGCACGGCCGGCGCGCCCACGCTCATCAGCGTCGATGATGCCTCGACCTTGTTCCACGAGTTCGGCCACGCGCTGCATTATCTGAGCTACAACATCACCTGGCCGAACCTCGGCACCACGCCGCGCGACTTCGTCGAATATCCGAGCCAGGTGAACGAGAACTGGCTGCTGACGCCCTATGTGCTGCAGACCTATGCTCGCCACTATCAGACCGGCGCGCCGATCCCGCAGGCGCTGGTCGACAAGATCGAGGCGAGCAAGACCTTCAACGAAGGCTTCTCGACGGTGGAATATCTCTCCTCCGCCATTGTCGACATGAAGATGCACCATCGCGCCGAGCCAGTGACCGACGTTGATGCGTTCGAGAAGGCGACCCTGGCCGAGATCGGAATGCCCAGGGAAATGATCATGCGGCACCGCCTGCCGCACTTCAATCACCTCTTCTCGTCGGACAGCTATTCGGCGGGCTATTACAGCTATCTCTGGTCGGAGACGATGGACGCGGACACCTGGGCGGCGTTCGAGGAAAGCGGCAATGTCTGGGATTCCGGCACGGCGACGCGCTTCAACACGACCTTGCTCTCGACGGGCAACGAGACCGACCGCGCCGAGGCCTATCGCGCCTTCCGCGGTCGCGATCCGGACGTGAACGCGCTGCTGCGTCGCCGTGGCTTCCCGGTTCCAGGCGAAGCGGTGGGCAAGGGGAACTGAGCTCGTTCAGGGTGATGGTCAGGCGGGCTCTCAAGCCCGCTTGAACTTCCACTTCATCGGTCGCGCGCCGTCCTTGAGGGCGATCTCGGCTTCCAGATTGCCCTCCACCAGCCGGTAGGTAACGCGCTGCGGGTAGTCGTGCGCGGCGTTGACGAAGCTGACCTCCGCCGCGCCGCCCGCCGGCGCGACATGCCTGTCCATGACGAAGCGCGTCGGTGGCGCACCCTTGGGCTGGCCCAGGAAGGCGATCGCCTCGCCCTCGCGCACGATGCGCATATGCTCGAAGTCGATGCTTCTCTGGGCA
Organism: Sphingobium xanthum; assembly: GCF_019737615.1. Lineage (GTDB taxonomy): Bacteria > Pseudomonadota > Alphaproteobacteria > Sphingomonadales > Sphingomonadaceae > Sphingobium > Sphingobium xanthum. The sequence continues at coordinate 133,240 of NZ_JAHKKS010000005.1, read as the reverse complement.
TCGAACGTGTGGCCGCTGCCGAGCATCATCGTGCCGCGCGCCACCGTCCAGCATTCCTCGCTGCGTCGGCCTGTATTGCTCTGCTCGGTGATCCAGCAGCCCGCCATCCAGTCCGGCAGCTTCGGCGCGTCCGTCTGCGCGTTCGCCGCACCGCCAGCCAGCGTCATCGCCAAGGCATAGAGCCCGTTTCTGATGTGCATAAATCGTCCTCCCTTGCGAGAGGCTGCGTCTCCCGGAACACGGAGTCAATCGGGAGGGCGATCGCAGCGACGCCCGATCGAAGACCGGGCGTCGCATGCGTGTCAAGGCCTCTATGCCGCGATCATGCAGTCGCGCTGCCATTGCGCGATCTGATCCTTCACGGCGAGCTTCTGCTTCTTCAGCCGTGCGATGGCGACGCTATCGGGAAACCGCGCCGCGCGCTGGTCCGCGATGGCCGCTTCCAGCCGATCATGTTCGCGCTGGAGATAGGAGAGGAAGCGATTGCTCATGAGCCTGCTCCCTGCGTCCGATCGAGCTTCCTGAGTGCTGCCAGAACATCCCGGACGGGAACGGGGCGCTTGAGGCCCGGTGGACGGCGCAGTTCCGGCCGGTCTTTCACCGCCGCTCTGTCCGATGCCCAGGACGCCAGAATGGCGCGCTTCACCTCGGGCTCGAGGGTTGGATGCTTGACCACGTCATAGGGTCGTTGAAAGTGGTCGAGAGACATGGATTTTTGCCTCCTTTCTTCCAGTCACTCCTTCCAGTTCGGCGAGAGTCGCCGTCGCGATATTTTGGCGAATGCTGCTCCCACGTCAAGAGGGTAAGGCCATGATAACGAATGCATTAATCAGCGACGCCGCATCGCCGCGGGATTTTTCGCGGGGACTCAAATTTTCTTGAAGGGATATCTTGAAGCCAGTTTGAGTCGTCCTAAATTTTCGTTCGCCGGGCGCCGTTTCGGGTCCGGTGGGACAGCGAGAGCACCGGCTCTCTCCGGTGCTTCTCACGCCCAAATTGCTTCAAAAGGAGGATTTGGAAATGAGAACGAATTTCGACTTCACGCCCTATCGCCGTTCGACGGTCGGCTTCGATCGTCTCTTCAATCTGCTGGAAGCAGGCGCTCGCGAGGATGACGGCCACCCGCCTTTCGACATTCTGAAGGATGGCGAGGGCAGCTACCGCATCACGATCGCGCTTGCGGGCTTCCGGCCCGAGGAGATCGAGGTGGTGGCGCAGCAGAACCAGCTTGTCGTGACGGGCAAGCCGTCCGAAGAGGCGGCGCGTGGCACCCACATCCATCGCGGCATTGCGACCCGCTCGTTCGAGCGGCGCTTCCAGTTGGCGGATTTCGTCGAAGCGGGCGAAGCGACCTTCGCGAACGGGCTGCTCAGCATCGCGCTGAAGCGCGTCGTGCCCGAAGCCATGAAGCCTCGCAAGATCGCGATTGCCGGGAGTTCCTCTGCTGCGAGGATCGAAGCACCTAGGGATCAGGCGCGCGAAGCGGCCTGATCTCCCCGCTGCGGCCGGCCCTCGCGAGCAGGGCCGGCGGCCTCTCAGCCGACAATATGGAACAGCCTGCGCCCGGTGTGGCGCGGGACGCACGGAGATGAGCATGGCGTGGTTTCGATCAAAGCGGATGCCTCGCGCGGCGTTGCCCGATTTTCGGGCGCAGTTCGACGCGCTTTTCGCGGATACTGCGAATGACCCCGGACTGGCACTGCGGGTTACAGACGACCCCGACGCCGATCATGTCGTCGTGACCATCCCGTTTCTTCGGTCGGGCCTGGTCGAGAGAGTCTCGCCGGGCGGATGGTATGATCGGCGGCAGATGCCGACGACCATGACGACCGGGTAGCAGCGCGGCGAGGTCGAACCGTCAGGAGCCGCGCGCTACTTCCGCTGCGTCGCTCGCCAACCGGTCGGCCCGCTCGTTCTCGGGATGGCCGGAATGCCCCTTCACCCATTGCCAGTCGATTTGGTGCGGCCTCGTCGCGTCCAGCAGGGCCTGCCAGAGATCGGCATTCTTCACCGGCTTCTTGTCGGCCGTGCGCCAGCCATTGCGCACCCAGCCATGCACCCATTTGGTGATGCCGTCCTTCACATAGACGCTGTCGGTCGAGAGCACGACATGGCAGGGCCGCTTCAGTGCCTTGAGGCCCTCGATCGCCGCCATCAGCTCCATGCGGTTGTTGGTCGTATGCGTTTCGCCGCCGGAAAGCTCCCTTTCCTTGTCGCCGAAGCGCAGCACAGCGCCCCAGCCGCCGGGGCCGGGATTGCCCTTGCACGCGCCGTCGGTGAAGAGGTGGACGGGCTCGCTCATACCAGCCGGCCGAACAGCCGCTCCGCGGGCAGGGTGGCATAGGTTTCCAGCCGGCGCAGATAGGCGAGCGGGTCCTTGCGAGTCACGAGCGCGGTCGGCGGCGTGTTGATCCAGTCATAGGCGCGCGTCAGCAGGAAGCGCAGCGCCGCGCCGCGCGCCAGGACCGGCAATGCCTCATGTTCCTCGCCGGTCAGCCCATGGCTAGCGACATAGCCATAGACCAGATGCTGCGAGACCGTCTCGTCGAAGACCGCACCGTCGGGCGAGAAGGCCCAGGCGCCATGCGTGACGGCGAGGTCGTAGGCGCGGATGTCGGTGCAGCTGAAATAGAAGTCGATCAGGCCGCCGACCTCGTCCCCGCGCATCAGCACATTGTCCGGGAAGAGATCGGCGTGGATCACGCAGCGCTCGAGTTGCGTCGGCCAGTGCGCGTCGAGGAACGCCAGCTCACGCCGCACATAATCGTGCAGCCCGCTCTCGATCTCGTCCAGACCCTTGCCGCAGGCGTCGGCCAGCTTGTGCCAGCCTTCCGGCCCGAGCGCATTGGGCCGCTCGCCCGTGAAGCTCTCGGCCGCGCGATGCAGCTGGCCGAGCGCCACGCCGGTCGATCGCGCCTGCGCCGGTGTCGGCTGCGTTACCGAGACGCCGCTGAGAAACTCGATGAGGCAGGCCGGGCGTCCGCACAGGGTCTGCAGCGTCTGCCCCTCGCGGTCGTGGATGAAGCGCGGGACGAGGCAGCCGCGCTCGCCCAGATGGTCGAGCAGCGCGAAGAAGAAGGGCAGGTCCGCCACATCGACGCGCTTTTCGTAGAGCGTCAGGATGAACCGCGCGCCCTTGCCGTCCGCCCCGGTCGTATCGACCAGATAATTGCTGTTCTCGACCCCCTCGGCGATGCCCTTGGCCGCGAGCAGGGTGCCGACGTCATAAAGTTCGAGGAAGCGTGCCAGTTCCTCGGCCGGGACTTGCGTATAGACTGCCATCCTCGCTCAGGCCGCTTCGAGGCCGCGCGGCAGCTTGAACGCGATGTCCTCCGTGGTCGTGAGCACTTCCTCCTCCGTGACGGCGAAGTGCTCGGCCAGTTTCTCGATCACGCCGCGCACCAGTATTTCCGGTGCGCTCGCGCCCGCCGTGATGCCGAGCGTCGCGATGTCGCCCAGCCAGTCGAAGTCGATCTCGTCGGCGGTCTGGATCAGCCGCGCGCGGGTTCCCAATCGCTCGGCGACCTCGACCAGCCGCAGCGAATTGGAGCTGTTGGGCGCTCCGATGACCAGCACGGCCTCGGCACGGGCGGCGATCGCCTTGGCCGCTGCCTGCCGGTTGGAGGTCGCATAGCAGATGTCCTCGCCCTTGGGCGCGACGATGTCCGGGAAGCGGCGCGTCAGCGCATCGACGATGGCGGCGGTGTCGTCCACCGAGAGCGTGGTCTGCGTGAGGAAGGAGAGCTGTTGGCCCGGCGCTGGCGTGAACGTCTCGGCGTCCGCCTCCGTTTCGATCAGCGTCATGCTGCCCTCGGTCACCTGACCGAAGGTGCCGATCACTTCGGGATGATTGGCATGGCCGATGAAGAGGATATGCCGCCCGGCCTGCACCTGGCGCTCGGCCTGGCGATGGACCTTGGAGACGAGCGGGCAGGTGGCGTCGAGATAGTCGAGGCCGCGCGCCTGCGCATTGGCCGGCACGACCTTGGGCACGCCATGCGCGGAAAAGACGACCGGCCGCCCGTCCGGCACTTCGTCGAGTTCTTCCACAAAAACCGCGCCCTTGGCCCGCAAGCCATCGACCACGAAGCGGTTATGCACGATCTCGTGGCGCACATAGACCGGCGCGCCGAACTTCTCGAGCGCGCGCTCGACGATCATGATCGCCCGATCGACACCGGCGCAGAAGCCGCGCGGCGCTGCGATGAGGACTTTGAGCGGGGGAAGGCCGCTGTGCGCGGGCGTTAATCTGCTGGCCATGTCACGCTCTTTAGGGCGATGCGCGGCGCAGGGAAAGGCGCTTCCTTTCGGTTGCGCGCCCGGGGGATCATGACTAGGAAGCGCGGACTTGTTTGCGAGCGGGCGGTCCATTGGTGCCCGTCATGGAAGGATTTGGAGCCATCGTGCGGATTGCCGCTGCATCGAGATTTGCCGCCCTCGGCATCGTTCTGGCTCTGGTGGCGGGCTGCGCCAAGCGCGGCGACATCGATGCGTCGGGGCAGGGCATCATCCAGTTCCGCACGTCTTGTCCTGTGGTGGGCGTCCCCGCGCACACCGGCGACATGACGATTTTCGATCCGCCGGCGAACCGCGATGCGGCCGCGGTGGACGTGGTTGCGAATCTTACGGACGTGCGCTCGACCTGCGTGACGCAGGGCGATCAGATCCAGACGCAGGTGACCTACACGGTCAATGCGCTGCGCCGCGACGGCACCGGCGCCCGTGAAGTGATCCTGCCCGTGTTCACCACCGTCGTGCGGGGCGGCACCAATGTCGTCGCCAAGCGCATCGCCTCGGTACGGCTGAGCTTCGCCGACGGATCGCTTCGCGCCCATGCGACCGGCTCGGCCAGCTCGTCGATCGATCGTGCGCAGGCGACCTTGCCGGACGATATCCAGCGCCGCATCACGCGCCCGCGCAAGTCTGGCGACGCCGATGCCGCGCTCGATCCGCTGGCCCAGCCCGAGGTCCGCGCTGCGATCCAGCGAACCAGCTTCGAGCTGCTCGTCGGGTTCAATCTGACCAGCGATCAGCTTCGCTACAACATCACCCGCTGAGATTTTCAGGGCGTCTCATCAATTGGCTCAGGGCGAGCCGAAAATGGCCTTTTTCGAGACCCGGCGCGCAGCGTATTAAAAGTACGTGAGCGCCGGAAGCGCAGAAAGGGGCCATTTGCAGGCCGCCTTGGGTCAATTGATGAGATGCCCGATACGGCGGCCTTGCGACCGCAGCCTCATTATCGGTAAGGCGGCCGCCGCTGACAGGATGGCTTGAGACATGAGTATTTTCGCCCGTATCGCGGCCGCCCTGGACGGCCTGCTCGATGACATGACGGCCGCCGGCGAGCTGCCGGCCGGCCTCAACCGCTCGTCTGTCACGGTCGAGCCGCCGCGCGACGCCAGTCATGGCGACATGGCGACCAATGCCGCCATGGTGCTGGCCAAGCCCGCCGGCACCAATCCGCGCGCACTGGCCGAGCTCATCGCGGCGCGCCTGCGCAATCTGGCCGAGGTCGAGACGGTCGATATCGCCGGCCCCGGCTTCATCAACATGCGGCTCGATCGCACGGCCTGGGAAGGCGAACTGACCGCCGTCCACGCCGCCGGTGCAGACTACGGCCGCTCGACGATGGGCGCCGGGCGCACCGTGAACGTCGAATATGTCTCGGCAAATCCGACCGGCCCCATGCATATGGGCCATTGCCGCGGCGCGGTGGTGGGCGACGCGCTCGCCAGCCTGCTCGGCTTCGCGGGTTTCAAGGTGACGCGCGAATATTACATCAACGATGCCGGCGCGCAGGTGCAGACGCTCGGCAGGTCCGTGCACCTGCGCTATCGCGAGGCGCTCGGCGAGGATATCGGTGCGATCCCCGAGGGCTATTATCCCGGTGAATATCTGATCCCGATCGGTCAGCAGCTCGCCGCCGAGTTTGGCGATACCTATGCGAGCGCGCCGGAGAGCGAATGGCTCGATCTGTTCCGCGAGCGTGCCGTCGCCGCGATGATGGACATGATCCGCGACGATCTCGCATTGCTCGGCATCCATCATGACGTGTTCGCGTCCGAGGCGGCGGTGCAGAGCGCCGGGAAGGTCGATGTCGCGCTCAAGCGGTTGGAGGGCGAGGGCCTCATCTACAAGGGCGTGCTCGAGCCGCCCAAGGGCGAGCTTCCCGACGATTGGGAGCCGACCGAAATGACCCTGTTCCGCGCGACGCGGTTCGGCGACGACAGCGATCGCCCGGTGCGCAAATCGGACGGCGGCCTCACCTATTTCGGCACCGATCTCGCTTATCACGCCCAGAAGGCGGAGAGCGCCGACATTCTGGTCGACATCTGGGGCGCCGATCATGGCGGCACGGTCAAGCGCATCAAGGCGGCCGTGCAGGCGCTGACCGGCGGCAAGGTCGAGTTCGACGTGAAGCTGGTCCAGATGGTCCGGCTGATGCGCAATGGCGAGCTGGTCCGCATGGGCAAAAGGCTCGGCAATTTCGTGACGCTGGCCGATGTGGTCGAGGAAGTCGGCAAGGATGTGGTGCGCTTCACGATGCTGACGCGCAAGGCCGACGCGCAGATGGACTTCGACTTCGCCAAGGTGGTGGAAGCCTCGAAGGACAACCCGGTTTTCTATGTCCAGTACGCGCATGCCCGCATCGCATCGCTCGGCCGGCGCGTGAAAGAGGCGTTTCCGGGCGAACTTCCTTCACCGGACCTGTCCCGCTTCGGGGCGGAAGAGCTGGACCTGATCAAGCAGATGGCGAACTTTCCGCGCGTCGTGGAGGCTGCCGCCAACGCCCATGAACCGCATAGAATTGCCTTTTATCTCTATGACTTGGCTGCGTCCTTCCATGGCTGGTGGAATCTCGGTAATGACCAGCCCGAGCGGCGTGTCATCGTGGCCGACGACATAGGGTTAACGGCATCTCGACTACACTTGAGCGCTGGAATCGCTCAGGTTATCAGAAACGGGCTCGCTCTGATGGGGGTCAGGGCGCTTGAGGAGATGAGCTGAGATGTCGGACGAGCGCAACGAGGAGGGGCTCAACCTGGACGATGCCGATCGGCTGCCCTGGCTGGAGCCAGCTGGCGTCGATGAAGAGTATGACAAGGCGTCGCCGTTCAAGGTGCTGGGCCTGGTCGCGCTCGGTCTCCTGCTGCTCGGCGTCATTGTCGGCGGTGGCTATTGGCTCAAGAACCGCAACGCTGTCGTCGGCGCCGAGGAAGCCAAGCTGATCCCGTCCGACGGCGCGACCTACAAGATTCCGGCCAACGCCTCCGATGCGAAGGAATTCGACGGGGAGGGCGATGCGAGCTTCGAGGCGAGCGAAGGCGGCGATGCTGCCGGCCGCATCGATGCCAGCAAGGTGCCCGAGGCGCCGCGCACCGATCTAAAGGCTGCCGCCAAGGCCGAGCCGACCGCCAAGCCCGCCGCCGCCAAGCCGACGGTGACGGCTGCCGTGAAGACGGTCGATGCCGATGCGAAGAAGCCCAATGCGGCCGCGACGGGCGCTGCCGGCGGTGCCGCGCGCATCCAGCTCGGCGCGTTCGGCTCCAAGCCGCTGGCCGAGGACGTCTGGAAGAAGCTGTCCGGTCGCTTCGACTATCTGGGTCCGCTCACCCATTCGGTCGAGCCGGTCGAGACCGGTGGCAAGACGCTCTATCGCCTGCGCGTGAATGTCGCCTCGGCGGCGGACGCGACCTCGACCTGTGGCAAGTTGCGCGTCGCTGGCGAAAACTGCATGGTGGTGCGCTAAGTCAGAAGCGTGAGTCTGCCGGCATGAAGCCAGTAATCTTCGGTCTGGCTGGCACCACGGTAAGCGATGAGGAGCGGGCGCTCTTCACGGCGAGCCAGCCGGCCGGCTATATCCTGTTCGATCGCAACATCGGCGACAAGGCGCAGCTGCGCGCCCTGACCGACGATCTGCGCGAGATCGCCGGGCGCGAGGACCTCTACATCCTGATCGATCAGGAGGGCGGGCGCGTCCGCCGCATGAAGTCGCCGGTCTGGCCGGAATACCCCGCTGCCGGTGCCTTCGATGCGCTCTACGAGGTCGCGCCGTCCAGCGCGATCGAGGCAGCGCGCTGCAATGCCCGTGCGCTCGGCGCCATGCTGGCCGAGGCCGGCATCACCGCCGACGCTGCCCCCGTGCTCGACGTGCGACAGGAAGGCGCGAGCGATGTGGTCGGGGACCGCTCCTTTGGCCATGATCCCATGCGCGTCGCCGCGCTTGGCCGCGCGACCTTGGAGGGCCTGCGCGAAGGCGGCGTCGTCGGCTGCATCAAGCATATGCCGGGCCATGGCCGCGCCCTGGTCGACAGCCACAAGGAACTGCCCCGCGTCGAGGCGAGCGGTTGGGATCTCGAAAAGGATCTCGCCCCGTTCCGCGCGCTCAACCAGTCACCGGTCGGCATGACCTGCCATTGTCTCTACACCGCCTGGGATGCCGAGCGCCCGGCCAGCCTTTCGCCGATCGTCATCAGCGAGATCATCCGCGACGCGATCGGCTTCGACGGTCTGCTGCTCTCCGACGATCTCGACATGAAGGCGCTTAATGGCACGGCCGACGACCTCGCCCTCGGCGTCGTCGAGGCGGGCTGCGACATCGCGCTCAATTGCTGGGGCCGCATGGATGAGATGACGGCCATCGTCGCGCGCCTGCCTGAGATGAGCGACCGCTCCCGCGAGCGTCTTGATCGCGCCATGACGAGCATCAAGGCCGGCCCGGCCGCGGACTGGCCGATCGAGCGCGCCCTTGCGACCCGCGACGCATTGCTCGCAAAGTCCGCCGCATGACCGGCGAGACGCCGATCCAGGAAAAGCTCGACCTCGATGTCGATGCCCTGCTCGGCGACTCTGACTGGGCCGAGCCGGTCCGTCGCGTCCCCGGCGAAGCGGTCCTCACCGTCTCGACCGAGGGCTGGGAAGGGCCGCTCGACCTGCTGCTCGCGCTTGCCCGCACGCAGAAGGTGGACCTGCGCGAAATCTCGATCCTCGCGCTGGTCGAGCAATATCTGCGCTTTATCGAGGAAGCGGTCGAGCTCAGGCTGGAGCTGGCCGCCGACTATCTCGTCATGGCCGCCTGGCTCGCCTATCTCAAGTCGGGGCTCCTGTTGCCCAAGGAAGCCCAGCCCGATCCCTCGCCCGAGGAACTGGCGCTGCGTCTGCATCTGCGTCTCCAGCGGCTGGAAGCGATGCGCGAGGCCGGCGCGCGCCTGATGGGCCGCGATCGAATCGGCCGCGACGTCTTCGTCCGCCCCGCGCCGGAAGGGCTGCACCGGCCGAAGTCGATCGTCTGGCAAGCCAGCCTGTTCGAGCTGATCCAGGCCTATGGCCAGGTGAAAGCACGCACCGCGCCACGCATCCACGTCGTCGCCCGCCGCCCGGTCATGACCCTCGACGAGGCGATCGAGCGCGTCTCCCGCCTGCTCGGCATGGAGATCGACTGGACGGACCTCAGCCGCTTCCTGCCCGAAACGGCTGATCCGGTGCTGCGCCGCTCGGCACTCGCCAGCAGCTTCGTCGCCGCGTTGGAGCTCGCCAAGCAGGGCCGGGTTGAGCTGCGTCAGGAAGCGATCTTCGCGCCGCTCTATCTCAAGCCCGCTTCGCTCGGGGCGCCCGCATGAGCCTGACCGTGGCCGCCCGTCTGGTCGAGGCCGTCCTCTTCGCGGCGGAAGGGCCGCTGACCCCGCAGGAAATCGCTCGCCATGCCGCGCTGGAAGAGAGCATCCTGCCGCATCTGACGGCGCTTGCCGATCATTATGCCGGGCGCGGCATCGAGCTGGTCGAGCGTGGCGGCCGCTGGCATTTCCAGACCGCGACCGACCTGTCCTACATCCTGCGCCGCGAGCGCGAGGAGCCGCGCAAGCTCAGCCGCGCCGCCGTCGAGACCCTGGCGATCATCGCCTATCACGAACCGGTGAGCCGCGCCGAGATCGAGGCGATTCGCGGCGTGCAGGTCGCCAAGGGGACGCTCGACGTGCTCATGGAAGCGGGCTGGATTCGCCCCGCCGGCCGCCGCGAGGTGCCGGGGCGCCCGCTCATCTATGCGACCACGCCCGACTTCCTCAGCCATTTCGGCCTCGCCAGTCGCCGCGATCTGCCCGGCATCGAGGATCTTCGCGCCGCCGGCCTGCTCGATCCGATCGATCTGGCGATGGAAAATATGGAGTCGCAGTCGCTGCTCGAAAATGACGAGGAGCAGGACGAAGACGAGGACAACGAAGCCTGACCGCTGCTGGCGAATTTCGGGATTCGGGCCGTGACGGTCGCGCTCCTGTCACAATCGGGGCACATGGGGCGGTGTTCGGTCCCGTCCGGGGCAATGATCCGGGCCGTCACGGGCATTGCAGAAGCTGGCCCAAGAGCCTAGTTAGACGGCTCGCACAGGAGATTTTAGAATGGGTTCCTTTTCCGCCCTTCACTGGATCGTCGTCGTCCTGGTCATCGTGCTGCTATTCGGTGGCGGCCGCATTTCCGGTCTGATGGGTGACGTCGCCAAGGGCATCAAGAGCTTCAAGAAGGGCATGGCGGACGATGAGGACGAAGCGGCCTCTTCGGCCAAGCCCGCCCAGCGTATCGAGCAGCGCACCAGCCCGACCGGCGATCAGACGGCCGCCCGCGACGAGCAGAAGCTCGACAGCTGATCCGCGCCCGCGCTGAGGCGACGGAAGGCCCGCCATGTTCGACATAGGCTCGTCCGAGCTGCTGCTCATCATCGTCGTCGCCATCGTGGTGATCGGCCCGAAGGACTTGCCGCGCGCGCTCTACAAGCTCGGCCAGGTCATCGGGAAGGCCAAGGGCATGGCCCGCCATTTCCGCACTGGTGTCGATGCGATGATTCGCGAGGCCGAGCTGGAAGAGCTGCAGAAGCAGTGGGCCAAGGAAAACGAGCGAATCATGGCCTCGACACGCATTCCGGAATTCGATGCGGCGGCTGAACCGGTCGTCGACGAGACGGCGCCGCAACTGCCTGCGTCCGAGACAGCCGAGAGCGCCGATGCCGCAGCGCCCGACGTGCCGCCTTACCAGACCGATCCCGGCCCCCAGTCGGATCCCGACCAGCCGGGCCTGCCGCTCGAGACTCCCAAGGGGACGTCCGCGGCATGAGGGATATCGACGAGTCCAAGGCGCCGCTGATCGAGCACCTCATCGAGTTGCGCCGCCGCCTGCTCATCAGCGTCGCGGCGTTGTTCATCTCCGGGGTCATCTGCTATTATTTCGCGGACCAGCTCCTCGCTTTCCTCGTCCAGCCGCTCAAGGACGGCTTCGGCGCGGACACGGGCCGGCTCGTTTATACCAAGCTGTATGAAGCCTTCTTCGTGGAGCTGAAGGTCGCCCTGTTCGGCGCCTTCTTCATCTCCTTCCCCATCACCGCGAACCAGCTCTGGCTGTTCATCGCGCCCGGCCTCTACGCCAAGGAGAAGCGCGCGCTGCTGCCGTTCCTGCTGGCGACGCCCATATTGTTCGTCGGCGGCGCGGCCTTCGCTTATTATCTGGTGATGCCGACGGCCTTCCATTTCTTCCTGAAATTCCAGGGGGATGCGGGCGGCCTCAGCGTCGAGGCGCTGCCCAGCATGGACAGTTACCTGAGCCTCGTCATGCAGTTCATCCTCGCCTTCGGCATCAGCTTCCTGCTGCCGGTGCTGGTGATGCTGCTCAATCGCGCGGGCATCGTCTCGCGCGCGCAACTGATCGGCGCGCGGCGCTATGTCATCGTCGGCGCCGTCGTCGTCGCGGCCGTGCTGACGCCGCCGGACGTCATTTCCCAGCTGATGCTCGCGATCCCGCTGTGCCTGCTTTACGAGCTGGCCCTGATCGCGATCTGGTTTACGGATCGCCGCGCCGCCAAGGAAAGTGATGAACAGGCGATCGTGAAGGCCGAGTAGAGAAAGTCACGGCCACAAAATCGCGGCCGTCACGTGTCCACAACTGCACGTTGGCAAGACAGCTTCTTTACGCTGGACGCATTGTTTCGACGGCGCATCGCAAATATCGTGACAAGTGTCTCAAAATGGGGCATTCATATCTCAAGCGCATCGCCGGGAAACGTGCGCGCGGTGGGAAGTTCGAAATGCTGCAGAACATTTGGGCTGGTCGGCACTAGTGTCGGCGGGTCGGCCCATCATTGTTGTCGAGGACGATGCTTTGCAGCGCAAGCTCTATTGCGACGTCCTGCGCTCACAACATTATGAGGCGATCGACATCGGAGATCCCCGACTGGTGCCCGATGTGATCGGCCGGACCTCGCCGCTGGCGGCGGTCATCGATATCCGGCTGCCGCATATCGACGGGCGCGACCTGATCGAGGCGCTGCGCCGGGACAGCGGCACGCGCCTTCTGCCGATCTTCGCTCTGTCGGCCGTGGTCTCGCCGGACATGGCGGAGACCTGTCTCGCGGCGGGCGCGAACTGCTTCTATGCCAAGCCTGTCCCGCTCAAGACCTTCCTGGAGGTGATGGCGCAGCTTACCGCTGGGACGCTGTAAGTGACGGCTGGCTTCATCGGGCTCGCCGCGAAGCGCGCGAAGGTAGGGAACGACCGTCTGATGATCCCGACGTGATGTCTGCTTCGAGGTGGCTTCCTGTCATCGCCCCTCCTCTTCAGAGGAGGGGAGCATCAGGTAAACAGCACCCCGTGCTGTTTAGGTCATGCCGGGGGCATGACCGACCTGATGCTGGGTGGTGGCGATGCGCCAGCATCGCTCGCGAAGCGATCATTCGCACCGTTGCTACACCACCCCAACCCCTCCTCTGAAGAGGAGGGGCTAAGACTGAAATGGCGTCGCGTCCCGACAGCCGCTTCCGGAAATTCACTCACTCCAAGACATGCCGCCGCAACCCGGCTTAATCCCGGCTCGCCTTGATGTCCTTCAGGGGCCGCCCGGCATTGCGCCATTGCGGCTTGATGTCGCCCGATTGCGGCAGGCCGCGTACCGTGCTGCTCGGCTGGGGTGTTGGTATATTAGGGGGAAGGGCGCGCGCCGCCACCGGCACGGGCGCCGAGGGCAGGCCCGGCGAGGCGCCGGCACCTCCGCTGGGCAGAGCCGGAATCAGCGGCAGCGTCGGCGCGTCGCGCGGGTCGAGATAGGCATTGGCGCTCGGCCAGTTGATCGTCTCGATGCCGGCATAGCTGTCGCGGAAGCGTGTGGGCAGGCCCGCCGCGCCGGGTGTGCGATAGAAGATGTGCGCGCCGATGATCGCGGAGGCATGCATCTGGTTCGCCCAACCCGGAAAGACCGTCAGCGTGTGATAATAGGTCGCGAGGCCTGCGGGCGCGAAGACCTCGCCGTTCAGCGCTCGCTCGGCGACGCGGCGGGCGCGCAGCCATTTCTCGCCGCTCGGGATGCGCGCCATGGAGCCGTCGCAGCTGAATGTGAACTGGCAGCGCAGGTCGTCGCGCTCGGTGCCCTGATAGACGACGCCGCAGACCGTGTTCGGCCAGTCGGGATGGCGCAGACGATTGAGCACCACTTGCGCGACCGCGCGTTGGCCTTCCTCCGGCTCGTTGGCCGCTTCGTAATAGATGGCGTTGGTCAGGCAGGAGAGCGCGCGCATCCGGTCCGTCGCGCTGCGCCCCGTGAAGCGATAGGCGGCCGCCGTTGGGCCGATGTCGATGGCGAGGATATGCCGGTTGCCGCGCCATTGCGTGCCAAGGCCGTTGGCCGCGCCCGCGTCGATGCCAGGCGCCGGGTCGAAGGCGCCCTCCGCGAAGAAATAGGCAGAGCCGGTGAAGGTCTGGCCCGGCGTTTCGATGAGGTTGGCAATGCTCGTCCGCTGCGTCGGCGCGATCTGCTCGATCAGCGCTTGCTCTCGCGCCTGCCGCATGCCGGAGATGGCACCGACCGCCATCGGGGCGAGCCGCAGTGCGATGGCCATGATGAGGAACGGCAAGATCCACCGCCACACGGACAGGCGCCGCCGGGTCACGAGAACCGGCGGATAGAAACGGTCGGCTCCTGTCACTGGCAGCGGAGGCATGTCGCGCGCATAGCATGGACAGGGTAAATTTTCCTGAACCTTCTCCGCCACGCAATTCCTCACCACGCAGCCTTGGGAGAAATTCGTTTGCGATCGGCCGCAACGCCCACAAAACCCTTTCCTACATCCTTCATCCAATGGCAGCGTCAGCACGCTCTTTCTCATCGCCGGACTGATCGTATTTCTCGATCGAAAGGCCGTTATTTTATGCGGGCACTCCCGAACTTTCCGAACCTTCGGGCATCATTTTACCCGCTTCTGATCGAGCCGTCCGATCAGGGCGCCTCGCCACCCGGCCGCCCGCAACCACCCCCGGCCAAAACCCAGCCTTCACCGGCCCGGTCTATCTCTTGCTTGCCGTCCGTCCGCAGGCATCCTAGGTCAAGCGGCGATGACCGTTCACCAGAACACACTTTCCCTGATCGGCAACACGCCTCTCGTGCGCCTCGCGGGTCCGTCCGAGGCCAGCGGCGCCGAAATCTACGGCAAATGCGAGTTCATGAACCCCGGCGCCTCGGTCAAGGATCGCGCTGCGCTCTCCATTGTCGAGGATGCCGAGGAGAAGGGCCAGCTTCAGCCCGGCGGCACGATCGTCGAGGGGACGGCGGGCAATACCGGCATCGGCCTCGCGCTGGTCGGCAATGCCAAGGGTTACAGGACGATCATCGTCATGCCCGAGACGCAGAGCCGCGAGAAGATGGACACGCTGCGCGCGCTCGGCGCCGAGCTGGTCCTCGTCCCCGCCGCGCCCTATTCGAATCCCGGCCATTTCGTTCACACCTCGCGCCGCATCGCCGAGGAAACCGAGAACGCCATCTGGGCCAACCAGTTCGACAATATCGCCAATCGCAAGGCGCATATCCTCGGCACGTCCGAGGAGATCTGGGCGCAGATGGATGGCAGGATCGACGGCTTCACCTGCGCGGCGGGCACCGGCGGCACGATCGCCGGCGTGGGGCTCGGCCTCAAGGAGAAGAACGAGAAGATCACCATCGCGCTCAGCGACCCGCATGGCGCCGCGCTCTACAACTGGTATGCGCATGGCGAGCTCAAGTCGGAAGGCTCGTCGGTCGCCGAAGGCATCGGCCAGGGCCGCATCACAGCCAATCTGGATGGCGCGCCGATCGACACGCAGTTCCGTATTTCGGACGCGGACGGCCTGCTCTGGGTCGAGAAGCTGATGGGCGAGGGGTTGTGCGTCGGCCTGTCGACCGGCATCAACGTTGCCGGCGCGGTCGAGCTTGGCCGCCAGTTGGGGCCGGGCAGCCGCGTCGTCACCATCCTGTGCGACACGGGTCTGCGCTACCTCTCGACCCTGTACAATCGCGAGTGGCTGATCTCCAAGGGCTTGACGCCGCTGCCCTGGCTCTCCAACTAGAGGCTTGGGACGACCGATTGCCCGATGGGCATGCAGGTCGGTCGGGAGTGGGCAATGCCCCAAAGGAATGATTTGAGAGCACATCGCGAAGAACTTCAGCGCGTCCAGATCGGTCTGGTCGGCTTGGCCGCCGTGCTGCTGATCGTCACGCTTGCCAATCTGGTCGTCCAGAAGGTGCGGACCGAAGCCATAGACGCGACCGCTGCGGCCGAGGCAATCAAGCCGGTCCAGGTTTCCAATTCGCCTGCGGCCGACAATGAGCCGCTCGCCGATCTCGGTGTGACGCCGACGGCCGACACCGCCGCTCCCTCCGTGCCCGATCTCGAGCCCGATCCGCGCCTCCGCGAGCGCATGGACCGCGACCCGAACCAGCCCGCCAACTGAGCGCGCTTCGCCGCCATGGCGCGCCGCCTCTTGCCCTTGCTGACCGCCCTGCTTCTCGGGGGCGCCGCCCTGCTGCTCGGCCTGACCGGCTCGGCCCTGCGCACGGGCCGGCTCGATCCGCTCGACTGGCTGCTGCCCGGCGCCGGGGCGCTGATCGCCCTGCTGCTCATCGAGGGCCGCGTCATCGCATGGCCCTCCGTCGCGGCCGTCTGGGCGCTGATCGCCCTGCCGCCGGCGCTGCTCATCCTCCTCGCCGCAACGAGCATGCCCTTGACTGGTCTCGCCATCCTCGCCGCCACTTTGGCCGCGACTGCCGCCGCCGCGCTATGGGCGCTGACCCGTGCGCCATCTACCCGTTGGCCCATGCTCGCCGCCCTCTTCCTGATCCTCGCGCTCGGCCGCTGGGCTGCCGTGCCGCACGATCTCCCGCGGGCGCAGCCGGGTCCTCTGCCCATGGCAGGCGTCGTTACCGCGCTGCCCCTTTACGGCCCGGCCCTCGCGGTAGCGGAGCAGGGTGACCCGCTGAGCGGCGCGGGTCGCACGTCGCCGCTCTGGCAAGCGCTGGCGCGTCACCGCGATCTGCGCCCCATCGATCATGTCGATGCAGCCAGCCTCGCGCCGATGAAGCAGATCCTCGTTGCCCAGCCACGCCAGCTCGCGCCCGAGGAGCTGGTCGCCCTCGATGCCTGGGTGCGCCGGGGCGGGCAGGCGCTGATTCTCGCCGATCCGCTGCTGCACTGGCCCGATCCGCGCCCGCTCGGCCATCCGCACCGCGCCCCACTGACCAGCCTGCTCGATCCGCTGCTCGCCCATTGGGGCATCGGACTGGAACCCGAGCAATATCCGGCCGAGAGCGACCCGGTCGTCCGCTATGTCCTTGCAGATGGCGCACTGCTCCAGCTCACCGGCGCCTCACGCTTCACCGCGACCGGCAAGAGTGATGTCGCCTGCCGCTTCGAGGAAGATGGCCTCGTCGCTGTCTGTCGGGTCGGGAAGGGGCAGGCGCGCCTCGTCGCCGACGCCGACTGGATCAACGACAGGCTCTGGACGCTCGATCCCGGCGCGCCGCATGACCGCGCGGCCTGGACCAGCGACGCGGTCACGACGCTGCTGTCCTGGCTCCAGCCGGATGTTCCCCGAGTCGAATCGAGCGACATCTGGATCGTCAATCAGGACCGCCTCGTGACCGGCCTGCGCATGGCCCTTCTGCTGCTCCTCGCACTCGCAATGGCCCGCATGTTGGTGGCGCGCCAACCCAGCTTTTCCCAGTCGAAGATTGATACGAAGATGGATCATAGGTGGAACAGAAGCGATACGAATTTGGATACGGGGTGAAGCGCCCAAGATTTTCCCATCTCATCCCATCTTTCCCAAGATTCTCCCTTTCATCCCCCCTCGGCTCCTGCTAACAATGCGGGTCAGGGGCGCTCGTAGTCTTTGCGAGTCTGTTTGCCGGAGCCAGAGGCGGTTTCCGGGGCGAAGAAACACGTGCGCACGACAGGGAGTCCTCAGCGGGTGTCGTCGGCGTCTTTCATGGGTAGCGGAGCCAGTGCTCTGGATGGGAAGGGGCGCTTCGCGCTGCCGGTCTCGTTCCGCGCTATTCTGAGCGCCCAGAGTGAAGAGCCCGGCTCGATGCTCGTCCGTGGCGATGCCGCCAGCAACAAGTGCCTCACTTTGTTCGGTAAAAAGGCAATCGACGACTATTCCGCCAAGGCGGCCGAGACCGCGGCTCCCCGCTCCGCTGCCGATTTCGATCAGGATCCCGAAGGTGTCGATTTCTGGAGCACGGTCCGTACCGTGACGATCGACTCCGGCGGCCGCTTCAGCCTGCCCCCGGCTTTCAAGCGGCTCTTTGGCATCACCGATGGCATCTTCATCGTCGGCGGTGGCCGCTTCGCGCAGCTCTGGGCGCCGGAGCGCTTTCTGGAAGTCAACAAGACCAATCTGCTCGCCATCGAGGAATGCGAGATGTTCCTTGAGGAGCTCAAGTCCAAGCGGGGGAGCCAGGCATGACTCCGCCTGTCCCCGCGGTCCCGCCGGCCGAGCCGCACCTGCCCGTGCTGCTCACCGAAGTCCTCGACGCGCTCGCCATTGCCCCTGGCGAGCGTCATGTCGATGGCACCTTCGGAGCCGGCGGGTATAGCCGCGCCATGGCGCTGCGCGGCGCCAGCGTCTTCGCGATTGATCAGGATCCGGACGCTATTGCCGAGGCGCAGTCCATCATCGCCGCGAGCGACGGCGCGATCATGCTCGTCCAGGGCAATTTCGCCGAGATGGACGCGCTGCTTGCCGAGGCCGGCATCGAGGCTGTCGATGGCGTGACGCTCGACATCGGCGTGTCCTCCATGCAGCTCGATCGCGAGCGTCGTGGCTTTGCTTTCCGCTTTCCGGATGCCCCTCTGGATATGCGGATGAGCCAGTCCGGCGAGACGGCGGCCGAGTTGCTCAATCGCATCGACGAGGGCGAGCTGGCGGACATCCTCTATCTCTACGGTGAGGAGCGTCAGTCGCGCCGGGTCGCGCGGGCGATCGTCGCGGCGCGTCCGCTCGCGACGACGGGCGATCTGGTGAAGGCCGTGCATCGCGCTATCGGCAAGCGTCCGGGCGAAAAGACCGATCCGGCGACCAAGACCTTTCAGGCGATCCGAATTTTCCTGAATGCCGAGCTCGACGCGCTGGAGCGCGGGCTCGATGCGGCTGAAGCCGTGCTGCGCCCCGGCGGCCGTCTCGCCATCGTGACGTTCCATTCGCTCGAGGACCGGATCGTCAAGAGCTTCTTCCGTGCGCGCAGCGGCCAGGAGGCGGGTGGCTCGCGCCATCGCCCCGAAACCGCGCAGCGCCGCGCCCCGACCTTCGGCAAGCCTGCCCGCGCCGTTCGTCCCGGCGACGCGGAACTCGACCGCAACCCCCGTGCCCGCTCCGCGACCCTGCGCAGCGCCGTGCGGACCGATGCACCAGCCTGGAACCGTGTGGGAGCACGCTCATGATTGCCATCAAGCGCCTGCAATCGATCATGTGGATCCTTGTCGTCGCGGCAGGGGCCCTTGCGGCCTATCTGATCAGCCTGCGCGTCGCGACCGAACGTAACGCCGTGCATCACATGATCGATCAGATCCGCTGGACCCGCGCGGAAATCCGCTATCTGGAGGCGGAGTTCGGCGCGCGCGGCAGCATGCGTCAGCTTGCCGCGTGGAACCATGACTCGTTCAAGCTTTATGTGCCCGCGCCTGACCAGTATCTGCCGCACGAGCGCGCACTGGCCAATCTCGACCGGATCGCGCCGGCCGGCAACGGCTATGCGCCGCCGCCGGTCATGACGGCCATGGCCTCGCCGGTCGCGCCGCAGCCCGCAGCCGCCGCCCCGGCCGAGAAGCCGGCGGCAAGCAAGCCCGCCCAGGCTGAAGCTCCGCGCCCTGCATCGTCCGAGTTCGCGCTCATTCGCACCGCCTCGGCCGCCGAGCCGCGCCCGGTCTCGGTCAAGACGGATGCCAAGCCGAAGACGCCCGTGGCCGACAAGTTCATCAAGCCGGCCGGTCAGCCCGATCCGGCTGCGCGCAAGGCGGCGCGCCTCGCTCTCTTGGACGAGAAGCTGCTGGGCGGCGGGGGCAAGGTGCCCTGATGGCCACAATCATCGCGCGACCGGAATCGCGCACGGGTCACCGCGAACAGCTCGATCTCGCTTCCGTTGCGCATGGGCGCATCATGCTTGTCCTGCTCATCTTCGTCGCAATCTCGACGGTGATGGCAGGCAAGATGGTTTGGATGGGTGTCGCCGCCGCCACCCAGGCCGAGCGCTCCATCAGCCCGATCCCGGTTCCGCACCGCGCCGACATCGTCGACCGCAATGGCGTGCCGCTCGCGCGCGATATCGATGGCTATGCGATCGCCGTGCGCCGCGACCGCCTGCTCGGCGATCCGCGCGAGCTGGCCGAGAAGCTGCACGGCATCTTTCCCGACCAGACGGTCGGCCATTTCTACAAGCTGCTCACCTCGGGCGGGCAATGGAACTATCTGCGCACGCGCGCCCTGCCCAGGGAAGTCGCGGCCGTGAACGCGCTGGGCGAGGTCGGCATCGAGTTCCCCCGAGAGCCAGAGCGGCTCTATCCGCAGCGCACGATGGCGGCGCATCTTATCGGCTTCGTTAATCGCGATGGTCACGGCGCCATGGGCGTGGAACGCGCCTTCAACGATCGTCTCGTCGATCTCAACATGCGTGGCCAGCCGTTGCAGCTCTCGATGGATTCCCGCGTTCAGGCGGCGCTCGAGGATGAGCTTATTTATGGCATGGAGGATCAGAAGGCGAAGGGCGCCGTCGGTCTCGTGCTGGATTCGCGGACCGGCGAAGTGATCGCCATGGCCTCGCTGCCGACCTTCAATCCCAACCGCATCGATCCCATCCCGAGCCCGCCGCCGGTGGTTGGGAAGGATGGCAAGCTTTATCCCGGCAAGATCACCTGCGACATGTCGCCGCGGTGCAATCGTGTCGTGCAGGCGCGTTACGAGCTTGGTTCCACCTTCAAGCCGCTGTCCTTCGCGGCGGCCATGGACGCCGGGATCATCGTCAGCATGGCCAAACGCTACGACGCAACCGCGCCGCTTCAGGTCGGCGGGTTCAGCATTCGCGACGATCATCCGCTTGGCCGCTGGCTGAACGTGCCGGAGGCGCTGCTGCATTCCTCCAACATCGTGACCGCGCGCATTGCTGACGAGATGGGCCAGAAGCCGCTCGAAAAAGCCTATCGCTCGATGGAGTTCGATCGGCCGGCGACGATCGAGCTGCGCGAGCAGGCCGGAACGCTGTTCCCCGGCAAATGGTATCGCACGACGATCATGACCACAGCCTATGGCCATGGCATTGCCGTCACGCCCATGCATCTTGCGAGCGCCTATGCCGCGCTGGTCAACGGCGGCGTCTGGCATCCCGCGACGGTGATCAAGCGCAAGCCGGGCGAGAAGATCGAGGCGCGCCGCATCTTCTCCGAGGAGACCAGCGCCCGCATGCGTCAGCTCTTGCGCATGATCGTGCAGACCGGCACCGGCCGCAATGCCGATGCCGTGGGCTACCGCGTCGGCGGCAAGACCGGCACGGCCGAAAAGCCCAAGGACGGTGGCTATGCCCGCCGCTCGCTGGTCTCGACCTTTGCCTCCGCCTTCCCGATGGAAGATCCGCGCTACGTCGTCGTCGTGATGATGGACGAGCCGCAGGGCAGCTCGCGCACCCCCGGCGTGCGCACCGCGGCCTACACGGCAGCGCCCGTGGTGAAGTCGTTCGTCGCACGTGCAGGGCCGCTCCTCGGTGTCTTCCCCGAAGCCAATCGCGACATCGACATTTCGGAGTTGAAGCCGCTCGTGGAAGGGGACAAGGAGAGCGAATGATGCGTCTCTCAGCACTTGCCCCTCAGCAGGTCGACGCCGCTCACGATCCCGCCGTGACGGGGTTCGCCATCGATCACCGCAAGGTGGCGCCGGGGACGATCTTCGGTGCATTCCAGGGCGCTCGCGTGAACGGCGAGGACTATATTCCCGCAGCCGTCAGTGCCGGCGCGGTGGCAATTGTCGCGCGCCCGGAAGCGAAGGTTGAGGGCGCCCTCCACATCGCGAGCGATGAGCCGCGCCGGCTCTTCTCCAGCCTTGCCGCGCGCTATTACGCGCCGTTCCCGGAGACGGTCGTCGCCGTCACCGGCACGAACGGCAAGACCTCGACCGTCGAGCTGACCCG
The DNA here is from genome assembly GCF_019737615.1 of Sphingobium xanthum. GTDB lineage: Bacteria > Pseudomonadota > Alphaproteobacteria > Sphingomonadales > Sphingomonadaceae > Sphingobium > Sphingobium xanthum. The sequence goes on along the minus strand of NZ_JAHKKS010000005.1, from coordinate 111,787 downwards.
CCAGCTCTGGCGCATGCTCGGCCATAGCTCGGCCTCGATCGGCACGCTCGGCGTCACGACCTCGGTCGATCAGGTCTCGACCGGCCTGACCACGCCCGACATCGTGACCTTCCTCGCCAACATGGCCGGCCTCGCCAGGGAAGGTGTCAGCCACGTCGCCTACGAAGCCTCCAGCCACGGCCTTGCGCAATTCCGCAGCGAGGGGCTGCGCGTCGCCGTCGGCGCCTTCACCAATCTGACGCGCGACCATCTCGATTACCACGGCACGATGGACATGTATTTCGCTGCCAAGATGCGCCTCTTCGACGAGGTGCTCGCGAGCGACGCGACAGCGGTGGTTTGGGCCGATGACGAGGACTATTCCGGCGCGGTCATCGAACATGTGCTGCTTCGCAAGTTGAAGCTTATCACCGTCGGAACGAAGGGCGAAACGCTCAAACTGGTGAGCCGCACGCCCACCCAGCTCGGCCAGACGCTGATGATCGAAGCCGAAGGCGCGACGCACAAGATCGAGCTGCCCCTGATCGGCGCCTATCAGGCCGCTAATGCGCTGACCGCGACCGGGCTGGTGCTGGCGACCGGCGGCAGCCTCAAGGCGGTGCTCGGCCTCCTGCCACGGGTTCAGCCCGTGCGCGGCCGCCTCGAGCGCGCCGTCATCACCAGGACCGGCGCGCCCGTCTATGTGGACTATGCGCACACGCCCGACGGCCTGCAGGCCGCGATCGAGGCCCTGCGCCCGCACACCAGGGGCCGCCTCATCACCCTGTTCGGCGCCGGCGGCGATCGCGACGCGGGCAAGCGGCCGCTCATGGGCCGCGTCGCGAGCGAGCTCAGCGACGTGGTGATCGTGACCGACGACAATCCGCGCAGCGAGGACCCGCAGGTGATCCGCTCGGCGATCATGGCCGGCGCGCCCGGCGCGCGCGAGATCGGCGGACGCCGGGCCGCCATTGCCGCCGCCATCGCGGAAGCCGGCGCGGACGATATCGTCCTGCTCGCCGGGAAAGGCCATGAACAGGGCCAGATCATCGGCGAGCGCGTCCTGCCCTTCGACGATGTCACGGTCGCGCGCGAGTGCGCCGTATGAGCCCGCTCTGGACGTCACAGGCGCTGGCCGAAGCGACGGGCGGCAAGGCCTCATCGCCGTTCGAGGTGACCGGCGTCGCCTTCGACAGCCGCGAGGTGACGCCGGGCGATCTGTTCGTGGCGCTGAAGGGCGAAAATGCCGACGGCCACGATTTCATTCCCAAAGCCCTGGCGGCGGGCGCGGGCGGCTTGCTGGTCGACCGCGACGTCAACGGGCCGTTTGTCAAGGTCGCCGACACGACGCGGGGTCTCGATGCGCTCGGCAAGGCATCGCGGGATCGTACGGCGGCGAAGATCATCGGCGTCACCGGATCGGCCGGGAAGACAGGAACTAAGGAAGCACTCTTCAGAGCGCTTGAGAGGATGAGCTTCGGCGCGGCGCATCGCTCGCTCAAGAGCTACAACAATCATGTGGGCGTGCCGCTCAGTCTCGCCCGCATGCCGGTCGAAACCCGGTTCGGCGTGTTCGAGATGGGCATGAACCATGCGGGCGAGCTGCGCACATTGACCCGGATGGTCCGGCCGCATGTCGCCATCGTGACGACGATCGCGCCGGCGCATATCGAATATTTCGGCAGCGAGGAGAAGATCGCCGAGGCCAAGGCCGAGATTTTCGAAGGCCTGATCCCGGACGGCACGGCGATCATCCCCTATGATTCGCCGCATGTCGCGCTGCTCTACAACATCGCGACCCGCTATGCCGGGCGCGTCGTCACGTTCGGCGCGGGCGACGGGGCCGATGTCCGCGTCGTCGAGGAGATGCCGGCGGAGCGCGGCGGCACGCTGGTGACGGCGCAGCTGCGCACGGCGCGCCTCAGCTTCACCGTCGCGATGCGCGGGCGTCATTGGGTCAACAATGCGCTCGCCGTGTTGTCGGCGGTCGAGGCGGTCGGCGGCGATCTCGCACAGGCAGGTCTCGCGCTTGCCGAAATGGCCGGACTTCCGGGCCGCGGCGCCCGTCGCAAGCTGCGCACGGCCGATGGCGGCGAAGCGTTGCTGATCGACGAGGCCTATAATGCTAACCCGGCCTCCATGGCGGCGACCCTGCATCAGCTCGGCGAGGAGCGCGCCGGCCGGCGCATTGCCGTGCTTGGCGCCATGAAGGAACTGGGCGGCCTGTCCGAGAGCCTGCATGCCGGTCTCGCGGATGCGGTCAAGGAGGCGAATGTCGGCCTCGCCGTGCTCGTCGGCGACGAGATGGCCCCGCTGGCCGATGCGCTGGCCGGCGATGTGCCTGTCGAGCGGGCGAAGGATGTGAGCGAAGTGCTGGAATTCGTGCCCGGTCGCCTTGCGAATGGCGACGTGATCCTCGTCAAGGGATCGAACAGTGTCGGCCTGTCGAAGCTGATCGAGAAGCTTGCGATGAGCGAGGTCGCCTGATGCTTTACTGGCTTGCCGATCAGCTCAATTTCCCCGGCGTCCTCAATCTGATCCGCTATCTGACGTTCCGCGCAGGCGCGGCGATCTTCACGGCGCTCATCATCGGCCTCATCATCGGACCGAAGTTCATCGGCTGGCTGCGCATCCGCCAGGGCAAGGGGCAGCCGATCCGCACCGACGGCCCGCAGACGCATCTCGCCAAGCGCGGTACGCCGACCATGGGCGGTCTCATGATCCTGACGGCGCTCGTCTGTTCGGTGCTGCTCTGGATGAACGTCGCGTCCATCTACATCTGGGCCTGCCTCATCGTGACCCTGGGGTTCGGTGCGATCGGCTTCATGGACGATTATGACAAGGTGACCAAGGCGAGTCACAAGGGGCTTTCCGCGCGCATGCGGCTGCTCGCCGAGTTCGCCATTGCGGGCCTTGCCACCTGGCTGATCGTCAGCCGCAACGGCACATTGCTCTATCTGCCGTTCTGGAGCGGCGGCGCGCTGGATCTGAGCTATTTCTATTATATTTTCGGCGCTTTCGTGATCGTCGCCTTCGGCAATGCCGTGAACCTGACCGACGGGCTCGACGGTCTCGCCACCATGCCTGTGATCATCGCCTGCATGGCGTTCATGGCCTTTGCCTATCTTGTCGGCCGCGCCGACTATGCCGCCTATCTCGGCATTCCCCATGTGCCGGGCGCCGGTGATCTCATCATCCTGTGCGGCGCAATGATCGGCGCCTGTCTCGCCTTCCTCTGGTTCAACGCGCCGCCCGCAGCCGTCTTCATGGGCGACACCGGCAGTCTCGCATTGGGCGGCACCATCGGCGTCATCGCCGTCGCCACGCATCACGAGATCGTCCTGGCGATCGTCGGCGGCCTGTTCGTGGTCGAGGCGCTGTCCGTCATCATCCAGGTGTTCGTCTACAAGCGGACGGGCAAGCGCGTCTTTCGGATGGCGCCGATCCATCACCATTTCGAGCAACTTGGCTGGCCCGAAACCACGGTGGTCGTCCGCTTCTGGATCGTCTCCTTCGTGCTCGCGCTGGCCGGGCTGGCGACTCTCAAGCTGCGATGATCGTCTCCGACGCCTTTGCCGGCAAGCGCTATGCCGTCCTGGGCCTCGCTCGCTCGGGCCTCGCCACGGTCAACGCGCTCGCGGCAAGCGGCGCCTGGGTCATCGCCTGGGATCAGCGCGAAGATGCGCGGGCGCAGGTCGCGGGCAAGGCCGTGCTGGGCGATCCGCTGGAGCTCGACCTGACCGGCTTGGACGCCGTCGTCGTATCGCCCGGCGTGCCGCTCAATCGCCATCCGATCGCGCAGCGTGCGCGCGAAGCCGGTGTGCCGATCATCGGCGATATAGAGCTCTTCTCGCTCGCGCGGCCGACGCTGCCGCCGCACCGGGTCGTCGGTATCACCGGCACGAATGGCAAATCGACCACGACGGCGCTCATTCACCACATCGTTCGCATTGCCGGGCTGCCGACGCGCATGGGCGGCAATATCGGCCTGCCCATCCTTGCGCAGGAGCCGCTGCAGGCGGGCGGTGTCTATGTGCTCGAACTATCCAGCTATCAGCTCGATCTGAGCTTCCATCTCGATTGCGATGTGGCCGTGCTGCTGAACGTGACGCCAGATCACCTCGACCGCTATGTCGGTTTCGACGATTATGTGGCGTCCAAGGCGCGCTTGTTTGTCATGCAGTCGCCGGGGCATGCGGCGGTGATCGCGATCGATGATGAGGTGACGCGCCGCGTTGCGGCTCAGGTGCCGCGTGCCCGGCAGGTGTCCGCCGGCGCGATCGATCCGGCGGCGCAGGCACGCTGGCCGGCGCTTCAGGGGCCGCACAACGCCCAGAATGTGGCGGTGGCCGTCGCCGTCGCCGAAGCGCTCGGCATCTCCGAGGCGAATGTCGGCGCGGCGCTCGAAAGCTATGCGAGTCTGCCGCACCGCATGCAGCGGGTCGCCGAGATCGATGGCGTCCTCTATGTCAACGACAGCAAGGCGACGAATGCCGCCTCGACGGCACCGGCCCTTGCCGCCTGGCCCAAGCTGGATCGCCCGCGCATTCACTGGATCCTGGGCGGACTCGCCAAGAGCGACGATCTCGACGAATGCGTCTCCGCCTTTCCCAACGTGGCATATGCTTACACCATCGGCGAGGCCGGCCCGCTGTTCGCGCGCGTGCTTGCTGACGCCAACGTGCCGGTGAAGGAATGCGAGCTGCTGGTGACGGCCGTGGCCGAGGCGGCGGCGCAGGCGCAGCCCGGCGACGTCGTGCTGCTGTCGCCCGCTTGCGCCTCGTTCGATCAGTTCCGGGATTTCGAAGCGCGGGGCGATGCTTTCGCGGCGGCGGTCGCGGTGCTGGCCGAGGCAGCGGCAGGCAGGATGAACACGGGGAAAAGCGCATGAGCGGCAATGACGAGGGCATCACCCTGATCGACGGCGGCGCGCCGCGGCCGGGCAAGCTCGGCCAGCTCGAAATGGCGCTCTCGCCGCTGCGCCCGCGTCCGCGCAAGCCCCTGCCGCGCGAGCGGACGGCGCTGGCCATCTGGTTCTGGGAGATCGACCGCGTCCTGCTCGGTCTCATCATCGTGCTGATCGCGATCGGTCTGGTTGCCGTGGCGGCCGCCTCGCCGGTCGCCGCCGCCAAGCTCTCGAGCGCGGAAAATACGCTGGCGCCGCTCTACTATTTCTATCGCCAGCTCATGTGGATCGCGCTCGGCCTTCCGATCATGATCGTCGTCTCGATGCTGCCGCGGGTGCAGGCGCGCCGCCTCGCGATCGCGCTCAGCATCGTCTTCGGCCTGTTCCTGCTGTTGGTTCCTGTCATCGGTACGAACGTGAACGGTGCCACGCGCTGGCTCGGTGCGGGCATGTTTCGCTTCCAGCCGTCCGAATTTCTGAAGCCGGTGTTCGTCGTCAGCATTGCCTGGCTGCTCTCCATGCGCGCGCGTGACCCCTCGCTGCCGGTCATCTCGCTCACCGCCATGCTGACCGGCATCGTCGCGCTGCTGCTGATGCGCCAGCCCGATTTCGGGCAGACCGTGATCTTCTGCGCCTGCTGGGCGGCGCTGCTGCTCATCGGCGGCGCCTCGATGCGGATCATGACGACCGTGGGTCTCAGCGCGCTGAGCCTGTTCGTGCTGATGTACCTCTTCTATGAGAATGGCCGCGAGCGTATCGACGCCTTCCTCTTTCCGGTGAAGGACGCCATTGAAGGCCCGGATCAGGTCCAGCTCGCGCATGCGACGATCACGCATGGCGGCCTGATGGGCGTCGGCCCGGGCGGCGGCAGCGCCAAGTTCAACCTGCCCGAGGCGCATACCGACTATATCTTCTCGGTGATCGGCGAGGAATTCGGGCTAATCGCCTGCGTTGCCATCGCGATGGTCTATCTCGCCATCGTCGTGCGCGTGCTGCTGCGCCTGCTCGACGAGGAAGACAGCTTCGTCATCCTCGCGAGCGCCGGCCTCGCCATCGAAATGGGGCTGCAGGCGATCATCAACATGGGCGTCAACATCCACATCTTCCCATCCAAGGGTATGACCCTGCCGTTCATCAGTTATGGCGGTTCGTCGATGATCGCGTTGTGCGGCGGCGTCGGCCTGCTGCTGGCCTTCACCCGGCGCAACCCCTATATGTCGCGGTCACCCTATGGGATGACATGGAGCGGCCGATGAGCATTTTCCGCCACTATGTGCTGGCGGCAGGCGGGACGGGCGGCCACATGGTCCCCGCCCACGCCGTCGCGCAGGAACTGATGGCGCGCGGCCACCGCGTTGCCTTGGTCACTGACGAGCGCGGCACCAAGATTCCGGGCCTGTTCGAGGATGTGCAGACCCATGTCCTGCCGGCCGGCCGCATGAGTGGTGGCGTCTCGGGCTGGATCAAGGGCCTCAAGGCGATCCGCGAGGGCCGGACCATGGCACGGCGCCTCTACGAGACGTTCGAGCCGAGCTGTGTCGTCGGCTTCGGCGGCTATCCGGCGCTGCCTGCGTTGCTGGGCGCCTTCGCCGAGAAGATCCCGACAGTCATCCACGAGCAGAATGCCGTGCTCGGCCGCGTGAACCGGTTGGTCGCGGGCAAAGTCTCGGCCATCGCGACCTCCTATCCCGAGGTGCGCAAACTCTCGCGCCGCCATGCCGAGAAGACGCATCTCGTCGGCAATCCCGTGCGCGAGGCGGTACTCGATCTGCGCGAGGACCCGTTCCCGGTCTTCTCGGACGAGAGCGTTCTGCGCCTGCTTGTGACCGGCGGCAGTCTCGGCGCCAGCATCCTGTCCGAGGTGGTTCCGGCCGGTCTCGCCATGTTGCCGATCAGTCTGCGCCGCCGCCTGCAAGTGACGCAGCAATGCCGCGTCGAGGATATCGAGGCAGTGCGTGCGACCTATGCCGAGATGGAGATCCCGGCCGATCTCGCGACCTATATCGAGGACATGCCGACCAAGCTCGGCTGGTCGCATCTCGTCATCGCGCGGGCCGGGGCCTCGACCATCGCGGAGCTCACCGTCGCAGGTCGCCCTGCGATCCTGATCCCGCTGCCGATCGCGACCGACGATCACCAGACCTGGAATGCCCGCGAAATGGCCAAGACCGGCGGGGCGCGCCTGATCCCGCAGCCCAGGTTCACGCCGGCCGAGCTCGCCAAGCAGATGCAGAAGCTCGCCATGGAGCCGGGCGCGCTCCAGAATGCCGCCGCGCGCGCCAAAGCTTGCGGCCTGCCCGATGCCGTGAAGGACATGTGCGATTTGATCGAGAGCTTCAGCCCCGCGCCCCAGACCATCGACACCGTGCGTGTCGAGGAGCTGTCCTTGAGCGGCCTCGCAGGAGCGTCCGCATGAGAGGCGTCGGCACCGACATCGGCACGATCCACTTCATCGGCATCGGCGGCATCGGCATGTCCGGCATCGCCGAGGTCATGCACAATATGGGCTACAAGGTGCAGGGCTCGGACGTCGCCGAGGGCTATGTCGTCGAGGGACTGCGCGCCAAGGGCATCAAGGTGATGATCGGCCACAAGCCCGAGAATCTGGGCGATGCGGCCGTGGTCGTCACTTCGACGGCGATCAAGAAGGGCAATCCCGAGGTCGATCTCGCGCTGGAGCGCCGCGTGCCGGTCATCCGCCGCGCCGAGATGCTGGCCGAGCTGATGCGCCTCAAGTCGACGGTCGCGGTCGCCGGCACGCACGGCAAGACAACGACGACCTCGATGATCGCGGCCCTGCTCGATGCGGGCGGCGTCGATCCGACCGTCATCAACGGCGGCATCATCAACAGCTACGGCTCCAACGCCCGCCTCGGCTCCAGCGACTGGATGGTCGTCGAGGCCGACGAGAGTGACGGCAGCTTCCTGCGGCTCGACGGCACGATCGCGGTCGTGACCAATATCGACCCCGAGCATCTCGACCATTATGGCAGCTTCGACGCGGTGAAGGACGCCTTCGTCGAATTCGTCGAGAACACGCCTTTCTATGGCGCAGCGCTGCTCTGCCTCGATCATCCCGAGGTACAGGCCATCCTGCCGCGTGTGCAGGACCGCCGCATCGTCACCTATGGCTTCTCCGCGCAGGCCGATATTCGCGGCGAGAATGTCCAGCCCGTGCCCGGCGGCAACCGTTTCGATGTGCAGATCCGCGAGCGCGATGGCAGCACCCGCCGCATCGAGGGCATCACCATGCCGATGCCCGGCCGCCACAATGTCTCCAATGCCATGGCGGCGATCGGCGTCGCATTGCAGATGGGCATCGACGACAAGACCATCCAGTCCGGCTTTGCGAGCTTCGGCGGCGTCAAGCGGCGCTTCACCAAGGTCGGCGAGATCGCCGTCGCGGGCGGCAATGCCATCGTCATCGACGATTATGGCCATCACCCGGTCGAGATTCGCGCGGTGCTTGCTGCCGCGCGCGAGGCCGCCAAAGGTCGCGTCGTCGCCGTCGTCCAGCCGCACCGCTTCACGCGTCTGCGCGATCTGATGGACGAATTCCAGCAGGCCTTCAACGATGCCGACGTCGTCTATGTCTCGCCGGTCTACACGGCTGGCGAACAGCCGATCGAGGGCATCGATGCCGACGCGCTCGTTGCCGGCCTCAAGCGCCGGGGCCATCGCGCCGCGCAGACCGTCGTTGATGCCGATGCGCTCGCCGCCGCGCTCGCCGCCGACCTCAAGGCCGATGACATGATCGTCTGCCTGGGCGCCGGCGACATCACCAAATGGGCGGCCGGACTTGCGAGCGCGATCGACGGCGCCCGGAAGGAGGCGGCCTGATGTGGGAGCTGATGCGCATCGGCCTCGAAATGCAGGAACGCATGATCGAGGTTCACGGCAAGAGCCTGGAGATGGCGCGCGGCATGATGACCGCCGCGCAGAAGCAGGCAGACGTTGCCAGCGCCGCGCTCGACATGGGCGAGGCGGTCAATCGCGCGAGCAAGGCGCAGAACGATCTGTTCGACCAGTGGATGAATTTCTGGAACGGGCGTCTGTGACGGGAACGACCACCCTCGCCGATATGCCCGCCGTGCGTGGCAAGCTGACGGCGCAGGCGCCGCTCGCACCGCTCGTCTGGTTCAAGAGCGGTGGCGTCGCCGACTGGCTGTTCGAGCCGAAAGACATCGACGATCTGACGAACTTCCTTGCGGCGCTCGATCCGGCGGTGCCGGTCATGGCGCTCGGCCTCGGGTCCAATCTCATCGTGCGCGATGGCGGCGTGCCCGGCGTGGTCGTGCGCCTCGGCAAGGCCTTTGCGCAGGTCGAGCAGATCGATGCGACGACGCTTCGCTGCGGTGGCGGCACCTCGGGCATCCTCGTCTCTTCGACGGCGCGCGACGCCGGTATTGGCGGCCTCGAATTTCTCCGCTCCATTCCCGGCACGGTCGGCGGCTTCGTGCGCATGAACGGCGGCGCCTATGGACGCGAAGTGAAGGACATTCTCGTCGAGTGCGACGTTGTGCTGCGCTCGGGCGAGCGCAAGACGCTGCCGCTCGATACGCTCGGCTACACCTATCGGCACAGCGACCTGCCCGAGGGCGCAGTGGTCGTTTCGGCGATCTTCCGGGGTCACCCCGATGCGCCGGACACGGTGCAGACGGAGATGGACCGCATTTCCGCCGCGCGCGAAGCTTCGCAGCCGCTGCGCAGCAAGACCGGTGGCTCGACCTTCAAGAATCCGGACGGCGAGAAGGCCTGGGCCCTCGTCGATCGCGCTGGCTGCCGCGGCCTGACCCTGGGCGGCGCGCAGGTCAGCGAGAGACACACCAATTTCCTCATCAACATGGGAGACGCGACCAGTGGGGACATCGAGGCGCTTGGCGAAGAGGTCCGCAGGCGCGTGAAGGACGAGAGCGGCATCACCCTCGAATGGGAAATCCAGCGGGTCGGCCGGGCCGGAGGCGCAGCATGAGTGCCGGTCCCTGGAAAGTCGCCGTTCTGATGGGCGGCTGGTCGTCCGAACGCGAGGTTTCGCTCAGCAGCGGTGCAGGCATCGTCAAGGCGCTGGAAGAACGCGGCCACACCGTGACGGCGGTCGATATGGGCGCAACGCCGGCCGAGGGCCGCGACCTGCCGGCCAAGCTGCTCGCTGCCAATCCCGATGTCGTGTTCAACGCGCTGCACGGCTTCCCCGGCGAGGACGGCTCGGTGCAGGGTCTCATGGACGTCATGGGCATTACTTACACCCATAGCGGCCTCACCACGTCGGTGATCGCGATCGACAAGCAGCTCACCAAGCAGCATCTCGTGCCGCATGGCATTCCCATGCCGGGCGGCCGCGTCGTGGCGTCCGAAGAGCTGTTCGTCGCCGATCCGCTGCCGCGCCCCTATGTGGTGAAGCCGGTCAACGAGGGTAGTTCCGTCGGTGTTGCCATCGTTACAACGGAAGGCAATTACGGCAGTCCGATCGGGCGCGAAGTTGAGGGGCCGTGGCAGGATTTCGACGAGCTTCTTGCCGAACCTTTCATCCGCGGCCGCGAGCTGACAGTGGCCGTGCTTGGGGACAAGGCGCTGGCCGTCACCGAGCTCAAGCCCAAGAGCGGCTTCTACGATTACGACGCCAAATATACGGACGGCCTGACCGAACATGTCTGCCCTGCCGATGTGCCGCAGGAGATTGCCGATGCGATGCTCGCGATCGCGCTCAGGGCGCACAAGCTGCTGGGCTGCACCGGCACGTCGCGCTCGGACTTCCGCTGGGATGACGAGCGCGGGCTGGAGGGTCTCTTCCTGCTGGAAGTCAACACGCAGCCGGGCATGACGCCGCTCAGCCTGGTGCCGGAACAGGCGAAATATATGGGGATGAGTTACGGCGAGCTGGTCGAGGCGATCATCGCCGACGCGCTGGCCGCCAAGGGGGACAAGGGATGAGCACCGCAACGATCAAGCGCACATCCGGCCGTGGCAGCCGCGTGAGCCAGCCGAGCCGTCGCCCGCGCCAGAGCAAGGGCCTGATGACGCAGCTGCTTTCCTATGTCCCGCTCAGCCCGGAGCAGATTCACAAGCTGATGACCTGGCTCATCGGCCTGATCGTCGCCGCCGTGCTGTGGATCGCGGCGAGCTTCCTCGGCTTGCCTGCGATGGTCGGCGCGGAGATCAGCGATCTTGCCGGGCGTGCCGGCTTCGCGGTCGCCAAGATCGAAGTGCGCGGGCTCGAGCGCATGGACGAGATGCCGGTCTCCGATATCGCGGTCAAATATGTCGATCGATCGATGCTCTCGGTCGATCTCGACAAGCTGCGCGCCGAAGTCATGACGCTCGGCTGGGTCAAGGAAGCGCGCGTCTCGCGCCGCCTGCCCGATGCGCTGGTGGTCGAGGTTGTCGAGCGCCAGCCGGTCGCGGTGTGGCAGCATGACGGCCAGCTCAAGCTCATCGATGCAAGCGGCGCTGCGCTCGGCAGTGTCGATCCGGATTCGATTCCGGATCTGCCTTTGGTCGTCGGCCCCCAGGCCAATCGCAAGACCGAGGCGCTCGCCAAGCTGATGGACGCGGCTCCTGCGCTCAAGCCCATGCTGGCCGGCGCGACCTGGATCGGCAATCGCCGCTGGGATCTGCGCTTCCAGTCCGGCGAACAGCTCCTGCTGCCGGAAGGCGAGGCGGAAGCGGCCGCGGCGCTGGTGAATTTCGCGCGCATGGATGGCGTCGATCGTCTGCTCGGCCGCGGTGTGCTGCGCTTCGACATGCGCGATCCGAGCCGCTTCGTGCTGCGCTTGCCGCCGGGCCAGAGCAAGACGGACGCGCCGGCCGTGACCTCGGCCAAGGCGGATACGGTCGTCACCACCGGCAGTGCCGAGCCCAAGGCGGCAACGCCTGCGGCCTCCTCGCAAGAAACGGAAGGCTGATTCGATGGCGGCACCCCGCAATGACGGCCTGATCACCGCGATCGACATCGGCACCTGGAAGGTCTCCGCGCTCATCGCCCGCAAGCAGGAGGACGGCACCCTTGCCGTGCTCGGCACCGGCCAGCGCGAGAGCCGCGGCGTGCGGCGCGGCTTCGTCATCGACATGGAGCGCACCGAATTGGCCGTGCGCGAAACGGTCGAACAGGCGGAGAAGGTCGCCGGCACCAATATCGAGAAAGTGATGCTCAGCTTCTCGGGCGGTAGCGTCGAGAGCAAGGTCGAGCCGGTCGAGATGGTGATCGGCGATCGCCGCATCGAGCAGGCCGACATCGACTCGCTCTATGATCGCGCCCGCGAGCGGATCGATCCCGCCGGCAAGGTGATCCTGCAGGCGCAGCCGACGCTCTACACGATCGACGGTATGCGCGGCGTCGCTCGCCCGCTTGGCCTGCATGCCGATAGGCTCGGCGTCGACATCCATGTTGTGCTGGCCGATGGCGCCCCGCTGCGCAATCTGGAGACCAGCGTGCGCGGCGCCTATCTCGACGTTCAGTCGATTGTCGCTGCGCCGGTCGCGACGGCGGCGGCCTGCCTCTCGGACGAGGAGCGCGATCTGGGCGTTGCCATGGTCGAGCTCGGCGCGGGCGTCACCAACGTCTCGCTGCACATCGGCGGCATGCTCGTCGGCTTGAAGTCCATCCCCATCGGTGCGGCCGATATCACGGACGACATCGCCTCGGCCTTCGGCATCCGCCGCAGCCAGGCGGAGCGCATGAAGTGTTTCTACGGTTCGGCCATGCAGTCGCGCCGTGACTTTCGCGAGATCATCGAGATCGCACCGGCGGCAAGCAGTGGCGAGCAGGCCGAGACGCGGCGCGTGACCCGCGCCGAGTTGGTCGGCGTGATCTGTGAGCGCCTGGGCCGCCTTATGAGCGAGGTCTCAAAGGCGCTCGACGAGATGGGCTTCCACTCGCCGGTCGGCCGCCAGGTCGTGCTGACCGGTGGCGGCGCGGAGCTCAAGAGCATTGCCGACTATGCGCAGACCTCGCTTGGCCGGGCCGTGCGCATCGGCCGTCCCAAGCTGTTCGATGCGCTGCCCGAGGCCCATCGCGGCCCTGCGTTCACGACGCTGACAGGTCTGGCGCTCTACGCCTCGAAAGAGCGGGAAGATTTGCTGAATCGCCCTTTGGCCGAGCAGCGCGTTCATCGCGCGCGGGCGGGCGCGATGGTCCAGCGACTGATCACGGCCCTCAAGTCCGGATATTAGCGTCTGCCTTGGGTCCAAGCGCAATATCTTGTGGATGAATGGTTAAAAAGAACGTGAATTGGCCCTTCAAAAGGTGCATGGTCCCCACTTGTTGATGGTGCCGCGTGGCGCCTAAAGGAGAATGATCGATGAGCATTGAAATCGGTCCGCCCCATGTGGACGAACTGAAGCCCCGGATCACCGTGATCGGTGTCGGCGGCGCCGGTGGCAATGCGATTGCGAACATGATCGGTGCCTCCGTGGACGGCGTAGATTTCATCGTCGCGAATACCGATGCGCAGGCGCTGAACGCCTCGCCGGCGGAGCGCCGCATCCAGCTTGGCCCGCGGATTACCGAGGGGCTGGGCGCTGGCTCGCGTCCCGACATCGGCCGTGCGGCGGCCGAGGAAACCATTGCCGAGGTGCAGGAAGCACTCGAAGGCATGCACATGTGCTTCATCGCGGCCGGCATGGGTGGCGGCACGGGCACCGGCGCGGCCCCGGTCATCGCCAAGGCGGCCCGCGACAAGGGTATCCTGACTGTCGGCGTCGTGACCAAGCCCTTCACATTCGAGGGCGCGCGCCGCATGCGTTCGGCCGATAGCGGCATCGAAGAGCTGCAGAAGCATGTCGATACGCTGATCGTCATCCCGAACCAGAATCTGTTCCTGATCGCCAATCCGAACACGACCTTCAAGGAAGCGTTCGAGATGGCCGACGAAGTGCTGCAGCAGGGCGTGCGCGGCATCACCGATCTCATGGTCATGCCTGGCCTCATCAATCTCGACTTTGCCGACGTCCGCTCGGTGATGGAGGAGATGGGCAAGGCGATGATGGGCACCGGCGAAGCCGAGGGCGACGGCCGCGCGCTGGCCGCCGCCGAGAAGGCGATCGCCAATCCGCTGCTCGACGGCGTCTCGATGCGCGGCGCCAAGGGCGTCATCGTCTCGATCGTCGGCGGCGAGGACATGCGCCTCATGGAAGTCGATGAAGCGGCGAACCATATTCGCGAACTGGTCGATCCGGACGCGAACATCATCTGGGGTTCGGCGTTCAACGACAATCTGAACGGCAAGATCCGCGTGTCGGTCGTTGCGACCGGCATCGACATGGAAGCAAGCGCGGCGGCTCCCAAGAGCCAGCCGTTCCGCCTCGGTGACATGGGCGTGGGCGTTGCGCGCCCTGCCGCGCCGATCGCAGCGGCTGCGCCGTCCGTGACCCTGGCGCCGCCGACCGCCGAGATCGAAGAAGAAGAAGAGGTGCTGGAAGTCGGCGAAGCGGAAGAGATTCCGGCCGCGCAGCATCTGCTTTCCGATGAGCCGTCAGAGCCCGCCGCACAGCCGGTTCAGGCTGCCGCACCGCGCTTTGCCACGACCAAGTTCGACGACATCACCGGTGACGATGAGCTTGTGCTGGATAATGCGTTTGAAACTGCCCCGACGCCCGCAGCCCCGCCCGAGCCGGAGGCGCCCAAGGTGGCCGGTGGCGGCACCTTGTTCGAGCGCATGTCGCAACTCGCCCGTGGCCAGACGCGGCAGGAGGAAGGCGAGGAAAGCGACAATGATCGCGCCGAGTTCGAAGTGCCGCGGTTCCTCAATCGCCAGAACAACCAATAATCCGGGTGTGCGGGTGCTCCATTGAGCACCCCGTCCGCCCAAGAGGGTGCTTTTTCGTGAAACGGATGCGCTGGATTCTGGCTTCGGCGCTGGTCGCGGCGGTGCCGTTGCATGCGCAGTCGGCCGGCGAGGTCGTGCAGGCGACGCCCTCGGCCGAGGCGGTTGCTTCGCTCAACCGGAACCTTGCATCGCTGTCCCGCAATCCGCAGGATGTGACGGCGCTGCTCGGCGCCGGCCAGGCGGCGCTGGACCTTGGCGACATGCAGGCGGCGAATGGCTTCTTCACGCGCGCCAACATGGTCAATCCGCAGCTCGGCAAGGCGAAGCTCGGTCTCGCCATCGTGCAGATCGGCCTCAAGCAGCCGGCCGAGGCTGCGGCCAATTTCGATGCGGCGCAGGCATTGGGCGAGGGCGCCCTCGGCCATCTCGCAGAGCGCGGCCTTGCCTATGACCTGACCGGACAGCAGGAAAAGGCGCAGCGCGACTATCAGCAGGCGCTGCGGGCCAATCCCGGAAATGAACTCGCCCGGCTCCGCTATGCTGTTTCGCTCGGCATTTCGGGGCGGCTGGCCGATGCCGACCGTCAGCTCGAAGCGCCGCTGGCGGCTGGCGATCGCGAGGCCTGGCGCATGCGTGCGTTCATCCTGGCGATGAACGGGCGGATCGCCGATGCGCGCAAGGTCACGCAGTCCGTAATGCCCAAGGGCCTCGCCGATGCGCTCGATCCCTATATGCAGCGCCTGCCATTGCTTTCGACCGGGCAGAAGGCGTCGGCCGCTTATTATGGCGAGTTTCCGAGCAACGTCCTGAAACTCGCCGCGCCCGATCCGGCGCGCGATCGGGATGTTCAGGTCGCAACTGCTGCCACCACCGAGCGGGAAAGCAGTCGTCGCTCCCGTGCCGGCACGGATCGTCGCGCGTCGTCTCGCGCGACCAGCCAGCCGCCCGCCGCTGTCCGCCAGCCTGCTGCCGCTTCGCCTCCGGCTGCGGCAGCGCCACCGCCGCCGGTGCAGATCGCGCGCAATCAGGCGTCGCCGCCTCCTGTGGCTGTTCAGCAGCAGCAGCGGCCGGCGCCAACGCCCGCGCAGCCCGCGCCGACCCCGCCGCCGCAGCAGCGTTTCGAGGCGCCAGCGACGACGCAGCTCGCCTCCACCAATATGGAGACGGCACCCCGCGCGGCACCAGTGCAGGGCCCGGCCGATCCCGAGCGCGCTCCGGCTGCGCCGCAATCGCTCGCGCAGTCGCAGGCGCCGCAGCCGTCTCCGGCTGCGGCATCGCCCGCACCCGGCTTCAGCACGGCCGCCCAGCCGACTGGCGCCGTTTCCCTTGCCGATGCGCTCTCGGCGCTCGAAGTGCCCGAGCAGGAGCGCCAGCGCAGCGCCGCCGTGGCCGATTTCAATGCCGTCGCGCGCATTCAGGACCAGCGCCGCAAGGCGAGTGAAGCAGCCGCGGCCAAGGCGAAGGCCGATGCGGAAGCCAAGGCCAAGGCGGAAGCCGCGAAGAAGGCAGAGGCCGAGCGCAAGGCGAAGCTCGCCGCCAATCCGTCGCGCAACTGGGTGCAGGTCGCCACCGGCCGCGATGTCGATGCACTGGCCTTCGACCTGCGTCGCCTGCGCCGCACCTATAGCGAGGCGATCGGCGATCTGGGCGGCTGGACGGCAGAATGGGGCGCGACGCGGCGCCTGCTGGTCGGTCCGTTCAAGAAGCCGGACGACGCCAAGGCGGTGGTCGCCAAGCTCTCCAAGTCCGGTGGCGATGCGTTTCTCTGGCAAAGCGAGGCTGGAGAGGAAGTCACCAGGATCGGCGGCAAGTGAAGGTGCTGGCGCCCTATGCCTGCGATCCGGCGCAGAGTCGGGGACGGCTCCATCCCGAGGGTGGCGGCGCGTTGCGTGGGCCGCGGGACATCTTCCAGCGTGACCGGGACCGGATCATCCACTCGATCGCGTTCCGGCGCCTGCGGCACAAGACGCAGGTCTTCATCGCACCCGATGGAGACCATTACCGGGTGCGCCTGACGCACAGCCTGGAGGTCGCGCAGATCGGCCGGACCATTGCGCGCGTTCTCGGCCTCAACGAGGATCTCACCGAGGGGCTGTGCTTGGCCCACGACATCGGCCACCCGCCGTTCGGCCACAGCGGCGAGGATGCGCTGGAGGAGGCGCTCGCGCTCTATGGCGGGTTCGATCACAATGCGCATTGTCTGCGCACGCTGACCGAGCTGGAGATCGCCTATCCGACCTTTGCGGGCCTCAATCTGAGCTGGGAAATGCTGGAGGGCCTGGCCAAGCATAACGGCCCCGTGAGAGCGCCGACCTGGGCGATGCGGGAAGTCGATGCGGCCTTTCCGCTGGAGCTTCAGAGCTGGCCGTCGCTCGAGGCACAGATCGCCGCGCTCTCGGACGATATTGCCTATGACAATCACGATATTGATGACGGGCTGCGCGCCGGCATCCTGTCGCTGGAGCAGCTGCTGGAAGTGCCGGTGGTGCAGCGCTGCTGGGATCTGGTGACGACGCGCCATGCCGGCGTGCCCCGCGAGCGGCTCGTGCGCGAGCTCATCCGCGAGCAGATCGGCCTCATGGTCAAGGATCTCATCGAGACGACCCAGACCAATCTTGCCGAATCTGGTCTTGCCGAGGCAGACGTTTCAGCCATTCGGGCCGCTGGCCGCCCGATCGCTGCCTTCTCGGACGGGATGCGGGAGGATGAGCGGGCGCTCAAGCGCTTCATGTATGCCAATCTCTATCACCACCCGCTGCAACTCGCGGCCGCCGATCGTGCGCGCATCATCGTGGCGGACCTGTTCGCGGCCTATCATGAGGATCCGGCGCTGATGGGTTCGGCCTGGGATGCCTCCTGCGCCACCGACGAGCCGTTTCGCAGCCGTCATGTCGCCGACTATATCGCCGGCATGACCGATCGCTTCGCCGAACGGGCGCATCGCGAGGTCTATGGCAACAAGCTCGATCGGCGGATGCACTGATGACGGGCGGGCCCGCGAGCGAACCCTGGGGCGCTGCGGATGCTCCAGCTCAGGCAGACAAGCGCTTCGCCCCCGCGACCGAGCGCAATCGCGATGCCATAGCGCGCGTGCTGGCCGATATTCTCCCTCGACAAGGCCGCGTGCTGGAGATCGCCAGCGGATCGGGCGAGCATGTCGTGCATTTCGCGCGCCTATTCCCGCATCTGCGCTGGCAACCGAGCGATCCCGAGCCGGCGGCGCTGCGATCCATCGCGGCCTGGGTGGCAGAGAGTGGCGTCGCCAATATCGACGGGCCTTTGGAGCTTGATGCCGCTCGGTTTGGCGAGACCGACGTCGGGCCGGTCGATGCGGTCCTCTGCATCAACATGGTGCATATCAGCCCATGGGACGCGACGCTGGGCCTGCTGCGCGGCGCAGGGCAACTGCTACCAGCGGGCGCGCCGCTTTATCTTTACGGCCCCTATTTCCGCGAAGGCACGCAGACCGCGCCCAGCAATCTCGCGTTCGATCAGTCGCTGCGCGCCCGCAATCCCGCCTGGGGCATCCGCTGGGTCCATGACGTCGAAGCCGCCGCGCGCGGGGAGGGGCTGACGCTCGACAACATTGTCGAGATGCCCGCCAACAATCTCAGCCTGATCTTCCGGCGCGGTCCTCTTCCGGGCTGACCGTCTCGCGGTGCCGGATATGCTCGCGCCAGGCGATGTAGAGGCCGCTCGCCGCGATCATCACCGCGCCAATCCAGGTCGAGGGCGCGGGCCACGTCGCCCAGAACAGCCAGCCGGCCCAGGTTGCCCAGATGAGATTGCTGTAGTCCATCGGGATGACAATGGAGACCGGTCCCCAGCGCAGCGACGAGGTCATCAGGAGCTGTGCCGCGCCACCGGCCGTGCCGATGGCGATGAGCAGCAGCCATGTCGTTGCGTCGTGCGCGCCGCCCCATAAAAATGCCAATAGCCCCAGCGGCGGCAGGGAAAGCAGCACGAACCAGAAAACGACGACCGGCGGCGTTTCCGTCCGGCCGAGATCACGCAGCAGGATCGCCACGACAGCGGTCACCAGCGCGCCGATCAAGGCCACGATCAGGCCGGCGGAGGCCAGATTGGCCGTGTCGGGATGGGCCATGATGACGACGCCGACAAAGCCGATCAGCACCGCGCTCCAGCGGTGGATACCGGTCCGCTCCTTGAGGAACAGGGCGGAGAGGATCGTCGCGAAGATCGGCATGGTGAAGCCGATCGATGTCGCCTCGGCCAGCGGCAGCATGGCGACAGCGGCGAAATTGAAGAACATGCCGGTGAAGCCGACCACCGTCCGCGTCCAGTGCTTGCGCATCGGCGCCTTCGGCCGGAGCACGGCCGTGCCGATCGTCCCGAAGGCCCAGATCGCCGCGACGGGAAAGGCGAAGAGCTGGCGGTAGAAGGCGATCTCGAAGAGATGCGCCCCGCGCTCGGCCAGCATTTTGGCGAGTACATAGGTCACCGCCAGCATGACCATGGCGAGCAGGCGCAGGCCGATGGCGAAGAGCGGGCGGTCGCGACGGGCCGGCGCGGCGCTGCTCACGCTGTTGCCGCCTCGCTCCGTGCGCCACGCAGGCTGTCCCAGACGAACAGGGCCAATGCCGCCCAGATCAGCATGAAGCTGGCCCAGCGTTCGTCGGAAAGATGCTCGTGATAGAGGAAAATGCCGGTCACGAACTGGAGCAGCGGCGCCACATATTGCATCAGCCCAAGCGTCACGAACGGCAGGATGCGTGCGGAGACGGCAAACAGGATGAGCGGGATCGAGGTCGCGGCCCCGGTTCCGATCAGCCCGAGCGTCGTGGGCGTGTCTCGGCCGAAGGCAAGGCCGCCATGCGTCGATAGCCACCAGAGTACCGCAAGGGCCGGCGCAGCCAGCAGTGTCGTCTCGATCGCGAGCCCGACCGCTGAGGGCACTGGCGTGAGCTTGCGCACGAGGCCGTAGAAGGCAAAGCTGACGGCGAGCCCAAGACTGATCCAGAGCGTCTGCCATTCGCCTGCCGCGAGGATCGCCACTGCGATGCCCGCGATCAGCACGGCGATGAGCTGGCCGCGCCGCAGCTTTTCCTTGAGGACTAGCGTGCCGATCAGCACATTGACGAGCGGATTGAGGAAATAGCCGAGACTCGCGGCGACCAGATGGCCGTTGAGGATCGCCCACATGAAGATCGACCAATTGGCTGCTATCAGGAACGAGCTCATCGCAAGCGCGCCGACGAGTCGCGGCTGCTTGCAGGCGTGCAGGAGCGCCGGATAAAGCCGCATACCCGCCATGACGAAGATGAGAAACACAACGGACCAGATGATCCGGTGCGCGACCAGCTCGGTCGGCGTGACGTCCTTCAGCAGCTTGAAGTAGATCGGCAGCAGGCCCCACAGCACATAAGCGCCGAGCCCGGCCGCGAGACCGGCGCGCTGGCTGCTCGCGGCGTCGCTCAAAAGAAGCCGCCGCCCAGCCAGAGCCTCAGCATGCAGATGCCAGCGACGATCAGGCAGAAATTGCGCGCGCCATTGGTCCGCGCGAACTGGCCGATCAAGGCACCGAAGAGCGCGATCGGCACGATGAGCCAGTTCGCCCAGCCGAGGAACGGCACGAAAGCCGGAATCGCGAGCAGCAGCGCGACCGCGCCGATGAGGACGGAGATGAGCGACAGCATGCCTACCCCATGACGGGCGGCGCTTAGCATTGCAAGTGCAGGGCGCGTCAGGCGGCTTGCGGCACCTGTCCGTGCCAGAGCAGGTCCGAGTGGACCAGCGGCGCTGCATAGAGCAGTCGCCGCTCGGCCGCATCGAAGCTTTCCCGGCGATGCGCGCAGCAGCGATTGTCCCAGAAGAGAATGTCGCCCGCCTGCCATTGGTGGAGATAGGAGAGCTCGGGCCGGGAGATATGCGCATAGATCGCATCGAGCAGCGCGGCACTCTCCTCGCTCGACAGGCCGGAGACGAGCGGGGCCGTGTCGATGTAGGAGAGGATGCGCCGGGCGCCGAGGAACAGATATTTGCGTCCCGTCACGGCATGGACCTGCACCAAAGGCACGATGCGGAACAGGCTCTCGTCATTCGGATCGGCGGTGGCCAGCCTGCCCTCGGTATCGGTGACAAGCAGCGGGAAATGGATCGAGCGCCCCTCGATGCGGGCCTTGAGATCGTCCGGCAGCATGTCCCAGGCATCGCAGAGGCTGACGACACCCGTGCGCCCACCGCCGCGCGTTATCTCGACACCGTGGAGCATGGTCGCTGGCGGCGGCGCGGCGTCGGTCCAGCGGTCCTGGTGCCAGCCCATTTCGTCATTGCCGAACTGTCCCTTGTTGCGCCCGCCTTCCTCAATGTTGGAGACCAGCCGCAACCCCTTGAAGCCGTCGATATCGATCGGGGCATGATAGCGCGACGTGTCGGACGGGTCCGGCTCGCCGAAGCTGCGCACGAAGGTCACGAATTGCCGCGGCGAAAGGACGGGACCGCGCACGACCAAAGCCTGGTAACGATGAAAGGCCTCGACGATGCCATCCCGCACCGCCGGGGCAAGCGGCGCGCTCGTGTCTATCCCGGTGATTTCGGCGGCGAAACGGTCTGCAAGCGGGCGGATGACGAGGTCAGCCATGGATTCTCTCCTTCGCCCTCTTGTCGGCGAGGGTCGAAGAGTAATATAAGGTATCTTTATATTGATCGCAATATCGATCGGAGGAGAGAATGTTAGTCGAGCGGTCTCGCCACACGCGCCAGAAGCCGCAGCAATGTCTTGCGCTCGGTCGCGGAGAAGCCGGCAAGCATGGCCGCCTCGATGTCCGGCGTCAGGTCGCGCGCGCGCGCAATCACCGCGCGGCCGGCCTCGGTCAGGCGCATGATGAGCTTGCGCCGATGCGCCTCGTCCACTTCCCGCTCGATGAGGTCCTGATCGCGCAGCGGCTTGAGCAGCGTCGTGAGCGCCTGCGGCGTCAGGTGCATGAGCCGGGCAAGTTCCGCCGCCGTCGCTTCACCGCGCTCGTCGAGCAGCACCAGCGCAAAGAGCTGGCTGGACGAGATCGGCAGATCGCGCATCGCCCGCTCGACACGGGCGCGCACCGCCATTTCGACCCATTTGACGAGATGGGGGAAGCCCATCTGTTCGTCGCTCGCATCGCCCTTGTTCCGCGCCATGCCGGTTCCCTGCCCGAGGCGGCGGGGCTTGCCAAGAGTTGAGAGGAGAAAGCCCGTGGCCGATTACATCCTGAATGCCTGGTATGTCGCGGCATGCAGTCATGAAGTGGGGGCGGAGGCCCTGTTCGCGCGACGTCTGCTTGACAGGCCGGTGGTCCTCTACCGCACGGAGGCGGGCGATCCGGTCGCCTTGCTCGATCGCTGCCCGCATCGCTTCGCCTATCTCTCCAAGGGCCGGCGGATCGGCGACCAGATCGAGTGCATCTATCATGGCCTGCGCTTCGGTCCGGACGGCGCCTGCACGCGCAGTCCCTACCAGAAGACTCCGCCCGCCCGGGCGATCGTCGAGACCTTTCCGGTCGTGGAGCGACACCGGATGCTCTGGATCTGGATGGGCGATCCCGCACTCGCTGATCCTGCGCTCATCCCGGACCACAGCCATATGGACAATGACGCCGAGCGCCCGCTCGTCTGGCATGTGAAATTCGACGGCAACTGGCAGCTCGGCAACGACAATCTCATGGAGCTCACGCACCTCTTCTGGCTGCACACCAGCACGATCGGTGGCTGGAAAGAGGATGCCGGCCAGACGCCGGGCGAGAAATATACGGCCCGGGTCGAGAACGGAAAGGTGTTGAGCCGCACGCTCAACACGGATGTGCGCAGGCCCAGCACCTTCTTCAACGGCGTGGCCAATGGCGTGCCTTATGACAGCTGGAACGACACCGAGTGGGTCGCGCCCGCCAATATGAAGTTCACCATGGGCGCGGTGCCGACGGGCACGGGGCATATCGTCGAGACGCCCTATATGGTGCAGAGCCACTGCATCACGCCCGAGACGGCGACGAGCAGCCACTATTTCTCCGGCTTCTCGCGCATCTTCCAGCTGGAGGGCGGCCCCGAGGTGGACGAGCGCTTCGTCGCCTTCTTCAAGGGCATTTTTGATCGCGAGGATGGGCCGATGATGGCCGACATTCAGGAGCAGATGGGCGACGCGGATCTGCTCGATCTCGATCCGGTCATTCTGCCGCGCGACAGCGGCGCGATTCTCGTGCGGCGTGTCGTGGCGCAGCGGCTGGCGGAGGAGACGGCGCAGGTAACCGCCCGCGTCGCCTGAGCGGATGGACGTTCATAGCGCATCGTTAACCATTATATTGCTACACATGAAAATCAGGAAGCTGTTGGAGCATAGCGCCGATGGAGAGTGATCGCCTTACTGCGGCGTTGAAAACCTTTGCCGAGGCGGAGCGCGGCATCGTCGATTTCGGGCGCGTGGGCGACAGCGGTCGCGCGCTGGAGCTTGTCCGCATGCGCAAGCAGATGGTCATCGAGTTCGCTGCCCTCGGTGCCGCGCTGGAAGAGGATGGCTTTCTCGAACGGCACCTGGATGTGAAGACGGACGTCCTGCGCCTCTTTGCCGCCTTCCGGACGGCCAATGCCATCAACACGGCGGAATGGCCCGCCATTCGCGTGCGGGATGATGTGACCCAGTTTCAGGCAGCCGCCCAGAATGTCGCCAGAGCCTCGCAGGCCTTTTGGGCCAGGATCAGGTCCGCGTTTCCCGTCGGCATCGCCTGACCGCGTCAGTCGGCGTCCGGGACGGTTATCGCCACGATCTCGATCGCGTCCGGCTTGCCGCCGAAGGCGACGCTTTCCCCTTGCTCGGCTTCCATCATAGCCCGCACCAGCGGAGCAGAAAAGGCGATCAGCCCGGCGGCCGGATCGGCTTCATCGTCGCCGACGATGCGGATGGTGCGGTCCTTGCCCGCCTGCCGATAGGTCACCGTGCAGCCGAACGCGACGATGTCGCCGGCGGGCACCGGGGCAAGCTGCGCCGTCGCCTGCCGCGTGCCCCAATAGCGCAGCTCCCGCCGCGCGGCCTTGATCGCGTCTTCGTCGCTGAGCGTCGGCAGCAGCTTTTCCAACTCGACGACCTTCGCCTTAATCTGCGCCAGTCCGCGCGCCGTCACCAGATTGGGGCCGGGCGGGATCGGTATCTCGAATTTCGGCTCGAGATGCTCCTCATCGCTTTCCCGGCGAAACGCGACGCTCATGCGACGGCTAATGCTTGTTCGAGATCCGCGATCAGATCGTCCGCATGCTCGATGCCGATCGAGAGCCGGATCGTCGAATCCAGCACGCCGATCCGCGCACGCACATCCGCCGGCACGCCGCTATGGGTCGTCGTACCGGGATGGCTGGCGAGCGATTCCGTGCCGCCGAGGCTCACCGCCAGCTTCAGGATCTTGAGCGCATTGAGGAACCGGAACGCGGCCGGCAATCCGCCGACGATATCGAACGAGAAGGTCGATCCCGCGCCCTCGCATTGCGCGCGGAAGGTGCGGCCGGTGGGGGAGGCGGCTTCGCTGAACGGCAGATAATGCACGGCCTCGACCTTGGGGTGATCGAGCAGATAGCGCGCCGCCAGCGCCGCATTGGCATTGGCGCGCTCCATGCGCAGGCCGAGCGTCTCCAGGCTGCGGCCGAGCATCCAGCAGCTATTGGGGTCGAGTTGCGTGCCGATCGCGCTACGCAGCGCTCTCACCGGCCGCATCATCGCCTTGGTTCCGAGTGCAGCACCCGCGATCAGATCGCTATGGCCGCCGACATATTTGGTGAGCGAATAGAGCGAGATGTCGGCGCCATGCTCGATGGGGCGCTGGAAGACCGGGCCTAACAACGTGTTGTCGCACATGATGACGGGCCGGAAGCCGTCCTGCTCCGCCGCGATCTCCTCGGCGATCGCACGCACGAGCGCGATGTCGACGAGACCATTGGTCGGATTGGCTGGCGTCTCGATGAAGATCACCGCGACCCGGCCCTTGCCCCGCGCGTCGTCCGCCGCTGCCTTCACGCTCGGCCGGTCCACGCCATTGGTGAAGCCGACAGACTGAATATCGAGCTGAGACAGCAGGTTGCCGATCAAAGTTTCCGTCCCGCCATAAAGCGGCTGCGAGTGCAGGATGACGTCTCCGGGGCGTAGATAGGCCATCAGGCTGGTGGTGATAGCCGCCATGCCGGAGGAGAAGAGGACGCAGGCCTCGGCCCGCTCATAGACGGCGAGGCGATCCTCGACGATCTCGCTGTTGGGATGATTGAAGCGTGAATAGACGAGGCCGGACTGCTGCCCGGCCGGCGGCTCCTTGCGGCCCGCGACATAGTCGAAGAAGTCGCGTCCTTCCTCGGCCGACTTGAACACGAAGGTCGATGTCAGGAACACCGGCGGCTTGACCGCGCCCTCGGAGAGCGCCGGATCATAGCCATAGTTCAGCATCTGCGTCTCTGGATGCAGCGCGTGATCGCCGATATGCGTCTTGCGCGAATTGTCGCTCATGGCCTTCTCCTGATGCCGGAACGCTCGCCGGAGCGTTCCGGTGCCGCTCTTATTTGGCTTTGGACTTAACCGCCGTCGCCATGATTTCGAAGTTCGATCCGTTGAGCAGGCTGCCCGCGCCAAGAAAGGCGCGCGCCGGCATCGGGCCTTTGAAATATGCGCGGTAAATCTCGTTGAAAGCAGCATAATTTTTGAGATCGGTCGCGAAGATCTGGACCCAGACGAGGTCGTCCATCGTCATGCCCGCGCGCTCGACGGTCCGCTTGAGGCCGTCCATCAGCAGCTTCGCGCCCACCTTGGGATCGGTCGGCGGTTTGCCCGTCGCTGGATCGATATCGATGGCGCCGGAAATGTAAAGCGTGTCGCCCGCCAGCACTGCGGTGCTGAACGGCGGCGTGCCGTCCGGGTTGGTCGGGCTCACAGCCGCCGGGTTACCGGGCGCCGGGAAATATTGCTTGTCGCTCTGGGCGAAGGACGGCGCGGCAAGCGTGGCAGCGAGCGCGCAGCAAGGCAGTGAAAGGACTTTCACGCAAGGCCTCCTGTTATCGGGTTCGCGCACAGCTTCGGACGGTGGCGGCGCGCTGTCAATGCGCGCGAAATCTCACCCGTCGCTGTCGCGCTCGATGTCCGCGCCGACTGCGGAGAGCTTTTCCTCCAGCCGTTCATAGCCGCGGTCGAGATGATAGACGCGGTTGACGACCGTCTCGCCCGAGGCCGCGAGGCCCGCCAGGATGAGGCTCATTGAGGCGCGCAGGTCCGTCGCCATGACGGGGGCGCCGGTCAGGCCCGGCACGCCGCGCACCACGGCCGTGCGGCCGTTGACGGTAATGTCCGCCCCCATGCGCGCCAGCTCCGGCACGTGCATGTAGCGGTTCTCGAAGATCGTCTCGGTCAGCACGCTCGCCCCGTCCGCCAGCGTCAGCATCGCCATGAACTGCGCCTGCATGTCGGTCGGGAAGCCGGGATGCGGCGCGGTCGAGAGCGTCAGGGGCTTGAGCTTGCCGTTCGTGGCGACCTTGATACCCTTCTTGGTCTCCTCGATATGCAGGCCCGCATCGCGCAGACCCTTGAGGATCGCCGTCATATCGTTGGCGTCCGCGCCGAGCAGCTCCAGTTCGCCACCGGTGATCGCGGCGGCGCAGGCGTAGCTGCCTGCCTCGATCCGGTCCGGCATCACCTTATAGGTCGTGCCATAGAGCCGGTCCTTGCCGTGGATGGTGATCCGGTCGGTGCCGATGCCCTCGATCTCGCTGCCCATCTCGACCAGCAGGTTGCAAAGGTCGACGATTTCCGGCTCGCGCGCGGCATTCTCGATGGTGGTCGCGCCATTGGCCAGCGCCGCCGCCATCAGCGTGTTCTCGGTCGCGCCGACCGAGGGGAAGGGCAGGGCGACCAGCGCGCCCTTGAGGCCGCCGTCCGGCGCCAGCGCGCGGACATAGCCGTTCTTCATCTCGATCGTTGCGCCGAGAGCCTGGAAGGCCTGAAGGTGAAAATCGATCGGGCGGTTGCCGATCGCGCAGCCGCCGGGCAGCGAGACGGTCGCCTCGCCCGTGCGCGCGAGCAACGGGCCGAGCACGACGATCGAGGCGCGCATCTTGCGCACGATGTCATAGGGCGCCACCGAGGAGGTGACGCGGCTGGCCTTGAGCGTCATCACGCGGCCGAAATCGGCCTGGCGCGAGCCCTCGATCGTGGTCGAGACGCCGAGCTGGTTGAGCAGATGGCCGAAGCTGTCCACGTCGGCCAGGCGCGGCAGGTTGCGCAGCGTTACCGGCTCCTCGGTGAGCAGCGCGCAGGGCAGCAGCGTGAGCGCCGCGTTCTTCGCGCCGGAGATAGTGATCTTGCCCGAGAGCGGCTTGCCGCCGCGAATGAGGATACGGTCCATCGCCGGGTTATTAGCGGGTCGCGTGATGCGCGCAAGAGGGAGGGAGATGGCATCGCCGCCTGCCTTGCGCTATGCTCATGTCAGCGACGGAGCGATGGAGAGAGAAGCCGCGCGTCGGGAGAGAGCAGGATGCCGACCGTCATCTGGTCCACAGCGGAAAATCGGGGCATTCCGGCCCTGCGGCAATGGCGCGATGTCATCGACCAGTCGCTGTTCACGCTCGACATCAGTTCGGATGCCGAGAGCTTTCATGCCCGGCTGGAGCAGGGCGCGCTTGGCCCAGCTCTGCTGAGCAAGCTCACAGCCGGCCCCCAGAAGGTCAGCCGGACGCCGCGCTGCATCGCCAAGACGCGGGATCGGCCGAAAATGGATGTGATTGCCGTTCGCTCGGGCAGCTTTCGTTATGCGCAGGGCGAGCATGAGGATGTGCTTCAGCCCGGCGATTGCGTCCTGCTCGATCGCTCGCGGCCCTATCGGTTCGAGGCGAGCGAAACCTGCTCGATGACATTGGCGCTGGAGCATGACTGGCTCGCACGCTGGACGAGCGATCCGGTCGCGCTGGCCGGGCGCCGCATCGATGGCGCCCATGGTTGGGGCAGGGCGCTGTCCGCCGTGCTCGCCTCGCTGGAAGTCGATATGCTGGATCGGCTGGTGCTGCCCGGCGGCGCGCTGGCCGAGCAGGTGGCGAGCCTGCTGGTGCTGGCCTGCACGCCCGAGGAGGGGCTGCCACCACGCGATCGCCCGCAGGAAGCGCGACTGCGCGCGCTCATCGCCGATCATGCCCATGATCCCGCCTTCGACGTGACGCAGGCGGCTCAGTCCCTCGGCATGTCGCGCCGCTCGGTCCACATGCTCTGCGCGCGAGCCGGCGAGAGTTTCGGCGCGAGATTGATGCGCGAGCGCCTGACGCGCGCACGCTCCATGCTGGCCGATCCTCGGACTCGGGGCCTGCCTGTCGGAGAGATCGCCTGGCGCTGCGGCTTTCTCGATCAGGGCCATTTCTCCAGGCGCTTCCGCGAGCGCTTCGGCGCGACACCGAGCGCCTTGCGCGCCTGACCCAACGATCCTGCGCGCTCGTCCAAACGGCGCTCGCGCGTCCGCGCTAATCTGATCTCCGTAGCGCGCTCCCCCCGGGAGGGCCGGGTTCCAGCCTAGGGTGTCGAGCACCCGGATCCCGGCCAAACCGGCTGAGCGCTTGAGGAGAGACAGATATGGCCGCACGCGCCGAGACTATTCACGCATTCGATATCGCCCCCGCCATCGAGCGCCTCAAAGGCATTCTCGGTCCCGAGGGCGTGCTGACCGATCCCGCCGAGGTGACGGAGTTCCGCGATCCCTTCCAGCATGCGAGCTGGCGCGAGTTCGAGCCGGGCGCGGTGCTGATGCCCTCAAGCGTCGAGGGCGTTCAGGCGGTCCTGCGCATCGCCAACGAATATAAGGTTCCGGTCTGGACCAGCGGGCAGGGGCGCAACAACGGTTATGGCGGCGCTGCGCCCCGTGTCTCCGGATCGCTCGTCCTCTCGCTCCGTCGCATGAACCGCGTGCTGGAAGTCGACGAGGAGAATGCGACTGCGCTGATCGAGCCGGGTGTGCGCTTCTTCGATCTTTACGATCATCTGCGTGCGACGGGATCGAAGCTCTGGATGTCGGTCCCGGATCTCGGTTGGGGCAGCGTCGTCGGCAACACACTCGATCATGGCCTCGGCTACAATCTCACCGGCGATCATGTCGCGCATCAATGCGGCATGGAAGTCGTGCTGGCCGATGGCGACATCTTGCGCACCGGCATGGGCGGCATGACCAATGGCCGCGCCTGGCAGAATTACAAGCGCGGCTGCGGACCCAGCCCGGATGGCCTCTTCATGCAGTCCAACTACGGCATCGTCACAAAGATGGGCGTGTGGCTCATGCCGCCGCCGGAATGCTACATGCCCGGCTGGCTGACCTTGCGGAACGACAGCGACCTGGAACTGCTGCTCGAGAAGCTGCGGCCGCTAATGCTCGACGGCACGATTCCCAACCAGCCGATGATCATCAACGCGGTCTGCGCCATGTCCGCGTTTGCCGGTCGCGAGGACTGGTATACGGGCGAGGGGCCGATGCCGGAGTCGGTGATCGAGGAGATTGCGCGCCAGCCCGGCTTCGGCCGCTGGGTCATGCGCTTCGCCCTCTATGGCGACGAGAAGGTGGTCGATCGCCAGCGCGAGATCGTCGAGGCCGCCTTCGGGACGATCCCGGGCGCGGAAGTCAGCTTTTCCAAATATGACGGGCGCAACCTGCCGGAGCTCGACAACCCGCATGAGCGCGTGCAGGCCGGCATTCCGAGCATGGCGCTGGATCGGATGACGCGCTGGTATGGCGGCGAGCATGGCGGCCATATCGGCTTTTCCTGCGCCGCACCGATCACCGGCCGCGACGGCGCGGCGCTGCGCGATCTCGTCCGCACCGAGCTCAACACTGCCGGGCTCGACTATAGCGGAGTCATCATCGTGACGAAGCGCAGCATGATCCATGTCGGCCTCGTCGTGTTCGACACCGAGGACGAAGCGCAAGCGCACAATGCCTATGCCGCCTGCCGCTCGATGGTCCGCACCGCCGCGACGCTCGGCTATGGCGAATATCGCTCGCATCTCGATTTCATGGATCTGGTCGCCGAGCAGTACGACTATAATGACCACGCCCAACGCCGCTTCAACGAGCGGATCAAGGATGCGCTGGACCCGAACGGCATCCTGTCCCCCGGCAAGCAGGGTATCTGGCCGTCGGCTTATCGGGGGTAAGCCGACCGCAGGTCATTTTACAATGCGCGCAGAGACGCAGAGAACGCAGAAGTTTCTTCCTTCTTCTCCGCGCTCTCCGCGTCTCTGCGCGAAAAAAATCTGCCTGCGACGCTTTTAGGCGCTCAGGGCTTGCGCCCTTTCTCCTTGCTGAGCCGCGTCATCAGCAGCGCCGCGCGCTTAGCCTGGCGGGACATGGAGGCGAGATCGACCACTTCGGCCGGTGTATGGTCACCGTCGCTCGCCGTGCCGAGGCCGATAAGTCCGTCGACATCCGCCGCCACGAAGCTGATATCGCCCGCCCCGCGCCGCAGCGGGTCCAGCGCGGGCATGCGCGCGAGGCCCAGATCGGCATTGATGCCATTCATCTTCTCGAGCAGCGCAAGATTGCCGGGCGTCGGCGCCATCGGCGGATAGCCTTCCTTGAACTCGATGGTCGCGCCCGTGCCCGGCGCATGCGGCCCGGCGACGATCGCTTCCATCTTCGCCCGCACGCGCGCGGTCTGCTCCGGCGAGAGCGTGCGGAAATCGCCCGTCGCGATCGCCGCTGCCGGAATGATGTTGGTCTTGCCCTGCGCGCTGACCGATGCCTCGCTGGCGCTCAGCTCCGCGCTCGCGCCGCCCGCGACCAGGCCGATGTTGAAGGTCAGATTGGGCTCCGGCAGATCCTTGCGGAAGGTCGAGATGATCCG
Source organism: Sphingobium xanthum (assembly GCF_019737615.1). Taxonomy (GTDB): domain Bacteria; phylum Pseudomonadota; class Alphaproteobacteria; order Sphingomonadales; family Sphingomonadaceae; genus Sphingobium; species Sphingobium xanthum. Next base: position 81,313 of record NZ_JAHKKS010000005.1, on the reverse strand, counting down.
CGCCATCTCGTAGATCGCGCCGTCGCCGACCGCGCCGAAGATGCCGCTCGAATGCGCGGAGCGCCCCGTCGTCCGGATCGTGTAGCTGTTGGACGAGCGCCGCGCGACCGAGCCCTGATCCACCCCGTCGATCTGCGCCAGCCCCTCGAAATCGAGCGCGACGTCGGCGCGCTTTCCTGCCGCGATCAGGTCGGCGCGCGCCGTCTCGACCGGCTCGCCGACCGATTCTTCATCGCCCGTGAGCGCGACCTCGATATTGGCGCCGTCCAGTGTCCCGGCCGCCTTCATGGCGCGCAAGGCGGTGAGCATGACGACCACGCCGCCCTTGTTGTCGCCGGCGCCCGGGCCCTTGGCGGTGTCGCCGTCTCGCTCGAATTTCTGAAAGGGCTGGTCCGGCTCGAACACCGTATCGAGATGGCCGATCAGCAGCATCCTGGTGGTGCCGGCCTTGCCCTTGCGCGTCGCGAAGAGATGCCCGGCGCGGTCCACGGCGTCCATCGGCTTCCAGACGATGGTAAAGCCCAGAGCCTCCAGTTCCGGCCGCACCATCGCGGCGACCTTGATTACACCGTCCCTGTTCCGCGTGCCCGAGTTCTGATTGACCATCCGCTCCAGCAAGGCGATCGCCCAGTCCTGATCGGCATCGACATTGGCAGCCATGCGCTGCTCCGCAGGGGAAAGCTTGGCGGAGGCCGGCGTGGCCAGCAGGGCGAGGGAGAGGGCGGCGAGGGCTGCGCGGATTTTCATGGCGCCACGATAGGCATGCGAGCCACCGAAGCAAGAGCAGGGATAATTGTCCGCGACCGCTCGCTACGCCAGCAGTTCGACATCCCAATAGAGCCAGTCGTGCCAGCTCTCGTGCAGATAATTGGGCGGGAAGGCGCGGCCATGATCCTGGAGCTGCCAGCTCGTCGGGCGGATCGGCATTTCGCGCAGCGGCATATGCGCCTCGCGCGGCGTGCGGCCGCCCTTCTTGAGATTGCAGGGCGAGCAGGCCGTCGCGACATTCTCCCATGTCGTGCGCCCGCCGGCGCGGCGCGGCACGACATGGTCGAAGGTCAGGTCCTTGGGCGATCCGCAATAGAGGCAGGCGAACTTGTCGCGCAGAAACAGGTTGAACCGCGTGAAGGCGGGATGCTCGCTCGGCCGCACATATTGCTTGAGCGCGATGACCGAGGGGATGCGCATCTGGAAGCTGGGCGAGTGGACTTCGCGATCATAGCTCTCGACGATGTCCACCCGATCCAGAAAAACCGCCTTGATGGCGGTTTGCCAGGGCCAGAGGCTCAGCGGATAATAGGAAAGCGGGGTGTAGTCGGCATTCAGCACCAATGCCGGGCAGTTTTCGGGATGGCGTATTCGATCGGGATGATACATGCGCGCTCGTGCCCCTTTCGGTTTCGCCGCGATCCATCGAAGAGAACCGTGACGTCATCATGACAGCAGAGTCGATGAGTCCCCGTCAAGAGTTAGTATGAGTCAAACTGACTCTCCACGACATCTGGTGACACGCTTCGCACCGAGCCCGACCGGGCGGCTCCATATAGGCCATGGCTACTCCGCCTTACAGGCTTATGATCTTGCGAAGGAAAGCGGCGGCACCTTCCTGCTGCGTATCGAGGATACGGACGTGACGCGCTGCCGGCCGGAATTTACCGATGGCATTTACGAGGACCTGCGCTGGCTCGGGCTCGATTGGGACGGCCTCATGATCCAGTCGGAACGGTTCGCCGCCTATGAGGCCGCGCTGGACCGGTTGAAGGCGCTCGGCGTGCTCTATCCCTGCTTCTGCACGCGCGGCGACATCGCGCGCGAACTGGCGGCCAGTCTGCATGCGCCGCATGGCGCTGACGGCCCGCTCTATCCCGGCACCTGCCGACATCTGTCGGAAACCGAACGCATCGAGCGGATCGTGCGCGGGGACCCGCATAGCTGGCGGCTCGACATGGGTGATGCGCTGGCACTGACAGGGCCGCTCATCTGGCACGATGCGATCGCGGGCGACATGTCGGTCGAGCGCGATGCGCTGGGCGATCTCATCCTCAAGGGCCGCGATCGGCCGGCCAGCTATCATCTCGCGGTGGTGGTCGACGACGCCGCGCAGGGTGTGACGGATGTCGTGCGCGGGCGGGACGTTTTTCCCTCGACCCACGCGCATCGCACCTTGCAGGCGTTGCTCGATCTGCCTGTTCCCATCTATCGGCATCATGCATTGATCGTCGATGCGGAGGGCAAGCGCCTCGCCAAGCGCTCGGCCGGTCTCAGCCTCGCCGAGCTCCGCGCCCGGGGCGTCGAAGGGCGCCAGCTCGCCGACGACCTGCGCGCCGGCCGCTTTCCGGTTGGCATATCGCTGGATGCACCCTAAACCGCGCCAAAGGAGTTTCGATCATGGGCAAGGCCATTCTCATCATCCTGCTGCTGCTCGCCATGGGCGGCGTGGTGTTCATGCTGGTGCGCGGGATCGTGGCGTTCCTCAAGACGACCGAGGAAGACCTCAAGAGCGGTGGCACCGGGCCCAGCGAGTCCAGCCTGCGCCAGAACAAGGCGATGATGGGCCGCGTCACCATGCAGGCGGCGGCGATCCTGCTGCTCGCCTTGCTGATGCTGGTCTTCGGCAGCCGCTGACGTCCGCTGCGTGGTCCGCCTGAACCGCATCTACACGCGCACGGGCGATGACGGCACGACGGGCCTGGTCGACGGATCGCGCGTCGCCAAGGACGATCCGCGCATGGCGGCAATCGGCGAGGTCGATGAGCTGAACAGCGCGATCGGGCTGGCGGTCACGGTCTGCGCCAACGGCGAAGTGGCGCTGCTCCAGACAATCCAGAATGATCTCTTCGACTTGGGAGCCGATCTTGCTACGCCGGGCGAGGATTTCGCTCCGTCCGGTATGGTGCTGCGCATCGTGCCACAGCAGGTCGAGCGGCTGGAACAGGCGATCGATCGGCTCAACGACCATCTCGCGCCGCTCAAGAGCTTCATCCTGCCGGGCGGGACGGAAGCGGCCGCCCGCGTCCATCTCGCCCGCGCCATTTCGCGCCGTGCCGAGCGAGCGGTGATCACGGCCGGGCGGAGCGTCCCGCTCAATCCCGCGGCGCTCATGTATCTCAATCGCCTGTCCGACCTGCTGTTCGTCCTGGCCCGCGCGCTCAACGGCAATGGTAGCGGCGACATTCTCTGGGTGCCGGGCGCCCAGCGAGAGATTTAGCGCGCGGATTTCATACAGCGGACGGTCGAGGCACGAACGACTGCCCTCATTCGCCCCTCCTCTTCAAAGGATTGGCGATCTCGGTCTTCCGGACGCAAGTTCTAAGCACAGCGCACGCGGCGCACGCCGTCGATGGTCAGCACCTTGCCGTTGTCGGAGAGCGCGAGCGTCGAGTTCTCCGCCCAGTTGCTGCCTTCGCCGCTATAGGCGGCCGCGACCTGGATGCGGTCCTTCGACAGTTCCTCCAGCGAGGTCACCTTGCCGACGCTCTCGTAGAATGTGAGCGTGTCGCCCGAGACGGCGAGGCGCATGTCATCGCCCGGCCGCTTGCAGCTCTCGTCGGACTGCGACCAGCGCCCTTGGAAGGCGGCGGGAATGCGCTCCGCCATGCTTTCCCCTTCCGGCGGAACGATCTTCACCGTGCCGCGCGGGACGAGGTCCATTGCCGCAATCACCCAGGGAATCTGCCCGGCCCCACCATTCTGCCCCGCCGGGTTGCGCGCCAGCGTCGTCATGCCGATCAGGTTGAACGGCTTGCTGCCCTCGCGCTCGCGCCCATAGACCTGCAGTGGCACACGCGCCGTCTGCGTGCCGCCGGCCTGCGGACGACCGATCAGCACATGGATCTCGGAATATTTGCGCCAGCTCTCGGTGAATTGCGCTTCGCTCATTCCGCTCTGCCGCCCATTGTCGCGCCAGAGCCGATATGCCTCGCCGAACCGCCCCGCGCCGAGCGCAAGGCCCCAGCGCTCCAGAGTCGCGCCCGATGCCTCGACGCTGGTCGGCACACGCGCGGCGGATTCGTTGAGCGGCGTTCGGTCGTCAGGCAGGCCGCCGGGTTCGCCCGGCGCCGGGGGCACAAGCGTGCCTTCATTCCCGCCCTCGACGGCGTTCATCGCGGTATCAAGCGCGATGTCCGCCTCTGCCGCGGTCATGTTCGTCTGGTTGCTGGCTGTCGGTTCCTGCCCGCAGCTCGCCAGCATTGCCGCCAGGAAAAGGGCGGGTGCAGATCGTCTCTCGATCATTCTCACCTCCGCATGCACTAACGCCGAAACGTTCCACGCCGTTTCGGGTTGCGCCATTTGCGCCACTCCGGCGCCATGCTATGGGGGACGCCCTTTGCTCCACTGGACCCGAATCCGCGATGAACGACCTCACGCAGACGCCGGAAATGCTGATCGCCACCATGGGCGCGCGCGCGCGCCGTGCCGTTACGGACATGGCGCTGGCGTCAAGCGAGCAGAAAGCCGCGGCGCTGGTCGCGGCGGCCGCTTCCCTGCGGGCTGCGACGTCCCGCATCATCCTCGCCAACCGGGCCGACATGGAGCGCGGCGCCGCCAATGGGCTGTCGTCCGCCATGCTCGATCGGCTGCGTCTGGACGAGGGGCGGATCGCCGCCGTGGCCGACGCCGTGGAGCAGGTCGCGCATCTGGAGGATCCGGTCGGCCGTGTCATAGACGAGGCGACGCGACCCAATGAACTTAGCCTCACGCGCGTCCGCGTGCCGCTAGGGGTTATCGGGATCATCTATGAGAGCCGGCCCAATGTGACGGCGGATGCTGCGGCGCTCGGCCTGCGCTCGGGCAATGCCGTCATTCTGCGCGGCGGGTCCGAGGCGGTGGAGAGCAATCGCGCCATTCATGCCGCCATGGTTGCCGGCATCACGGAAGCAGGGCTTCCGGCCGATGCCGTGCAATATGTGCCGACGACCGATCGCGCCGTCGTGGGCGCCATGCTGCGCGCCGTCGGTCTCATCGACATCATCATCCCGCGCGGCGGCAAGAGCCTCGTCGCGCGTGTGCAGGAAGAGGCCCGGGTGCCCGTGCTCGCGCATCTTGACGGCATCTGCCACACTTATGTCCATGCGGCCGCGGACCCCGCTATGGCGCGGGAAATTGTCGTCAATGCCAAGATGCGCCGCACCGGCATCTGCGGCGCCATGGAGACCTTGCTGATCGATCGGGCTTTCCCGGAGCCCGAGGCGCTGGTCACGGCGCTGCTCGATGCGCGCTGCGAAGTGCGGGGCGACGATGCCGTGCGACGGATGGATCCCCGCGTAGAGCGCGTCGAGGACAGCGACTGGGACACGGAATATCTCGATTCCATTTTGTCGGTGCGGCTCGTCGATGGCATCGATGACGCGCTCGCGCATATCGCCTCGCATGGCAGCCACCATACTGACGCGATCGTGACCGGCGATGATGCGGTGGCGGAGCAGTTCCTCAATCGCTGCGATAGCGCGATCGTGATGTGGAATGCCTCCACCCAGTTCGCGGACGGTGGCGAGTTCGGCCTTGGCGCCGAGATCGGCATTTCGACCGGCCGCATGCACGCGCGTGGTCCGGTCGCTCTGGAGGGCCTGACGACGTACAAGTGGGTCGTGCGGGGAAGCGGGCAGATCCGTCCGTGAAGCCGCATCTGAAGGACTTGCGCGGGCGGATCGGCGCCGTGGTCGTGGTCGGGCTGCTTGCGGGCTGCGCCGCCGTGCCGCCACCGCAGCCCGCGCCAGCTCCGCTGCCACGGCCCGCACCGGCGCCAACCCCGACGCCCACACCCGCACCGGTCTCCACGGCCTCGTGGGAGGAAGCGCCAGTCGCGCAGGGGGACTGGCATTACGAGCGGATCGGCGATGCCGGTACCGCCCGGTTCACGCTTGTCGATGGACTCATGCCGCGCAACGCCGTGACGCTGACCTGCGATCGGCCTCGCCAGCAGATCATTCTCTCGGTTCGCGGCACAGGGGGCAACGCATCCGTTGTCATCCGCACGACGTTCGGCGCGGTCGCCTGGAATGGCAGCGCGCGGACTGCGGCCGGCGGCGAGTCATGGATCGATATGCCGCGTCCGGCCGGCGATCAGGGCTTCGACTGGATGGGCTTTTCGCGCGGTCGCATCGCGATCGAAGCACCGGGACAGGCACGGCTCGTCATCCCTGCCTGGGCGGAAATCGGGCGCGTCGTGGAGGACTGCCGAAACTGAGCTTTTCGGCTGGGTTCCCGGCTTTTTGGCCGGAGCGCATGAGTATGATTCGAAAAAAAATAAATACAAGACTTGTTCGTAAACGCGGGATGATTCACATCTAGGGCGTCGAAGGGACACAGGCTTTCAGCCCAACCCGACGAAGCAGTTTTCAACTTAGCGAAAGGAGGTGATCCGATGTCTCATGGTTCAGCAATGGGGTCGGTCAAGTCCGTTCGGGGAGCCTGCCGCTAAGGCATTGGCGGCGGGTCGCGCGAAGCTCCTAGGAGCCAGAACGCGGCGTAAATCCCCGGGTGGCGGCACTTCCGGCCGCTGACCATGCTGATGGGCCGCTCGGAGCTTCACCGCTCCGGCGGCCCCTCTCATTTGCGGCGTGATTTCGACGGGGTCTGCCGCCTGTGTGGTGCGCGCCCAAATCAGCGCTTTCCTACATCCATGCAGCCATGGCAGCTTTCACCTGAGACGCCCGCTCTTTCCCGCGACGTCCGGCACCGGCTGCTTCTCATCGTCAAACATTGTCATCGATTTTCAAGGTCGCTTGCGGCCGCGCGCGGACTTTTGCGGATTCACCATGGCGCACACGCGCGAACATGGAGAAGTTATCTAGCTAAGCTATTGAATCTGATCGACTGACGGAAAGCTGGTTTCTTCCCGCACACGAACAATGCCGATGCTAGAGCGCAATTCGGTAGCGTGCGGCCGGCGCGCCGCCGTCTCCAGCATCGATATCGAACTGATCTACGAGTACGCCGCCGCAGCTTTCGATCGTCCGCCTCGAGGCGACATTGTCCTGGTTGGCCGTGATATAGATGTGGGAAAGGCCGCGCAGCCTTGCGTCCGGCAACAGCGCCAGCACCGCCTTCGCCGCATATCCATTGCCGCGCTTCCAGGGTACGACGCCGAAACCGATGTGGCCCGGGCAATATTCGGGCATCTCGCTCGTGCCTCGCTGCCAGCGAAAGCCGATGCTCCCACAAAATTCGCCATCCCACATCCAGCGGCGATAGCCGGGCAGGCGGGTCCGGGTCGTTCCGTCCTTCATGAGGACGGGCGCGCCCTTGCCCTGCGGATCGTCGAGCGACATCAGGAATGCCAACGGATCGCGATCGATCCGGTCGAGTTCGCGATGGGTCGCGATGTTGCCCAGCACATTGTCCGGCGACCAGCCTTCTTCGAGTGCGGCCCGATAGGAGGCGAGATAGGCCGGCGCGGGGGGGACGAGGCGGAAAGGCTCGGACATGCCGGGAGCCTTAGGGGAGAGGGGGGCGGTTTGGGAAGACAGCGCAGGCTGCCTTGCGAGGCTCGGTTCACCGCAGGCTTAGCGCTTTGTTTACCCTCACACCGCAATTTCCAATTTGCGGGTTAGCCGATCCTTTACCGTATTTAGCTATGAAGATAGGTATGACCGCGTTCCCACGCCGCAGTCGGACCAGCCGTGTCCTGATGATTCAGTGCGCCATCGCCTGCCTCGTGCTGGTGGTCGTGACGCTGGCCCCGCCGGCGCGCGGCTCGATCCTGATCGTCTCGCTGAGCGGGGAAGATCCGGACGAGATTGCCCGCTGGGCAAGTGCGCGGGATGCCCGTCTGATTGCCGTCGGACCGGGCAAGCATTCGCTCGTCGTGACGGGGTCCCGCGCCGCGCTTTGGAGTGCGGCCGCGCGCCACGGCGGTCTGTTGATAAGCGGCATGGCCGCGGGATGCGGAAAGGCATCTGCCAGATGACGAAGGATGAGGCACTCGAACCGCTCCGACGGGCGGGCATGCGGGCAATCACCGCCTTTCTGTGGGCCAATGTGCTCCTGATCGTTCCGGTCGATATGATGATCGAGGGCACGGATGGCGGCCTGACGTTGCTGCTCGCGCTGATGGTTGTCGCCGTTCCCACCTGGTGCTGGTACAAGGGCCGCATCGATGCTCAGGCGCGACTTGCGTCCGGCATTGCGCTCACGCTGTGCCCCGTTCTCTTCGTCTATCTGTTTCGCGGCGACCCCTGGCAGATGGACCTGCACATGTACTTCTTCGTGTGCTTCTCCATGATGATCCTGATGTGCGACATGAAGCCGCTCTTCGTCGGCGCGGGGCTGGCGGTCGTGCATCACCTCGCATTCTATCTGTTGCTGCCCGAGTGGGTGTTTCCCGGTTCCGGCAGCATCGCCCGCGTGTTGCTTCATGGCTTCCTGGTGTCGAGTGCCGTCGCGATCATGATCTTCGCTGTTCGGCTGATCGCGCATCTGACCCTCACCAATCTCACCGCGCGCGCCGATGCCGATGCGGCTCGCGCCAATGCCGAGGATGCGCTGAACGAGGCGGATGTCGCGCGCCGCAATGCCGAGCGGGCGCTGTCGCAGAGCCGTGCCGCAGAGGCCCGTGCCGAGCAGGAACATAGTGATCGCCTCGCCGCCGAAGCCGCATTGCAGGAAAGCAATGATGGCCGGCGCCGCGTCGCGGCGGATCGCATCGAGGAAAGCGTGGGAACGCTGGTCGCCGAGCTTCTCGCTATTGCGGACAATGTCGGGCAGCAGGCGCGGGACATCGCGGCCGTCTCCAGCGCGCTGATGGAGCAGGCCAATGGCCTCAGCGCCTCGTCGGCCAGCGCGGTCAGCTCGATTGAAGGCGTGGCGCGCAATTCGGACGAGCTCAGCGTCTCGATCCGCACGGTCGGTGACAATGCCCAGGCGGCCCAGCGGATCGCCTCCGCGACGGCGCAGTCCATCTCCAGCCTCGAACCCGGCATCCTCAAGCTGACGCGCGAAGTGGACACGGCGCGCGATATCCTCGCCATGGTCAGCGAGATTGCCAGCCAGAGCAACCTGCTCGCGCTCAACGCCACGATCGAGGCCGCGCGCAGCGGCGAGGCCGGGCGCGGCTTCGGCGTGGTCGCGGGCGAGATGAAGCAGATGGCGAGCGCGACCGGACGCGCCGCGAACGACATCGCCCTCAAGCTCGCCGCCATCGTCCGCGCGGCAGAGGATTTCAGTGTGCTGATCACGACCTCGACATCCCATGTCGACGAGATCAAGGCGAGCAGCGCCGCCATTTTCGATGCCGTCTCGCAGCAGGCCACCGCGACGGTCGCCATTGCAGGTAGTGCCGAGGCGGTGCTGGCCAAGGCTGTCGATACCGATCAGCGCAGTCAGGCCCTGACCGAGGTCGCCACCACCAATGGCGTCATCGCCACCAGCGCGGCCGTCGTTGCCCAGCAACTCGGCGATCGCGCGGAAGAGCTGCGCGCGCGGATGAGCGGATTGTTGACCGAATTGCGGGCGGCCTGAGCCGACGGATCAGTTGCGCTGTAGGCCGGCCTGATCGAGCTGCGCGCCCTGCGGCACGGCCATCATCTTGCCATTGGTGACGATCACCTTCGTGCCGAGCTTGGCCTGCGCGAAGATCAGCTTGGCGAAGGCGAGGGGGACGCCAATGCAGCCATGCGTCGCATTGCCCCAGGCGACTTCGCTGGCATGGATAGCCACGCCGTCATTGGTCAGGCGCATCATATAGGGCATCGGCGCATTGTAGATGTTCGAGATGTGATGCACCTTCTTCTGCGTGATCGGGAACGTGCCGGTCGGCGTCGGATAATCGTCCGCGCCATAGAGGATCACGGCGGCACCGATCTGGTAGCCGGCGCGGAAGACGGCGATCGTCTGGGCCTTGATATCGACCGTGATGATCACTTCGCCCTGCGGCACGCCTTCCTCGTCCCAGACATAATCGCCGTGGCGGAACGGGCCATCGACCACGAGCACGCGCTTGAGCGTCATGGCGTCGCTGGCGAGCGCGGGTTGCGGCCTGGGCGCGGCAGCGGGCTTGGGCGTCGAGTGCGTGACGACCGCCTCGCCGGCCTGCGGAGCCTGGAGCGGCATGCCGAGATCGACTTCGAGGCGCGGCGCCGTGTCCGCGCGGGCAATGCCCATCGGCGCGAGGCTCAGGGCGAGCAGGGCGGCGATCAGCAGGCCTGTCAGAACGAGGCCGATCCGGATCATCTTGCGCTGTGCGGTCGTCGTCATGCGTCATGACTAAGAGACTCTTAACAGGCCGCGCAAGCCGCTATTTTTGGCCGTTTCCCAATGGGACACAGGGTTAGGGACAAGTTAATTGGTAAACGCGGCGCGCAGTTGGCCGGCACAGCGCTCAATGGACGCGCTTCTCGTCCTCGGCCTGATGGTAGAGGATCTCGTTGCGGACATGGATCGCCCGTGAGCCGAGTCGCGTCTCGACGATGAAGATCGCGAAGCCGAGTGCCATCGAGACCATCGAGGCGATGAAGAGCAGCGCGATCACCGTGCCCAGATTCGCCGAGATGAGGTTCGAGAGGAACAGCAGGATCACGACGAGGCAGGTCAGCACCGCCGCGACCACGGTCAGGAAGATGGCCGCGTTGACCACCGAGATGCGCTTGTCGAGGATCCGGATCTCGCCGACCAGCCGGTCATGCTCTGCACCCGTCGAGAGTGGCAATGCCTTCTCGACGAAGCGCGCGCGATCGACCACCCGCGCAAGGCGGCCGACGCACACGTTGAGGAAAGCGCCGATGCCTGCGAGCAGGAACACCGGCGCAAGTGCGAGCTGGATCGTATGGGCGACGAGGCTGACTTCCGGAGAGCCCAGCCCGCTCAGCGGGTTCACGCAGCGCCCTTCGTCACCGGCACGTTCACGCCCATGGAGGTGAGATAACGCTTCACGTTGCGCGCCGCCTGCCGGAGCCGCTGCTCGTTTTCGACCATGGCGATGCGGACGAAGCCTTCGCCGTCCTCGCCATAGCCGACGCCCGGCGCAACCGCGACCTTGGCATGAGTGAGCAATTGCTTGGAGAATTCGAGGCTGCCCATTTCCTTGAGCGCCGGCGGGAGCGGGGCCCAAGCGAACATGGATGCCTTGGGCGCAGGAATGTCCCAGCCCGCGCGGGCGAAACTTTCGACCAGCACATCCCGGCGCTTGTGATAAAGCTCGCGGTTCTGCTGGACAATATCCTGCGGGCCGTTGAGCGCGGCGCAGGCAGCCGCCTGGATCGGCGTAAACGCGCCATAGTCCAGATAGGACTTCACCCGCGTCAGGGCCGAAATCAGCTTCTGGTTGCCGACCGCGAAGCCGATGCGCCAGCCGGCCATCGAATAGGTCTTGCTGAGCGAGGTGAACTCGACGGCCACGTCCTTGGCGCCCGGCACCTGCAGGATCGAGGGTGTCGGGTTGCCGTCATAATAAAGCTCGGAATAAGCGAGGTCGGAGAGCACCCAGACCTTGTTCTCCTTCGCCCAGGCGACGAGCCGCTCGTAAAAGGCGAGATCGACCGTCTCTGCCGTCGGGTTGCTCGGATAGCCGACGACCAGCACGCTCGGACGCGGCACGGTGAAGGCCATTGCGCGGTCGAGTGCGCGCCAGTAATTCTCGTCCGGCGTGGTCGGTACGGAGCGGATGGTCGCGCCGGCGATGATGAAGCCGAACATGTGAATGGGGTAGCTGGGATTGGGGGCCAGCACGACGTCGCCCGGCGCGGTGATCGCGGTGGCGAGGCTGGCGAGACCTTCCTTGGAGCCCATGGTCACGACGACCTCGGTCTCGGGATCGAGCTCGACGCCGAAGCGGCGGGCATAATAATTGGCCTGCGCCTTGCGAAGACCGGGAATGCCCTTGGACTGCGAATAGCCGTGCGCGCTGGGCTTCTGCGCCACTTCCACCAGCTTGTCGATGACGTGCTGGGGGGGCGGCAGATCGGGATTGCCCATGCCGAGATCGATGATGTCCTCGCCGCCCGCACGCGCCGCGGCCCGCATCGCATTCACTTCGGCGATGACATATGGCGGCAGTCGCTTGATGCGGTAGAACTCGTCGGACATTGTGAAGTCGATCTCCTTTTCGTTTGAAACCAGCCTTGCGCTCGACACGTTTCGGACGCCAGACTGCAAGCCATATAGCCCGCACGTGATTCCCGTGCCACCAAAACCGGAAAGAGGCCCGTGATGGACCAGGATGTGATGGATGCGCCCAGCCTCACCGAGATGCAGCACTGGACTCACGTCATCGGCCTCGCGCAGCAGATGATCCTGGAGCGCAGCGCGGACCTTACGGAGCGCGCGCTCAAGTTCAAGGCTCTGGAAGCGCATCCCAACCTTGAGAAGATCGCGGACATCCAGTCCAAGATGGCGAGCCGCGGCATGGCGATCTGGGAGGAGTTCCTGCTCCGCGCCAAGACTGCCGATGCCGATGCCGCCTCGTCCCCGGCCGAATTCGACCGGCGCTTCTCCGATCCCCGGTGGCGGGACAATCCGGTCTTCGATCTCATCCGCCAGATCTACTTGTTGGCTTCGGAATATCTGCTGGAGCTGGCCGACAGCGTCGATGGACTCGATCCGCACGAGAAGGGCAAGCTCCGCTTCGTGACGCAGCGCTTTGTGGAGGCGGCGAGTCCCGCGAACTTCCCATTCACAAATCCGCTGGTGATCGAGAAGACGATCGAGACCCATGGCGAGAACCTGCTCACCGGTCTGGAGCATATGCTCTCCGATCTCGACAAGGGGCAACTCACGCACACGGACGGCTCAGCCTTCGAGCTTGGCCGCAACATCGCGACAACGCCGGGCAAGGTGGTCCACGAGACCGCCCTTTACCAGCTCATCCAGTACTCGCCGACGACCGAGACCGTGTTCGAGACACCGCTCATCATCTTCCCGCCGTGGATCAATCGCTTCTACATTCTCGATCTCAACCCGGAGAAGAGCTTCGTGAAATGGGCGGTGGATCAGGGGATCACCGTGTTCATGGTGAGTTGGAAGTCGGCCGACGCCTCCATGAGCGATGTCGGGCTCGACGATTATGTGCTTCGCGGCCAGATCGATGCCATCGACGTCGTGCGCGATCTGCTCGACGTGCCGAGCGTCCATGCGATCGGCTATTGTGTCGCGGGCACCGTGCTGGCGGCGACTCTCGCGCTGCTGACGTCGCGGAGCGAGGCCGAAAAGGTCGCCAGTGCGACCTTCTTCACGGCACAGGTGGATTTCGCCGAGGCCGGCGACTTGCGGCTGTTCGTGGATGACGAACAAATTGCGATGGTCGATAGTCTCGCGACGGATGGCTTTCTGGACGGGCGCTATCTCGCGGCGACCTTCAATCTGCTGCGCGGGCAGGACCTCATCTGGAACTACGTCGTGAACAACTATCTGCTGGGGAAGGATTATCCCCAGTTCGATCTGCTCTACTGGAATGGCGATACGACCAATCTGCCAGCGAAATGGCATCACAGCTATCTGACGGATTTCTATCGCGACAACCGTCTGGCGAAGCCGGGCGGTCTCGTCGTCGATGGCACGCCGATCAATCTGAGTTGCGTGACGACGCCGAGCTACATCCAGGCCGGCGTCGAGGACCATATCGCGCCCGCGTGCAGCGTATGGAAGCTGATGGAGCATTTCGCAGGGCCGAAGCGGTTCCTGCTCGCGGGCTCTGGCCATATCGCCGGGGTCGTCAATCCTCCGGCCGCGCGCAAATATCAATATTGGACAAGCCCGACGCTTCAGTCCGATTTTGCGTCCTTCCGGGAAGCCGCGCAAGAAACGAAGGGAAGCTGGTGGCCGGATTGGATCGCCTGGCTCGCCGATCAGGCGCCCTCCGAGGTGCCCGCAACCGGCGGACGCCTGCCGGGCAATGGCAAGCGCGACGCCATTGAGGATGCGCCGGGGCGTTATGTGCGCATGCGCTGAAGGGTGGGGGAACGAGTCGTAATTTCGCGCGTTTGGGTGACGTGGGGGTATCGCGGGGCGCGCATTGCCGTGCCTTTCATAAGCGCAATACGCATTTTGCAGCACGTTTGTTGCACTGCATCATTTTCACTTGCCATACGGCCCAAAACGGCTTATGTTGCAATGCAGCAAATGATTCAGGAGGCTCTATTGGCCACGCCGCCCAAGTCCAGATCGCGGAAGTCGGGAGCCAAAAGCGCGCCCGTTGCTGCGAAAGCGGCTGTGGCGACCATGCCGGCCGAGCCGAAACGGGTCGTCAAGACCAAACCCGTTGCGGTTGAACCCGTTGCGGTTGAATCCGTCGTGGCGCCGGAACCGGTTGCTGTGATCGAACCGACCCATGCCGCCGAGCCGGTGGGGGTCGTGGAGCCGGCGGTTGCAGAAGCAATTCCGGTTGAATGGCCGGTTGCAGCGATGCCGGTCGCTCCTGAACCCGAAATTTCAATCCCCGCATTGGCGGACGATCTCCCTCCCGTTGCCGCCGCAATCAACACGAAAGGCAAGATTATCATGACCGATGTGCTGGAAACCGCGAAGACCTACGCCGAAGAAGCCAAGACCCGCATTCAGAGCGCGTTCGTCGAGGCGAACGACAAGGCCAAGGTCGCCCTCGAAAAGTCCTCGAAGGCTTTCGAGGAGCTGGGTGAGCTGACCAAGGGCAATCTTGAAGCCGTTGTCGAGTCCTCGAAGATCGCAGCCAAGGGCGTCGAAGCGCTGAGCCAGGAAGCCGCCGAGTTCAGCCGCAAGTCGTTCGAGAAGACCAGTTCGACGATGAAGAGCTTCGCCGCCGTCAAGACCCCGGCCGAATTCTTCCAGCTCCAGAGCGACCTGCTGAGCGCGACTCTCGACAGCTTCGCCTCGGAAGCGTCGAAGAGCAGCGAAGCCTTCCTGAAGCTCGCGAGCGACATCAGCACGCCGATCAGCAATCGCGTCTCGGTCGTCACCGAGAAGATGAAGTCGCTGGCCGCCTGATCGCGACTGCGCACGGAAACGAGAAACGGGGTGGCCCGCACGTGCGGGCCGCCTCTTTTTTATGGTTATCGGATGCTCGGCCCTTGCAACTTGGCACGCCCATGCCCTATTTTTGGGCTATGACAATCACGGGCGCAGTGACCCAGAGGCCGCGCATGGCCGGGCGACAAGATGAGGAAGGTCCGGGCGGGCCTGGCCTCGGTATCGCCACGCGCACCCGCACGCGCACCAAGAAACCGACACCTTACAAAGTCTTGATGCTCAACGACGACTATACGCCGATGGAGTTCGTCGTCGATGTCCTGCAGCGTTTCTTCCGCATGGATATCGAGCAGGCGACCCGCGTCATGCTGCATGTGCATCAGCGCGGGGTCGGCGTGTGCGGCGTGTTCAGTTACGAAGTCGCCGAGACCAAGGTCAATCAGGTGATGGATTATGCCCGGCAGAACCAGCACCCGCTCCAGTGTACGCTCGAACACGCCTGACGTAGGGTTTCGGTAGCGCCGGACAGGTGGCGCTGCATCCATGAAAAGCCCTGTCGGCCCGCGATGAATGCTTGACCGGGCCTACGTTGCACTGCAGCATGGGAACCATGCCGCAAGCCCGTCCACCGATCACGCAAAACCCCGACATCCGCTATCTCGGCAGGCTGCTGGGCGACGTCATCCGCATTTATGGCGGCGAGCGGCTGTTCAAGCAGACCGAGTATATCCGTGCCGCCTCCGTCGATCGGGCGCGGGGCGTCGCGCCGGCGGAAGGGGTGGATACCGGCCTCGATGCGCTGACCCTGGACGACACGCTCGCCTTCGTGCGCGGCTTCATGCTGTTCTCGATGCTGGCCAATCTCGCCGAGGATCGGCAGGGCGTCGCGGCCGAGCCGGGCGCCGATGTGGCGAGCGCCGTGGCGAAGCTCGGGAAGGACGGCATCAAGCCCGCCGACATCGTCAAGCTGCTGGAAAAGGCGCTGGTCGTGCCGGTGCTGACGGCGCACCCGACCGAAGTGCGGCGCAAGTCCATGATCGACCACCGCAACGTCATCTCCGAGCTGATGGCGCTGCGCGACACGGGGGCCGTCGAGACTGCGCAGGGCGAGCCGATCGACGAGGCGATCAGCCGCCAGATCGCCTTGCTCTGGCAGACCAGGCCGCTGCGCCGCGAGCGCCTGTTCGTGCGCGACGAGATCGACAACGCGCTCTCCTATTTCCGCGATATCTTCATGCCGGTGCTGCCCGGCCTCTATGCGCGCTGGGACCGTGTCGTCGGCCAGCGCATCCCGGGCTTCCTCAAGCTCGGCACCTGGATCGGCGGGGACCGCGACGGCAACCCCTTCGTGCAGGCGGACCAGCTCCGTCTCGCGCTCAACCGGGCGAGCGGATCGACGCTGCGCTTCTACATGGAGGCGCTGCACGAGCTGGGCGCGCAGCTCTCGATTTCGAGCGAGCTGGCGGCGGTGCCGGCCTCGGTCAAGGATCTTGCCGCGGCGAGCGGGGACGATGCGCCGAGCCGCCGCGACGAGCCTTATCGTCGTGCCATTTCCGGCATCTATGCGCGCGTTGCCGCCAATTACGAGGCGCTGACCGGGCAGGCTGCGCCACGCGCGGCGCGGCTCAAGGGCAAGCCCTATGGCAGCGCGGCCGAACTGCGCTCGGACTTGGCGACACTGGGCCGTGGCCTCGCCATGGAAGGCAATGGCGTGCTCTCCTCGGGCGGGGGCCTCGGTCGGCTGATCCGCGCTGTCGAGCTGTTCGGCTTCCATCTCGCCACGCTCGACATGCGGCAGAACAGCGCGATCCACGAGCGGGTAGTGGCCGAGCTGCTGAAGGTCGCCGGCGTCGAGCCGGACTATCTGGCGCTCGATGAGGAGGCGCGCGTCACGTTGCTACGCCGCGAACTGGCGAACAACCGCCCGCTTGGCTCGCGCTTCGCCCAGTATAGCGAGGAGACCGCGACCGAGATGGCGATCGTCGAGGCAGCCGCCGAGGCGCATCGCATGTACGGCCCGGCCTCGATCACGCATTATCTGATCTCCAAAGCCGAGAGCGTGTCGGACATGCTGGAGGTCAACATCCTGCTCAAGGAAGCGGGCCTCTGGAAGGCGGCGGAGAATGGCGATCCGCCCATCGCGCCGATCATGGCCGTGCCGCTCTTCGAGACCATTGCCGACCTTGAGAATGCGCCGGGTGTCATGGCTGACTATTTCGGCCTGCCCGAGATTGGCGCTGTGGTGCGGGCACGCGGTCATCAGGAAGTGATGATCGGCTATTCGGACTCGAACAAGGACGGCGGCTATCTCACGTCGACCTGGGGCCTGTACGAAGCCAGCCTCGCGCTCGCGCCGGTGTTCGAGCAGGCGGGCGTCGCGATGCAGCTCTTCCATGGCCGCGGCGGCGCTGTCGGTCGTGGCGGCGGCTCGTCCTTCCAGGCGATCCAGGCGCAGCCGCCGGGCACGGTGCAGGGCCGCATCCGCATCACCGAGCAGGGCGAGGTCATCGCCGCCAAATATGGCACGCCGGAAAGCGCACGGATCAATCTGGAGGCCGTGACCAGCGCGGCACTATTGGCCAGCCTCGAGCCCGAGCGCCTCCCGGCCAGCGACAATGAGCGCTTCACTGCTGCGATGACGAAGATCTCGACCCTGGCGTTCAAGGCGTATCGCGATCTCGTCTACGAGACGCCGGGCTTTCGCGAGTTCTTCCGCGAGATGACGCCGATCCAGGAGATCAGCGGTCTCAAGATCGGCTCGCGCCCGGCCAGCCGCACCAAGAGCAACCGCATCGAGGATTTGCGGGCGATTCCGTGGGTCTTCTCCTGGGCGCAGGCGCGCGTGATGCTGCCCGGCTGGTACGGCGTCGGACAGGCGCTCAAGGAGTTCGGCGACGACGCCCTGCTCAGGGACATGGCGCAGGGCTGGCCCTTCTTCCGCGCCAGCATGGCGAACATGGAAATGGTCCTCGCCAAGTCGGATCTTGAGATCGCCAGCCATTATCTGCCTCTGGTCGAGGACAAAACCGTCGGCGACGCGATCTTCAAGCGCATCCGCGAGGGCTGGGACCTCGCGCACGACATGCTGCTGACCGCGACGGAGCAGCCCTATCTGCTCGCCACCAATCCGACGCTCGATGCCTCGATCCGCCTGCGCCTGCCCTATATCGAGCCGTTGAACCTGCTGCAGGTCGAGCTGCTCAAGCGTCACCGGGCAGGCGAGGGCGATCCGCGAATCAGCGAGGGCATCCAGCTGTCGATCAATGCGATTGCCACAGCGCTGCGAAACAGCGGTTGAGGCGTCGCTTTCGGGCGGATTGACCGCCTCATTGTCATGACTGCGCGCAGTTTGGGAGGGCGGCTTTGGCGGCGACCCACGTATTTCTGCGGGTTTGCGGGCTTATCTTCCCTAACTTCGCGCGTGTGAGTCATGGTGACACGCGAAAAGTCTGCCGCAGGTTGAGCGGAAGCGGTTGATTTAAGAGGGATTTTACTGGGTCAAAGAGCGCGGGCTCGATTTGGGCCGTGGCGGTAAGTTTGCATGCCGGGGCGGCTGTAGGACAGCGGGAAGTTGGTGTGGGATGCCGCAAATCCTCCCCATCGTAGATTGGGAGGGGGACCAGCGAAGCTGGTGGAGGGGCCGCCGAAGGCGGAAAGCTCGCTCCATTTCCCCTCCACCACCCTGCGGGCGGTCCCCCTCCCCAAGCGAGCTTGGGGAGGAATTTAGGGCGGCGCTCAGTCCAGCAGGTTGGCGATCGTCTGCACCACGAAGGTCTCGCTCCTGTCGCCGTCGATCAGCGCGATCTCGGCGCCTTCGGAGAGCGGGGCGTTGCGGATGTCGAGCTTGGACTGGCGCTGGGCGTCGGTCGCATAGGTGCCGGTGTCGAGGCGGCCGTCCATCATCAGGGTGAACGGGATCAGGGTCTCGGGCTTGCGGAAGTCGCCGATGCGGCCGAAGGCGGGGAAGGGGCCGGTGCTCGATCCCTTCTCCGTGTCGAGCTTCAGATCGACCACGAATTGCCGTGCCGCCGCCGTATCGGCGTCGGCGCCCTTGGGCACGAGGGTGATGCGAACGGGATTGACGGCCATGATGCTCTCCTCACGAGACTAGTCTCTGTCGATGCGCGACATAGCGCGCACCCGCCGCGCCGCCTTGCCCGGAAGGGAAGGACCAACGTTCGTGATCGGATGAGGTTGTATCGCCATTCAGCCAGCATCGCCGCAGTCTGTCCCTCAATGATCCTTTTGGAATGAGATGGCGGCCAATTTCCGATGAGATCGCAGCTCATGCTGCGATGACGTCACGGCGATTGTGGCCGCTCGTGCATCGACGCAAATCTTCTGCCTTGCAAATCAGCGTCATGGCGATTTCGTCCAATCTCCGGGCGGGATGCTCTCATATGCACATCGGTATCACGCAGGCTGAGCCGCCGGCGTTCCCGGGAGGAGAGAGCTACATGACCGGTCCTTTTGTTCGCCGTTTCGCGCGGCCCGTTTCCGTTCTTGCACTCGTCGCGCTGGCCGCGCCGGCATCGACGCAGCAGCAGCAGCAGGTATTGCCGCCGATCGCGCGCTACACGATCGATGCCGGCACCATGTCCGGCATGGCCGGGATGGCGGGCGGCGGCATGAGTGCGGCGATGGCGATGACGGGCGGCGGTGGCGGCGCCAATCATGAGATGATCCTGCGCATCGGATCGACGCGCGAGCCGACTGGCGCGCCGAAGGCCGAGCATTTCATGCCGGCTGGCGCGCGGCTCGGCAAATCGGTGGAACTGACCTACACGCCGGGCAAGGGCGCGCCGGACACACCGCAGCAAGGCGAACTCCCCAAGGGGCGACTGCTCATCTATTGGGGCTGTGGCGCCAATGCGCCCAAGGGTCAGCCGATCGTGATCGACTTCGCCAAGGTGGCGAAGGGGCAGATCCCGCCGGGCCTTTATCAGCAGCCGATCAGCCTGCCGGGCGACTGGGACATCAAGCCGACCAACAGCAAGACCTATGCGGACTGGCCCAATTCGAAGGACCGGAAGAGCGTGAGCCCGGGCAGCTCGCTGATCGGCGCGCACAAGATCACCAGCAGCTATGCGCCGGAGATCAATTTCAATCTCAACCAGGACTTCATGCCTCCACTGAGCGCGCGTTCGGCAGAGCAGGCGGGCGGATCGATCATGCTCAACTGGAACCGGCTGCCGAGCGCGACCGGCTATTATGCCTGGGCGTTCTCGGCCAAGGACATGGGCGGGCGTGGTCAGCCGACCGAAATGGTCTGGTGGGCCTCTTCGGCGACGCAGGCCTTTGGCGGGCCGCTGTGGGACTGGCTCTCGCCGGCCGCGGTGCAGAAGCTGATCGGCGCCAAGACGGTTATGCCGCCCACGCAGACAAGCTGCCAAATCCCGGCCGAGGTCAAGAAGGCCGGCGGCGAGATCATGATGGGCAGCCTTTATGCTTATGGCCCCGAGCAGCATTTCGCCAATCCGCCGCGCCCGGCCGATCCCAAGATCGCCTGGAAGCCCGACTGGACGACGCGCGTGCGCTTCCGCTCCAACACCATGTTCATGATCGGCGGGCCGGACATGGGCGATATGAGCAGCATGAGCGAGGATGACGAGGAAAGCGCGGGGCAGTCGGGGCAGCATGGCGGGAAGAAGCCCAAGTGCCGGGGCCTGGGCGGTATGGTCGCGCGGGCGCAGGGGCTTTGCGAGTGAGAATTATCCAAAGCCCCTCCCCTTCAGGGGAGGGGTTGGGGTGGGGTTGAACCTTGCAGGATGATCGCTACGCGAGCGATGCTGCGCATCGCCCCCACCCCCTTCCCCTCCCCTGAAGGGGAGGGGCTAATAAGAGACATGAAAACGGCCGGAGCGGTGTCGCCCCGGCCGTCCTGACTGGTCCCGTGAGGAAGATCGGGATCAGAACTTTGCGACGATACCCGCCATCGGGCGGAAGCTGTGGAAGTCGCCGCGCGTATCGACCTGGGCGCGCAGGCGGATATTGCTCTTGTCGGACGAGCCGCCGAGATCCGCCAGCGAGACTTCGGTGCCGAAGCCATAAGTCGTGCCGTCATAGTGACGATTGGTCGAGACGGCGGGGCGGGCAGAATCGGCGAACTGCGTCCACTGATAGCCGACCTTGGCGAAGAACAGGCTGTCCTTGCCGGCCTTCACGCCAAAGCGGCCAGCGGCGCCATATTCCCAGTCGATATCCTTATCGACGCCCTTGGCAACGCTGCCCTCCGCACCGACGAAGAACTTGCCGAAGTCGTAGTTCGCGCCGGCAACACCCTCGACGACCCAGCCGCGATAGCCGCTCGGCGGGCTGCCGTTATACTGGTCGTTGTCGAAATCGTGGAGACCGCCCATCACGCCGACATAGGGCTCGAGCCCGCTGGAGGATCCGCCGTCCTGGGCCAGGGCGGGCGCGGAAACGCCGGCAGTAAGCGCAAGGGCGAGAGCGGTGAGGCTATAGGATTTCATGACACTGAACCTTATTGTTGAGACAATCACGGGCTGAACCCGGCAATGTGAAAGACGGTGTCGATCACGTGTCCAAAAATGCGTTCGGCGCCTGAACCGTTCCCGAATAAATTGTGGCGGAAAAATGGAAAGACCCTGCTGTGTCATTTCGATGACACGACAGGGTCATTAACAGAGCGTTCAGTTTTACTTTAGCGAAACTTCATTTGTTGATGAGGTTCCGTCATACGGCTGATTAAATGCTCAGCTCACCGTCGCCTTGAGGATCTTGCCGGGCTTCGCGGGCGGCTCGCCCTTGGGCAGCGCATCGACATGTTCCATGCCCGAGGTGACCACGCCCCATGCGGTGTACTGGCGATCGAGGAAGGTCGCATCGTCGAAGCAGATGAAGAACTGGCTGTTCGCGCTGTCCGGACGCTGGCTGCGCGCCATCGAGCAGACGCCGCGCACATGCGGCTCGTCGTTGAACTCGGCCTCGAGGTCCGGAAGCTCAGAGCCGCCCATGCCGGTGCCGGTCGGATCGCCGCCCTGCGCCATGAAGCCGGGGATCACGCGGTGGAACACCACGCCATCATAGAAACCCTGCCTGGCGAGCGTGGCGATGCGCTCGACATGGCCGGGCGCCAGATCGGGACGGAGCTGAATCACGACGTCGCCGCCGCTGTCGAGCGTGAAGGTAAGGGTCTCGTCGGCCATAGTCGGCACCTTTCCTGAAATATCGGGGTGCGGGCGACCTAGGGATTGCGGGGCGGGGCGTCAATGGTGGGCGAGGCGATATGGCCGGGGATTGCCCGCGCTCCTGCTGCCCTCACCAGCGCGGCGAAGGCAGGAAGAGCGCGCGAATGAGGCTGCTGTGCGGCGGCATGCCGTCGACGGAGGTGAAGCCGTGGATCCAGAAGCTGTCGAGCGCGGTCACGAGGCCGATGGCGAGCAGCAGCAGGGCGCTCCACTTGAACATCTTCTCGGCATGCGGGACGGCGCCGGCCGGCATGAGCGCGAGCAGGACCAGCGGCAAGGCCGGCAGGAAATAGCGGCCCTGCACGCCCTGGATATAGTCGGCCCCATAAGGCGTGCCGATGAGATAGCAGGCAGTTTCGACCAGCACGGCGCAGCCTGCCGCCACGGCCAGCCACCAGAGGCGCTGGAGCAAGCCGAAGCGCGCGTCCGCTCCGGACAGGATCGCCGCACCGAGCATCAGGGCGGCAAGCGGATAGGCAAGCAGCGGAAGCAGGATCGTGTTCCAGCCGAAGCGGCCGACGATTTGCAGCGCATAGACGGGACCGCGCTCGATCATGCTCGAGATGAGGATGCGGGTATAGCCGACCGGATCGCCCAGGATGACGCCGAGCTGATCGGCCAGCGGCGCGGTCATCACCGACTCGCCGGTCTTGCGCGAGGTGATGGAGTAGAGCGCCTGCGTGCCGCCATTGGCCTTCATCCAGAGGACGAAGGCGACCGTGCCGAGCGCCATCGCGCCGATCAGGATCCACGGACGGCGGTCGCGTCGATCGGTTGGCCAGCGCAGGCCCGCGGCCATCAGCGGCAGATAGACGCCCTTGGCGAGCGCGAGCAGCGGTGTCACGATCATGATCGCAGCGGTGCCGCCCCGCCGCGCGGTGCCCTGTCCGAAGCGCAAAGCGAGGGCGAGCGCGACGAAGCCGAGGCCGTTGATGATCGCGTCCGGCGAATTGGAGCCGATCTGATGCGAGAAGGTGGGCAGCGCGGCGATGGCGAGCAGGGCGATCCGTCCGAACGGCATCAGGCGCATCGCGAGCGCCAGCAGGAGCAGCGAGAGCGAGAGATTGACCAGACGGCCAAGGTAGAAGCCGCCAAGGCGCGGCAGGCCGGACCATTCGCCGAGCGCAATGCCGAGCGCCTGCGGGGCGTACATCGTGGGCGCATAATTGGCGATGTTCGGAAAGAGGCCGAAGCCCGTGCCGGGCCGGCCGGTGTCGGCACGCCAGGAGGGGCCGAGCATGGCGGGATCGAAGCGCTTGGGCACGCCCGGCTCCTCTGCCGGGAAATCGCGGTCATAAAGGTCGAGTGCGTCGCGCGGCAGCTCCGCGCCGACATCGCGCCCGCGCTGCTCGGCCAGCACATGGCCGCGCGCGAGGTGCAGCGCCTTCATGTAATGCTGGTTCTCGTCGGGCGACTGGAAAGGCGGCGTGATGACCGCGAACAGCAGGGTCGCGATGCAGATCGCAAGGAACACCAGCCGCTCCGTCGCTGTTGATCGATCCTTCGCCCGGCTGTTCCGCATCGTCATGTCGCTCCCTTTGGCATGCGCCGCGATCCGGCGCATAGCGGGCAAGCTTTAAGGCTTCGTGCCGGGCTTGTCCGCAAAGCATCATCGCGTCCTTGCCTTTGCATTTCGCATGCGCAAAAGGGGAAGCATGACGATGATCGGCGATGATGGGAATGGAGACCAGCGATGGCTGAACGCATTCCCCCGTCCGATCTCGAACAGCACGACCCGGTAAACGCCGAGCGCGCGCTCGCGCCGGAAGCTCCGGCGCCCGAAACCAATCTCGACGAGGATGATAGGCTGAAGCCCGGCTTCGTCACGGCCGTGCTTGACGCGGTCGAGGCGGGCGACGACGATGGCGCGCGCGCACTGGTCGAGCCGCTCCATCCCGCCGACATCGCCGACCTTCTGGAGCTGACGCCGGACGAGCGCCGCGCCGAAGTCGCCGAGGCGCTTGGCGATCTGGTCGGCGCCGAGGTGCTGTCCGAGCTCAACGATTATGTGCGCGACACGGTCGTCGAGGCGCTGGAGCCCGAGCAGCTCGCCGAGCTGGCCGCCGAGCTCGACACAGACGATGCCGTCGCGATCATCGAGGATCTCGACGAGGAGGACCAGCAGGCCGTCCTCGACGCGATGGAACCGGAAGATCGCGCCGCGATCGAGACCGCGCTGTCCTATGGCGAGGAGACCGCCGGCCGCCTGATGCAGCGCGATCTGGTCGCCGTGCCAGAGCATTGGACGGTCGGCCAGACGATCGACTATCTGCGCGACACGGGCGATCTTACGTCCGATTTCTGGGAAATCTTCGTTGTCGACGCGACGCACAAGCCGATCGGCACCTGCCAGCTCAGCTGGGTGCTGCGCTGCCCGCGCGATATCGCAATGACCGATGTCATGAAGCGCGAGCAGACCCTGATCCCGGTCGATATGGACCAGGAAGAAGTGGCGCTGCGCTTCCAGAAATATGCGTTGATCTCGGCCGCCGTGGTCGATCCCGGCGGGCGGCTGGTCGGCATGATCACCGTCGACGACATCGTCCACATCATCCAGGAAGAGGCGGGCGAGGATATATTGCGCCTGTCCGGTGCCGGCGACGGCGACATCAACGAGCCGGTGCTCGACAGCTACAAGACGCGCGTGCGCTGGCTGCTCTCGAACCTGCTGACGGCTTTGCTCGCCTCCACGGTGATCGCGATCTTCGAAGGGACGATCGAGAAGATGGTCGCGCTGGCGACGCTCATGCCGATCGTCGCGGGCGTGGGTGGCAATGCCGGCAGCCAGACCATGGCGGTGACGGTGCGCGCGCTTGCGACCAACCAGATCACCGCTTCCAACACCTGGCGCACGATCCTGCGCGAGATCCGCGTGGCGCTGCTCAATGGCGCGACCGTGGCGCTCGTTCTCGGCATCGGCGTCGCTCTGGTCTTTCAGAATGCGCAACTCGGCGGCGTAATCGCGGCGGCGATGCTAACCAACATCTGCACGGCGGGCTTTGCGGGCGTTGCCGTGCCTCTGATGTTCGACCGGTTCAACATCGATCCGGCGGTTGCCTCTTCGGTGTTCGTGACGATGATTACGGACTCGATGGGCTTCTTCGCCTTCCTCGGTCTCGCGACCTTGGCGGGCATGGGTGGCTGAGCGCCAAACGCCGGCGCGGCGTATTGCGCGCTGGTTGCTCGCGCTGGCCTATCTCGCGGCCGGGATCGCTCATCTGCGCTCGCCCGCCGGCTTCATCGCGATCACGCCCGGCTGGGTTCCGTGGCCGGCACAGGTCGTCGCGCTCACCGGGCTGGCGGAGATTGCGGGGACGGCGGGCCTCATGATCCCAAGGCTGCGGCGGGCAGCGGGCATCGGCCTCGCGCTCTATGCGCTCTGCGTCTGGCCGGCGAACCTCAACCACGCGCTGAACGACATACCTCTGCGCGGCGTGCATCTGAGCTGGTGGTATCACGGGCCGCGTCTTGCCTTGCAGCCGGTCATCATCTGGTGGGCGTTCTGGGCAAGTGGCGTGACGGACTGGCCATTTCGGCGACGGCGCTCCTGACGCATTTGCTGTCGGCCTCTTCAACGCCTACATGCCCGCCATGCCGCTCCACATGACCAAGATCGCGTTCCAGTCGGAAAGCCCGGAGACGCTCCGCGCCTGGCTGGAGAGCCATGCCGGTGACGGCGAGGCGCGGCTGACCACGCGCTATCTGCCCAAGCGGCACGAGGAGATGGTCGGCGGCTCGCTCTACTGGATTTTCGCGGGCCAGCTGATCGGCCGCAGCCCGATCCTCGGTTTCGCCGAGCGGCCGGACGGCAAGCACTGGATCCGCCTCGCGCCGACGCTCATCGCCGTGATCCCGCGCCCGAAGCGCGCGCATCAGGGATGGCGCTATCTGGCTGAAGCGGACGCACCGGCGGATTTGGGCGGCGACGGGCAGGGCGACATTCTGCCGGGCGCGATGGCGTCGGAACTGGGCAAGCTCGGCCTGCTGTAGCTCGCAGCGGACCGTCCCGTCTTCGGACATCGGCGATGCCAGAGGCGTTGCGCGTCGATTGACCCCGCCACTGCCGCTCCGTTATTTCCGGGGCAGGGGGTTCCTTGCGGGCAGACAGTAAAGGAAAGGCGCCGGAGACCGGCCAGACGCGCCCGCGGCTTGCGGAACTGGACGGCCTGCGCGCGGTTGCGATGCTGGCCGTGCTGCTCTTCCATTATCTCCAGCGCTATCCCGCGGACTATCCCTATGGCGACGGTCTGCTCCTCGTGGCGCAGCATGGCTGGCTCGGGGTCTATCTGTTCTTCATCATCTCGGGCTTCGTGATCGCGCTCACGCTCAACTATTCCCGCTCGCCCTTCGAGTTCGCGGTGCGGCGGATCGCCCGCCTGTTGCCGGCGATGCTGCTCTGCGCAACGCTGACCTTTCTCGTCCTGTGGTGGATCGACACGCCGTTCACGCGGACCTATCGCACCGGCCTTGCGTCCTTCCTGCCGTCGCTCAGCTTCACCGATCCGTGGCTCTGGCAATGGCTTGTGCCGGGCGTGGCCTATATCGACGGGGCCTATTGGTCGCTGTTCGTCGAGATACGCTTTTATTTCTGGGCCGGCCTGATCTTCTTCCTGTTCGGGCGGGAACGCTTTCTGCGAATTTTCCTGACCGGCGCGCTGATCGCCATCGCGCTCTATCCCGCGTTCGACAATGGCCCGCTGCATATGCCGGCGCTGTTGCTGTTCTTCCCCGATCATCTGCCGTTCTTCTGCATCGGCATGATCGTTCATGCACTGTGGAGCGGCTATCGCGAGGCCGACGCGATTCCCGCGACCATATTATTCGCGGGCCTGTCGATCTGGTCGGTCGCGTCGCATGGCATCGTT
The DNA here is from genome assembly GCF_019737615.1 of Sphingobium xanthum. Classification (GTDB taxonomy): domain Bacteria; phylum Pseudomonadota; class Alphaproteobacteria; order Sphingomonadales; family Sphingomonadaceae; genus Sphingobium; species Sphingobium xanthum. Next base: position 54,363 of record NZ_JAHKKS010000005.1, on the reverse strand, counting down.
CCAGCCGCGCTCGTCGCCCTGATGATCGCCGGGTTCATGGCGCTGGTCTGGCGGCCGCACTGGCTCGCGCCGCTGGCGCATCCGGCGGTGACGCTGATCGGCGCTTGCAGCTATTCGCTATATCTCCTGCACCAGAATATCGGGGTCGCGCTGATTAGCCTGCTGCCGCGTGCGCAGCCGACCGGCTTTTATGTCATGGCGTTGATCCTGATCACGCTGTTGATGGCGGCGCTGGCGTTCCTGGTCTTCCGGGTGGTCGAGCAACCGGCGCAGGCCATTGCGCGACGCTGGCTCGCGCGGGGGCGATCAGTGGAGGTGAGACCGGTCGCGATCGTTTAGGAATATCAGCGTTCCGGCAGGAGCAGCGAAGAATCCCCATAGCTGTAAAACCGATAGCCCCCGGCAATCGCGTGCGCATAGGCGGCCTGCATGCGCTCGGTGCCCATCAAGGCACTGACGAGCATGAAGAGCGTCGAGCGGGGCAGGTGGAAGTTGGTCATGAGGCCATCGACCGCACGGAAGCGATAGCCGGGCGTGATGAAGATGCGCGTCTCGTCGGCGAAAGGCCGGATGATGCCGTCTTCGCCGGTCGCGCTTTCGAGCAGGCGCAGGCTGGTCGTGCCGACCGCGATGAGACGACCGCCGGCGGCGCGAATGGTGTTCAGGCGATCTGCGGTTTCCGGCTCGATACGGCCCCATTCGGCATGCATGCGATGGTCCAGCGTGTCGTCCGCCTTGACCGGCAGGAAGGTGCCCGCGCCGACATGCAGGGTGAGCAGGGCGTGCCGAATGCCGGCCTGTTCCAGCGCGGCGAGCAGATCGGGCGTGAAGTGCAGCGCGGCGGTCGGCGCGGCAACGGCGCCCGGCTCGTCGGCGAACATCGTCTGATAGTCGTCGTGGTCGCGCGCGTCGGTCTCGCGCTTGCTGGCGATATAGGGGGGCAGGGGCATGCGGCCCGCGCGCTCAAGCAGCAGCTCCAGCGGCTCCTCTCCGAGGAAGGAGAGCGTCATGCCGCCATCCTCGTACCGCTCGCCGGCGCGGGCCTGCACGTCTGCGGCGAAGTCGATCAGATCGCCGGGGCGCACGCGCTTGGCATTGCGGACGAACACTTGCCAGTCGCGCGGGCCGAGGCGCTTGTGCAGCGTGACGCCGATCTTTGCTTCGCCGCGCCGCCCCTCGAGCTGGGCGGGAATGACGCGGGTGTCGTTGAAGACGAGGCAGTCGCCGGCGCGCAGCAGTCCGGGGAGATCTCGCACTTTGAGGTCGCGCATGCCACTGCCATCGACCACGAGCATGCGGGCGGCATCGCGCGGGCTGGCCGGTCGAAGGGCGATCCGCTCGGGCGGCAGATCGAAATCGAAGAGGTCCACGCGCATCGGGAGGGGGCTTTACCGAGGGTGGGGTCGCGCCTCAATCCCATTTGGCATCTCATGCTGCGCTTGCTAACAGATCGGCATGACCATGCTGCTTCGCGCGCTTGCGCTCTCCGCCCTGATTCCCGCCACCGCCGCGATCGGCCAGACCGATACGACAGCCTGGCAGATCGTCTCGGGCCTGACGACCGAGATCGGGCCGCGGCTCGCGGGTTCCGAGGCCGAGGCGCGCGCCCGCGAATGGGCGCGGGCGAAGCTGAAGGCGCTCGGCTTCGCCAATATCGCGATCGAGCCGTTCACGATCCGCGGCTATGTGCGCGGCGAGGACCGGGCGCGCCTGACCGCGCCCTATCCGCAGCCGCTCGCGGTGAGCGCGCTCGGCTATAGCGGGGCAACGCCGGCGCAGGGCATCGAGGGCGAACTGGTCTATTTCGCGACCTTCGCCGCGTTGCAGGCGGCGCCGGCAGGATCGCTGGTGGGCAAGATCGCCTTCATCGACCATGCGATGAAAGCCAATCAGGACGGCAGCGGTTACGGCCCTTATGGCGCGGCGCGGCGGCAGGGGCCGGCGCTGGCGGCGCAGAAGGGTGCGATCGGCATCGTGATCCGCTCGATCGGCACGGACGGGCACCGCAATCCGCACACCGGCGCCACCAGCTGGCCGGCGACCGTCACGCCGATTCCGGCTGGTGCGGTCTCCAATCCCGATGCCGACCAGATCGCCCGCATTGCTGCGCAGGGCAAACCCATGCGGCTGGCGTTGACGCTGACCGGCGAGACGAAGGACAATCTGCCCTCGGGCAATGTCGTGGCCGAACTGGTCGGCCGCGATCCCGCGCTGCCGCCGATCCTCGTGGCCTGCCATCTCGACAGTTGGGATCTCGGCACCGGCGCGATCGACGATGCGGCGGGCTGCGCGATCGTCACCGATGCGGCGCTGCGCGTGCAGAAGAAGGGCAAGGCGCTGCGGTCCATCCGCGTGCTCTGGGCCGGCTCGGAGGAGATCGGCGTATTCGGCGGCGCAGCCTATGCTGCCAAGCACGCGGCCGAGCCGCATGCGCTGGCCATGGAAAGCGATTTCGGCGCGGGGCGTGTCTGGGCGACGCGGATCAAGCTCTCGGCAGCGAACAAGCCGCTGGGCGATCGCATTTCCGCGTCACTGGCCGAGATGGGCATCGTGACGCTGCCGGGGGTCGCAAATGGCGGCGCGGACGTTGGCGCGATCATCGCCGCGCAGAAGCTCGCGGTGGTCGATCTGGGGCAGGACGGCACGAAATATTTCGACCTGCATCACACGCCGGACGACACGCTCGACAAGGTCGATCCCGCCGAGCTGGAGCAGAATGTCGAGGCCTGGACGCGCGTGCTCGCGATCGTCGCGAACGAGCCGGGACCAATCAGCGGCGAGTAAGGTGCCCGGTCAGCCTGCGGGCTTGACGGGGACCGGCGCCGAAGCCTGCGCGTCGCCCTCAATCGTCGCGCGGACGATCTTGGCGGGCGCTGCCGGCGGCTCGCCCTTGGGGATGGCGTCCACGCCGGCCATGCCGTCGATCACGCGGCCGAACACGGTATATTTGTTGTCAAGTTGCATGCGCGGCATCAGCATGATGAAGAACTGGCTGTTGGCGCTGTCCTCGCCCTCGGCGCGCGCCATTGAGACGGTGCCGCGCATGTGCGGGAGCCAGTTGAACTCCTGCTTGAGATCGGGAAGCTCCGAGCCGCCAGTGCCGTCGCCCTTGGGGTCGCCGCTCTGCGCCATGAAGCCGTCGATCACGCGGTGGAAGACGACACCGTTGTAGAATCCCTGACGGGTCAGCGCCTTGACCCGCTCGACATGGCCGGGCGCGACGTCGGGACGCAGCAGGATGCGCACGCGGCCGCCATCAGACAGGTCGAGCACCCAGACATTGTCCGGCGTCACGGGGATAGTCGCGACGAGCGGCTTCACTTCGGTCTTGTCCGCCTCAGCGCGGAGCGCGTCGGCTTCCTTCTTGGCGCGGGCGGCCATTTCGGCTTCCTTGAACACGTCTTCGGCCTGGCGCTGCGCCAGCGCCGGCGCGATGCTGCCGATCAGCAGCGCCGCAGCCATGCCCTGGCCGATCAGTCGGGAAACACGCATCGTCTTCTTCCTCATCATCATTCGCACTTGCCGGTGGCTGGCTGAACCGGGGCTGACCCTTTCGGGCGCCTATACGCTTTTTGGGCCGATCCGCGCCAGCATATCCTCGCGCACCGTCGGCGACACGAACTTGCTGATGTCACCGCCCAGATAGGCGATCTCCTTGACGAGACGCGAAGCGATTACCTGCAGCGATACATGTGCCATCAGGAAAACGGTCTCGATCTCGGCGTCGAGATACTGGTTCATGCCGGCCATCTGATACTCATAGCCGAAATCGGCGCCGTCGCGCAGGCCCCGCAGGATGATCGACGCGCCGACCGAGCGGGCATATTCGATCAGCAGCGAATCAAAGGCCCGCACCTCGATCTGCGTGTCCGTGATGTCGGCGCATTCCCGCCGGACCATCGCCAGTCGCTCCTCGAGCGTGAACATGGGCGACTTGCTGGGATTGGTCGTGACGCCGATGACCAGCTTGTCGACCAGCTTCGCGCCGCGCCGGATGATGTCCATATGCCCGAGGGTGACCGGATCGAACGTGCCGGGATAAAGGCCGATGCGTTGCGTCATGGCTGTCCTCAGTGCTGCCGCCGGATGGCGAAGTCCGCAATGTCGCGCAGAAGATCGGCTTCACTGCCGAAATTGTGGAGATGGGCCTTGGCTTGCTCGACCAGCAACTCCGCCTGTTCGCGCGCCTTGTCGATGCCCATCAGCGAGACGAAGGTCGCCTTGCCCGCAGCGGCATCCTTGCCCACGGCCTTGCCGGTAATTTCCGCGTCGCCCTCGACGTCGAGCAGATCGTCGGCGATCTGGAAGGCGAGGCCGAGATCGTGTGCATAGCCGCGCAGCCCGACCCGCTTGTCCTCGGGTACGCGCGCCAGAATTGCGCCTGCCTCCGTGCAGAAGGCGATGAGCGCGCCGGTCTTGAGCTGCTGCATGCGCGTCACGGTCGGGAGATCGAACCGGGTGGTCTCGGCGGCGAGGTCCATCATCTGCCCCCCTGCCATGCCGGCCGGGCCGCTCGACACCGCCAGTGCCTTGACGAGATCGCACCGCGCGAAGGGATCGGGGTGCGTGCGCTCATCGACCAGGATCGAGAAAGCGAGATCGTGCAGGCAATCGCCGGCCAAGATCGCGGTCGCCTCGTCATAGGCCTTGTGGACGGTCGGCTTGCCGCGCCGCATGTCGTCATTGTCCATGGCGGGCAGATCGTCGTGGATCAGCGAATAGACATGGATGCACTCGACCGCGAGGCCGGTGCGGATCGCGCTTTCATAAGCCACATTGAAGAGGTCGCAGCTCGCCTTGACGATCAGCGGGCGCAAGCGCTTGCCGCCGCCGATCGCGGCGTGGCGCATCGCGGCATAGAGCCGCGCACGCTGGTCTTCCGGCAGCGGCAGAAGCTGATCGAACTGCCGGTCGATCGCCTCGGCCATCTCGGTCATGGCGGCGTCGAGCCGGGTCGGTGCGTCGATGCGCATCAGGGGGTCATTGGGCCGGATAAGGAGCCGTCTTGATGGCGCCGTCCGCACCAGTCATGATCTGCTCTATGCGGGCCTGGGCAGCGTCGAGCCGCTTCTGGCACTGCGCGCGCAGCCGGTCGCCTTCCTCATAAAGCGTGATTGACTGATCGAGCGGAACGTCGCCGCGCTCGAGTTGCTGCACGATTGCTTCCAGGCGCCGGAGCGCTTCCTCGAAGCTGAGCGTTTCGGTGTCGGCCGTTTCTGCCATGTCCCTGCATTGACCCGGCTCCCGCACAGGGTCAAGCGCCCTCTCGGGCTACCCCCTAAAAATGCCGTATTGTCATGGAAATGCTGTTGACCTGCCCCATGCGAGTCGCAATAGCGAGCGTGCTATGAAAATCCTCCCCAAAAGCATCTTCCCGACGCTCGCGCTTGGCGCGGCCGTCCTCGCCCTTGCCGCTTGCAACAGCGGGCCCGAGACCATGAACACCGGCACCGGTGATCCGGACGCCGCCAATCTGGCGAACGCCGCGCCGCCGCCGCCGCTGCCGATGATCAAGGCCAGCCACACCTATCGGTGCAAGGACAACAGCCTGATCTTCGTCGACTTCATGACCGACGACACGACGGCTCTGTTCCGTGCCGCCAAGGATGCACCGCCCGTGCCGCTGGCCGCGCCGGAAGCCGGCAAGCCCTACGCTTCCGCCGACGGCAAGACGACCATCGAAGGTCAGGGCGACGCGATCACGTACAACGGCACGGCCTGCAAGACCGGCTGACCTGGCCGCGCTCTTTCGATTTTCCTGAACATCGGGCCGGTCCAGCATTGGACCGGCCCTTTTCTTTGCGTCGTTATTTCTTGGGCGCGGGCGGCGGGACGAACAGCTCGGCGGCGTCCCAATGCTCGTCGGCTTTGCCGTCGACGAAGCGCCACATGTCGAACCAGCTGGTCGTGTAGGTCTTGCTCGGATCGGTCGGATGCGGGAGCGTGCGGCCCATGACCACCGCCACGAGATCGCCCTGCGCGAACACGGCGACGACGGGCGTCGTGAGCTTATCGCAGGTCGCAGTGCGCGGACGGCTGCCGAAGAATTGCTGGACGGGCTTGATGCCCGAGGCGGCATTGGGGTTATGCTGGATGTAGCGTTCGGTCAGCCAGTTTCCGGCATCGTCCCAGTGATTGCACTGGAGCAGCTCGCGCATGATGCGCAGCGCAGCCTGCTTGTTCTTGTGAAGCACCGGATCCTTGTCCGTGAACAAGGCCTCCGGATCGGCAACGCCAACGACCGGCTCGTGGAGCTGCGCCAGAGACGGCGCGGAAATACAGCACAGGGCCAGTGCGGCAAGTGAACGACGAAGCATGGTCTCTCTCCTTAGTAGACACTTGCAACTAACGGGATTCGTCCGCCACTGGCAAGGGGCTGCGCCGTCATGTCAGCCGTGACGTCATGGTTCGGTGGCGTGTTTTCATGCTGTGCGCTGCGGCGTGCGGTCGGCGCCGTGAAGCATCCAGAAAACTCGCCCGCAGGCGGTTCCGCCGGTTGTGTCCTTCTGCACGCGGCGATAAAGGCGGCCCATGTCGACCAACGCGCCCGCCATCACGCCCCAAATCGTCGCAGATCATGGCCTCACGGAGGAGGAATATGATCGCATCGTCCAGGCCATCGGCCGCGAGCCGAACCTGACCGAACTGGGCATCTTCTCGGTGATGTGGAGCGAGCATTGCTCCTACAAGTCGAGCCGCATCCATCTGCGCAAACTGCCCACGAAAGCCCCCTGGGTCATTCAGGGGCCGGGCGAGAATGCCGGCGTGATCGACATCGGTGACGGGCAGGCCGCCATCTTCAAGATGGAGAGCCACAACCACCCGAGCTATATCGAGCCCTATCAGGGCGCGGCGACGGGCGTCGGCGGCATCTTGCGCGACGTCTTCACCATGGGCGCGCGCCCGGTTGCCAACATGAATGCGCTGCGCTTCGGCCGGCCCGATCACCCCAAGATGAAGCATCTCATCAGCGGCGTGGTGCGCGGCATCGGCGGCTACGGCAATTGCGTGGGCGTGCCGACGGTCGGCGGCGAGACCAATTTCCACTCGGCCTATGACGGCAACATCCTCGTCAACGCCATGACCGTGGGCGTCGCCGAGACGGACAAGATCTTCTATTCGGCGGCTTCGGGCGTCGGCAATCCGATCGTCTATGTCGGCTCCAAGACCGGCCGCGACGGCATCCATGGCGCGACCATGGCATCGGCGGATTTCGGCGAGGATGCCGAAGCCAAGCGCCCGACCGTGCAGGTCGGCGACCCCTTCACCGAGAAGCTGCTGATCGAGGCGTGCCTGGAGCTGATGGCGTCCGACGCGATCGTCGCCATTCAGGACATGGGCGCGGCGGGACTCACGTCCTCGTCAATCGAGATGGCGAGCAAGGGCGGCGTCGGCATCCGTCTCGACATGGACAAGGTGCCGCAGCGCGAAACCGGCATGACCGCCTATGAGATGATGCTGTCGGAAAGCCAGGAGCGCATGCTCATGGTGCTCAAGCCCGGCCGCGAGGACTTTGCCGAGGCGATCTTCCGCAAATGGGAGCTGGACTTCGCGGTGATCGGCGAAGTGACCGAGGCCGGTCCGGACGGTGGGCGCCTGGTCCTCGTCCATCGTGGCGAGACGGTCTGCGATATTCCGCTCGGCCCCCTCGCCGACGACGCGCCGCTCTACGACCGCCCGCATGTGCCGACGCCTGCGCTCGCGCCGCTGGCCGAGTTTGCCGACAGTACGAATATTTCGATCGATCTGCTGACGCTGCTCGGATCGCCCGACCTCGCCAGCCGCCGCTGGATCTGGGAGCAATATGACCACATGGTCGGCGCCGACACCGTGCAGCGCCCGGGCGGCGACGCGGCCGTCGTGCGCGTACATGGCACGAAGAAGGGCCTTGCGATCAGCACGGACTGCACGCCGCGTTATTGCTTCGCGGACCCGGTCGAGGGCGGCAAGCAGGCGATCGCCGAATGCTGGCGCAACATTACCGCCGTCGGCGCGATGCCGCTCGCGACCACCGACTGCATGAACTTCGCCAATCCGCAGCGGCCCGAGATCATGGGGCAGTTCGTGGGCTGCATCGAGGGCATGGCCGCCGCCTGCACCGCGCTCGATTTCCCGATCGTCTCCGGCAATGTCAGCCTCTACAATGAATCCAAGGCGACGGGCGGCGGCAGTGCCATCCTGCCCACGCCGGCAATCGGCGGCGTCGGCCTGCTGCCGGATATCGACCGCATGGCGACGATCGCGTTCAAGAGCACGGGCGACATCATCCTGCTGATCGGCGAGCGATCGGGCGATCTCGGCCAGTCGCTCTGGCTGCGCGAAGTGCGCGGGCTGGAAGGCAAGGATGCCGGCCCGCCGCCGCGCGTCGATCTGGAGGCCGAGCGCCGCACGGGCGACTTCGTGCGCGAGGCGATCCGCTCCGGCGCGGTCACGGCCTGCCATGACGTGTCGGACGGCGGTGTCGCCGTCGCCGTTGCGGAGATGGCGCTGGCAAGCGGCATCGGCGCGATGCTGGATCAGCCGCTGGCCGGCGGCATCGCCCAGAGCTATTTTGCCGAGGATCAGGGGCTTTATGTGGTGACGGTGCGCGATGCCGCGCTGGTCGAGCTGCTCTCCAAGGCGGAAGCGCGCGGCGTGACGGCGGCGCGGCTGGGTCACACGATCGCGAACCGCCTGATCTTCGAGTTGCCCGAGAGCGATCACGCCATTCCGCTGGCCTCGCTGCGGGTGGCGCATGAAAGCTTCTTCCCCAAGCTCATGGACGCCGAGCTTTAGGGCAGCTGGCGCTTCATTGCGGCGCGATCACGAGCCGGTCGTTGAGCGGCTGGATCGGACGGGCATTGTTCCCCATGAGCGTCTTGAGCGCAGCGATCTGCCCGGGGCTGGCCTGGATCGGCTCCCGCGCCACATGCCAGTTCACCCCCTCCGAACAGGGCGGCGTCGTGAGCGATCCCATGAAGCGATAGACGTGCATGTCCTGCGGCAGCAGGGCGCGCGGATCGAAGGTGAAACCCTCGATCGTGTTGGGACCGGCGACGCGGCCCGGCGCGGCGACCACGATCTTCGCGAGTTCGATGTTCGTCTGGCCTTCCTCGAAGAAGACGCCGAGCACGGCCAGATGCCCCTCGGCATCCTTATGAACGAAATGCGCCTCGATCGGATAGGTCTTGCCGTTGACCATGTTCTCGGACGGTGTGTGGAAATGCACTTGTACCAGTCCATAGCGACGGCCGCTGCTCACCAGCGAGGAGCCGCCCGCGAAATTGATCTGGACGGTGTGGCCATTGTTGAGGATCGCCAGCGGACCGCGCTGATAGTCGGTCGTCACCGGGACGTCCGCGACGACATTGGAAAAGCTGAGGTCGATGGGCGACTGGCTGCGGCCGCTCGAGCAAAGCTGGAATTCGGGAGAGAGATGGCCCCAATGGACCGGGCCATCGACACCGTCATAGCCCCAATGCGCGTCCGCATGCGCAGTGGGCGAGGGCTTCGCTGTGGACGTTGCGGCCGGAGCGGATGGACGAACCGCATGGCTCGTGTTGGCGGCTTCTTGCCCGTGCGGCTTTGCGGCCGCGAGCAACGCGGACGATGCTGCGCCAGTGACGAGCGCCAGTGAGAAACCAGTCAATCCTTTGCGATAGCCGATCATGATCCCTGCCTTGCGAAGCCCTTTCGCGGGATCATAGGCGGTCGTGGTTAAGATTCGGCCAAAAGCAGGACGGGATCAGCCTCGCTCAAGGCAGGATCCTGAACGTATATTCGTAGCTCGTTTGCGGCGCGCCGGTGACGCCGGTGATGCGCACCGTGTAGGTCGTATTGGTCGCGAGGCCGGTGACACGCCACTGGATGCTGTTCGGCAAGCCATAGCCCTGATTATCGGAGGTGACGTCGGTCACGGCCAGATTGGTCGAGCCGTTGCTGACTGTCACGGTCGCGCCGGAGAAGCTCACACCGCCATTGGCACCGCGGCTGCTTGCACTCGCGACGACCGAGAAGGACAGATAGTCGCCCGTGCCGAAATAGCGCACCGGATAGTCGCCGAACGGATAGGCCACATAGGCGGGCAGGCCAGTCGGCGTGGGCGGGGTGGCCGCAAAGCCAAACACCTTCATCGAGGCGGCATCGCTGCGGCTGCCGTTGGCGAGTTGCTGGGCGACGCGGCCATAGGCGATCTTGCCCAGGAACGGATCGAGGATCCAGCGGCGGTGGCCGATCGAGGCGCTGCCGCCTTCGGTCAGCCAGAGGCCGAGATAGGCGTCCTCGCTCGACCAGCGCAGGCCCGTGCCCCAGCCGCCGATCAGATTGCTCGATCCCGCGCCGGTCGAGCCGGTCGCTGTGTAGCAGAGCCAGCTCGTCGGCGGCGTGTGGCTGAGCGTGTTGTTGGCGGCCTGCATCAGCGAGGATTCGTCTACCTGCGCATTGTCCGCATCGGAATGAGCGACGGCCGGCAGATTGTGCAGGGCGCGCAGGGCGTTGAGCCGCGCGAGCATCTCGGCGCGGACGCTGGCCTTGAGCGTGCCCGTGCGGCAGCCGGCGATGTCGGGCTGCACGTCGTACATCGCTGCCGCGGCGGCCGACCAGCTTGTCGGGGTGGGGGTAGGCGTCGGTGACGGGGTGGGTGTCGGCGCAGGTGTCGGACTGGGCGAAGGCGTGGGGGAGGGACTCGGCGTCGGCGTCGCGATGACGACCGGCGCGCTGCCGCCAGAGCCCGATCCGCCGCAGGCCGCGAGCGGGAAGGCGAGCAGGCTCGCGCTCGCCAGCGAGGTCGCCCAATTGGCGCGGAGTTTGATCCGGTTCTTCATTTTCCCAGCCTGCTCATTGCCCCGGCGCGCGCACGGCGCCAGCGGTGATCATTAGGGCGAGAGAGTGGACGGGAGGTGAACGCGGCGGTGCGCCGGGGCAGCCGCGATGCGGTCCACCTCACACCGCTACCGGTCAGTCGCGGCGGAAGATGAACTCCGCGTCGCGATGCGCGCCGACCATGAAGTGATAGTCGCCGACCTTGCGGAAACCCTGCGCGGCATAGACCGCCTGTGCGCGATCATTGCCGGACCAGACGCCGAGCCATTGCGGGCCGGGATATTCGGCGGCCAGCCAGTCGAGCGAAGTCGATAGCAGACGGCGGCCGAGGCCCATGCCCTGTGCGCTGCCCCGCACGTAGAGTTGATAAAGCTCGCCCGAGCGGTTCGTCACCTCGGGATGCGGGAGCTTGGAGGGGCCGCAATGCGCATAAGCGAGCAGATCGCCCCGCGCATCCGCGCAGACCCAGGTGGCATGCGTCTCGTCCGCGATTTCCGTGGCAACGCGCGCCTCGCCATAGCTGTCCGTCTCGAACTGCGCGAGATCGGCCGGCGGATAGGGAATGCCAAAGCCTTCGAGAAACGTCTCGCGGAAGCAGGCAAGCTTGAGCGCGGCGAGCGTGGGCACGTCGGCCGGGGTCGCAAGGCGGAGCATGGCAGTGTCAGACATGGGTGATGCGGCCATAGAGGACATGATAGCTCGTCGCGCCGCCGGCGCGATCGAAATCGTCGATCACGCGCCGCAGTGCCGAGGGGCCGAGCGGTCGGTAGTCCGGCCGGGGCACGTGCGCACCGATCGCGTGGAAATGGCGCAGCAGCCCCTGCCCGCCCTCGATCGGCACGGGGTGATGCTCGTCGCAGGCGAAGGCGTCGCCGAACCCGGCCAGCATGGCCTGCAATTGGCCGAGCGTCGGATAGTCCGGCAGGCCCGGCGTCAGGCCGCATCGCTCATGCGCCGCCCGCCAGCTCGCGAAGCTCTCCGCGCCCATCGTCGCGAAATAGAGGCTGCCGCCGGGCCGGAGCAGAGCATTGAGGCGCGCCAGGGCCAGCGGCAGATCCTCGAACCACTGGAAGGCGAGGCTGGAGAGGATCAGATCGAAGCGCGCCCCTTCGAACACGGGGGCTTCCCCATCCATGGCCATCAGGCGTGCGGCAAGGCCGGCACGCGCCGCAGCATCGACCATTTCGGGCGCGAGATCGGTGGCGGTGAGGTCGGCTTGCGGCCAGCGCTCCTGAATCTCGCGCGTGAGGAGGCCTGTGCCGCAGCCTATCTCCAGGATCGGCGCGTCCGGCGCGAGCCGCTCGCGTCCGGCCAGCTCGGCAAGATGGCGCGCGACGACGCGCTGCACGCCGGCGCCTTCGTCATAGCGCTCGGCCGCGGCGGCGAAGGCCGCGCCGATCAATGCCTTGCGTGCTGCACCCATGGCGATGCGCATGCCATGCGCGGGGGTGGACGTGAAGGCAAAAGACGATAGGAGGCGGCATGGCTGATGAAAGCTTCCGCATAGACGGTCTCGATTTCCTGCGCGGCTGTGCCGTCATGGGCATTCTCCTCGCCAATATCGTAGTCTTCGCGCTCCCCTCTGCCGCGCTGTTCAATCCGTTCGCCGCCGGAACGAATGGCCCCGCCGATCTCGCCGCGTGGCTGTTCAATTTCCTGTTCGTCGACGGAAAGATGCGCGCGCTGTTTGCGCTGCTCTTCGGCGCGTCAATCCTGCTGGTCATGGAATCTGCGGAAATGGACGGGCGGGAGGGCGTTGCGGCGCATCGGCGCCGGATGCTCTGGCTGATCCTAATCGGCCTTGCCCATTATCTGCTGCTCTGGTCGGGCGATATCTTGCTGCAGCTCGCCTTGTGCGGCCTCGTCGCGACCCTGTTCGTGCGGCTGGAGACGCTCAGCCTCATCAAGCTCGCGCTCGCCCTGCTTGGCGCACAATGGCTGATCAATCTCTCGGCGACCTTGCCGGCGTTCTGGCTGCGCTCGGCTGCGCAGACACCGGGCGCGGCACAGGCGCAATGGGCAAGCTATGCGGATGCGCTGGGCATTGGGCAGAGCGCGTCGGTCGCGTCCGAACTGGCGCATTATCGGCAGGGCTATGACGAGATACTGGCGTTTCGTATGGCCGGCGCGCCGCACGAATTCCTGAATCTGCTGCTCTATTCGGTGCCCGAAATGCTCGCCTTCATCGCGCTGGGTATGGCGATGCTCAAGGGTGGCTTTCTCGCCGGGCAATGGCAGCCGACGCAATATGGCGCGACCTGGCGGCGGGCGCTTGTCGTGGGCCTTGTACCGATGATCGGACTGGCGCTTTGGGTGCTGACTTCCCGCGATCCTCTGGCCGCACAGGCCGCGTCTTTCGGCTGGTCTGTGCCGTTGCGCCTGCCGCTCGCCGTGGGCCTTGCTGCGCTTGCCATGGGCATCGCGGTGCGTTTGCCCGATGCATGGCTGGTCCGTGCGATCCGCGCGATCGGCCGGCTGGCCCTGTCCAACTATCTGCTGACCAGCCTGGTCATGACCGGCCTGTTCTACGGCTATGGCCTCGCGCTGTTCGGGACGCTCGGCCGGGCTGTGCTGCTGGTGCCGGTGATCGGCATGTGGGCCGTCATGATCGGCTGGTCCGTTGCGTGGCGGCGGAGGATGGGGCAGGGGCCGGCTGAACGGCTCTGGCGGCGATTGGCACGCGGGTCCGCCTGAACGGCCGCTCCCGGTTCGCGGAGAGATCTCGCGGGGCAGGCGAAGCTGGACCGTCGGGATGCGACGACATTGCGGACATTATCGCCCCTCCTCTTCAGAGGAGGGGCGATGACCGGCTCCCCACTCATCGCCGCCATTTGTTCATCAGGGAATTTGCCGATGTGCCCTGGCCGCGGGGGAGCGAGGCTGACATCGTTGGCGATACAAGGCTTCATTCAGTGTAGCACAGACAAAGAAATAGCGTCGATATCGTCATGATATCGACGCTATTCTTGCCTTGTGAGAGCCTGGAGGGACGAGGTCGAACCCCGTTCCTCCAAGAAATCTCTTAGCTGAACGCGACGCGGGCGTTCTGCGAACGGCGACGCATAGCAACGCCGACAGCCGCGATACCGGCAACCATCATGGCCCAGGTGGTGGGCTCAGGAACCGGAGCAATGGAGATGTCGCCCGAATAGGTGACAGCCGCCTTGGTCGAGCTGTACGAAATGTTCAGCGTGTGAGCGCCGGCCGTCAGGAACGCGCCCACGATCTCGGCGGTCGAGAAGAACGCGCCGTTCGACACGCTGCCGAAGAACACGCCATCGAGATCAACCGAGATGAAATCGATGTTGCCCTGCGGACCCGAAACCGAGCCGAGCAGTGCGGTCGTGAAGTAGCTGTCCACATCCAGCGTGAACGCAAACGAGTCGGAAAGCAGCGCACCGGCCGAAGCCGCTTCGCCTTCGAAGTGATCAAACGGGTCCCACGACGCGAGCTGAATGCCCTCGACCACGGTTGCGTTCGCGGACGGGGCAAGGCCCAGCGCCGCAACGGCAGCAGTCGCTGCCAGAATAGCCTTCTTCATTGTAATCTCCCACAACGCCTTGGTTGGCGATTTGCAAATAGCCTGCTGCGACTGCGAAGTTCAAGCTTCGTTAGCCAAGTTTTACATTTGGGTGTCTCAGAATGAGATGGGTTTCGTAGGCGGGCCGTGAAATCATTGAAAAACAGTGCATTATTGGAAAGCGGAAATGGGCCGTCCAGCGCGTTTTTCCACGGCCATCGTGTAAATTTCCGCCTCAATGTCTGAAGGAATATGCTTAACGCGAATCGCTTGGGTAAACGCCATCCCGCGACGGTTGATCCCGACCGGGCCGACGCCATGCTGCACCGGCGAGTATTTCGGGGGCTATCGCTCGCGCCGGCGGGCGCCAATACGTCATATCCGAGGAAAAAAGAGAGGCGCGACGGTAGCTCCGTCGCGCCCCTGAAACCCTGAAACGAAGTCTGGTCTCTGCTTCGCGGTCAGGCGAAAGCGACGCGCGTCGTCTTCGCGGTCTGCATCCGGCGACGCATGGTGAAGCCGAGGCCGCCAATACCGGCGAACATGACCGCCCAGCTCGTCGGCGCGGGCACTTCGACCGGATTGATGGTGATGTCGCCCGCATAGGTCACCTTAGCGGCCGTCGAGGAATATTTCACGCGCAGCACATGGTCGCCGGCCGCCAGAGCGACGGGGTTCAGCTCGGCCTTGGACAGGAAGCCGTTGGTGATCGTGAAGAAATGCACGCCGTCGAGATCGACCGACTCGAACTCGAGATCCTGCTTCGGATTTGCGACCGAAGTCAGGAGCGCCGTCGTGAATGAACTCGCAACGTCGAGATTGAAGGTGAAGAGATCGATCTGGCCAGCGCCAGTCGATGTCGACTCGCCTTCAAAATGGTCGAACCAGTCGCCCGACGAGAGCTGGATTCCCTCGACGACGGTCGCATTGGCGGCCGGAGCCAGACCCAACGCCGCCAGTGCAACGACTGCCGCACGAAGCTGCTTGTTCATTCAAATTCTCCCACAACGCCTGACACGGCGCTGACCGAATAATCGCATGCGCCCTCGCGCCGCGCAACGAAAATTAACAATTGAGGTTAAGGCGGCTGTGTCGAAACGAGACGTCCGAAACCGGAGCATTTTCAGTCAGTGCGGCGCTTCGTCGGCATCCCGCAAGTAAAACGCCAATGTAAAATCTGCACTGTGGCGGCGCTCGTTAATCCAGACGAGCGCCACGTACCGGAGCCGGGTCACCAGATGCGGACGCGCTGCTCGGGAGGGAGTGCCAGCTTGCCCGTTGCCGGTACCGAATAGGCGCCGTACCAGGGATCGAGATTCCGCACGATCGCGACGCGCTCCTCGGAGGGGGAATGCGGATCGGTCAGCAGGCGCTGGCGCAGATTGGCCTCGCGATAATTGCGACGCCAGACCTGCGCCCAGCCGAGATAGAAGCGCTGGTCGCCCGTCGTTCCGTCGATGACCGGCGCTTCCTTGCCGCCGAGCGAGGCCTTGTAGGCTTCATAGGCGGCGGTGAGACCTGCAAGATCGGCGATATTCTCGCCAAGGGTCAGTTCGCCCTTCACATGTTCGCCCGGCAGGGGCTCATAAGAGTCATACTGCTTCACGAGCTTGTCGGTCAGTGCCTTGAAATTGGCGACGTCTTGATCGGTCCACCATTGGGCGAGGCGGCCGGTCTCGTCATATTTCGCGCCCTGATCGTCGAAGTGATGGCTGATCTCATGGCCGATGACGGCGCCGATGCCGCCATAGTTGATCGCCGGGTCGGCATGCGGATCGAAGAAGGGTGGCTGCAGGATGGCGGCCGGGAAGACGATCTCCGTCATGCCGAAATTGGCATAAGCGTTGATCTCCATCGGCGTCATGAACCATTCCCAGCGGTAGATGGGCTTGCCGAGCTTGCCGACCATATAGTCATAGTCGAACTGGTTGGAGCGCAGCGCATTGCCGAACAGGTCGCCGCGCTTGATCTCCAGCCCCGCATAATCGCGCCACTTGTCGGGATAGCCGATCTTGGGCGTGAAGGCGGCGAGCTTCTTGTGGGCGCGTGCCTTGGCCTCGGCGCTCATCCAGGGGAGGCCATCGATGCGGCGCCCCATGGCGGCCAGCACATTCTTCACCAGCTGGTCTGCGGCGGCCTTCGTCTCCGGCGGGAAATATTTGGCGACATAGGCCTTGCCGAGTTCCTCGCCGAGCGACCCCTTGACGAAAGTGACGCCGCGCTTCCAGCGCTCCTCGCGCTGCGGGGTGCCATTGAGTGTCGTGCCGTAGAAGGCGAAGCTCTCATTGCCGATCGCGTCGGGCAGATAATCGGCGAAATTGTCGAGGCTGCGGATCAGTAGCTGGTCCTTCAATACGGCGAGCGGCGCCTTGGCGATGAGCGCCGCTTCACCCTTGATGGCGCTCGGCTGCGAGACGAGGAGGCTGTCCGCATTGACGCCAGCGGCCTTGAACATGGTGGCGAAGTCAAAGCCGGGCGCCAGCCTGGTCAGCTCGGCCAACGTCATCTTGTTATAGGTCTTCTCGGCATCGCGGCTATCGACGCGGGTCCAGTGGACTTTGGCGATCTCGGTCTCGAAGGCCATGAGCGCCGCCGCACGCTTCGCGCCGTCCGTCTCGCCGGCCAGCTCGAACATCCTGGTGAGATGCGCGACATAGGCCTTGCGGGTCGTCTCCATCTTCTCGCCTGGCTGGAGATAATAGTCGCGGTCCGGCATGCCGAGGCCGCCTTGCGTCAGCGTGAAGATGTAGTTCTCTGGTGCTTTGTCGTCCTGCCCGACATAGCCGCCAAACGGGCGGGACACGCCGTTGCGGGCGGACTGGGCGAAGACGGCGACATAGTCCGCGCGCGTCTTCACGGCCTTGATCGCGTCGAGCCACGGCTTGATGGGGGCGAGTCCCTGCGCCTCGACCGTCGGCGCATCGAGATAGGCGACATAGGCATTGCCGATCTTGCTCGACGGATCGGTTTTCGCGGTGTCGAGGATTTCCTGCGTGCGCTGTTTCGAGAGATCGTCGAGCAGCGTGAACATGCCGTAGTTGGACTTGTCTGCCGGGATCGGCGTGTTCTTCGTCCAGGTGCCGTTGGCATAATCATAAAAGTCGTCGCCGGGCGCGACGTTGCGGTCCATGCCGGTCTCGTCGAAGCCATAGTCGCCGATCGTCGGCTTGGGTGCCGGAGGGGATGCTGGCGCAGCGGTCTCGACCGGAGCGGGCCCGGCCGGTGGTGCCTCGCCGGCAAGGCGATTCGAACAGGCGGACAGGCTGACGGACGCTAGGGCAAGCGCGATAAAGGAGCGACGCATGAGGGGAGTCCTTCAAATCTTGAAATCCCGCCGGGCGGCGGGCGAATGAGGGAAACTAGCAATTGGGCGCGCGCAACTGAACCTCCTTTCGCGCTTTCGCCGATCGGGCGCCGGTCGAGCCTAAAATGTTCACTTCCCGACAAAAACGGGGCTGGCGTCTTGCTCGCAGTTGCGGCATGCTTGTGCAATGCAACATATAAACATGGAGCGTTGAACCGCTCATGCGTCGCCTGCCACCCCTTACCGCCCTGGAAGCGTTCGTTCAGGTCGCCCGTACTGGGTCCGTCAAAGCCGCGGCGGAGGAGCTGGCACTTTCCGCACCTGCGCTGAGCCGTCGCATCCAGGCGCTGGAACGCTTCCTCGGATACACCTTGTTCGAGCGCAAGCATCAGCAGCTCGAGCTCAATCAGCACGGCCATGGGCTGCTCAAGGAAATCGCTCCGGCGCTCGATGCGCTCGGTGCGGCGATCGAAAGTGCGACCAGCGGTGCGCGCACGATGCGCGTGCGCCTGGGCATGCTGCCGCTGTTCGCCAGTCAGCGGCTGTTCCCGCGCCTCGGCGAGTTCCACCGGGCCTATCCGGACCTGCATCTGGACGTCGATACGAGTCCCAATGCAATCGCCCGCCTGGGCGAAGGGCTGGACGCGGCCATCGTGCTGGCGCGCGACGTCGATCCCTCGCTCTATGCGCGCGAACTGGATCGCGATCAGGTCTATCTCATCGGATCGAAGGCGATGACGGAAGGCGAGGGCGCCATCCGCAAGCCGCAGGACATTGCACGGCAGACCGTGCTCATCCACCGCGACATGTCGGCGACGTTCGATATCTGGAAGGAAGCCGTCGGGCAGCCACAGCTCAACCCGGCCTCGATCGATTATTATGATTCGGGTGCGCTCATGCTGGAAGCGGCGGCGCAGGGGCTCGGCATCGCGGTGATGCATGGCCGCCATTTCGAGCATGCGCAGGATCCGCGCATCGTGCGCCTGTTCGACCAGCACATTGAAAGCCCCTATCGCTATTTCTTCGTGTGCCGGCCCAAGGCGCTGGAACGCCGCGCCGTCCGTCTCTTCCATGACTGGCTGATTCAGGCGGAAATCTAACCACTTGAATTTGTATATATCCAGGGTGCCGATTTACCGATCGTTAACCCCCCGCGGGCTATAAGGAACGCAGACGCCGCGCCGGCCGCCGTCATATCCTCCCACAGTGGCAGGTGGCCGGCGCGGATCTTCCCTCCATCGTCGAATGACTGCGCTGCTTGCGTGCCGCTGCCCGGCATCCAGCCGTGTTCAATGCGCCTCGTGCAATGCGTTCGTCGTTTTGTGCCGTCGTCCTGACAGGGCGGAACGATTTTTAAAGGGGATGCGCTCTATCGTGCCCGTTCGAGCCGATCGGGCGGCGAGAAGAGCACGGAAGTTTGGGAAATGCCGACGAAGATTCTAGCCGTGGATGACAGCCGGAGCATGCGCGCACTCCTGAAGATGACGCTGGCGAGCAGCGGCTTCGATGTGGAGGAGGCCGAGGATGGCCAGGCGGCGCTCGACTGGCTGGAGAATAATGAAGTCGATCTCATCATCACCGACATCAACATGCCGCGTCTGGACGGATACGGCCTCATCGAGACGCTACGCAGCGAGCATCGCCGCCATGTCGATCGCCCCATCCTCGTGCTGACCACAGAATGCACCGAGGAGAAGCGCGCGCGCGGGCGTGATGCCGGTGCGACCGGGTGGATCGTCAAGCCGTTCGACCCGGAGCGACTGGTCGCCGCAGTCCGTCACGCCGTTCATTGAGCAAAGTTACAGAGGGGAATCGATCTCGATGAGCCGCATGTCAGCCATTCACGCCGCGACGCCGGGGACTCCCATGGCGGACGACCCGCTGATGCGCACGGTCATTGCCGATGAACTTGAGCGTATCCGCGAATTGCTGGAGAAGATGGGCATGGGCCTGTGCGCCGATCCGCAGATCATCACCGGGCATATGGATGCGCTGCAGACCATCGACGAACTGTGCCAGCGCAATGAAAATCTTTCGCGCACTCTTCGCGCCGCCGACATGGTCGCCGAAGCTGGCAATATCACGCTCGAATCGCTGCGGGTGCGCATCGCCGACGCCCTGACCGGGCTATCCGATTAGAGTGATTTCGAGCCGGATGGCCTCATCTGGCGGCTCGCAAACGCAGTCCGGTGACGCCAAATCACGGAAAACACAGAAAAGCTTGAGACCTTACGGTTCACTCGAAACCGAAACGTCTCTGGAAGACTGCCTGCCGATGTGGCAATGATCCCACCTCTCACGCCAGAGGGGCGGGTTCTCTGGTAGGCCGAAGCCTCTGGCGATCACGGCCTGCACACCATGCGCCTTCGACGGAACGATGATCATGGTTAACGGCATCTTAGGGAATCGCCGATAGCGCTGAGCGAAGCCTGATCCCCTGCTGGAAGGTGCGCCGATGGCGGACGCCGCGTTCTCATTGCCTATTTGTTCCCATCCTATCGACGGGAAAGCAGATGATCGACTTTCGATGACAGATCGATTGGCGGCCATGCCGGGAGCCGCGACGGCTATTGTCCCTATTCTGCGTCAACCGGCGCCCTCCGCCTTGAGAGACTGGAGGAAGCGCTGGAAACCCTCATCCGGGCCGGATTCGCCGAATTGCGGGTGCGATCCGCTGCTTCGGGTGATCCCGCGCTCCAAGAGGGGATAATCCAGCGAATTTTTAACAGACAGCAAGGAGGCATTTGGATGCGCTGGGAAGATTTGAACGTCGATAAAATCTATATCAATACCGTAGCAAAGGTTGGAAGCGCATCCTTCCTTCACTCCCTCAGGGGGGCGGGCTTCAATGTGCATCACGGCCACTCCCTCGCTTTTCTGAGGGATGTCGTGACACAACAGGAAAATTGCCTCGTCATATCCGGCATTAGAAACCCGCTGGATCGGAACCTGTCCTATTTTTTCCAGACCTATGCAGATGATTTCTGCAATGATCTCAAGATACGAAAAAACGATTATCAAGGAGAATATTGCTTTGTCATGGACAAAGACAAAATAAATGAAGTTTCTCCAATTAAAATAATAGATATATTTTTATCTCAGCAATGGCATTATTCATTCAATGAATGGTTTTATGAATTTTTTGAAATAACGGAAATAGAATTTCTGGAATTCAACAGAAATCTTGGTATTGGAGTTTATGGACTTCCGAGAGGAAGTTATCTCCTATTCTATGTATTTGAAAAGCTGCACATCAGTACGCCATTTCTTGAAGCATTTTTCGGCATAGAGGAACTCGGGCACTCAAATAATTCCGAAGAAAGAATATATAAAAATCAATACAATAAGGTTAAGTCGCTGATCAGAATGCCTCAGAAATATAAGGAAGATTTACTTCTTACGCCAATTATGAAAAACTTCTATAAGAAGGAAGATATATTATCTTTCTTGGAGAAGTATTGATCTAAGATTTTGTTATTTCGTGGAGGAAAAAGGCTTTTCCTGGCAGCGCTCTTCGGCGCCATCTGTGCCGGGTCGGGCGTAGCCGTTGGATACTGATCGGCGGCTGCCTGTGCAGGTCCGTGGCCTCGGCTAAGTCGGGAACTCACGAGGCGAAGAACGAGCTTTCCACGGGTACTTCCCTGCCGTTGCCAGTCATTCGGCGACAGGGCGGGTCGGAGGCATAAGGCCCATCCTTCGCGTCGGCTTCCCCCCAGGCGCATCTTGCCTCTTTTCATCGCCAGTCCCGCGCTCTAGTGAGGCACTTCTGTGACATCCTGAGCGAGGGGCGATGGCCAGCAACGGACCTATGCTCACCGAACGCCGCAACAGCGCCGGTGAATATCTCAAGTTCCTCCACGCCTGGATCCGCAAACCGCGGCAGACGGCTTCGATCGTTCCCAGCAGCCCCTATCTGGGCCGGATGATGGCGCGACAGATCGATCCGCAGGGCGGGCCGGTCATGGAATTCGGCGGTGGCACCGGTGCATTGACGCGCGAGATTCTGGCGACGGGCCTGCCCGTGAGCGATCTCGAAGTCGTGGAGATCGACCCGACCTTCGCGCGCAATCTGCGGCGACACTTCCATGGCGTGAAGATCATCGAGGCGCCTGCGCAGAGCGTCCTGGCCGAAGCGCAGGGCGGCGCGGGGGCCTATCAGTGCGTCATTAGCGGCCTCCCGCTGCTGGCGATGAGCAAAACGCTGCAGAAGGCCATTCTCGCCGAAGCCTTCAAGCTCCTGCAGCCCGGTGGCTCGTTCATCCAGTTCACTTATTCGCCGCGTCCGCCGCTCGCCGACTCCGTCGCGGATGCGCTGGACCTCGGCGTCGATCGCGTCGGGACGATCGTCCGCAATGTTCCGCCTGCCACGGTTTTCCGTTATCGGCGCGCCGCGGACATTGCCGCCGTTGACCGTCCGGCCGCATCCCTCTAGACCTCACACCCGTTACGGGTCCCCATGCGAGTGGGGCGAGAAAGGGAAGTCCGGTGAAAGTCCGGTGCTGTACCCGCAACTGTAACCGGCGAGCCAAGTGCCATCCACGCCACTGCGGCAAGGGACACAAGTCCCGAGCCATGGGAAGGCGGCACGGACGCGATGACCCGGGAGCCAGGAGACCTGCCCGCTGACAGTCTGTCCTTCGCCGGTCGGGAGTTGCCGAGCGAACGGGGCTGAAACCCTCGCGTGACGACACAAGGAAACGGCCGCGCGCCGGCTGTCGTGGCCGGCCGTTGCCGACTGTGTGAGGGACGTCCTGTGACGAAGGGAAATCATCTGAAATTTGCGCCATTGTCGGCGCTGTGGCTGCTTATCTCCGCGCCGGCCATGGCGGAGGAGTCCGCGTCGGTCATCATCGTGACCGCGACCGGACAGCCGCAGGACCGCGACGAAAGCGGCCAGACCGTCAGCATCATCGATGCCGCCACGATCGAGCGGAGCCAGGCGCGCAGCGTCGCCGATCTGCTCGGGCGTGTGCCCTCGGTGCGCATCAACAGCAATGGCAGCCTCGGCTCGGTGACGAGCGTGTCTCTGCGCGGCGCCGAAGTCGGGCAGACGCTGGTGCTGCTGGATGGCGTGCGCGTCAACGATCCGAGCAGCACCAGCGATGCTGTCGATTTCGGCAATCTGCTCGTCGGCAATATCCGCCGGATCGAGGTGATGCGCGGCTCCAATGCCATTCCCTACGGCTCGGACGCGATCGGCGGCGTGATCGATCTCTCGACGCGCGACGAGGATGCACCCGATGGCCTCTTGCTGCGCGCCTCGGCCGAGGGCGGCTATGCCGGAACGGCGCAAGGCATTGCGGATGTCGGCTGGCGCGACGGGGGCCTGCGCGTCGACGCCGGTCTGGCGGGCCTGCGCACCGACGGCATTTCCAGCGCCGCGCGCCGCTTCGGTGCGACGGAGACGGACGGGCTGGAGAATGTGACGGCGCATGCGCGCATCGAGGCGCCGCTCACGAGCGAGATATCGATTGACCTGCGTGGTTATTATGTCGACTCGGTGCTCGACTATGACAGCTTCTTCGGAGCGCCATCGGACAGCAGCGATGTCAGTCAATTCAGTCAGTTTACCGGTTATGCGGGCCTGAAGGCATCGAGCTTCGGCGGCGCGTTCAACAGTCGCCTTTCCTTTACCTATCTGGCAAATCGGCGCGACTATCGCTTCGTGGCCGGATCGCCGGTGGACTTCGGCTATCGCGGCAATGGCTGGCGCCTCGACTATCAGGGCAAGCTTGCCGTTCACCGGGCAGCGGACCTGCTGTTCGGCTACACGCATGACGCGCCGGACTATCGCTTCTTCGGTTTCGGGTCCGATGAAACGCATGACGCGCAGACGGACAGCGGCTTTGCCATGCTGATCGTGCGGCCGCTGCCGCGCTTGTCGGTGACCGGCGGTGTGCGACATGACGAGCATAGCCAGTTCGGCGGCGTCACGACGCTGGGCGCCAATGCCAATCTTGGCCTTGCGGACGGCAAGACTCGTGTGCGCTTCGCTTATGGCGAGGGCTTCCGGACTCCGTCGCTCTACCAGCTCTATGACACGTTCAGCGGCACAGCGAGCCTGGCGCCAGAGCGATCGGACAGCGTCAATGTCGGGCTCGACCGCAGCTTCGCGAACGGGAAGGGGCAGGTCTCTCTGACCCTGTTTAGCCGGACCACGCGCAACCAGATCGATTTCGACATGGCGACCTTCCGCTATGGCAATCTTGCGCGCACCAAAGCGCAGGGCGCCGAGCTGGAAGTCGCGCTGAGCCCGGTCGAGGGCTTCGACATCGAGCTCGCCTGGAGCCTGGTCGATACGCGCGACCGCTCGCCAGGTAGCGCCAATTTCGATCGACATCTGTCGCGTCGCCCGGTCCACGGCATCAGCTTATCGATGGACAAGGACTGGGGCTTCGGCTTCGCCACCGGCGCGACCTTTCGCCTCAATAGCGACGCCGTCGATCCAACCGCGCCGAGCGGTTCGCTCGATGGCTATGTACTGCTGGATCTGCGGGCGAGCTATCGCATCGACGAGCGCTTCGAACTGTTCGGCAGGGTGGAGAATGTCTTCGATGCCGATTACGAAACCGCCTATGGCTATGGAACCTATGGCCGTGCGGCTTATGGCGGGGTGCGGGTGAAACTATGATGCGCGTTGCGGCGCTGGCCTCTCTGCTCATGCTTGCCGGATGCGGCGGCAAGCAGGCCGTGCCCGCGCCGCAAGCCACGGCGGCGCCGCGCGTCATGTCGCTCAATCCCTGTGTCGATGCGATCCTCGTCGAGGTGGCCGATCCGGCGCAGATCCTCTCGATCAGCCATTACAGCCACGATCCGCGCGCGACTTCCATTCCCCTGGCGGTCGCGCGCCGCTACCCCGCCAATGCCGAGACGGCGGAGGAAGTCGTGGCGCTGCGGCCCGATCTCGTGCTGCTCGGCTCGCATGTCGCCCCGGCGACGCAGCGGATGATCCGCGATGTCGGCATCCGCATCGAGCGGGTGGACGTGCCTGCGACGATTGAGCAGAGCCGGCAGCAGGTGCTGCAGGTGGCGCGCGCGGTCGGTCATGAGGCGCGGGGACGGGCGCTGCTGGCGCGGATCGATGCGGCGCTGATGGCGGCGCGGCCGGCGAGGAATGAAGAGCCCTTGCCGGCGCTGATCCGGCTGGGCGGCGGCCTCGTGCCGGGGCAGGGGGCGCTTGCCGACGAATTGCTGGTGCAGACCGGTTTCCGCAACATGAGCGCGGATTATGGCCTTGCCATGTGGGACATATTGCCGCTCGAGCCGATGATTGCCCGGCCGCCGCGGCTGCTGCTCACTGATCGCGCGGAAGGCGACGCCGAGAGCCGCTTGCTGGCGAAAGTGCCGGGGCTGAAGTCTGCCGATTTTCCGGACCGGCTGCTGCAATGCGCCGGGCCCAATCTCATAGAAGCGGCTGGCCGGCTGGCCGCAATCCGCCGCGCGCAGGGCCGCTCGTGAGCCGCTCGGCCAAGCTCGGCCTGCTCGCGCTCGGCGTGATCCTGGCGCTGCTGCTGGCGCTGATCACCGGCAAAGTCTGGGTGCCGCTATGGGGCATGACGCAGGGCGACCCGCGCGGCATCATCATGATGGAACTGCGCCTGCCGCGCGCCTTGCTGGCGCTGACCGTCGGCGCGGGCCTCGGCCTCTCCGGCGCGGCACTGCAGGGCTATACGCGCAATCCGCTGGCCGACCCGGCGATCCTCGGCATTTCGGCGCTGGCTGCGCTCGGGGCCGTCACGGCCATCTTCCTTGGTCTCGCGGGTGCGACAGGGATTGTCGCCCTGTTCGCCATGATCGGCTCGGCGCTGGCCGTGCTGCTGCTCGGCTTGCTGGCCGGACGCAGCGCCAGTGCCGTCGCGTTCGTGCTGGCCGGGACCGTGCTGTCCTCGCTAGCGGGCGCGCTGACGGCCCTGCTGATTGCGCTCTCGCCCAATCCCTTCGCCACCTCGGAAATCATCAGCTGGCTCATGGGAGCGCTGACGGATCGCGGCTGGCTGGACGTGCGCATTGCCGCGCCGCTGGTGCTTGCGGGATCGGCGCTGTTGCTGACACAGGCGCGCGCGCTCGATGCGCTCACTCTGGGTGAGGCCGTCGCACGGTCGCTCGGCGTCGATCTGCGCCGCTTGCAGCTGCTGCTCGCCGTCGCGCTCGCACTGATCGTCGGCGGCTCGGTCGCGGTAACCGGCATTGTCGGTTTCGTCGGTCTGATCGTGCCGCATATGCTGCGGCCGATCTTCGGAGCCGAACCGTCGCGCCTGCTGATCCCCTCGGCGCTGGGCGGTGCGCTGCTCGTGCTCATTGCGGACAGCCTTGTGCGGCTGGTCCCCGGCGCGGGCGAATTGCGGCTGGGTGTCGCGATGGCGCTGATCGGCGCGCCATTCTTCTTCGCACTGCTCGTGCGCTACCGGCGGGAGCTGGCCTGATGCTCGTCGCGGAGGCTCTCGGCATCTCGGTCGGCAACGCCGCCATCCTGCGCGATGTCGAAGCCCGGCTGATGCCCGGCCGGGTCACGGCGATCGTCGGTCCCAATGGCGCGGGTAAGTCGACCTTGCTGTCCTGTCTCGCCGGACTGCGCGCGCCCGATCAGGGGCGCGTCTTGCTCGACGGCGCGTCGCTGCAGGACATCGCCGTACGTCTGCGGGCGAAGCGCATCGGCTATCTTCCGCAGGATGCCCCGCTGCACTGGAACATCGCCGTGCGTGCGCTCGTGGCGCTCGGGCGCTTCCCTTATGACGATGCTACCAGCCCGGACGGCCGCGCGGCGATCGACCGGGCAATGGCCGATCTCGCTCTGACCGATCTGGCCGATCGGCTGGCAGGCACGCTGTCCGGCGGCGAGCGCGCCCGCGCGATGCTGGCACGCGTGTTGGCAGGCGCACCTGACTGGATCCTCGCGGACGAGCCGCTCGCCGCGCTCGACATCGCGCATCGCCACGCCCTGATGATCGAACTGAGGGCCATCGCCGCGCGCGGCGTCGGCGTCGCCATCGTTGCCCATGATCTCGCGCTGGCCGCGCGGTTCGCGGACGACGCGATCCTGTTCGATCGTGGCGCGCTGGTGGCGGCCGGCCCGGTCGGCGACGTGCTGACGCCAGCGATGCTGGAGCCGGTCTTCGATGTGGCATTCGCCTACGCTCAGATGGGCGATGCGAGGGTGTTGATCAGCGATCTTCGCTAAGTGGCGCGGACAGTCAATTCGCGAGAGTCTGAAATAATTGCTGTCCTACAGGTTCCAGCCCATGGTAACGGAACCGAGCTCTTTCTCAGGTCCGAAAATCCCTCCCCGCGGCACCGGCGCCGAAGCGGAGAAACATGCTCGATAGTGTGACCTTCGTGTGACCTTTGGTGGCGTGAATAAGGGCAGCGTCATCGCGACGGCTGATTTGGGGTGGTTTGCGGAAGATCGGCATTTAAACGAGGAATTGAGTCAGCAGACACTATCTTACGGAATTCAGCATGAGCTATCGGATATTCTTCCATCATGGCCCCGACCTGAATTTTTCGACAAAAGTGGAGAGGGGTCGGATGGAAGTCGATAGCCACGCCGTCACGTTCATAGGAGAAGCAAATCCTATCCGAATTTCATTCGGCCAGATTAAAGATATCCAATTGATCCGATTACATAAAATTGGGCTTGTCGTTCGTATAGATCATGAAAATGGAACATCGTTCCTGTCGGTCATTCGATTGATGATTGGGCGGTTCGCGATCACCAATTTCTATACAACCGGAAGGGCATTTAAGCGGATAAAGGACGCCGTCCGGCGCGAACATGAGCCGAGCTAACCGTTTGTTTTTGGCAGTCGAGATCGCATTCATTAACAGCCGCAAAGTCGTCGAAACAGGTCGTTCCAAATCGACCCGGCCTAGGCAGCCGCGCCTTCCGCTTCCATCAGCGCCCGGATTTGTGCCGTGTCGGCGAACTGCACGAACGTTTCGATGCGCCCGTCATCGTCGAGGTCGATCATGTCCATGAGTTCGGTCCTCACCGGCGCCCCACCGGCGAAGCGCACGGTAACGGCCCAATGTACCGCCACCTTGCGACCCTCGACCACGGCGGCGATCCGCTCCATCTCGCTGAACGCGAACTTGTCGATGAGTTCGCCGATCGCCGCCATCGGCGTCTCGGCGCTGAGTGGAACGTTCTTCAGGAAATTGGCGTCGGCGGCGATGCGGAATTGCGCGCCCTTCGCCCAATAGGTCGCCAGCGCTGCCTTGTCCCCGCTGGCGCGGGCGGCATAGGCGGCTTCGATCGTCTTCAACGCCTCTTCGCGATTGAGCATGTCTTTCCCTCCAGAATGGTGGCCAGAATGACGTGGATCGCGACCCGGCCCGTGCCCGATGCTGCGAGACTCGGGTTTTTGCCAATTGAAGTCTCGCGCGAGACCAGTCTGTCCTGAACATGACGCTACGGCTAGCGGCCATTCTCACCGATGCGAACAAGCCGGTCGCCATGCGGCTGGATAGAGGCTAGAGACGGCGCATGCAGCGTTTCGACGTCATCATCCTCGGCGGCGGTCTGGTCGGGCTCACACTCGCCATCGCGCTCGGGCGGCACGGCGTCACCTGCGCGGTGATCGATCCGGCCGAGCCGTCTCACGCCACCGCGCCGGGCTTCGATGGCCGCGTCTCCGCCATATCGAGCGCGAGCTGGAAGCTGTTCGAGGCGATCGGCGTCGCCGCGCATCTGGACGGCAAGTCCTGCCCGATCGATCGCATCTGGGTGAGCGAGGGCCTGACTGGCGGCGCGCTGGACTTCGCGCCCGACCCCGAAGACGGCGCCATGGGCTTCATGGTCGAAAATCGCGAACTGCGCATTGCCATCGACAAGACGGCGCAGGGCGCGGAGGCCGTGACGCGCTTCCAGCCCGACAAGGCGATCGACATCGTGCGCGACGATTATGGCGTCACCGCGCGTCTCGGGAGCGGCGCGGAGATCGGTGCGAGCCTGCTGATCGGGGCCGAGGGGCGCGGCAGCCCGACGCGCGAGATGGCCGGCATTCCGGTGGCGAGCTGGGCCTATCCGCATACCGCTCTGGTCACGGCGATCGATCATGACGCGCCGCATGGCAACACGGCCTACGAGATCTTCTATCCCGGCGGCCCGTTCGCGCTGTTGCCCATGCAGCCAGGAACGCGCTCGGCGATCGTCTGGACCGTGCCCAATGATCATGCCGCAGCCTATCTGAAACTGCCCGAGCGCGCCTGGCTCGCCGAGGCGAAGAAGCGCATGGGCGATTTTCTCGGGGCCATCCGCCTCGCCGCGCCGATGCAGAGCTACAAGCTCGGCTATCATCGGGCGGCGCGGATCACGGACAAAAGGCTGGCGCTGGTGGGTGATGCGGCCCATGCCATCCATCCGATCGCAGGGCAGGGCGTCAATCTCGGCTTTCGCGATGCGGCCGCGCTGGCCGAAGTCGTGGTCGAGGGGATGCGCATGGGCCTCGAGCCCGGTGATGCGCAGCTGCTCGCGCGCTACCAGCGCTGGCGCGCGCTGGATTCGCTCAGCGTCACGGTCATGATGGATGGGCTCGTCCGCCTGTTCGACGTGCCCGGCAAGCCCGCTTCGCTCGTGCGCCGTCTCGGCCTCTCTGCCGTGCAGCGGCTGGGGCCGCTCAAGGACCGGTTCATGGCCGAAGCGCGGGGCGAAAGCGGCCCGCGCCCCAAGCTCCTGCTGGGCGACACAATTTAAGCCTCGTCTTCAGCGCGTCATAAACGGCTGGTTAATATGTTGCAGCGCACAAGGCTTGCGCTGGGCAAGCTTGGCGTCTATGCGCCGCAACCCCAGCGACGAATCAAGTCTTAGGAAAAATTCCCAACAGTTGGTGGTGAATTCCGCCAAGGGAACCGGTTAGCAGCTCCGTCTCAAGAGCGTTCTGACCGAAATCAGCCATTTTCCGAATTTGGCACGGCTCATGCATTGAATGGTGCATCAGCGAGCCGCTCGGTCGGCAGACCACAGGAGTTTCGAATGCAGACGTATCAGCCTTCCAATTTTGCCCGCAACGACACGCTGCTGGGCATCTGTCAGTCGATCGGTGATGACGTCGGCTTCAACCCCAACTATCTGCGCGTTTCGCTCGCTGTGATGGTGTTCTTCAGCCTCGGCGCTGCCGTCGCCGTCTATCTGGGGCTGGGCGCCGTCGTGCTGGCCACCCGCCTGCTGCACCGCGCGCCCCGCAAGCTGATGCCGCAGCCCGAAGCGGCCGAGGCCGTGCAGGCTGACGCGCCGGCCGCTGCCGCTGCGCAGAATGACGAAGCGTTTGTCCCGATGGCTGCTGCCGCCTGATCCCACAAGGCACGCACGTCCCACGCAACGCGCGCAGAGCCATCATGATCCGGCCGGTTGCCCCTCCCACGGTGACCGGCCGGTTTCGTTTCGCGTGAAGCTTA
This sequence comes from Sphingobium xanthum, assembly GCF_019737615.1. GTDB lineage: Bacteria > Pseudomonadota > Alphaproteobacteria > Sphingomonadales > Sphingomonadaceae > Sphingobium > Sphingobium xanthum. The sequence goes on along the minus strand of NZ_JAHKKS010000005.1, from coordinate 24,346 downwards.
TTGCAGCCGATTGCTGCCCTGCGCGTCGCCACGGCGGAAGAACTGCATGAGCTGGATAGTCAGCTCGGACCGCTCCGGCAGATTGTCCGCTTCCAGCAGCGCCTGTTTCGACGCGATGTCGAACGGGGCGATCTGGGCGATGGCATGGACGAGCGTCTCATCGTCGAGGGTCGCGACGGCGTCCCATTCCACCTCATAGCCGAGTGCATCGGCGAAGGTGCGTGCTTCCAGCTCCAGCGCGGCGCGCTCGCTGGGCGCCAGAAAGGGCTCGTCCGGATCATCCTCGATCAGCTCGGCCTCGACTTGACGGAACAAGGTCGCGACATCGAGCTCGCGCGCGATGCGGAAGCGGTTCTCGCCGGTCAGGATGATATTGAACCGCCCATCCTCCAGTGCCTCGATCTCTGCGATCCGGCCCATGCAGCCGATCGTGTAGAGCGGCGCTGGCTCGCCGGGGCCGCTCGGCTGGATCATGCCGATACGCTGGTCGCGCGCCATCGCCTCGCTGATCATCGCCCGGTAGCGTGGCTCGAAAATGTGCAGCGGCAAGTGCATGCGCGGAAACAGGACCGCGCCGCCAAGGGGAAAGATGGCAAGCCGCCGGTTCATTCGTCTCAGGCGAACAGGATCGCCGAGAGCTTGCGCCGTTGCGCCGCGACCCAGGGATCCTCGAGGCCGACCACTTCGAAAAGCTGCAGCAATTGCCCGCGCGCCTTGCCGTCTTCCCACGCGCGGTCGCGCGCGATGCTGGTGAGCAGGGCGTCGGCCGCCGCGTCCCGGTCGCCATTGGCCATATGGGCCGAGGAGAGCTCGAACAGAGCTTCGTGATCGTCCGGATTGGCCTCGACCCGTGCCTTGAGCGGCGCGATATCGACGCCCGGCGTGACGGAGCGGGCGAGGGCGATGGCGGCGCGGCCGCGCTCGATGGCGGGGTCCTTCGCCAGCTCGGGCGGCAGCTCCGCCAGCATCGCCTCGGCCTCGTCCGCCTGGCCCAGCGCGGCGAGCGCGCGGATGAGGCCGCCGATCGCCTCGGCATTGTCCGGCGCCATGTCGATGATCTGCGAGAAGACGGAGAGCGCGCGCTCATGGTCGCCCGAGGCGAGGACTTCTTCGCCCATGGCAAGCAAAGGCGCGAGATCCTGTGCGAGCTGACTCGCTTCACTCTCGATCGGCAGCTGCGCCAGGATCTGGTCGAGCATCTGGCGATACTGGCCTTCCGTGCGCGCCTGCGTCAGGTCCGCGACCGGCTGGCCCTGGAAAATGGCATAGACCGTCGGGATCGACTGCACGCGGAACTGGCTGGCGATGAAGCGATTCTCATCGACATTGATCTTGACCAGCAGCACGCCGCGATCGGCATATTCTGCAGCGATCTTCTCGATCACCGGCGAGAGCTGCTTGCACGGGCCGCACCACTCCGCCCAGAAATCCACAATCACGAGCTTGGTCTGCGATGGATCGACCACATCGCGGCGAAACTCCGCAACGGCCTGCTTGTCCTTCTCGCTCAACCCCAGGGTGGCCACGTCTTGTCTCCTGTCTCGCGCCCGTGCGCGGCCTCATATGGGGTGGATTGGGCGTGCTTCGCAAGGGCATGCGGATTCTTTGGGTTTCGTGGTAAAAGGGGCTTGCCGCCCTTGGGGGGCGATGCTAGGTGCGCCGCTCACCCGGCCGGATGGCACTTGCCCCGGCCCGCCAGAGCGGGCGTAGCTCAGGGGTAGAGCACAACCTTGCCAAGGTTGGGGTCGAGGGTTCGAATCCCTTCGCCCGCTCCAGTTTTCCGAATATTCTAAAAGCGATAGCCGGTCGCCGCGCTAGCCGGGGCGATCATGGCTTCTTCGGGTTGCCGATGTTTCAACGATGGCAACAAGGTCGATGCGCTGGCGGGCAGGGCCTGCTCGCGGTGTAGAACCAGCTGGGGTTCAGGGTCGCGAGTTGCTGCTTTGGGCGCAATAAAGCTCCCGCAGCTATCGCTTCGCCGCAGGGGCAAGGTCGAACATCGCCGGTCGTTCGCAAACGAAGGCGAGAGGCGCGCCGAGGGGCGTCGTGACAAAGCTGGCCCATTCGGATTGCCAGAGCGCCTTGAGGCGTTGCAGTTCCGTCGGATGACGGGACGCAACGTCCGTGCTTTCGGAAAAATCGGAGGCCAGATCATAGAGTTCCCACCGATCCGCCGCATGATCCTGTCCGCACGCCTGCATGGCGACCGCGCGCCACTGCCCGTCCGTGATCGCGCGATTGCCGCGCAGCTCGAAATATTGGGTATGACGGCCCTCGACCCGGCCGTCACGCACCGTCGCGAGGAAGGAGCGACCGGCTATGGGTAGTTGCTTCACGCCATCTACCTGTGCGTCGAACGCCGCGCCGGCGGCATCCAGCAGCGTGGGTGCGACATCGATCACGTCCACAAATTGCCGCCGGATAGCGCCTGGATCGCGCACTTCACGGGGCCAGCTGAAGATCATCGGGGTCCGCGTGCCACCGGAATAGGGCCAGAGCTTGTAGCGGCGGAAGGGTGTCGATCCGACCATCGCCCAGGGGCGCGGATACTCGGCCTGGGTCTTGCCGGTGCCGAGCTCCTCGATGCGTGCGCGCTGCTGGGCGGGCGTCAGCGTGTTGCGGCGGTAGAGCCCGTCGAACTCGCCCTCCTGGCCTGCTTCGCCTGCGGCGCCGTTGTCGGAGAGGAGAACGATGATCGTATCGTCGTAAAGACCACCGCGCTTGAGCCCATCGATCAATCGGCCGATCTGTCGATCGCAATGCTCGATAAAGCCCGCATAGACTGCCATGTAGCGCGTGAAGACGGCCTTCTCGTCCGCATCCAGATCGGCCCATGCGCGATCCGTCCCGGCGCGGGTCGGCAAGACCGTTTCCGGCGGCACGATCCCCATCGCCTTCATCCGCTCGAACCGCGATTCGCGCACCGCGTCCCAGCCTTTCTCGTAGATCGCGTCATAGGGCGCGGAGAAATCGCGCGACACCTGTATCGGCGCATGGGCGGTCCCATAGGCCAGATTGAGGTAGAACGGCCCAGCCTCCGGCGCGGCTTGATGCCGCTCGATCAGCGCAAGGGCGCGATCCGTGAGATCGACCGACAGGTGATAGCCTTCCGGAAGCTCCGGCTTGATATACTGATCGTTCTCGACCAGGTCAGGTTGGTACTGGTCCGTCCAGCCGCGCGCGAAGCCGTAGAAATAGTCAAAGCCGCGCTGGCGCGGCCAGCTTGTCCGGCCGGCATTGGCGCCCAGTTCCTTCATTGGTGTGAGATGCCATTTGCCCACGGCCCAGGTCGCATAACCACGCCGCTTGAGCGCCTGTGCGAGGTTCTGCGCGTTCGATGGAATGTCGAACATATCGGCCAGGGCCGGATCATTCTTCATGATCTGAACCACGTCCGGCACGTCGGGCATGTTGACGCTGTGGCTGTTGCGCCCGGTCAGCAGCGCCGCGCGCGTCGAGGAACAGACTGCCTTGGTGTGGAAATGCGCATAGCGAAGCCCGGCACCGGCCAGGGCATCCATCGCCGGGGTCCGGATTTCCGCGCCGAAGCAACCGAGGTCTGAATAGCCGACATCATCGAGGATGATCGTGATGATGTTGGGTCGGCGCGCTGCCGCCTGCGCGCGCGTGGCCGCGAATCCGGTCGCGAGGGCAGTCGTCGCACACAGGGAGACAATGAACGCACGGCGGGAGATGGACATCGGAAACCTCGCGGGAGCAGCAAGCGAAAATGGATCAGATCGGCTGGGTCATCCTCGCGGTCGAGCCGCGCGTGACGATCTCATAGGGCGCGTAAATGGTATGCTCGGACCCCACATCGCCCTCCGCGAAGCGGCGTGCGAGGACTTCGATCGCGGTGTTGGTCATTTCGATGATGGGCTGACGGATCGTCGTGAGCGGCGGCCAGAGCCGGGTCGAAGTCGGGCTGTCATCGAAGCCGGCGACCGAAAGTTGTTCGGGAACATGGATACCGCGTCGGTGTGCAACCGAGATCACGGCTGCTGCCGTGTCGTCATTGCTCGCGAAGATGGCGCTGGGCGGCACCGGCAGGTTGAGCAGCGCCTCGCTGGCGACGATGCCCATGTCGAAGGTCAGATCGCCATCGGCCACGATCGAATCGTCGGGCACGATGCCAGCGTCCTGCAGCGCTTGCCGGTAACCCGCATAGCGCGTCTCGCTGATCCGGTGATGCGCCGCTGCCCGGATGAACGCGATGCGACGATGACCCAGGCCGATGAGATGCGTCGTCATGTCATAGGCCGCAGCGAAATCGTCGATACGGACCGACGTGACATCCGGTAGCTCGCTGCCGGCGCACAGGCCCATCAATGGCATTTCGCCGAGATTTTTGAGTACGTCCTGGCCGCTGACCACTTCGCAATAGGGTGCCGGCAGGAGCAGTGCGTTCGCGCCATCCTCCTCGACGAGCGCCAGGATCGTCTCGCGGATGTCGCTCAACTTGCTGGTCGATCTGCGGATGAGCAACTGTGCGCCGCAGCGTGTCGCCGCGTCGAGGGCACCGACCAGCATGGCGCTGACAAAGGCGCTGTCCGGACTGGAATAGACGAGGCCGATGCGCATGGTGGTGGCACTCGCAAGGGCCCGGGCCGCCGCATTGGGCTTGTAGTTCAGCGCTTCGATCGAGCGCAGCACCGCATCGCGAGTCGCGGGCCGCACCTTGCGGCCGTTGATCACGTTCGAGACCGACATGGGGGACACACCAGCGTGTGCGGCGACGCTATGCATGGTCACCGCGTTGCTCGACTTCCGAGATTTATCCTTCGCCGCCACGCGCCCCTCCACAGACTGTGTGTAGCGCTACATTTTTATATTGACGATGCCAACCCTTCATGAATATGTAGCGCTACATCTCGGCATAGACCGAGTGGGAGGGGATGGCACGTGATCGCGCACGCCCCTGCTACGCCGTCCACGGCACAGCATAGAAACGGGGTTTTCAACATGGTCATGCTTCAACGCACCCTCGTCCTGTCGAGCACAGCCAGCTTGGCGGCCCTAGCGCTCGCAATGGGCGCGTCAGCCGCACAGGCGCAGACCGCCGACCAGTCGGCGGTCCAGGGCGACACACCGGAATTGGCGGCTGACGAAATTGTCGTCACCGCCCAGAAGCGCGCCGAGCGCCTTCAGGATGTTCCGCTTTCGGTTACGGCGGTGAGCGGTGACACGCTGGGAGAGCGCCAGATTAACGACACCGCCTCGCTGGTCCGGGCCGTTCCCGCGCTGACCTTCCAGCAGGGCAATCACCCAGCGAACACCACCTTTCGCGTGCGCGGTGTCGGCACGGCGCTGTTCGGCCAGGGTGTCGAGTCATCGGTGGCGGTCGTCGTCGATGGCGTGCCGCTTGCCCGCCAGGCGCAGGCGGTCACCGATCTAGCAGACATCGAGCGTGTCGAAGTGCTGCGCGGGCCGCAGGGGACGTTGTTCGGCAAGAATGCCAGCGCCGGCCTCATCAACATCGTGACGGCGCGCCCTGCCCGGGATCTTGAGGGCAGCGGCGAAGTCACCATTGCCGAGCGCGGCGAATATCGCGCCAGAGGCACCATGTCGGGCCCGCTTTCGGATGCGCTGCGCGCCCGAATTTCCGGCTTCTACAACGATGTCGAAGGGCCGACCTATAATGTGAACCTCCAGCGCCGCGTCAATGGCTCGAGCGCCTGGGGCCTGCGTGGCAAGCTGGAGTGGGACGCGACCAGCAATCTCAACTTCCTCCTGATCGGCGAATATCGCCAGCAAGATTCCGACTGCTGCACGTTCGCATCGATCCAGATCGTCAATCCGGTCATCAGGCAGCTTGAAGCGCCGGTGGTCGCCTCACCGACCAATCGTCTGGTTACCGAGGACACGCCGAACCGCGCCGACACCGACCAGACCAGCGTCTCGCTTCAGGCCGACTGGGATGTGGGCGCCGCGACGATCACTTCGCTGACCGCCTTTCAGAACTTCAACCTGTTCGTGAACCAGCCCATTGATCGCCTGGACACGGATCCGGTTCTCTATGTCGGAGCGGCTGCGCCCTATGCGTCCTGGAACTTCAATCAGGGCATCCTGCATCTCAAGCAGTTCTCGCAAGAGCTGCGCATCGCCTCGAACGGGTCCGGCGATCTGACTTATGTGGCCGGCCTGTTTTACAGCCACGGCGACATCGAACGTCCCTTTGCTCGCCGCCGCGCAGTCTGTTCGGTTGGCACGACGATCGGCGAGATTTGCGCCGCGCCGACCTATCAGTCCTCGTCGAGCTTTGCCCGCCTGAAAACCGACAACGTCGCGGCCTTTGCTCAGATCGAATATCGTCTGGCCGGTGGCCTCAAGGCCATTGGTGGCCTTCGCGTTCAATATGAGACCGGCGAGAATTACGGCATCCAGCTCGGGGTCGTAAACGCCGGCGACACGTTGCTCCCCGGCGTGGCCAGCGGCAGCGGCACGCTGCGCGACAGCGATACCGCCGTCACGGGCAAGGCCGGTCTGCAATATGAATTCCATCGCGACCTCCAGATGTATGCGACCTACACGAATGGCTATAAGGGCCTCGGATACGACATGGAGGCCGGCGCCAACTTCACGCAACAGCGCACCCTCGCGCCGGAGCGGGTGAATGCCTATGAAATCGGTATGAAGGGCCGCACGCTCGACGGCATGTTGAGCTACGCTCTGTCGGTCTACCGCTCCGACTATTCAAACCTTCAGGTGCAGGCGAACCGCAGCAACCCCGTCACCGGCGTCGTGCAGTTCGTGTCCACCAACGCCGGCAGCTCGCGTGCGCAGGGTGTTGAGCTTGAGGCCACGCTGCGCCCGGCCGACGGGCTGAGCATCCAGGCATCGATCTCCTACACCGACTCCACCGTCAACATCGATGGCCTCAATTGCCCGCTTCAGTTCCAGGCCGGCGCTCCGACGCTGGACGGCAACTTCCCGGTCAACAGCTGCTATCGCGCCCGCACCACGGTGAATGGTGTCACGACCGTGTCCGGGCCGCGTCAGGACCTGCGGAACGCGACGTTGCCGAGCTCGCCCAAGTGGCGCATCGGCTTCGCACCGCGCCAGGACTTCGACATCGGTGCGAGCTATGGCGGCTTCGTGCAGTTTTCCGTGAATTATCAGAGCAGCCAGGGTTTCGCGATCGAGCAGGATCCGCTCCTGGTCCAGAAGGCCTATGCGATGGTCGATGGCAGCATCGGTCTCTACACGAGCGACAAGCGCTATAATCTGTCGATCTTCGTGAAGAACCTGTTCGACCAGAATTATTATTCGGCCATGGCGCATAACTCGCTGCTCGCGACCGCCGCCAATCCGAATGACGTGGTAGCCTCGTTCAACCGCGACGCCGACCGCTATTTCGGCGCGACGTTCGGCGTGCGCTTCTGATGTTGCCAGAACGCCTTCCGGAGGAGACTCTGGAGGGCGTTCACGACGGATAGGATCAGCGCCATGGATCGTCGGCATTTTCTGGGAACCGTCGCGGCTTCTCTGGTCGGCCAGGCTGCGCATTCCGCAAAGGGCGCCGACAAGTTCTTCTCAAACGGTCGGCCGCCAAACTTCATTGTCATCCTCTGCGACGACCTGGGCTATGGCGACATAGAGCCGACCGGCGGAAGGCAGATCAAGACGCCCAATCTCAGGAAGATGGCGGCGCAGGGCGTCACATTTTCGGATTTCTACGCATCGGCCAATGTCTGCACGCCTTCGCGGGCAGGCCTGTTGACCGGCCGATATCCGGTGCGCACGGGCCTTGGCTATCAGGTGATTCTGCGTGAGGATGACCGGGTACTGCCGACCTCCGAGGTGACGATTGGCAAGGCGCTCAAGGCAAAGGGTTATCGCACCGGCCTTTTCGGCAAATGGCATCTGGGCCATCTGGGTGACGAGTGGTTCCCCACTCGCCACGGTTTCGATCGGTTCGCAGGCATACCCTATAGCCACGACATGGCTCCTCTGCCCTTCTATGTCATGGACGGCGAGGCCCCGCCGCGTGAGGAGAAAGCGGAGGTGCCGCAGCTTCAGCAGCGCTTTTACAGCGAAGCCGAACATTTCATCGAGGCCAATGCCGACGCCCCCTTCTTCATCGAACTGGCGCTGAGCGCTCCGCATCTCCCGGCTTATCCGATCTCACCCTACCTTGGGCGGTCGAAGGCAGGCGCTTATGGCGACGTGGTGGAGGAGATCGATGCCATTGTCGGACGGCTGCTCGACAAGCTCCAGGCACTCAGCCTTGACCGTGATACGATCGTCCTGTTCACCTCTGACAACGGCCCCTGGTATGAAGGGTCGAGCGGCGGATTGCGTCAGCGAAAGGGCGGCGGCGGGTATGATGGCGGCTATCGCGTGCCGATGATAGCCTGGGGACCCGGCCGCTTCCCGGCCGGTCTCAAGACGGGCGCGATCGCGATGTCGATCGACGTCCTGCCGACCCTGTGCGCGCTGGCCGGTGTCGTACAGCCCGCGCAGATAGAGATCGACGGCAGGGACCTCGCGCCGCTGCTGACCGGGAAGACTGCGCTCTCGCCGCATGACGAGCTGGTCCTGTTCGATAATGAGGATGTCGTCGGCATCCGCACCCAGCGCTGGAAATATGTGAGCGGCGATTATTATCGGGGTCGGCTCTTCCCGACCGAGGACAAATATCCGCAACTGTACGACGTGCTCGCGGACCCGTCCGAAAGCTACAGCGTCGCGGATCGATTTCCTGACGTGCTCGCCGACATGAGGGCTCGGCTGTCCGGCGCGCGCGCGCGCTTTGCGCCCTTCAAGTCCAGGGAACTGCCCAAGGCCTTTCGCGGCGCAGGATCGGGCCATTGACCGAGACGCCGCCCTGGCCGCCGGCGCGCACCGCATGGCTGGTGGCGCTGACCCTGATGCTGGCCAATACACTCGCCTTCGTGGATCGTCAGGCGCTGGCGCTGCTCGTCCAGCCGATCAAGCAGGATCTGCGCGCTTCGGACACGGCGATGAGCCTGCTCTACGGGCTGAGCTTCACCTTGTTCTACCTGGGTGTCGGCATCCCGGTTGCGCGCCTCGCGGATCGATCCAACCGGCGGAACATCATCGCCATCTCCGTCTTCACCTGGAGCCTTGCCACGGCTGCCTGCGGCCTTGCGCGGTCTTACATGAGCCTGTTCGTCGCGCGGCTGTGCGTTGGCGCGGGCGAGGCGGGGTTCGGGCCATCCGCCTATTCCGTCCTGGCCGACTACTTTCCGCGCGAACGCCTCGCGGCGGCAATCGGCGTTTACCAGATGGGGACCTATCTCGGCGGCGCGCTGGCGCTTCTCGCAGGCGGCCTCGTGGCGACCTGGTTCCCTCCGACGCAGGAAATCACCTTGCCGCTCTTCGGGGCGCTCAAGGGCTGGCATATGGTGTTCCTGGTGCTGGGCGCGCCGGGCATCCTTCTCGCACTTGCGGTACTCCTGATCCGTGAACCGGCCCGCAGAGGTGCGACCGCGGCAAGCACGCACGTGCCCTATGCCGCCTTGTTCGTGCATGTCGCGGCGCGGCGCAGCGCCTATCTCGGCATTGGCATCGGCTTTGCGCTGATGATCCTGGTGGGAAATGGCACCGGGGCCTGGATTCCGTCCTTCTTCGCGCGCAAATTCGGTTGGTCGATCGCGGAGATCGGCCTGCGCTACGGTGTCGTTGTGCTGTTCTGCGGGGCGACGGGTGCCCTGATCGGAGGCTTCCTCGCCAGTCTGATGGAGCGGCGCGGCTGTGCGCGCGGGAACCTCACCATCGCACTCATCGGCTTCGTCGCCCTGGTCCCGATCACGATCGGCTTCCCGCTTGTCTCATCCGCCGGTCTCGCGCTCGGCCTGATCGGGGCGATGAACTTCTTCGCGGGATTCAATCTCGGCGGCGGCTACGCGGTCTTGCTCGACCTCACGCCCAATCGCATGCGCGCTCTCGTCGCGGCGGGCTATGTAGTGCTGATCAATCTTCTCGGCGGCGCGCTCGGGCCGACCGTCGTCGCTCTCATCTCCGATTATGGCTTCGCCGATCCGCAGCGCCTGCCGGAAGCGATCGCCATCACCTGCGCCATTTTCTCGCCGCTCTCCGTCCTGTTCCTGCTGGTCGGCATGCATGGTCTCGAGAAGGCCCGCGCGCTATGAGCTTTGATGATCCGCTGGCGCTCGAGGCGCAGGACGCCGCCTGGGTCGAGCGCACGCTCGCCGGCCTCTCTGTCCAGGAGCGGATATCGCAGCTCTTCATCCTTTCTACCGGCGAGGATACGAGCGCGGAAGCCGCCGCCGTGTCGCGCCATAACCCCGGCGGGGTTCATCGCTTTCCCGGCGCTGATCTCGATCGCAGCCTGCAAGCGACGCGCGAGATGCTCGATGCCGCCCAGGTGCCTCTCATCCTCTCCGGCGACATTGAGGGCGGCGCCGTCAGCTATCCGTTCGCAACGCCGGTACCCAACCAGCTCGGCACCGCTGCGTGTGACGATCTCGACCTTTCCTATGAGATTGCCGACATCGTCGCCCGCGAGAGTCGGGCGCTCGGTTACGACTGGTCGCTCACACCGGTCGTCGATCTCAATCATGCCTTCCGCAACCCCGTGGTCGGTACGCGCTCCTTCGGCTCGGACGTCGAGACGGTGCTGGCGCAGGCGCGCGCCCATATCCGGGCGATGCATGCCCATGACCTCGTCGCGACCGCCAAGCACTGGCCGGGTGACGGTTATGACGAGCGCGACCAACATATGGTGACTACCGTCAATCCCCTGAGCCTGGAAGCATGGGACCAGAGTTTCGGCCGCATCTATCGCGCCCTGATCAATGACGGGTTGATGGCCGTGATGTCCGCACATATCGCTTTCCCGGCCTTCATTCGCGCCTTACGGCCCGACGCCGGAAGGGAAGCCTATGCGCCCGCCTCGGTCTCGCATTTGCTGAATCAGGTGCTGTTGCGCGAGCAACTGGGCTTTCGCGGCATCATCGTCTCCGACGCGACTGTCATGGGCGGTCTCACCAGCTGGATGGACCGCGCCGAAGCGGTGCCGGCGGTCATCGAAAATGGCTGCGACGTGTTCCTGTTCAGCCGGGATGCCGCGAGCGACATGGCGCTGATGCTGGACGGCCTGCGCACAGGGCGTCTGAGCGAGGCGCGGCTCGATGAGGCAGCGCGGCGCATGCTCACGCTCAAGGCCAGGCTCGGCCTGCATCGTAAGAGCAGTGCCGAGCGCATTGCTCCCACCGAGCTTGTCCGCGCACAGCTGCGTCAACCGGCGAGCCTCGCCGTGGCCGAGAAAGCCGCCGGGCTCAGCCTCACCCTCGTCAAGGATCGGCAAGGGCTATTGCCGCTCGATCCTGCTTGGCATCGCCGCGTAACCGTGATCGCCGATGCCGGCGGCAGCTTCGTCTCCGGCGCACCGGAGCGCAGCTTCGAGCCGCTCCTCGCCGAGATGCATGCGCGCGGCTTCACCGTGCGCACTTATGATGCGGACCAGCCGCCGACCCGGGCTGACACCGATCTGGTCGTCTATCTGATCGGACAGGATGCCATGGCGGGCGTCGGCGTCATTCAACTGGACTTCGCCGCGCTGCATGGCAGCGCCCGCAAGGCGATGATGCAGTTCAACCGCGAGATTCCCACGCTGCTCGTGTCCTTCGGCCAACCCTATTATCTCTACGACGCGCCCAATTTCTCGACCTGTGTGAACGCCTACTGTCCGCTCGCCGATAATCAGCGCGAACTGGCCCGGCGCCTGGTCGGGGAATTGCCGTTCACCGGACGAAGCCCTGTCGATCCCTTTTGCGGGCTGGAGCAGTTGCGATGGTGACGCGGCCATCGACACCGGGCATGCAGCGCCTCGCGGGCGGCGTCTTCGCCATGGGCTCGGAACGTTTCTATCCCGAGGAAGCGCCAGTGCGGCAGGTGCGCGTCGATCCGTTCTGGATCGACGAGGCGCCTGTGACCAATCGCGATTTCGCTCGCTTCGTTGCGGCGACCGGCTATCGGACGCTCGCCGAAACTGCGCCCGATCCCGCCGACTATCCGGGCATGCCGCCCGAGCTTGCCCAGCCCGGATCGCTGCTCTTCCAGCCGACCGCCGGCCCCGTCGATCTGGAAGATTTCACCCAATGGTGGTCATTCGCCTTCGGAGCGGATTGGCGCCGTCCGTTGGGGGCCGGCAGCTCGATCGAGGACAAGCCCGACCATCCCGTCGTGCATGTCGCTTATGAGGATGCGCAGGCTTATGCCGACTGGGCGGGCAAGAGCCTGCCGACCGAGGCCGAATGGGAGTTCGCCGCACGCGGTGGTCTGGAGGGCGCCGAATTTGCCTGGGGCGACGAGCTGGCGCCTGGCGGCGCAATGCTGGCCAATTACTGGCAGGGCGCCTTTCCTCATGAGAATAGCCTGCTTGATGGCTGGGCGCGGACTTCCCCCATCGGCACGTATCCGCCGAACGGATATGGCCTGTTCGACATGGTCGGCAATGTCTGGGAATGGACCGTCGACTGGTGGTCCGAGCCCCGCGCCGAGGCCAAGTCCAGTGGCGCCTGTTGCGTGCCGCACAACCCGCGCGGCGGATCGGAGCGCGAAAGCATCGATCCGTGTACGCCGCATGTGCCGATCGGCCGCAAGGTTCTGAAGGGCGGCTCGCATCTCTGCGCCCCTAATTACTGCCAGCGCTACCGGCCGGCTGCGCGACACGCGCAGCCGATCGACTCTTCCACCAGCCATATCGGCTTTCGCTGCGTCATTCGCGAAAAGGACCAACAATGACCCGACGCCCGTCCCGATTGCGCGCTGCCGCGCTCGCCGCCTGTGCGATGATCTCGAGCCCCGTCTGGGCGCAGGGCGTCACCGCATCCGGTGGCAAGCCCGTCAACATCATCTTCGTACTCGTCGATGACCTGCGCTATGATTCCATGGGTTTTCTCACCCCGGGCCTCAAGACGCCGAACATCGATTTTCTCGCGAAGAACGGCGTCTATTTTCCCAACGCCGTGGTGACCTCGTCGCTCTGCTCGCCGAGCCGCGCGACAATCCTGACCGGCATGACGGCCCGCAATCACGGTGTGATCGATAACAACAACTCTTCGGAAGAAGGCCTGACCTTCTTCCCGACCTATCTGCAGAAGCGGGGCTATCAGACCGGCTTCTTCGGCAAATGGCATATGGGTGACGACACCGATGCGCCGCGGCCGGGCTTCGATCGTTGGGTCAGTTTCAAGGGGCAGGGGACATATTTTCCGACTGATCTGCTCAGCCCTCAGCAACTCGCGTCCGGTGAACGGCAGACGCTCAACGTCGATGGTCAGGTGATCAAGCGCAGCGGCTACATCACGGACGAACTGACCGACTATGCGATGGACTGGCTGGAGAAGGGCCGTGACCCGTCAAAGCCCTTCTTCCTCTATCTGAGCCACAAGGCCGTGCATTCCGACGCGGTGCCGCCCGAGCGCTACAAGGATCAATATGCCGATCTGGACATCAAGCTGCCGGACAGCATGGCGAACACGCCCGAGAATAACCGCGGCAAGCCCATGTGGGTCCGCAATCAGCGTAACAGCTGGCATGGCGCGGACTTCCCCTATCATACCGATCGGAAGCTGCAGGAGCAGGTGCGCGATATCTATCGTTCGCTGTCGCCGGTCGATGACAGCCTTGGCCGCATCCTCGCCTATCTCAGGAAGAAAGGGCTCGATCAGAATACCATGATCGTCTTCTATTCCGACAACGGCTTTCTGTTCGGCGATCATGGCCTGATCGACAAAAGGAACGCCTATGAGCCGTCGGTGCGCGTGCCGATGGTCGCCTATGCGCCGGGACTGCTGCCCCAGGGCGTGACCAACCCCGCCGTGGTGCGCAATCTCGATCTCGCGCCGACATTCCTCGACGTGGCGCACATCGCCAAGCCGCCCCAGATGGAGGGTGTCAGTTGGCTTTCCCTGGCGGAAGGCAAGGTCAAGCCGGAGGATTGGAAGCCGGGCGACTTCGTCTACGAATATTATTGGGAGTGGAGCTTTCCGCAGACGCCAACCACATTCGCCATCGAGCGGGATCGCCTTAAATATATCCAGTATCATGGCGTGTGGGACACTGAGGAGCTTTACGACCTCAACAAGGATCCGGACGAGATGGTCAATCTGATCAACGATCCGGCCTATCTCGATCGCAAGGTGGCGCTGCGCCATGCGCTCTTCGCGCAACTCGCCGACACGCGGGGCCGCCATGCCGTGCCCTATACCGAGAAGACGAGCGCCGGGGTGTCGTATCGCGATGAGAATGGAACCCGCGCGGCCGATTTTCCGCCTGAATTCTACACTGCGCCGAACCTTCCCTCGAAGATGAACGGCATCTTTCCCGACACGGCCGCCAAGGTGGAAGCAGACAGCAAGGGTGAGGCCTATCGCCCCGGCAGGACTGCCCATTGATGCCAGAACAGACGCGAGCAACCAACTCCATGACCTCGATGCCCTTCCGCTTGACCGCGCTTGCACTCGCCATCTCGGCGATCGTCTCGAACATGTCGTCGGCCGATGCTCGCCCGGCCAAGGCCTATCGCGACCTCAATCATAATGGTCGGCTCGATCCCTATGAGGACGGGCGCCGGTCAGATGAGGTGCGCATCGAGGATCTGCTTCGGCGCATGACGCTTGAGGAGAAGGTCGGCACGATGATGCACGCTACTCTGCCCTCGCGCGATCCGCTCGGGCATGAAGGCGACAGCTATGATCCCAAGGAAACCGCACGCCTGATCAACGAGGCGAAGGTGACCAGCTTCATCACGCGGCTCGCCGTCGCGCCGGATGCCATGGCGCGGCAGAACAATGCGGCGCAGCGCGTCGCGGAAGGCTCCCGTCTCGGCATTCCGCTCACGATCAGCACCGATCCGCGCAATCATTTCCAGGCGGTCTTCGGTGCCAGCACGCGGGGCGGGGGCTTCTCGCTCTGGCCCGAGACGCTGGGGCTGGCGGCGATCGGCGATCTCTCGCTGGTTCGCCGGTTCGGCGAAATCGCCAGGCGGGAATATCGCGCCACCGGCATCCACATGGCGCTCTCCCCGCAGGCCGATCTCGCGACGGAACCGCGCTGGCCGCGCACGACCGCGACCTTCGGCTCGGATCCCGCGGCCGTGTCGCGCCTCGTCGGCGCTTATGTTGCCGGGTTCCAGGGCAGCGATACCGGCCTCACGCGCGATGGCGTCGCGACGGTGGTCAAGCATTGGGTCGGCTATGGCGCCCAGCCCGACGGGTTCGACGGCCATAACTATTACGGACGCATCGCCCGGCTCGGCAATGCGACCTTTGCCCAGCATGTCGCCGCGTTCGACGGTGCGCTCGCTGTGCGCACGGCGGGAATCATGCCGACCTATCCGATTCTCACTGGCGTGTCGCTCGACGGCAAGCCGCTGGAGCCGGTCGGCGCGGGCTTCAATCGCCAGTTGCTGACCGACCTGTTGCGCGGACAAAAGGGCTTTCGCGGCCTGGTCCTGTCGGACTGGGCCGTCACCAATGATTGCCCGGTCACGTGCAGCGCGCCGACGGCCGACAAGCCGCAGGGCATCGACGCGATTGCCGTGCCTTGGGGGGTTGAGACACTGTCCAAGGAAGATCGCTTCGCCAAGGGTGTCAACGCAGGCATCGATCAGTTCGGCGGGGTCGCGGACAGCGCGATATTGCTCGCGGCCTACAAGGCCGGCAAAGTGCCGCTTTCCCGCATCGACGAATCCGTGCGGCGCGTGCTGCGCATCAAGTTTCAGCTCGGGCTGTTCGAGAATCCTTATGTTGATGAAGCGGCGGCGCTGAATGTCGTCGGCGACGCCGGTGCCCGAGCCGAGGCCGAGAAGGCCCAGCGTCGCGCGCAGGTTCTGCTCGAGAACAGGCAGAATCTTCTGCCTTTCGTCGCCGGACGCAAGGTATGGCTCTACAAGATCGATGCCGCCGAGGCGTGGGCGCGGGGCTTCACCGTCGTGGACGATCCCGCGCAAGCCGACCTCGCCATCGTGCGCGTGGATGCGCCGTTCGAGACTCTGCATCCCCATCATTTCTTCGGAAGCCGGCAAAATGAAGGACGGCTCGACTTTCGCGACGGGCAACCGGATTTCGAGGCCATCAAGCGCGCGTCGGCGCGCGTGCCGACAGCCGTCGTCATCAATCTCGACCGGCCTGCCATCCTCACCAATGTGCGCGACAAGGCGCATGTGCTGCTCGCGACCTTCGGCGCCAGCGATGCGGCCGTTTACGATGTTCTGACCGGCAAGGCGCGGCCGGAAGGCAAGCTCCCGTTCGAACTTCCTTCGAGTATGTCTGCCGTCGAAAGTCAGGATCCTGCCGCGCCGGATGATAGTGTCGCGCCGCTATATCCGCGCGGTGCCGGCCTCTGACCGTCACCGCCTCCCACCCAAAGGACTGTCATGGAGATTTCACGCCCCCACGATCCGGCCGGCACGCATGTTGACGCACCAGAGTTGAGACTGTTCGTGATGGCGTTGTTCTTCATCTTTGGCGGCATTACGTCGCTGAATGACGTGATCATTCCAAAATTGAAGGAACTTTTCACGCTCAGTTACATGGAGGCGATGCTCGTGCAGTCGGCCTTCTTCGTCGCCTATCTGGTGATGTCGATTCCCAGCGCGGCGATCGTCAAACGGATTGGCTATATGCGCGGTGCGGTCGTCGGCCTGCTGACGATGATGGCCGGTTGCCTGATGTTCATCCCGGCTTCGTCGAGTGCCATGTTCGGCCTGTTCCTTCTGGCCCTGTTCGTGCTGGCGAGCGGCATCACCCTTGTTCAGGTTGTCGCCAACCCGCTCATTTCGCTGCTCGGCGCTCCCGAGACCGCACATAGCCGGCTCACGTTCGCCCAGGCTTTCAATTCGCTCGGCACGACGATCTTTCCCTTCGTCGGCTCGATCCTCATTCTCGGTGGCCTCGCGCACGTCAGCGCCGACCAGCTTTCGGGCGCCGCGCTCGATGCCTATCGCGTCGCGGAGACCCGGGCCGTGGTTCATGCTTATCTTGGCATCGCCTTCGCCCTGCTGGTGGTCGCGGGCGTCGTCTGGCTCAACCGCCATCGCCTCCGCGAGGAGCACCATGACGGCGGCTCGATCCTCACGAGCTTCGACCTGTTGCGGCGTCCCCGCTTCGCCTTCGGCACGGCCTGTATCTTCCTCTATGTCGGCGCGGAGGTGGCGATCGGCTCGTTGATCGTGAACTATCTCATGCTGCCCGGAGTCCTCGGCCTTGCAGAGGGAGCCGCCGGCCAACTCATCCCGCTCTACTGGGGCGGCGCTCTCATCGGTCGCTTCATCGGCTCGGTGGTGCTGCGCATGGTCAGCCCAGGCAAGGTGCTGATGACCAATGCCGTACTCGCAATCGCGCTCATCCTGCTTTCCGCCAACAGCGGCGGTGCGCTGGCCGGCTATAGTCTGCTCGCAATCGGCCTGATGAATTCGATCATGTTTCCGACCATTTTCAGCCTTGCCTCGGAAGGGTTAGGTTCCCGTGCGGCGGATGGTTCCGGCATCATCTGCATGGCGATCGTCGGTGGCGCGGTTGTGCCCCCCGTGGTCGGGCATGTCGCCGACGTGTCCGGAAGCCTGGCATTCGCACTGGCAGTGCCGGCCGCCTGCTACGTTGTGATTGCAGCCTTCGGGCACTTCACGTCGAAGAACAAAGCTTTGGCTGCGACGATGACGGGCGCTCACGTTTAGTCCGACCGGCAGCCATGCCGTGCTGTGCGGACAGGTCCATATGGATGCTTCCGATTGCTGCTGTCGGTTAAACCTGGAGTCGTTGCGTCGCGGCCGGCCTCACATACCGACAAGGAAATGGCCGGAGGCACCCAACGGTGCTCCGGCCATCTGTCTTCCTGTTTCTTTCTCGCAGCGACGATCCATAGCGCCGCTGCCTCCGTCCCGGATCAGGCGAAGCGGACCGTCGTCGTGCGGCGACGCATTGCGGCGCCGATCAGGCCGAAACCGCCGATCATCATCGCCCAGCTGGCCGGCTCGGGAACCGGCGAGGCCGTGAAGGTGACCGTGCCAGTATAGATGCCCGACCCCGTTATGGTGCCGATGACGCGGATCGTGTTCAGCACGCCGCTGGTAATCGGAATATCGCCGATCGTGCGCGACTGGCCGCCGGGGCTGGCGATCAGCGCGTAGGCGGTGCCGTTGATGATGAAATCCGTGAAGGTCAGCTTGTTCGAGCTTCCACCCGAAAAGCTCGTCGATACCGACACGCTCGCCAGCCCGTCTTGCGGGACGGTGAATTCGAACGTGTCGTCGAAAGCGCCGGTCGAGCCGAAGCTGTTGAAGTAGAACGCCGTGAACGATGGCGAGGCCACGGTTCCGTTGGTCAGCGCAAAGTTCGCGCTCGGAAGCACGAAGGTCGTCGCCTGTGCCGAAGGGGCATAAGCGAGCGTCAGCGCGGCGAGCGCCGCGAAAGCAAATTTTTTCATAGTTGATTTCCCACGACTTGAATTAACCATAATCCTTAGGCCGAAAACGGCCGCTGGCAAGCGGGTCGCGGTGAACGGAGCCGGTAAGCCGCTCGGCTCGTCGCAAAAGCTGGCAACGGTTCCGGCATTGACCTCGGAAGAGCGGGTTTCAACCACCCGAACTCGGGACGAGCGCGGGCCTGCGCCGCCTGCGACTAGCCTCCAGGCTACCTTGTCGCGATGCCATCCCGCAGGATCGAATTTGCCAGATCGGCGATTCGATCGACCGACTCTTCTTCCGACCAGATGCTGTAGCGCAGGCCTAGGAACACGTTCATGCCCATGATCGCCCAGGCATGTTCCTCGCCTAGATCGTTGCGGAAGACGCCGAGCTTTGCGCCGCTCTGCAGGCGCTCCAGGATGCGCCGCGCAGTCGTCTCGTAGTGCGCCCGATGGCTTGGCGGATCGACAAACTCGGATTCGTCGATGATCCGGTAGATTTCCTTATGCTCGCGCGCGAAGCGCAGGAAAGCGGAGAGGGCGCGCCGCTCGGTTTCGAGCGGTGAGAGCTCGCCACCGGCCAGCGCCTGCCCGGCCGTGACGCGCACGCTATTGCTGAGGTCCTTGACCAGCGCGCGGAAGATCTCGTCCTTGGAGTCGAAATAGGTGTAGAACGTGCCCAGCGCCGTCCCGGCCCGGCTCGTGATGCCGGTGATCGACGCTTCGTGAAATCCCTTCTCGCCAAACTCCGTCGCGGCCGCATCGAGCAGCTTGCGCAGCGTGCGCCGGCCGCGCTCCGTGCGCGGTTCCTTGCTTGCGGGAGCGGGGGAAGGGGCCTCGGCCTTGTTCATCGCCTCACAGCTAACCGGTCATTCCAGTGATAGCAAACAAGAGATATTGAAAGTTGGTTCAACTCTCAATATACGATGCTCAGGACAACCAGAAACATGGGAGAGAGATCGATGAGCCACGCTCGTTTCCTCAAGGGCAGCGCCAACGTCGTCGTCGCGGCCATGCTTGCCACCAGCGGCCTGACGCTGAGCGTGCCGGTGCATGCACAGGAAAACACGGAGCCGCAGGCAGCCGAGGCCGATGATGCCGCGGCGATCATCGTCACGGCGCGGCGCCGCGAGGAGCGGCTCGTCGATGTGCCCATCGCGGTATCGACCTTCAGCGGCGCAGAACTCGACAAGCGCGGCGCGCTCGACATCACGGACGTCGCATCGGTTATACCGAACGTCACGATGGAGACCTCGCGCGGCACCAACTCGACGCTCTCCGCCTTCATTCGCGGCATCGGCCAGCAGGACCCTGTCTCAGGGTTCGAGCAGGGCGTCGGCATCTATCTCGACGATGTCTATCTCAACCGCCCGCAGGCTGCGGTGCTGGACATCTATGATGTGGAGCGGATCGAGGTGCTGCGCGGCCCGCAGGGCACGCTCTATGGCCGCAACACGATCGGCGGCGCGGTCAAATATGTGACCAAGCAGCTGCCGCAGGACTTCGCGCTGAAGGTCAAGGGCACATACGGCACCGATGACCAGGCCGACGGCATCGTCACCGTCTCGGCGCCGATCGGCGATATCGTCCGGGTCGGCGCATCTCTCGCGCGCCTTTCGCGCGGCGGGTTCGGGACGAACCTCACGACCGGCGAGGAGAATTACAACAAGGACATCTGGGCCGCGCGCGCCACGCTGGAACTGGGCGGCTATGGCGAACCGGTGCTGCTGCGCATCTCGGGCGACTATACCAAGGACGACAGCAATGCGCGCGGCGGCCATCGCCTGATCCCCGGCATCGCCTCGGGCGCGCCAGTGCTCTCCGACGTGTTCGACACGCGCGGCGGGCTCAGTGATCCGAAGCAATATGTGAAGGCCTATGGTCTCGCCGCCAATGCGACGGTCGATGTCGGCGGCGGCTTCACGCTGCGCTCGATCACCGGCTGGCGCAAGGATGACAGCGCCTCACCGATCGATTTCGATGCGCTCCCGGCGGTCGATGTCGACGTGCCGGCTTATTACCGCAACGAGCAGTTCAGCCAGGAAGTGCAGGTCCTCTACGACAATGACGGTCCGCTCACCGGCCTCATCGGCGGCTATTATCTCGATGCCAAGGCGGACACGCAGTTTGACGTGCGGCTCTTCACCACGGTCGCCGGCCTGACCGCCTTCACCGAGGCGGACGTCACCACGCAGACCTATGCGCTTTTCGGCGACTTCTCCTATAAGCTGACCGACCAGATCAGCCTGTCCGTCGGCGGCCGCTACACCTGGGACAAGCGCGGCGCGCGCATCCTGCGCCAGAATTATCTCGGGGGCGGCTCGCCGGTGTTCGGCGGGGCGGGGACACCGTTTGGCACGCCCAGCACCAATTTCCGTGGCGAGCGCGAGTTCAACAAGTTCACGCCGCGCGTCTCACTGAGCTTCCAGCCGACCCGCGATCACAATATCTTCGCGAGCTTCTCGCAAGGCTTCAAGGGCGGCGGGTTCGATCCGCGCGGTGTCGGCGTCAACGCGCCGACGGCGGTCGCCGGCAAGCCGACCGATGCCGAGATCGCGGCCTATCTCTCGTTCCGCCCGGAGACGGTCGACAATTACGAGATCGGCTACAAGGGCAATCTGCTCGACGGCGCACTCTATCTCGCGCTCGCCGCCTTCCGCATGGACTATAAGGACGTGCAGATCCCCGGCTCGGCCGGCTGCACCGTGGGCGGCCTGCCGACCTTCTGCGGCATCATCACCAATGCGGGCAAGGCTCGGCTCCAGGGGCTCGAAGCGGAAAGCAATATCCGCCTCGGCCGCGATCTTCTTGGCCCGGGGGACCGGCTGAGCTTCTCCGGCTCGCTCGGTTACATCGACGCCAAATATAAGGAGTATCTCGCGAACATCACCGATCCATCGACGGGCGTAGCACGCCCGGTCGACGTGGCGGCCTTCCGCAAGGTGCAGAACACGCCGAAATGGACCATGAGCGGCACGCTGGCTTATTCGACGCCGCTCGGCGCGGGCGATCTCGATCTTGGAACCACGGTCTCGTGGCGCAGCAAGACGTTCCAGTTCGAGGTGCCGAACCCCTATATCGATCAGAAAGCCTATGCGCTCTGGGATGCGAGCATCGTCTACACCGCGCCCGAGAAGCGCTGGACGCTGGGCGTCTACGGCAAGAACCTGACCGATCAGCGCTACAAGACCTCGGGCTATACCTTCGTCGGCGCCAATGCGGTCACCGGCGCGCTCGTGACCAATGCCAATGGCCAGCTGGTCCCGACGCTTGGCAAGGAAGGCACGCTGACGGCCTTTTACGGCAATCCGCGCCAGGTCTTCGTCACCGCCACGTTCAATTTCTAAACGACCCGGACCGGGACGAAGCGGCATGACGCCGACACCCGCCTTCGAGCCTCACCGCTTCGTCAGCGCGAGCGGTGAGCTCGGCCTCTTCGCCCGGATTTATCCGGGCGAAGGGCTCCCTTTGCTCCTGATGCACGGGCTGACCCGCAACAGCGCCGATTTCGAACCCCTGATCCCGTATCTGGCCGGCCGCCATCGCCTGATCGTGCCGGACCAGCGCGGCCGCGGCCTGTCGGAATCCGATCCGGATCCCGCCAATTACCGGCCCGACATCTACAGCGCGGACATGTTCGCGTTGCTCGACGGGCTCGGCATAGATCGCGTGGCGCTGATCGGCACGTCGATGGGCGGGCTCATGGCCATGCTCATGGCCTGTCTCCAGCCCGATCGCTTCCCGGCCGTCGTGCTGAACGATGTCGGCGCCGCGCTCGACCCGGCGGGGCTGGCGCGCATCCAGTCCTATGTCGGCCCCGGTGCTGCCTTCGACAGCTGGGAAGGCGCCGCAGCACGCTGCGCCCGCATCAATGGCGAGGCCTTCCCCGATTTCGGGCCGGAGGACTGGTTGGCCTTTGCGCGCCGTACCTGCCGCGAGGATGCGGATGGCCGCGTGCGCTTCGCTTATGATCCGGCGATCTCGCAGAGCATCAAGGGCGATCAGCCGGACACCGTGCCGCCCGATCTCTGGCCGCTTTGGGACGCCCTTTCGGCCAAGCCGGTACTCATGCTGCGCGGCGAACTGTCCGATCTTCTCGCGCGCGATACCGTCACCGAAATGGCGGCGCGGCACAGCGGGCCTTTCGAAGCGGTTGACGTCCCGCGTCGCGGCCATGCACCCTTGCTCGACGAGCCGGTGGCGCTGGAGGCGATCAATGCATTTCTGCATAAGCATGTGGGCTGAATGAGCGAGGCACCTTCAGCCGCATCGACCGCGCGCCCCAATGTCGTGCTGGGCATGCTGCTGCTCGTCTACATCTTCAATTTCGTCGATCGGCAGATCCTCGCGATCCTCGCGGGGCCGATCCAGGAAGAGCTGAACCTCAGCGACGGGCAGATGGGCTTGCTGGGCGGGCTGGCCTTCGCGCTGCTTTATTCGACGCTCGGCGTGCCCTTTGCGTGGCTCGCCGATCGCACCAGCCGCAGCTGGGTCATCACCATCTCGCTGGTCTTGTGGAGCGGATTCACCGCCTTGTGCGGCTTTGCTCACAGCTTCTGGCAGATCTTCCTCGCCCGGCTCGGCGTCGGCATCGGCGAGGCGGGCGGTGTCGCGCCGTCCTATGCGCTGATCGGCGAATATTTCCCGAGCCACCGGCGCGCCTTCGCGCTCTCCATCTATTCGCTCGGCATCCCGCTCGGTTCGGCAGCGGGCGTGCTGGCCGGCGGCTATATCGCGGCGCAGGTGAACTGGCGCACGGCCTTCATCGCGGTGGGCATCGCGGGGATTATCCTCGCGCCGCTTTTCAAGCTGATCGTGCGGGACGGGCGGCAACCAGCCCCCGCCGAAACTGCCGCCGCGCCCGCGGCAAGCTTCGGTGAGATTGCGTCCATGCTGGCCGCCAAGCCGTCCTTCTGGCTGCTCTCGTTCGGCGCGGCGAGCAGTTCGATGCTGGGCTATGGTCTCGCCTTCTGGCTACCGAGCCTGCTGCGCCGCAGCTTCGGTCTCGGCCTGATCGAGACGTCGCATTTCATCGGCGCCGTGCTGCTGCTCGGCGGTGTGGCGGGCATGCTGCTTGGCGGCTGGCTCGGCGACCGGCTCGGCAAGCGGGACCGCGCCTGGTTCGCCTGGGTGCCAGCTTTCGCTTTCATCATCGGCGTCCCGTTCTTCGCCGCGGGTATCTACAGCGGCAGCGCGCGCCTCGCCTTCATCCTGTTCCTGATCCCGCAGGCCATGTCCTATGTCTGGCTCGGGCCGATCCTCTCGGCTGTCCAGCATCTCGTGGGTCCCTCCGCTCGCGCGACGGCCTCGGCCTGCTTCCTGCTGATCAACAATCTCATTGGGCTCGGTGGCGGCATCTATGCGCTCGGCGCTCTGTCCGAAGCGCTGACGCCGGTCTACGGCACCGAGGCGCTGCGTTATTCCATGCTCTATTCGCTCGGGCTCTATGCGCTGGCCGCGACGCTCATGGCGTTCGCAGGCCCAAGGCTGCGGCGCGACTGGCATAGCTGAACCGCTGAAGGGCGATATAGGCTCGACATATTGCCGCCCCGGACATTTCCTCGTCCCGGGCCATCCGATATCCAGCGCCCACGAATAAACGGGGGATAGCCATGGCGGAAGCAGCGGGCAGGGGACAGCGCAACTACAGCATCTCGGTCATCCCGGGCGACGGTATCGGCAAGGAAGTGCTACCCGAGGGCATCCGTGTGCTTGAGCGCGCCGCGCAGCTCTATGGCTTCACGTTCGAGCAGACATGGCACGATTTCGCGAGCTGCGACTATTATCTGAAGCACGGCGTCATGATGCCGGAGGACTGGAAGGCGCGGATCGGATCGCCCGACGCCATCTTCTTCGGCGCGGTCGGCTGGCCGGACACGGTGCCGGACCATATCTCGCTCTGGGGCTCGCTCATCCAGTGGCGCCGCGAATATGACCAGTACATCAATCT
>NZ_JAHKKS010000004.1 GCF_019737615.1 Sphingobium xanthum | reverse complement strand
GCGGCTCAATCCGAGACCACTGCGCATCGGAAAACCAAAAGAAATCAGACATCTCAGCGCCTCCTCGCCAAGACACTGAATCACAATCCGAGCAACGTGGGAATCCAGTTATTGGGTCCGAACCCTAGGGGATGGCTCCGGCACTACATCAGTTGGGCATACAACTCAGGTATGCGGCGAGAAGAAATCGTCAATCTCACTTGGGATCAAATCCGTTCCGTTGGCGAAGGTCACACAGTGGTAGAGGTCATCAACACCAAGACGAGCAAGCCTCGGTTCGTGACGTGCACGGGTGAGATGCTGGCGACGATCGAAGCATTGAAGGAACTGGAAAGGGCCGAAGGGGATCATCGGTTGTTCCCCGTGTCGATGACGACCCTCAAACGCGCCCTTACCGGCCTTTGGAAAGCAACGGGCCTACCGGACGTGAGATTGCATGATCTGCGCCGAACTCATGCGACGATCCTGATACAGCGCAATATCGACCCTCGCACGGTAGCTGAGCGACTGGGCCATTCGGGCACTGCGATGCTTGCAAAACACTATGCTGTGAGCCGTGGCGATATGGAGGCAGCGAAGGTTTTCGGCGCTACATCGGCTAGACGCATTGAGGAGAATAGGCAGGAAAATGCCTCAGAAAGCGTCGATTAGCGGTGCTCTAATGCCTCAACAGGGGAAGTGCAGGGGAAGCTTTGCCAAGCGTCCGGTGTGCTCCAAAACGAAACAATAGAGCAAATACCGCTGAATTTCCTGATCTTGAATATTCAAGGTCAACACCCATGTAGTTTCGCGGTGGGCGACACACTGCGTGCGACCGTAAAAGGCAAGTGGAAGTCGAAGTAGAGTAGGCTCCATACAGGCGCGACGGCTTTAACGTTTACCGATCCCTGATCTTCGGTAAATGGAGTCCGTCCATGACCATTCGGCATGAATTCTATTCTGATAAGGATGTCGCTCGCCTATTGAACATGTCGCCGTCTTGGGTGCGAGGTCAGCGTTTCAAACGACGGCGGGATGAGCCCCACATCCTCGATCTGGAGCCCCGCTATATTGGCAGATGCGCACGCTATTCGCGCGAAGAGGTCGAGGCCTTTGTAGCCTCACTTCTTGAAACATGACAATGCCTGCCTCCGAGGCCCCAGCACCGGCAAAGTCGGAAATGAGGCTTTACGTCAAACAGAAGCCCCAAGCCTTCCTCTTTTGGCATCGTCAACGTTTTCATCCAGCACCGCAGAGAACCGGCACCGCGCCGACGCCACCCAATGATGGTGATGTCAAAATTCCGGCCAACGTGACGTCGATACGAGGAACCTGGTTTGACGATGCGATCGACTTCCGCGATCCCGAAGGAGACGCGATAACAAGGCAGGTTCTGGCCCTGCTGGCAGCCAGCGAGACGCGTCGTCGCAAGCGGCGTCCGGCTGACGAGGCGAATCATTACACCATTGTCCGCAAGATCTTGGCCAATGGCTTTCGATGCTTCCATCACCGCGAGCCCTGCCAGGTTGCATATTTCCGTGGGGCGGAAGGCTACACAGATGCGCCTCAGTGGCTTTCTGGCAAGGCCATGTCCCGCGCTGTCGATGTTCTGGTTGATGCGGGACTGCTGAAAGCATCCATTGGCGAATGGGGAACGGCCTCGACTTATGAAATCACGAAGGCCCTGTTCTACCTCGCTCGTCAGACTGATATCACCGACTCCTGTCTGACCCAGCAGCTTCCTGCGCAAAGTCTCGTAAGGCTGCGCTCAAGCAAGCCTGAGGGCAAGTTTCTGGATTTCACCCCGACCGAGGACACCCATCACTGGACCGCTCTCCTCGAGAGCTACAATACGTTCCTAGTTCAACAGGATATAAGACTGGCTCTGACCGGGGCTGAAGCAGCCGCATGGGCAAAGCATGCCGAAGCGAATAGGGACGGCCAAGAACCTCATGTCTATCGTCCAGAACTATTCCGGACTGATCTTTATCGCGTCTTCAACAATGGCAACTTCGACGAGGGCGGGCGTTTGTATGGCGGCTGGTGGATTGATGCACCTAAGTCGCTACGCTCCAAGATCACCATCAACGGTCAACCGACAACGGAGTTGGACTATTCAGGCTGCGCCTTGCGCATGCTCTACCATGAGCGCGGCATCGAATATCTGGATGATCCCTATCGGCTCGCTGAGATCGCCGCATACGAGGCGAGAAAGGGCTTGCGAGCCAACCATTTCAGGGAAGCAATAAAGAAGATAACACAGGCTCTTATCAACGATGGGAGCGACGGCAAACCTGAGCGGATACCGTTGTCCAATGGCCTATCCTTCTGGCCCGACTTTTCCCGGAAACAGGTCCGCCAAATGATCGAAGACAAACACGCTCCCATTGCCGATGCTTTCGGGACGGGGATCGGGTTGCGGCTTCAGCGGAAAGACTCAGATTTGGCCCTAGCCATCATCATCAATCTGATGGAACAAGGAATTGTGGCTTTGCCAATCCACGATTCATTCGTGACCATGACCGATAAATCTGACCATCTGAAAAAGGAAATGATCAATTTTTATCGATCAATGTTTGGATTTGATCCAATCATCAAAGTATCCACTTGAGGACATCCTTCTCGAATTCCTCATATAGGGAACCCGTAAAATCACCCGCGATACACCTCATCTATCATAAGCGACTTTTCTTGCTTTGAAAGAGCATGATTGAGGCGCTTGGCGTTTTCAATCTTGAACGAAATCAAGCTGCGATCACGATCAGCACTCCCCTTGAAGGAGGCGAAGCGGGCGCGGTTGCGATTCTGGGCTATTCGTTTGGCGTATTCCTCAATTGAAAGGTTGGCGCCGGGTTCTACTCCCAAAGCGGATATGGGGTGCTTTCCGACGTTCGGCTGAAAATCCGCGAGA
This sequence comes from Sphingobium xanthum, assembly GCF_019737615.1. Taxonomy (GTDB): domain Bacteria; phylum Pseudomonadota; class Alphaproteobacteria; order Sphingomonadales; family Sphingomonadaceae; genus Sphingobium; species Sphingobium xanthum. The sequence continues at coordinate 296,256 of NZ_JAHKKS010000004.1, read as the reverse complement.
GATACCGCGCTGGTGCCTAACGCCCATTGCCATCCCTCATCATCACTCAGGATCAACCCAATCAGGATCGCGTCGAGAATAAGCCACTTATCAAAAGGCAGCGTCTGTTGATCTCTAATTTCTACGACCGGCGCGGGCGCGTGAGCCTCAAGGAAGCTGGCATATTCCGATATGATTTGCTCAAGGCATGCAACGGTTCGGATGCGCTCCAAGAAGGTGTGTCGTAGCGCTGCAAAGAGATCACTCGACCTGATTTCGAAGCCCAGCCTATTTTCAAGCGACGGTGCTGGATCGGGCGCTAGAGGGGTGGATTTTGGCGCGGCTCGTCCGGCAAGGCCTTTGAGGAAAGCTGACGCTCCCTGCCAGGTTTGACCGAGACTGACGGAAAACAGCCGCCTCCTACTGAGAACGCCGCCTTCTATTCGTTCACCGCCACATGCAGCACACCAACGCGCTCGGGACGTACGCAATGGCCTTCCGCAATGCTTGCAGCAAGGCCCATAAAGGCTGCGCCGATGATGCCAAATGGCGTTGAAGTTCGTTTCGCGAAAGCCAGTCAGGCGGAAATAGGCTTCCAGCGCTGGCTGCTTCTCTCCCGCCTGCGCACCAGCCTGAAGGAGTGGAAAGATCGTCGCCCATTCCCGATCGTCGAGCATGGGCATCGGTTCTCTGCACCGCCAACAATGGACCTTCTCCACCATGGAGTGTTGCGATCTCAGCGCTGCGTCGGCACGGAATAGTCATTTATGACGACAGGTGCCGCCGTCGAACTCGATGTGCGGCGAGAAGCCCCTTGTGTCGCCCTCGGCGGAAATGCCGGACTCCTCGTTGGCGTCTGCAGTTGCGTGGAGGCCGAATTTGCAACGGGAGCGGCAGGCAAGGGCATCGGAGCGGGTATCACAGGTGCGGTGCCGTTAAAGGCCGCCACTGGAGCCGCGCTCGCCGTCGCCGTGGCGGCGCGAGGCTGGCAAAGCTGACCAACCTGACTAGCCAACTCCATTCGCCCCTTCTCAAGGGCATAGCGGCGTGCACCTACGCAATCCCCATCGGCCAGCATTTTGCCGGCTTTCTTCCGATCGACTTTTCCCCGTTGAAACCAAGCAAATCGCTAAGCCCCTGCAAAACAAGAGCCGTTGATCCATCGTCAGCGCCAGGACTTACCGTACTCCCGGAATTTCCCATGCTCATAGTGTCGCAGTGGACCATCCCTCCCCCCATCGCCATGCAGTTAGAGCTGCTCATCTGAGCATGAGCCGCGCCCGACGCAGTCAATAGACTGAGGCCAATGCAAGGGAGATAGCTACTGCTAAAATTGATCGTGCAGCGTCCTCTGAACATAGCCACCTCTTCGTCTCGCGTCGCCCCACAATGCAGCAAGACTAACGCCGAGAAGTTAATAATGAGATATAATCGCCCGTGGACTGATAGTCACCATCTGCGGCTTAAGCTCGTCGATGGACGAGAAAGCAGTTCTTCTTGAATTAGGTCGCAGGATCAGGGTGCAGCGCAAAAGCATCTGCCTAACGCAGGAGGAACTCGCCCTGGTGGCGAATGTCGATCGGTCGTATTACGGAGCCGTTGAGCGAGGCGAACGCAACGTGACCTTCACCGTCCTATGCCGCCTCTGCATGGCTCTGCAATGTGACGTGGCGAAACTAACGGCTGAACTCCCCTAATCGGAGAGCAACTCAATAATGGAAATGCCCCGCTGGACCGCGCTAGGTAGCCAACAAAGCAGCACTCCTTAGACGTCGTAGTGCCCCAGCAAGAGGGATGAGGTCGATCAACCTATCCAGCAAACCGACCAATTCGCTTGCTTGGGCCGGTTCCAAATCCCGATTCAAAAGCTCAGATAGATGCTTCTCTAGCTGTCCGATCAGCTCAGGACGCTCGCCGCCTGCAAAAGCCGCCGCGACGCACCATTCGCTCAAAAGCCGGAACGACCATCCTTCCTCGATACCATATTGCATTGCACGTTTGAGCGCCTCGTCGGCTAGTTCGATATCCCGCCAACGCGCTGCCGCCATCAGCGCAAGGTTTGTTAGAGTCGCGAACTCCTCGCCCTCCGCATTGTCCAGTAAGGTAAGGACCTTCTCGTGCGCCTGCCTTGGCTCATCCGGCATCTCAAAGGCAATTAGCGTATTGAATAATATGACCTTTGCCTGATCTGCCTTCGCGCCAGCAACAGCATTGCAAAACTCCTCCGAGGGAAATGTATTAGTCTGCCAGCTTCCGGAAAACTCGTCCAATGGTCCAGAAACCATATGGAGAAGATCAATCGCACCACCGGAAATTGTGAGGTGTTCACTCCATCCGCTTGGGCGAAGCTCTTCTGCCACAGACAAGGCTATCCCTTTAGTCCTACCCTGAATCTGACCAGCCAAAATTTCTGGCCTCAACCATTCTCGGAACCACCAACGGCCTTCCTTCCGGTCCACAAGACCAGCGAGACGATATGTCGCGCCCACCCATTGCTCGACCGCTGCCAGAAATTGAGGCCTTTGAACTTCTTTAGCATTCAACACCCTTACGGCCCAAGCTGCATGCAGAAGGAATGCCGCGCGACGGAGAGGTAACGGTTTAGTCGCCAAGGCTCCTTGGGTGTCGGCATATCCCATGATCAGCATCGAGCATGCGGTGTAATCGTGGGCAATCTTCTCGCAATATTCGTTTGTAGCTACCAATTGGAGAAAGATCGCGTCTGCTTCCTCGCGGAAACGACTATCTGCCATTCTAATGGAAGCAATTTGGAAGGCAGCGACCATTGAGAATGGATCGCCGTCAGCCCGAAGTTCCCGAACGAGCCGCAATGAGCTTTCATCTCCTAATTTATCTGCAAACTCGGGGATCTTAAAATCGGGGGAAATCGCCAATGGTGCGAATAAGCGGATTGCCGCGCGCAACCCAGGTAAACCGCCTCTCGCTGCCACAGTCTTCTCAAAGACATCATTGAGGGATTCAGCGTCTTCGAAGTCAGCAAAAGGCAGATAAAAAGGGCTGCGTTGAGACGTCAAATCCTGAAACGTAAGGTCGTCTTCAATCCGGTTTTTGCGAATCCATGCTTGGGGTGCATTCGCTAGCACCTCGAAAAAATCGGCAAGTTGGTCAGCATTAAGCGGTCCAACAGCGATGGTCTGCTGCCATGCTTTGATTTCCGAAATGGCCAAGGTGCGCTTAGCAAGAATCTGCTCAAGCACCTTCTCACGAATTGAGAAATCCGGGCTAACTAGACCGGCGAAGTCTATACGGATATTTTGCCCGCCATGCTCGATAGCGAGATTTCCATCTTCGAGGATAGTCACATTAGAAGCAATCTCGGCGCCTTCAACATCAATCAGGGTTCGCGCTTTTTCAGCGAATATTGCCGAAATAAAATCAACAAGCTCCTGCAATTCTAACTGATGATTTCCGACCCGCTGGGTTGGTCGTTCAAATCCTAGAGCCTCAGATACACTTGCGTCGGTCAGTAGCCGCTGCTGGATTTGATCAGGCAGCCTCTGGAAAAGCCATTGCCGCACAACAACTGCTGGGATCGGCTCGGTTGAGCCTTCGATAGCTTCAGCCGACTTGATATTTTGCTTCAGCGTTTCATCAATTTGAGAAACAATCGCTCGATCTCGCCCGCCTAGCTGGGGAGCAACAAGAGAGTCATACCAGTTCCAATATTCCTCAAGGCGTTCGAAAGGAACCTCTGCGGGCTGAGCCAACATCCCATGCATTGCTAGGCGAGTGTTGCTTGCCCAAAGTGCCATTTCCGGCTGCGCACCCTTCTCCAATAGGTCATGCGGATCAGGGAGCGACTTCATTAGCCAGGTTGCCGCATCCTCCGCTGTCTCTGGAGGTAGGGTGGCCCAACAGCGCTTGATAGCGATCGTCATCACCGAGAAAACATTGCCCAACCAATATTGCTCTTGTGGAAGCAGTATGGCTTTCCGCAATGTCGGCAAATGGATCGAAGTCACAATCGCTCTTAGGGCAACGCCTGGCCCTCTGCTCCAATCGCTTTGTGAAGCAGCTTCCATCACCTCGTCAATTTCAAGGGGCACCAGTGCAATGCCAGCCTCGCGCAGCTTCCGGCGAATTTCGTTACGCTTCCGTCCGTCAATTTTTCCTGTTCGTGCGAGATGATCGACAACATCAATGATTGTGTAAATGGGTCGCGATAGGCCCTTTCGGTCCGTCAATTGCGCATTGCGATTGATCATACCGTCGCCCGAAATCAGGGCATCAAATCCAGATGCATCTGTCAGTAGGGCCATTAACGACGAGCGACCTGCATCCTCATCGTCTTCTGGTTCGTCCTTGTCGCGATTGAAGCCGCCATGCTGCGCCTTGCCTTCATCAACCGACTTTACAAGCGTGTCCCTGAGTTTTTCGATTGCCATGAGTGGAGCCTGCCCGCTCAACCATTGTGATATTTCGTTCTCAATCTGACGCTTGGTCTGATGGGTAATTCGTGCATCAATTCTGGCGATCTTGATACGGTCGATAAGGTCGACCACCTCCATCGCGTTCAACGCTACTATATCCAGCAAGAGGGGCCGGGAGAGGTCGACCTCAACTTCTTCAGGCCACGGCGTCCCGTAGGAGCGAATAGCACTAAGTGCGGCCTCTGCCCGATCTTGGTCGATTTCACCCGCTTTATGCAGCGCGTTCACCAATCCGTGCGGCGAAACGATAACGGCTTGAGCGAACCCAACATCCATAACCTCTTCGCACAGGCTGCCCGGTTTATAGATTGGGGAAGAGTGAACATAATGAGCGCCATGAGAGGTCGCCCAATCTATCTCGGAAAGGTCATCCTGTGGTTCGGAAATACCACTTTCAACGACAAAAACGCCATTATCAATAGCGGCCTTAAGCCTCTGAGCCTGCTCAAATCTCGATTTCTGACCTCGTTGCGCCTCGATGTAGTCGCTGAATAGCTGCGGCATAATGCCAGCGGGTAAGAAAACCTTGGGAAACAGGTCCAACGCGGCTTGAAGGATTCCAATCATTTCAAGCGCCAATAGTGCTGGCAGGTCGAATGCCACGCATTGAAGTTCAGAAAGATCGACTGGCAAACGGTTGCCCGCGATTAATGGCAGGCACACGCGCTGACGCGCATCTCTGAGATTACTGTTGGAGGCAAGCCTGTCGAGAATGAGTTCGGAAATGGTGATACCGAGCGGACGAGCCACAAGCTCAAGCGGCATCTGACCAGATAGCAGCATGCGGTCCAATGATTGCGTGCGCTCCGCCCGATCCTGGGCCATTTCAATGAACTCGCGTATGTTTCCCTTCTTCATGGGTCCATCTGGGCCTGATTCTTTTGCAGCGTTGCGCAGCCACTGGCCTGCCTCGCTACTCCAGTCGGTTCCTCGGCGAATGGCAAAGCCAAATGCTGCGGTTAAGATGTGAGGATCATTTGGAGCTTTCGCTACGGCGGCCCTCGCCAGGTCATCACATACAGGGTCTTGAATAATTTGAGAAAATTCTGCGGCTTGCAGCAATTGGCGAGCGGTTCGGAAATCGCGCCGTTGCCAGTCTTCATTGGCAATCCCACTCAGATCACGCCACTTGCCCGATTCCAAAAGAATGTTGATCTCAAGTTGGCGCAGACCTTCGTCATCAGGGCTTGTCTCACGCAGCACGGCACACTGAGCGCGAGCATCAGCTAACTGTCCATGCCGGAACGCAGCCCATGCCTTGTGGCGAGCAATCCCCTGATCGTGATTTCCATCGTTCCCGATAGCGTCCAACAGAGTATCGAGTTCAGTGTCACGTCCCGCATTGAACAGAGCGTTAGCGGCCCGAGATACATCGTCCACGCGATGCCGCCGTTTCCAGAGTTCGACAGCAGATACGCCCAAGTCTGGATCATTAGCCGGGATCATCACCTCAACCAACCGGAGCAATTCCAAATCGCCGCCAGTCTGCTTAAAGGCTCCCCTCCATGCCTCTACGGCAGAGAATTTTTCATCCACTTGGGCAATTATCGCCTCAAGCCTTGTTACAACGTCCGATGCTAGAGCTTGTCTCCACTCAGAAAATAGCTCTTTTGCTAGATCACTCCTTCCCGTCTTTGCGGCTATCTCAATCCGTACACCGACCACCGCTTGGAGGGGTGCACCGGCAGCCAAAAGGGCGTCTTGATAACGCTCGGCAAATGCAGACACTTCATGGGGAGTTCCGCTAGCCATAGTGAGCTGAAACGCCGCGTGAAGCTCCGCGCCTTCTAGGTTCCCAAACAGCTCTTTTCGTGCGAGTTCTTCCCTTAACGTCTGCCATTCAAAATCCAAGTCGAAGGACAAGGCAATCATCCCAAACAGAACCGCCGTCGCAGGCTCTGTCACGAGAGACTTAATTTCATCGACCGCTACCGCGTAATCTGGGCCATTCCGGTCGGTCAGACGCAAGAAAAGTCGCTGCGCGTCAAACCAGAGCCCTTTCTCCGCATGAATATCCGGAACTAGCCGCCTGAACTCATCGAGATCATTTATTGCCGCAGAAGAGAGACGCCGCCCCTCAACGTCGTTTCTCAGTGCTTCTTGGCGAGGTAGCGCGTTATCGGAGTCTATTAGGTTTTCTCGCTGCCCTTCGGGCAACATCAAGGCCAACCGCAAGCGCATACGGACATAAGGAATAGTCGGATTTTCATCACATTGCGCGGGGCTCGCTCCCGCAAGTAATTTCTCTGCTCCGGTCCAATCCCCTGCGTTCGCTGACCAGGTTGCCGTCGTAGCTAACGCAAACCCGCTCATATCAGCAGCAGTCAGATGCTTTTTGATGTAGTCCAGCCCGACTTGCAGCCCGTCTCGACGCTTCAGAGCGTCTGCGACCAGCATCACCGAAATGCTATCTGTCCTGTCACCGAGCAGGTCAAACACCGTGCCATACTCGCCCCGGTTGAGAGCGACCCGAGCGAGATCAGGCGAAAGGTCATTTGCGCCCGCCAACCGTGCTTGTTCAATCCAGCTTTCCGCTTCGTCACACCGGTCTGCACGAGCCAGTGCAGCCGCAGTAGAGCGGAACAACGCTATACGAATGTCCTGATCTGCGGCCTGCAAATCCCCTTCGATCACCCGGCGAGCCAAACTGACCAGTCTGTCTTGACGCTGGTCATCAACAAGCGATCTCTCTCGCTCCTCTCGCCGTACTCGTGGCTCAATAAACGCTCGGATGGCATCCGGTGATTGAGGAAGAACCGACGCGCGCAATCCGGCAATTTCTTGACTTAGAAGTTCCGTATTGAAATTCGCGTTGTCAATTATGGCTCGTTGGCCGGGGTTCATTTTAGTTTTGATTGTCAGCGCTAGGAAGGCAACCGCACAATCGAAAACAAACTCACCCCACCAAGCGAAATCGCCAAGGTTTTCGACAAAGGAAGCTGTCGCGGTTTGACGCTCCTCGTCAGCCGAGCGTCCCGCGATTGCGGCGCGAGCGCCTTCGATAACAAGCGATCTGACATCTTCTCTCTGGAGCCAGATACGAACATTCTCGTCTTGGAAAACATCAGGTATGTCTGAGAGGGCGCGCTTCGCATGATGAGCAAGAAAGCCGGGCAACGTCCCCGGTTGCTCGGATATCAGGGCCAACGCCTCCTCAAATTCCATAGCGGATGGAAGGGAAACTTGCCCTGCAATTTGAGAGGCACCGCGCCGACCAACTTGCTTACGAAGAGCATCAATCGCAGGCTTTATAGCTGCGGCTGCCCCTTTGCTTACCGCGCTTGTTGCCCAACCACTCAACTGCCATCCTCCTAGCCAAACTTCAGTCTATAGCTAGTTCGAGCGCGAACAAAATGGCAACAGAAAACGCATCAATAATGGGGTGGATGCGTGCCGATGGATAAAGATGACGGCATCGCAATTTCAAAATTTTTATGTCGCGCGAGAGGCGGATTTCGAAGTCCGAATGAAATAGACGATTTTACCCCTCCCCCGCCGGGGGCACCCCCTCGCCGATCAACGAAAATTGGTGAGGCCCATGCAGGAAGGAGCAGGCATGGCTTTCGCTATGTCGATCGCCGGAAAACGGCCCACGCGCAATCCCTGCCATTGCGGCGGCTCAAGGTTTATCGGTCTTGCTGGTGAGGATACGGTGGGGCAGGACTGAGAGCCATATTCTTAAAGGCACTTAACGCCTTGAAAAACATGGTGGGCGCGGTAGGGATTGAACCTACGACCCCACCCGTGTGAAGGGTGTGCTCTACCACTGAGCTACGCGCCCGACGCTTCCGCGCGGAGCGAGCGCTTTGACGAGAGCGGGGCGCGCTGTCAAGCGGGTCGGGCGGATCGATCCGCCTGCCAGCGCGCTCGGACGCCCTTACTTGGCCGGTAGCGTGACTTTGGGCGCCTCCGCAAACGGCCGGATACCGAACGCGGGATAGATTTCGGCCGGATAATAGAACACCCCGTCCTTGGCGACGAGCGCGATGCTCTTGATCGCCTTGAGGTCCTTGGTCGGATCGCCGGGCAGCAGCATGAAGTCGGCGAGCTTGCCCTTCTCGATCGAGCCCAGGGTCTGGTCGCGGCCCATATAGCGGGCTGTTTCATAGGTCGCGCGGGCAAGGACATCGGCGGGCGTCATGCCGATCGACTGCATGAGCTCCAGCTCGCGATGATAGGTGAAGGACCCGCCCGTATCGGTGCCGGGCACGATGAAGATACCACGCTCGTTCAGCGTCTTCACGGTCGCAACGATCTTGTCATAGGCAGCGCGATAGGCGGCGTCGTCGCCTGGTGCGGAGGTGTCCAGCATCGCCTTCTTGAGGCTGCGCTGCGATCCGATCGGCATATGATCGATATAATCGACCGACCCTTGCATTGGCTTGCCGTCGCGGCCAAGCAGCGCCAGCTCGTGGATGCCGATGGTCGGATCGATCGCGGTCTTGTGGCTCACCATGAGGCCGATCGTGCGCTGCGCTTTCTCGCCGTTCAGGTCGAGAGCGGGCAGCCGCTTGAGCGCGGTGATACGGAACAAGGTGCGCGTGTCCTCGTTCGGCTGGATCACCCAGCCCAGCATGAACTGGTTGATATGGGTGATCTCGTCATAGCCGGCCTCGATCATCTGATCGGCGGTGGCGAAAGCCGGGACATGACCCGCGACCCGCATGCCGAGCCGGTGCGCTTCCTTGATGACCGCCGGCACCCAGGCCGAGTTCATGCTGTTATAGACCTTGATCTGCCAATAGCCGCGTGCCGCATACCAGCGCACGGCATCGAGCGCGGCCGCCTCGCCGTCAACGACGATGCCGTTGTTCGCGTTGAACTGGCTCTTCCCTTCCAGGAAGCCGCTGCGCACGATGCGCGGACCGCCGATCGTGCCGGCGTCGATCCGGTCGATCAGCGTATCGAGCACTGCATTGTCATTGCCCATGTCGCGGACGGTCGTGATGCCGGCCATTAGGTTCAGCAGCGCGTCGTCCTGGCCGATATGACCGTGCATCTCGTTGAAGCCGGCGAGCAGCGTGCCCCCTGCCCCGTCGATCGTCACTTCGCCCGGCGTCGCGGGGCTGTCCAGCGGCTCGACGGCGGCAATGGTGCGGCCATTGACGACGACAGAGACGGGATCGGACAACGTCTTGCTGACCGGCTGGAACACCCGCACATTGCGGATGCGGACCGGCGTACCATAGCGATGCGCGGTCTTCTGCTGGATGTCGACATAGCGCTCGGTCGAGAGTTTCTCGGCATAAGCGCGCAGCTTCGCTTCGTCCTGCTCATAACCTTCGCGAACGACCGCGAAATCGGGCGTCATATAGGCGAACAGCGCTCCATCGGCATCGAGCGCGAAATAGCTCGGTGCCGTGTCGATGCCACTCAGTGCATAAGCCGTGACAGTGGTCGCGCCGGCGGTGCCCGCGATGCTGAGATCACCGACCTTGTCGAGCGCGAGCGTGCCGCCGGGGAGCGCCGGCATCCGGTGATCCTCGCGCTTGAGCAAAGCGCGCGCATAGAGCCCAAGCGCCCACGGGCTGCCCGCCTGCGCCACGTAGAGAGCGCGTTCCTTGACGACGGCGCTGCCCTTGCCGGTCGAGTCGACCCAGCTCGACTTTCCGCCTTTCGCCGAAAACGTTTCGCTGACTTTGCTGCCGAAAGTGGTCGCGCCGGTCAGCGTCCAGCTCGTCGGCAGGCCGTTGGCGTCGACCTGAAGCTGCTCCTTCATCGTCGGGCCGCGACCGTTATTCTTGTAATCGAAGTCGATCGACGTCTTCGCCCCTTCGGTATCGGCGATCAGATGGCCGACCGTCTTCTGGCCGTAGATGACCGAGAAGCGCTCCTGCTTGGCCAGAGCGGCGGCGGGGAGGAGCGAAGCAGAGAGGCTGAGCGCCAGCAACAGGGATGTTTTCATGGACGCTTCAAGAGCATGCGGCCCGCGCGCCTGTAAAGCAGGATTTTGCCGCCGTACCGCTCCCACGGCGGCGGACGCTTGCGCCGCGAGTTCCTGCCTCCCATATGGCGGCGCATGACTGCTCAAGACCCTCACGCCACGCCCGTCTGGCACGGCACCACCATTCTCTCCGTTCGTTCCTCCGGCAAGGTCGTCGTCATCGGCGATGGCCAGGTCTCGATGGGCCAGACGGTAATGAAGCCCAATGCCCGCAAGGTACGCCGCCTGCATGACGGCAGCGTCATCGGCGGGTTCGCCGGCGCGACCGCCGACGCCTTCACCCTGTTCGAGCGCCTGGAAGCCAAGCTGGAGCGCCACAACGGCCAGCTGATGCGTGCCGCGGTCGAGCTCGCCAAGGACTGGCGGACCGACAAATATCTCCGCAATCTCGAAGCGATGATGATCGTCGCCGACAAGGAGACGACCCTGATCCTCACCGGCAATGGCGATGTGCTGGAGCCGCTGCATGGCATCGCAGCAATCGGCTCCGGCGGCAATTACGCCCTTTCCGCCGCCCGCGCGCTCAAGGATTACGAGTCCGATGCAGAGACCCTCGCCCGCAAAGCGATGGGCATCGCGGCGGAGATTTGTGTCTACACCAATGACAGCCTGACCATCGAGACATTGGACTCGGTAAGCTGACCACCCTCCCCGTTCGTCTCGAGCGAAGTCGAGACGGACAGCACAGCCTCAGCGTGCCTCGACTTCGCTCGGCACGAACGGATCTGAAGTGACCATATGAACGACAACCTGACCCCCAAAGCCATCGTCTCCGCGCTCGACGCGCACATCATCGGCCAGGCCGACGCCAAGCGCGCCGTTGCCGTCGCCCTGCGCAATCGCTGGCGCCGTCAGAAGCTTGCGCCGGAACTGCGCGATGAGGTGACGCCCAAGAATATCCTGATGATCGGCCCCACGGGCTGCGGCAAGACCGAGATCAGCCGCCGCCTCGCCAAGCTCGCCGACGCCCCCTTCATCAAGGTCGAGGCCACCAAGTTCACCGAAGTCGGCTATGTCGGCCGCGACGTCGAGCAGATCGTGCGCGATCTGGTGGAAGAGGCCATGCGCCTCGAGAAAGAGCGCCGCCGTGAGGCCGTGCGCGGCGCGGCGTCCGAAGCGGCGATGCAGCGCCTGCTCGACGCGCTCACCGGCAAGGAAGCCAGCGAGGCGACCCGCCTCTCCTTCCGCCAGAAGATTGAAGCCAATCAGATGAACGACGTCGAGGTCGAGGTCGAAGTGGCCGACGCACCGGGCATGCCGATGGAGATCCCCGGCATGGGCGGCAATATCGGCATGATCAATCTCTCCGACATGATGTCGAAAGCGATGGGCGGGCAGCAGAAGAAGCGCCGCAAGCTGCGCGTGGCCGACGCCTGGGACAAGCTGGTCGAGGAGGAGCAGGACAAGCGCCTCGATCAGGACGATGTCGCCCGCGTCGCCATCCAGAGCGCCGAGCAGAACGGCATCGTGTTCCTCGACGAGATCGACAAGATCGCGGTCAGCGACGTGCGCGGCGGATCGGTGAGCCGCGAAGGCGTCCAGCGCGACCTGCTGCCACTTATCGAGGGCACGACCGTCGCGACCAAATATGGCCCACTCAAGACCGACCATATCCTGTTCATCGCGAGCGGTGCCTTCCATGTCGCCAAGCCGAGCGATCTGTTGCCCGAGCTGCAGGGCCGCTTGCCGATCCGCGTGGAACTGAAGGGTCTCACCGAAGAAGATTTCGTCGCGATCCTCTCCGACACCAAGGCGTCGCTTCCCGAGCAATATGCCGCGCTGCTGGCCACCGAAGGCGTCACGATCAGCCTGGAGCCGGACGGCATCCGCGCCATCGCCAAGATCGCCGCCGGCGTGAACGAACAGGTCGAGAATATCGGCGCGCGCCGTCTCCAGACCGTCATGGAAAAGCTGCTGGAGGATGTAAGCTTCGAGGCAGACACGCGCGCAGGCGAGACGATCCGCATCGATGCCGCCTATGTCGATCGCCAGCTCTCCGGCATCGCCAAGGACACCGATCTCAGCAAATATATCCTTTAGAGATCCAGGGCCGCGACCGTCAGGAAGATTTGCTTGATGGTCGGCAGGAACTCGGGCTGATCGATCCGCAGCGGCCCCGGATCGTTCAACAGCGCATTGTTGATGACGCTGTTGAACACCTGACTCGCAAGATCGAGCCGGTGCCGTTCCGCAGCATCCAGCGGACGCCCAAGGCCCGCGCCGAGTTCGTCGGCGAACTTCTGGCGAATTGCCGTGCCGAGCTGGCGAAATGGCTCCCAGCTCGCCGGATCGTCCATGGCGCGCTGGAGCGCAGCCCGCCAGAAGTAACGATTGGTGCGGATGCGCTCATAAAGCGCGTTCAGATTTCGCTCGATCACGGCAAGCGGACTGCTTGGTTCTCGCTCTTCCTCAACCCGCGCGTAGCCCTCCGCCAGCCACAGATTGATGAGGACTGTCAGAAAGTCCTCCTTGCTGCCGAACCGCTGGTAGAACACGCCGACCGAACGCTCGGCCTTTTGCGCGATCATCGCGATCGAAACCGCTTCCCACGGCGTATCGCGCAGGATTGCGCGGCCCGCGTCGATCAGCACCTGCTGCGTCCGCATGCTCCGCGATTGCTGCGGCTGCGGTATGTCGAGGTTGAGCGGCGCTGCCATCGTCCGCTTCCCTATCGGCCAGCATCGATCATGGCCATCCCCCCGCGCCGGTCATCATCTTGTTCCTCCTTGCCTCCGCACAAAAGCCTCACTAGCATATGTGAAAACAAATTCATATTTTTCGGTGGAAAACGACGGAGGATGCCGAACATGGTCATGACCAGGCGCGGAGTGTTGGGCGGAGCGCTGGGTGCGGGAGCGGCGCTGGCTGCGCAACGAGGCAGTGCCGCCTCGGCGCCTTCCCCCAAACAGCCAAACATCATCTACATCATGGCCGATGACATGGGTTATGGCGACCTCGGCAGTTTCGGCAAGGTATATGAGACGCCCAATATCGATCGCATCGGCGCAGAGGGCATCGTGCTGCGACACGCCTATGCCAATAGTTGCGTCTGCACCGCCACCCGCGTCGGCCTGATCACCGGTCGCTATCAGAACCGGTTTCGTGTCGGCCAGGAAGAGCCGCTCGCCGCGAACTCGGACAAGATCGGGCTCGACCCCGCCCTTCCCACCATGCCGCGCCATCTGAAGGCTCTGGGCTATCGCACGGCGCTGGTCGGCAAATGGCACATGGGCGATGCACCGCGCTTCGGCCCGCTCAAGAGCGGCTATGATCGTTTCTTCGGGCTCTATTCCGGCGGGAAGGATTACTTCCTCCAGGGCGGCAACGACAGCGCCGCCCTGCGCGATGGCGACCAGGTTCTGAAGGGTCACCGCTATCTTACTGACGAGCTGGGCGACCGGGCTGTCCGCGAGATTCGCGAAGCCAAGGCTGACAATGTACCGTTGTTCCTGAGCCTGCATTTCACCGCGCCGCATTGGCCGTGGGAGGGGCCGGAGGACATGGCGATCGCGCAGTCACTCTCGGACATCCAGCATCATGATGGCGGCAGCATCGCAACCTTCCAGAAGATGCTCTCCTCGCTCGATGGGAACGTCGGCAAGGTGCTGCAGGCCCTCGCCGACATTGGCGAGGCGGAGAACAGCATCGTCGTCTTCACCAGCGACAATGGCGGTGAGCGATTCTCCAACGTTTGGCCGCTGACCGGCATGAAGGGCGAATTGCTGGAGGGCGGCATCCGCGTGCCGGTACTGGTGCGCTGGCCCGCGCGCATTCGCGCAGGGAGCGAGAGCGATCAGGTGGCGATGTCGATGGACTGGATGCCGACCTTCTTCGAGGCGGCGGGCGGCAGCGCCTCCTCCCTCCAGACTGACGGCACGAGCGTCCTGCCACAGTTGCTCGGCGGCGCCAGCGCCCCGCGCAAGCTGTTCTGGATGTACAAGGCTAATGGCCAGGCTGCACATCGCGACGGCGACTGGAAATATCTGCGCCTCGGCGGGCATGAGCATCTCTTCAATCTGGCGCAGGACGAGCATGAGCGCGCCAATCTCGCAAAGCGCGAGCCTGCTCGCTTCGAAGCGATGAAGAAGGCCCATGCCGAGTGGACCGCGACCATGCTTCCCTATCCGGAAGACAGTTATAGCTGGGACATTCAGGGTCAAGTCCCGGACCGCTATTGATCATTTGATGCTGCACCGCCGTAACCGATCGGCTACCTACGTGGCACAGCCGGCAGGGAGCAGATGATCATGAGCTACGAGACGATCCTGGTGGAACAGCACGGCGCGGTCACTTTGGTCACGCTCAACCGGCCGCAGGCGCTCAATGCGCTCAACAGTCAGGTTCTCGCCGACATCATGGCCGTCATGGCGGCTTATGAGGCGGACGAGAGCCAGCGCTGCCTCGTCCTGACCGGCAGCGAAAAGGCCTTCGCGGCGGGCGCTGACATCAAGGAAATGTCCGACAAGTCGGCTGCCGACATGTACGCGACCGAACTCTATTCCGAATGGACGAGCCGCGTCTGCACCGCCCGCAAGCCGTGGATCGCCGCGGTTGCGGGCTTCGCGCTCGGTGGCGGCTGCGAACTTGCGATGATGGCGGACTTCATCATCGCGGCCGATACCGCGAAGTTCGGCCAGCCCGAGATCAAGCTGGGCGTTGCGCCGGGCATGGGCGGCTCGCAGCGGCTTACGCGCGCGATCGGCAAGGCGAAGGCGATGGAAATGTGCCTCACCGGCCGCATGATGGGCGCCGAGGAGGCCGAACGAGCCGGCCTCGTCGCTCGCGTCGTCCCGGCGAGCGAATTGCTCGATGAAGCGCTCAAGACCGCCGAAGCCATCGCTGCCATGCCGCCGCTCGGCGCCATCGCCAACAAGGAGCTGGTGAACCTAGCGTTCGAAGCGCCGCTCTCTCAGGGCCTCGTGGCCGAGCGCCGCCTTTTCCAGATCCTCTTTTCCACCGAGGACAAGGCCGAAGGCATGGCCGCCTTTGTCGAAAAGCGCGCGGCGAGTTGGAAAGGGCGCTGAAGCCCCTTCCCTCGCACTCAGCTCCCATTGGGTATCGCTGAGGCATCCGGCGCCGCGAACCGATTTCCGGGCTGACCTGAACGCCTGTCCCAAAAGTATACATTCGGTAAACTTTCTTGGCCCGCCGTGGCCCGGTCCGCTCTCCCTTTGCGCTTTCACTCACAGAAGCCGTCTTCCGCCTACTCGGGCAGGGCCGGTTCGAAGAGGAAAGCGACCGAAGTGGGAGTGGTCCAATGCGTGCGTTCGACAAGAAGTTCAATCTGACCCTTGGTATCTCGGCGATCGCCATCGCCTGCGGCACGATGTCCGCGCCCGCCGTCTCGGCCGATTGCGCCTGGAACGCAGGCGCCGGGGTCTGGAACAGTGCCGGTAACTGGACCTGCGGCTTCGTGCCCGGTGGCGGCGACAATGTCTCCATCATCAATGTCGGCGGCATCGTCAGCATGTCCGGGATCAACGCCTTTGCCGGCACACTGACCCTCGGCGCGACCAACGCGCTCAATGTCTCGGCCTCAAACCTGTTCATCCAGAACCAGTCGATCACCAACAATGGCATCATCACGCTCGCCAATGCGGGCGACCTGCGCAGCAACAACGGCGTCGTCACGGTCGGCGGCACCGGCACCTTCGTTCTGGACGACACGCTGGGCGCTGCCCGCATCTTCAGCGGCGGCTTCATCTTCGGCAGCGGCCAGACCGTTCGCGGCTCGGGCAATGTCGGCCTCAATCAGACGGTCATTTCCAACGCCGGCCTGTTCTCGGCCAATGTGAACGGTCGCACGCTGTCGCTCGATGCGTCGGGCGGAAATGGCGGCGT
The DNA here is from genome assembly GCF_019737615.1 of Sphingobium xanthum. Taxonomy (GTDB): domain Bacteria; phylum Pseudomonadota; class Alphaproteobacteria; order Sphingomonadales; family Sphingomonadaceae; genus Sphingobium; species Sphingobium xanthum. The sequence continues at coordinate 280,041 of NZ_JAHKKS010000004.1, read as the reverse complement.
GGGCGCCGGCAACGGCTTCGGTACGAACGGCAATGCCGGCTTCTACAATAGCGACATCCTCGAAGCGACCGGCGGCGGCACGCTGTCATTCGAAGGTGGCCTCTATGAGAATGGTCCCGGCGGCCTCATTCGCGCGCTCAACGGCTCGGTCGTCCGCCTGGGCAATGACAGCCGCATTGTCGGCGGCACGCTGAGCTCGACCGGAACCGGGGTAGTCAGCGCCAATGGCGTGAATGCCTATCTGACGAACACGACGCTCTCGGCGGCCAGCACGATCGACGTGGTCAGCGCCAATCTGCGACTGAACGGCAGCTTCGTGAACAACGGAACGCTGAACGCCAGCGTCAATAGCGACATCATCGCGGAAGGACCGCTCTCGATCAGCGGCACCGGGTCGATCCAGCTCGACAACAGCAGTGGCAATGCGCGGCTATACGCCAGCAGCATTACCTTCGCGAGCAACCACGCGATCAACGGCTCGGGCAATGTCGGCATCAACCAGACCATTCTCACCAACAACGGTACGCTGAGCTTCGGGGGAGGCGGTGGCATCTCTCTGGATGTCTCGGGCGGCAATGGCGGCGTGGGCGCGGGCAATGGCGTCGGCACCAATGGCAATTCCGGCATGCTGAACAGCGGCATCATGAGCGTCATCGGTGGCAGCACGCTGTATTTCGAGGGCGGCCTCTACGAAGGCGGCATCTTCCGCGCACTGGGCGGGTCCACCATCGCGCTGCGCAACGACGCGCGCATGTTCAGCACGACCCTGACCAGCGACGGCACGAGCATCATCAACGCGCATGGTGCCAACCAGTATCTCCAGAATGTGATCCTGTCGGGCGGCAGCCGCCTCGACATCGACGCCAGCAATCTGCGGCTCAATACTTTGTTCACCAACAACGGCACGGTAACGGCCGGTCACAATGCCGACATCATCAACGAAGGCGGCTTGCTGACGATTGCCGGATCCGGCACCATCGTCATGGACAACAGCGCCGGCAATGCCCGCATGTACGGCGGCACGATCACCTTCGGCGCCGGCCAGACCCTGCAGGGCTCGGGCCAGCTTGGCCTCAATCAGACGATCCTGGTCATCAACAACGTCTTCTCCGCCAATGCAGGCACGACCCTGTCGATCGACGCCTCGGGCGGCAATGGCGGCGTGGGTGTCGGCAATGGCGTCGGCGTGAACCAGAATTCCGGCCTGCTCAACAACAGCATCATCGAATCGACGGGCGGCAGTGTCCTCTCTTTCGAGGGCGGGCGGTACGAGAACAACGCTGGAGGCATCTTCCGCGCGCTCACCGGCTCGTCGATCAATCTCAACAATGATGTCCGTATCGTCGGCGGAGCGCTGACCACGGTCGGCACCGGCGTCATCAAGGCCCATGGAGCCAACCAGTATCTGCAGGAGGTGACCCTTTCTTCCGGCAGCCATCTCGACATCGACAGCGACAATCTGCGCCTCAACACCAGCTTCGTGAACAACGGCCTCATGACCATCGGCCATAACGCCGACGTGATCAACGAAGGCGGCCTGCTCACGCTAAGCGGCAACGGCGTGTTCCAGCTCGACAATTCGACCGGCTATGCCCGCATCTATGGCGGCCACATCATGTTCGGCAGCAATCTGTCGCTCACCGGCTCGGGACAGCTCGGCCTCAACCAGACGATCCTCACCAACAACGGCATCTTCTCGATCAGCAATGGCGGCAATCTCTCCATCGATGCCGCCGGTGGCAATGGCGGCGTGGGAGTCGGCAACGGCGTGGGCACGAACGCGAACTCGGGCATGCTCAACAACGGCGTCGTCGAGGCCGGCAATGCCAGCAGCGTCTCCTTCGAGGGCGGTCTCTACGAGGGCGGCATCTTCCGTGCGTTGGGCGGCTCTTCGATCAACCTCAACAATGACGCCCGGCTGCTCAACGTCACACTGGTGACGGACGCCGGCAGCCTCATCAAGGCATTCAATGCCAACCAATATCTTCAGAACGTCACGCTGAGCGCAGGGAGCAATCTCGCTGTCGACAGCGACAATCTGCGGCTCAACACGCTCTTCACCAACAACGGCACGACGACTATCGGCCACAATGCCGACCTGATCACCGAGGGCGCCGCCGTGACCATCGCCGGCAGCGGCAGCATCGTGCTCGACAACAGTACGGGCCATGCCCGCATCTACAGCGGCAAGGTGACCGTCGGCTCCGGGCAGGCGATCCGCGGTTCCGGTCAGTTCGGCCTCAACCAGACGCTGATCGTCAATGAAGGCCTGATCAGTGGCGATGTTGTCGGCGGCGGCATCAGCATCGATGTTTCCGGCGGCAATGGCGGCGTCGGAGCCGGCAACGGCGTTGGCCCCAGCACCAATGCCGGCCTTTACAACACCGGTACTATCCGCGCTTTCGGTGGCAGCACGCTCGCGCTCGAAGGCGGCCGTTATGACAATGACGCAGCCGGCACGTTGGCCGCGATCGGCGCTGGCAGCACGTTCGTCATGAACGGCGACTCCAACCTCACCAATCTGCTCGGCGGCAATGTGCTGAGCCTCGGCACCTACATCTCCTCGACGACGGGCGCGGCAAGCACGCTCAACCTGCGCGGCACCGGCGCCGCCAGCATAGCGACCATCGGCACCGGCGTTGCCGGCACCGACACGATCGTGAGGCTCTCAGGCATCGCCTCGGTGCTAAACGTCACGAACTTCGGCAGCGGCGTGAACACAGCGCTTGACAGTTCGCTCACCGGCATCGCCCAGTCCGGCCGCCTGGAACTGCGCGACGGACGCTCAATGAGCATCGTCGCGGGCGGCGGCGCCTTCTCTAACGCAGGCGTGCTCCAGCTCAGCGGCGGCATCTTCGGTGCATCGAGCTTCACCAATAGCGGCCTCACCACCGGCTTCGGCACCATCTCGCTGGCGATCGCCAACAGCGGCATCGTCGAGGCGGTCGGCGGCACGCTGGCCACCCGTGCGATCACCGGCACGACCGGCACGATCCGCTCGCTCTCCGGCGCGACGCTCGACCTGTCGGCCGCGGCTGGCAACTCGACGGCGGGCTTCCTGACGAACGGCGGATCACTCGACATCGGCACGCGCAACGTCACGGTGACAAGCGACTATCAGAATGCCTCCTTCGGCTCGGGCAATGCGTTCGACGCCCATGGCGGCGTGGCGGGCTCCGGCCTGCTGTTCGCGTCCAGTGCAACGATGGACCTTTCCGGCCCGGCGCTTTCGGGCGGCGTGCTGAATGTGGGCGACGTGCGTACCGGCGGCTCCAGCTCGACGATCCTCACCATCACCAACAACGGCCTCGAGACCATCCTGCGCGGCGCCGTCCAGAACGACAATGCACCGAGCATCCAGCTCTCCAGCCAGAATTGGGTACTGAACCCCAATGGTGGATCGACGGACATCACGATCAGCTACACGGGCGACCACGCCGGCACGCTGAACGGTCAGACGATCGACGTGGTCAACAATTTCGACAATGTCGCTGATCAGACGCTCCAGATCGAGGGCAATATCTATCAGGTCGCGCAGGCCGGCAGCCTGCCCGCGACCATCGCGCTTCAGGCCCGCCGCGTCGGGGGAGCGAGCGCGAGCAGCCTGTTCGACATCAGCAATGTCGCCCCGGTCACGCCGGGCTTCAACGAGGCGCTGCTCGCCGAAGCCAGTGTCGGCGGCCCGTTCCGCATGAACGGCCTCTCCGCGCTCAGCACGACGGTCGAGGCGGGCAACAGCACGCCGGTGACCCTCTCGCTGGGCACGGGCGCGGCCGGTGCCTTCGCCAATGTAATCAGCATCGCCAATACCTCGCTGGCGGTTGCGGGCAGCACACTCGACGACCTCGCGCTGGCTGGCCAGACGATCAACGTCACCGGTAATGTCTATGCGGCGGCGGTGGCTGGCCTCAGCGGCAATTCAGTGAACTTCGGCACGGTTCGCCAGGGCAGCGCCGATCCGAGCCTGGGCCTCAATGTGACGAACAATGCGGTTGGCGCACTGACGGACCAGCTCCTCACCACGGCCGGCGCCATACCCGCCGGTGTCTCTGCCTCCACACCCGGCGCACTCAATGCCGGTCAGTCGAACCAGGCCATCTTCACACTGGATACGGCGGTTGCGGGCGTCGTCTCCGGCGCCGGATCGCTGAACTTCGCCTCGCACAATGCCGAGATGAGCGACCTCTCGCTCGGCGCGCAGACGGTCACATTCTCCGGCACGGTGACCGAACTGGCCACCGCCTCGCTGTTCAAGAATGGCGGCGACGGGGCGTTTGGCGGCAGCGGCAGCGCCTATACGCTGAACTTCGGCACGCTCACCAGCGACAGCGGCTTCTTCACGGTCGATCTGGGCGTGCTGAACGGCAATAGCGGCGCCCTCTTCTCGGAAGTGCTGGGCGGCGCCTTCGCGCTCGCCGGCAGCAATCCCTTCAGCTTCGCGGGCAATATCTTCAGCGATGTGGCGGGCGGCGCGAGCAATGTCGGCAACTTCCTGCGGATCAACACCGCGGGCCTCGGCGCCGGCACCTACAGCACGACGCTGACCTTCAACGGCTACAGCCGCTATCCGGGCCTCTCTGACCTGGCGTTGACGCCGATCAAGGTGACGATCAACGCGCAGATCCAAGGTGGCGGTGGTGGCGCCGGCGCGGTCCCGGAACCGTCAACCTGGGCAATGATGATCCTGGGCTTCGGCGTGGTCGGCACGCTGGCCCGCCGCCGCAAGGTCGCGATCCGGTTCAGCTAGGTTTCTCCGCGTGGGGCGGAAGAAGACGGTCGGCGCATCGGGCACAAGCCTGATGCACCGACACCGATTGCGGAATCCCGGCTTCTGACGAAGCTGACCGGCGATCGCCGGAAATCGGGACCCCGCAGTCAGTCACGTTTCCGGTCAACCGAAGATGTTCTTCGTGAGCTCCGTGTCCATATACTCGCGAATCTCCACGATCTTGCCGTCCTTCATCCTGAGAACGATGCCGTAGAGATTGTTGTAGTCGAGCCCGTCCGTTGTGCGGGATTCACCCTGCGCTTCAACGAAGACCTGATCCCCCTCCGCGATCGCGTTCGTCACCGTGATCTTGATCGGGCCTTCAAGCCGATCAAGCAAAGGCGGAATGAAGTTCTCCATAATGTCCGACTTGCCGGCAAATGTGCGCGAGAAACGGTGACTGCCGAAGTAGGTGACCGTCACTTCCTCCGCCATCGCATTGAAGTAGCTCGGCACGTCGCCGGCCTTCAGTGCGGCGTAAGCATCGAGCGCGATCTGCTTGTTCATTTCGCTGACATTGGTCGTCATGATCATTCTCCCGTGAGGCCATGGCGACCATCGCCTGACTACCTCTGGATGCACCATTGGCATTCTTGAAATCGATCCACTAGCTCTGCTAGATGCGCCTTCGTGTTGCAATTTGAGGAACGCATGGATGTTCGACCTTGATGACCTGCGTATCTTTCTCGAGGTCGCCGATACCGGCGGGGTCACGCCCGCCGCGCGCCGTCTGGGGATTTCCAAATCGATGGTGAGCCGATGCGTGGCGCGGCTGGAACAGGAACTTGGCGCGCAGCTCCTGTCTCGCTCGACGCGAGGTGCCTCGCTCACGGAAGAAGGTTCGACTTTCCGCGAACATGCGTTGCGCATTACCGGGGAGCTGGAAGCGGCACGCGATGCGATATCGCCCGATGGGGATGTGCGCGGCCGCCTGCGTATTTCCGCCCCCTTGTCGCTCGGACCGATGTATCTGGGACCTGTCCTGGCCGAATTGGCGCGCCGACACCCTCGTTTGCACGTTCACACTGTCTACACGGATCGCATCGTCGATCTCGTCACCGAGGGTTTCGATGTGGCCATTCGAGCAGGCTATCTCTCCGATTCAAGCTTGGTTGCCCGGCGGATCGCGACAATATCTGGAAAGTTCGTCGCAAGCCCGGGCTACATCGAAGAGCATGGCGCGCCGCAGAGGCCGGAAGACCTCGTGAATCACGAAGCGCTGATGGAAGGGAACGAACCGTGGCGATTTATGAGGGACGGCAAACCGACAAGCATGAGCGTGCATGGCCGCTTCAAAGGCAATAGTGGCGAAGCGCTGATTGCGGCCGCATTAGCCGGCATAGGCATAGGCATGGAGCCCGATTATCTGACAGACCCCCACATTGCGTCCGGCGCTTTGGTGCCTGTGCTGACCGACTATCCGCCCCCGGAGGCTGGCCTGTTCGTGCTCCGTCCTCCTGGCAGACTGCCACCGCGAAAGGTGCGGACGCTGATCGAGATACTGATCGAGAAATTCAGTCCAGCCACAACCGCGAAGGCGGCACATGCCAGCTAAGGTCGCGATCCTGAGAGATCAGGTGGCCTCGTCCAGAAAGGGAAGTGGCGGAGAGGGTGGGATTCGAACCCACGGTACCCGCGAGGGCACGCCGCATTTCGAGTGCGGTGCTTTCGACCACTCAGCCACCTCTCCGCAGAGGCATTCGGTGCGTTCGTCGGCCTTAAAGGCCAAGTCTTGCGAAATGCTGAGCGCGCGCTGTTAGCGGATGATCCCGGCTTTGCCAAGCGCTTCAAAGTCGAATCTTGCACTTGCCCAAACGCACACTAAATCTTGTGTCATGGATCAGCCGAGAAACCGCAAAACCACAAGTCCTTCCACCGGATTGGCCGCGCTTCCGGTCGTCGCGCCGCGCGTGGCGCATGCGCGCTTCCGCATCGGGGACATGGTGCGACACAGGATGTTCGGCTTTCGGGGCCTGATCTTCGATATCGATCCGGTTTTCGCCAATAGCGAGGAATGGTACGAAGCGATTCCGGCCGCCATGCGGCCTGCGCGCGACCAGCCGTTCTACCATCTCTTCGCGGACAACGGCGAATCGAGCTATGTCGCCTATGTCAGCCAGCAGAACCTGATTGGCGACGAGACCGGCGATCCGATCGATCATCCGGCGATCGAGGCGCTGTTCGAGCAGCAGGCCGATGGCCGCTACGCGCTCGATCCCCAGCGCTGGCACTGACTCTGCGCCGGAGCACGGCGGTCAGGCCTTGATCTTCCAGCCCTGTTTGAGCGCTACGTAGCAGACGCCGGCAAGCGCCACGTTCAGCCCGATCATGACCAAAATGCCGATGAGGATCGGCGAATCGGCCTCTGCCAGAAATCCGTACCGGAAGCCGGAAATGGCATAAAAGAACGGATTGGCATGGCTGATCGCCCGGAAGATCGGCGAAACGTGGTCCATCGAATAGAAAGTGCCCGAGAGCAACGAGAGCGGCGCCACGAGGAAATTGCCGACAGCCGCCGCATGGTCGAACTTTTCCGCCCAGATGGCGGTGAGGATGCCGAGCGACGCCAGCATCGCGGAGCCCGCCAGCCCGAAGAAGATCACCGCCCAGAGATGATGCGGCATGACATGCACGCCCGGCCAGAACAGCATGGCACCCCAGATGGCGGCGCCCACGAAGACAGAGCGTGTGACCGACGAGGCGATGAGCGCCAACAGCAGTTCGCCGGATGAGAGCGGCGGCATCAGATAATCGACGATCGTGCCGCCGACCTTGGCTGCCAGCAGTGCGCTGGTCGAGTTCTGGAAGCTGTTCTGGATCATGCCCATGATGATGAGGCCCGGCGCCACGAAATCGGCGAACGGAACGCCCATCACCTCCAGCCCGCCACGGCCCAGCGCCACCGTGAAGATCACCAGGAACAGCAAGGTGGTGAGTGCGGGCGCCCAGACCGTCTGGAGTTGCACCTTCATGAAGCGCCGCACTTCCTTCATGTAGAGAGCATACATGCCGGCCCAGTTGATGTTGCGGATCACGGGGACGCCCGGCTCATGCCGGATGAGGCTGGAATCGGTGCTCTGCATGTTGGTCTGGGTCATGGATGATCGCCCCCTGTCGCGTGCCTCGCGCCCTATAGCGTCGCGTGCCGAGCATCAATGGCTCTCAGCCAAGCGAATATGGCCCGAAAGGGTCGCAAAACACGCACTGCTCATTTGACCTTTCCGAGTCGCATGCCCATATGGCGCCCATCACACGAAGGAATCCCGATGTCCTGGACAGACGAACGCATCGAGCAATTGAGGCAGATGTGGGAACGCGGCATGACCGCGAGCCAGATCGCCGACGAACTGGGCGGCGTCAGCCGCAACGCCGTGATCGGCAAGGCGCATCGCCTCGGCCTGCAGGCGCGCCCTTCCCCGGTCAAGGCGACCGAAGCCAGCGCCAAGCCTGCCGCCACCCCCGCCGCGCGCAAGACGCCGGCGCCGGCCAAGCCTGACAACAGCGCGAGCGACGAACCGCGCATCGCCAAGCCGCAGCCAAAGCCTGCCGCTGCGCCCGCGGAGCCGCGCCCCGCGCCGGCTCCGCAGACCGCCTCATCCAGCACGGAGAGCGCCGCGCCCGCCGCGCCGCAGCCGCGCATCGTCTCGGTCGGTCCCGGCGGCTTTCTGCGTCAGGGTCCGGGCGAGATGCAGCAGCCGATCCCGCCTGCCCCGCCGCGCCGCCTCGTGCCGGCCAAGCCGAGCGCCGAGATTGCCGGCAAGACCAGCCTGCTCGATCTCAACGAGAAGATCTGCAAATGGCCGCTCGGCCATCCTGGCGAACCCGATTTCCACTTCTGCGGCGAGAAGGTGAATCCCGGCTTTCCCTATTGCGTCGAGCATTGCGGCCGCGCCTATCAAGCCCAGCTCCCGCGCGGCACCCGCCGTCCGCCTCCGCCGCTGCCTTATGGCGGCCCACGGGTCCGCTGAGGTCGAAATTTCAGAGGAAGGCCGCCTCCGGGCGGCTTTCTTTTGCCTTGCACGGTCGGCGCGAACAAAGCGCGCACGGTCTCCACTTGCGCGGCTGACTCCCCTGCCCGTATAGCTTGTCCATGTCAGACGATCTTTTCCAGAATACCGGCAGCCGCACCACCGATACCTACGACGCCTCCTCGATCGAGGTCCTGGAAGGGCTGGAACCCGTTCGGCGCCGTCCCGGCATGTATATCGGCGGCACCGATGAGCGGGCGCTGCATCATCTCGCCTCCGAAGTGCTCGACAATGCGATGGACGAGGCCGTGGCAGGCCATGCGACCCGCATCGAAGTCACGCTCTCGGCGGGCAATCGGCTGACGATCGTGGACAATGGCCGCGGCATCCCGGTCGATCCGCATCCGAAATTCCCCGGCAAGTCGGCGCTGGAAGTCATCTTCACGACGCTGCACTCGGGCGGCAAATTCTCCGGCAAGGCCTATGAGACGTCGGGTGGTCTGCACGGCGTCGGCATCAGCGTGGTCAATGCCCTCTCGATCGATACCGAGGTCGAGATCGCGCTGAACCGCGAGCTTTATCGCCAGCGCTTCTCGCAAGGCCATGCCCTCGGCCCGCTCGAAAAGGTCGGCGCGGCGCCGAACCGGCGCGGCACGACCGTCAGCTTCACGCCCGACAGCGAGATCTTCCACGAACTGAAGTTCAAGCCCGCGCGCCTGCACCGGCTTGCGCGCTCCAAGGCCTATCTCTTTGCCGGTGTCGAGATCCGCTGGAAATGCGATCCCGAGGTCATCACGGACGACACGCCGGCCGAAGCCGTCTTCCAGTTCCCGGGCGGCCTCTCCGATCATCTGCGCGAACAGCTCGGCACCCGCGAATGCGCCACGGCCGAGTTCTTCCGCGGCACGCAGGACTTCCCGGACGGCGCCGGCCGGGTCGAATGGGCCGTCGCCTGGCCGCTCTGGTCGGACGGCTCGACGAGCTGGTATTGCAACACCATCCCCACGCCCGACGGCGGTACGCATGAAGCGGGGCTTCGGGCTGCGCTCACCAAGGGCATCCGCGCGTTCGGCGATCTGGTCGGTCAGAAAAAGGCCAAGGACATCCAGACGGACGACATCATGTCCGGCTGCGAGCTGATGCTCAGCGTCTTCATCCGCGAACCGCAATTCCAGAGCCAGACCAAGGATCGCCTGACTTCTCCGGAAGCCGCACGTCTGGTCGAAGCGGCCATGCGCGACCATTTCGACCATTTCCTCGCCGACAATATGGATCGCGGCAAAGCGTTGCTCGGCCATGTGCTTGAGCGGATGGACGAGCGCCTGCGCCGCAAGCAGGAGAAGGAAATCAAGCGCAAGACGGCGACGTCAGGCCGCAAGCTGCGTCTGCCCGGCAAGCTCACGGACTGCTCGGCCGACGATCCGGACGGCACGGAGCTGTTCATCGTCGAGGGCGACAGCGCCGGCGGCAGCGCCAAGCAGGCGCGCGACCGCAAGACGCAGGCCATCCTGCCGATCCGCGGCAAGATCCTCAACGTGGCCTCCGCGACCAGCGCCAAGATCCTCGCCAATCAGGAAATCGCCGATCTGATCCTCGCGATCGGTTGCGGCACCCGCAAGGACTGCAATCCGGACAATCTGCGCTACGAACGCATCGTCATCATGACCGATGCCGACGTCGACGGCGCGCACATCGCGACCTTGCTCATGACCTTCTTCTTCCAGGAAATGCCCGACCTTGTCCGGCGCGGGCATCTCTACCTCGCGCAGCCGCCGCTCTATCGCCTCGTGTCGGGTGGCAAGAGCGTCTATGCTGCCAATGACGAGATGCGCGAGGCGCTGCTCGCCAGCGAGTTCAAGGGCAAGAAGGTCGAGGTCAGCCGCTTCAAGGGCCTCGGCGAGATGAACCCGCAGCAGCTGCGCGAAACCACCATGGACCCGGCCAAGCGCGCGATGATCCGCATCACCTTGCCGCAGGAATATGAGGAGCGTGCCGGCGTCAAGGATCTGGTCGATCGGCTGATGGGCACCAACCCAGCCCACCGCTTTGCCTTCATTCAGGAGAATGCGGCGCAGGTGGACGAAGAGGTGATCGACGCCTGATGCCTATGAGGCGCGACGGCGTCCCTTTTCGGCACATGGACTTTGGTTAACTTTCTGCATAAGATCATCATCGCCCGCGCGAGGGAATCGTAACGTCATCTCGGCGCGGACGTGGGAAAATCGTGGGAGTTCTTATGCGCTATCTCAAGCTTGCGGCCGTTGCCGCCTCGTCACTGGTTGCTCTGGCCTCGGCCACCTCGGCGAGCGCCGTGGTCATCGACTTCGAGGACCTCGCTTTCGGCGTCCAGCCGGCTGGCCCCGTCGTTTATCCGGAAGCGACCTTCACGTCGTCCTCGGGCCTCCTCTATGTCGGCGGCGCCGGCATCGGCAAGGATCTTTGCACCTACACGGGCAGCTGCGACGCGGATCTGACCGTCGATTTCTCTTCGCCGGTTTCGAACCTGTCCTTCCAGGCTGCCGGTGACGACGCCGCGAGCACGATCTTCTACACCGTGTTCTTCGGCGGCGGCGGCAGCGTCGGCGGCACGTTCGCGCTCAACGGCACCTTCAGCACGCTGAAGACGTACAGCTTCGGCGCGCTGAGCGACATCGTCAAAATCGAGTTCTCGGACGATGACGGCGCGGGCATCGTCTACGACAACTTCACGTTCGATGTGGGCGCCGGTGCGGTTCCGGAGCCGGCCAGCTGGGCGATGATGATCGGCGGCATGGCGGTGGTCGGCGCTGCGATGCGCCGTCGGCGGACGCAGGTCAGCTTCGCCTGATCAGCACATAGTAGCAAAGTGAATTCGGGGCGGCACCTTGTGTCGCCCCTTTTCGTGTCAGGCCGCGGTGTCGATGCCCAGCTCGGCGAGCTTGCGGTACAAAGTCGAGCGCCCGATGCCGAGCCGCCGCGCCACTTCGGTCATGCGGCCACGATAATGGCCGATCGCGAGGCGAATGACGTCCGCTTCGATGTCGGAGAGCGAGCGCAGATGGCCGCTCGCTTCGTAGAGCGTCACACCGATCCCGTTTTCCTGCGCATTGCGGACCATCGGCGTCATGCCCTTGGACTGCGCGGGACGTTCGCCCGAGAGGATCTGGCCGGACAGCTGGGGGAAATCCGCTGCCGTCAGCGCGTCGCCCTCGCAGAGCACGGCGGCACGGAAAAGCGTGTTATGGAGCTGGCGGACATTGCCCGGCCAATCATGCCGCGTGAGCAGGTTGATCGCCTCATTGGTGATGCCGAGGCTGTGCAGGCCGGGCTGCGAGGCAATACGATCGAGCAGGTGGCGCGCCAGCGCCGGAATATCGCCGACGCGCTCGCGCAGCGGCGGGATCGTGAGCTGCACGACGTTCAGGCGATAATAGAGGTCCTCACGGAAACGGCCGGCCTCGACCTCGTCGATCAGGCGCTTGTTCGTCGCGGCGATGACACGCACGTCGACCTGACTCGGCATGCGGGCACCGACTGGCTGGATCTCGCCGTCCTGGAGCACGCGCAGGAGCTTGACCTGGGCTTCCAGCGGCAATTCGCTGATTTCGTCGAGGAAGATGGTGCCGCCATTGGCGGTCATGAACTTGCCGATGTGCCGATCGAACGCACCGGTGAACGCGCCGCGCTCATGGCCGAACAGGTCCGATTCGACGAGATTGGCGGGAATCGCGCCGCAGTTGACCGTGAGCATTGGCAGCCGCGAGCGCGGACTCGCGGCGTGGATGGCATGGGCAATCACTTCCTTCCCGACGCCGCTCTCGCCCTCGATGAGGATCGGCACCCGCGCCCGCGCCGCTTTTGCGGCAATGGCGAGCGCAGCGCGGAAGGTCGGCGAGGAGCCGACAATCTCCTCGAAGCCGAGCGGCGCGCGGATTTTCTCGGTGAGCGGTCGCAATTCGCCGGATGCTCCGGGATTGCGGAGCACAGTCTGCAGGGCGGCAAGGAAACTATCTGGCGCGATCGGCTTGATGAGGAAGTCATGCGCGCCCGCGCGCATCGCCTCGACGGCCTTTGCGGCCGATCCGTTCGCGGTCAGCACCAGCACGGGCAGGTTCGGGCGGCGCTCGCGAATGTCGCTGATCAGTGCGGTCGCTTCGAGGCCCTGCGTCCAGTCGTCCACGACGACGGCGGACAGGCGCATGCCTTCGCGCGTACCGAGTACGGAAAGCGCTTCGTCCGCGCTGCTCGCGCAGATCGTCCGCCACCCGGCCCGGTTGGCCATGGCGATGTTCAGACGGCGCTGAGCCGGTTCATCGTCCACCAGCAGAAGAAGTGGATTTTCCGCATCGCTCATTATCGAATTCCCGCACGTCCCCGGTCGATGTGATAAAGGAGGCGGGTAAAGACCCGATTAAGCGCATCGAAGATCGTGCCAATCGGCTTGAGAGCAGCAAATCTTGTCGCTAAGACGGATGCATTCTTAGGAAACAGGGGTCTGACTATATGGCAGAGCATCAGGATATGACGCAGGCGAACAACACTTACAGCGCGTTCCACGGGCTGATGAAGTGGGGCACGATCGTCAGCGCCATCGTGGCGGCCATCGTCGTCCTGATCATCTCCTGATCCGCCCCGGATCGGATCTCATAAAACCGTGAAAATCGCGGTCCTGCGCGAGACGGCAGCCGGCGAGAAACGCGTTTCGGCTTCCCCCGAAACTGTCCGCAAGTTCATCGCGCTCGGCGCCGATGTCGTCGTCGAAAGCGGCGCCGGCGTCTCGGCTTCCCTCGCCGATGCCGATTATGCGGCGGCCGGCGCGACCGTCGCCGAGCGCGCCGCCGCCCTCAACGGCGCCGGGCTTATCCTGTGCATACAGGGACCGGACCCCGCGACGCTCACCGGCGCCTCGCCCGGCGCCTTGCTGGTCGGCGGGCTCAATCCCTTTGGCGAGCGCGCGCGGGTCGATGCCTATGCCGCCGCCGGACTCGAAGCGCTCGCCATGGAGTTCATGCCGCGCATCACGCGCGCGCAGTCGATGGACATCCTCTCCTCACAATCCAATCTGTCCGGCTACAAGGCGGTGCTCGATGCCGCCGCCGAATATGGCAGAGCCTTCCCGATGATGATGACGGCGGCCGGCACGGTGTCCGCCGCGCGCGTCTTCGTCATGGGTGTCGGCGTCGCGGGTTTGCAGGCGATCGCCACGGCACGGCGCCTCGGCGCCCAGGTCAGCGCCACGGACGTGCGCGCCGCCACGAAGGAACAGATCGAATCGCTCGGCGCCAAGCCCATCTTCGTCGAGGCCGTGAAAGGCATCGAGGGTGAAGGCACTGGCGGCTATGCAACAGAAATGTCCGAAGAATATCAGAAGGCGCAGGCCGAGCTGGTGTCGAGCCACATCGCCAAGCAGGACATCGTGATCACGACTGCGCTGATCCCCGGCCGCCCTGCCCCGCGCCTCATCTCGGACGCGCAGATCGCCAGCATGAAGCCCGGCAGCGTCATTGTCGATCTTGCGGTCGAGCAGGGCGGCAATGTCGAGGGAGCCGTGGCGGGCGAGATCGTCGAGAAGCACGGCGTGAAGATCGTCGGGCATCGCAACGTGCCATCCCGCCTCGCCGCCGACACGTCCGCGTTGTTCGCGCGCAATCTCTACAATTTTCTCTCGGCCTATTGGGACAAGGACAGCCATGCGCCTGTCCTGCCCGATGATGACGAGATCGTGAAAGGCATCCGCCTCACGAAGGATGGCCAGGTCGTCAACGAGAGGCTGTCGGGATGATTGCGAAGGGGAAGCGTATCGACGTTTCGTCTCGAGACGACTTCATCATGCAGACTTACCAAATTCTCTGTGCGAAAAACGACAAGTCGCAGGATCACCGCTGGAGCTTTATGCAGCTCTCCTTGCTTGGGATATTTGCATTTTACGCGGGGTTGTTCAGCGACAAGCTTGCGGTCAGCCCGATGAACAGAAATATCCTGTTGTTTTTTCCTGCAGTTCTCAGTGCGTTGGGGCTTTTGCAAGCTTGGGGCTTGCGCCTCGGCAACCATCACCGCGGACAATTGATGAGGCGGATAGAACAGCACTTTGATTTCGCAGGAATCCAGCTCGATCGGGATGATCGCCAGAAATTCTACCGAAATCCGTTGACTTACGCGACTTACGCCTTCTGGAGCCTAATGCTCGCTTCCACATTGGCCATCGCCTTGTTCGTCGTGTTCAAGAATAAGTTCTGAAGGAGCGACGCTCATGGACTTCATCGCGATCCTCTCAATCTTCGTGCTGGCCTGTTTCGTCGGCTATTATGTCGTCTGGTCGGTGACGCCCGCTCTGCACACGCCGCTCATGGCGGTCACCAACGCCATTTCCTCCGTCATCATCGTCGGCGCCCTCATCGCGACGACGGAGGCACAGAGCGAAAGCGCGCAATGGCTGGGCTTTGCCGGCGTGGTCCTCGCGTCGATCAACATTTTCGGCGGCTTCGCTGTCACCGAGCGCATGCTCGCCATGTACAAGAAGAAAGAGCGCAAATGATGATCCCCGGCTCGGCCCTCGCGCCGCTGGTCGCGCTCGCCTATCTGATCTCGGGCGTCCTCTTCATCCTCGCCTTGCGCGGCCTTTCCAGCCCGGAAAGCAGCCAGCGCGGCAATCGCTTCGGCATGCTCGGCATGTTCATCGCGGTCGGCACCACCATTGCCACGCATGACGCCGTCGCCTTACCGAAGCTCGGGCTTGCCATCGTCATCGGCGGCGTGATCGGTTTCGTCATCGCGCGCAAGATCGCCATGACGGCCATGCCGCAGCTGGTCGCGGCGTTCCACAGCCTCGTTGGCCTCGCAGCCGTCGTCGTCGGCGTCGCCGCTTTTCTAAACCCGGCCTCTTTCGGGATCATCGACGAGCTCACCGGCGCGATCCACGGCGCAAGCCGGGTCGAGATGGCGCTCGGCGTAGCGATCGGCGCGATCACCTTCTCCGGTTCGGTCATCGCGTTCCTCAAGCTCAACGGCAACATGTCCGGCAAGCCGATCCTTCTGCCTGCCCGTCACGTCATCAATCTCGCCGCGCTCGCCGCGATCCTCTTCTTCACCTTCGGCTTCTGGCACTCGCAGGCTCCGATGGACTTCTGGATCGTCGTCGCCCTGTCCTTCGTCATCGGCTTCCTGCTCATCATCCCGATCGGCGGGGCGGATATGCCGGTCGTCGTCTCGATGCTGAACAGCTATTCCGGCTGGGCGGCCGCGGCTATGGGCTTCACGCTCGAGAACACGGCGATGATCATCACCGGCGCACTGGTCGGCTCCTCGGGCGCGATCCTGAGCTACATCATGTGCCGGGCGATGAACCGCAGCTTCCTCTCGGTCATTGCCGGCGGTTTCGGTGCCGAAGCAGCGTCGGGCGACGGCGAGGCCCGGGAACAGCGCCCGTGGAAACGCGGCAGCGCAGAGGATGCGGCATTCCTCATGAAACAGGCGGACAGCGTCATCATCGTGCCCGGCTATGGCATGGCGGTTTCGCAAGCCCAGCATGCGCTCCGCGAAATGGGGGACATGCTCAAGAAGGAAGGGGTCAGCGTCAAATACGCCATCCATCCGGTCGCAGGCCGCATGCCCGGCCATATGAACGTGCTGCTGGCCGAAGCCAACGTGCCCTATGACGAGGTGTTCGAGCTGGAGGACATCAACAGCGAGTTCGCCCAGACCGACGTCGCCTTCGTCATCGGCGCCAACGATGTCACCAATCCGGCCGCCAAGACCGACAAGACGTCACCCATCTACGGCATGCCGATCCTCGACGTCGCCAACGCCAAGACAGTGCTGTTCGTGAAGCGCTCCATGGGCGGCGTCGGCTATGCGGGCGTCGATAATGATGTCTTCTACATGGACAACACGATGATGCTCCTCGCCGACGCGAAGAAGATGGTTGAGGATATCGTCAAGTCGCTGGGGCATTAACAAGAAAAGCCTCTCCTCCAAAAGAGGAGGGGGTTTTGAGTACCCTCACGCCTTGCCCTCGCCCCCTGCATCGGCCAGAAGAGCCCCCATGAAGAAACTCGGATTGATCGGCGGCCTCTCCTGGTCCTCCACCGCGCGTTATTATGAGCTCATCAACCGGGCCGTGCAGCGCCAGCTCGGCGGCCTGCACAGCGCCACTTTGCTCATCGACAGCCTCGATTTCGCCGATGTCGCCCGCTGCACCTCATCCAACGACTGGGACTGCGCGGCCGGCCATATGATCGGCGCGGCAAAGCGGCTTGAAGCAGGCGGCGCCGAGGGTCTGCTCATCTGCGCCAATTCGCTGCACAAGGTCATCCCCCAGGTGGAAAGCTCGGTGGGTATTCCGATCATCAACATCATCGACGAGATCGGCGCCAAGCTGAAGGCCGACAAGGTCAAGTCAGTGGCGCTCGTCGGCACCAGCAACGTGATGACGGATCGCGACTATCGGCAGAAGCTGGTCAGCACGAGCGGCGCCTCGCTCCTGCCCGCCGATGCCGAGCTTGCAGGGCGGATCGACCGCATGGTCTATGAGGAACTGGCCGCCGGCAAGGTGACGCGCGACGCCGAGCGCTATATGAAGTCCGAGCTGACCGACATCGCCAAGGAAGACGTCAAGGCCGTCGTCCTGGCCTGCACGGAGCTTGCGCTGGTCGTCGATGTCCACGCCAATGTGCTGCCGATCTACGACAGCACGATCATCCACGCAGAGGCCGGCGCGCGCTTCGTCCTGAGCTGAGCGCTTTCGCGACGCATCGACAATCGCGTCAAACAGGCCTTTGATTGGACCGTCGGCAAAGTCCGGGAAGTCGATCCGAGCCATCGCCGGCCGAAAGAAAAGCCTGTCCTACAGAAGATGATCGCTGGCAGTCCGGGATCATGCGTCCCGATGAGCCGATGTCCGAGTCACACGATCACCGAGCCGATTATTTTTGGCCCGACCCCCGAACTTTCCGAACTTTCGCAAGAATATTACGCCGGTCCGCCGATCGGACGGACCTCTCAGACGCCTGTCTTGAACGGCGTGAAGTCGGTCTTTTCGTCATAGACGTCCAGCCCCTCGCCGCGCTTGAAGAAGCCGACGACGGCATAGGTCACGGGCGTCAGCATGACCTCCCAACCGACCTTGAGCGCCCAGTTGGTGACCATCACCATCAGCACCTGCTCGTTGGACCAGATGCCGAAGAAGGCCAAAGGATAGAAAATCAGGCTGTCTACGCCCTGCCCGATGATCGTCGAGCCGATGGTGCGCGACCAGAGCGCCTTTCCCTGCGTCAGCACCTTCATCTTGGCGAGGACGAAGCTGTTGGCGAATTCACCTGCCCAGAAGGCCACGATCGAGGCAAACACGATTCGCGGCACCTGGCCGAACACGGAGTCGTATGCGCCCTGCCCTTCCCAGCCCGCAGCCGGCGGCAGCGAGACGACGACCCAGCTCATGAACGCCATGAACAGCATCGCCGCGAAACCTGCCCAGATGCAGCGGCGCGCCCGCGCATAGCCATAGACCTCGGTCAGCACGTCGCCGATCACATAGCCGAGCGGGAAGAACAGGATTCCGGCGCCGAAAGTGAAGCCCCAGAGCGTCGCCAGCTTGGCCGCACCGATGATGTTCGAGAGCAGCAGGATCGCGACGAACGCCGCCATCACGAAGTCATAATAGCGCAGCGACTGCCCCTTGAGGACGCTTGCGTCGACATGAACGGGATGCTGGGCGGAAGCGCCGTTCGGCGCAGTCGGTTGGGCGGCCATGATCCCTTCTATGCCGCGTCTTGGTTCCCGCGGCAATTGGCGCGAAAGGCGCTTTCCGTTCGCGCTGCAAATGCTCTAAGGCGAGCGCGGGACGCGCCCGTAGCTCAGCTGGATAGAGCACTCGCCTTCTAAGCGAGTGGTCGCAGGTTCGAATCCTGCCGGGCGCGCCAGATTTTCCGGTCAGCCCCGCATCAGCTCATAGGCCCCCTTCAGCAGTTCCTCGGTATTGCTGACCACGGAAAAGCCCTGCGCATGCTGCTCGTCGAGAATGTCGGACATCTCATAGAAGCCCTTGGCGAGCGGGAAATAGTCTCGCGGATGCAGCCAGAGGCGCAGCAGCAGCCGCTCGCGGCCCGGCGTGTTGCGGAAGCTTGTGCGCGAGTGCATCACACGGAAATTCTGCCAATAGGCGATCTCGCCCGGCTGCATAGTGAAGGAAACCATCAGCTCCGGCCGGCGGCACACAGAGTTCATGAAGCGCAGGCCCTCGACGAACCTGGCCGGCAGTTCCTCGCCGCGAATCGTCGCCGCCCGGACGAGGAAAAGCACATAGGCATAGACGCCGATATGCCCATCCACGACGGAGAAGGTCGGGATCTTGTAATCGGTGGTCGTATCGAGACCTGTCGGATAATAATAGCCCTCGGTCAGCGCCTCGAGCAGGTCCGGCCGCTCCTGCTTGATGACGTCATACACCGCCGCCGCGCTGACGAAGCCGCTGACGCCGCCTTCGATCGACGTCACGACCGAAGCGAGGCTCAAAATGCCGTGATAGTCGGTGTGCGGGCCAAGTTCGGTATCGCTGAGATAGCCGCGCTTCTCCGGATTCGGTTCCTTGCGCACATAACCGATGCGGTCATGCCGCTCGCTTTGTTCCGCCGCCCTGCCGAGATGCGTGCCGAGGCCGAAATGGATGCGCGCGAACTGCTCGACGCTGTAGCGGCTGATGTCGATGCCGGAGAGCAACACGGCACCGCGACCGGCCACGATGTCATAGCGCGAAGCGTCCATGAGGGCGACGATCTCTCCGGCACCGAAATCGTCGCGTGTAATCGACGTCGGATCGCGCCCTTCCGTTGCAAGGACGGCAGCATCGATCGCGTCGAGCTGCGCCGGGCTCAGCCGCCGCGTGATACCTTCCGCGCCACCGGTCGTTTCCGATGTCCACGCGCCGGATTGCCCGCCCAAAGTCGAACGCTGGCTCCGAATTTCCGACGCTGCATCAATATCTGCCATATCACCCTCTCGAAAACCGAGGCCTCAACCGCCCGTCGCGTGTGCCGTGCTCAGCGCCACATTCTGCTCGGCCGGATCGTTCAGGAAAACGCCCTGACGGCGAAGCTCCTTCTGCAAGTCCGCAATGTTCACCCCACGCGGCTGAACGCCCGCATTGACTGCCAGCGCAGCCGCAGCGCCGGCTGCCTGGCCGGTCAGCCAGCATTGCGGAATTTCGCGCATGAAGCCGTGCGAGTTCGCATCGCAGGAAATATGCCGGCCACCTGCGAGCAGGCCGTCCAGCTTGCGCGGAACGAGCGCGCCATAGGGAACCGAGATCACCGGATATTTGAGCGAAACCGAGGGGCTGACGCCGACCTCGTCGGGCAACGCGATACCGTCCGCCCACTGGCTGCGCAGCACTTTGCCGACGCCGCCCAGACGGCGCGTGTGGCGGACGCCAAGCTGCGGTGCGCTCTCCAGCATGTAGGCGCCCTCGAAGCCCGGTGCTTCGGCAAGGAAGAAGTCGCAATGGCTCTGCATGAAGCGGTGCGAACGGATCTCCAGCTCGGTCATGTCATCGACATCGAGCGCCGAGAGGCCGGACTGACGCGGGCCGAGGAACAGGGCGATGTCGTTGCGCCACGAGACATAAGGCGGCTGGAAGAAACCGAGACGCTCACGGCCAAGCGCGGCGAACTGGGCATATTGCTCCGGTTCATTGGCGCGGAAGGCGAGCCAGCGATCCATGTCGACGCCGCCGAGCATGAAGGCCGTGTTGGCGCTGTGGTGGACGTCGCCTTCCTCGATGTCCGTATCGAACTCGGCACCGGCGCGGGCGAAAATGTCGCCATCGCCCGTCGTGTCGACCACGACCTTGGCCATCAGCGCCTGACGACCGGCCTTGGATTCGAACACGACGCCTTGCACGGCGCCATCGGCCACGATCGGAACAGCCGCCCAGCTGTGGAAGACGAGGCGCACGCCCTTCTCAAGCAGCATTTCCTGGCTGATGAGCTTCAGCCGCTCGGGATCAAGCGTCGGAGACCAGTTGACGACGCCGTGAAAGGCGGCGGTGCGCTGGCCCCAGTAACTGGCCTTCTTCGGATCCTTCGAGCCCCAGTCGGCGCGCGGCGGCCCGGCAAGGCCCGCTGCCGGCATGCGATCCAGCACATCGACGGCGAAGCCCTGAATGACCTGCCGGCCGGTCCAGTCGGTCATGCGGTCGATCCAGATGACAAGGCCGCCGGTCGAAAGACCGCCGAGATGATTGTAGCGTTCCATCAGCACCACGTCCGCACCGGTCTGCGCTGCCGCCCAGGCAGCCGCAGTGCCGGCAGGGCCGCCGCCGACGATCAGAACATCGCACTTGTGATAGACCGGAATTTCGCGCGCAGGCTCGACATAGGTGCCCGTGCCGTTGCGCCGGGGCAGCGTATGGCGCCCGCTCTCGAACACGTCGGATGCCAGAAAACGGTCTTCCGACTGGCGGACCTCGCGGATTTTCGGGGTCTGTTCATCTGCCATCGCGCACCCTCTCGATCATTCGAATCGCACTTAAGTTACATCTTTATAGAAAGCTTGCTAATCATTAGAGCAAGTGTAGCTATTCCTGTAGCCAAAAGCACCACCCGCATTTATCCTCCGCACCGCGTGGAGCAACCCGCATGGAGAGGGAGTTTTCGAAGGCCATGACAAGACCGGCTCGCACGATCGACCTGGCCGGCCTGCTCGAAGGCAGGAAGCTCACCCCATTCAATTATCTTTTGATCGGCCTCTCCTGGCTCGTCACGATGTTCGACGGCCTCGACATGATGATGGTCTCGTTCACCGCGCCCTATATGCAGGACGAACTGCGCCTGACCGACATGCAGTTGAGCGGCGCGTTCTCGGCCGGCACGCTGGGCATGATCATCGGCGGCCTCATCTTCACCTATATCGGCGACCGGATCGGGCGGAGGCCGACGATCATCATGTGTACGCTCGCCTTCGGCGTATTCACCTTCCTCACCGGTTTCGCGACCTGGTACCCTGCGCTGCTGGCGTTGCGCTTCCTCGACGGCCTCGCCATCGGCGGCGCCCTGCCGCTGGCCTGGGCGCTCAATGTCGAGTTCATTCCAAGCAAGCTTCGCGCGACCGTCGTCGCCTTCATCATGATGGGCTTCAGCATCGGCAGCTCGCTCGCCGCGCCGCTCACCAACTGGATCGCACCGACCTACGGCTGGGAAGGCGTCTATTTCGCGGGCGGCATTGGATCGGTGCTCTGCGCCATCCTGATCGCGATCTTCCTGCCCGAATCGCCGCGCTTCCTCATCAGCAAAGGCGTGAAACCAGAGCTTGTTCACACGACGCTCAAGCGCCTCGATCCCGCGCTGGACGTTCAGGCCGAGGATCGCTTCATCCTGGCGGACGAAAGCAAGCGCGAGAGCGGCTTTCAGCTCGGCCAGCTCTTCGAAGGCCGTTTGCGGTTGCTGACGCCGATCATCTGGATCGGCTATTTCGCCAGCGCGCTCGGTATCTTCTTCAAGTCCGCCTTCGGGCCGACCATTCTCGAGCGCATGCAGATCGCCCGCGAGGTTGCGGCCAACGTGTCAGCCATCGGCGGCCTGCTCGGCGCCATCGCGGGCGTCGTGATCATGCGCCTCTCGGCCCGCTTCGGCCTCGGCTTCGCGGCGACCTGCACATTGCTGATCGTCCCTATGGCCGTCGCCATCGGCATGGAGTGGGTGCCGGCCTGGCTGCTGCTGCCGATCCTCGTCGTGCAAAGCATGCTCGTCGGCGGCTGCCACACGGCTATCATCAGCCAGCTCGCGCTCTATTATCCGACCGGCATTCGTGCCAGCGCAGGCGGCGTGGCGTCGGCCATCGGCAAGATGGGCGGATTTATCGGCCCGTTCATCGGCGCCGCCATCCTGACCGCAGGTGTGCCCGCAGTACGGACCTATGCCATCGCCGCGATCTGCCCCTTCATCCTGTTCCTCTCCATCGTGGCGATCTCAGCGCTTCTGCGGCGCCCGGAGCCGGCCGCGAACGGGAATGGCCGGGTGGCCGTTCCGGCGGAATAGGCGGCACAAACGGCCATTGACCGGTTCGGTCGGCCTGCGTATAGCGCGCCGACCGGCCGCCGGAAGGCGGACATGGCCCTTTGGGGCGGAGTAGCTCAGCCGGTTAGAGCAGCGGAATCATAATCCGCGTGTCGGGGGTTCGAGTCCCTCCTCCGCTACCACAAGCCCTCAGTTCAGCTGGCCTCATCGATTGCGGCGCTGTCCTTTCTCTGGCAAGGCCACGCCCGTGTGAACATGGGGAGTGGATGTGGCGCATTTCGATTGCCTTATCGTCGGCGGCGGGCACGCCGGAGCGCAGGCCGCTATCTTGCTGCGCCAGCTCAAGTTTGAGGGCTCGATCGGCATCATCAGCGACGAGGCGGACCCGCCCTATGAGCGCCCGCCGCTGTCCAAGGATTATCTGGCGAGCGAGAAAGCATTCGACCGGATCCTGCTGCGCCCGGCGCACTTCTGGGAAGAGCAGAAGATCGACCTGATCCTGCGCAAGCGGGTGAAGGCGATCAACCCGGCCGAGCATAGCATCGTCACCGCAAGCGATACCGAATATAGCTATGGCAAGCTGATCTGGGCCGGCGGCGGCGCGGCGCGGCGCCTCTCCTGCCCCGGCAGCACGGCCAAGGGCCTGCACACGGTCCGCACCCGCGCCGATGTCGACGCGATCATGGCGAGCCTTGCCGATACGCAGCGCTTCGTCATCATCGGCGGCGGCTATATCGGCCTCGAAGCGGCAGCCGTGCTGAGCAAGCTCGGCAAGCGGGTGACTTTGATCGAGGCGCTCGACCGCGTGCTGGCGCGCGTCGCGGGGCCGGAGCTGTCTGCCTTCTTCGAGAACGAGCATCGCGCGCATGGCGTCGATGTGCGCCTCTCCGCCGCGGTGGAAGCCATCGAGGCAAACGATGCGGGCGTCGTGACCGGCGTCGTGCTGGCGGACGGCACCGTCGTCACTGCCGATGCCGTCATCGTGGGCATCGGGATCGTACCCGAGACCGGCCCGCTGATCATGGCGGGCGCGAGCGGCGGCAATGGCGTCGATGTCGACGAATATTGCCAGACGTCGCTGCCGGACATCTACGCGATCGGCGACTGTGCCGCGCATGAAAACCGCTTCGCGGCCGGCCGACGGATGCGCGTGGAATCGGTGCAGAACGCCAATGATCAGGCGCGGACCGCCGTGCAGCATATGCTCGGCAATCCCGCGCCTTATGAGGCAGTGCCGTGGTTCTGGTCCAACCAATATGACCTGCGCCTTCAGACGGTCGGACTTTCGGTTGCCTATGACGAAACCGTCGTGCGTGGTGACGTAGAGAGCCGCAGCTTCTCGGTCGTCTATCTGCGCCAGGGCCAGGTCATCGCGCTCGACTGCGTGAACCGGACCAAGGACTATGTGCAGGGCCGTGCGCTGGTGGTGGATGGCGCGCGAATCGGGCGCGATCAGCTCGCCAATGGCGATGTGCCGCTGAAAGAGCTGACGTCGGCCTGAGGTCTACGCGCTGGCTTCCCCCAAATGCCGTGTTTGAGTGGTTTGCCGCTTCCGACAGGCTGTTGGAAAGCGCGCATTTCTGCGGGTTTGCGGGCTTATCTTCTCTAACTTCCGTCACAGGAGGCATGGTGAGCGCGCAAAAGTCTTGCGCGAGGCGCGTTAAGCCTCTGATTTTGATGGATGATTTACGGGATCAAAGAGCGCGGCTGGATGCCGCCTGATATGATCTTATGACATCATATCGGGTCTGTAGGACAGGCCGCTATCCGCGAAAAGCGTAGCGCGCGATCGGCGACCAGGGTCCATCCTCATAGTGCCAGAGATTGAGGGCCGCGATGACGGTCGGGCGCAGCGCGACGCTCTCCTTCAGGATCGCAAGGGTATCCGCGGCGACGGCCGGTGTGACCTTGTTCTGAATGGTGATGTGCAGGCGTGGCGTGTGGCGGTCCTGCGGGATCAGGTGAGGCGCGAACCGGTCCGCGATCTCTGCGCGAAGCTCCAGCAAAGCCGGGCAGGCAATGTCGATCGCGACGCCGCGCCCGAGGGATCGGACGCCCTCGATCCGGGCTGCCGGTTTCGGCGCTTTTGCTGCTTCGGCCAGCAGCGCCCGCAGCTCCGGCTCCAGCGACGGCGGCAGATGGTGAAACAGGCTGATATGCGCGGGCACCTTGTTGCGATCCGGCGGGAAATGGGCGCGGCGCAGAGCCTCTGCCCAGCTCTGGTCGGCCCGATCCAGCTCGGCCGTCACGATCATGGGAGCACTATTGCGCATGGTGAACCGCCGGCATTGCAATGTCGCGAATTTGCGCCATGCTCACGCTTCTAACAGAAGGAGGGGAAATCATGGCAACCAGTCCCGACCAAGCCCGCGCATCGATGTGGCCGGCGATCATCTTCCTCTTGTGGACATTGATAGGCGTCGCGGCATTCGTGATGCAGTCCTCCGCCGATCTGGAAACGCTGGCCAAGACCGATCCCCATCAGGCCAGGATCTGGGCGGAAATGCCGGCCTGGGCCTGGGCCGCCTATGGTCTCGCGGTCGGTGCCGGTCTGGCCGGTGCGCTGGCGCTGATCCTGCGGCGCGGCTCGGCGGTGTGGCTCTCGGCCCTCTGCCTGATCGCGGTGATCGTGCAGTTCTGCTACACCTTCTTCCTGACCGACCTGCTGGCGGTGCGAGGCTGGAGCACAATGTTGTTTCCAGCGTTCATCATCGTCATGGCGCTGGCACAGACGCTTTATGCGCGGTCGCTGCAGGCGAAGGGGGCTTTGCGGCAACATCCTCCGTCATTCCCGCGTTCGCGGAAATGACGGAGAAGAGGGCGTGAGCGCTCGCCCCTACCCTACATCTCGCCGCGCTGGCGGCGGATTTCGAACCACTTGCGGACATTCTCGTTATGCTGCTCAAGCGTATCCGCGAAGATGTGGCCGCCCTTGCCGTCCGCGACAAAATAGAGCGCCTTGGTCGGGACCGGGCGCAGCACGGCCTCGATCGACGTGCGGCCGGGATTGGCGATCGGCCCCTTGGGCAGGCCGGTCATCGAGTAAGTGTTGTAGTCGTTGACCTGCGCGATCTCGGACTTGCGGATGCGGCGGCCCAGCGGCTTGCCCTTGGTGATCGGATAGATGATCGTCGGATCGGCCTGCAGCATCATGCCGGTGCGCAGACGATTGCCATAGACGCCCGCGACCAGCGGCCGCTCGCCGGGGATCGAGGTTTCCTTCTCGACGATGCTGGCGAGCGTGATCGCTTCGGCCGGGGTCTTCACCACGGCATTGCCGTTGCGCTGCTCCCATTGCTCGGCAAGAAAGCTCTTCATCGCCGCCTGCATCCGGTCGAGCACGGCCTGGCGCGTCTCGCCCTTCTGATAGGCATAGCTGTCCGGCATGACCGAGCCTTCCTCGGGCACGGCGACGTCGCCGGTAAGGTCCTTATTGGCCATCAGCCGTTCCTGAACGAGGATCGACGGCATGCCTTCAGGCACGGTCAGCAGATAATTGATCGTCTTACCGCCCTGCAGGATCGACAGGATCTGCGCGGCGCTGGCGCCCTTGGGCAGCGTATATTCACCCGCCTTGATGACGGCGCTGCCGCCCAGGAAGCGGGCGCGCGTGCGGAACGCACTGGCCGATCCAATCGCGCCTTCCTGCTCCAGCTTGGTCGCGATGCTGCCGACGCTCGCGCCGTCCGGCACGACGAAGCTGATCTCATGATCGAGGGGACCGGAGCGCGTCCAGCCACCAACGAAATTATACGCCAGCAGCGCCAGTCCCAGCGCCAGAACGATCAGGATGACGATGCCGGCGCGACGCATGGTCGGGTGTCTCAGACCCCCGTCAGCACGAGGCTGGCATTGGTGCCGCCAAAGCCGAAGCTGTTGTTCAGCACGGCACTGATCTGCCGCTGCTTGGCAACATGCGGCACGAGATCGACGCCCGCGCAGCTCTCGCTCGGATTGTCGAGGTTGAGAGTCGGCGGGGCGATCTGATCGCGCAAGGCGAGAATGCAGAAGATCGTCTCGACCGCGCCGGCGCCGCCGAGCAGATGGCCGATCGCCGATTTCGTGGAGGACATGGAGAGCCCGCCGAGCGCGCCGCCGAACAGCCGCCGCACCGCGCCCAGCTCCAGCTCGTCCCCGAGCGGCGTGGAGGTGCCGTGAGCATTGATATAGTCGATGTCCTCCAGCGCGAGGCCGGACTTCTTCATGGCCATCGCCATCGCGCGATAGGCGCCGGAGCCCTCCGGATGCGGTGCGGTCACATGATAGGCATCGCCCGAGAGGCCATAGCCAATCACTTCGGCATAGATCTTGGCGCCGCGCGCCTTGGCACGCTCATATTCCTCTAGCACGACGACACCCGCGCCCTCGCCCATGACGAAGCCGTCACGATCGACGTCATAGGGGCGGCTGCCTCGCGTCGGATCGTCGCGGAAGCCGGTCGACAGCGCACGGGCCTGACCGAAACCGGCAATGCCGATCGGGCAGATGGCGCTCTCCGCGCCGCCCGCCAGCATGATGTCGGCGTCGTCCATCGCGATCATCCGCGCCGCGTCGCCGATCGAATGGACGCCGGTGGCGCAGGCGGTCACGACCGCGTGGTTCGGCCCCATCAGACCATATTTGATCGAGACCTGGCCCGAGATGAGATTGATCAGGCGGCCATGGACGAAGTGAGGCGAAACGCGCTTCGGGCCTTTCTCGGCCAGCACCAGCGATTCACTCTCGATGCCCGGCAGACCGCCAATGCCCGAGCCGATCGAGCAACCGGCGCGCAAGCGCTCTTCCTCGCTCATGTCGGTGAGGCCGGCATCCTCAAGGGCCTGCCCCGCCGCATCGATGCCGAACACGATGAACGGATCGACCTGGCGCTGGACCTTGTGATCGACGCGCTTGTTGGGATCGAAGCCGAATTCATGATCCGGCGCCTTCACCTCGCAGGCGTAATTGGTGTGATAGTCCGTGGCATCGAAGCGGGTGATGACGGCAGCACCCGATTTCGCGGCAATGATGTTCGCCCAGCTCGTCCCCACATCGGCCCCAAGCGGGGAAACCATGCCCAGACCGGTCACGACGACACGACGCATCTTACTCTCCTGCTGCGATGAGCGGACTGCCTTCGCGTCTCGCAGTCCTCAAATAGAAACGGCCCTCCAGCGAGCAAGCCCGCGACCGGAGAGCCGTCTCATTGTTGCATGCAATGGCCATGGGTGCCCGCGGTTCCCGCAGGGCGTTCCCACGTCTTGCTTATTGCTTGCCCTCGATGAAGTCGATCGCGTCCTTGACGGTGGCGATCTTCTCGGCGGCATCGTCGGGAATCTCGACGCCGAACTCTTCTTCGAATGCCATGACGAGCTCAACAATATCGAGGCTGTCCGCGCCGAGATCGTCGATGAAGCTCGCGTCTTCGGTCACCTTGTCCGCCTCGACGCCGAGGTGCTCGACGACGATCTTCTTCACGCGATCCGCGGTCTCACTCATGGGTGGTCCTTTGCTTTGGTTTAATCTTCAATACGGATGCTGCCCTAGTGCCTACGAAAGAACGTGACAAGAGGCTAGCGGGCTTCCGCACGCGGTTCACTGACGCGCAAACGCCGCGCGGAAATAGATCACATTGGCTCTGGCGGCCGCATATTCGCCGATCATGCGGCCGACATCGTCATCTTGTATCTCAAGCGGCGACACCGCGCCATCGGCAAGGACGAACTGGATGAGCTGCGCGACGGCATCGTCCGACGTCTCGCCATCCGCGAATTTGCGGATTTCGTCCTCCGGAATGGCGCCGAAATAGCGGTCCGTCGCCTTCATCAGCAGATCGAACGAGACTTTGCGCTTTCCGGTGAACTCCCGGACGAGCCCATCTTCCAGCACGCCACCGAAAAGATAGCGCATGGCGCTCTCCAGTGCCTCCTCCGACCAGTCATGCATCAACATGCAGGCGGCGATCTTCTTGCCGATGAGGCCGTTCGCCTTCTCGCCAATATCCTCGTTGGCGCGATAGGCCTTGTAGATATCGGCCCGGACCTGCTCGGTGAGGAGCGCCGAGGCGCACGTCAGATTGTCTGCTGCCATCGCGGACTGCGGGGCGCAGAACGCCACGGCCAGCCCGATCAGACAGCGTTGCCAGGATGCGCGCATGCATTCTCCCCCTTCGATACCGCAAGGCGCGGCATCAGATCATCGCCATGCCGCCATTCACATGCAAGGTCTGACCGGTGACATAGCCCGCTTCGCGGCTGGCAAGATAGACGATTGCCGCGCCGATGTCCGCGCCTTCGCCGAGCGCGCCGGCAGGGATGCGGCTCAGGATCGCGTCCTTCTGCGCATCGTTGAGCGCATCGGTCATCGCCGAGCGGATGAAGCCCGGCGCGACGCAATTGACGGTGATGCCGCGGCTCGCCAGTTCCTGCGCGAGGCTCTTGCTCATGCCGATCAGGCCCGCCTTGGACGCGGCATAATTGGCCTGACCCGGATTGCCGGTGACGCCGACGACGCTGGTGACCGAGATGATGCGGCCGAAGCGCGCCTTCATCATCGGGCGGGCGGCGGCGCGAATGAGGCGGAAGGCCGCTTCGAGATTGATCCGCTGGACCGTCTCCCACTCCTCGTCCTTCATCCGCATGATGAGATTGTCGCGGGTGACGCCGGCATTGTTGATCAGGATATCGAGCGTGCCGCCGAGCGCCTCGACCGCGGCCGGGACCAGCCCATCGACCGAAGCGGCATCGCCCAGATCGCACGGGACGCAGACATGATCGCCGCCAAGCTCCGCCGCGAAGGCTTCCAGCTTGGCGACATTGCTGCCGGAAAGCGCGAGCTTCGCGCCCTGCCCGGCCAGCGCCTTCGCAATCTCCGAACCGATCCCGCCACTCGCGCCGGTGACAAGGGCGGTCATTCCATTGAGGTCGAACATAGTTATGCTCCTGTTTGCCGGTTCACGCGGAGACGCGAAGACGCGGAGGATTGATGGTCGTTTACGACACGGCGGATGCCTTCCTTGAGCGTCGCGCCGCTAAAATTGATCAGCAGCCCGACGGGCTGCTGCAGAAGTCGCAAATATGTTAGAAGCTGCTTGCCGTGCGCCTTGGTCAGCAATTCTGCGGACTTGATTTCGACGACGAGTCTTTCGTCGATCAAAAGATCGACGCGAAAGGCGCCCGGGAAATGAAGCCCGTCGAACTCGATATCGACTGCCTTCTGCCGTTCGACGAGGTACCCTTTATTCGCGAGCTTTGCGGCCAGAACCATTTCATAGACACTTTCGAGCAATCCCGGCCCAAGATCGCGATGGATGGCAAGCGCCACATCGACAACGTCGCCGCTAATCTCGTCAATGTCTCTCATCTTCTCCGCGTCTCTGCGTCTCCGCGTGCCGAATATCAAATCCGGCCAACCAGCGCCTCGATATCGTCCATGGTGATCACGCTCGTGACCGTCGCGTCCGGGGCGATGCGCTTGACCATGGGGGCGAGCACCTTGCCGCCGAACTCGACGAAATCGGTGATGCCCGCGTCGAACATGGCGGCGATGCTTTCCCGCCAGCGCACGCGGCCGGTGACCTGCTCGACCAGCAATTGCCGGATCGTCTCGGCGTCCGAGACCGGCGCGGCGGTGACATTGGCATAGACCGGCAGGAAGGCGCCGGGCGACGCGGTGGCGGCCAGCGCCTGCGCCATCGCGTCCGCAGCGGGCTGCATCAGCGGGCAATGGAACGGCGCGGAGACCGGCAGGAGGATACCGCGTTTGATACCATGATCCTTGACCAGCTCGATGGCACGCTCGATCGCGCCCCGGTGGCCGGAAATGACGACCTGGCCCGGATCGTTGTCATTGGCGACGGTGCAGACCTCGCCTTGCGCGGCGGCGGTGGCGAGCGCTTCGGCCTTCTCGATGTCGGCGCCGAGCAGAGCTGCCATGGCGCCCTCGCCCACCGGCACGGCGGCCTGCATCGATTGGCCGCGCAGCTTCAGCAGGCGGGCGGTAGTCGCGACGTCGAAGGCGCCGACGGCGCTGAGCGCGCTATATTCGCCGAGGCTGTGGCCCGCGACGGCATCGGCCTTGGCGGCGATGGCGATATTGCCTTCCTTCTCGAGCACGCGCAGTGTCGCCAGGGCATTGGCCATGATCGCGGGCTGGGCATTTTCGGTGAGGGTGAGATCGGCCTCGGGGCCTTCGCTCATCAAGCGGAAGAGATGCTGGCCGAGCGCCTCGTCGACTTCCTCGAAGACCTGACGAGCGAAGGGCGACGCGGCGGCGAGCGCGGCGCCCATGCCGACCGCCTGGCTACCCTGCCCCGGAAAGATGAATGCGCGCATTTGCTGTTCCTTAAAATCCGTGCGGGCGCCCCTATGGCGAGCGGTCCTGCGATGCAAGCCCGCTCGCTAGCGGGAGAAGCGGCCGAAGGGTACGATCCGGTTGGCGGCATCATGGCCGATATCCGCCCGGCCAAGATAGGCTATGCCGGCCCGCGAGCACCAGTGCCGGACGATCGCCTCATGATCGTGGCCGAACGGGCGGTCATTCTCGACGACCTCGCTCACCCGACCAAGGCGCAGACCGGCCAGCCCCGCGCCGGACAGCGCATTGGTGACATGGAACATCGCGCGATCGAAGGCATAGTCATATTCGCTGACTTCCTCGACGAGGAGGATATGACCGGCGAGGTCCGGCATCAGGCTGGTACCGATCAGCATGGAGAGCGTCATCAGATTGAAGGCAGCGTAGGACCGGCCTTCCTCCAGTGAGGGCTCGACAGACTCCGAAGCCTGCTCGGCGAACCAGAGGAGCGACCGGATGACCGCGGTCTCGCCGCCACTGCGCCTGATATCCGTCGGCATCGGGCCGTGGAACGGTCGGCCCAGCCCCTTTCGGTACAGACCGGCGAGCAGCACGCCGCCGTCGCTATAGCCCATGTAGATCTTTCGCGCGGCCGGCGCTTCCAGCAATGCAATCGCATCCTCGGCCATGCGCGCCGCGCCATAGCCGCCGCGCACGAACCAGACCGCGTCGAGCGCCGGATCATTGGCCATGGCGACGAAGGCATCGCGGCGCAGGCTGTCGGGACCGGCGAAATGCCCCTCGACCACGAAGCATTGATCGGAAAAGATCAGTTCCAGCGACGGGGCATGCTCCACAGCCAGCGCCGTCACCCGCGCCGCATCCTCTCGCGTGAAGGCCGTCGAAGGGGCGCAGATGCCGATCCTGCGGGTCATGTCAGCGCCGCCCTTCCTTTTCCTTTGCCTCCGGCCCGCTGCCCCGATAGCGAGCGGACCCCATGAACCAAAACCAATATTTCTTCTGCGGCATCGGCGGTTCGGGCATGATGCCTCTGGCGCTCATCGTCAAGGCGCGCGGCGCAAAGGTCCGCGGATCGGACCGTGCGCTCGATCAGGGCCGGATCGCGGCGAAATTCGATTGGCTGGCGGCGCAGGGCATTGAGGTGTTTCCGCAGGACGGCAGCGGGCTCGTCTCGCCCGAGCAGATTCTCGTCGCTTCGGCGGCTATCGAGGACACGGTGCCGGACATCATCCGCGGCAAGGAACTGGGTTGCCCTCGCAAGACCCGCGCCGATCTGCTGTCAGACCTGTTCAACGCCAGCGCCCTGCCCATTGCCGTAGGCGGAACCAGCGGCAAGTCGACCGTCACCGGTATGATCGGCTGGATCCTCGCCAGCGCCGGGCGCGACCCGACGATCATGAACGGCGCGGTGATGAAGGACTTCATCGATGCCTCGACGCCCTTCGCCACGGCCCGCACCGGTCGCGGCGATGCCTTCGTCAGCGAAGTCGATGAAAGCGACG
This sequence comes from Sphingobium xanthum, assembly GCF_019737615.1. Classification (GTDB taxonomy): domain Bacteria; phylum Pseudomonadota; class Alphaproteobacteria; order Sphingomonadales; family Sphingomonadaceae; genus Sphingobium; species Sphingobium xanthum. The sequence continues at coordinate 247,523 of NZ_JAHKKS010000004.1, read as the reverse complement.
GATCGATCGCACTCTACCGGCCCGGCATTGCGGTGCTCACCAATGTGAGCGAGGACCATAAAGCTATGGACGAGCTGCGCCGCTTGTTCGCGGACTTTGCGCGCGTGTCCGGCAAGGTCGTCTGGAATGCCGACGATGCCGAGACGTGCGCGATCATCGAGACCCTCGACCACGGCAATTTCCTCTCTTTCGGCTTCTCGACGGGGGCGGATTTTCGCGCGACCGATCTGGCGCCCGAACCGACGGCCATCGGCTTCACGTTGCTGAGCGAGAGCGGCGCTCACCAGATGCGCCTGAAAGTGCCGGGCAGGCACAATGTGGCAAACGCCCTCGCCGCGATTGCCGCGGCACGGGCGGCGGGCGTCACCATCGAAGAGTGCGTCGCCGCGATCGAGCGCTTTTCCGGCCTCGCCCGGCGGTTCGACATTGTCGGCACGGCCAGGGACGTGACCGTTATCGACGATTTCGGTCATAATCCCGACAAGGTCGCCGCCACGCTCGCCGCGCTCAAGCAGTTCCCCGGCCGAATCCTTGCCTTCTTCCAGCCCCATGGCTTCGGCCCGCTGCGCAAGATGGGCGTCGAACTGGCGGCGACATTCGCCTCCCGGCTCGATGGCGACGACCGGCTGATCGTCTGCGATCCCGCCTATTTCGGCGGGACGGTCGATCGCAGTATGGGCAGCGAAGTGCTGCTGGCCGGCCTCGCTGGCCGGGCCGAGCATATCGCGAACCGCGCCGATTGCGGTGCGCGCCTTGTCGAACTCGCACAGCCCGGTGACCGGATCGTCATCATGGGCGCGCGCGACGACAGCCTCACGACGTTCGCACGGGATATTCTCGCAAAGATCGACGCTCGCTAGGCGTATCCGAAAGCGCAGAATTTCAAGAAATTCCAGCTCGCAGCGAAGCTGTGGAGCGGATTGGCCCGATGCGAGGGCGCTTCAGCCTCCCCGGCGCATCGTCGTGCGAGAACGCACGTTCCCTCTCCAGAGCGGAAAAAGCCCCGTTCAAACAGAAGGAGAGTGCCATGAAACGGACCATCATCGTGATCGCAGCGAGCTTCACCCTCGGCAGCGCGGCTCTGGCCGGCGGCTGGAAGGAGAGTGACGCAAATGGCGACGGTCAGATCAGCAAAGCTGAGCACGACGCCTCCGTGACCGCGTCCTGGGCCAAGATGGACAAGGACGGCAACGGGCAGATCAGTGCGACCGAAGCCGGCGCCAAAGCGGCCGCCTGGAAGGACTCGGACAGCAATAGCGACGGCCAAATTTCGCAGGCCGAATTCGTCGCGAAGAAGACCGCCTGGTGGCAGCAAGCGGATGCGGACGGCAATGGATCGATCTCGCAGACCGAATATGCCGCCGCCGATGCGAAGCACGCGAAGCACAAAGGCTGAATATCGCCATTCGCTTTGACCGCTGAGTTTTCCTCTTCGCATTCAACAGCGCGTGGGAGGACTCAGCGGTGTCCTTGCTCCAGATCAAGGCCGCAAGGATTTCCCGATTGCATGGTCCACCCAAAATGATGGGAGGATGCATGAAGCTGTTCATGGCAGGGCTGACGCTGTTCATGGCAACCGCTGCCGTCCGGGCGGCCGAGGACCCGCCACTCATCCTGCAGACGCTGATGACGCAGAGGATCGCGCCCGGCGCCGACACGCTCTGGGCCGTGGGCAATCGCGCCATGACCGACGAGGGCGATGTGGACGCTACCCGCCTCGGGCCGACCGACTGGGCCGAGCTGCGCGAGGCCGCGACCGACATGAAAGCCGCAGCACTGGCGATGGGCGCGGCCCCGCGCATCGAAATCGTTCCAGCAGGAACGTCGCTGCCGGATGGCGGTGCGACCGCGAGCGAGATCCGCGCCCTCATCGACCGCGACCCTGCAGCCTTCTCCTCCGCGTCTCGCGATCTCGCCGAAGTCTCGGAGCAGTTTATCGCGGCGGTGGGCACCAGGGACAGTGCCGCGCTTAGCGAGGCATCGACACGGCTCAACGCGGTTTGCGAAGCGTGCCATGCCAAATTCTGGTATCCGGAGAGCTGACGGCGGCGACCTCTGGCCATTGCGGCGTCCAGCGCTTGCAATTCCCGGCGTTTTCGGTCATAGGCCGCGCCTTCGCGGGGCGAGGCCTGCTTTGCCGCGCGATTTTTTATTGAGACGATAGCCGGAGGGGTGTCCGCATGGTGCGGCCATCAGCAATCGGCCAAAAGACAGGACGCATGAACCATGCCGCTTTATGAGCATGTTTTCCTTGCGCGTCAGGATCTGGCTCAGGCCCAGGTCGATGCGCTGGCGGAAAATGCCACCAAGATCGTCGAGGCCCAGGAGGGCAAGGTGACCAAGGTGGAAAACTGGGGTCTCCGCAACCTCGCCTACAAGATCGCGAAGAACCGCAAGGCGCATTATGTGCTGCTCAACATCGACGCGCCTGCCGGCACCGTCGCCGAGCTGGAGCGCCAGACGCAGATCAACGAAGACGTGATCCGTTACATGACGATCCGCGTCGATGAGCTGGAGGCTGGTCCTTCGGTGATGATGCGCAAGAGCGATCGTGACCGCGAGCGTGGCGACCGCGGCGATCGTGGTGACCGTGGCCCGCGCGGCGATCGTGGCGATCGTGGCCCGCGTCGCGACCGCGACGAAGCGTCCGACGGCGAATAAGGAGAACCTGAACCATGGCACGCCCATTTTTCCGCCGCCGCAAGACCTGCCCCTTCTCCGCGAAGGACGCACCGCGCATCGATTTCAAGGATGTCCGCCTGCTGCAGGGTTTTGTCTCCGAGCGCGGCAAGATCGTCCCCTCGCGCATCACCGCCGTCTCGGCGAAGAAGCAGCGCGAGCTTTCCCAGGCAATCAAGCGCGCCCGTCATCTGGGCCTGCTGCCTTACATCGTGAAGTGAGGGAGTAGAACCAATGGAAATCATTCTGCTCGAGCGCATCGAGAAGCTGGGCGCGATCGGTGACGTGGTGACCGTCAAGGACGGTTACGCACGCAACTATCTGCTGCCCAACAAGAAGGCACTCCGCTCGAACAACGCCAACAAGAAGGTGTTCGAGGCCAACCGCGCCAAGATCGAGGCTGACAATGCGGCCCGTCGCGGCGATGCCGAAAAGTCGGCCGAAAGCGTCAACGGCGTTCAGGTCGTCTTGATCCGCCAGTCGTCGAACAGCGGCCAGCTTTACGGCTCGGTTTCGGTTCGCGACATCGTCGAGGCCCTGCACGAAGCCGGTCACACGGTCGTCTCCAAGGCGATGATCGTCCTGGAGCGCCCGATCAAGACGCTCGGCCTGTTCGACGTGCGCGTGTCGCTTCACCCGGAAGTCGCCGTGACGATCCAGGTGAACGTTGCCCGTTCGCCGGAAGAAGCCGACCTGCAGAAGGACGGCGTCGACGTCATGGCCTCCATGTTCGAAAAGGACGAGGCTGGCTTCACCGAGGATTACGATCCGAATGCGGAGCCCGGCGAGATCGTGGCCGAAGCGGCCGACGAGCCCGCGGAGAGCGACGAAGCCTGAGGCTTCCCGCTGCCAAGATAGAGAAAGCCCCGCCGGAGCGATCCTGCGGGGCTTTTTCTTTGTCTTTGGTTCGTTGCAACGATCTCAAGCGGTAGCGGCGGCGCCCCTACCCCTCCAGATACATGAAATCCCGCGCGAAGCTGCGCATATGGGCGCCGCCATCGACAAAGATCGTCTGGCCGGTCACCGCATCCGCCTGTGCAAGATAGAGAACCGCCTCGGCAATATCGTCCGTGCCCGGCAGGGCCTTGAGCGGCATCGCGGCGGCAAGCCGGTCCACCTGCGCCTCGGCATAATCTTCCGTTATCAGCGTGAGGCCCGGCGCCACGGCATTGACGCGGACATGCGGCGCAAGCGTGCGCGCGGCGATCCGGGTGAAGCCTTCCAGCGCATATTTGCTCATCGTATAGGCGAGCTGATCGCTATGTGGCTGGACAAGGCGCTGATCGAGCAGATTGACGATCGCCGCCTGCGCACCCGGCGTTCGCTCGGCGGCCGCGAAGGCCTGCGTCAGCAGCGCCGGCGCGCTGGCATTGACCGCGAAATGCTGGGCGAGATCGGCCTCTGTCACCGTATCGAGGCGATCATGGCCGAACAGCGACGCGCTGTTCACCAGCAGGTCCGGTGCGCGCCCGAAATGCGCGATGACAGCGGGGAGCAGGTCCTGAACGGCGCCCGGCTCCAGAAAATCGGCGACGAAGCCTGCCCATGGCACGCCTGTCTCGGCCAGAACGTCGGCCAGGAAGGGATGCGGCTCCGCATCGTGGCGCCCATGGACCGCCAGCGCATAGCCGGCGCGGGCGAGCCGCATGGCGATGCGGGCACCCAGGCGCCTATGGCCGCCGGTCACCAGAGCGAGCGGCGGCGCCTCGCTCATTGCACGCCCATGAGGCGCAGCACTTCCTCGCGGCTCTTCTCGTCGCGCTTGAACACGCCCATCATGCGGCTGGTCAGCATGTCCGTGCCATGGGTGCGCACGCCGCGACCGGTCATGCAGCCATGGGTCGCCTTGACGACAACGGCAACGCCGAGGGGCTTCAGATTCTCCCAGATGCAGTCGGCGACCTGCGCGGTGAGCCGCTCCTGCACTTGCAAGCGGCGGGCGAAGGCTTCCAACACGCGGGCCAGCTTGGAGATGCCGACCACATAGTCCCCGGGCAGATAGGCGATATGCGCCTTGCCGATGATCGGCGCCATATGATGCTCGCAATGCGACTGAAACGGAATGTCCTTCAGCAGCACGATCTCGTCGTAGCCGCCGACCTCGTGGAAGATGCGCGAGAGATGGAAGGCCGGGTCCTCGTCATAGCCCTCGCAATATTCCTTCCAGGCGCGCGCGACGCGCTTGGGCGTCTCGACGAGACCCTCGCGGGTTGGATCATCGCCTGACCAGCGAATGATCGTCCGGATCGCTTCCTGGACGTCCTCCGGCACCTCGACCTTGTAATTGGCTTCGGACTGATTGGACATGCTTCACTCCTGCACGAAAGGAGACACGCGGGAAGAGCATGCCGAACGGTGCGTTGCGGCGAGATAGGCCGTTGGGCACTGCGATTCAACTCCGGCGCGCCCGAGTCGCGAAAGGCATAGCCCGTGAAGCCCTGTTTCGGGATTGAAAAGGCGCATTAAATCCTCTTCCAGAGCAACTGGTTTCACTTTCCGTTTACGTTAGGGTAAGGCCGAAATCAGACATTCGCGACAGCCGCTCCCGCGCTATGGCGGCTGGCGTTCCGCGCGGAAATTCCAGCTTTTTCTTGCAGAAACCCGCCCGATTGCCGATATTGTTGCAGAAGTAGTCGGGACGGTTTTCCGCCCGCATCGGTCCACAGGAGAGCAAGCCATGGAAGCCTTCATCTACGATGCGGTCCGCACGCCGCGCGGGCGAGGAAAGCCGGATGGCTCGCTCCATGAAGTGACGCCCGTGCAGCTCGCGGTGCAGGTGCTGCAGGCCGTGCGCGAGCGCAACGCCATCGACACGGCCGATGTCGATGACGTCATCCTTGGCTGCGTCGCGCCGGTTGGCGAACAGGGCACGGACATTGCGCGTCTCGCCGTGCTCACCGCCGGCTTCGCCGAAACGGTGCCGGGCGTCCAGATCAACCGCTTTTGCGCATCGGGCCTCGAAGCCAGCAACATGGCGCTGGCCAAGGTGATCAGCGGCGAGGCAGAACTGGCGATCGGCGGCGGCGTCGAGAGCATGAGCCGCGTGCCGATGGGCGCGGACGGCGGCGCCTGGGCATCTGATCCCAATGTCGCTTACTCGACCTATTTCGCGCCGCAGGGCATCGGCGCCGACGTGATCGCGACCAAATTCGGTTTCTCGCGCGACGATGTCGACGCTTATGCCGTCGAAAGCCAGAAGCGCGCGGCCCATGCCTGGTCGGAAGGCCGCTTCAGGAAGTCGATCGTGCCGGTGAAGGACGTGATCGGGCAGACCTTGCTCGATCATGACGAGCATATGCGACCCGAGACGACGATGCAGAGCCTCGCCAGCCTCAAGGCCAGCTTCACGGCGATGGGCGAGGAGATGCCAGGCTTCGATACGATCGCGCTGCTGCGCTATCCCGATTTGGAGAAGGTCAATCACGTCCATCATGCCGGCAACAGCTCCGGCATCGTCGATGGCGCCGCGGCCGTGCTGGTCGGCAACAAGGCGATGGGCGAGAAATATGGCCTGAAGCCCCGCGCCCGGATGAAGGCGATGGCGTCGGTCGGCTCGGAGCCGATGATCATGCTGACCGGCCCGGAGAGCATTGCCGACAAGCTGCTCAAGAAGGCCGGCATGAGCAAAGGCGACATCGACCTCTGGGAACTCAACGAGGCGTTCGCGTCCGTGGTGCTGCGCTACATGCAGGCGATGAACCTCGACCACAGCCAGATCAACGTGAATGGCGGCGCGATCGCCATGGGGCATCCGCTCGGCGCGACCGGCGCGATGGTGCTCGGCACCGCGCTCGACGAGCTGGAGCGCTCCGGCAAGGGCACGGCGCTCATCAATCTGTGCGTCGGCGCCGGCATGGGCACCGGCATCATCATCGAGCGCGTTTGAGAGGAGCCGAGATCATGGCCACGACCATCACGACCCAGATCGACGCCGACGGCATCGCGCTCTTCACCATCGACGTGCCGAACCAGTCGATGAACGTCATCACGCCGGAATTCCTGACCGACTTCGCCGAGGCGATCGCGACGCTCGCGAGCGACGAGGCGATCAAGGGCGCGGTCTTCGCGTCCGGCAAGGCCAGCGGCTTCATGGCCGGCATGGACCTCAAATATCTGAACGCCATGCTGCGCGATGCAACGGCGGGTGGCGGCAGCACCGATATGAGCGCGCTGTTCGACAAGGTCTTCGTGCTCAACGACCTGTTCCGGAAGATGGAGACCTGCGGCAAGCCGGTCACCGTTGCCATCGAGGGCACGTGCATGGGCGGCGGACTGGAGCTCGCCCTGGCCTGCCATCACCGCGTGCTGACGAGCGATCCGCGCGTGACCATCGGGCTTCCGGAGATCCTCGTCGGCCTCTTCCCCGGCGGCGGCGGTTCGCAGCGCCTGCCGCGCCTCGTCGGCATCCAGGGCGCGCTCATGTACATGTTGCAGGGTAAGAACTGGCGGCCTGCCGAAGCGCTCGGCATGAAGGTGGTCGATGAGCTGGCCGAGCCGGGCAAGGCGATCGAGGTCGCCAAGGCCTGGGTGAAGGCCAATCCTGACGCGAAGACGCAGCCGTGGGACGTCAAGGGCTTCAAGGTGCCGGGCGGATCGGGCCAGTTCAATCCCGGCTTCATCCAGACGATGATGGCCGCGACGGTCATGACGACCAAGCAGACCCAGCGGAACATCCACGCGCCGCACGCGCTGCTTAGCGCCGTCTATGAGGGCATCCAGCTCCCGATGGACAAGGCGATCCGCGTCGAGAGCAAATATTTCGCCAAAGTCGTGTCCGATCCGCAGGCGATGAACATGGTCCGCACGCTCTTCGTCTCCAAGCAGGCGGCCGAGCGTGGCGCGCGGCGTCCCGCTGGTGTCGAGAAGGCGCCGACGAAGAAGCTCGCCATGCTGGGTGCGGGCATGATGGGCGCCGGCATCGCCAATGTCGCGGCGCAGGCCGGGATCGAGGTGGTCCTGCTCGATCGCGATCAAGCTGCTGCTGACAAGGGCAAGGCGCATGCCGAGGAGCAGATGAAGAAACGCATCGGCCGCGGCATGACGCCCGAGAAGATGGCGCAGACGCTAGGTCGGATCACACCCGTCACCGATGTCGAGGCGCTCAAGGGCTGCGACTTCGTGATCGAGGCCGTGTTCGAGGACGCGGCGATCAAGGCGGAGATGACGAATAAGGTCGAGGCCGTGCTCGGCCCGGATGTGATCTTCGGCTCCAACACCTCGACGCTCCCGATCACGGGGCTCGCCGCCGCCTGGTCGAAGCCGGAGAATTTCATCGGCGTGCATTTCTTCTCGCCGGTCGAGCGGATGCCGCTGGTCGAGATCATTCTTGGCAAGCAGACTGGCGAGGCTGCCATCGCCAAGGCGCTCGATTTCGTCGCGCAGATCCGCAAAACGCCGATCGTCGTTAATGACTCGCGCGGTTTCTACACGTCGCGCTGCTTCGGCACCTATGTGATGGAAGGCACGCAGATGCTGGCCGAGGGCGTTGGCCCCGCGCTTATCGAGAATATGGGCAAGCAGCTCGGCATGCCGGTCGGGCCGCTTGCGGTCTCGGATGAAGTCTCGATCGAGCTCGGCCACAAGGTGACGCTGGCGACCAGGAAGGCGCTCGGCGATGCCTATGTCGCCAGCCTGGCCGACGATGTGGCGGCGCATATGGTCGAGATCGGCCGGCTCGGGCGCAAGAACGGCAAGGGCTATTACGATTATCCCGCCGATGGGAAAAAGGCGCTCTGGCCCGGTCTCGGTCAGGACTATCCGCTTGCGCTTGCCCAGCCCACGCCTGAGGCTGTGCGTGAGCGGCTGCTCTATCGCCAGCTGGTGGAATGTGCGCGCTGCTTCGCTGAGGGTGTGCTGGTGACGCCGGAAGATGGCGATCTCGGCGCGATCTTCGGCTGGGGTTTTGCGCCCTATACCGGCGGGCCATTTTCGGCGATCGACACGATCGGGCCGAAGACGGTGGTAGAAACGCTCGATCGCCTGGCCGCCGAGCATGGGGACCGGTTCGCGCCGCCGCAACAGCTTCGCGACATGGCCGCGAGCGGAGCGACCTATTACGGAAGCAAGATCGTGAAGGCCGCCTGACGCCGCCCGCTCAAAGCCGATGAAAGTCGCCGCTCAGGCGGCGAGATCCTAGCGCCCAATGAGCAACGGATAAATGATGGTACGCTCCTGCTCGATGCGCTCGCGCATGGATACCCGAAGTGCGTGGGACGCGGCACAATAGTCGCGCCAATGTGCTCCGATCTCGCTCAGCGTCCATCGACCGATATGCGCGCCCGAAGCGATGAGCGACTGTTTGCCGCTGCTGCGCAACGCCTCGACCTTGCTCAGATCAGCGGCCGATGCGCTTTCCAGCAGGCGAGGATAAATGGCCGTCTCGAGGAGCGTCGTGCGCCGGCGACTGACGCGCGTGAGTTTAAGGCGAGCGTTCGCCACCACGTCGAGGCGCGGCACTTCCTCGCCAGTCAGCGCTTCAAGCTCTGCGATCAAGCGCTCTATCTCGTCGTGCAATGTGCTGAGTTCCGTCAACATCGTTCGCAACTCCGGCCTTCCCTGCTACTACGCACGGCGTAAACAAACGGTGTCGCGCGGACGCCACTTTTAGGCGACCACTGGAGCTCAGCGATCATGCTCACACTCTATCTGGCGCCCGGCTCCAGCTCGATGGCGCCGCATATTGCGCTGCACGAGATCGGTGCGCCATTCGACATCCGGCCACTCTCCTTCGCCAGGGAGGAGCAGCGGGCGCCGGAATATCTCGCGATCAACCCCGAAGGGAAGGTGCCGACCCTGATCGTCGACGGCGAGCCCCTGACCGAAGTAGCGGCCATTCTCTACTATCTGGCTTTGCGCTTTCCCGAAGCGGGACTGCTGCCGGACGGGATCGCGCAACAGGCGCAGGTCATCTCGTGGATGTCGTTCATCGCGGCGACAATCCATCCCGCGCGGCGAGCCGGCACTGAGGAGGTGCAAGCCGTGCTTGGGCAGGCCGAGCAACGGCTCGGCGCAAATGACTGGGCCGTCGGCGGCCGTATGACGATTGCGGACATCCATCTGTTCCGCCTGTTCTGGCGTCTTCGCAATGCGTTCGGACTGGATGCCGATCACTTCCCGGCGCTTGTCGCCCATCACGACCGGATGATGGCGCGCCCGGCCGTCGCGCGGACCTGCGCGGTGGAAGCGGCGATCGGCTATGAATTGCCGGGCTGGAAGCCGGCGGCATAGCCAATCCGTTCCAGCTGGATTGCGGAGCTTGTGTTTCAGCCGCCTCGCCAGGCGGGCAGGTTCAGCATGAAACGGGCCCCTTGCCCCAGGGCGCTATCGACGACGATGTCGCCGTCCATCGCGCGCGCGAGCCTGCGCGATATATAGAGGCCAAGGCCGCTCCCCTCGCCGCCGCTGAGGCCGAGGCGCTCGAACCGCTCGAAGATGCGCTCATGGTCCTCGGGCGCAATGCCGCCACCCTGATCGGCGACTACGGCAATGGCACGGCCATCTTCCTCATCGACCCGAACCCAGATGGTGCTGCCCTCGGGCGAGTGACGCACCGCATTTCCGATGAGATTGACGAGGATCTGGAGGACACGGCGATATTCCGCGCGGGCCGGCGCCGTCTCGCCGAGCGGCGGCGTCTGGATTCGCACGCGCGCAGCATTGGCCTTGACGTTCAGCAGGCCGGCGGCGCGACGCGCCATGTCGGCCAGATCAACCTCTTCCTTCGCCGTCGTGAAACCGGGGCGCTCGATGGCCTGAAGATCCGCGAGATCATCGACCAGTTCGAGCAGATGGCGGCCGGCGAGCGCGATGTCGGCAGCATAGTTGGCATAGTCCTGACGCAGCGGCCCTTCGAGCTGGCCGCTGATCGTGCTGGCATTGGCGATGATACGGCCCAGCGGCTGACGCAGAGCCTGATCGAGTCGACGGCCAAGGTCAGGGCCGAACATGTTGATGACTCCGGCCTGCGCTGTCTCGGGTTCCGGGGCGGCGCTGGCTGCGGATGTCGCGTCCATGCGCACGGCGTTCCCGCGATAGCCCATGAGGCCGCCGCTCGTGTCGAACAGGGGCTCGCCGGAAAGATGATAGACGATCGCCGGATCAGCGCGCAGGCGCGCGGATTGATCGCGGAACGGAGCACGCAGCGCAAGCGCCTCGACAAGCGGCATGGGCGCTCCGTCACCATTCGCCGCGTCGAGCAGGAAATATGCGGTCAGCGGATCGCCGGCGCGAGGCGACTCATGGCCAAGCGCATCGACGGCGGGACCGGCCTGCCGAAAGCGCAGATGCGCATCGACCTGCCAGGCCCAGCCCGCTTCCGAGTCAGCATTGGCTTGCGGACGGAGCGCCGTCACGTCGCTCGGCAGATCGCGCGGCGTGCGGGTCTGCCAGTCAGCGATGGCGAGCGCATAGCCCTCGCCGTCTGGACGGAGCTGGACCCACATGCTGATGTCCGCCTCGCCCTGTGCTACTTCAACGGAGCGCGAAATCGGAATGCGCAGGCGCTGAACGAGCCGGACGAGCGCGGCCAGCGCCGGAATGGCAAGAGGCCCGCGCGGATCGCCGCCGGCATTGGCCTGAAGGGTGAGCAGCGCCTCATCGGCGTGCAGGATACGGCCCTCCGCATCGAGCCGCGCCTGGACCGGCGTGGCGGCAAGAACGGCGTTCATCGCGGGCGCTCCATGAGCGCGAGCTTGTCGGTCAGGGCGCGCGGACTGGAGGCTCGGGCAAGCCAAAGCTCGGCATGGGCATGCTCGACGCGGCGATAGGCCTCGACGAAGGCGACGAGCGCTGCGTCGCCGCCGGCCGCCATGCCGGTCAGCGGCGCGAGCAGTTCGGCAGCGCGAAATGCCACGGCGTCATCAACGCGCAGCAGACGGAAGATCGCATGACGCGCCTCGTCGCTTTCCCCGATCAACGCATCGAGCACCTCATCGATGGGGAGGCCAGTCTCGCTCTCCGCCAGGGCAGCGAAAAGCAGAAGGCGGGCATCCGCAAGGGCTGCGGACGCCAGCGCGAAGCGAGTATCGTTCGGCAGGCTGCGCGCGCAACGCTGGGCGAGTGCGAAGGCGCCCTGCCCTTCGTCATGACGGCCGATCAGTCGCTCAGTAGCCTGCGCAATGGCCTTGACGAGCGCAGGGCCGCCGCCGGACGCGCGCTCGCAGCCGCGAATGAGCAAAGCCGCGACAGTCCAGGCGAGATCGTGGAAATGCTCGGCGGGCAAGTCCGGGCGCATCGGCGCATCGAGGAACATCGGCGCGCACCAGCGGCGCTCGGCAATCCCTAGCGCGGCCAGCGCATCGAGATAGCGTTCATTGCCGGCTTTGCCGGTCATCGCGGCAAGGCTGGCGGGCGTGCCGGCATTGGCCTCTTGCCGAAGCAACAGCGCAACGGCAGCACGGCGACGCAAATGGCCAAGCAATTCGGGGGAAAGCAGGCTCAGTTCCTGCTCGATCGCGTGGCGGCAATAGCCGTTGCCGAGATCTCCGATCAGGGTCTCGACGCGCGGATCACTGATATGCAGACCGAGGGCGAGCTCGATCGCATTCATCATGCCGGAGAGATGGAAACGGGTCTCGGCCAGGAGCGCATCGGTCCAGCGGCGCGGCGCGGCATCGGCCAACTGGACGAGATCGGCACCATGGCGGACATCCTCGAACAGCCGAGCCGTCAGGCGCGCGCTCGCGCGCCCGCCCGCGCCAAAGGGGCGCTCCTGGCCTTGGTCGTTGCCCACACTCATGCCTCGTCCATAGCGGAACGGGCTTAATAGGCCCTAAACCCTGAGCTGACGGATCGGCAGAATACGCACGGCAGACACGATCGCGACGAGCGCTCCGAGCAGGGCAAAGGCCGGCCCGACCATGCCGAGGAGCAGGCCGAGCAGGATGAGTATGACAGCGCTCGGCACAGTGAGTCGCACCCATCGGGCCCACAAACCAGCAGGTGGGTCCAGATCCTCCGCCAACGCAAGCACGCCAATGAAAAAGAGTGGCAGCCAGGCGCCGCTTAGCGCCAGCAATTGCCCTGCCGACAGATGGAAACCGAGGATCGCGAGGATAAGGATCCCGGCCGCCTGAACCAGCCTGTTTCGCCAGGGCGAGCCAGGCGCGCGGAGCGTCACGATCGCGGCCTGATGCGCCAGATCGGCCGCGCCCAGCGCAAGAAGCACGAGGATCAGCGCCGGGATCATCCAGGCGCTGATGGCCAGCGCCACCGCACCGGCGGCGACCAGCAAGGCCGTCAAAGCGAGACTCTTCGGTTCGATCTGGCGCCGCACGATTTCCCGCACGATCGAGCGAGAAACCGGCGCGAACAGGCTGGCGAGGCCTGCTCTGCGCTCTGCGAGTGTCGCCTGGCTGTTGTCGCTGAGCGCCTGCAAGGCAATGTCGGAACTCGCCTGGTCTCGGATCAGCGCCAGTCGCCCGTCCATGACCAGTTCGGGGGAGAGCGCGACGCGGCGCACGCTCTCCTGGACGGCACGGCGCAGCAGGGTAAGGCCCAGGTCCCAGTCGCCGAGCATGTCGAGCGTCGCCAGCACGCTGGTTCCCGGCAGGCATAGCGCGCCTGCCCAGTTCGCTTCGCTGTCGATGCGTTCGAATGCCGAGGTGGCCGGGACCGACGGCAGCGCCAGCAGCCCCGCTGGCCCGGCAACCAGCAGCGAGGCCAGAGCCTCGGATGGGAGGATGAGATTTTCCGCCAGAAGCAGGATACGATCTTCCGGCATGAGGCTGCGCGACAGCGAGGTCATGTCCTGCACGAGTGCCACGTCGCGCTGATAGCCGGCCGCCAGACGATCGACGAGCTGCGCGAGATCGGGCGCTGCGGCCTCGACATGGATGAGGATGCGCTCCGCACCGGCATTGACCGCAAGACGCGCCTGATATTCGACCAGCGGCTGCCCGCCAAAGTCGATCAGCGCCGCAGCCCGGTCGGGCGCTGCGCGATCACGCGCACCATCGCGCGCGCTCAGCAGAGCAACAAGCGCCATGGAGCAAACCTAGTTTCGGGCTTTCGACACGCATCATGTCTGGCAACCGCCAGAGACGATTGCAAGCCGGTCGCATCGCAATGTTCTGAAAGGTCAGCCCTGAGCGTCGGTCTCTATCGCCGCGATCGCACGGCTGATCTTGCGCAGGATCACCGGATCGCCCGGCGCGCTCTCCAGCGCCTCATCGGCGAGGTTCATGACGTTGTTGACGCCGAAACTGGCACAAAGCCCCTTCAGCCGGAGCGCGGCCATCGTCCAGTTGGCGTCGCAACGGGCACGCGACAGAAGATCGATCTGACGCTCCGCACTTTCGAGGAAGGCGCGGCGCAATTCGGCAATCAGCGCAAGGTCGGAACCGACTGCCGCAGAGAGCGCCGCTTCGAGTGTACCGGGATCATATGCCATGGCATTTGGATAGCCTCGCAAATGTAAACAGATCGTAAAATTGCCGTTCCACGCCAGAGCGAACATGTTAAGGACGGACCATGTCCGGATCCCGAAAAGAGACAAATCCGTCCCAGAGCGGGACGCAGGGGCCAGAGTCCGGACCATCGGGGGACGCAGAGAATATGAGCCAGGCATGGTTGGCGCGGTTGCGCGAAACGGATTCAGGCTGGAATGAACCCGCGTTTCCGGATCGCTTTTCAGGCCGCGACAGAAGCCGTGCCGCAGCGGCCGAAGCAGGCTCGGATTCTCCTCTCGACGATGTCACGCAAAACCCTATGAACAGCAACCTCCGCCTCGCGCTCGTGACTCTGCTTGGCCTGGTCGCCCTTGCGTGGATCGCTATCGTGGTCGCCAGCGGCGTCAGCGTCGATGCCGCGATCCGGTTTGCGCCGATCATCAATCTTATCGCCGTCCTGACGGCGCCCCTGGTACTCATCGGAGGCCTTTGCGCGCTCCTCCTGCGTCGGCCCGCCGGCGGCTTCGGCCGGTCAGCTCGCCGCAACGCGGCCGAGGCGCAGAACATTGCCGAACAAGCCAATCAGGCCTCGGCGCGGCTGGGTGAGGCGCATAACCAGCTCATGACGCAGACGCGGGACTTCACCGCTGTTGCCGACCAGTCTTCGGCGGCGATCCTGAGCGCCATCCATGCCATGACGACCCAGACCGGCCAACTCGAGCAAAGCACCGGTTCCTCGATCGCCACGCTGACGGCGCTCGGCGACAAGATCGTCGCCATGACTGACGCGCTGCCGCGCCTGGAGGATCGGCTCGCGACCCTCGGCGAAACTCTGGCCCGCGTTGGAACCGACCTCGGCCAGCGCCATGACAGCATGGACCAGCAGCTCCAGTCGACTGCCCTCGTCGCGGAGGAAGCGCGGCTGCAATTGCAGAGCGCGGCGCAGGTTCTGGCCGAGCAGCTCGGCGGCCTGCGTGACGGCACGCGCCTCGCTGGCGAAGAGTTGGCTGGTCTTTCCGAGCTTTCCTCGGCACGGCTCGATCTCACGCTCGATCGGGTCAAGGCAGTGCTGGACGGCTCCGAGCAGCGCATCGAGGACCAGATGGCCGCGCTTGCCGGCCTCGTCGAACAGAGCCGCACTGCCATCGACGGTGCGTCCGGTCAGTCGCTCAGCCGCTTTGCCGAGCATTGCCGGAAGATCGAGACCATTCTCGACGCGCTGGATCAACGCATCGTTGGTCAGGCCGAGAAGAGCAATGCCTGGCTCGAAGGCACGGCAAAAGGCGTCACGGCGCTCGCGGGCGAATTCAACCTGCTGGAACAATCCGCCATCGCGCGCACCGAGACGCTCTCGGCCACGATGATGCAGCTGTCGGGCGATACCAAGCGTCTGATGGATGCCGTAGAGAGCGGCCATGGCAGCTCCGAGCAGCTCATCAAGAAAGCCGAGGCGCTGCTCGTCGCGCTCGATTCCGGCGTGCGGGAACTCGACGAGAGCATCCCTTCGGCGATCGGGCGCGTGGAAGTGCAGATCAGCGCGATGCAGGAGCGCATCCGCTCGGCAAATCCCGCGATCGAAGCCGTCGAGGCGGTGGCAAAGGGCGTCGTCAGCCAGATGCACGAGTCCGATCAGCTTGCAAAATCGCATGTCGTCGCGCTGACCGATGCCTTGCAGAAGTCGCAGGGCGCACTCGTCGCGCAGAAGCAGCAGATCGACGCATTGGCGAGCGCCGTCAGTCAGGCCAGCGACGGCATGGCGCGTTTCGGCGAGACGGTTGGCCCCCAGATGGTCGAAGCACTTGTGCGCGTGCGTGAGACGGCGGATGCCGCCGCTGCGCGTGCTCGCGCGGCGATCGGCGCGGTCATCCCGGAAGCGGCGGCTGAGCTTCACAAGGCAAGCGGCGCTGCCGTGCAGGAGGCGGTCACCAGGTCCGTCTCCGAGCAGCTCGACCGGCTATCGATCGTCGCCGACGATGCCGTCAAGGCGGCGCACCGCGCGACCGACAAGCTCACCCGACAGATGCTGAGCCTGACCGATGCGAGTCAGGAACTCGAACGCACGCTGGCCGGCAATGCCGAGCGGATCGAGGGCCAGGATCGCGATCTGATGGCGCATCGCTCCGCCCAGCTCATTGCTTCGCTCAACGAGCGGGCCATCGACGTCAACAAGTGGCTCGACAAGGACGTGTCCGAGGCCGACTGGACGTCTTATCTAAAGGGCGATCAGGGCTTGTTCGCGCGCCGCGCGACCCGGCTGGTGACGGGCGCCGAAGCGAAGCATGTTCATGCGCTCTACAATGAGGACACGGATTTTCGCGAACATGTGAACCGTTATGTCCACGACTTCGAAGCCTTGCTGAAGACCGTCATGGCCGCGAAGGATGGCAGCACACTGGCGCTGACCATGATCTCATCCGATATCGGCAAGCTCTACGTGGCGCTGGCGCAGGCGATCGAGCGGCTGCGCTCGCACTGAGCGGGAGAGCTCAGTTCTTCAGGTCCGGCGGATCGAACAGGAAGTCGAACGTCTCGGCGGTCACCCAGCCATTGACGTAGTTCAGGTAAAACATAGCGAAGAACGCAGCCGCGACCAGAGAGGTCCGCGTGATGATGCGTAGCGGTTTGAATTCGGCCGGCGCGCTGTCCGCCTGCCCAGGCACTTTTTCCACGCCGGCTTCTTCCGACGTGCGAGCACTGAACGGCAAGACAAGGAAAAGGCTGAGGAACCAGAACAGGAAATAAATGGCGAGGAACGACGTGAAACGCATGGGCTCTCTATACCTTCAGCCGAGCTGAACGATCGTCACATCGACGATGGGCTTCTTGCCGGTCCATTCAGTCGCAACGCGGCGCACGGCGATACGCACGGTTTCGCGCAGTGCTTCCAGCTCCGAACGCCGACCGTGCGACTTGACCGTGGCGATCAGCGCCTCGGCGGCTTCCTCCAGAAAGGCTTCGCGATCTTCCTCGATCGGCACGCCCTGCAGGCGAATGTCCGGCTTTCCAGCGAGATTCCCGGAACCACCGATGGCAAAGCCGACGCTGATATGACCATGGAGCATCAGCTTGCGTCGCTCGTTCATTGTCATGCCGTCGGCCGGCAGGATGACGTCGCCATCGAGGACAAGGCGCCCCGCGCGCACTTCGCTCAGCTTTTCCGGCCCATCTGGCGCAAGGCGAATGACATCGCCATTGGTCTGGAGGATCGTCCGATCGATGCCGCATTCCAAGCCAAGGCGCCCCTGCTCGGCCATATGGCGAAGCTCGCCATGGACCGGCAAAAGGATTTCCGGCCGGATCCAGCGATACATGGCGGCCAGTTCGGGGCGACCGGGATGACCGGAGACATGCACATGAGCCTGGCTCTCGGTGATCATGATGACATCCTTTTGCGCCAGGGCATTCTGGATGCGGCCAATCGCCATCTCGTTTCCGGGAATCTTGCGAGACGAGAAGATGACCGTGTCGCCCGCTTCCAGCTTTACCGGATGCTGGTCGAACGCCATGCGGGCCAGCGCCGCGCGTGTCTCGCCCTGCCCGCCGGTCGCGATGATCATCGCTTCGCGCGGAGGCAGCGCCATGATCCCGTCAAAATCGACCAGCGCAGGGAAATCAGCGAGATAGCCGCAGGACTTCGCGACGGAGGTGATCCGCTCCAGCGACCGACCGGCAATGCACAGCGAGCGGCCGGTCTCTCGCGCGACCTCACCCAATGTCTGCAATCGCGCGGCATTGCTGGCGAAAGTGGTCACGACCACCCGGCCCCGAGCGTCTCCCACGGACTGAAGCAGATCCTCCTTCACAGAGGCTTCGGAACCACTGGCTTCGGCATTGAACACATTGGTGCTGTCGCAAACGAGCGCCAGAACGCCCGCATCGCCGATCTCGCTCAGTTCCGTTTCGGTCGCCGGGACACCGATCAGCGGCTTCTCGTCGAGCTTCCAGTCTCCCGTATGGAAAATCCGGCCAAAAGGCGTCTCGATCAACAGCGCGTTGCCTTCGGGAATACTGTGGGCAAGCGGCACGTAGCGCAGGGTGAACTCACCCAGCGTGAACGGCACTTCCACCTCGATAACGTTGAGCTCGACCTGCTCTTCCAGATTCTCCTCGGCGAGTTTCCCGCGCAACAGGCCGGCGGTGAAGGGCGTCGCGTAGAGCGGGACGCCGAGATCAGCCGCGAGATAAGGCACTGCGCCGATATGGTCCTCATGACCATGCGTGAGGACGATGCCGAGGAGATCCTTCTGCCGCTCCTCGATGAAGGCCGTATCGGGCATGATCAGCTCGACGCCGGGGCTTGCCGGATCGGCGAAGGTCACGCCCAGGTCGATCATCAGCCATTTGCCGCGGCAGCCATAGAGATTGAGATTCATGCCGATCTCGCCCGAGCCGCCAAGGGCCAGGAACAGCAGCTCTTCGCCAGGCGTCATCGTGTGGGTTCCATCATCATGCCGCTATCCGGCTCCGTTCATAGAGGAGCGCCAGGCCAGTCAGAGTCAGATCCGGCACGATCGCATCAAACAAGTCGGTCTTCATATCGAACAGCACGGCGAGCCCCCCGGTCGCGATCACGCGCGCCGGTCGGCCGATTTCCTTGCGCATACGGGCGACAAGGCCTTCCATCATCGCCACATAGCCCCAGAAGACGCCGATCAGCATCTGATCCTCGGTCGTCCGTCCGATCACCGATCCGTTGCCTTCCGGCACTTCGATGGCGATGCGGGGCAGCTTGGCGGCGTTGTTCACCAGCGCATCGAGCGAGAGGTTGATGCCCGGCGCAATGATACCGCCCTTATAGGCCCCGCTATAGTCGATATGATCGAAGGTCGTGGCGGTGCCGAAATCGATGATGATGAGATCGCCTTCATAGGCAGCATGGCCGGCAATGGCGTTCAGCGCGCGGTCGGCACCGAGTTGCTCGGGCAAGGGCACATCGACATTGATATGCCACTGCGCCGGGGTCTCGCCCGCGATGAGCGGCGTCACCTTGAAATATTTCTGGGCCAGCACTTCCAGATTGTGGAGCGCGCGCGGCACGACCGTGGAGATGATGACGGCAGTCACGTCGCTCATCGCCATGCCGTCGAGCTGGAGAAGCTGGTGGATCCAGACGGCGTATTCGTCGCCCGTGCGGCGCGGGTCGGTCGCGATGCGCCAGCGCGCCTTGATCGTCCGTGCCTCGTCGAACACGGCGAAGACGACATTGGTGTTGCCGGCATCGATGGCGAGAAGCATGGCCAAGCCCTTTCAGGCGCTGCGGAGACGACTCAAGGCAGAACGCCTACGTCGCCACTGTGAATGACATGGCTCGTGCCGTCGTCGAGGCCGAGGATCAAGGCCCCATCCGCGTCGAGGCCCAGAAAGCGCCCTTGCTGTGGCAAATGGGTTGCCGTCGAGACCGACAGGCGCGTGCCGATCGGGTGCGCCCGCTGCAGCCAGGCGCCGACGATCGCTGCCGTGCCGCCCTCGCGCCATGTCGCGAGCCAATGATCGAAGGCGGGTACGAGCGCATTCAGCACATCATCCGCCGTCCAGCCCTGACCACCCTCGAGATCGGCCAAAGCGATCGTCTCCCGGTCGGGCAGTCGCGGCGCCTCGCGCACGTTCACACCAACGCCCATGACGACGCAGTCCCCTTCCCGCTCCAGCAACATGCCGGAGAGCTTGGCTGCGCCGAGCATGACGTCATTGGGCCATTTGAGCTGGAAGGCCGCGCTCGGCATCAGGCCGGCCAGCGCGGCATGGACCGCGACGCCGAGCATGAGCCCCAGGCCGCTCACCGCCGGATCGGTCGGGTGCAGGCGGATCAGCGTCGATGCTTGCAGATTGCCCTTGGGACTGGTCCAGTCCCGTCCGAGGCGCCCGCGTCCTGCCATCTGGCGTTCGGCCCGCAGCCACTGGCCTTCCGGCCAGCCCGATGCGGCAAGCGCCTTCAGATCGGCATTGGTTGAACCCGTCTCCGCGACGAGCCGGATGCGCTCGCTCAGAATAGGGACGCCGCCGCCGCTGCGCTTGCCCGACCCAGGACCGGGTTCAGGAAATAGCCGATAATGATCACGGTCGCGCACAGGGTGATGATGCCATAGTCGATCGGGCTGCGCTCCTCGGCAAAGCCCTCGGCCGGCTTGTCGAAGTAGATCGTCTTGATGACTTTCAGATAATAGAAAGCGCCGATCACCGAGGCGGCGATGCCGATGGCGGCGAGCGGCGTCAGGCCGGCAGCGACGGCCGCATCGAACACCAGGAACTTCGCCCAGAAGCCGAACAGCGGCGGAATGCCGGCAAGGCTGAACATGAAGATCGCGAAGGCGGCTGCGAGGCCCGGACGGGTCCGCGACAGACCCGACAAGCTCGCGATCGTCTCGACCGGACGGCCATCCTTGTCCTTCATCTGGAGGACGCAGACGAAGCTGCCGATCGTCATCACCACATAGATGGCGAGATAGCTCAGCACCGCCGCGACGCCTTCGGCCGTGCCGGCGGCAAGGCCGATCAGCGCGAAGCCGACATTGTTGATCGACGAGTAAGCGAGCAGCCGTTTGATGTTCGGCTGGTTGATCGCGGCGACGGCGCCCAGCACGATCGACGCGAGCGCCATGAAGATGATGATCTGCTGCCAGCTATGACCGCCCGGCCCGAACGCGGTAATCGCGATGCGCGTGGTGAGCGCGAGCGCCGCGACCTTGGGCGCGCTGGCGAAGAAGGCCGTGACCGGGGTCGGCGCGCCTTCATAGACGTCCGGCGTCCACATGTGGAACGGCACGGCGCTGATCTTGAAGGCAAGACCGGAGAGCACGAACACGAGGCCGAACAGTTCGCCCGTGCCGAGACCATCGCCGATCGCTTGCGCGACGCCCGCAAAATTGGTCGTGCCCGAGAAACCGTAGAGCAGTGACATGCCGTAAAGCAGGATGCCGCTCGCCAGTGCGCCGAGAACGAAATATTTGAGGCCGGCTTCGGCCGAGCGCTCGTCCCGACGCATGAAGCTCGCCAGCACGTATGCGGCGAGGCTGTTCAGCTCGAGGCCGACATAGAGCGTGATGAAGTCGCTGGCCGAGACCATCATCGCCATGCCGATGCAGGCGAAGAGGATCAGGATCGGATATTCGGCACGCTGGCCGCCTTCCCCGTCGAAGAAGCGCGGCGCCACGAGGATGCAGACTGCGGCAGCGACGAAGATCAGCGCCTTGGCAAAGGCCGCGAAAGCATCGGCGCGGTAGAGACCATCGAAGATCTCGCCGCCGGCATGGACGGCGAGCTGACCCAGCAGGACCGCCGCCAGCGCCAGCGAAGCGACCGACAGCCAGCTCACGAGCCGCGCGGAGCCATCGCCGGCATAGGCTGCGACGAGCATGAGGATGAGGCCGGCGATCGTCAGGACGATCTCAGGCAGGACGGACGCGAAGACGGCGAGGGTTTCCATTAGTGCGACTCCCCGCCATGCGCCGCGGCGCCGTGGGCTTCCGCCTGTTCTGCGGCGGGCTTGGGCTTGCCCATGGCAAGCTGCGCATCGCCCTCCGGCTTGGCGCGGTCCATCCGTACGACGAGGCTGGTGACGTTGCCGCGCATCGGCGCCAGGAAGCTTTCCGGATAGATACCCATCCACAGCACGGCGAGCGCGATCGGCACCAGCAGGAGCATCTCGCGCACCGAGAGGTCAGGCATCGCGCGGACATCGTCCTTCACCAGATCACCGAACACGACGCGGCGATAGAGATAGAGCATGTATGCCGCGCCCAGGATGATGCCGGTCGTGCAGACCAGAGCCACCCAGCTCGACGCTTCATAGACGCCCATCAGGCTCAGAAATTCGCCCACGAAGTTGGACGTGCCCGGCAGGCCGACCGACGCCATCGTGAAGAGCATGAAGAGCAGCGCATATTTCGGCATGTTGATGGCGAGGCCGCCGTACCGGTCGATCTCGCGCGTGTGCAGGCGGTCATAGATGACGCCGACGCACAGGAAGAGCGCGCCCGAGACCAGACCATGGCCAAGCATGACCATCATCGCGCCTTCGATACCCTGCTGGTTGAACGCGAACAGGCCGACCGTCACGATCGCCATATGCGCGACCGAGGAATAAGCGATCAACTTCTTCATGTCCTGCTGCACCAGCGCGACGAGGCTCGTGTAGACGACGGCCACCATCGACAGGCCGAAGACCAGCCAGGCGAAATGCGCCGAGGCTTCGGGGAACATCGGCAGCGAGAAGCGGATGAAACCATAACCGCCCATCTTGAGCAGCACGCCGGCCAGAATGACCGAACCGGCCGTCGGTGCCTGAACGTGCGCATCGGGCAGCCAGGTGTGGACCGGCCACATCGGCATCTTGACCGCGAAGCTCGCGAAGAAGGCCAGCCA
The DNA here is from genome assembly GCF_019737615.1 of Sphingobium xanthum. Lineage (GTDB taxonomy): Bacteria > Pseudomonadota > Alphaproteobacteria > Sphingomonadales > Sphingomonadaceae > Sphingobium > Sphingobium xanthum. The sequence continues at coordinate 225,096 of NZ_JAHKKS010000004.1, read as the reverse complement.
TAGCCAGTTTTGCGCCTCGACCGGGAAGTCATAGGCCATCAGCACCGGAATGCTGGTCGAGCCCGCCTCGCGCGTCATCCACAGCATCGCGATCAGCATCAGCACCGAGCCGAGCAAGGTGTAGAGGAAGAATTTGTAGCTCGCGTAGATGCGGTCCGCGCCGCCCCAGATGCCGATGATGAGATACATCGGGATGAGGCCGGCCTCAAAGAAGATGTAGAAGAGGAAGATATCCTGCGCCGCGAAGACGCCGATCATCAGCGTCTCCATGAACAGGAAGGCGGCCATATATTCGCCGACCCGATCCTCGATCGCTTCCCAGCTCGCCCCGATGCAGATCGGCATCAGGAACACGGTAAGCGCGATCAAAGTCAGCGCGATGCCGTCTATACCGAGCGCCCAGGAGAAGCGGCCGAACAGCTCGCGGCTCTGCTCGACGAACTGCCATTCCGGCGCACCGGGCGTCAGGTCAAAGCTCAGCCAGAGGATGATGCCCAGCACCAGATCGGCCAGGGTCGCCAGCAGGGCGATCCAGCGCGCCGTCTGCGCATTGACGAACAGGCACGCCATGGCACCCGCCATGGGAATGGCGAGCATCAGCGAAAGGATGGGGAAGCTCTGGCTCATTTCGGCATGATCGCCCAGGTTGCGAAGGCGGCGAGGCCGATCAGCATCACCAGCGCATAGGAATAAAGATAGCCCGATTGCAGCGCGCGCGTGACGCGCCCGGCGGCAACGACGAGCGCCGCGGAGCCGTTGGGACCAAAGCGATCGATCGTGCCCTGGTCGCCACCCTTCCAGAAGAGCTTGCCGAGCCAGAAGGCGGGACGGACGAACAGCAGGTCGTAGAGCTCATCGACATACCACTTGTTCAGCAGGAAGTCGTAGAGGATGTAGAACTGCGCGGTGAACTTGGCCGGCCAATCCGTGTGGCGGATGTAACAGAGCCAGGCGATGATCAGACCGGTGGTCATCACGACGAACGGCGACCACTTCACCCATTTCGGCACTTCGTGCGCGGCATGAACCAGATGCTCGTTGTGATAGAGCGTGCTTGCGGCCCAGAAGCGCACGCCTTCCTCGACGCCGAAGAAGCTGTAGTAGAAGGCATAGCCGCCAAACACGGCGCCGACGCTCAGCAGGACGAGCGGAACCAGCATGGTCCAGGGGCTCTCATGCGGGTGATAGCCGGCCGTCCCGTCGCCATGGGCATCGTGATGGCCGTGCGCGTCGTGCGCATGCGCCGGCGCGTGATGGTCGTCATGAGCGTGCGCGTCGTGGCCATGTGCATCATGGACGGCGTGCTGGATATGCTCGCTCTGCTCCCAGCGCGGCTTGCTCCAGAAGGTCAGGAACATGAGCCGCCAGCTGTAGAAGCTGGTGAGCAGCGCGGCGAGGCAGCCGACGAAGAATGCCCCCGTGCCATGCCCCCCGGCCGCGAAAGCGCTTTCGAGAATGGCGTCCTTGGAGAAGAATCCGGCAAAGCCGAAATAGGTCCCGGGAATGCCGACACCCGTAATGGCTAGCGTGCCGAGCAGCATCGTCCAGAAGGTGATCGGAATATGGCGACGCAGGCCGCCATAATAGCGCATGTCCTGCTCGTGATGCATCGCGTGAATGACCGAGCCTGCCCCCAGGAACAGCAGCGCCTTGAAGAAGGCATGCGTCAGCAGGTGGAACATGGCAGCGCCATAAGCGCCGACGCCCGCCGCGAAGAACATGTAGCCGAGCTGCGAGCAGGTCGAATAAGCGATCACGCGCTTGATGTCGTTCTGGCAGGTACCGATCGTGGCGGCGAAAATACAGGTCGCGGCGCCGACGATCGTGACGACCGACATGGCGACATGGCTCTGCTCGAAAAGAGGCGACAGACGGCAAACCATGAACACGCCCGCCGTGACCATGGTGGCGGCGTGAATGAGCGCGGAGACCGGCGTCGGGCCTTCCATGGCGTCCGGCAGCCAAGTGTGCAGGCCGAGCTGGGCCGACTTGCCCATGGCGCCGAGGAACAGCAGCAGGCAAAGCACCGTCATCGTGTCGAAGCGGTGGCCAAGGAACCCGATGGTCGATCCGGCCATGGCAGGCGCGGCTTCCAGGATCGTCGGGATATCGATGGTGTCGAACACCAGATACACGCCGAAAATGCCCATCATGAAGCCGAGATCGCCGACGCGGTTGACCACGAAGGCCTTGATCGCCGCCGCACCGGCCGAAGGCTTCTTGAACCAGAAACCGATCAGCAGATAGGAGGCGAGACCCACGCCTTCCCACCCGAAGAACATCTGCAGCAGGTTGTTCGCCGTCACGAGCATGAGCATCGCGAAGGTGAACAGGGACAGATAGGCGAAGAAGCGCGGCTGATCCGGGTCCTCGTCCATATAGCCCCAGCTATAGAGGTGGACGAGCGCGGAGACGCTGGTGATGACGATCAGCATGGTCGCCGTGAGCGTGTCGACGCGCAGTTCCCAACTCACGTCCATCGTACCGGACTTGATCCAGGTGAAGACGGGCTCGATCACCTCATGCCCATGCCCGCCGAGGAACGGCAGGAAGGTCATCCAGGAAAGAACGGCCGAGAGGAACAGCGCGCCGGTCGTGATAACCTTGGCGGGCACATTGCCGATCATGCGATTGCCGAGACCGGCGATGATCGCAGCGAGCAGCGGACCGAAGACGATGATGGAGATCATGAGCGCGCCTTCAGCCCTTCATCCGGTTGACGTCGTCGACAGCAATCGTGCCGCGCGCGCGGAAATAAATGACGAGGATGGCAAGCCCAATGGCCGCCTCACCCGCCGCGACGGTGAGCACGAACATCGAGAAGACCTGACCGACCAGATCGCCGAGGAAAGCGCTGAACGCCACGAGATTGATGTTCACGGCGAGCAGGATGAGCTCGATCGCCATCAGGATCACGATGACATTCTTGCGATTTATGAAGATGCCGAGCACGCCGAGCACGAACAGGATCGCGCTGACGACGAGATAGTGCGCCAAGCCGATCACAGTTCCACCCCCCCTAGATCTACACCTTGGCCCACGGGCTGATTGACGTTGCGCACGGCCTCTTCCGGACGGCGGCGGTTCTGCTTGTCGATATTCTGCGGACGGGTGCCGCCGCGTGCGCGATGCGTCAGCACGATCGCGCCGATCATCGCGACCAGCAGGATGAGACCTGCCGCTTCGAACAGGAAGATGTAGCGCGTGTAGAGCAGCTGCCCGATCGCCTCGATATTCGGCGTTGCCTCAGGCAGCGGCGCGGTGCGCTGGGCCAGATTGAGCGACCCGGCCTGCCACGCACCGATGCCGAGGATCAGCTCGACCAGCAGCACCATGGCAATGGCGCCACCGAGCGGGAAATAGCTCACGAAACCCGCGCGCAACTGCGCGAAATCGATGTCGAGCATCATCACCACGAACAGGAACAGCACTGCGACGGCGCCGACATAGACGATGACCAGCAGCATCGCGACGAACTCCGCCGAGAGCAGCACCATGAGACCCGCTGCATTGAAGAAGGCGAGGATCAGCCAGAGCACGCTGTGGACCGGATTGCGCGCGAAGATCACCATCGCGGCCGAAGCCACGACGATCGTCGCGAACAGATAAAAAGCGAAGACTTGTATCACCGGACTGTCGTCCCCCTGGTCCTGGGCGTGCGCTTAACGATAGGGCGCATCGGCGGCAAGGTTCGCGGCGATTGCGCGTTCCCATTTGTCACCGTTCGCCAGAAGCTTGCTCTTGTCGTAGATGAGTTCCTCGCGGGTTTCCGTCGCGAACTCGAAGTTCGGGCCTTCCACGATCGCGTCGACCGGGCAGGCTTCCTGGCAGAAACCGCAATAGATGCACTTCACCATGTCGATGTCGTAGCGCGTCGTGCGGCGGCTGCCGTCGTCGCGCGGCTGCGCCTCGATCGTGATCGCCTGCGCCGGGCAGATCGCTTCGCAAAGCTTGCACGCGATGCAGCGCTCTTCGCCGTTCGGATAGCGACGCAGAGCATGCTCGCCCCGGAAACGCGGCGAGATCGGGTTCTTCTCATAGGGATAGTTGATCGTCGCCTTGGGCTTGAAGAAATACTTCAAGGTCAGCCAGTGCGCCTTCACGAACTCCCAGAGCGTGTAGGATTTGATGATGTGAGCGAGGCTCATCCGGCAGCTCCATAGCGGGTCAGCATGAGGAACCCGGAGACGAGGAAAACGAAGAACAGCGACAGCGGCAGGAAGATCTTCCAGCCAAGGCGCATCAGCTGGTCATAGCGATAGCGCGGGACCGTCGCCTTCACCCAGCTGAACACGAAGAAGAAGAACAGGATCTTGGCAAAGAGCCAGATTATGCCCGGGACATAGTAGAGCGGCGCCCAGTCGATCGGGGGCAGATAGCCACCCCAGAAGAGGATCGCGTTGAGCGCGCACATCAGGATGACGTTGGCATATTCGCCCAGCCAGAAGAGCGCGAAGCTCATCGACGAATATTCGGTCTGATAGCCCGCGACGAGCTCGGACTCCGCTTCGGTCAGATCGAACGGCGCGCGCGCCGTCTCGGCCAGCGCCGAGATGAAGAACACGATCGCCATCGGGAAGAGCAGCGGATTGAAGGCATGGCCGTTGAGGCCAAGGCCGCCCAACCAGTCGCCATAATAGCCCTTCTGGGTCATCACGATGGTCGAGAGGTTGAAGCTGCCTGACCAGAGGATGACCGAAATCAGCACGAAGCCGATCGAGACCTCATAGCTGATCATCTGCGCCGAGGCGCGCATGGCCGAGAAGAAGGGATATTTGGAATTGGACGCCCAGCCCGAGATGATGACGCCATAGACGCCGAGCGAACTGATCGCGAGGATGTAGAGCAAGCCGACATTGATGTCCGCGAGCACGAGCCCGGCGTCGAACGGGATCACTGCCCAGGCCATCAGCGCGACGGTGAAGGTGATGATGGGCGCGAGCAGGAACAGGCCCTTATTGGCCGCGCTCGGGATGATCGTTTCCTGCAGGAAGACCTTGAGGCCGTCCGCGAAGGATTGGAGCAGACCCAGCGGACCGACCACGTTCGGGCCACGGCGCAGCGCCATCGCAGCCCAGATCTTGCGGTCCGCATAGATGATCATCGCGACGGCGAGCATCAGCGGCAGCGCGATCAGCAGGATGTAGACCAGATGCGCGACGAACCAGCCAAAGCCGGTGCCGAGATAGGACTGGATGAAGGAGGTCATTCCGCGGCCTCCGCAAAGTCTTCCCCGTGGAGCAGTTCCGCCGAGCAGCGCTGCATCGTCGGGCTCGCCCGGCAGATGGCGTTGGTCAGGTAGAAGTCCTTGATCGGCGAGGGAATTTCAACGGCTTTTGGTTTGCCGGCGAGTTTCGGCGCCGTCCATCCATAGTCAACCAGACCTTCTTGCGCGAGCGCGGGCACGGCGGCATACATGGCGGTGCGAAGGCCCTCGAAGCTGTCGAACGGCAGCGTCTTGCCGAGGACATCGGAGAGCGCCCGCAGGATCGTCCAGTCCTCGCGCGCATCGCCGGGCGCGAACACGGCCTTGTCGCCGCGCTGCACGCGCCCTTCGGTGTTCACATAGGTGCCGGCCTTCTCGGTATAGGCGGCGCCCGGCAGGATCACGTCCGCCGCATGCGCGCCCTTGTCACCATGATGGCCGACATAGACCTTGAAGCTCTCGCCGAAGAGATCGAACGGCACATCGTCCGCGCCCATCAGGAACAGCAGCTTGGGGCTGGCCTCGGCAATCGCCTTGACGCCGCCGTCGGTCGCATAGCCGAGCATGAGGCCGCCCATGCGGGCAGCGGCCATATGCAGCACGTTGAAGCCGTTCCAGCCATCGCGGATCAGCCCGAGCGTCTCGATCGCCGCGAGGCCGGCGCCCTGCGCACCTTCGAGGCCCAGCGCGCCGCCGCCCATGATCAGGGCCGGACGATGCGCACTCTTGAACTGATCGACGATCTCTGCGGGCAGTTTGGTGAGCAGGGAGGCATCGTTGCCCAACCACGTCACCTTGTAGCTCTGGTCGATCTCGGGACCGATCGCGAAGACCTTCGCGCCCTTCTTGATCGCCTTGCGAACGCGCGTGTTGATCAGCGGCGCTTCCCAGCGCAGGTTCGTGCCGACAAGCAGAATCGCATCCGCCGTCTCGATGCCCGCAATGGTCGAGTTGAAATTGACCGCCGAGAGGCTCGACGTGTCATAGAACAAGCCACCCTGGCGGCCTTCCAGCATCGAGCCGCCGAGCGAATGCACCAACTCGCGCGCCGCGAACATCGTCTCGCAATCTAGCTGATCGCCGGCAATCGCGGCGACGGAGTTGCCGGCGCCCTTAGCGGCCTTGGCGATCGCCTCGAATGCCTCGCCCCAGGTCACCGCGACGAGCTTGCCGCCCTTGCGGATATAGGGCTTGTCGAGACGCTTGCGCACGAGGCCGTCCACCGCGTGGCGAGTCTTGTCGCTCGCCCACTCCTCGTTCACGTCGTCGTTGATCCGCGGCAGGACGCGCAGCACCTGCCGGCCACGGCTATCGACGCGGATGTTGGTGCCGACCGCGTCCATGACGTCGATGGCGAGCGTCTTCTTCAGCTCCCAGCTGCGGGCTTCGAACGCATAGGGCTTGGACGTCAGCGCGCCGACCGGGCAGAGATCGACCACATTGCCGGAGAGCTCGCTCTTGGCGGCATGCTCCAGATAGGTGGTGATCTGCATGTTCTCGCCGCGATAGATCGCGCCGATTTCCGGCACGCCGGCCACTTCCTCAGCGAAGCGCACGCAGCGGGTGCACTGGATGCAGCGGGTCATCACCGTCTTGACGATGGGGCCCATATACTTCTCGGTGACGGCGCGCTTGTTCTCGTCATAGCGGCTGTGGCCACGGCCATAGGCAACGCTCTGGTCCTGCAGATCGCACTCGCCGCCCTGATCGCAGATCGGGCAATCGAGCGGGTGATTGATGAGCAGGAACTCCATCACGCCCTCGCGGGCCTTCTTCACCATCTCGGACGCGGTGAAGATTTCCTGGTTGTCAGCAGCCGGCAGCGCGCAGCTCGCCTGCGGTTTGGGCGGCCCGGGCTTCACCTCGACCAGACACATACGGCAATTGCCGGCAATCGACAGGCGCTCATGATAGCAGAAGCGCGGTATTTCCTTGCCCGCCATCTCGCATGCCTGGAGCACGGTGGCGCCGGCGGGGACCTCGATCTCGATACCGTCAACTTTGACTTTAGGCATTCGTCAGATCCTAGTTCGAAGCGGTCGCGACCGAGCTTTCGGTCAAGCGATAGAGAGCTTCTGCAAGCGCAGCACGAAGAACGGACTTGGAAAATTCAAACTGAGCATCCTTGGGCAGGCAACCACCAAAGCTGGGCGTCAGGTCCACAAACGTCCGGCTTTCGGATGACGAGCCTGGAATCAGAAACATGAGAGAACGCGCATCATTGCCGCGAGCCCTCACGACACAATCCGCGAATTGGACCATCGCAACAGCCTGCTTTCCCTGATCTGATATGCCGTCCTGATAGGGCGCCAGATAGTCGATGGTCTGCACAATCTTGAAATCAGGCAGCGCTTTGCCCGAATATTCCTTCAGATACAGCGCTTCATAGAGGCCTCCGCGGAGCAGATTTTGCGGAACCGTCATCTGCCCCATACCCATGCAGGCATCACCTTCACGATCGAATAGTCTTTTAACCATCCTTGTCGCGGCGTCACCGCCGACAGGCAAAGCCAGATAGACTTTTATCCGTTGTGGGCTTCGATCGACCATGCAGTTAGTAAAGCCGCGATTCATCTTGCGGGCGGCGTGCTTGTCATCGACGTCCGTCTGCGCGGGCTGGCGCGTCATAAGCGTACCCGTCATCTGCGCCTGCGCCGCATCGGCGCAGAACAAGAAGGCCATCGAAAACGCAAGCCGCTTCACTCTGCCGCCTCCAATGCCGGCACGCCGCCGCCGCGCTTGGCCGCGATGCGACGTTCGATCTCGGGACGGAAATGGCGAATGAGGCCCTGGATCGGCCAGGCGGCCGCGTCGCCGAGGGCGCAGATGGTGTGGCCTTCGACCTGCTTCGTCACTTCGAACAGCATATCGATCTCGCCCGGATCGGCGTCGCCCGTGACGAGCCGTTCCATCACGCGCCACATCCAGCCCGTGCCTTCGCGGCAAGGCGTACACTGGCCGCAGCTCTCATGCTTGTAGAAATAGCTGAGACGCGCGATCGCGCGGACGATATCGGTCGATTTGTCCATGACGATGACCGCCGCCGTACCGAGACCGGAACCGACTGCGCGACAACCGTCGAAATCCATCGGCATGTCGAAACATTGCGACGCCGGCACCAGCGGCACCGAGGAACCGCCGGGGATCACTGCCAGAAGATTGTCCCATCCGCCGCGAATGCCGCCCGCATGACGCTCGATCAGTTCGCGGAACGGGATCGACATGCTCTCCTCGACCACGCAGGGCCGGTTCACATGGCCGCTGATCTGGAAGAGCTTGGTGCCCCGATTATTCTCGCGGCCGAAGCCGGCGAACCACGCAGCGCCACGACGCAGGATAGTCGGCGCGACGGCGATGCTCTCGACATTGTTGACCGTGGTCGGGCAGCCATAAAGGCCGGCGCCGGCCGGGAATGGCGGCTTGAGGCGCGGCTGGCCCTTCTTGCCTTCGAGGCTCTCGATCATCGCGGTCTCTTCGCCGCAGATATAGGCGCCGGCGCCACGATGGACGAAGACGTCGAAGTCGTAGCCTGACTTGCAGGCATTCTTGCCGATCAGGCCCGCGTCATAAGCTTCCTTGACGGCCGCCTCGAGCACCTTGGCTTCGTAGATATATTCGCCGCGAATGTAGATGTAGGCCGCGCGTGCCCGCATCGCATAGCCGGCGACCAGCGCACCTTCGATCAGCTTGTGCGGATCGTGGCGGATGATCTCGCGGTCCTTGCAGGAGCCGGGCTCGGATTCGTCGGCATTGATGACGAGGAAGCTCGGGCGCCCGTCCCGGCTTTCCTTGGGCATGAAGCTCCACTTCATGCCGGTCGGGAAGCCAGCGCCGCCGCGGCCGCGCAGGCCCGACGCCTTGATCACTTCGATGATCGCGTCCTGGCCCAGCTCCAGCAGCTTCTTTGTCTTGTCCCAGTCGCCGCGCTTTTCGGCCGCCTTCAGGTTCCACGGCTGATAGCCGTAGACGTTCGTGAAGATGCGGTCCTTGTCCTCAAGCGGGCCGACGAACGGCGGCGGAGGCGGTGGCGCGTCAGGCGCTTGCGTGGCCATTACCATTCCCCCCGATAATCGTGATTGCCGGCAACCATCGCGGCGAGATTGGTCGGTTCGCCAAGCGGCTCCACCGTATGACGGCCCGGCTCCTGCGTGCCGACCTTGGGCTGGCGACCGGCAGCGAGCTCGTCGAGGATGAAATCGAGCCGCTCGGGCGTCAGATCCTCGTAATTGTCGTCGTTGATCTGCACCATCGGCGCGGACGAGCAATTGCCCATGCATTCGACTTCGGTGAGCGTGAACAGCCCGTCCTTGGTCGTCGCGCCCTTCTTGAGGCCGCGCTTGTAGCAGGCGTCAAGAATGTCGTCCGAGCCGCGCAACATGCAGGGCGTCGTGCCGCAGACCTGCACATGGAAGCGGCCGACCGGCGCCATGTTGTACATGGTGTAGAAGGTGACGACCTCATAGGCGCGCATGAACGGCATATCGAGCAGGTTGGCGACATATTCGATCACCGGGACCGGTAGCCAGCCCTGCGTGTTCGTCTCCGCGCCGACCTGGCGCTGCGCCACATCGAGCAGGCCCATGACGGCGCTCGCCTGACGGCCCTCGGGATAATGCGAGATCAGTTCCTTCGCCCGCGCCATATTGGCATCGGTGAAAGCGAAACCGCCCCACTGCGCGCGAACTTCCGCCTCGTCTGGAATTTGCGGTGCGTCGGCCATTAACGGATGAACTCCACGCGCGACACCTTGTCGCCCTCGAACGAATAGATGGACATGACCTCGAACTTGTCGCCATCGCGCGCGCGCGCGACCTTCTCGTGCAGGACGACGGTTTCGCCCAGGCACCAGCTGCCGATGATCTCGGCCCGGTTCTGCGGGAATTGGGCGAACATGGCCTTGAGCCCGGCGCGCGTGCCTTCCTTGCCCTCACGCACGACCGCACCGCGATAGCCCGCCTCGCAGGCATCTTCGGTCATGTAGGTGACGTAGGCGTCGGCGTCCTGCGCGTTATAGACCTCGATCATGCGCGTTGCGATCGCGATGCGCTCGTCGGCGGAGAGTTTGACGTCGGCGCTCACCGGTCACACTCCCCAAACACGATATCCATCGCGCCGAGAACGGCGGTGGTGTCGGCGAGCATATGGCCCTTCATCATGAAGTCCATCGCCTGGAGGTGCGAGAACGCCGTCGGGCGGATCTTGCAGCGATAGGGCTTGTTGGAGCCGTCGCTCACCAGATAGACGCCGAACTCGCCCTTGGGGCTCTCGGTCGCCACATAGACCTCGCCCTCGGGCACGTGGAAGCCCTCGGTATAGAGCTTGAAGTGGTGGATGAGCGCTTCCATCGACTGCTTCATCTCGCCGCGCTTGGGCGGGACGACCTTGCGATCGAGGCTGGCGATCGGGCCTTCCGGCATTTCGCTCAGGCACTGCTTCATGATCCGCGCGGACTGGCGCACTTCCTCGACGCGCACCATGAAGCGGTCATAGCAGTCATAGTTCGTGCCGACGGGGACGTCGAACTCCATGCGGTCATAGACGTCGTAGGGCTGCGCCTTGCGGATATCCCAGGGGATACCGGAGCCGCGCAGCATCGGGCCGGAGAAGCCCCAGCGCAGCGCATCTTCCTTGGAACAGACCGCGATATCGACATTGCGTTGCTTGAAGATGCGGTTGTCGGCAACCAGGCTGATCGCATCCTCGAACAAGGTCGGCATGCGCTTGTCGAGCCAGTCGCCGATATCGGTCAGCAGCTTGAGCGGGACATCCTGATGAACGCCGCCGGGCCGGAAATATGCCGAGTGCATCCGCGCGCCCGAGGCCCGCTCGAAGAAATTGAGGCAATCCTCGCGGATCTCGAACATCCACAGGTTCGGCGTCATGGCGCCGACGTCCATCACGTGGCTGCCGAGGTTCAGCATGTGATTGCAGATGCGGGTCAGTTCGGCGAAGAACACGCGCAGATACTGGGCGCGGATCGGAACCTCGAGGTTCAGCAGCTTCTCGATCGCCAGCACATAGCTGTGCTCCATGCCGAGCGGCGAGCAATAATCGAGGCGATCGAAATACGGCAGCGCCTGCAAATAAGTCTTGTATTCGATCAGCTTCTCGGTGCCGCGATGCAGCAGACCGACATGCGGATCGCAGCGCTCTACGATCTCGCCGTCCAGTTCCATGACGAGGCGCAGCACGCCATGCGCGGCCGGATGCTGCGGGCCGAAGTTGATCGTGTAGTTCTGGATCGCGGTGTCGCCATATTCCGGGTCGGCGGCGTCCGTGATGTGATCCAGCTTGTCGATATAGTCGGCCATCAGGCTTCACCTTCCGCCGCTTTGGGCTTGCGCGTGCGCTTCGGCTTCTCGCCGGCCGGCGCGACGGTTTCGGCGTCGCCCTTCTTGGCGCGACTGCGCTTGGCGGCCTGCGTGCTGGCAGGCTCCCCTGCCCCGGTCTGCGACGGCTTCTCGGTCGTCTTGGGCGTGCTCACCGGCGGAGAGGCAGGCGGTGGCGGAGGCGGAGGTGGCGGCGGGCTCGGCGCACCGGGCGCCTGGCCCTGCACCTTCTCGTCGCCCGGCAGCACATATTGCGCGCCTTCCCACGGGCTCATGAAATCGAAGCTGCGGAAATCCTGCGCCAGCTTCACCGGCTCATAGACGACGCGCTTCTGCTCTTCCGAGTAGCGCAGCTCGACATAGCCGGTCAGCGGGAAGTCCTTGCGGAACGGATGGCCCTTGAAGCCATAGTCGGTGAGGATGCGGCGCAGGTCCGTGTTGCCCGCGAACAGCACGCCGTACATGTCGAACACTTCGCGCTCGAGCCAGCCCGCGACCGGCCAGAGATGCGTCACGGTCGGCACCGCATTGTCCTCGTCCGTGCGCACCTTGACGCGCAGGCGATGGTTCCTGGTCACCGAGAGCAGATGGTAGCAGACCTCGAAACGCTCAGCGCGCTCGGGATAGTCGACCCCGGCGATCTCCATGAGCTGCTGATAAGCGAACTGATCGCGCAGCAGCTGCATGACGCCGGCCAGCGCCTCGCGCGCGACGCCGACGCTCAGTTCGCCATGCTGATCCTTGACCGCATAGACGGCATCGCCAAGCGCCGCCTTGATGGCGTCTGCGAGACCCTCGATGGGCTTGATCTTCGGGGCTGGGCTAAGCTCGCTCACCGCTCGATCGTCCCCACCCGGCGGATCTTCCGCTGAAGCTGCATGATGCCATAGAGCAGGGCTTCCGCAGTCGGCGGGCAGCCCGGCACGTAGATGTCGACCGGCACGATCCGGTCGCAGCCGCGCACGACGCTGTAGCTGTAATGATAATAGCCGCCGCCATTGGCGCAGCTACCCATTGAGATGACGTATTTCGGCTCCGACATCTGGTCGTAAACCTTGCGGAGCGCCGGGGCCATCTTGTTGCAGAGCGTGCCGGCGACGATCATCACGTCGCTCTGGCGCGGAGACGCGCGCGGCGCGGCACCGAAGCGCTCCATGTCGTAGCGCGGCATGTTGACGTGGATCATCTCGACCGCGCAGCACGCGAGGCCGAAGGTCATCCACCAAAGCGAGCCGGTGCGCGCCCAGGTGAACAGGTCCTCGGTCGACGTGACGAGAAAGCCCTTGTCGCTGACTTCGCTGGACAGCGCCTTGAAGAATTCCGGATCGGGCTGGGTTGCGGGCGGGACGCCGATCAGCGGCGCGCCGAGCGTGCCCGGCCGTTCAAGCTCTACTCCCAATCGAGGGCTCCCTTCTTCCAGGCATAGATGAGGCCGAGGACCAGCTCGAAGATGAAGATCATCATCGTGGTCCACCCAGCCCAACCGATCTCGCCGAGGCTCACCGACCAGGGGAACAGGAACGCGGCTTCGAGATCGAAAATGATGAAGAGGATCGCGACCAGATAGAAGCGCACGTCGAACTGGCTGCGCGGGTCCTCGAAGGCGGGAAATCCGCACTCATACTCGCTGAGTTTCTCAGGATCCGGCTTGTGCGAACCGGTCAGGCGACCGACCAGCATCGGCAGGAACACGAAGGCGCTCGAAAGGCCCAATGCGACTGCCAGAAACAGCAGGATCGGGAGATATTGCGACAGATCGACCACGTGAGTCCCCTCGGCCAAATCGGCCCCTTTCGCGGGGCTTTAGGACTGCTGCACCTGCGAGGCAAGCCTAACCCACTCTGAGAATGATTCGCAAAAGTCGGCGTCCCGGCGCTATTGCACGACGGACATCGCGGCTGCGAAAAATGCACTCCTCCCATCTAAAAATATGGTGCGCGCTATTGCAAATGCCTCGCAACAGCTGTACTTCCCCCTTATGTACGTCTGCATCTGCAATGCCATCAAGGAAGAGGACCTGCGGGAGGTCGCCCGTCACGGCGTCACCGATCCGGAGGCTGCTTATGCCGTTCTGGGCAAAGCGCCGCAATGCAGGGTCTGTCTCGATCATGCCGAGGATGTGATCTGCGAGGAGCGCGCGCGGTGCGCGGGCCGCTGTCCCGCTCGCAGTCTGACGCTGCCCGGCGGCGGCTCCTTCGCCACTGCCTGACATTCGCTCGTCATATTCTGCGCATCATTGGCAATAGCCGCGCTTTCCTGCGCGTTTGCGAGCCAATATCGATTTTCGATGCGAGACGTTCGCGCGTGAATATGCGCGTTTGCGGTGCTACAAGCCCGTCATTCCAAGCACAGCCGGAGCAAAGCCATGAAGGGCGACGAAAAGGTCATCGAATTCCTCAACACAGCCCTCAAGAATGAGCTGACCGCAATCAATCAGTATTTCCTGCACTATCGGCTTCTTAATCACTGGGGTATCTCGAAGCTCGCCAAGTTCGAGTATGAGGAGTCCATTGAGGAGATGAAGCACGCCGACAAGCTAGCGGAGCGCATTCTCTTTCTCGACGGCTTGCCGAACTTCCAGCTTCTGGGACGCTTGCGCATCGGCTCCACGGTCGAGGAAATCCTCAAGGCCGATCTCGAGACCGAATGGGAAGCGATCCCGCTGCTCAAGGATGCCATCGCGCATTGCGAGAGCGTCCGCGACTATGTGAGCCGCGACCTGTTCCAGCACATCCTCGACAATGAGGAAGAGCATGTCGACACGATCGAGACCCAATTCGAGATGATCGAGCGCATGGGGCTGCAGAACTATATCCAGCTCAACAGTGAGGCTGTGGAAGGCTGACGTCGCCTACCCGCGCTTTACCGGGAATCAGAAACGCAGGCCCCATTGGGAGCCGGCGTATTTTCTTGGCGCCTCCGCTCAGGCGAACTGCACGGCAAGCTTGCGGCGACGCATCACGGCACCGGCAGCGCCGAGACCGGCGAGCATCATCGCCCAGGTCGATGCCTCGGGCACCGCAGGAGCAGCACCCAGCGAGACATTCTCGAGATAGCCGCCGACGCCATCCGATGTGCCGATCGCCCGGAAAGCAAGCGTGCCCGCGGCCGCCAGCGAGAAGTCCAGGCTGTACTGCGTCCACACGGTGTTGCCGGCGCCCGGCCCGGTAATCGAGAAGATTGACAAGCCATCGACCAAGACCTCGATGCCGTTGCTGCCAGCTCCGACGCCCGGTCGCGGCGAATAATAGAAGCTGAGCGTATAGTCGCCCGCATCGATCGCGCGCTGCATCGTCGTGTTGTTGAAGCTGTCCAGTTCGACCAGATTTTCACCGGAAAGCGGTGCGCCGGCGACAGCGTTGTACTGAATTTCGATGCCGCTGCCGGCGACAGCAGTCCAGCCTTCATAGCTGGCCACGACCGTGAAGCCGGGGCCGGCACCGAAATCGGTGCTGTCCCAATCGTTGAAGAAGGTCGTCAGCGCATTGGCTGGCGAAGCGGCAATAAAGCTGCCGGCCAGCAGAGCGCTTAGAATGAGTGATTTCGATCGGTTGCCCATTACATCCTCCCACGGAATGAATAATCGCGACGACCAATGCCCGCTAGGCGGGTTCTGATCTTGGTTTACAAGGGATTTGCGGTGTGAGGAAGTGAGCAGAACGGAACCCGCCGCCCAAAACGTCCGCTTGAGCGTGTCCAGCCACGAGTATCTCGATTGACGTAGCGTCAGCGCACCGGGAGCGGCATCGCTCTCACCGCCGTGGCGCGGGGCTTTTCGCCTTGCTTGACGACTCCACCCTCCCCCCAGACTTCCCATTGACTGTCGGCGACGTAGAGCAGGCGACCGCCGGTCGCAGTCGCAAGCGTCGGTTCGCCCCAGGCTGGATTGGCCCGCTCCATCACCTCGACACTATCGACCCGACTTTCATCCTCGTTGAGCGTGATGCGGATGATCCGACGCGGGCTGGTGCCGTTCTGGATGGCGATCAGCCATTGATCGTAGCGCAGCAGGCCGTCGATACCGTCCAACATCGCCGCGTCGCGCATTTCGAGCCATCGCGGTTCGCCGGTCGCGAGATCGACGCGCGCGAGACCGCCCACATAGTCTGCGACGATCAGGCTTTTGCCGTCCCGGCTTAGCACCATGCCCTGCGGACTAGTCAGCGGCCCTTCCGGAACCAGGGTCTCCAGCGTCGGGCAACCCGGCGGGCAGCGGTAGATCGCGCCTTTGAGGCCGTCGCTCACATAGACCGTGCCGTCCTGGCCGATCGCGACATCGCCCGGGCTGCCCTGCGCACCGGCCGGCATGAACTTGACGTCGATCAGTTCGAGCGTGTCCGCGTCCATCTCCAGCAGGCCCGGAGAAATGGCGCTCTTGTCCGCCACCTGATCGACCACGCCGCTCGCGATCCACAGGCGTCGCCGGCCCGGATCCACCTTCATACCGAACAGGCCGCCAATGCCTTCCGGCATTTCGTAGGGCTGCCAGCCCAGCCCTTCGCTCACCAGCAGATCCCCATCGACCACCGTGCCCGCGAACAGCCGACCCGTCGCCGGATCATGGGCAAGGCCTTCGACGAGGCGGTGCTCGACCGGAACGTGCGCGAAGACGGTGCTCGCCGACAGGGGCTGCGCATTTTCGGCGAAGCGCTGCTTGAGGCCATCCATCTGAGACGTCGAGAAGAAGGGCGCGACGCGCGCCTGACTCGCTTCCGTCAGGCCCGCGCCCATGATGGCAAGCAGTTCGGTCGCGGCGACGACATTCGCCGCGTCGTTCTGCTCGATCGCTTTCGCGATGCGCTCACGGGTCTGGCCGGAGCTCATGCCCGGCGGGGCCGGCTCAGGCCCTTGCGCGAGCGCAGGCGCAGGCGCAGGCGCAGCAAGCAGGATCAGCGCGAACAGGCCGATCCCGCGCCGCATCCGTCAGGCGTTTCGCAGGGAGCCGGCCAGCAGCTTGTGCAGCTTGCTGTGCAGCGCGTCGTTCGCGGCTAGGATCTCGCGCCGCTCGACCGGCTCCGAGCCGCCACGGAAGTCGGTCACGAAGCCACCTGCTTCGCGGACCAGCAGGATGCCCGCCTGCACATCCCAAGGCGACAGACCGGTCTCCCAGAAGCCGTCGTAACGCCCGGAGGCGACCCAGGCGAGATCGAGCGCGGCGGCGCCGAAGCGGCGGACGCCGGCGACGGCGGGCGCGATCGCGCCGAAGATGCGGCTGAACTGCGCCATTTCGCCATGGCCGTGATAGGGATAGCCGGTCGCGACGAGCGCCTCGGTCAGATCACGGCGGCCCGAAACGCGCAGGCGCTGGTCATGACGCCAGGCGCCGCGCGATTTCTCCGCCCAGTAGCTCTCGTCGGTGATCGGCTGATAGATGAGGCCGGTCGTCACCTCGCCCCAGCCCTTGCCGCTGCGATGCGGCTCCTGCACCGCGATCGAAATGGCGAAATGGGGGACGCCGTGCAGGAAGTTGGTGGTGCCATCGAGCGGATCGATCACCCAGCGCGGCTTCATCGGGTCGCCCTCGATCTCGCCGCCTTCTTCGAGCAGGAAGCCCCAATCGGGCCGCGCCTTGCGCAGCTCGGTGACCAGCGTGTCCTCCGCCTTCTTGTCGGCGACCGAGACGAAATCGGCAGGGCCCTTGCGGCTTACCTGCAGATGCTGGACTTCGCCGAAATCGCGACGAAGCTGCGGCGCCACCTTGCGAGCGGCGCGCTCGATCACGGTCAGCAAGCCTGAGTGGGATACCATATCTGTCTCTCTTCTGCCTCGCCGGAGCGGGGACCTTACTTCTTTGGCGCCGCGCCCTTCGGCATCATCTCGGCCCGGAAGCCGCACACGGCGGCCATGGCGCCCAGGACGACGTCAGGCTTGTTCTTGTCGAGCTTGCGCGCTGCGATCGCCTTGTCCGTCCCCTCGGTGATCTTGCTGAAGGGATTGGAATAGAGGCAGACGAACAGCACGTTCTTGACCGGTTGCGGCACCTTGTCGGACTGCAGCGCGCTCATCACGACGCGGAAATTGTTGGCTGCGCGCTGCATCTGCGCCTGGCTCGGCGGCTTGGGCGCTGCCGGCTTCTTCGCCTGCGCGTGAAGCGCACCGGGCGAGAAAACGAGAGTCGTCAGGGCGAGTGCCAGGACCAGGCGAGGACGGGTCATCAGTCGGCCCGCTTCACATATTCGCGCTCGTAAACATCGACGACGATGCGTGTGCCGCTGACGATGTGAGGCGGCACCATGACGCGCACGCCATTGTCGAGGATGGCGGGCTTGTAGCTGGCCGAGGCCGTCTGGCCCTTCACCACCGCATCAGCCTCGACCACGGTCGCTTCGACCGTCTCGGGCAGCTGCACGCTGATCGGGCGTTCGTCATACATTTCGAGCGTGACCATCATGCCATCAGCGAGAAAGGCCGCCGCATCACCGACCAGATCGGTCGGCAGGTTGATCTGCTCGTAGGTCTCCGTATCCATGAAGACGAGCATGTCGCCCTCGGCATAAAGATACTGGAAATCCTTGGTATCGAGACGGATACGCTCGACGGTCTCGGCGGAGCGGAAGCGGACATTGTTCTTGCGTCCGTCGATCAGGTTCTTCAGCTCGACCTGCATATAGGCGCCGCCCTTGCCGGGCTGGGTGTGCTGAATCTTGACCGCGCGCCAGAGCCCGCCTTCATATTCGATATTGTTGCCGGGACGGATGTCCACGCCGCTGATCTTCATGGTCGCGCCTGTCTGTCTCTGGATGATTGGAAAGAGCCGTCGCGCCCTCTAGCGATGTTGGCCGGAATCGGCAAGCGCCGCGCGACCGTGCGCTTGCCTCATGTCGCCCTGCCGCTTAGCACGCTATGAACGACATGAAGGAGAGAGCATGGCCCGCACCCCGCAGGAAGACGCCAATGTCCAGCTCGTGCTGGACCTGTTCAACAAGGTGCTGATCCCCATGGACAAGACCCTCGTCGATACGTTCATTGCCGAGGATTATCTCCAACACAGCTCGCTGGCCGAGCCGGGCCGCGAACCGCTGAAGGCCTGGCTCGACTTCGTGCGCAAGGAAACGCCGCAGGCGACGCAGAAGATTTACCGCGTGTTCGCCGAGGACGATCATGTCGTCACGCACCAGCATGTCACCCGCTGGCCGGGCGATCCGGGCTTCGCGGTCTGCGATATCTTCCGGATCGAGGGCGGGAAGATCGTCGAGCATTGGGACGTGTTGCAGGAGATACCGGAGAAGCCGGTCAATCCCAATTCCATGTTCGAAAACGGGGTTTGAAGGGCATTAAACTTTCGTGAATGGCGGACTTTTGTGCGTTTTCAGGAAGAAGGCCCTCTCGCACTCTATTTATATATCAATGACTTAGAGAGATAACTTCTCCATGTTCGCGCGTGTGAGCCATGGAGTATGCGCAAAAGTCCGTTCGCGGCCGCGGAAGGCCGTGAAAAACGATAGCGATGTCGGACGATGAGAAGCAGCCGGGGCCGGACGCTGCCATTCAAAGATCAGGCGTCACGAGTGAACGCTGCCATGATGATGGGGCTGTAGGAAAGCGTAGATTTGGAGCGGGCACCGTCTACGCGACCAATCTGTTCTCCTGCGAAAGCAGGAGTCCAAGGCGCAACCGACGAACTAGCCGCCCTGGGCTCCTGCCTGCGCAGGAGCACTGTCTCATCTTGAATGGGATGCGATCAAAGCCGCGCGTTGAGCGCCGCGATGCCGCTGGTAAGACCCTCGTAGAGCCGGCCTTCGCGAAATTCCGGCAGCATCACCTCGTTGATGATCTGCTGGCAGACCTCATCGGTCAGTATCTTGTCGAGCCCCTCGCCCACCGCGATGCGGACGAGCTGCTCATTGGGCGCGAGCAGGATCACAATGCCATCATCGCGGCGGTCGTCGCCAATGCCCCATCGATTGCCGAGGTCGCGCGCATAGCCGGCAATGTCGCGCCCGCCGAGCGTCGGTACCGTCGCGACGACGATCTGGGCCTTGGTGCGCACCTGGATGCGGGTCAGATCACGATCCAGCGAGATGCGCTGGCTGGCGACGAGAATGTCGGCGGCATCGGTGACACGGCCGACATAGGCGACCTTGCTGGGCGCCACAGTGCGCGCTGGCACCCGCGCGTCGGCAGCAGCGACCGGCGCAAGAGCAAAGCCGATCACGACAGCCAGACGAAGCACGGTCGTCATTGCAGCACCCGCGCAAATGCGGCGACGCCTGCGCCCGGCCCTTTCGGATGATTCCAGACCGCATTGCTGACCGCGAGGAAATCCGCGCCTGCCTCGACCAGCGGCCGGGCATTGTCCGCCGTGATCCCGCCGATCGCGACGCAGGGCAATTCGAACACGGTCGACCACCAGCTCAGGATACCGGCCTCGGGCCGATGCTCTGTTTCCTTGGTCGTGGTCGGGAAGAAAGCGCCGAACGCGACATAGTCCGCGCCCGCCTCGCCTGCTTCCATGGCCAGATGGCGGCTCGCATGACAGGTCACGCCGATCTGCACCGAGGGGCCGAGAATGCGACGTGCCTCGGCCGGGTCGCCATCGCCCTGCCCCAGATGGACGCCGTCCGCGCCAAGCCGCTTGGCAAGCGCGATACTGTCGTTGACGATGAAGGCGACCTCGCGCTGTGCGCACAGCGCCTGAAGCGGCCCCGCCAGACGCGCAATCTCATCCTCGCTCTGGCCCTTGAGCCGGAGCTGGAACGCGGCGATCGGGCCACCATCCAGTGCCGCCGCAAGTTGATCCACGAAGGTCTCGTCGATCGACGCCGGCGATATCAGATAGAGCTGGCACGGCGGCCGATTGAGATCCCTCTCGAACCGACGACCGAAATCGGGATCCAGCGAAAGCGCGTCTTCGTCGTCAGTCATTCCGGCGCGCCATAGTTCAGGTGCGGCGGAAACGAAAGCCCCCCACAATCAGCCGGCGGCGGCGGAGCCCGACAAGGCCGCCTCGATCGCCGCGATAAGCTCCGGATCGTCAGGCACGGTGCGCGGCGAGAAGCGCTTCACGACATGGCCATCGCGGCTGATAAGGAACTTCTCGAAGTTCCAGGAGATTTCGGCATCCGGGTTGTCCGATTCGGCGATCAGCTCGGCATAGAGCGGGTGCTTGTCCTCGCCTTTGACCGTGATCTTCTCGAACATCGGGAAATCGACACCGAAATTGGTGGTGCAGAAGGTCGCGATCTCTTCATTGGAACCCGGCTCCTGCCCGGCAAAATCATTGGCAGGGAAGCCCAGCACGACCAGCCCATCATCCTTGTAGTCCCGATAGAGCTTTTCGAGCCCTTCATACTGCGGCGTGAGGCCGCATTGGGAGGCGACATTGACGACCAGCAGCGCCTTGCCGGCATAGTCGCCGAGCGAGGCGTCATCGCCCTTGATGGTCTTTACCGGAATGTCGGCGAGTGCGGTCATGAAGGTCTCTCCTTGGCAGAACAGTCATCCAGCTGATCCGAACCTAATGCTGAGATGGCGCATTGTCATTGCGCCGGATGATGATCCATGATGGTCCAGAAGAGAAAGTCCCAAGCCCCGAGGAGAGTTCCATGTCCTTCAAGCCGACCATCTATCTCAAGGACAAATGCCCGTTCTGCTTCAAGGTCCGCGTCGCGATCATCGAGACGGGCCTTGGCGACGATGTGATCGTGAAGAACTTCGTGCCGGGCGACGATCAGGAAGCCGGGTTTCGCGAGACGCTGGCGCCGAAGTTGGAGAAGGTGAGCTTCCCGGCGGCGGAGATCGAACCGGGGCTGTTCATCGCGGATTCGGACGGGATCGTGGCGGCGCTGGCCGCGCGGGCAGGCAAGACACCGGAAGACCTGCCGGTACTCGGCCACTATCTGCGGGGGCCGTTCGCCTCGATGATGAACCTCTACAAGGAGAATGGCGAACTCAAGAAGCAGCTTGCCTGAACTCGACTGCCGTCATTCCCGCCGACGCAGGAATGACGGCGGTGTATGATCGCTGACCCGCCTCGCCTCAATCAAAAGGTGGCAGGCGTTTGCCAGCAAGCTCGACCTTCATATCTTTGGCGATGGCCATCGCATCCGGGTCGTTGGGTTGCTGCGACAGTTCAGCGATGCGCGCTTTGAGCGCTGCCTTCCGCTCCTTCGCAGGATGGTCGGCAATCACGACATATTCCCGCACCGCCTTCACCCACAGCGCATCGTCGGACGGCACGTCCTCCGCATCGCGGGAAAATGAGCTGCGATATGGCTTCAGCGTACCGTCGGTATCGCGCCGCGGGAACAGGACAAGCTTCATCCCCTTGGAGAAGATGTAACGGACACATCCGCCGGTCAGGGCATCAGGATTGACCCTGCGCAGTTCACGAGGATCGCTTTTTCGCGCCGGCCAACCGCCATGGCTATCGCGCCAGGCACGAAGGACCGAGACGTCATTCGTCGCGGGCAGCTGTTCATCCGGACCGAGATAGGCGCGGCTCAATTCGATCATGCCCGGCAGCGTGGCGCCCTTGATCAGGAAGGTCGGGCGCACCAGCACGACACCGTTCCAGCTGTCCCCCGCCTTTCTTTCGTCCTCGACGGTCGCGACCACGATCGTGTCCGCCAGTGCCGTGAGTTCCAGATTTGTGGGAACCTTGTATCCCGGCGCCATCGAACAGGCTTGGACGGCTGTCTCGGTGATCAACAAAAAGGGCAGCGCAATGAGCGCTGCCCTCTGTGAAAGAGCGGTAAGCCTGATGGGCATCAGGCCGTTACGCCGCGACCTTGTCGGTCGAGGCTTCGAAGATCTCGTCGATCGCGCCGCCGAGCGAGACGTTGAACTCGTCGTCGCTCATCTGGTGGCGCAGATCGTTGAGCAGCGCGCGGCTGAAGCTGGCGATCATGCCGCGGTTCTTGGCGAGCTCGGCGCAGGCTTCGGGACGCGCGAAGCCGCCCGAGAGTGCGACGACGCGCAGCACCTTGGGGTGATCGACCAGCGCATCGAACAGGCCGGCCTTGGCGGGGATCGAGAGCTTCAGCATGACCTGCTGGCCGGCGGGCAGCGCGTCCAGTTCCTTGAGGATTTCCTCCAGCAGGATCTGGTCGGCCTCGGCACGCTCGGGACTCTTGATGTTCACTTCCGGCTCGATGATCGGCATCAGGCCGTGCGCGAGCACCTCCTTGCCCACTTCGAACTGCTGCTTGACGACGGCGGCGATGCCCTCGCGATTGGCGAGGTTGATGACCGAGCGCTCCTTGGTGCCGAACACGCCGAGGCCCTTGGCGCGGGTGAGCAGGGCGGAAAGCTCCGGCATCGGCTTCATGAGCTGAACGCCGTTGGCCTCGTCCTCAAGGCCCTTGTCGATCTTGATGAAGGGTACGACACCGCGATCGAGCAACGCAGTCGGAGTCGCCTTGCCATCGACCTGACCGTCCATCGTCTTCTCAAACAGGATCGCGCCCAACACCTTGTCGCCCGTGAAGACCGGAGAGGTGATGATGCGGCTGCGCATCTGGTGGATGAGCGCGAACATCTCGTCGTCGCCCGAATAGGCGCTTTCCTCGATGCCATAGCCCTTCAGGGCCTTGGGGGTCGAGCCGCCGCTCTGGTCGAGCGCGGCAATGAAGCCGTTACCCTCGGCGATCTTGGCGGTCATGTCGGAGTGCTGCATCATTCCATCCCTGTCTGTTGAACCCACGAACGGCGCCGGAGCGCGCAGGCCTGCCTCTTCACCGTTCGGTGCGAAAATTGCAAGCCGGTCAACCATGTTCGCGGCACCGGTCAGCGTGCCCATCTTGTCATTCCCACGAGTGCAGGAAAGACGAGGTGAGATGAGGACTTACTTGCCGATCAACGCTGCGACGCCGGGCAGTTCCTTGCCTTCCATCCATTCGAGGAACGCGCCGCCGGCCGTCGAAACGAACGAGAAATCGTCCGCGACGCCGGCATGATTGAGCGCGGCCACCGTGTCGCCGCCACCGGCGACCGAGACCAGCGAGCCTTCGGCGGTCAGCGCGGCAGCCGTCCTGGCGAGCGCGACCGTGGCGGTGTCGAACGGGGCCAGCTCGAACGCGCCGAGCGGGCCGTTCCAGACGAGCGTCTTGCAGGTCTTGAGTACGTCGCCGAGCGCTTCGACGGCGGCGGGGCCGACATCGAGGATCCTCTCGTCCGCCGCGACCTCGTTGACGTTGCAGACGCGGTAGCTGGCGGGATTGGCGGCGAATTCCTTCGCGACGGCGACGTCGTAAGGCAGGTGGATCGTGCAGCCGGCGGCCTCCGCCTTGTCGAAAATCTCGTTTGCGGTGTCGACCAGATCATGCTCGCAGAGCGACTTGCCGACATCGACACCGCGCGCGGCGAGGAAGGTGTTGGCCATGCCGCCGCCGATAATCAGATGATCGACCTGCGCGACCAGATTTTCGAGCACGGCGAGCTTGGTCGAGACTTTGGCGCCGCCGACGACGGCCGCGACCGGCTTCTGAGGATTGCCAAGCGCGGCTTCGAGCGCGTCCAGCTCCTTCTCCATCGAGCGGCCGGCGAAGGACGGCAGGCGATGGGCGAGCCCTTCCGTCGAGCTGTGCGCGCGGTGGGCGGCCGAGAAGGCATCGTTCACGTAGAAATCGCCGAGCGCGGCCATGGCGTCGGAGAGCGTCGGATCGTTCTTTTCCTCGCCTGCATGAAAGCGGGTGTTTTCGAGAATGGCGATGTCGCCGCCGCGCATCACGGCGATGCCGTCCGCTGCCGCCTCACCCTGGCAATCGGGGATGAACTGGACCTGGCGACCGAGCACCTGGGAAAGACCGCGCGTCACGAGGCTGAGCGACAGGTCCGGCGACTTCTGGCCCTTTGGACGACCGAAATGGGCGAGGACAAGCACCTTGGCGCCCTTGTCCGCCAGCTCCAGGATCGTCGGGACAGCGGCGCGCAGGCGCGTATCATCGCTGACCGAGCCTTCCTGCATCGGGACGTTCAGATCCTCACGGACCAGCACGGCCTTGCCGGCGATATTGCCCATATCGTCGAGCGTCTTGAAGGGTTTGCCCACGTCTCTTGTCTCCCATCATGGCTCGGGCCGAGCGTGTCGAAACATGCCCGGCCCGAAAAATCTCAGCCTCGCAAGGCCCGTCAGATCAGGCCGGCGACGACCTTGCTGGTGTCGATCATGCGGTTCGAGAAACCCCATTCATTGTCGTACCAGCTCAGCACGCGGACCAGCTTGCCGTCGATGACCGCGGTCTCGAGGCTGTCGACGGTCGAGCTGCGCGGATCGCCATTATAGTCGATCGACACCAGCGGCTCGTCCGAATAGCCGAGCACGCCCTTGAGCGGACCGGCCTCGGACGCCGCCTTGAGCAGGCCGTTGACCTCGTCGATCGTGGTGGCGCGCTTGGCAATGAACTTGAGATCGACGACCGAGACGTTCGGGGTCGGCACGCGGACCGAGGAACCGTCCAGCTTGCCCTTGAGCTCCGGCAGAACCTCGCCCACGGCGCGGGCGGCGCCCGTCGTGGTCGGGATCATCGAGAGCGCAGCAGCACGGGCGCGACGCATATCCTTGTGGATCTGGTCCAGCGTGTTCTGGTCGTTGGTGTAGCTGTGGATCGTCGTCATGAAGCCGCTCTCGATGCCGACGGCATCGTGCAGCACCTTGGCGAGCGGTGCGAGGCAGTTGGTCGTGCAGCTCGCGTTCGAGATGACGATGTCGTCAGCCGTCAGCGTCTCGTGGTTCACGCCGAACACGATCGTCTTGTCGACGCCGGTCGCGGGGGCCGAGATGACGACGCGCTTGGCGCCGGCAGTGAGGTGCGCGCTGGCTTTCGCCTTGTCGGCGAAGATGCCGGTGCATTCGAGCGCGATTTCGACGCCCAGAGCGGCATGCGGCAGGTTCGCGGGATCGCGCTCGGCCGTCACCTTGATCTTCTTGCCGTCGATGATGAGCGAGTCGCCCTCGACCGAGACGTCGCCCTTCCAGTTGCCATGGACGCTGTCGCGCTTGAACAGCAGGGCGTTGGACTTGGCGTCGCCGAGATCGTTGATCGCCACCAGCTCGAAGTCATGATCGGTGCGCTCGAGAAGAGCGCGCGCGACGAGGCGGCCGATCCGCCCGAAGCCGTTAATTGCTACCTTGATGGCCATGATTGATCTCCTTGCCTGGTGTCAGTTGAGAGCCGCGACGATTCGCGATGCGACCGTTTGGGCGTTCAATCCAAAATGATCGTAAATGGCCTGGGCGGGTGCCGAGAGACCATAGCTGTCGATGCCGAGGTTGAGGCCGTCGCTGCCGGTGATGGTCGACCAACCGAACGTCGTGCCGGCCTCGATCGAGACGCGCAGCGCGCCTGCGGGCAGGACGGACGCGCGATAGGCATCGTCCTGAGCGAGAAAGCGCGACATGCTGGGCATGGACACAACATTGGCGGCGATGCCCTGCGCTTCAAGCAGCTTGGCGGCTTCGACAGCGATTTCGACCTCGGAACCGGTGGCGACCAGCACAGCCTTGGGCGCCGATGCGCTCTTGACCAACGTATAGCCGCCTTTGGCCGAGCGGTTTTCCGAGGCATCGTCGCGCAGCTGCGGCAGATTCTGGCGGCTGAGCGCCAGAACTGACGGCGTCGCGGCGTTTTGCAGCGCGAGTTCCCAGCATTCCGCCGTCTCGATCGTGTCGGCCGGACGAAAGACTTCGAGATTGGGGATCATGCGCATCGACATGACATGCTCGATCGGCTGATGCGTCGGGCCGTCTTCGCCAAGGCCGATGCTGTCATGCGTCAGCACGTAGATGACGCGCTGGCGCTGCAGCGCCGACATGCGGATGGCGTTGCGGGCATAATCCGAGAACACCAGGAAGGTGCCGCCATAGGGAATGACGCCGCCATGCAGGGCAAGGCCATTCATCGCCGCCGACATGCCGAACTCGCGAATGCCGTAATAGACATAGCGGCCCGAATAATCGGCCGGACTGAACGCAACCTTCTGGTCCTTGGACTGAGTCAGGTTCGAGCCGGTGAGATCCGCCGAGCCGCCGAACATCTCGGGAAGCTGCACGTTGATCGCGTCGAGGGCCATTTCGCTCGCCTTGCGTGTCGCGACCTTCCTGGGCTCGGCGATCAGGCTGTCGAGATAGGGCTTGAGCGAATAGGAGGACGGCAGCGCGCCGGCCACGCGGCGTTCGAATTCGGCCTTTTGTGAATTGCTTGCGAGCCGATCCTGCCAATCGGCATGAGCCTGCTTGCTGCCCTTGCCGATCTCCAGCCAGGCGGCCTTGACGTCATCGGGCAGTTCGAAGGGCGGCAAATCCCAGCCCAGGGCTTCGCGCGTGGCGGCAATCTCGTCCTTGCCGAGCGGAGCGCCGTGGACCTTGTGCGAACCGGCCATATTGGGCGCGCCCTGGCCGATCTTCGTGCGGCAGGCGACGAGCGAGGGACGCGGATCAACCGCTGCTTCGCTCAAAGCACGGCGCACATCGGCGAAGTCATGACCGTCGCAGGACGTGACATGCCAGCCCGTCGCGGCATAGCGCGCCATAACATCCTCGCTGGAGGACAGGCTGACCGCGCCGTCGATGGTGATCTTGTTGTCGTCCCACAGGACATTGAGGCGGCCGAGGCCGAGATGACCGGCCAGGCCGATCGCCTCGTGATTGACGCCTTCCATGAGGCAGCCGTCGCCCGCGATCACCCAGGTGCGATGATCGACCAAATCGTCACCGAAGGTCGCGTTAAGGTGACGCTCGGCCATCGCCATGCCGACCGCCATGGCCAGACCCTGGCCGAGCGGACCGGTGGTCGCCTCGACGCCGGGAAGCTCGAAATTCTCGGGATGGCCGGCGCACGGGCTGCCCATCTGGCGGAAATTGGCGATGTCCGCCATCGTCGGCTCATGATAGCCGGTGAGGTGCAGCAGCGCGTAGATCAGCATCGAGCCATGGCCGGCGGACAGGACGAAGCGATCACGATCGGCCCATTTCGGTGCCTCCGGATCGAACTTCAGATAATCCTTGAACAGCACCGTCGCGACATCGGCCATGCCCATCGGCATACCGGGATGACCACTGTTCGCGGCCTGCACCGCGTCCATCGCCAGCACACGGATGGTGTCGGCAAGCCGCTTCTCGGTGACAGCCATGGGCGAAGGCCCCTTTCTTCTTGTCGGCCCCCAGGGGCATTCGTCGGTGCGATCAAGGACCGGGCGGGGTCGATGAGCGACGTCAAAGCGCGCCACCCCACAAAGGCAGCGAGTCGTCGCGCGGCTTCAATGTCGATTCGAGTCGCGAGCGTCAACCTGTGGGGGAGATCAGGCTTGC
Source organism: Sphingobium xanthum (assembly GCF_019737615.1). Taxonomy (GTDB): domain Bacteria; phylum Pseudomonadota; class Alphaproteobacteria; order Sphingomonadales; family Sphingomonadaceae; genus Sphingobium; species Sphingobium xanthum. The sequence goes on along the minus strand of NZ_JAHKKS010000004.1, from coordinate 197,312 downwards.
TGATATCAAGTTGTGCCCGCGTCGCTACAGCAGGGAAGAAAGCGCCCGGAACGGGCTTTTGCAATCTCCAACGAGCATGTTAAGGGTTCCGCCATGGCAAGCGATGCGATGATGCAGGCAATCGGACGACTGGAGCGAGCGCTCACGCGCGCCGAGACATTAGCGAGGCAAGTCGCGGAGGAACATGGCAAAGCTCTGGAGGCCCAGCTCGCCAATGGCGAGGCGGCCGATGATGCCGGTTCCGTCGAGATCGATCCCTTCTCACGCGACAAGGCGATTGCGGCCCTCAAGTCGCTCGATGCGCTGATCGGCGACCTTCAGAAAGCGCGGAGCGAAGCCTGATGGCCGAAGTGAAAATCATGGTGGGCGGCAGGCAATATGCGGTGCATTGCCGCGACGGCGAGGAAGCGCGACTGCATCAGCTGGCCGGTATGATGTCCGACCGGGTCAACATGGTGAAGAACGGCAGCCCTGGCCTGACAGAGGTGCGTCAGCTGCTGTTCGCCGGCCTGCTGCTCGCCGATACGGTCTCAGACCAGCCCGCCGTCAAGCCCGCAGCGGAAGCGGCTCCAGCACCCGCTCCTGCCCCAACGCCGCCCGAGCCGATCGATGAAAGCGACACGCTGGCCGCGCTGGCCCGCCTCGCCGAAAGGATCGAGGCGCTGGGCGACAGCCTTGCGGCTCAGCTCGCCAACGCCTAGATAGACCAGGACGGGTACTGCCCGGTGCGAGCTTTAGCGAACATCCCTGAGGCGATAATACATCCTAGGGGGCTGTCTCTGGCCGGACTCTGGTCCGCGTTACATGGTCCCCACCTGACGTTGAGGCGTCAGAGGATTTTCCAGCAAACGGCCATGGTGGTCCCGTCACTTTTCCCTCTCTCCCCGGCCGGGATTGTCAAGCGATGAACAACGAACGCGCCGCCCTGCGCACTGAGCTGCTGGCGAAGCGCTCGGCTTTCGTCGCCGGCCTGCCCAATTCCGTGCGCAGCCTGGCATTCCGTGTGCTGCCCAATCCCGTCCTCGAGCAGATCCCGCCGGGATCGCGCATTTCCTGCTATCTCTCCATGGATTCGGAAGCGCCGACCGAGAATCTCCTCGAGTTCCTCCATGAGCGTGGCTTCAAGCTGTGCCTGCCGCGGCTCGGCAGGAGCATCAAGGAAGACATGGAATTCGCCGACTGGGCGCCGGGCGATATTCTCGTGCCGGGCCAGATGCGCATTCCGCAGCCCGCGCCGCAGGCCGAGACCGTGATGCCCGACGTCTGCCTAACGCCGATGGTCGGCTTCGACAGGCGCCTCAATCGCATCGGCCATGGCGCCGGCTATTATGACCGCGCTTTCGCCAAGCTGCCGCATGCGCTGCGCATCGGCATCGCATGGAGTTGCCAGATGGTCGATGCCTTGCCCGTCGAGCCCTGGGACGTGCCGCTGCACATGGTGGTGACCGAGCAGCAGATCCTCTCGCGGGACGACGCATGATCGGCGTCCCTCCCCCGCCGAGCTGGCGCAAGCCCGCCGGCGTGCTCGCGATTCTGGCGATCATTGCGATCTGGGCGGCGATCATCGGCAGCTTCTCGGTCGTCATCGGCACCTGGCCGCAGCCCGTTCAACTGGCCGTCTATGTGGTGGCGGGGATCGTCTGGATCTTCCCGATGCGGCCGCTGCTCGTCTGGATGGAGACCGGGCGCTTCCGCGCGCCGAAATAATCTCACAGACTGCAGAATACGCATAATCGGGCCGGTTCCCCCATCGGGGAAACGTTCGACAACTTCTCTCGATTTTCTGGAAAATGGCGCGAGTGACGGGGCTCGAACCCGCGACCTCCGGCGTGACAGGCCGGCACTCTAACCAACTGAGCTACACCCGCGCTTGGTCGAGGAGGGGGCTGGTATAAGAGGGGGATGCCCCTGTCAACACCCTGTCACGAAGTCTCGTCATATTCGCCGGGCGGCTCATGCAATGTGCTGGTGAGCGTCCCGGCTTCGAACAGGAATCCCGCGATATCCGGCTTGCCGGCAGCCGCCAGCACGGTCTGGATGATGATGAGGAGCGGCACGGCCAGCAGTGCGCCCGCCGTCCCCCACACCCATGTCCAGAAGCTCAGGGACACGAGAATCATCAGCGGACTCATCTTGAGCCGTTCGCCAAGGATGAGCGGCGTGACGATATTCGCCTCGATCAGATGCGCGACGATCATGATGACAGCCGGGAGCGACGCCCAGCCAACCGTATCGAAGCTCATCAGGCCGCCAAGCCCGAGCAGGATCGCCGCCACGATCGGCCCGAAATAGGGAATGAAGTTCAGCAGTGCGACGAAACCGCCCCACATGAACGGGGTCGGCATGCCGATGAGCATCAGCAGCAGCGCGACCGTCAGGCCGAGCAGGATGTTGATGAACGTGATCGTCAGCACATAGCGCGAGGTCGCATCGACGACATTCTGGATGACGCGCGCGATCGTGAGCGCGCCGGTGAAGCTGCCCCGGCCCCGGATCGTGCGACGGCGCAGGCGCGTCCAGCCCGAGAGGAAGAAGAAGATCACGAGCAGGCCGAACACGACATTGATGACCACGCTCGGCGCCGCGCTGGTCAGCATCTGGAGGATCGAGCCCGGCCGCGCGAACTCACCCGTCTCATTGCCCAGCGCCCGCGTCTCCGTGACCATGCGCAGCAGGCCATCGACGAAGCCCTGCGCCTGTGTGTAGAGATCGATCACCGGCGCGAGCGTCATCTTGATCTGGTTGATGCGGTCCGGCAGCTGGGCGATCCAGTCGGTCGCCGGGACGACGATCAGCACCAGCGCCGTATTGGCCACGAACAGAAACGCCGAAAGAGCGATCAGGGCGGCGAGCGGGGACGGAACGCGGCGACGCTCGAGCCATTCGAGCAGCGGCACGAGGCAGATGGCGATGACCAGAGCCGCCGTCAGCGGCAGGAAGAACTCGGCGCCGGCACGCAGGGCGAAGGGCAGCGCCAGCAGGAAGCCGGTACCCGTAAACAGCGCGATCGAGGCAGCCAGGCGATTGCGCTCCCAGGCCTCGCGATTGAACGCGCCGGGGCGGAATATGGGCCGGTCCTTCGTCACCTCTTCCTTCTGAAATATGTCCCGCAGCGGCATGATCTCTCGCCTCAGACCGCGATCGGCGCCGCGATGCTGCGCTGCGGCTCATAGTCCTCGACCGCGAAATCCTCGATCCGATGGTCGAAGATCGTCTTGGGCCGCCGCAGGATGCGCAGCTTCGGCGCCCCGGCGGGCGTGCGTGAGAGCTGCTCTTCGACCAGATCGGTGTGGTTGAGGTACAGATGGACGTCGCCGCCCTGCCAGACGATCTCGCCGGGTTCCAGATCACACTGGAGCGCCAGCATCCGCGTCAGCAGAGCCAGGCCGTAGATGTTGAACGGAAAGCCGAGACCGAGATCGCAGCTGCGCTGGAACAAGAGGCCGTTGAGACGGCCGTCCGCGACATGGAACTGATAGGTCATGTGGCAGGGCGGCAAGGCCATGCGATCGACCTGATCGACATTCCAGCCCGTGAACAGCAGTCGCCGCGAGCCGGGATTGGCGCGGATCGCCTCGATCAGCGCGGCAATCTGGTTGTGGCCGCGCTCCGCAAGTCGATAAAGCCCCTCGCCGGCTTCCGGCGCTGGCTCATAGCGCGGCCAGTTGACCCATTGGCGGCCATAGACCGGGCCGAGATCGCCCCAGTCGAGCGCGAAAGCCTCATCCTCGACGATGCGCTGCTCGAACGCCTCCATGGAAATCGCCTCGCCCGTCTCGCGCCGATAGCGATCGAGCGGCCAGTCGGTCCAGATATGGACGCCCTGCTCGACCAGCGGGCGAATGTTGGTCTCGCCCGAAAGGAACCAGAGCATTTCGCGCGTCGCGACTTTCCAGAAGACGCGCTTGGTGGTGAGCAAGGGCACGGCGTCGTCGGCCAGCGAGAATCGCATGGTCGCACCCAGGATCGACCGCGTGCCGACGCCGGTGCGATCCACGCGCTCATGCCCCTGCGTCCAGATGTGGCGCATCAGGTCTAGATATTGCTGCTCGTAATGCGGCGCGGCCTCTCCTTCCGGGGGGGCGGGTCTGGATATGATCGCTTGGGTCGGCATGCTCAAGGTCTTAACGCCCCCCTCCCCCGAGCGCCAGCGACAAGACGCCGCAGCGACAGCTTGGTAACGCATGGCCAGGGTCGCCATCTTCTCCATTTCGGAGGTATTTCACGCGCTGTTTCAAGGAACTATCCGCCCATACCGCGAGATCGGAGCCGGATCGCGTGCCAAGTTCAGCCCATCGCGGCCACTCTTCCTCTCATGGCTCGATCGACGCTTGCCCTCACGGATTCGGCCTTCAGCAGCAATGTCCGGCAATGCGAGTTTGGCGCGCTGGATCTCTACGATGCCGATGGCTGGTTCATCGAGCGCATCGAGCTTGCCGGCGACCATCACTCGCTCGCCATAGATCTCGCCCATGTCGTCCCGGGCCTGCTCGCGCTCCGATGCAAGGCGGTGGTGCTCCATCATTGCCATCCATCCGGGCAGGCGCGGCCGAGCGAAGCAGACACGCACGCCACGCGCGCCTTTGCGGGACTGCTGCGCATGCTCGGCATGCAGCTTCACGATCATGTCATCATCGGCGGAAATGCACGCTTCAGTTTCCGCGAACAGGGCCTGATCTGAACCGGCACGCAATTTCGCGAACGCACGCTTGCCAGCGGCACATGTGCCCCCTATAGGGCGTCGCCTGCCTTGCCGGCGCTCTGAGCGTCCGGCCCGGTCGGGGAGTAGCTCAGCCTGGTAGAGCACTGTCTTCGGGAGGCAGGGGCCGGAGGTTCGAATCCTCTCTCCCCGACCATTTACTTCTTCATGTCGGATCACCCCGCTGCGCTTTCGAGCGCGGCGAGGCGCTCCGCTATAGCGCGCAGATCGTCCTGAAACCGCTTTTCCTCGGCCGGGCGATTTTCTTCCGGCAGGCGCAGCAGATAGGATGGATGCGTCGTCACCCAGAGTTCGCTGCCGTCGGGCAGATCGATCGGCGCGCCGCGCTCCTTCTGGACGCTGATCGTCTTGCCGAGCAGGCCACGGGCCGCGCTCGCGCCCAACACCAGGACGAGGCGCGGCTTCACGATGCTCCGCTCGCCATCCAGCCACCAGCGGCAGGTATCGATTTCCCGCGCTGTCGGCGTCTGGTGCATGCGCCTCTTGCCGCGCGGCAGGAATTTGAAATGCTTCACCGCATTGGTCACATAGGCGCGCGACCGATTCAGGCCGGCCTCTTCGAGATGGCGCATCAGCAATTGTCCGGCCGGGCCGACGAATGGCCGCCCTTCCCGCTCCTCGACATCGCCGGGTTGCTCGCCGACGATCATCAGCGATGCGCCCGACGAACCCTCGCTCCCGACGGCATCCGTGCCGTTGCAGCCGATCGCACAGCGGCGGCAGGACCGGATCGCGCCCGCAATCTCCTCAAGACTCGTGGGCGGGCTATCATCCTCGAACAGATCGCGGCCGGCTTCGACCATGACGGCTTCTCTCGCTTGCGCCCCCGCAATGAGCGCCGGGACCAAGGCGGTCTCCGGCATGTTCTTCCAGTATTTGCGCGGCATCTCCTTGAGCATCGCATCGATCTTCAAACGGGCAGGATTGAAGATCGATGCGTAGTAGCTGCTCCACAAATCCTCGATCGGATCGCCATCCGGCGCGTCGCCGCGCGTTGCGGGCGGGCCTTCCTGAAGTGACGCACCGTCCCAATGGAGCGCGCCGATCGGCGTGAGGATCGACCAATGCATGCCGGCGAAGCGATTGACGAAGAAGGCGGCATTGGCGCGCAGGATATGATGCTCCGGCTCGAACCAGGCGACATAGCGCTCCGTGCCATCCGGCTGCGCAACGGAGCGGAATCGGACGAAGGCGCGCATCTTGTGAATGTCGCGCCGAACGGTTCGGGCCAGTTCGTCGAGCCGCCGCACGTCCCCGTCCGCTTTGTCCTCCAGGAGGCGCGCATTGCGCTGGAGACGCCAGAGCAGGCGATAGAGAAAATCGAATCGGCCTCGATCCCGGTGGCACGCCGCCTTTGCCGCGAGATCGAGGAAGGCGCGCGAAACGATCGGCTGTCTGGCATCAGGGACAGCGATTGGCGGCGGAGAAGGCTCGGACGAGGCAAACAGATCGCCCTCCCCTCCCGGCACGCGCCAGATGACCTCCGAGGGATGCACGCGCGCCATCAGGACTTGCCGTGCTTGCGTCCGCCAGCCGTCGAAATCATCCGGACCGGCGAGAACCGCCACATGCTCGGACGCCGTGAAGTAAACCGTTTCCTTCATGCCGCGAACAGTTCCAGCTGCTCGGTGCGACGCGGCGTCAGGAGCCGGCGCAGATCGGCGCGATCGGTCAGCTTCGTCGGGCGCCAGTCGGCCGCCACGATGAACGGCCGAATCTTGGCGATGGAGACGGTCAGTTTCGCAATGTCGGCCAGCCGCAAATGACGATGCCGGCGCGCAACCAGCAGGGCATCGACCGCGCGAACGCCAAGCCCGGGCACGCGCAGCAGGGCATCGCGCGAGGCTCGATTCACGTCCATCGGAAAACGATCGCGGAAGTTGAGCGCCCAGGCCAGCTTCGGGTCGATATCCAGCGGCAACATGCCGGCCGCGTCCGCCGCCTGCCCCACTTCATGCGGCTCATAGCCATAGAAGCGCATGAGCCAGTCCGACTGATAGAGCCGATGCTCGCGGATCAGCGGCGCGCGCTTCAGCGGGAGGACGGCGCTGGCGTCGGGAATGGGGCTGAAGGCGGAATAATAGACGCGGCGCAGCGCGAAGCGATCATAGAGCTTGCTGGATTTCTGGATGATCTGCGCGTCCGATGCGCCATCGGCGCCGACGATCATCTGGGTCGACTGGCCTGCGGGCGCAAATTGCGGGGCAGAGCGGAAGCGCTTGCGGCTGTCGGTCGCATCTTCGATCGCAGTCTTGAGCCCGCCCATCGCGGTCTCGATCTGCTGGCCCGACTTGTCCGGTGCGAGGCGGGTGAGGCCAGCCTGTGTCGGCAGCTCGACATTGATCGAGACGCGATCCGCATAGAGCCCGGCGCGTGCGATCAGGTCCGCATCCGCCTCGGGGATCATCTTGAGGTGGATATAGCCTCGGAACAGATGCTCCTCGCGCAGGATGCGCGCGGCCTCGATGATCTGCTCCATCGTGTGATCGCCGGATTTGACGATCCCCGATGAGAGAAACAGACCCTCGATATAATTTCGACGATAAAAAGTGATCGTCAGGTCCGCAACTTCCTGCGGCGTGAAGCGCGCGCGCCGCACATTCGAGCTCTTGCGGTTGATGCAATAATGGCAGTCGAAGATGCAGTGATTGGTCAGCAGGATCTTCAGCAGCGAGATACACCGGCCATCGGGCGCATAGCTATGGCAAATGCCCATGCCTTCGGTCGATCCGATCCCGCCGGCCTTGGCATTGCGCTTGGCAGTGCCGGAGGAGGCGCAAGAAGCGTCATATTTGGCGGCATCGGCGAGGATCTCGAGCCGTTGTTGCAGCGATTCCTTCATGTTGTTCTTATTATGTTCTCATTCTTCGCAACGCCAGTGCTTTGGGGAATCTTTGCGACGAACGGTCGGCGCGCCACGTTCTACGGCCCTGCAATGGACTTCCGCCCTTGCGATCCCTAAATGCGCGGCATGTCCCTGCCCTTCGCCAAGATGCACGGCCTCGGTAACGACTTCGTCGTGGTCGATGTTCGCGAGAACCCCGTGACGATGACGGCAGCGCTGGCGCGCGCCATATCGGACCGCAAGACCGGTATCGGTTGCGACCAGCTGATCCTGATCGGCGAGTCCGACCGGGCCGATGTCCGCATGCGGATTTTCAATCAGGACGGCAGCGAGGTCGAGGCATGCGGCAATGCGACGCGCTGCGTGCCGCTGTTCGTGGGTCGGGACGTCAGCATCGAGACGGCCGCCGGTATCCTCAAGGCCGGGCGTAGCGGCGATCTGGTCGGTGTCGACATGGGCGAGCCGAAATTCGGCTGGGAAGACATCCCGCTCGCTTATGCGATGGACACGCTGACCCTGCCGACGAGCTGGGACGAGCTTCCCGCGCCGTCATGCGTCAATATCGGCAATCCGCACGTGGTGTTCTTCCTTAACGATCGCGCATCGATCGACATGGCGCGACTGGGTCCGCTGATCGAGCATGATCCGCTGTTCCCGGCCCGGGTGAACGTGAACTTCGCGCAGCTTCTGTCGCCCGGCCATATCGCGCTCACCGTCTGGGAGCGCGGCGTCGGCTTCACGCGCGCTTGCGGCACGGGGGCGTGCGCGACGGCGGTGGCGGCAATCCGGCGCAAGATCGCGATCGGACCGGTGCGCGTCACGCTCGATGGCGGCGATATGCTGATCGACTGGGCGCCTGGCGGTCACATCACCATGACCGGGCCGGCTGCCCATGTCTTCGACGGGACGCTCGATCTCGATGCGCTGACGCCCGCGCTGCCATGAGCGGCCCGGAGATCATCACGCTCGGCTGCCGGTTGAACATTGCCGAGAGCGAGGCGCTGCGCCAGCAGCTTGGCGATCGGGACGATCTCGTCATCGTCAACAGCTGCGCCGTCACCGGCGAAGCCGTCCGCCAGACGCGCCAGGCCATTCGCCGCGCGAGCCGCGCGCGGCCGGATGCGCGCATCGTCGTGACCGGATGCGCCGCGCAAACGGACGCCGGGATGTTCGCCGCCATGCCGGAAGTGGCGCTCGTGGTCGGCAATGGCGAGAAGCCGGTCTTCAAGGCGCAACTGACCGCCAACGAGAAGGTTCGCGTCGCCGATATCATGGCGGTCGAGCAGCAGGCGCCGCAGCTCCTCTCGGCCTTTGCCGAGCGAGTGCGCGCCTTCATCGTCGTGCAGAATGGCTGCGATCATCGCTGCACCTTCTGCATCATTCCTTATGGCCGCGGGCCGAGCCGATCGGTGCCGGCCGGCATGGTGGTCGATCAGGTACAGCGTCTGGTTGATGAAGGCGTGCAGGAAGTGGTGCTGACCGGCGTCGATGTCACGAGCTACGGGCCGGATCTGCCGGGCAGCCCGAGCTTCGGCGCGCTGGTCGAGCGCATCCTGCGCCATGTGCCGGACTTGCCGCGCCTGCGCCTCTCCTCGCTCGACGGGATCGAGATCGACGAGCGCCTGTTCGATCTGCTGACCGGCGAGCCGCGGCTGATGCCGCATGTCCATCTCTCGTTGCAGGCGGGCGACGACATGATCCTCAAGCGGATGAAGCGGCGCCACAATCGCGCACAGGCCATAGCGCTTGCCGAGCGGCTGCTCTCCCGTCGCCCGGACATCGCCATCGGCGCGGACATCATCGCCGGCTTCCCGACCGAGGACGAAGTAATGTTCGAGAACAGTCTTGCGCTCGTGCATCAGTGCCGGATCGTTCACGGCCATATCTTCCCCTATTCGACGCGCGAGGGCACGCCCGCCGCGCGCATGCCGCAGGTGGACAAGCCCGTCATTCGCGAGCGCGCAGCGCGCCTGCGCGAGGCCTGTGCGCAGGAACGGCAGCGCTGGCTGAGCAGCGTCATCGGCACCGACCAGCGTGTCCTCGTCGAGACGAGCGGCATGGCCGGGCATGGCGAGAGCTTCGCGCCGGTGCGGTTCAGTTCGCCTCAGCCGGTCGGGACAATCGTGACCGCGCGCATCACGGGGCTTGAGGACGGCGCGCTCATCGCGCATGGCAGCGCGCATGGCTGAACTTTCCTGGCGCGACAAACTTTTCGGCGGCTTCAAGCGCACATCCGACCGGCTCGGCGAAAGCGTCTCGGGCATTTTCGGCAAGACGGCGCTGGACGACCAGACGCTCGATGAGCTGGAGGAAGCGCTCTACACGACCGATCTCGGCCCCGCGATGGCGGCGCGCATCCGCGACCGGCTGGCCGAGGGCCGCTTCAATCGCGAGCTGACCGAAGACTATCTGCGCGAGATCCTCGCTGAAGAGATCGAGAAAGTGCTGGCGCCCGTCGCCAGGCCCATCGAAATCGAGGCGTTCCCGCGCCCGCAGGTCATTCTCGTCATCGGCGTCAACGGTTCCGGCAAGACCACGACGATCGCCAAGCTCGCCCATCTGTTCCAGGAGCAGGATTATGGCGTGATGCTGGCGGCAGGCGACACCTTTCGCGCGGCCGCCATCGGCCAGCTCAAGGTCTGGGCCGAGCGGCTCGGCGTACCGATCGTGACCGGGCCGGAAGGTGGCGACGCGGCCGGTGTCGTCTTCGACGCCGTCAAGCAGGCAACCGCCCAGGGCATCGACGTGCTGATCGTCGATACGGCGGGCCGCCTGCAGAACAAGGCGGAACTGATGGACGAGCTCGCCAAGATCCGCCGCGTGCTCGGCCGGCTCAATCCGGCGGCGCCGCACGATGTCGTGCTGGTGCTGGACGCCACGACCGGACAGAATGCGCTCTCGCAGATCGAGATCTTTCGCGAAGTCGCGCATGTCACCGGTCTCGTCATGACCAAGCTCGACGGCACGGCGCGCGGCGGCGTCCTCGTCGCAGCGGCGGAAAAATTCGGCCTGCCGATCCATGCGATCGGCATAGGCGAGAAGATCGACGATCTGCGGCCCTTCGACCCCGCCGAAGCGGCACGCGCCATTGCAGGAGCGGCCTATGCCCGCTGAAGAAACGAAGATCGACGCCACTATCGACGGCGCGCCGGTGGCGCCCGGTCCCAAGGGCGAAAGCTGGCTCCCGATGGCACTCGATTTCGGGCCGCTGCTGGTCTTCTTCGTCGGCTATCGGCTCGCGCGCTGGCACTTCGGCGAAGCAAATCCGATCACGGCGACGCTTGTTTCCACCGCCGCCTTCATGCTGGCCATCGCCATCGCCGTGCTGATCAGCAAGGTGAAGCTCGGCAAGGTCTCGCCGATGCTTTGGCTCTCGGCCATCCTGGTCATCTTCTTCGGCGCGCTGACGCTCTATTTCCGCAATCCGAGCTTCATCCAGATCAAGCCGACAATCATCTACGCCTTCTTCGCGGCAATGCTGCTGGGCGGCTGGATACGCGGCAAGCCACTGCTGCGCTATCTGCTTCAGTCCGCTTATGACGGGCTGAGCGAAACGGGCTGGCTCAAGCTCTCGCGTAATTGGGGACTGTTCTTCGCGGGCCTCGCGCTTGCCAATGAAGCGATGCGCGCGATGCTGAGCTTCGACACATGGCTGACCGTCAAGGTCTGGGGCGTGACGATCGTCTCGATGGTCTTCGCCATGGCCAATCTGCCGATGCTGATGAAGCACGGCCTCAATCTGGGCGAGAAAGAGGGCTGAGCCGCCCGCTCAGTCCTTCGCCCATTGATAGGCGCGCGTGACCTGCGTGACGATCAGGCGATAATCCGCATACCAGCGCTCGCGCCCAAGCTCGCGAATGGCGGCATGCTCGGCATTGGCGCGCCAGGCGAGCGCGCTCGCCTCGTCGGCCCAGTAGCTTACGGTGATGCCGAGGCCGTCCGTATCGCGCACGCTGTCGATGCCGAGATAGCCGGGCTGCTGCGCGGCCAGCACGACCATCGCTTCGCCGGCGGCGTCATAGCCCGCATCGTCCTGCGCCGTGCGCTGAGCGACGAAAATGACCGCGATGGCGCCAGTCGGCGGCAGGCTGGTATCAGGCTCGCTCATTGGTCCTCCTCCACACGAAACCTCCTTGCCAGCTATCCGTTATTTTGTCACGGCGCGGCCAGAGGAGAGCTACACGGATGATCGTCAAGACCAAACACATGTCATCCAAGCTTGTCTTCCTCAAAGAATTTATCCGAAACCCCCGCATGGTCGGCTCGATCGTCCCGACCTCGCGCGTCGCGATCCGCGCGCTGCTCGATCCGGTCGACTGGCGCGCGGCACGCTGCGCGGTCGAATATGGACCGGGAACGGGCGTCTTCACGCAGGCGATTCTACGGCGGCTCGGCCCCGACGGGCGATTGATCGCAATCGACACCAATGCGACATTCATCGCGCTTCTTCGCGAGCAGATTGCCGACGAGCGCCTGATCTGCGTCGAAGGGTCGGCCACCGATGTCGAGGCGATCGTCGCCGCGCACGGCTTCACGGCGGCGGATTACGTCGTCTCCGGCCTGCCCTTCTCGACACTTCCACGCAGTGTCGCAGATGCGATCATGGATGCCACGGCCCGGGTCATCGCACCGGGCGGCGCGTTCCTCGTCTATCAATATTCGCTGTTCGTGCTGCCGCTCCTGAAGCGACGCTTCGCACGGGTCGGCAAAGGCGTCGTGATGCGCTGCGTTCCCCCTGCCCGCCTGTTCTGGGCGCGGAAAGCCGCCTGATCACCGCTGCTGACGGCGGAAGTTGAGGCGCCGAGTGACAGTGTAATCCAGCACACCGACGAGCAGATATTCCAGCCACCAGATGAAGCTGCGAACAGGGCCGGACATCGCTGCATAGGCCGGTGCGTCGATCGCCCTGCTATCCGCCACGAGCCGAGCGACCAGCGCCCGTGTCTCCGCGGCGAACGGCGCGTCCTCGATCCGCAGCATCAGCTCCAGATTGATGAACAGGCTGCGCATGTCGAAATTGGCCGAGCCGATATAGACGATGTCGTCGATCACGATCAGCTTCATGTGCAGCTTCTGGGGCTGATATTCGAAGAGGTTGACCCGCGCGCGAAGCAATCGCTTGTAGAGGTGGCGCTGCGCCCCGATCGTTGCCGTGTTGTCGGATTTGGCAGGTGTGATCACGCGCGCCGTGCCGCGGCGGGCGATACCGGCGATGCGGCGCATCATGCCCGGATTGGGCGAGAAATAGGCCATGACCAGATCGAGCCGGCGGCCATGCTGGAGATCGTGCTTCACCTTGCGCGCCCAGCTGCTGAGGAAGCGCGTGGGGCCGCCGATCAGCCAGGCGACCTGGCCCTCGGGCGGCTTCCAGTCGCGCACGAGCTGACGCAAGCGGCGGAAGCTCTGGCGGCTGTCGATCGTCCAGTGCGCAATCGCATCGAACCAGCGTTGCAGTTCGCCGGCCAGCGGCCCCTTGACCAGCAGGCCGAGATCGCACCAGGCAAGCGTTTCCGTCCACGCACCGAAATAGTATTTGTCGCAATTGAAGCCGCCGATCAGCACGCACTGGCTATCGACGATGACCATCTTCTGATGATTGCGGATCAGGTAGCGCGTCGAGCGATGCGCGCCGAACCAAGCGAAACGCGCGCCGGCCTCGATCAGCGGATCGAACAGCGATTGTGGCGTCAGCGCGGAGCCGAAGGCATCGACCATGAGCGTTACGGCGACATCGCGATTGCGCGCATCGATCAGCGCCTCGATCACGCGGCGCCCGCATTCGTCATCCGTGAAGATGTAGTAATAGATATCGACCTGCCGTCGTGCGGATTCGATCAGTTCTATGAGCGCCTTAAGCCGTTCCTCGCCGCCTGCCAGCAGCGCCAGCTCGTTGCCGTCCACGACATGACGCGCAATGGCATCGACGAGAGGATCCGCTTCGCGCTCCATACCCTGTCATGCGGCAAGGCAACCGGCTTGCCAAGACGCAGCATTCCTTGACTTCGACTGCTCGCGCTGATAGCGGATCGCTTTTTCCCAGACCATTTCAGCTGTTCAGGAGCCAAGCATGGCGCGCGTTACTGTCGAAGATTGCATCGACAAGGTTCCCAATCGTTTCGATCTCGTGCTGCTCGCGGCGCAGCGGGCGCGCTCCATCTCGGGCGGTGCCGAACTGACCATCGATCGCGACCGCGACAAGAACCCGGTCGTGGCGCTCCGCGAGATCGCCGAAGAGACCGTCACGCCGGAAGATCTCCAGCACGATCTCGTCGGATCGATGCAGAAGCTGCAGATCGACGATGACGATACGCCCGACGAGATCGGCTCGATCGCGCGCTCGGCCGAGGCGCTTCGCCTCACCGCCGCGACCCCGCCGCGCACGCACAATCTGGGCGCCGACTACGACGGCTGAACCGGCTGCTATCGCAAGATGACGGGACGTCCGGCATTGCCCTGCAATGCCGGATGTTTTCGTTTCGGGGGCGGCAATGTCGCGAGATGATGAACCCGGATGAGATCAGCGCGCAGGAACGGCTCGACGATCGTCTCCACGCGGCTGCTCTGCCGGCTTCCCACGATGACGTTGTAGAAGCTGTTGGCGATCACGTCGGCGATCTGCACGCCGGCCGAGCGGCGGCTATCGACAAGGCTTGCCGTCCCGCAATGCGCCAGCAGGCGCGCAATGTCCTGCCGGACCTCTTCCAGCACCAGCGCATCATACCGGCCCTGGTCGATCACGAAATTCGGGCATTCGGCGCCGCCAGCCAGCCAGTCATCGACCAGCAGGTCCAGCAGCGCGACATAGACGTCGAGGTCTTCGGGCCGCTGCCCGGTCAGACCGCGCTCATCGCGAGCGATGCAGACCCGCGCGCGACCGCCGAAACGCTCGAACAGCTCGAAAAAGAAGGCTCGCTCGATCGGCTCGATGCGGCTGCCCTTCAGTTCTCCGCTGAGGCCCGTAACGGCGCGAAAGCGCAGCAGGAGTTGATCGGCCGAATCGGCCTCGATTTCCACGCCTGCCATGATCATGCCGCCAGCGGGCAGGCCGCCACTTTCATCGATGTAGATCGGCATATGCTCTCCCCACGCCGCATCGGCGTTCAGGGGCGGGGATAGCGGGACTTCATCATTTCGTAAAAGCCGGACTTCACGCTGACCGTCTTGCGTCGCTCGGCCGGAATGGCACGAAAGCTCTCGATCAGATCGTTGGAGCCGATTTTCGCCTTGCCCTTGGGCGGCGGGCAGCCGAGCGACCTGTCGCCACTGGCCTTCGCACGGCCCGCATCGGCCCGAAAGGCATCGGCAGCCGACTGCACTTCCACCGTCAATGCCTTGATCTCGTCGCGCTGAAACATCGCGAGGGCGCCTTTCGCCTTGAGAGCATCGGCGCGCGTCAGAAAATCGGAGACGGTCATGGCGGATGCGGGCATCACGCCGATGATAACGCTCATCGCCAGCATCATTGCCCAGCGCACCGCTTTCATCATCGCCCTCCCAAAGAAACAAGCCCCGATCTCTCGACCGGGGCTTGAACATTGGCTGAATGCCGGGGCTGGACTGCGATCAGACGCCCTGCGGCGCGGCGTCTCCGAACGATCCCTTGCGGCGGCCTGCCTTGGGAATCGACGTGCCGGCGACCGGCACCGGCGTCGGACGGATCGTCTCGCCTTCGCGCACCAGTTCGCCCTTCTCGATCAGCGTCTTGATCTCGTCGCCCGAGAGCGTCTCGAACTCGAGCAGCGCCTGCGCGAGCAGATGAAGCTGGTCATTATGCTTCGTCAGCAGCTCGTTCGCCCGGTTGTAGCCGGTCTCGACGATCTTGCGGATTTCCTTGTCGATCCGCTGCGCCGTCTCGTCCGACATATGGACGCGCTGGCTCTGCGAATAGCCAAGGAAGGTCTCGCCCTGCGGCTCCTCATATTGCAGCGGGCCCATCTCGTCCGACATGCCCCATTGCGTGACCATGTCGCGCGCGAGGCGCGTGGCATACTGGATGTCGCTCGACGCGCCCGAGGAGACCTTGTCGTAGCCGAAGATCACCTCTTCGGCGACGCGACCGCCCATGGAGACGGCCAGGTTCGCGTACATCTTGTCGCGATGATAGCTATAATTGTCCCGCTCCGGCAGGCGCATGACCATACCCAGCGCGCGACCGCGCGGGATGATGGTCGCCTTGTGGATCGGATCGGACGCCGGCTCGTGGATCGCGACGATGGCATGGCCCGCCTCATGATAGGCGGTCATCTTCTTCTCGTCCTCGGTCATCACCATCGAGCGCCGTTCGGCGCCCATCATGACCTTGTCCTTGGCTGCCTCGAACTCGGCGCTCGCCACCAGGCGCTTGCCGCGCCGTGCGGCCATCAGCGCCGCCTCGTTGACGAGATTGGCGAGATCCGCGCCCGAGAAGCCCGGCGTGCCGCGCGCGATGGTGCGCGCATCGACGTCCGGCGCCAGCGGCACCTTCTTCATGTGGACCTGGAGGATCTTGATGCGGCCGTCGATGTCGGGACGCGGCACGACGACCTGACGGTCGAAGCGGCCCGGACGCAGCAGCGCCGGATCCAGCACATCGGGACGGTTGGTCGCGGCGATGATGATGATGCCCTCATTCGCCTCGAAACCGTCCATCTCCACGAGGAGCTGGTTCAGCGTCTGCTCGCGCTCGTCATTGCCGTTGCCGAGGCCTGCGCCACGATGACGGCCGACAGCGTCGATCTCGTCGATGAAGACGATGCACGGCGCATTCTTCTTGGCTTGCTCGAACATGTCGCGCACGCGGCTCGCGCCGACGCCGACGAACATCTCGACGAAATCCGAACCGGATATGGTGAAGAAGGGCACGCCCGCCTCACCCGCGATGGCACGGGCGAGCAGCGTCTTGCCGGTGCCGGGCGAACCAACCAGCAGCGCGCCCTTGGGGATCTTGCCGCCCAGACGCGCGAACTTGCTGGGGTCCTTCAGGAATTCGACGATTTCCTCGAGCTCTTCGCGCGCTTCGTCAATGCCGGCGACGTCATCGAAGGTGACGCGGCCCGACTTCTCGGTCAGCAGCTTGGCCTTGGACTTGCCGAAGCCCATCGCGCCGCCAGCGCCGCCGCCTTTCTGCATCTGGCGCAGAACGAAGAAGGCAATGCCCAGGATGAGGACGAACGGGAGCGACTGATAGAGCAGGATCATCCAGAAATTGGGCTGCTCTTCGGGCTGGCCGGAATATTTGACATTGTGCTCGTCGAGCAGGCCGGTGAGGGTGGGATCGGGCACTGCATAAGCCGTGAATCGCTGATCGTTCTTCAGCACGCCATTGATGCGATCAGGGCCGATCGACACCTCCTTCACCGCATCCGACGCGACCTTCGCGCGGAACTCGGAATAGGCGATGGGCGTGCCCTTTGCGCCGATGCTCTTGTTGTCGAACACGGTCACGAACATCAGCAGCGCGAGAAACACGCCGGCCAGAATGAGCGCGCTCTTGATCCACGGATTGCCTTGCGGCTCTTTTTGATCGTTCATCTCAACTCGCTTTCGCGCTCCAAAATAGGACATCGCGCCCGGAACACAATGGTTCAGCGTGACTTTCGCGGCGGCGCCCGTCTCGCTGTCCATGTCTGCCCGCCCGTGAAGACGCAGTCGGCCAGAGTGACACGCCTACCACCCAAAAGTTGAACAAGCGCTTGATCCAGCGACGGACCGCGCGGTTTTTTGGCCTCGGGGTGCAAATATTCGATCATGCGGAGCAATAATCGCCGCAGAATTTCATTCGGAAGATCGGTGTGACGGAGGGTCGCCAGACCATCACTGAGATCGAGAAAATCGTTCGCGATCCTGTCCGTCATCCAGGCGAGAGCGATCTCTGCCTCCCCAAGGGCACCGACCGAGCGCGCGACCCCGTTCGGATCGACAAGGGCACCGCTGCTTTCGAGCGCCTTGCGCAGCCGCACGCGGTCGAAGCGATCGTCATCGTTGCTGGGATCATCGACGAAGGGGATCGCCCGCGCCTCGCAATAGCGACGCAGGGTCGCCCGGCGCTCGCTCAGCAGCGGCCGCAACACATGCGCCCGCTGCTCCCGGACGGAGGCAAGCCCGCCCACGCCCGACCCGCGCCCGAGACGCATCAGCACCGTCTCGATCTGGTCGTCCGCCTGATGCCCCGTCATCAGCCACGCCAAGCCTCGCTCCGTGCGCCATTCTTCCAGCAATGCATAGCGCGCCATCCGCGCGGCGGCCTGGATATTGCCCTGCAGCGCGCCGGCGACGGTCAGGACGCGATGTCGCACGCCAGCGGCCTGACACCAGCGGGAAACCATCTCGGCCTCCTCACGCGCCTCTGGACGCAGACCATGATCGACGCTCGCTGCCTCCAATTGCCCCGGCCAGCAAGCCTGGGCAGCACTCAGCAGCGCCATGCTGTCCGCCCCGCCGGACACGGCAATGCCGATGCGTTCGTCGGGCGTGACCGGGCGGCCGATCAGGCGCTCCGTCGCGGCCTTCAGTCTCGATTCGAGTCCGTCAGGCACCGCATTTTGCGCGGACCCGGCCCTTGGCCATCATGTCGCGCACGCTGGCCGGCATGCTGCCGGCAAAGACGTCGCCAAGCTCGTCATAAGCGAGACAGGCTTCCTTGAGCCGATTGAGCTGGATCAGGGATTCGCCGACCCAGGCAAGGCTCTCCGCCGCGCGGTCGCCCTTGGGGCGCGTGCGGTAATTTTCATACAGAACCTTGGCGGCCATCGAAGGCTTGTTGTCGTCGAGATAGGCGCGACCGAGCAAATTCTGCGCGCGACTGGCAACCGGATCGTTGCCATATTTATCGAGCGTCGCCTGCAGTTGCGTCTGCGCCTCGGGATAGAATTTGGCGGTCCAGAGGCGGAAGCCATAAGTATAATTGTCGAGCGCGGCATTGCCTGTGCTTGGCCGCTCGACAGCGGCGACCTGTTCATTGCGCGCCACGAGCGACGCACCGCCTGGGGCCGGTGCAGACCGCGCCGGTGCCGTCACGGTAGGCCGCGACGGTGCGGCGGCCGCTGGCGTTGGTGTCGCCGTGGTCGGAATGCTTGCCGGAAGCGGCGGCGGCGCCGTCATTTCGGCGACCTTGTCCTCGAGTTGCTTGAGGCGATTTCCGTTTTCCTCGACCTGACCGGTCAGTCGCGCAAGCTGCGATTCGATGGCGCTGACCCGTGCCTCGAGATCGGCGACGGGCGAGGTCGCCGGCGCTCCGGCCGCCACGCCGGGCGTCGGCGTCGTCGGTCCGACTTCGGGCGCGAGCACCTGACCGCCGGCCGTCGGGAAGACACGGCGTTGCACGGCGCGCATTTCCTGCTCGAGCTTGCCGACCCTGCCCTCGACCGTCCGGTCCTGGCTCTGGGCAGAAGCCGCTGCGGTCCAGAGCAGCGGCAGGCTGGCGCCGATCAGCAGCGCGGTGCGGAAAAGGCCGGAGCGGCGAAGCTTGGCGGACATGATCACGAAATCCTGGAAGCTGGGAATGAATTGGGTCGGCGCATCAATAACCAATCCCTCGAACGGGTAAAGCGCCGAGCGCCAACTGCTCGCGAAGAGACGTCAGCCGGCCGAATTGCCCACAGCGGCATTTGCCGGGACGGCCGTTCCGACATCGCCTTCCGGTGACGCAGCCTTGCGTGCGAGCAGCGCGGTGGCGCTTACGGGAACGTCGGCAATCGTGCGCTCAGGAGGGCCGAGCGGCGGTATCGCCTGCCCGCCGATGGTCACGGCGAGAGCATCGGGGCGACCGGTCAGGATCATCGGACCGCGCGCCGTGGTCGGCACGGTGTAGGTCTGGTCCTTGGCCAGCGTGCCTTCGAAAAGGCGCGTGCCGTCCGGTTCATAGATGCGCAGCCAGACCTCGTTGACCGCCGTCAGGACCACCGGACCTGCGGTCGGCGCCGCAGGTGCCGTAGCAGACCGAGACGGTACGGCCGGATCGGCGATCCGGGTCTCCGTGCGTTGCTCGGCTGCGAGTTGTTCGTCGGTCGGCGGCGTGTTGAGCTGCATCCGCCAGATCGCATAGCCGCCTGCCAGCAACAGCACGAGTCCGGCCGCGACCCAGGCAAGCCAGCGCGGCGGCACGCTGCTCGGATCGACCGCTTCCTCGAATTCGTAAGGCCCCTGCCCTACCCCGCCCATGTCATCGATTTCGGCCCGGACCTTGGCGACCAGCATGGTCTCGTCAAGGTCCACGGCGCGCGCGAACGCACGGGCGAAACCCGCGCAATAAGTCGTGCCGGGCAAGGCCTGATAGTCACCGGCCTCCAGGGCAACAAGGTGCCGTGTCGGCACGCGAGTCTGCGTGGCAACATCTTCCAGAGAAAGTCCCTTGGCCTCGCGGGCACGCCGCATAAGCTCCGGCGCGCTGGCGTTATCAGGTACGACCTCGTTCACTTCTTCTGCCATCTTCGGCTCTTTGGCCATGCGTCGTCCGTTTTCCGGTCCGTTTCAGGGCAATGTCTTGTTCCATGGGCTTGAGCGCGGTGTCAACGCGCTTAACCTGTGCCGGCGCACACTGCTGTGGAGCGAGCGTCTGGAGCGCTCAGTTGAGCTCGACGTTGTTATCGCTCGCCCATTGGGCCAGCGGTTCGCGCAGATTGGCGACGCCGCCCTTGAGCAGGTCGGTGCAATGGGCGCTGAGCGCCGCGACATCGAGACTGCGCACCATCGCCTTGACCGGGCCGACAGACGCCGGCGTGATCGACAACCGTCTTATGCCGATGCCGAGCAGGGCCATGGCCTCCAGTGTGCGCCCGCCCATCTCGCCGCAGACGCCGACCGGCACATCATAGTTCGCGCAGGTCTTCACGATGCGCGAGAGGAAGCGCAGGATCGCCACGCTCAACCAGTCGTAGCGCTCGGCGAGTTTCGGATTGGCGCGGTCGGCCGCGAACAGGAACTGCGTGAGGTCGTTCGTGCCGATCGAGAGGAAGTCCAGCTCGGGCAGCACGAAATCAAGCGTTTCGGCAAGCGCCGGCACTTCCAGCATCGTGCCGTAATACACCGTCTTGGGCAGCTTCTTGTCGCGCTTGGCGAGCCAGTCATACTGTTCCTTGAACAGTGCCTTGGCCTGTGCCAGCTCCCACGGTTCGGAAATCATGGGAAACATGACATGGAGCGTGCGGCCGGCCGCCGCTTCCAGCAGGGCGCGCGCCTGCACCTTCATGAGTCCGTCGCGCTCCAGCGCGAGCCGCACGGCGCGCCAGCCCATGGCAGGATTTTCTTCCTGCTCGTCCGTATCGCTGTTGCGCAGATAGGGCAGCGCCTTGTCGCCACCGATATCGACGGTGCGGAAGATCACCGGCTTGCTGCCCGCGGCATCCAGCACTTCGCGGTAGAGGCGCTGCTGGCGCTCGCGCTGCGGCAAGGTGGCCGAGACGAGGAACTGGAATTCTGTCCGAAACAGGCCGATGCCGTCGGCACCAGTCACGTCGAGCGCGGCCACATCGTCCCGAAGCCCCGCATTGACCATCAGCTCGATGCGCGTGCCGTCCAGGCTCTCCGCCGGCTTGTCGCGCAGCGCCGCATAGGCAGCGCGCCGCTTCTGCGTGAGCGCGAGGCCGCTTTCGAAAGCCTCGTCCATCGGCACGGAGGGTCGAATGTAGAGCCGGTTCTGATTGACATCGAGCAGCAGAAGATCGCCATCGTTGATGAGCGAGCGCGTATTCTTGACGCGGCCCAGTACCGGTACGCCCATGGCGCGCGCCACGATGGTGACATGCGCGGTCAGCGAGCCTTCTTCCAGGATCAGACCCTTGAGGCGCCGCCGGTCATATTCGAGCAGTTCGGCCGGACCGAGATTGCGCGCGATAAGGATCGTATCCTGCCGCAGGCCGAGTTGCGCCGCCGTGCCGAGTTGGCCCGCCACGATACGCAGCAGGCGATTGGAGAGGTCTTCCAGATCGTGCATGCGATCCTGCAGCAGCGCATCGTCGATCTGGCGCATGCGCATGCGGGTGCGCTGTTGTACGCGCTCGATGGCGGCCTCCGCCGTCAGGCCACTGTCGATCGCCTCGTTGATGCGCCGCGACCAGCCCTCGTCATAGGCGAACATCTTGTAGGTCTCGAGGACCTCCCTGGTTTCGCCCTCGACGCCGAATTCGGCCTGGCCCGCCATGCGATCGAGCTGCTCGCGCATCTTGGCGAACGCCGAATAGACGCGCTGCCGCTCCACCTCGATATCCTCGGCGACGGTATGCTCGATCGTGATGCGCGGCTGATGGAAGACGGCGTGGCCGCGCGCCATGCCCATGACCAGCTGCAACCCCGAGAGGATCGTGGCGCCGGTCTCCACCGCGCGGGTCTCGCCCGGATTCTCATCAACCAGTCCGGCATTGCTCAGCAATTCGGCGAGCACCATGGCAACGGTCTGGAGGGCTTCGATCTCGACTTCCACATAGGCGCGCGGATCGACATGCTGCACGCACAAGGCGCCGATCGCCTTCTCGCGCCGCACGATCGGCACGCCGGCGAAGCTGTGGAACAGTTCCTCGCCCGTTTCCGGACGATAGGCGAAATCAGGGTGACCGGACGCCTCCTCCAGGTTCAGCGTCTCGACATTGTTCGCAATGGTCCCGACGAGGCCCTCGCCCAGGCCCAGGCGCGTCACATGGACGGCTTCCTGCTTCAGCCCGCGCGTAGCGAACAGCTCGAGCATGCCCTCGCGCAGCAGATAGATCGAGCAGACTTCGCTCGACAATTCCTCGCCGATGATCTCGACGACCTTGTTGAGCTTGGCCTGCGCAGGCGTGCGCGCCGCCATCACGTCCTGCAGGCGCACGAGGATCTTGCGCGCGGCAGCGGCGGCCGTTGTCGATAGCTGGTCCTGGCGGCGGGCAGAGTCCATGGGAACACTGCTATCAGAAAGACTCATGGTTCACCAACACCCGTGCGGATGCGACGCGGCAAGCAATCATTGTGCAGGATGAACCTGCAGCATATCCGCACCGGCTTCAGACTGCGGCGGGCGCTATCTTGCCGGCCGCAGCGGATTCCGCCGCTTCATCCTCCTCGGACGGGAGCGGTACGGCGCCGATATTGGCGGCGTAGCGATAAGGCCCAAGCACCCAGTACAGCACTGTGCCGAATGCCAGACAGACCGCCATGATGATGTAGCCGCTCATATAGGAGCCACTTGTATCGCGCAGATAACCGACGATAGGCGGCGCGCAACCCATAGCGAAGGCGAGAAACATGTTCTCGAAGCCATGGTAGAATCCGAAGGACTTGAGGCCGAAGAAGCGCACGTGCAGATAGGTGCCGATCGGCCGCGCGGTGCCGAGCGAGAAACCTGCGAAGCCGACGGCAAGCCCGAGCATGTACCAGCCACCGAAGCTCGCCGTCGCGAAGATGAAGAAGACGAGGCCGAGGAACGAGATCACCTTGAACGGGATCGCTATGCGGCTGTCGTTGAACCGATCGACCGCCCATCCGCCCGCGATCGTGCCGGCCAGCGCCAGGAAGCTCGACACGCTCATGTATGTGACGGCATCGGCCTGGGTGAACCCCTTCTCGATGAGCATCGGAACGAGGGACGGCATCATGCCCGTGCGCGGCGCGGTGCCGATGATCGTCGCGATGACGATCAGCCAGAACACGCGGTCTCGCATGATCTGGCCTTCGCTCAGTCCCTCCAGCGTCGCCGAGCGATCGATCTTCGGCTGGTCCTTGGGCTTGAAGAGACGCCGCTCGCTGTTGATCTCGCCGGGCTCGTCGATCTGGAAATAGATCAGCGGGATCAACGCGAAGATAATGATCGCGCAGCCGATGAACATGCCGCGCCACCCGAAATCGGTGATCATCCAGTTGAGCAGGATCGGGATGCCCGCACCAGCCAGTGTCGATTCGACGCCGAACAGCGAAAGCGCCTTTCCGCGATGCTGCGTGAAGAGCGCGCTGACGATCTTCGTGTAGCCGATGCCCGTGCTGCCGAAGATGCCGAGCAGGGCGAAACAGAGATAGAATTGCCAGAGCTCCTGCACATAGCCGAGTGCCAGCGTGGACAGGCCGACGCCGATCGTGCCGAAGATGATCGCGAGCCGGACGCCATATTTGTCCATGAACCGGCCGTAGAATATGAGCGTCGCGGCGCCGCACCACATGAGCGACGTCATGGCGAGACCGTATTGCGCCTGCGTCCACCCGAACTCCTGCGTCATCGGCACGTTGACCAGGGTTATCGCGCCGAACGGCAGCAGGCTGGTCGCGAACATGTTAGCGATCGTGATGATCGTCACCAGCTTGAGCTTGCGAAGGGAGAAATCCGATTCGTAACGCGGCTCGGCCGCGGTGGTTGTTGCCTCAGACATGAGCAACCCTCCGCGCTCGGATTTCGGGCACACGACGTCGATCGAACGAAAGGGCCACGCTTCTCTCTCCTGATGCGCGATCAGCCGCACGCATTTCGGACAATGTCAACGAAGCATGGTTATCCGTCAAGCGGATAAGAGTATTCCGGAATTTGGCATCTGGGAGAAAGTCTCCCGTCGCGCTCAGGCGGCGCGACGAGCCAAAGCGACGCGCGCTTCGTCCATCAGTTGCGCGATGATCTCGGCAACCGGCTCTTCGCCGGTCACCATGCCGACGGACTGTCCAGCCATCAGCGAGCCACCCTCGACGTCACCGTCGATCACCGCGCGACGCAGGGCGCCGGCCCAGTAGTGCTCGATCTGGAGCTGCGCCTCGCCCATGTCGACCTTGCCGTCATCGAGCAGCTGGGCGACTTCGCGCTGCTTGGCTGTGAAGGCCTCGGTCCCGGCGTTCTTGAGCGCGCGAACGGGGATGACCGGGAGACGCGGATCGACCTGGACGCTGGCGACGGCATCGCGCGCGGAGGCCCGAAAGAAGGCCTTCTTGAAGCTGGGATGCGCGATGCTCTCGACCGCGCAGGCAAAGCGCGTGCCGAGCTGCACGCCCGCCGCCCCCATTTCGAGATAGGCGGCGATCGCCTCGCCATGGCCAATGCCCCCAGCCACGAACACGGGCAGTTCGTTCGCCATCACGGGCAGAATTTCCTGCGCCAGCACGCTTGTTGCGACCGGACCAATATGACCGCCCGCTTCCATGCCCTCGATCACCAGCGCGTCGACGCCGGAGCGATGCAGCTTCTTCGCCAGCGCCAGCGCCGGGGCGAAGCAGATGACCTTTGCGCCATTGGCCTTGATCGCCTCGATGCTGCCGCGCGGCGGCAGCCCGCCGGCCAGCACGACATGACTCACGTCATGGCGATTGCAGACGTCGATCAGATCGAACAACTGCGGGTGCATGGTGATGAGGTTCACGCCGAATGGCTTGCTGGTCAGCGCCTTGGTCGCCGCGATTTCGGTGTCGAGCAGCTCGGGCGTCATGGCGCCGCAGGCGATCAGGCCGAAGCCGCCGGCGTTGCTGACCGCCGAGACGAGATGGCGTTCGGACACCCAGCTCATCGCGCCGCAGATGATAGCGGTTTCCGTACCCAGAAACCGGGTGCCGCGGGCCATGAGGGAAGTGAGACGATCGGTCATGGGTTCACCATAGTCTAGCCCCTCCTCTCCAGAGGAGGGGTTGGGGTGGTGCTGGAGGGTTGGCTAATCGCTTTGCGAGCGATGCTTTCGCATCGCCACCACCCCCTATCCCTCCTCTGAAGAGGAGGGGCGTTATCTTGTCAAGCAGCCGGCAGGTCGGCGTCGAGGCCATAAGCGCTATGCAGCACGCGCACGGCGAGCTCGGTCTCGTCTTCGTCGATCAACACGGAGACCTTGATCTCGCTGGTCGAGATCGCCTCGATGTTGATGCCGCGATCGGCCAAGGTCTTGAACATCGTCGCGGCAACGCCGGCATGACTCCGCATGCCCACGCCCACGACGCTGATCTTGGCGACCTCAGCGTCTGTGATGATCGTCTCGAAGCCGATGCTGTCCTTCTCGCCCTCGAGAATGTCCACGCTGCGAGCGAGGTCCGCGCGGGGCACGGTGAAGGTCACGTCCGTCACGATGCCGCTATGACCGACATTCTGGATAATCATATCGACGTTGATCGCGGCGTCGGCGAGCGGGCCGAAGATGGCGGCCACGATGCCCGGACGATCCGGAACCTTGGTCAGCACGACCTTGGCCTCGTTCTTGTCATGCGCGATGCCGGTGATGAGCTGCCGTTCCATGTCGCTTTCCTCGATTTCTTCCTCGCTGACGATCATCGTGCCCGGTTCCGGGTCGTCGCCCGGCTCCTCGAACGAGGAGAGTACCTGCACGCGCACATTCTCCTTCATGGCAAGCGCCACGGAGCGGGTCTGGAGTACCTTGGAGCCGACGCTCGCCAGTTCCAGCATTTCTTCATAAGTCACCAAGTCGAGCTTCCTGGCGCGCGACACAATGCGGGGATCGGTGGTGTATACGCCGTCCACGTCGGTATAGATGTCGCAGCGATCGGCCTTGACCGCCGCCGCAACAGCGACCGCCGACGTGTCCGAGCCGCCACGACCCAGCGTCGAGATGCGGCCATCGTCCATCATGCCCTGAAAACCGGGGATCACGGCGACTTGCCCGCTCTTCATGCCGGCGATCAATGTCTCGCTGTCGATCGTGTCGATGCGCGCTTTCGCATGTGCCTCGCTCGTGCGGATCGGGAGCTGCCAGCCCAGCCAACTGCGCGCGTTCACGCCCATGGCCTTCAGCGTCATCGCTAGAAGACCGGAGGTCACCTGCTCGCCGGACGCCACCACGACGTCATATTCGGCCGGGTCGTAAAGCGGGCTCGCTTCCTTGCAGAAACCGACGAGACGATCGGTATCGCCGGCCATGGCTGAGACGACCACCGCGACCTCATTGCCCCGCTCCACCTCGTGCTTCACGCGCGTAGCCACCTTGCGGATGCGCTCCATCCCGGCCATCGACGTGCCGCCAAATTTCATCACAATTCGCGCCATGGGCTTGCCGCGCACCTTTCATCGACTATCAAGGGGGCAGGAAAACCGGGCGTAACCGTCTTTCCGGCCTTCGAGCCGGCGCCCTCTTAGTCAGCGGATTCAGCTATGGCAAGCGAGCCGGGAACCGGCACGATAGACCCCCGCGAAGCAGCGCATTTCGGCGCCCAGGCGGCCGACTGGTGGGACCCGAACGGGGCCAGCGCGATGCTTCACAAGCTGGGACCGGTGCGCCTGCGCTACATTCGCGAGGCGATCGACCGGCATTGGGACGGCGACCCGGCCGCACTGCGCCCGCTCGCGGGCAAGCGCGCGCTGGATATCGGCTGCGGCGCAGGCCTTGTCGCCGAACCGCTCGCCCGGCTCGGCGCGCAAGTCACCGCTGTGGACGCGGCGCCGGAGAATATTGCCGTCGCCAGTACGCATGCCGCGCAAATGGGACTCGCCATCGACTATCGCGCCAGCGGTGTGGAGGCTTTGAACGAGCCGCCATTCGACCTCATCACCGCTCTCGAGGTCATCGAGCACGTGACTGATCCCGCCCTGTTTATCTCGGCAATCGCGCGGCTGCTGAAGCCGGATGGCCTGCTCATCCTCTCGACCCCGAACCGCACCCCCGCCTCGAAGCTGCTGATCGTGACCCTGGCGGAAGGCTTCGGCCGTATCCCCAAAGGTACGCACGACTGGCACAAGTTTCTGACGCCGGAAGAGGTGACGGATCTGCTGGCGAATTGCGGGCTCGCGGTCGGCGACATCGCCGGGATCATGCCCGATCCGCGCTATGGCTTTACCCTGAGCCGCGACCTCAGCGTGAACTATATCATGGCGGCCGCGACAGTAACCAACGAAACCGGTACGCGCGTGGCGCGTTGATCAGCAGAAGCGCGCCTGACACGACGCGAAGAGGACCAAGCGATCCATGTTGTTTTCCGCTGCCGCGCCCAGCGCCATGCTTCAAGACCCCGTGACGATGATGAGGGACATCTCCCACTGGTTCGAGGTGCACTGGTTGCAGATCACGGTGGCCATTGGCGTCGGCATCGCCATCTATCTGCTGCTCAATTTTCTTCGCGGCCTTGGCAAGAAGCTGCAGCAGCGCGACCAGGCTCCGGGCCTGCTCACCGTGGCCGGGCGAACGATCCGCCGGACCTCCCATCTCTTCATGGTGATCGTCGCCGCCCGCCTCGTCGCCGGCTACGCCAGTCCGCCAGCTTTGCTGCTCACGACCATCCGCTTCCTCTTCACGGTCGTGGCGGCGATCCAGGTGGCGCTCTGGGTGCGCGAGATCATCATCGGCCTCATCGAGCAGCGCACCAGCCAGGAGGGTTCGGAAACCCTGGCTAATGCAATGGGGATCATCCGGATTCTCGTGTCTGTCGCGCTGTTCGCTGTGGCGGCGATCGTCGTCCTCGATAATCTCGGTGTCAATGTCACTGGTCTGGTTGCCGGCCTCGGTATCGGCGGCATCGCCATCGGGCTTGCCGCGCAAGGGATCTTCTCCGATCTTTTCGCGGCTCTCTCCATCCTGTTCGACAAGCCGTTCCGGCAGGGCGAAACGATTAATTTCGGCACCAACACCGCGACGGTCGAGCGCATCGGGCTCAAGTCGACCCGCTTGCGCGCGGTCACGGGGGAGCGGCTGATCGTCTCGAACGCGCAGCTCCTCGACAAGGAGATCATCAGTTATGCGGAGCTCGCGCATCGACGGGTCAAATTCGCGATCGGCGTGACGTATCAGACGGCGCCGGACGCGGCCGACGCGCTGCCCGAGTTACTGCGTCAGATCGTCGAGGCTCATGGCGGCGAGTACGTCCGGGGCGGCTTCATCGGCTTCGGCGCGAGCTCGCTCGATTTCGAACTGGAGTTCGACATCATGTCCGGCGACTGGGACGTCGTTTACCAGGCTCGCCACCAGGTCGGACTCGCCATTTTGCGACAATTCAACGAGCGCGGCCTGGAATTCGCCTATCCCACACAAACCACGTTCACGGCGGCGCCCGACGGCAGAATGATCATGCCCTATCCGACGCCGACTGCCAGGGCGAAATCGTCTGGTCAGGCAACGTCGGCGTAGTAGTCCGCCCAGACATGCGCCTGCTTGCGGGTGATCCGCATGAGCGCGATGACCGCCACCATCGTGGCAAGTGCAGCGAGCGTCATGAACAACGGCCAGACCGGCGTCGGCGAGAAATAGAGGCTCGCCGCCGCGCTGGCACCGATAAACGGCACGACCAGGCAGCTCGCGGCAGCTGCGGCCTTGCGCGCCTTTTTGCGCTTGGGCGGCTTGCGCCAGAAATACAGGCTCCCCAGCACTCCGACTACGGCCGGGATGTGATGAATCCAAGCAAAGGGCATCCGGTACAGAAGATAGCCGCAAATGCCCAAGGTCGCCGCTGCGAGCAACAGTGCGAGAATTCGTGCAAATCGCACGCAACACCTCCTCAGTTCGTGGTCAAGTGACCAAAGTCTCGCCCGCGGGACCGGCACAACAGCGAGTGACCGATTGGGACAATATTAGTCAAGCCGATAAACCCTGATTATTTCGCGGCTCGCCCCACAAAGTACCGGGATGAAGCAATCCATCGACAACATGCAACGATTGGTCGCGATCGCTTGCCAGCAACAGCGCGCCGTCCAGATCGACCCAGTCAGCGAACTGCGCGAGCAGCACAGCCGGCGCGATGCCGAGCGAGCTCGCCAGCATGCAGCCGACCATGATCCGCAGCCCCATCGACCGTGCCGCATGGGCCATCGCAAGGGCCTCGGTCAGTCCGCCGGCCTTGTCCAGCTTGATGTTGATGGCCTGATAGCCGCGCAAACCGTCCAGATCCGCAAGGCTCTGGCAGCTTTCGTCGGCGCAGATCGGCAACGCGGGCGCCAGGCGAGCCAGCGCCTCGTCCGCCCCGGCCGGGAGCGGCTGCTCGATCAGAGAGACACCCAGATCGGCCAGAGCCGCGGATTCTGCGCCCAGATCAAGCCCGGCCCAGCTTTCGTTCGCATCCACCACCAGATCGGCATCGGGCGCGGCGCGACGGATCGCCACAATGCGCATGCGATCCCCCTCGCCGGTCAGCTTGCACTTGAGCAGCGTGAAGCCGCTGCCCCACGCAGCCCGTGTCGCTTCCGCCATGGATTCTGGCTCACCCAGGCTGATGGTGTAGGCCGTGCGCACCGGTTCTGGGCGAACGAGGCCAGCCAGATCCCAGACGGGCCGGCCGGTGCGCTGTGCCTCCATATCCCAGAGCGCACAATCGAGCGCGTTGCGGGCGGCACCGGGTGGCATGGCCCCGCGCAGTTCCTCGCGCGTCAACGCCCCGCCCTGTCCGCCAATCTCGGCAATCGCCGCCGCGCAGCCTTCCGCCGTCTCGCCATGATAATAGATCGGCGTGCCCTCGCCCCGCCCGACATGCACGCCGTCCGTCACTTCGCACAGCACGACATCGACATGCCGCTTGGCGCCCCGGCTGATCGTGAATGCTCCCGCGACATCGAAACGCTCCACGACGACCCGGTGCAATCGCGCCGTGCCGGTCGCCAGAGCGGGCGTCATGCGGCGGCTCCGTTCACCCGCGCGGCAGATCGTCGTGCTGGGCGATCCATGCCTCGACCACCGGCGCGATCCGGTTACGCCATTTGGAGCCGTTGAAAATGCCATAATGGCCGACATCCTTGGCGAGATAATATTGCTTGTAGGCGTCAGGCAGGTCGGGCGTGATGTGCAGGGCGGCCTCGGTCTGGCCGATGCCTGAAATATCGTCATTCTCGCCTTCGACAGCGAGCAGGCCGATATCGGTAATATCCGCTGTGTTCACCGGCATGCCCCGGTGCAGGAACTCACCCTTGGGCAGGCTGTGCTTCTTGAACACCTCGTTGACGGTCTGGAGGTAGAATTCCGCCGTCATGTCGCAGACCGAACGATATTCCTCGTAGAAGCGCTTGGTCGCGTCGGCGCTGTCCTCGTCGCCTTTCACCAGATGCTTGAACATCTGCCAGTGGCTCATGAGGTGATTGCCGAGGTTCATGGTCATGAAACCGGCAAGCTGCATGAAGCCGGGATAGACCTTCCGCCCTGCGCCCGCATAGCTGAACGGCACGGTGACGACGACATTCTGCCGGAACCAGCTGAGCGGCCGGTCCATGGCGAGCTCGTTGACCGCAGTCGGCCCCTGGCGCGTGTCGATCGGTCCGCCCATCATGGTGAGCGTGCGCGGGCGGCAGGGATGCTTCGAGGCCGACATCAGGCTCGCGGCGGCAAGACAGGGGACCGAGGGCTGGCAGACGGCCAGCATATGCGCGCCGGGGCCGATATGAGCGAGCCAGTCCACCAGATAATCGACATAGTCGTCCAGATCGAACGTGCCCTGCGAGAGCGGCACGTTGCGGGCATCGCGCCAGTCGGTGATGTAGATGTCGTGCCCCGGCAGCAGCCGCGCGACCGTGCCGCGCAGCAGCGTCGCGAAGTGGCCGGACATCGGCGCGACGATGAGCAGCTTGGGCGCCCCCGTCTCATGCCCCTTGCGCACGAAATGCTTGAGTTGGCCGAAGGACTTGCGCGCTTCGATCGTCTCGTGAACCGTCACGGTCTCGCCGTCAATCTCGGTTGTCGGCAGGTCAAAGGCTGGCTTGCCGCGCGGCGCTGCTGCATGCGCGAACACATCGAGCGCCGAGGCCATCATCGGTCCACCACCAAAATAGGCGAATGGATTGGCCGGATTCTGCAGAAATTCCACGCTTGCCGTGGCGACGGCACTGGCGCTCGCGAGCAAGCTGCGCTGGATTTCATAAGCGTTGTAAAGCATGCGTATCCTTGCCTGATGCCCGTTTCATATAGGTCTACGGATTCGGTGTTGCGATGCAATAAAGCAGGTTTAGCAGGCGGGGTGTTAAGAATCTTCCGTCCCGCGCTATGCCACGGGCGCAGAACATGCGCAGATGCAAAAGCGCTCCCAAAGACTGCAAAGTTGGTCTAGGGCGCGCCGATGGCCTCCCGCTCCGGAAAATCCACCGATGAAACAGACCGCAAATCGGCCGATCTGGGCAATTTGCGGCTCATATGGGCGCGCGCGCTTCACTATCCCGGGCGACTGATCGGCGCGGCACTGGCCCTGATGATGGCCTCGGCCGCGACGCTTGCCATTCCGAGCGGATTCAAGCTGGTGATCGACCGCGGCTTCGCCACCGGCGCGGGCGCCGGCGAGGATATGGGTCGCTGGTTCAACTATCTGCTGCTCATCGTACTGATTCTCGCCGTCGCCACCGCGCTGCGCTTCTATTTCGTGTCCTGGCTCGGCGAACGGGTCGTGGCCGATATGCGGATCGCGGCGCAGCGCAACCTGCTGCGGATGGAGCCGGCCTTTTTCGAGCATAATCGCCCCTCCGAGATCGCATCGCGCATGACCGCGGACACGGCCGTCATCGAACAGGTGGTGGGCTCGACTGTTTCCGTGGCGCTGCGCAACGTGCTGACCGGCGTCGGCGGCGTTATCTATCTCTTCACGCTGGCGCCGCGCCTGACGGCCATGCTGCTGTTCGGCATTCCGATCGTGCTCGGCCCGGTCGTGCTGATCGGGCGGCGGCTGCGCAACCTGTCGCGCACGAGCCAGGATCGCCTGGCGGCAGTCGGCAGCATCACCACCGAGATACTGGGCGCGATGAAGATCGTGCAGGCCTTCACGCAGGAGCGCCGCGAGGCGGAGCGGTTCGGCCAGGCCGTCGAGGACGGTTTCCGCACGGCACGTCGGCGCATTCTCGTGCGCGCGGGCATGACGGCTTTCGTCATTCTGGTCATCTTCGGTTCGATCACCATGATCATGTGGCAAGGGGCGCTCGACGTCGCCTCGGGCCGTATGTCTGGCGGCAGCATCGCTGCGTTCGTGATTACCGGCGGCCTCGTCGCCGGCGCATTCGGCGCGCTGACCGAAGTCTATGGCGATCTGCTGCGCGGTGCGGGCGCGGCCGGTCGGCTCAGCGAATTGACCGCCGCCGTGCCGGCGATCCGCCCGCCTGCCGATCCTGTCCCGATCCCCGCCGCGCACGAGGCGAGGCTGGTTTTCGAGCAGGTCTCGTTCCGTTATCCCACGCGCCCTGACACGCTGGCGCTCGCCGACTTCTCGCTGGACGTCTCGCCCGGCGAGACCGTCGCGATCGTCGGCCCTTCCGGCGCAGGCAAATCGACGCTGCTCCAGCTCGCGGAGCGCTTCTACGACCCGGGCGAAGGCCGTATCCTGCTGAACGGCGTCGATCTGCGCGAGGCCGACACCGCGGCGATCCGCGGCATGATCGCGCTGGTGCCGCAGGAAGCCGTGATCTTCGCCGCCAGCGCGCGCGACAATCTGCGCTACGGCCATTGGGACGCAAGCGACGAGGCCCTTATGGTTGCCGCCCGCGCGGCCCATGCCGAGGATTTCCTCCGCAGTCTGCCACAGGGCATCGACACCGAGCTCGGTGAAGGCGGCGCACGCCTCTCGGGCGGGCAGCGTCAGCGCGTCGCTATTGCGCGCGCGCTCCTCAAGGACGCCCCGCTCCTCCTGCTCGACGAGGCGACTTCCGCGCTCGACGCCGAGTCCGAGCGACTGGTGCAGGACGCGCTGTCCGTTCTCATGAAGGACCGCACGACCATCGTGATCGCGCACCGGCTCGCGACCGTTCGCGCGGCCGATCGCATCGTCGTCATGGACGAGGGCCGCATCGTCGAGATCGGCACGCATGCGGAACTCACGACCCGGGGCGGCCTCTATGCCAGGCTCGCGTCGCTGCAGTTCGCGGAGACCCACTAGGGTCAGTAGCTCAGCAAAGGCGACCCGTCCGGACCCGACGACTTTGCGGATATCGCTAATTAGTTTAAGGCTTCGGCATGAAGCCTGTTGCTATATGCATTGCTTGGGCGCTTGGATCAGCTGCCTACTGGGCCATCTCGCTATTCCTCGTGCTGTTGCTCAGTTGGTTAGTGGGGGGCGACTGCGGGTTGGAACAGACTGACACTGATTTAAGAACATGCGTGCAGGAAAAGCGCTGGACCGTCGTCGTTAGTCTCGTTGTATTCGCTGTCTTCTACGTTGTGGGAGTTCGCGCTGCCCTCAGGCGTGGTCGTTAATGTCAGCTTTCCACCCCCAATCAGCCATCGAAGCAAGGCGCACCGCGCCTGGACACAGGCGGCTCGATCGGCCTGACATCTCCACAAGTAGCGCCGTCGCAGGAAGGTCTGACGCCTTGACCCGCACCTTATCCGCGCGCGAGCGGATCCGACATGCGGACGATGTGATCGAAAATGGCTGGGTGCAGCGGGCTCTCGAATTCGCAGCCTGCTTCATGATTGGCAGTCCAGACCACATGCGCCTTGCGGCCCTCAAAACCCGGGAACATCACCCAGACCTCCATGCCGATCTTGAGCTTGACGAAGCTCAGCAGCCGGAAACCGCCCAGCGACATGTCGGTGATGCGGCTCTTGAACCAGCTCTCGCCCTTGCGCCGGACGCGCACCCCGATGAGCACAGTCTGGCGATTGTGCAATCTGGACGTGTGCTGTTCAATTTTTTCCGGAAGCGCGCTCATCTCGACCCTGATCGCTGACGGCCGAAATTAGGCTTCCGAACATTACCAAAGTCCTAACGACGCGGCGCTGATCGTGCCCCATCTTGGCACGCTTCGGCGCGCATAAGGCTGCGGCAGGACACGAAAAAAAGGGGCCGAAGCCCCCTTGCAAGACTGACTGGTTGTCGGGCGGGCCGGCCCGGTGGGATCAGCCCGCCGACGGATCTTAGAACACGCCGCCGTAGCGTTCGTTTCCGACGAAACCCAGCTTGGTTACTTTCGCCCGCTTGATGATCGCGAGCACGTCATCGACCACCACATAGCGCGCCGACTGATCCGGCTCGAACTGCAGTTCGGGCTCCGGCGTCATCTGTACGGTCTGCTCCAGATACTGGCGCAGACGGACACGATCGACCGGCATGCCGTTCCAGTAGATGATCCCGGCGGGATCGATGGTCAGGCGATTCTTGACGGGATCGATCGCATTCTCAGGCACGTTCGTGTTCTGAGGCAGGTCGATCTTCACGGCGTGGGTCTGAATCGGAATGGTGATGATGAACATGATGAGAAGAACGAGCATGACGTCGATCAACGGCGTCGTGTTCATCTCCATCATGGGCTCGCCATCGTCTTTGCCGCCACTCATGGCCATGGGACTGGTCTCCTAAATTCTGGGCGTCAGAGGCGACGGACTTGGATCGAACCCGGCGCAGGCTCGGAAATGAACCCGACCTTCGGATAGCCGGCACGCTGCATCGTGAAGATGGTGCCACCGATGCACCGGTAAGGCGTATCGACATCCGCGCGAATATGAGCCTCGGGCAGATCGTCCGGATCCATGTTCTCGACGCCGCCGGCCTTCTCGATGTCCTTCTTGAGCTTTTCCACGGCGCGATTGAGCAGACCGCTCGCATCGACCTTGGTCATGTTCCAGTAGACTTCGCACTGGCCATCCACCGCGCGCACGGTCAGCGAAACATTCTCGGGCTTGGTGGTCGTGGGTTCAAAGGCGATCTGCGGGAGCCTCACGTCAACCGTCTGGATCACGACCGGAACCGCGATCAGGAAGATGATGAGAAGCACCAGCATGACGTCCACGAGAGGCGTCGTGTTGATGTCCGACATCGGGGTGTCATCGCCACCACCCCCAGAACTCATTGCCATCGGTCAAAATCCTACATCTAGGCCGAAGCCCCGTGCAAATCCGTCATGGACGGCGCGGCCGGGCCGAAAGCCCGCGCCGCGCAATCCCGTGTGCGATCAGGCCTTGGCGGCAGCCGGCTTGGGAGCCGGAGCGGCCGGAGCGGCAGTCACGGTCGGACGGACAGCGCCGTTCGAGACCATGTAGCCGAGCAGATCGTTGTTGAACGCGCTGAGGTCTTCGGCGATCGACTTGTTGCGGCGCTGCAGCCAGTTGTAGGCAAGCACTGCGGGAACGGCCACGGCCAGACCCAGGGCGGTCATGATGAGAGCTTCACCGACCGGGCCGGCGACGGCGTCGATCGATGCCTGACCCGACGCGCCGATCTTGATCAGAGCGCGGTAGATGCCGATAACCGTACCGAACAGACCGATGAACGGCGAAGTAGCGCCGACGGTCGCGAGGAAGGCCAGGCCACCGTTGAGCTTCGAGTTGATCGAGGCTTCCGAGCGGGCGAGCGAGGCATGCAGCCAGTCATGCGCTTCGACCGGGTTGGTCAGCTTGGCATGCTGCTCCTGAGCCAGAATGCCGTCGTCGACCAGCTGCTTGTAGGCGCTGTTCTTCTCAAGCTTGGCCGAGCCTTCCTTGAGCGAATTGCTGCGCCAGAAGCTGGCACGGACCTTCTTGGCCTGGCCGATGACCTTCTGCTGCTCGATGAGCTTCGAGAAGAGGATGAAGAACGAGAAGACCGACATGCCGACCAGGATGATGAACACCGTCCAGGCAATGACACCGCCCTGCTCGAGGGCTTCCATCAGGCCGTAAGGGTTGCTGGATGCGGCCGGCGCGGCGGCTGCGGAAAGTTGAATGAACATTCGATTGTTTCCTCTTCAAACCAGTCAGTAAAAAGGCCGCCCCTGGCCCCAGTCCGGAGCGGCCGAAAAAGCTGCGATTACTCGGGCAGACGCCACACCACGCGACGACGGTCTGTCGAACGCATCGGGTTGCCGGCCTGATCGAGCGCGGGCGTGTAACGGCCACGGCGAACAATGAGGCTGCACGCGGCTTCATCGAGATCCGAGTTGCCGCTCGATTGCGTCACGCGGCAATTCTCGACACGACCTTGCGTGTTGATTTCCCACGCGATGGCCACGGTACCCTGAGCCTCGTCACGAAGCGCACGCGACGGATAGTCGTCGTTCGTGATCCAGCTGTTCGGATTACCGCGCGCACCGGCGGCCTTGCTGACCACGGGCGGCGGCGGCGGAGCCGGCGGCGCGGGCGGTGCAGACGGAGGCGGAGCCGGCGGCGGCGGCGGCGCGAGGACCGGCGCGTTAGACGGCAGCGAAATCATCGGTGGCGGAGCCGAAGGCGGCGGCGGCGGCGGCGGAGGCATGTCCGGCGGCGGCGGCGGCGGCGGCGGTGGCTCTTCCTCTGGCGGCGGCGGCTCTTCGGCGACGTCGATGACGTTCAGCTGCTCTGCAGCCTTCTTGACATATTTAATGCCAAGACCCGTCACGAACGCATAGCCGAGGACCGCGTGAATGAGCGCCACGATAATGATAGAAACCGTCCGACTGGACGATTGCGAGTGGTCAGCATAGGCCATTCAGCAACGACACTCCTTAGCTCAATGCAGCAATGGTGATCCAAGGATGGCGGAACGACGTTACAGCATCATGGCTACGCCGTCCGCGCGACCTCGATCGCTCGGGCTCTGTTTTCGGGACTCGTCCTATCGCGCCAAATGGCGCGAGGCAAACGCTTTGTTGGGAATGCAATCGTAGGTGCTACGCACTATGTTGTTGGCTACCGGGGGGCACCTGGAGAAACGATAATATGACGGATGAGATCAACGAATCTGAGAATCGCAAGCAGTCGCGGGGCTTTCTCGCGGCGGCATTGTTTCTTTACGGAATCTCAAGTTTTTCCGCAGTTGCACACGCTGCGGAGTCACCGCCTCCCCCCGCAGCGCCGAGCATCAGCTATGCCCGGCTTGCCGACCTGATCCTGGCCTCGCAGACGATCGCGACGGTCAAGGTGAAGTCGCTCGCCGTGCTGCCGCCCGAGCGCGCGCCGGGCCTCTTGCCGGGTCAAAGTCGATTCTATGTGGAGGCCGAAAGCATCGGATTGATTCGCGGCGACTCCGTCATTGCCCGCAAGGTTGCCTTCCTTATTGACGGCCCGACCGCCAAGGCGAAAAAGCCCGGCCTCAAGGGGCGTACCCTGATCCTGTTCGGCAAGAGCGGCAGCAACGTCGCGCAGCTTCAGCTGACATCGAGCAGCGCGGCGGTCGACTGGTCGCCCGCCAATGAGGCACTCACGCGCCGCGTGCTCAAGGATGCGATCGCCAGCAATCTTCCACCGGCCATCACGGGCATCAGCTCCGCATTCCACGTTGCCGGCGCGATCCGGGGGGAAAGCGAGACGCAAATCTTCCTCGACACCGCCGACGGCACACCGATTTCGCTCTCCGTCATCCGGCGGCCGGACGAGCAGCCGCGCTTCAGCGCCTCGCTCGGCGAGATCGTCGATGATGCCGCCTCCATTCCCGAGCCCGAAACGATGCTCTGGTATCGTCTCGCGTGCAGCCTGCCCCAAAGCCTGCCGCCCCGCGCCCTGCGTGGCGTCGAGCAAGCCGACGCGCAGGCGGCGACGCGCGACTATCTCGCCTTCCGCCAGGCCCTGGCACCCTGCGACCGGGCCGCGAAACCGGTCATCTGATAGGGCCGGATGGCAACTGCGTCGTCCGGGTTTCCAACCGCCGCGAAAACTCTCTATGAGCGGCGCCGTCGCGCGCGCCTGTTCGTCAAGGCTCGCGCCCGTTCAGAAGGATAGAGAGTATAATGACCGAGACCGCCCCGCTCCGCCTGGCCATTGTCGGACTTGGAACCGTGGGCGCCGGCGTCATTCGGCTGCTGGAGGTCAATCGCGAACTCGTCGCGCGCCGCGCC
The DNA here is from genome assembly GCF_019737615.1 of Sphingobium xanthum. Lineage (GTDB taxonomy): Bacteria > Pseudomonadota > Alphaproteobacteria > Sphingomonadales > Sphingomonadaceae > Sphingobium > Sphingobium xanthum. The sequence continues at coordinate 159,224 of NZ_JAHKKS010000004.1, read as the reverse complement.
GGTCGGCCTATCGAGGTCGTCGCCATTTCCGCGCGGGACCGCAACAAGGATCGCGGCATCGACCTGTCGCCTTATGAATGGGTCGATGACATGTCATCGCTCGCCGCGCGCGAAGACATCGATGCCGTCGTCGAGCTGATCGGCGGATCGGACGGCCCCGCCCTTACCCTCGCACGCCAGTGTCTCGGGCGCGGCAAGCCGTTCGTCACGGCCAACAAGGCCATGATCGCGCATCATGGCCTCGATCTCGCCCGCGAGGCGGAGCGAACCGGCGTGGCGCTCAAATATGAAGCAGCGGTCGCGGGTGGCGTTCCGGTCATCAAGGGACTTCGGGAAGGCGCCGCCGCGAATCGGATCATGCGCGTCTATGGAATCCTCAATGGCACCTGCAATTTCATCCTCTCGACCATGGAGAAGGACGGCAGCGCCTTCCAGGACGTGCTCGATGACGCGCAGGCCAAAGGATATGCCGAGGCCGACCCGACTTTCGACATCGACGGCATCGATGCGGCGCATAAGCTCTCCATTCTGGCCAGCCTCGCCTTCGGCACCGAGATCGACTTTCCGGAAGTCGATATCACAGGCATCCGTCACGTCATGGCGGCCGATATTCGCGAGGCGGCAACGCTCGGCTACAAGATTCGCCTTGTCGGCATGGCCGAGTGCGAAGCGGAAGGCGGCGAGAATGTCGGCCTGTTCCAGCGCGTCCATCCGATGCTCGTGCCGCTGGATCATCCGCTCGCCCATGTCGATGGCGCGCTGAACGCCGTCGTGGCCGAAGGCAATTTCGTCGGCCGCCTCTTTTTCCAGGGTGCCGGCGCGGGCGAAGGACCGACTGCTTCGGCTGTCGTGGCCGACGTCATCGATGTCGCGCGGGACGAATATGGCCCGGCCTTCGCCATGCCCGCCGAGTGGCTCCAGCGTCAGGTGAAGGCGGATGCAGGTGCGCGCATCGGCCGCGCCTATCTGCGCTTCCTCGTCCAGGACCGTCCCGGTGTGCTGGCGGAAATCACCGCCGCGATGCGCGATGCCGGCGTCTCGATCGAGAGCGTCATCCAGCGCGCGCAGACGGAAGACGGCGGCGTGCTGGTCGCGATCGTCACTCATGCCGGCGCGCTGTCCTGCATCGAGGACGTTTTGAAGCGGCTCGGCGGATCGGACAGCCTGCTCGGTGCGCCAATGGTGATGCATATCCTGGATTGAGCCGCACCCCAACACGAGCCCGGCATGCGACCGACGCTTTGCTACACGCGATACGCATTATCGACATTGCAACAAAGCTCGCCTATCGGAAGCCCCGCAACAGCCAGAGGATTTAGTGGGATGGGGAAGTCGAATTCCGTCGAAGCAAGCAACATTCTCGATCGCGTTCTCGTGCTCGAGATGGTGCGCGTGACCGAAGCGGCCGCCATCGCGGCGTCCAAGCTGGTCGGTCGCGGCGACGAGAAGGCGGCCGACGCCGCAGCTGTGGAAGCGATGCGCAAGGCGTTCGATGGCCTCTACATGGATGGCACAGTCGTGATCGGCGAAGGTGAGCGCGACGAAGCCCCGATGCTCTTCATCGGCGAGAAGGTCGGCGGCGCGCCCGGCAAGGGGCCGAAGATCGACATCGCCCTCGATCCGCTGGAAGGCACGACCATTACCGCCAAGGCCGGCCCGAACGCCCTCGCCGTGCTCGCGGCCGCCGAGGAAGGCAATCTCCTCAATGCGCCCGACGTCTACATGGAGAAGCTCGCGGTCGGCCCGGGCTATCCGCCGGGCATCATCGATCTCGCCAAGACGCCGACGCAGAATGTCGAGGCCGTCGCCAAGGCCAAGGGCGTCGCCCCGTCCGACATCGTTGTCTGCGTGCTGGACCGCCCGCGCCATGAGAAGCTCATCGCGGAGCTGCGCGGCATCGGCTGCGGCGTGGTCCTCATCGGCGACGGCGACGTGGCCGGCGTGATCGCCACCACCAATCCTGACACGACCATCGACATGTATATGGGCTCGGGCGGCGCACCCGAAGGTGTTCTGGCCTGTGCCGCGCTGCGCTGCGTCGGCGGACAGTTCAACGGCAAGCTCCTGTTCCGCAACGATGATGAGAAGGCCCGCGCCCGCAAATGGGGCATCGAGGATCTCGATCGTATCTACGTGCTGGAAGACCTCGCCAAGGGCGACTGCATCTTCGCCGCGACCGGCGTCACCGACGGCTCGCTGCTCGCGGGCGTCAAGGTGCGGCGCGACGGCAAGATGACCACCGAGAGCGTCGTGATGCGCGCCTCTTCGGGCACGGTCCGCTGGGTGAAGGGCGAGCATCGGGTGAAGTGATCGCCAGAGGGGCCGGCTGGATGCGGCCCTGAAGCGCATGCAAGGGATGTGGCGACCGCGCCACGGGCCTGTATAGGGGGGCCATGGAGTTCCCCGCCCCCTATCTTGGCCTGCTGACGTCGCTGGCTTCCGGATTGCTGGTCGGCGTCCAGCGCGGCTATGCCCAGCGGACGCTGGAAGCCGGGCGCCGGGTTGCCGGCTTTCGCACGTTCGGGCTGATCGGCCTGGCCGGCGGCCTTGCCGGTCTTGCGGCCGATGCCGTTGCCGCCGTGCTTGGCGCAGGAGTCATTGCCGCCCTGCTGATCGGCTATGCGCGCGGCACGGATGAGGACCGACTTTCCGCCACGAACTGCGTCGCCGGCATCCTGACTTTCGGGATCGGTCTCGCCGCCGTCCGCCTGTCGCCGGGCGTTGCGCTCGCGGCCGCGGGCGCAGCCTTTGCCCTGCTCAGCGCGCGCCAGTCGATGCACATGATGCTCAAGGGTATCAATGACGCGGAGATCGAGGCGATCGCTCGCTTCGCGCTGGTCGCTCTCGTCATTCTCCCGATCCTGCCCGACGTGCAGCTCGGCCCCTATGACGCCTGGAATCCCCGTCGCCTGTGGATGGTGGTGGTCTTCGTGCTCGGCCTCTCCTTCATCGGCTACGCAGCCGCGCGGCGATTCGGCGGGCAGCGGGGGATTCTCTTCGTGGCCCTGACCGGTGCAATCGTCTCTTCGACAGCTGTGACCGCCGAATATGCGCGGCGGCTGCGCAGCGAACCGGAAGCGCGCGGCGCGCTCGCTGCCGGCATCGCGCTGGCCTCGATCGTGATGTTCGTCCGCGTGCAGGTGCTGGCCCTGGCGCTGGTGCCGCGCGCTCTGCCCTCGCTCGTCCTGGTGCTCGCGCCCGCCACACTCGTCGCGCTCGCCCTGGCAACGCTCGCGTGGCGGCGCGGCAGTCAGAGTTCCACGCCGTTGCCGCTCGGCAATCCGCTCGGTTTCGGGCCCGCACTGCTGCTGGCAGGCCTCGTCGCCATCCTTTCGCTCGTCGCGCGCTGGTCTCTGGAGCGGTTCGGAAGCAGCGGCATCGCCGTCGTCCTGGGCATCACCGGCATGACCGATGTCGACGCGGCAGTCCTGACGCTCGCCGGCCTGCCTGCCGACGCGCTGGGCGATCGCGAGGCCGGCCTCATTCTCGCCATTCCCGTCCTTGCCAACACGCTCGTCAAGGCCGGCATGGCGCATGTAATCGCGGCGGGCCATGGCGGCCTGCGCGCAGCCGCCCCGCTCTATCTGTCGTTGGCCGTGTCCGCACTCACGCTCGGCTGGATTTTGCGCTGAGCCGGCCTATTTCTTGAGCCGGTAGCCTGTCTTGAACATCCACCAGACGACGGTGAGGCAGACCGCCAGCATACCCGCAACGAACGTCAGCGAGATGCCCATGGCAACGTCGCCCTTACCGAAGAAGGTCCAGCGGAACCCGCTGATCAGATAGACCACCGGATTGAACAGGGTGATCGTCTTCCACGGCTCGGGCAGCATGTGAACCGAGTAGAAAGCGCCGCCCAGGAAAGTCATCGGGGTCACGATCAGCATCGGGATGACCGAAAGTTGCTCGAAGCTCTGCGCCCAGATGCCGAGAATGAAGCCGAACAGGCAGAAGCTGATCGCGATCAGCAGCATGAAGCCGATCATCGCAATCGGATGCGCGATCGGCATGTCCACGAACAGATGCGCCGTGGCCAGAATCAGCAACCCGATGAACATCGATTTGGTCGCCGCCGCCCCGACGAACGCGATCACGCTCTCCAGCGGCGAGACGGGCGCCGAATGCAGCTCGTAGATCGTCCCTGTGAACTTGGGCATGTAGATGCCGAAGCTCGCATTGGAGATGCTCTCCGTAAACATGGACAGCATGATGAGACCCGGCACGATGAACGCGCCATAAGGAATGCCGTCGACCTCGGTCATGCGCGATCCGATCGCGCTGCCGAACACGATGAAATAGAGCGAGGTCGTGATCGCCGGCACGAACAGGCTGGTCATCAAGGTCCGGCCGAACCGGTGCAGCTCGAACTTGTAGATCGCCTTGATGGCATGGACATTGAAGCTCATGCCGCCTCTCCCTTCGCCGTCGACTTGGGCGCATGGACGAGGCTCACGAAGATATCCTCCAGCGAGCTTTCCTCGGTGTTGAGATCCTTGTAGCCGATGCCCAGTTCCCCGAGCCGCGCCAGCAACGCCGAGACGCCCGTGTCCTCGGCATGGGTGTCGAACTCATATTCGAGTTCATGCCCCTCGTCGCGCAATGCGAGCTTCCAGTCCGCCAGCCCTGCCGGCACTGCGCTCATCGCTTCGCTCAGGCGCACATGCAGCACCTTGCGGCCGAGCTTCTTCATCAGCGCATGCTTCTCTTCGACCAGCACCAGCTCGCCCTTGGAAATGACGCCGATCCGGTCGGCCATGTCCTCGGCTTCCTCGATATAGTGCGTCGTCAGGATGATCGTCGCGCCATTGTCGCGCAGCTGGCGCACCAGCGCCCACATGTCGCGCCGCAGCTCGACATCCACGCCCGCCGTCGGCTCATCGAGGAACAGCAGCTTGGGTTCGTGACTGAGCGCCTTGGCGATCATCACGCGCCGCTTCATGCCGCCGGACAGCTCCTGCACCTTGGCGGCGCGCTTGTCCCAGAGCGAGAGGTCGCGCAGGATCTTCTCGATATAGGCGTCGTTGCGTGGCTTGCCGAACAGGCCGCGGCTGAGCGAGACCGTGTCGATCACCCGCTCGAACATGTCCGTCGCCAGCTCCTGCGGCACCAGCCCGATGGTCGAGCGCGTATGCCGATACCCCCTGATGATATCGTGCCCGTCGACCGTCACCGTCCCGCCGGACGCATTCACGATGCCGCAGATGATCGAGATGAGCGTCGTCTTGCCCGCGCCGTTCGGCCCGAGCAGCGCGAAAATCTCGCCCTCCTCAACGTCCAGATCGATCTCGCCAAGGGCCTGATGTCCGCTTGCATAGCGCTTGGAAACGCCGCGGACCGAAAGGATGGATGCCATGGTCGCCAGCTAATGCTTCGCCCGATGAATACAAGTGGGGCGGCGCGGCGATCGGCCGAAGAAATGCCTTGCAGTGACGACCTTCGCGACCTCGCGATGCAGGAACACACAGACAGGATCGAAGTGACGCTGGCCCGGATGGCGCGTCTCAGGCCGCGATCCTCATCTTGCCGATCATGTCCCGCTCCTCGGAGCGCAGGGTCAGCACCGAGACGCCGGACGCCGTCACGGCCACCGTGTGCTCGAATTGCGCAGAGAGCGATCCGTCCCTGGTAACCACCGTCCAGCCATCGTCCTGCGTCCGCACGCCGCGCCGGCCGCGATTGAGCATCGGCTCGATGGTGAAGACCATGCCTTCACGCAATGCGAGACCCGTGCCCGGCTTGCCGAAGTGCAGAATCTGCGGCGCTTCGTGCATTTCACGACCGATGCCGTGCCCGCAATATTCGCGGACCACCGAATAGCCGTTGCGCTTGGCATGGCGCTCGATCGCCCAGCCAATATCGCCGAGCCGCGCACCGGGGCGCACAGCACGGATCCCCATCCACATCGCGTCATAAGTCGTCTGAACCAGACGCCGCGCAGCCGGAGCCACATCGCCGATCAGATAGGTTTTGCTCGAATCCGCGATGAACCCGTTCTTCTCCAGCGTGATGTCGAGATTGACGATGTCGCCGTCCCGCAGCACGTCGGACTGCGAAGGCACGCCGTGACAGACGACATCGTTCACGGATGAATTCAGAACGAAGCCATAGCCATATTGGCCCTTGCTCGCGGGCCGCGCGTGAAGCTTCTCGACGATGAACCGCTCGACCAGCGTATCGATGTCCAGCGTGGACATGCCGACACGCTGCGTCCGGTCCAGCATCTCGAACACGGATGCCAGCAGACGCCCGGCCTCGGCCATCAGCGCCAGTTCTTCCGGCTGCTTCGTCACGCTTCGTTCACTGCCAATGGTGGCGCCGACACGCCCGCCGCGTTCAGCTCACGCTCAATGATTTCGGTGAAGCTCAGCGTCGGATTGGTCTCGCACAGCATGCCGATCTTGATCCAGTAGGCCGCCTGTGCGTTGATCGAGCGATAGGACACCTTGCTCGCCTTGCGCACCGTATCGTGCAGCTCGTCCTCGATGTTCAAGATACCCACAAGGGACTCCATATATGATTCGTATATAGATCATATATCTTTTTTATATTCGAATGCCAAGGCCGCCCCGGCTGCTTCGGCCCTGTCCTACGACGCGCTGGTCATGCTAGCATCCGCTGCCATGCTCCCACCACTCTCCTTGCCGGTCCGGATTCGTCGAAACCGGCGTCGCCCGATCCGCTCCGGAGATTTCGGCGTACCCCATAACCTTCAGAACCTTTGGCAGGCATCCGTACTGCCCGGAGCGGCCCTTTGACCCGCTTCGCCCTCGATATCGACCGCTCGCTCACCGGCCGCCCCTGGCGCTGGCGTGGACCTGAACCGGCAGGCAGTGCCGGGGCGCTGATCGACGATCTTTTGCGCGCGCGCGGCTGCACGCACGACGCCCTCGAACGCGAGCGCACGCCCACGATCCGCGCGTTCATGCCGGATCCGTCGGTCTTCCGCGACATGGACCGTGCTGCCGAGCGGCTCGCCGCAGCCGTTATCGACCGCGAGTCGGTGACAATCTTCGGCGATTATGACGTGGACGGCGCGACCAGCGCCGCCCTGCTCATCCGCCTGCTGCGCGATCTGGGACTTGAGGCCGGCTATTATATCCCCGACCGGCTGATGGAAGGCTATGGCCCCTCCGGCGAGGCACTTGTGGCGCTGGCCGGACAAGGCTCCAGCCTCGTCGTCACGGTCGATTGCGGCGCGCAGGCGTTTGCCGCGCTGGAGGCCGCACGCGATGCCGGGCTGGACGTCATCGTCGTCGATCATCACAAATGCGCCGCCGCCCTCCCCGTCGCGCACGCGCTGGTCAATCCCAACCGGCTGGACGAAAGCGACGAGGGCGCATCGCATGGCCATCTCGCTGCCGTCGGTGTCGCCTTCCTGCTCGGCGCGGCGCTCATCCGCACGCTGCGCGCGCGCGGCTGGTTCGACAAGCGGACCGAGCCGCGCCTCATGGATCTGCTGGACATCGTCGCGCTTGGCACCGTCGCAGATGTCGCGCAAATTCGCGGCCTCAATCGGGCCTTCGTGGCCCAAGGCCTGAAGGCTATGGCCCGGCGCGGCAATATCGGCCTCAACGCTCTCTTCGCCGCGAGCCGGCTGGAGCGCGCGCCGCAAGCCGCCGATCTCGGTTTCGCACTCGGCCCGCGTATCAATGCCGGCGGGCGCGTCGGCCGCTCGGATCTGGGCGTGCGCCTGCTCACCACCTGCGATCCGGAGGAAGCCGCCAGCCTCGCCCGCGAACTTGATCGCCTGAACGAGGAGCGCCGCGCCATCGAGGCGACCGTGCAGGAACAGGCCGAAGCCTTGCTCGCCACGCAGACCGGGCGGGCCGTGGCTCTCGTTTCCAGCGATGGCTGGCATCCCGGCGTCATCGGCATCGTGGCGGGCCGCATCAAGGAAAAGACCGGCCTCCCCTCCATCGTCATCGCGCTCGACGAGGCCGGCATCGGCAAGGGATCGGGCCGCTCGATCGGCGGCGTCGATCTCGGCGCGGCCGTGCTCGCTGCCAAGGATCATGGCCTGCTCGTCGCGGGCGGCGGTCATGCTATGGCAGCGGGCCTGACGATCGAGCGGGACCGCCTCGCGGCCTTTGCCGATTTCCTCGACGACCGGCTGCGCGAAGACGTCGCGCGCGCTGCGGCCGCGCAAGCACTGCTCATCGATCTGCTGGTTGCGCCCGCCGGGCTGACGCCGGATCTGGTCAACGAAATGGAAGGCGCCGGGCCGTTCGGCAATGGCTGGCCAGCGCCGCGCGTCGCGCTCGGGCCGGTGCGCGTGATGAAGGCGGATATCGTCGGCACCAGCCATGTTCGCGCCATCGTCAGCGGCGAGGATGGCCGCTCCCTAAAGGCCATGGCGTTCCGGCAGGTCGATACACCGCTCGGCCAGGCATTGCTCGGCGCGGATCGGTCCGCCCGCTTCTGGCTCGCCGGCCGCGCCCGCATCGACGATTGGGGCGCGCGACCCGCCGCCGAGCTGCACATCGAGGATATGGCGCTCGCATGATTGGCCTTGACCGCGCGGGGCGTCGTCCCTAAAGGCGCCCTCTCACCGCGGCGGCGCCATGCGTCCGCCGGCCTTATGGCCCCTTCGTCTAGCGGTCAGGACGCGGCCCTCTCACGGCTGAAACACGGGTTCGATTCCCGTAGGGGTCACCAGCTTCAGGCGTGCCGATCAGGGATCGACGCCATGCTCGTCCGGCAGATTGGCCGGCTTCGCTCCACTGGCGACAATCCGCGCGATCACCGATCGGTGAATGACCGATCCCGGCGGAATCGTGCGCCGCTCGTATAGCGGCAGCGTCCACCCGCATAGCGCACGGCGCTTCGAGAGGCGCGAACGGCGGCGCGGAAGGAACTCGCAGAGCGGCCAGAAGGCCTTCATCGACCGGTGCGGCTGGGCCAGCGGCGCGGGCGGGACATAATGCGTATCCTTGCGCTTGCCGAGTACGACCGAGTTCACCGTCTGCGTGACATAGTGCAGCCCGGTCGATCTGGTCTGCTCGATCATCCAGGCAAGCGGTACCTTGCAGAGGCCGCTTTCCGCTTCCGGATAGCCGCCGCCGACATCGCCATGCACGCCCGCGAACCAGACCTCGCGCACATCCTGCGGCCTGGGGTCGATGCCCTTGAACGGCCCGCCCCAATAGTCCTCGCCCGCCGGCCAGAGTTGCGGACTGAACATCGTGCGCCGTTCGTCCATCGCGACGGCGTGGCGCACCATCTCGACGCTGGGATTACGGCGCGTGTAAGCGTGGGATCGCAGGCGCGGCCCCCATGGCCCGCTTTCGATCACCGACGCGACCGTGTCGAACAGCCCGAGCAACCGGATCGGCGGGCGATCGGGACGCAGCACGCGCTCATAAAGCCGCACTTCGGCAAAATCCGCGGCGGCCGGCGGTGCGTCGCTGTCGGGCGGCTGGCGACTGCCGACGAGCTTGTAGGCGCGATAGACATAATCGAGCAGATTGAGGTTGCGCGGCTCGATGAGTCCCACGGCGTTGATCAGGCCCGCCAGCACCCGGGCCGTGTAAGCGCCACGGCTGAAACCGAAGAGATAGATGCGGTCACGGTCCCCACCCCCTGCGCCACGCTCATAATTCTCGACGAGGAAGCGGTAGGCCTGCTTGACGTTGCCATCCATGCCCCATCCGGTCACCAGGCCCCATATTTCGACACAGCGCGGCCACAGGCGCCCCCAGCTGTCGGCGACACCGAGCGTGCCGACGCCGGGATCGTAAAAGACAAGCTGGCGCTCGCTCTTCTCCAGCGCGCCATAAAGTCGCAGGATATTCGTGCGGTTCTCGGAAATCTGGTTGGATGTCCCGTCGAACAGGATGACGATATTCTTGCCCATCTCTCCCCCTGACTATGCGTCTTTCTGGGGCGTCCCGATGGTGGGCTTACAGCAAGTTCGCGAGGGCGGGCAATCCGCCGTTGATCAGTTCGCCGCTTCCTTGACGAGCGCCAGCACGCGCCCGGCATGCTCGGGACGGCAGATCAGCAGGTCCGGCAGATAGACATTCTCGCGATTGTAGAGCAGCGGCGAACCGTCAATGCGCGAGCAATGCAGGCCGTGGGCGAGCGCGACGGCGACGGGCGCGCAGCTATCCCACTCATATTGCCCGCCCGAATGCAGGTAGATGTCGGCCTCGCCCCGGACGACGGCCATCGCCTTGGCACCGGCCGAACCCATCAGCACCAGCTCGGCGCACAGCGTGTTGGCGACGGAGAGCGCCTCGGCCGCAGGGCGCGTGCGGCTGACGACCATGCGCAGCATTTCGGGTGGCGGCGGAACGGTCTCGGGCTGATCGGAGCGCAGAACCAGATCCAGCCCCGGCAAGGCGACGGCGCCTACGGTCGCGACGCCATTGATCGCCAGCGCGACATGCACCGCCCAGTCCGTCCGGGCTTCGCCATATTCGCGCGTCCCGTCGACAGGATCGACGATCCAGACGCGGGATTTGGAAAGGCGGTCGCTCGTATCCTTGCGCTCCTCCGATAGCAGCCCATCGTCCGGCCGCTGTTCCTGCAGTGCCGCCACAAGGAACTGGTTGGCGATCTCGTCACCGATCTTGCCGAGCGCCTTGCCCTCAAATGCGCCCGAGGCGCGCACCTCAAGAAGCAACTTGCCCGCCGCCTCGGCGAGCTGCGCGGCAAGCTCGGCATCGGTCACAGATCGGGGCTCCACACGCCGAGGATGCGCTCGACGATCAGATCGGCCGCCTCTTCCGGCGTAACCTTGGTCGTATCGATCCGGATCTCGGGCCGTTCCGGCGCCTCATAGGGGCTGTCGATGCCCGTGAAGTTCTTGAGCTCGCCGGCGCGCGCCTTCTTGTAGAGACCCTTCACGTCTCGCTTCTCTGCCTCTGCAAGCGGCGTGTCGACGAACACCTCGATGAACTCACCATCCGGCAACATCGCGCGCACCATGTCGCGCTCGGCCCGGAACGGCGAGATGAAGGCTGTGATGACGATCAGGCCGGCATCGGTCATCAGCTTCGTCACTTCGCCGACGCGGCGGATATTCTCGATCCGGTCGGCCTCGGTGAAGCCGAGATCCTTGTTGAGGCCGTGGCGGATATTGTCGCCGTCGAGCAGGAAGCTATGGCGGCCCTGCGCGAACAACTTCTTCTCGACGATGTTGGCGATGGTCGATTTGCCGGAGCCAGAAAGCCCGGTGAACCACAGCACCGCCGGACGCTGGCCCTTTTGCGCGGCGTGCGCCTCGCGACCGATATCGACCGCCTGCCAATGCACATTCTGCGCGCGGCGCAGCGAGAAATGCAGCATGCCCGCAGCGACCGTCGAGTTGCTGATCTTGTCGATCAGGATGAATCCGCCCAGCGTGCGATTGTCGCCATAGGGCTCGAACACGACCGGCTTGTCGGTCGTGATCTCCGCGACGCCGATGGCATTCAGCTCCAGGGTCTTGGCCGCGAGCTGCTCCAGCGAGTTGACGTTGATCTCGTATTTGGGCGCCTGGACGGTTGCCGAGACGGTCTGCGTACCGATCTTCAGCCAATAGGCACGACCGGGCTTCAGCGCTTCGTCCGACATCCAGACGACCGTCGCTTCGAACTGATCGGCAACCTGCGCCGGACTGGCGGAGGTCGCGATGACGTCGCCGCGCGAGCAATCGATCTCGTCGTCGAAGCAGAGCGTCACGGACTGGCTGGCCACCGCTTGGTCAAGATCGCCATCGAGCGTCACGATGCGGCTGACCGTGCTGGTCTTGCCCGAGGGCAGCACGCGAATCTGATCGCCCGGCTTGACGGTGCCGCTGGCGATCAGGCCGGCAAAGCCGCGGAAGTCGAGATTGGGGCGATTGACCCACTGCACCGGCAGACGGAACGGCTTCGCCTGCGCGGCGCTGTTGTCGACCTCGACCGTCTCCAGATAGTCGATCAAGGTCGGCCCCTTGTACCAGGGCGTGTTGGGCGAGAGCGCCGTGATATTGTCGCCCTTGAAGCCGGAGATGGGCATGGGCACGAAGCTCTTGATGCCGATGCCCCGCGCGAACTCGGCATAGTCCTTCACGATCGCATCGAAGAGCACCTGATCATAATCGACCAGGTCCATCTTGTTCACGGCCAGCACGATGTGGCGGATGCCGACGAGCTGGGCGAGATAGCTGTGGCGGCGGGTCTGGGTCAGCACGCCCTTGCGCGCGTCGATCAGGATCACGGCGAGATCGGCGGTCGAGGCGCCGGTCACCATGTTGCGGGTATATTGTTCGTGGCCGGGCGTGTCGGCGACGATGAACTTGCGCTTCTCGGTCGTGAAGAAGCGATAGGCGACGTCGATCGTGATTCCCTGCTCGCGCTCGGCGGCGAGGCCGTCGACCAGCAGCGCGAAGTCGATTTCCTGCCCCTGTGTGCCGACGCGCTTGCTGTCCGCCTCCAGCGCCGCGAGTTGATCCTCAAAGATCATCTTGCTGTCGTACAACAGGCGTCCGATCAGCGTGGATTTGCCGTCATCGACACTGCCGCAGGTGATGAAGCGGAGCATCGACTTGTGCTGATGCTGCTCCAGATAGGCGTCGATATCCTCGGCGATGAGAGCTTCGGTCTGGTAGACGGGTTCGGCGATGTCGGACATCAGAAGTACCCCTCCTGCTTCTTCTTCTCCATGCCGGCGCCACCGGCATCCTTGTCGATCGCGCGGCCCTGACGCTCGCTGGTGGTGGTGAGGAGCATTTCCTGAATGACCTCCGGCAAGGTCGCGGCCTCGCTCTCGACCGCGCCGGTCAGCGGATAGCAACCAAGCGTGCGGAAGCGGATCGAGCGCTCGACCGGCACTTCGCCCGGCTGCAGCGGGAAACGCTCATCGTCGACCATCAAGAGAAGCCCGTCGCGCTCGACGGTCGGGCGCGGGGCCGAGAAATAGAGCGGGACGATGGGGACGTCGTTCAGCTGGATATATTGCCAGATGTCGAGCTCGGTCCAGTTGCTGATCGGGAAGCAGCGGATGCTCTCGCCTTTCGCCTTCTTCGCATTGTAGAGGTTCCAGAGCTCCGGGCGCTGGTTCTTGGGGTCCCAGCCGTGCGAGGCGGTGCGGAACGAGAAGATGCGCTCCTTGGCGCGGCTCTTCTCCTCGTCGCGCCGCGCGCCGCCGAAGGCGACGTCGAAGCCATGCAGATTGAGCGCCTGCTTCAGCCCTTCCGTCTTCCACATGTCCGTGTGCAGCGGGCCATGATCGAACGGATTGATGCCGCGTTCCTTGGCCTCCGGGTTCTGGTAGACGAGCAGTTCCATGCCGCTCTCCTTCGCCATCCGGTCGCGCAGCTCGTACATCGCCTTGAACTTCCAGGTCGTATCGACATGGAGCAGCGGAAAGGGCGGCGGCGAGGGATAGAAGGCCTTGCGCGCGAGATGCAGCATCACCGCGCTGTCCTTGCCCACCGAATAGAGCATGACCGGCTTTTCCGCCTCGGCCACCACCTCGCGCATGATGTGGATGCTCTCGGCTTCCAGACGTTCGAGATGGGTCAGCGTGCGAGTCATTGGTCGTCCTGGGCTTGATCGGTGGGCGCGCTCGGGCCGCCATCATGTATGTGGCGCTGCTAGCCCAGCGCCAGAGGGGACGCAGCAAGCTTTTCCTGTAAGGCGCGACACTTTGTCTTTCGTGCGGCAAGACCGGGGCTTATCGGCCCCGAGTCCCGGACTGCGCAAGAACAGTTTTTGCCTGCTTCCTGATCGTCCGCTTCGTGGCAATGGCCTCTTCTGCGACTTTTTACCCGGTTTTGCCGGCAATGGCATCAAGGCAGATTAGTGCCTTTTCATAGACTTACGGCCCTTATCTTCTCCAAGGTCGTGCATATGCGCCATGGTGATTTCGGCAAAGTCTGGCCGGGGTCGCGAAACGGCCCGGATTTCTGCGGTTTTTCGGACGATGAGAAGGAACGGCGCGGGAGGCTCTGAGGCGATCCGCGCAGTTTCCCATGCCATGATTGGGGAGATGTAGGACAGCGGTCGCTCCGCTGAGCGAAGAAGAAGACCCTCACCCTCCCGCCGCTACGCGCCGGGCCCCTCCCCCTCCCGCAGGCGGGAGAGGGTTTGAGGGGATCAGTCCGCCTTCTTCTTCGCGGGCGCCTTTTTCGCAGCAGGCTTCTTCGCCGCCGCTTTCTTCGGCGCGGCCTTCTTCGCCTTGCCCTTCTTCTTTGACGGACCCGCTGCCGCGCGCGCGTCGATCAGCTGGGCTGCTTCTTCCAGCGTGAGGTCCTCGGGCGCGATCGTCTTCGGGAGGGTCGCGTTGGTCTCGCCATCGGTCACATAGGCGCCGAAGCGGCCCGCCATCAGCTTGATCTCGGCCTCCGTGCGCGGATGGGCGCCGAGGACCTTGAGCGGCTCGGTCCCCTTGCGCGCGCCGCCGCGATGGGCGGCATCGGCAAGCTTGGCGACAGCAGCGTTCATGCCGGTCTCGAACACTTCGGCGGTCGAGGCGAGGCGCGCATATTTGCCGTCATGCGCGAGATAGGGGCCATAGCGCCCGATGCTGGCCGTGATCGGCTTGCCGCTCTCCGGATGATCGCCGACCGCGCGGGGCAGCGAGAGCAGCTTTGCCGCCCAGTCGAGGGTCAGCTCGCCGTCCGGCAGATCCTTGGGGATCGAGGCGCGCCTGGTCTCATCGCCGACGACCGTCTCGATATAGGGGCCGAAGCGGCCGGCCTTGCGGTAGATCGGCGTGCCGGTCTCGGGATGCTGGCCGAGCTCCTCCGGTCCCGACGAGGCCGCGTCGCCGTCCGATCCGCCGGGCTGACCGAATTTGCGGGTGAACTTGCACTCGGGATAGTTGGAGCAGGCGATAAACGCGCCGTAGCGCCCTCCACGCAGCGAGAGCCGCCCTTCCTTGCACAGCGGACACAGGCGCGGGTCGCTGCCGTCGCCCTTGTCAGGGAACAGCATCGGCTCGAGAAAGGCATCCAGCTCGGCCGTCACTTCCGACGGCTTCTTGTCCATGATCTCGGCGGTCTTCGGCTTGAAGTCGCGCCAGAAAGCTTCCAGCACGGCCTGCCACTGCGCGCGGCCGCCGGAAATCTCGTCCAGCTCGTCCTCGAGCCCGGCGGTGAAGTCATAAGCGACATAGCGCTCGAAGAAGCGCTCCAGGAACGCCGTCACCAGACGTCCGCTCTCCTCGGCGAAGAAGCGGTTCTTCTCGATCCGCACATAGTCACGGTCCTTGAGCGTCTGGATGGTCGAGGCATAGGTCGACGGGCGGCCGATGCCGAGTTCTTCCAGACGCTTGACCAGCGAGGCCTCGCTGTAGCGCGGCGGCGGCTGCGTGAAATGCTGATCGGCGCGCACGGCCTTCTTGGCCGGACTGTCGCCGGCCTTGAGCGCGGGCAGCAGCTTGCCGTCCTCATCTTCCGAATCGTCGCGGCCTTCCTCGTAAAGCGCCAGGAAGCCGGGGAAGATCACGACCTGACCGGTCGCGCGCAGCGCATGCTGCCCCGTCCCGTCGGTCAACTCGACGGTTGTGCGTTCCATGCGCGCCGAGGCCATCTGGCTGGCCAGCGCGCGCTTGAAGATGAGATCGTAGAGCCGGGCATGCACGCCCGAGCCGACATGATCGCGGGAAAAATCGGTCGGCCGGATCGCTTCGTGCGCTTCCTGCGCATTCTTCGCCTTGGTCTGGTAGATGCGCGGCTTGTCCGGCACATAGCCGGCGTCATAGCGGTCCGCGATGGCCTTGCGCGCGGCGGAGATGGCGCTGCCATCCATCTGCACCCCGTCGGTGCGCATATAGGTGATCGCGCCATCCTCGTAGAGCTGCTGCGCCACGCGCATCGCATCGGCAGCCGAGAGGCCGAGCTTGCGCGCCGCCTCCTGCTGGAGCGTCGAGGTCGTGAACGGCGGCGGCGGATTGCGCGTGGCAGGTTTGGTCTCGACCGATGTGACGGTGAAGCGGCCATTCTCGACATCAGCTTTTGCGGCAAGCGCGTCGCCTTCCTTGCCGATCGTCAGCCGGTCGATCTTCTCGCCGCGCCAGCGCACCAGCCGCGCCTCGAAGCCCTGCCCGCCTTGCTCCAGATCGGCCGCGACCGACCAATATTCCTGCGGCACGAATGCCTCGATCTCGCGCTCGCGCTCGACGATGATGCGCAGCGCCACCGACTGGACGCGGCCAGCCGACTTGGCGCCAGGCAGCTTGCGCCACAGGACCGGCGAGAGGGTGAAACCGACGAGATAATCCAGCGCGCGGCGGGCGCGATAGGCGTCGATCAGATCGGTATCCAGCTCGCGCGGATGCTTCATCGCCTCGGTGATCGTCGCCTTGGTGATCGCGTTGAAGGTGACGCGCTCGACATCCCTGGGCAGCGCCTTCTTGGCGCGCAGCACTTCCTGCACATGCCAGCTGATTGCCTCGCCCTCGCGATCAGGGTCGGTTGCGAGGATCAGGCGATCGGCCTTCTTCGCTTCGTCCGTGATCGCCTTGAGCTGGCGCGCCTTGTCGCCATAATTCTCCCAGGCCATGGCGAAGCCCTCGTCGGGATCGACCGAGCCGTCCTTGGCCGGCAGATCGCGCACATGGCCGTAGGAAGCGAGGACGCGATAGTCCCCGCCGAGATATTTTTCGATGGTCTTGGCCTTGGCCGGCGATTCGACAATGACGAGCTGCATGGGGCTCCGTAACTTTCCTCACGTGTACGCGCGAGTGTGGAAAGCTTCGGATCGGTTGGTCAAGGGGGGCGACGCTACTCGTTCGCCGCAAAATCCCTCGGCAGCACGCAGCGGCCGGCATCATACTCGCCCACGGTGCGGATGATCTCGGCCTTGTCCGGCTCGATGCGGCGGCCGCTGATCTGGCTGTCGATCACGCGGCGCAGCAGCGCGTCGAGGCGCGTCACGAGGTAGCAATCGACGGCCGGCGGGGCGTGCGGGTTGCCGACGCCGCTGTCGTCCGTCAGGAACAGGTATCTCGACTGGGTGAGCGCGGCCATGGCGCGCATCGCATATTCGGCGGTGTCGGCCACGCCGGACGCTGCCACCGGCGTGATCTGGATGCGCTTCTCGCGCGCTACGCGGGCGGCGAGCCAGGTGCGGCCGACGCGATTGTCATGCGGCGGGGCATCGGCGACGAGCAGCAGCGACTTGGCGGCGTCCGGCCGCCAGTCCGCTCCGACGGCGCGGATCAGGGCCTGGTCCATCGCCTCGGGATAATCGCCGCCGCCGGTCGCATATTGCTGGCCGAGCGCGCTCTGAATGCGCGCCATGCGGGCATCGAAGGGCACGCTGTGGGTCACATAATCGTCGCCCTCGTCCCGGTAGAAGACGAAGCCGACGCGGATATCGAGCTGCTGGTGGCGGCGCACAAGCGAGTCGACGACGGCGCGAAGCTCGGTCTGGAGGAAGCGCAGTTCGTCCTGCATGCTCCCGGTCGTATCGACGACCAGCATGAGATCGAGCTTGCGCACGCCAATGCCGCCGCGGTCAGCCAGGAGCGTGACCTGCTGGCCGCCGGAGCGGGGATCGATCTGGACGGTGCGCGTGCCGCCGAGCGACGAGCCGGCCTTGCTGGCCGAAATGCTGACATTGGGGCTGAGGCGATCGACGCCCGGGAAGAAGACGGCGCGACCATCGGCGAGCGTCGCGACCTTGAGGCTGTTGCCGTCGCTGCAGGTGAGGCGCACTTCGGCAAAGGGCACGGGGCGGCCGCTGCCGTCCTTTACCTCGACCGTCAGCACCGAGCGCGTATCGACCACCGGCAGATCGCGGATCGCCTGACCCAGATCGGACGCCTTCACATAGCGGGCATAAAGCTCGGGATTGAGCAGGTCGTCATGCTCGCCGGCGGTGAGCAGGCCGGCCTGCGGATAAGGCTGCGGGCGGCGGGGCGGATATATGGAGGTGGTGGCGACCCGCGAGTCCTCGCGGGCGGTCTTACTGGCGCCGCCCGGGGCGCGCGAAGCCGTGACGACGACGCCGTCGGTCTCTCCCGCGGAGGCAGAAGATAAGGCGGATGGAGACGGCGGCGGTGGTGGTGCAGGCGGCGGCTCCATGGCGAGCGAAGGCATTGCCCTTTCGCCGTCGCGCGCCGCCATCACACGGCGCGTGCGCTCGGACTGTTGCTGCTGCACCCAGTGGGTTTCGTTCGCGAGTTGCGGCAGCGGCGGCGCATTGACGCAGAAACCATCGGCGCGCGGTGGGCGTGCCTGTGACCATGTCTCGGGCTGCGCGATCGCGCTCGGCGGCGCGGTCAACAGAACGGACATGACGGCAAACGAGCTGATCGACGATTTCAGAGACATCCCACTCTCCCTACTTCCATGTGACAACATATCATAAAGCGAGACTGAACGCTGCGTGAATTGGCGGGGGCGCCGACATCTTCTTTGCGACGTCCCTGGCTTGGGGTAGTCAGAAGCATCACATCGGCCGGGGGGATATATGCGAAGCATCCAAGCAGCGATGGTTCTGGCAATCATGGCCTGCGCGCCGGCAGAGGCGGCGGAGCGCCTGCTCTACACGGCAGAACCGGGCTTCGTGGTCGGCTTTCGGGCGGCCAATGCCAATGAGGCGATCGAGGAATGGGTGCCCAAGGGCGAGACCGTGCAGAACTGGACGCGGATGCTGACGTTCCAGCGCTTCCCCGGTCTGGTCCAGCGCGGGCGGACCGGGCCGGAGTTGCTGGACTTCATTGCAGGGCGGATCGCCTCGGTCTGTCCGGGCGCGAAGACGACGGCAATTGCCCGCAGCATCGTGCTTGGCCGCGAAACGGCGACATTGACCACGCGCTGCCCGCGCAATCCGGCGACGGGCAAGCCGGAGACGACTTTCTACCGCGCGATCACGGCGTCAAGCGACGTCCATGTCGCGCAAGTGGCGTTCCGCAGCGTGCCCGATGCTGCGGCGGAGAAGAAGGCGCGCGACTATCTCGCGAGCGTCGTCCTATGCGGCAATGCGCCAAGCGATGCGCAGCCGATCTGCAAGGCGAAATGATCAGGCGAGGCTGACGCGGCCGCCGGCATGGCGCTGCAGACGGCCGGCGATCTCCAGCTCTAGCAAGGCAGTCTGCACGAGCGCGGGCGGGACGCCGGAGAGGCGCACCAGCTCATCCACCGCGACCGGGCTGAGGCTCAACAGGCCGACCACGCGCTCCCGCTCGGTTTCGCCGAGATCGGCCGGCGGCTCGCCCGCATAAGGCGCACGCGGCGAGCGCACGGCGCGGGGATCGAGCGCGCCGATCGCCTCGACGATATCGGCCGCGCTCTGCACCAAAGTCGCGCCGTCGCGGATGAGGCTGTTGCAGCCCTGCGCGCGGGGATCCGCCGGGAAACCCGGGATGGCCATGACTTCCCGCCCTTCCTCGCCCGCCAGGCGCGCGGTCAGCAGCGATCCCGAGCGGGGCGCCGCCTCGATCACGACGGTGCCGAGGCTCATCCAGGCGATGATGCGGTTGCGCGCCGGGAAATGGCGGGCCAGCGGTTCGGCGCCGGGCGGCAATTCGGTGATGAGCAGGCCCTCGTCGCAGATGCGGCCCTGAAGCTCGGCATTTTCGGGCGGGAAATGGACGTCGATGCCCGAGCCGATGACGGCGATCGTGGAGCCGGTGCCCGCGCCCATATGCGCGGCGGTGTCGATGCCCCGCGCCAGCCCCGAGACGACGACGATGTCCGCCTCGGCCAGTTCATGCGCGAGGCCACGGGCGAAGCGGATCGCTGCGGCGGAGGCATTGCGCGCGCCGACCATCGCGACGCAGCGGCGGGCAGCGAGAGCCGTGTCGCCACGCAGGATCAAGGCCGGCGGCGCGGCTTCGGCCTGTGCGAGGACCGGCGGGTAATCGGGATCGCCGAGGAAGCAGTAGCGCGCGCCGAGTTGCTCCACGCGCTTCGCTTCGGTCTCGACGGTGCGCGGGTCCGCCGGGCGGAAGGTTCGGCCGCCGCCCTTTGAGGCGAGTTCCGGCAGGGCTTCCAGCGCCTGTCCGGCACTGCCGAAGCGCAGGAGAATCTGACGAAACGCGACGGGGCCAACATGCGCCGTCCGGATCAGCCGGAGCTTGTCGAAGCGCTCGCCTGACAGGTTACTCATGCGTGGCGGGACGATCCGACGCGGGGCTCCTCGCCCTTCAGCAGGCGCGCGATGTTCGGGCGATGGCGCCACAGCACGATGAGCGCCATGATGCCGAGCGCGGCGGCCAGATCGGGCCGGCCGGTCGCCAGTGCTGCGAGAGGCGCGCTGGTCGCGGCGCTCATGCCGCTGACCGAGCTGATCCGGAACAGCGCGAGCCCGCCCAGCCAGACGGCTGCGAAGATCAAGCCGACAATCCAGCTCAGCGCCAGCGCGACGCCGAGCATCGTCGCGACGCCCTTGCCACCCTTGAAGCGCAGCCAGACCGGGAAGCAATGGCCGATGAAGGCGAACAGACCGGCGATCGCCGCGCCTTCGCCCGGCAGGATCTGCGCGCCGACCCAGACCGCCAGCGCACCCTTGGCGGCGTCCAGCAGCAAGGTCGCCGCTGCCAGTCCCTTGCGACCGGTGCGAAGAACGTTGGTGGCGCCGATATTGCCCGAGCCGATCGCGCGGAGGTCGCCCGCGCCGGCAAGCCGGGTCAGGATGATGCCGAAGGGGATCGACCCCAGAAGATAGCCGACCAACGCCACCAGCGCGGTCATCTGCCAGCCTTCCAAAACCCGTCCTCCCTGAGCGATGCACACCTTGTTGCGCGGCATGGCCCCGCCTTGCAAGCGGGATCGTCACCGGCATCGCCCGAGCGATCCCGACCGAGATGCGCAATTTGCTCGCGCCTGTCACCAAAGTGACGCAAACTCGCCCCATGGCGAAGACCAGCAAACCAGACATGAAAACGATCGCGGTCTACAGCCTCAAGGGGGGCGTCGGAAAATCGACCTTCGCCGTCAACCTGGCGTGGGCGTCGGCGACGCTGTCTGCGCGCCGCACCTTGCTGTGGGATCTCGACCCGCAGGCCGCTGCGACCTTCATGCTCGCACCCGAGGCCGAAGCACGTGACGCGGCGCGCGCCGTCTTCTCGCGCAATGTCGAGCCGACCGATCTTTGCCGACCGACCGCCATCGCCAATCTCGATCTGCTGGCCGCGGACACCTCGCTGCACGGCCTCGAGCGGCTGTTGTTCGAACTCGGCAAGAAGAAGCGCCTCTCCAAGCTGCTCGAGGGTCTCGACAAGGTCTATGACCGCATCGTGCTCGATTGCCCGCCCGGCCTCACCGAGACGGCCGAACAGGTGCTGCATGCCGCCGACATCCTCGTCGTGCCCGTCGTCCCCTCGCCGCTCGCGCGCAAGTCGCTCGACGATCTGGTCGCGACGCTGGTGCGGCGCGGCGGCAAGCATCCGCCGATCCTGCCGATCTTCTCGATGGTCGATCGTCGCCGCAAGCTGCATGCCGCCGCGCTGGAGACGCACAGCGACTGGCCGTATGTGGGCTATGCCAGCATCGTCGAGCAGATGGGCGTCCGCCGCTTGCCGCTCGGCGCCTTCGCCCCGCAGAGCGCGCCGGCGTCCCAGTTCGCAGCGATCTGGTCGGCGATCGAGCGCCGCCTCAGCAAGGACTGAACCCGGTCAGGCGACCTGGCTGCTGTTATCCCCGAACAGCGCGTGGGCATCCGCCGCCGGCATTGGGCGGCCGAAATAGTAGCCCTGGATCTTGCTGCAGCCGAGCGCGCGGATGAGGTCATATTCCGCCTCGGTCTCGACGCCCTCCGCCGTGGTCTCCATGTCCAGGCTCTGCGCCATGGCGACGACCGCATTGATGATAGCGATGCTCTCGCGCTGGTTGCGCGCCGCCCCGGTGACGAAACTGCGGTCGATCTTGATCGTGTTGAAGCGCGTGCGCGAAAGATAGCCGAGCGAGGAATATCCGGTGCCGAAATCGTCAAGCGAGAGGCGGACGCCGAGCTTGATCAATTTTTCCAGCAACTGGGCAACGCCGGTGCCTTCCCGCAGGAAAATGCTCTCCGTGACTTCCAGCTCCAGCCGGTTGGCCGCCAGCCCGCCATGTGCGAGTGCCGACACCACCGTGTCGAGGAATTCCGGATCGTAGAGCTGCTCGACCGAGACGTTGACCGAGATGCTGACATCCTCGGGCCATTGCGACGCCTCCCGGCAGGCCGTGCGCAGCACCCAGTTTCCGATCGGTGCGATCAGGCGCGCATCCTCGGCGACGGGAATGAACTTGGCGGGCGAGATCGGCCCGAGCGCGGGATGCGTCCAGCGCACCAGCGCCTCGAAGCCCGAGACCTCCGTAGTGTGCGCCGCAACGATCGGCTGAAACAACAGATGAAGCTCATCACGCGCCAGCGCGTCGCGCAGCGCGACTTCGAGCAGGCGCCGTTCCTCGGCATCGGCATGCATGGAGGGCGCATAGCGCAAATGCTTGCCGCGCCCGGCTTCTTTGGCGCGATACATGGCGAGATCGGCGCTGCGGATCAGCGTCTCGGCATCGCTGCCGTCCTGCGGCGCCGACGAGGACCCGACGCTGGCGCCGATGAACAGGGTGTGATTATCGACCAGATAAGGCTGCGAGACAGCCTCTATGATCGCAGTTGCCAGCTGATCGATGTACAGCGGCTCGGGCACATCGCGAATGACCACGGCAAATTCGTCGCCGCCCAGGCGCCCGCAAATTTCGTTGGCCGAGCAGACTTTCCGCAAGCGCTCGGCCACTTGCGCGAGCAGCTGGTCGCCCACCAGATGGCCAAGCGTGTCGTTGACCGACTTGAAGCGATCGAGATCGATCATGAGGAAAGCGCAGCGACGGTTCCACTGCGCCACCTGCTCGATCACGCTCGACAGCTCGCCGGTCAGATGCAGGCGGTTCGGCAAATTGGTCAGCATGTCGTAGCGGGCCATCTGCGAAATCCGCTCCGACGATTCCTTCTGGACGGTGATGTCCGAACCGACGCCCCGAAAGCCGAGGAACGCGCCCTTCTCGTCGATACGCGGCGACGCCGAAATCTCCCACCAGCGCTGCTGGCCGCTGACGAAGACCGGCAGGACGAGGTCGGAAAAGGGAACGCGATCCTTGAGCTTTTCGGCCAGCACATGGAGCGCGGGATCGAACTTGCCGCCTTCCCAGCTCGGGCCGGCCAGCACCTGAAGAATGGAGCGCCCTTCCAGATCCTCCGCGTTCGTGCCGAGCATGCGCGCGAAGGAGGGGGAGACGCCGGTCAGGCGCCGCGCAATGTCAGTCTGCCAAAGGGAGTCCGACGCATCCACATCATGCTCCCGCAGAAGTAGGCTGACGACTTCGCGCTTTTCCGCCAGAAGCTTGTTGGTCGTCAGCTGGATGCCGAAGAGATGCGCCTGACGCAGGCTCGCGCCGAGCAGCAGCATGGCATAGGTCGTCACGACCGCGGCCAGCAATGGATCGGCATGTTTGAGCATCATCCAGATCGCGCCACCGCCAATGGTCACGATGAAGCCGACCGCCGAAAGCGGAGTGGACTGATACGCAATGGCCACGGCCGCCATCAGGCAGCAGGCAATGGTCCAGAGCGTCACGATTTCGGAAGCATGCGCCTCTCGCGAGAACATCACCATTGCCATGAGCCAGACCGCGCCCTGCAGAAACGACCAGGCGCCATGCCTGAGCAGGACGCCACGGGTCACCGTCGCATAGTCGGACGCGATATTGGCCCAGCGCATGCGCATGGACGGCGCATGGGCAAGCGCCATGAGCGTCGTCCAGAGAACCAGCATCCACGCGGGGAGATGGCCGGCGAAGCGGAAATCGACCAGGAAAACGGAAATCGCCGCCAGTGTCACGCACAGGTTCAGCATGCGGTCCGACGCGCGCAGCTGGCTGCCGTGAACGAACTCGACATGCTCGCCCGGCAGCCGCTGCAAACCGGTCATCACGGTAAGCGGCAGCGTCTCAGGAAGGGGCGTTGCCCGATGAGTCTGAGGCGTGGGGCGATTTATCACTCATCGCACATAAGATGGTTGAGGTTATCAACCCGTAAGCAACGGACGAACTTCTTGGCCGTTTTCCCTCAAGCCGCGATATCGTAAGGAATAATTTCCCCTTCGAGATACAGCTTGCGCGCCTTGGAGCGGCTGAGCTTGCCCGAGCTGGTGCGCGGCAGCGAGCGCGGCGGGACCAGCTCGACGACGCAGTTCATGCCGGTAATCGAGCGGACGCGCTCGCGAATGTCGTCGCGAAGCCTGGCGCGCTCCTCATTGTCCGACACGCGGCAGTGAACGAGCACTGCGGGGGCTTCCTCGCCGCCTGGCGTCGTGATCGAGAAGGCGGCGATGTCGCCCTGCTTGAAGCCGGGCAGCTGCTCCACGGCCCACTCGATATCCTGCGGCCAGTGATTCTTGCCGTTGATGATGATCATGTCCTTGGCGCGGCCGACAATGTAGAGATAGCCGTCGGACAGATAGCCCATGTCGCCGGTGTCGAGCCAACCGTCGACCATACAGGCATCGGTCGCTTCCTGATCGCGGAAATAGCCGACCATGAGGCTTGGGCCGGTCGTCCAGACCTTGCCGATGGTCTTTTCCTGCAGGATCGCGCCGAAATCGTCGCGGATCTCGACAGTCATCCCCATGACCGGCTTGCCGCAATTGACGATGGCGCGGTAGCGCTGCGGACGGTCCTGCGGCGCGTTGCCGCCGCTAAGCTCGGTTTCCTCGACCAGCTCGACGATGATCCCCTCGCCCGGCGGCATGATCGTGACCGCCAGGGTCGTCTCGGCAAGGCCGTAGCTCGGCAGGAACGCCTTGGGCGAGAAGCCCGCTTCGGCAAAGGCATCGACGAAGCTCTGCATCACGTCGGGGCGGATCATGTCCGCGCCATTGCCGGCAACACGCCAGCGTGACAGATCGAAACGATCGGACGCGCGCGTCTGGCTGGACATGCGGCGGGCGCAGATGTCGTAACCGAAGGTCGGCGAATAGCTGAGCGTGGTGCCGTCATGACGCGAGATCATGTCCAGCCAGGCCAGCGGGCGGCGAGCGAAATCCTCGGTCTTGAGATAATCGGTCGAGACCTGATTAGCGACTGGCGAGAGGAAGCAGCCGACCAGGCCCATGTCGTGATACCAAGGCAGCCAGCTGATGCAGCGATCCGACATGACGAGCTGCATCGCATTGCTGTGCGCGGCGAGATTGCTGAGCAGCGCAGCGTGCGTGACGGCGACGCCATGCGGGAAGCGGGTCGATCCGCTCGAATATTGCAGATAGCAGATGTCGTCGCTCGAGGCCTGCGGCAGCGCGCAAGGCGCGGCCTCGACGCCGAGGAAATCCTCGAAGCTCATCGGCTCGACATCGCGGCGGCGCGCAGCTTCGCTCGCCATTTCTTCCAGCTCGGCGGGATAGAGGAACAGCAGCGGGTCGCAGCTCGACAGCTGGACGACCAGCTGGTCGATATAGCTTTCCTTGCCGCCGAAGCTGGTCGGCAGCGGCAGCGGCACCGGCCAGGCGCCGGCATAGACGATGCCGAAGAAGAGCTGCGCGAATTCGGCGCCGGTTTCGGCCACCAGGGCGATCCGGTCCAGCGGCTTGATGCCGCGCGCGATCAGCCGGTGCGCGCAGGCGATCGCGTCGTCGCGCATCTCGCTGAAGGGATAAGGCCGCGCGAGATTGCCGCGCGCATCGTGGAAATTGAGGCCGCGCACACCCTGGGCGGCATAATCCATCGCCTCTCCCAAAGTGCCGAAATCCGCAAAACGTCGCGCAAGCCGATCTTCCGTCGGTGTTGCAAACATCAAATGACCCTTCTTATTCGCCTTTTCCGTCCGAAACCGAGGCGCTGCGGCTGTAGGCGTGCATTGCGCTCTGTCGTCCGGAAGCCGCATCCACGTCGGGCCCGGTTTTCTTTGCTTCTTCCGGGCGGGGTCCTTTAAGACAGGGACTATGGCACAAAAATGGCGCACGCATTCGTCAGGGCAAAAAACCGCGCCCCGGCCGATCGATGCCGAAGGGCTGGAAAATCTGGCGCTGGGTTATGTCGGCCGCTTCGCCACCAGCCGCGCCAAGCTGATTGCCTATCTGCGGCGCAAGTTGCGCGAGCGCGAATGGACCGGTGAAAGACCGCCCGATGTCGAGGCAATCGCCGACCGGCTGGTCACATTGCGTTACGTCGATGACGAGGCCTTTGCCACGATGAAGTCCGGCGCGATGCAGCGGCGCGGACTAGGACGCCGCCGGATCGAGGAAACCTTGCGGCAGGATGGCATTTCCGAAGAGTTCTCCGACAACGCGGCACCGGATGCGATGGAGCGCTGGGAAGCGGCGCATCGGCTTGCGCGGCGCAAGCGGATCGGGCCCTTCGCCAACGTCGTGCCCGATCGGCCCACACGCGAGAAGCAACTGGCGACCTTTCTGCGGGCCGGGCATGACCTCGACCTTGCGCGGCGCTGGGTGGATTCGCCACCGGGCGATCTGCCGCCCTCGCCGGACGAACAGGAGTGACTGTCCGCATGATTTCCCGTTTCGCAATGAGCGCCTGCGGCGCTGCGCTGCTTCTCGCCATGCCCGGCTGCAAAGGCACGAGTGAACCAGCGGCAAACAGCGCGAACCAGGCGGAGACCGAGCCTGCCCAGAGCGGCACCGTTCCGCTGCGCATCCGCACCGCAGGCGACAAGGTTCACAGCTTCACCGTCGAGCTCGCCGTCGACGATCAGGCGCAGCAGCAGGGCCTCATGGGCCGGAAAGCGCTGCCGGACGATGGCGGCATGATCTTCCCCTTTCCCTATCCGCAGGTCGCATCCTTCTGGATGAAGGACACGCCCCTCCCGCTCGACCTGCTCTTCATTCGCCCGGACGGGACGATCGCGGCAATATTGGAAGGCAAGCCCAACGATCTGCATCCGATCTCGGCGGGCGAGAGCGTCTCGGCCGTGCTGGAAATCGCGCGCGGGCGCGCCGAGGCGCTCGGCATCGCGCCGGGCGACCGCGTCGAGTGGGGCGACTGCGCGTCGCCCGCGCCCGCCGCCAATGCCTGGCGGGCGGATCGCTTCTGCCCGCAATGAGCGACGAGCTTGGCGGCAGGCCATTTCGGCGGTTGCCAATCCCCCGTGCGGCGGGCTAAGCGCTGGCCCCATGGGCATCGTCAAGAACATCTTCACATGGTGGGAAGGCTCGACCTTCGGAACCTGGCTCAACACCGCGCGCAACGGCACGCGGGTCGGCGAGGATCATCAGGGCAATGTCTATTATGAAGGCGGCACCGACCCCAATGGGCTGACCCGCCGCTTCGTGATCTACAAGGGCGCTAACGACGCAAGCCGCGTGCCGGCCGAATGGCATGGCTGGCTGCATCACACGATCGAAGGCACCCCCGAGAGCCACCTGCCCCCGCCGCGCATCTGGGAAGCGGACTATACGCCCAACCAGACCGGCACGCCCAATGCTTATCGCCCGTCCGGCGCGATCGAGGCCGGCGGCAAGCGTCAGATGGCCACGGGCGACTACGAAGCCTGGAACCCCGATACGTGAGCCAGGCCCGGTCCGCCAAGCCGGGCCGGTGGCTGCTCCCGCTCGGTCTCACTGCCCTGCTCGCTGCCTGCGGAGGCCCTGAAGCCGCGCAGAATGCCAGCAATGCCGCGCAGGAAGAGCGCACGCGCGACCAGTCGCCGATCCGCGTCGAAAATGGCCTGCCCGGCACACCGATGGCCGAGCGCGTCGCGCAGATCGGCCTGCTCAACAAGCGCAACGGCATCACCCGCACGCTGACGCTCAAGCCCGGCGAGGCGCTGCGCGTCGGCGGCGCGGTCGTGCGGCTGCGCGCCTGCGAGACAACGGCGCCCTGGGAAATGGACCGCGAAACCGGCGCCTTCGTCCAGCTCGATGTGCTGGAAAGCCGCGACGACAAATGGCACCGCGCTTTCTCCGGCTGGCTGTTCAAGGAACGGCCGGACCGCAATGTCGTCCAGCACCCGATCTACGACGTCTGGGTGACCAGCTGTGCAATGACGTGGCCGGAAACTGGTCCTGAAACGGTGCGCGTCGCCGAACGCGGCGGACGCGCCTCCTCTGCGGCGGCGTCAGGCGGCAACTCATCGAGTGCCAAGAACGAACCTGTGACGGCAACGCCTCCCTCGGCCAGCGCAGCGCCCAGCAGCACGGAATAATCCTCCGAACTGATTTCGATCGCGCCGAGCGATGCGAGATGCTCCGTCATGAACTGACAATCGAGCAAGGTGAAACCGCCGACCAGCAGCCGCGCGACCAGCCACGCCATCGCGACCTTCGAGGCATCGGTCATACGGCTGAACATGCTCTCGCCGAAAAAGGCTCGGCCGAGCGCCAGCCCGTAGAGCCCGCCGACCAGTTGCCGCTCTTCTCCCTGACCGAACCAGACCTCGACGCTGTGCGCGAGGCCACTCCGGTGCAGGCGCCGGAAAGCCTCCTCGATATCGTGGTTGATCCAGGTCGTCGGGCGGTCCTGCGCACTCTCGGCACAGAGCGCGATCACCCGGTCGAACGCGGTGTCCGCCGTCACCTCGAACCGGTCCGAGCGGATCACCTTGCGCAGCGATCTGGACAGGTGGAAACCGTTCAGCGGCAGGATCGCGCGGCGTTCCGGCTCCACCCAGAAGACCGATTGCGCCGTCCGGTCGTCCGCCATCGGGAACAGCCCCACGGCATAGGCGCGCAGCAGGATCGGCAAGTCGATCGACATCGAGGCAAATCTAGCAGCGTGAATGAAACTTGTCGTGGACAGACTGGATGTCGAAACGCGGGCGCCGTAATCGAGGGCCGATCGCGGGTCAAAAGGAGAGAATGATGGCGACGTTCGTGCTGGTTCATGGGGCCTGGTTCGGCAGCTGGTGCTACGACACGCTGGCGCGCGAACTGCGCGGCGCGGGCCATGATGTGTTCGTCCCCTCGCTCACCGGCCTCGGCGAGCGCTCGCATCTGGCGCATGGCGGGATCACGCTCACCGACCATATCAACGACGTAATCGGCGTTATCGATTGCGAGCATCTGAGCGACTTCATCCTCGTGGGCCACAGCTATGGCGGCATGGTGATCACCGGCGTCGCGGCGCAGCGCGGCAGCAGGATCCGCTCGATCATCTATCTCGACGCCTTCCTGCCGCAGGACGGGCAGATGCTGTGGGACATCGTCGACGATGTGACGCGCGGCCTCTACATCGAGAATCAGCGCGGCACGCCCGGCCTCATCCAGCCAATCTTCCCGGTGCCCACGACGCGCGCCGGCAAGCCGGTGGGCAAGATCGCTGGGCACCCGCTGCTCACCCTGCTCGAGCCGGCGAAGCTCGGCGGCGAGGAAAACGCGATCCGGCACCGCACCTATGTGTTCGCAAGCGCCAGCCCGCTCGGCAGTTTCGCGCAGTTTCGCGCGCGCTGCGCGGCAGATCCCGCCTGGGAAGTGCATGATCTGCCGACCGGCCATCTCATGTGGGACGACGACCTCGCCGGCGTGCGCGACATCCTCCTGGATCGGGCCGCGCGCGACTGAGGCGGAAAGCGAAGCTCGCGCTTGCGCCCTGCCCCGCCCCGCGTTAAGGGCAGCGCCTTCGCCGGCACAGGGGTGTAGCTCAGCTGGTAGAGCGTCGGTCTCCAAAACCGAATGTCGTAGGTTCGAATCCTATCGCCCCTGCCAAACACTTGCCGACAGGTGCGCCAGCGCCTAGATGCAGGGCCGGTTACGAAACCAAGCGGCGGACTGGCCGGGGGAAAGTCTCCGGGTGCGGTCCGCTTTCTCGTGTTTCGAAGACATTGGTTTTTTAAAGAGAGCGAACCGAGCGTGGCGAAAACGTCCCCGAGCGAATTCTTCAACCAGGTGAAAGCCGAAGCCAGCAAGATCGTCTGGCCGACCTCGCGCGAGACGATGATGACGACCGTGATGGTGGTGATCATGACCGCGACGCTGGGCATCTTCTTCTTCGGCATCGACACCTTCTTCGGCTGGGTCGTGCGCATGCTGCTGAGCCTCGCGGCCGGCACTGCCAACTGACGCCGCTCTGACGCGAATAACGAGGACAATTACGACAATGGCGCGCTGGTACATCATCCACGCTTACTCGGGCTTCGAGAACAAGGTCCGCGACTCCATCATGGCCGAAGCCGATCGCATGGGCCTCGCCCAGTTGATCGAGCAGGTCGAGGTGCCCACCGAGACCGTGACCGAAGTGAAGCGCGGCAAGAAGGTGCAGGTCGAACGGAAGAACATGCCGGGCTATGTGCTCGCCAAGCTCAGCATGAACGACGACATCTACCACCTCATCAAGAACACGCCGAAGGTGACGGGCTTCCTCGGATCGATGGGCAAGCCGCAGCCGATCAGCGAGAGCGAAGCGCAGCGCTTCTTCAGCTCGCGCGAGGAAGCCGCGACCCAGCCGCGCCACAAGGTCAGCGTCGACTACGAGATCGGCGACAGCGTCAAGGTGATGAGCGGGCCGTTCGCGAGTTTCATCGGCACCGTCGAGGAGCTGGATTTCGAGAAGAGCCGCGTGAAGGTCTCGGTCTCGATCTTCGGCCGCGCGACGCCGGTCGAGCTCGATTTCGAGGAAGTCGAGCTCTCCAAGTAATTGGAAGAACAGGACATCAAGGGCCGCCGGTCGCAGGATCGGCGGCCTTTTTCGTGCGCCTAGAAGGTCGTAGACGCCGCGCCCCTAGAACAGCTGCCGCAGGGGATTAGCCGGATCGGCCAGCAGCTTCACCGTGAGCGCGATCGACATGACGACCAGCAGCGGGCGGACGCCGCGGCCGTTGAAGCGCATGGCAAGCATGGCGCCAACCTGTGCGCCCATGACATTCGCCACCGCCATGGCGAGGCCGAGCAGCCAGATCACCTGACCGCCGGCGATCATCGTGATGAGGGCGGCGATGTTGGTCGAGAGATTGAGCATCTTCGTCGTCGCAATCGCCCGAATGAGGCCGAGGCCGCCAAGCGCCACGAGGGCGGTCGTGAAGAAGGAGCCGGTGCCGGGGCCGAAGAAGCCGTCATAAAAACCGATCACCGCCATGACGCCGCTGAGGCCGGCAAGGCCGAGCAGGCTATGGCGATCGAGATCGCTCATCGGCGGCGCGAGCAGGAAATAGAGCGCCATGGCGATGAGCAACACGGGCACGAGGACGCCCAGAAAGCCGGAATCGACGAGCTGCACCACGATAGCGCCGCCGACCGACCCGACAAAGGCAGCGGCGGTGGGGACGGCGAACCGGCGCACATCGACATGGCCCGCGCGCAGATAAGCCGCGAAGGCCGATGCCGTGCCGAAGCTGCTCTGGAGCTTGTTGGTCGCGATGGCGGAGACGGGCGGGATGCCGGCTGCCATCAGCGCGGGAATGGTCAGCAGGCCGCCACCGCCGGCCATGGCGTCGATCGTTCCGGCGATGAAGGCGACAGCGGCTAGAAGCGCGATGATATCGGCAGTGAGTTCCATCGGGGGCGGATAGGCGCAGGAGCCTGTGAGGGAAAGTGCCTGATTGGCGTAGAGCGCCTTCCCACTTGCGGACGGTGTCAAGCTGGATCAAAACGCAATCGTTGCCTTGCGAATGAATCAGGCACGCCGGAGAGAGACCAATCATGGCCAGCGCGCCCAGAACCATCGACGTCGCCAGCTTCATCGACGGGAACAAGCTGCGCCCGTTCAACTACAAGCTCATCATCCTCTCCTGGTTCGTCACCGTGTTCGACGGTTTCGACATGCAGATGATCAGCTTCACGGCGCCGTATATGCGCGAGGAGCTGGGTCTGGACAAATTCCAGCTCGGCAATGTGTTCTCGGCGGCGCTGATCGGCGCGATGCTGGGCGGGTTCGCCCTCTCCTATCTCGGCGACCGGATCGGGCGGCGATCGGTCATCGTCTGGTCGGCCTTCGCCTTCGCGATCCTGACCGCCGCGACCGCGCTGGCGCGCAGCTATGAGGCGTTGCTGGTGCTGCGCTTCCTCGACGGCTTCGCGATCGGCGGGATGCTGCCGCTCGCCTGGGCGCTGAACATCGAATATGTGCCCAAGAAGATGCGCTCCAGTGTCGTGACGATCATCATGATCGGCTACAGCCTCGGCGCCGCGATCGCCGGGCCGGTCACCGTCTGGCTGGCGCCGCATTATGGCTGGGAAGGCGTGTTCGTCTTCGGCGGTGTCGGCACCCTGTTCTGCGCGGTCGCCCTATGGTTCTGGCTCCCGGAATCGGTGCGCTTCCTCGCCAGCAAGCAGCGCGAGCCCGAGATGACGGCGAAGATCCTCAACAAGATCGACCCTGCGCTCGGCGCGACGCCGCAGGACCGCTTCATCCTGGCGGACGAGGCCCCGGACCAGAGCAATTTCACGCTCGGCAAGCTCTTCCAGGGCGATCTCAAATGGCTGACGCTGCTGCTCTGGATCGCCTATATCGGCAGCTCGCTCGCCATCTATTTCAAGGCGAGCTGGAGCCCCATCATCTATGAAGAGATGCAATTCTCACGCGAGACGGCGGCCTGGGTTTCCTCGGCCTCCGGCCTGATGGGCGCGGCCTTCGGCCTGCTGCTCATGCGCTTCACGGATCGCTTCGGGCCATATGCCGTGGCGGTCTATCCCGCGATCGCGTTCCCGACCCTCGCCTATATCGGCCTCGTGCCGATGTCGAACGAGGCCTTCCTGATCCTTTCGCTCGTCTCGACCAGCTTCGTGGGCGGCGCGCATTTCGGCATGCACTCGATCGCGGGCATCTTCTACAGCAGCGCCATCCGCGCGAACGGCACCGGCTGGGCAACCTCCATCGCCAAGATCGGTGCGATTGCTGGCCCGGTGATCGGTGCCATCATTCTGAGCAGCGGCATGCCGATCGTGCGCAGCTTCGCGATCCTCGCCATCTGCCCGGCGCTGATGGTGATCTGCATCACGGGCATCGGCCTCATCGCCTCGCGCCGCAGCAAGGGCGCACCGTTGGCGAAGGCGGTGCCGGCGGAGTAGCGCGCCGCTAAAGTGCTGCTTGGCCCCGCGCATGAATTTGCCGCATCGCCTTTTACGCTCATGCTCGCGAAAGGGCGGGCGGGCATGAGACACTGGGCTATCTTCCGACCGATCCTGGCGGGAGCAGAATTGCTTCCACGCCTTCTTGCGGTCATCGGCGCAACCCTCGGCGTGGCGCTGACCTTCTTCATCTGCATGCAGTTCCCGATCGCGAGCGGCGATCTGCCGATCGTCGTCGCGCCCATCGGCGCGTCGGCAGTGCTCGCCTTCGCCGTACCGGCAAGCCCGCTGGCGCAGCCCTGGTCGGTGGTCGGCGGCAATGTGCTCTCGACTCTCGTCGGCGTGGCGGCGGCACGCTATCTGCCGGATGCGGGTCTCGCGGCCGGCGTGGCGGTCGGCGGGGCGATCCTCGTGATGACGCTCTTTCGCTGCCTTCATCCGCCGGGCGGGGCGGCGGCGCTGACCGCGGTCATCGGGAGCCAGAGCGTCCACGCGGCGGGCTATGCCTTTGCTTTCGCGCCGGTCGCGATCAACTCGATCGCGCTGGTCAGCCTCGCCATGTTCTTCCACCGCATGACCGGGCACAGCTATCCGCACCAGCCGCTCGCCCCGCCGCAGCAGATCGACGCGATGCGCGAAGCGGCCGGCTTCCACATCGAGGATATCGACCGGGCACTCGCCGACATGCACGAAAGCTTCGACATCAGCCGGGCGGACCTTGACCTTCTGCTCTCGCAAGCCGAGCTTCATGCTCTGGAGCGGCGCAAACGGGGGCAGTGACATGGCGCGGATCGAAGCACGGCTGGCGGAGCTTGGTATCACCCTTCCCGCGCCGCTCACCCTGCCGCCCGGCATGGCCTTGCCCTTCCCCTGGGTGAATGTGCGCGGCGACCGGGCCTATATTTCGGGCCATGGGCCGCAGCAAAGCGATGGCTCGGGCGCGGGGCCATTCGGCGCGGTCGGCGGGTCGGTCACGGTCGAGCAGGCTTATGGTTCGGCGCGGAAAGTGGCGCTCTCGATGCTCGGCAGCCTCAAGCGGGAGCTGGGCGATCTCGACCGGATCATCGGCTGGTGCCGGGTGCATGGCATGATCAACTGCGTGCCGAGCTTCACACAGACGCCGGCAGTGATGAACGGCTTTACCGATCTCATCCTCGACGTGTTCGGTGCCGAGATCGGGCAGCATGCGCGCACGGCCGTGGGTGTCTGCGGGCTGCCTATGGACTTTCCGGTCGAGATTGAGGCGGAAGTGACGATCAGGAGCTAGAGCTACATCCGGCTCAGACTGCCCTACGGAACATCGTCACCGTCATGACCTGCCGGACTTCGAAGCCGAGCTTCCCGTAAAGGGCAAGCGCGGCATGATTATCGGCATAGGCGTGAAGGAACGGCGTGAGGCCGGCACCCACCACCGTCGCCATGGCCTTGCGGCAGACGATCTCGCCGAGGCCGCGGCCGCGGAAATCGGGATGGACGCAGACCGCGCTGACCTCGCCATAGCCCGGCATGCGCATGCGCTCGCCCGCCATGGCGGCAAGGCGGCCATCGATGCGGATGCCCCAGAAGGTGCCGAGCTCATGCGTGCGGGCGGCGAAGGGGCCGGGTTCGGTGAGCGTCGCGAGGGCCAGCATGTCCGGCGCATCGGTGGCGTTGAGCGGGATCAGGTCGGGATAATCGTAAGGCGCGATCGGGCCGCTCGCCATCAGCTGGACGAGATCCGCGATCTTCTCCGCGACGGTGCCGGGCGGTAACGGATGCGGCTGCGTCTCGATCGTCGCGAGAATGCCCTCATCGGGCACCAGTGCGGCCAGCTCGGCAAGGCCGGCCGCGTCGTGGCTGCGAGCCGCGCAGATCGGGCCGATCTCGGGATGGAAGCGCCAGGCCATATCGCCGCCGACGGCATGATGCGCCTGCAGGCTGGTGAGCGCATTCCAGGCCGGGCGATCGAGCGGATGATCAGCCATTGCGGGCCTGCTCGGCGCGGATGATGCGGGCTTCGAGCGGTTCGGCTGCGAGGCCGTCCTCGATGGCGCCGAGATGCTTCAGCAAATCTGTCTCCTCTGCCGCGCATAGCTGCGCGACGGCGGTATCGACAGCGGGGAAGAAGCCCTCAGCCAGATCGGCCATCAGCACTTGCGCCGTGTCGGTCAGCGCATAGCAGCGCTGGCGCTTGTCCCGCCCGGCAGTAGCGCGGCCGACGAGACCTTCCGCTTCCAGCGCGGCAATGGCGCGGCTGACGCCCGGCTGACTGACGCCGATCCGCTCGCTGAGCGCACCGATGGTCAGCGGACCGGCCTCTTCCAGTGCCCAGAGCATCGTGAGCTGCGCAGGCTGCACGTCATGGCCGCGCGCCAACAGCAGCTGCGCGACGCCGCTCTGCATCCGCTCGCCAAGACGCTTCAAGCGGCTGCCGAGGCAAAGATAGCCAAGGCGCGTGATGAGATCCGGGGACGACTCGATTGCGATATCCATATCGCGTTATATATCATGGCATCCAGTTTTGCGCCAAGCGTTCATCTCCCCTCCTGTTCGGAGGAGGGGTTAAGGGGGTGGTGGCGATGCGCAGCATCGCTCGCGAAGCGAACAAGCGCGAGGGTGAAGCACCACCCCAACCCCTCCTCTGAAGAGGAGGGGCAAAGGGGGGGCAGCTGCTCTGCTCGCTCTCAAACAAGCCCCCTTCCCTTTTCGTCGATCCGCCGCTATAGGCCCGCGCTTCCCGGACCCCTTTCAGGTGTCACAGGGAGCCAATGCGGGAGGAGCACCCTCGGGTGCTCCGCTTGACCGCTTAGCTTGAACCGGACGCGGCGCTTCGCTTCGTCCTCTACAGAGTGAGACACATGGCCAAGAAGATTACGGGCTATATCAAGCTCCAGGTGCCCGCTGGAGCCGCGAATCCTTCCCCGCCGATCGGCCCTGCACTGGGTCAGCGCGGCGTGAACATCATGGAATTCTGCAAGGCGTTCAACGCGGCGACCGAGAAGGAAAACAAGGGCACGCCCTTGCCGACCATCATCACCGTCTACGCCGACCGCAGCTTCTCCTTCATCACGAAGAAGCCGCCGGCAACCTTCCTCATCAAGCAGGCGATGAACCTCAAGTCGGGCTCGAAGGAGCCGGGCAAGATCGTCGCCGGCAAGATCAAGCGCTCGCAGCTCGCCGAGATCGCGGAAGCCAAGATGGCCGACCTCAATGCCAATGACATCGAGGCCGCGACCAAGATCATCGAAGGCAGCGCCCGCGCAATGGGCCTCGAAGTGGTGGAGGGCTAAGACATGGGCAAGATCAGCAAGAAGGCGAAGGCTCTGGCCATCGCGATCGACCGCGAGAAGCTGCACGGCGTCGATGAGGCGATCACCCTCATCAAGAAGAACGCCACCGCCAAGTTCGACGAGACCGTCGAAGTCGCGATGAACCTGGGCGTCGATCCGCGCCATGCCGACCAGATGGTCCGCGGCGTCGTCACGCTCCCGGCCGGCACCGGCAAGGACGTGCGCGTTGCCGTCTTCGCGCGCGGCGACAAGGCCGACCAGGCGACTGCCGCCGGTGCCGAGATCGTTGGCGCCGAAGACCTGCTGGAGAGCATCCAGGCCGGCAACTTCAACTTCGACCGCGTGATCGCGACGCCCGACATGATGGGTCTCGTCGGTCGCCTCGGCAAGGTGCTCGGCCCGAAGGGCATGATGCCGAACCCGAAGCTCGGCACCGTCACGCCGAACGTCGCCGAAGCGGTCAAGGCAGCCAAGGGCGGCCAGATCGAGTTCCGCGTCGAGAAGGCGGGCATCATCCACGCCGGCCTCGGCAAGGCGAGCTTCTCCGACGCCGACCTGCGCAAGAATTTCGATGCGTTCGTCGACGCGATCGTCAAGGCCAAGCCCTCGGGCTCGAAGGGCAAATATGTCCGCAAGATCGCCCTCTCCTCCTCGATGGGGCCGGGCGTGAAGATCGACGTGGCGGAAGTCGCCTCGGCCTGATCTCTTCGGATTATCGAAGCAAGGGAAGATCCCCGTCGCGCCTCGCGCGGCGGGGATTTCTTGTATCCGGCCGGGCAACAGCGCCTCGGTCCGGCGCAAAGTTGTAAAATAGTCGTCGCGTTTCGGAGGCTTGCCGTTGCCCGTCCCGATTTGGGGCGATAAGCAGCAGGAAAATATTGGGGTCCTCCGTGCAGACGCGAAAAGTGGCGGTCGAAAAAGACGCCTATGAGCGGGTTTCCAGCCAGCTGAATCTCGCCGTCAGGCTGCTCGGCTTCTGGATCGCGCTCGTCAGCCTTTTCTTCCTGTTTCAGGCACTGGACTATCGCGGCCTGGTCGGCCGGCTCGCCGAATGGCAGTTCTTGCATTTCGACCGCTACTGGCCGACCCTGACCTTCGTCGCACTGACCGCGCTTTTCTGCCTGCCGCTGATCCTTGCCGTCTGGCTGCTGCGCGTGCGGCAGCGGCGTGACGAGGGGTTCGGGCCCGCCCGCATCGACGATGGGCGCATCATCCGCGGGCGGCTGACCCGGCTACAGGGCTTCTTCGCCGGAGTCGCGGCCGGCAGCCTGCTCGCCGCCATCATCGTGCTTGTCATGCAGTTGCAGCTGCCGATCAACGAAGGCTCGGCGCGCAGCCTCATCCTGGGCACGTCCGACGCGATTGCGCCGGTCGAGGGCGGCGCGGTGATTACGGGCGAAGTGGACCTCTCCGAAGTCGCGCAGTTCAACGAGAATCTGCTGCTGGTGAAGCGCACGCTCTATTTCGCGCCGGTGCGCGGCCCGCGCGACCGGGCGAACGGGGAGCCGCTGCGCTATTTCGTCGAGGTGAAGCGCACCGACGTCAAGGGCCCTTATGACAAGATCAATTTCCCCGAAGGGGAGGACATGGTCCATGTCTGGCGCTTCCGCGTGCCGGGCATCACCTTCACGCCCTATATGAACGGCCTGCTGACCCGCCGCACCCTGCCGGGCGAGATCGAAAATCTCTATCGCTATGCCGGCTATGAGGTGGACGCCGATAACTATGTTCTCTTCAGCTCGCGCGAGCGATTGACCTGGCGCTATTATGTACTGGCGGCGGAATTTGGCATCTCGGCGCTGATTTCGGCAATCCTGGCGTTCGTCTTCGGACGCCGGAAACGGGCCGTAACCCAGCGCGTGCGCGAGGAAGGCGAACTGACCGGCGCCTGACCGCGGCGGCTGTTCGTCGGTCAACATGGTTAAATTTGCGCTAACCCATTAGAACAACCGCATTTTCGGTTGCATGGATCAGAGTCAGGCGCATGGCACGACTCTCTCTCGAACTCGGCAGCATCATGGCGCTCACCGCTTTCACGGCGCTGGTGCTGAGCGCGCCGGCCGTCGGCAACGACGCCACGACACCGGCCGCCAACATCGCCGTGACGGCTGAGACACCTGGCACGGCGACGGCGAGTGCCCTCCCCGGCCGCGTGGTGCGGCGCCACAGCGACGGGCTGTTCTATGTCGAGGCGCAGGCCAACGGCCAAGTTATCCGCTTCGTCGTCGATACAGGCGCGACGGTCGTCGTGCTCAACCGGGAAGATGCCGAGAAGCTCGGCATGCCGTTCGACTCCCTCGTCAGCAAAGGCAGCATGCGCACCGTGGGTGGGTCGTCCGACATGCGCTGGGCGCGCATCGAGCGGCTCGACATGGCCGGCAAGCGGATCGAGAAGATCCATGCCGCCGTCGTCGACAAGGGCCTGCCGGTCTCGCTGATGGGCCAGAATGCGCTGGAGCAGCTCGGCACCGTCACGCTGCGCGGCGACACGATGACCATTCACTGACAGGTTGGAGGCTTGCCCGAAATCAGCCCAGGGCAGCCGGGACCGATGCGGGCCGACGGCGCAGCGCGCCACCGGCAAAAGCAAAGCCCAGAATCATCAGCGCCCAGCTCTGCGGCTCCGGCACGCTACCGGAGACGAGGGCGACAGGCGTCAGGCTGGCCGGACGGATCGGCCCCGCGCCCGGTCGTCCGATCAGGGGCAGCGGCAGCGCCTCGAGCGGCAGTGATGAAATCACGAGCAACGGACTGTCGAAGGGCAGCGGATCGTCCGGGACGGCGAAGAAGGCCGCCGGCTCCGCGGCCGGTGGCGGCGGCGCGGGGCGCTTGCGCTGCCGCCCGCAATCGGCCGTATCGACCGCGCGCTCGAACCCTGCGGCACTGCCGTCGATGTCCGGCGCGCAGCCATCGTCGAGATAGCCCATGATCGCGGACCGCAGCGAGGTCGGTTCCGGCGCGGCAATCGCGCCGAACGCCGCGGGCATGCCCTGCCACAGGAACATTCGCCGCTCGTTGCTCGCTGCGGCGGCCAGGCCTCCGCTGATCAGCATCGCAAGCACCACCAGGGCGCTGTGCTTGCGCTTCTCCCAACGGAGCCAGGAAGGTAAAATCTGCGTCTCGACGTGCATGCCGCACGCCCTATCGGAGACTTGAGTAAAAATCTACCCGGTTAACAAGTTTTTACATTTATAGTTAAGGGGCATTCCCTTGAAATTCTGGCAGAAAATCGGATGGTTGATGAGATTGATTGAAGAACTAAAGAAATAGATATGTTTAATACTACACTTTTCGACGGCGGGGCCCTGTGATCGAGGTCAGCGAACGAAAACGTAGCGCTTGCATTCTCCCGCATTTCCGCTTAATGGCGCGGCGCTTGCCGGGATTCGTCCCGGCGCACCGTCCGAGACAGCTGGTGATGGGATTGCCCATCTTAATGCCCAGCCGAGACGGGGAAAAAGTTCTTGCCGGCTGACGCCTTGCCCCAGTGGCGGCGCATCCGGGTCTGCCCTCGCCCCTCTGGCGGCTAGGGTCCAGTCAACCATTCCCCTCGGACAAATCTGCCGTGCGCGGCCCGCAATGGGTCGCGCCTGGCATTCGTGTAACGCGGTCGCGCGGGACGTTCGTCTCGCGAGGCCGCTGAGGAGAATGGCATGGATCGCAATGAAAAGACCGAGGTCGTTTCCGCGCTTCACGCATCTCTGAAGGAGATGGGCGTGGTCGTCGTGACCCGCAATCTGGGTATGAGCGTCGCTCAGTCCACCCAGCTCCGCCAGAAGATGCGCGACGTCGGTGCGACCTACAAGGTGACGAAGAACCGGCTTGCCAAGATCGCCATCGTGGACACGGACTATGCGGGGCTCGATGAGCTTCTCGTCGGTCCGGTCGGCCTGGCGACGTCTGCCGATCCGGTCGCTGCCGCCAAGGCCGCGATCGATTTCGCCAAGACGAACGACAAGCTCGAGATCGTCGGCGGCGCCATGGGCACCACGATGCTGAACGCCGAAGGCGTGAAGGCACTGGCGTCTATGCCCTCGCTCGACCAGATGCGCGCGACGCTCATCGGCCTCATCCAGGCGCCGGCAACCAAGCTTGCCGTCGTCACGAAGGAGCCGGCTGCACAGCTCGCCCGCGTGTTCAACGCCTACGCCACCAAGGAAGCCGCCTGAGTCTCAGGCACTCCCGACGTGAATTGCAACCAAACGACTTAAGGGCCCAATGCCCGCCTAGAAAATGGAGTGAATTACAATGGCTGATATCAACGCACTCGTCGACCAGCTGTCGGCTCTGACCGTTCTCGAAGCCGCCGAGCTCTCGAAGGCTCTCGAAGAGAAGTGGGGCGTTTCCGCTGCTGCTGCCGTCGCCGTCGCTGCGCCGGCCGCTGGCGGCGCCGGTGGCGATGCCCCGGCTGCTGAAGAGAAGACCGAGTTCGACGTCATCCTCGTCAACGACGGTGGCAAGAAGATCAACGTCATCAAGGAAGTCCGCGCGATCACGCAGCTCGGCCTGACCGAAGCCAAGACGCTGGTCGAGTCGGCCCCGAAGGCCGTCAAGGAAGGCATCAACAAGGCCGAGGCCGAAGAGATCAAGAAGAAGCTCGAGGAAGCCGGCGCGACCGTCGAGATCAAGTAAGATCCTGTTCGGAACGGGCGGCTTTCATGCCGCCCGGCCAAAAGAAAAGGGCGCGTCCGCGAGGATGCGCCCCTTTTCGTGCCTGCGTTTCCGGCAGCTCAGGCGTCGACGGCGGACTTCTCCATCTCCGCCTTCATCGCCGAGATCGCCTCCCGCAATGTCGCATGCTGGCGCGCGGGGCGAATGACCGGCGCCGATGCCTCGGCGAGCGCTTGCGGCATTTCGCTGGCCATGCGGATGGCAGGCATGGCGGGAAGATCGGATGCGTCGGGTTCCTGCTCGAACCGCAGCGGCTCCGCGGATATCTCCACGGCATCGGTCGGTGCGGATGCTTCCAGCACCAGCTCCTGCTCATCGTGCCGACTGCGCTCGCCGAGACGCCAGAACAGCAACCCCGCCGTGAGCAGCATTGCCGAGACCAGCCCGACCTGGCGCCAATAGACATCCAGATAGGCTCGCGCGTCCGCGATCCAGGCCGACGCGATCTCCAGCGCGGTCACGGGCGCAGGACCCGGTGGGCGGGCCGTCGGCTCGCGCGGCACGACGGCCGAGAGTGCGGCGATGCGGTCATAGGGACTGGCGTTGCCCTCCTGCGCGGGAGCAGCGCGGCCGACGGCGGGAGCAGCGCCGATCGAGCGGAGTGGCGTGACAGCAGCGCGCTCGACCATTTCGACACGCGGCAGATCTGCGATAGCCGGATCGTCGGCGACGAGGCGCGGTGCCTGAATGGCCTGCGACGCGCTCTCGGGCAGGCGCCAGCTATTGCCGGGCGCGCGGGCGTCCGGGGCGGTAGCGACAGCAGTGCGCGTATCTTCTGCATTTTCGACTTGTCCCAGCGCTGGAAACGTGGCGAGGATGCAAAGAAGTGGAACGAACCGCAAAGTGAGAGTGAGCGACTTCATGTTCTTGCTGACCCGATTTGGCACAAGGGTTAGTCGCTTCGACCCGCCGATGTAAAGATTTGTAACGCGACTTCGCTTCGTCGCAGCCCAAGCGCCTCTCAATTCAACCAAAAAACTGTCGCACCGCCGCCCAATCGCATGATTCATCACCGAGGGACCAGATGACGACCGACGCCTCCAGCGACACCATGGCCCAGAATGACGACCTCAAGGCTCTGGTCCGCACCATTCCGGACTACCCCATCCCCGGCATCCTGTTCCGCGATGTCTCCACTCTCCTGCTGGATGGGGCGGGCTTCCGCGCGGCGATCGACCGACTCGCCGCGATGATCGATCCGGACAGCGTGGACCTCATCGCCGGCATCGAGGCACGCGGCTTCATCGTGGCGGCCGGACTTTCCTATGCGCTCGGCAAGGGCAAGGTCATGCTGCGCAAGAAGGGCAAGCTGCCGGGCGAGACGGTCGGCATCGACTATGCGCTCGAATATGGATCGGACCGGATCGAGATGCATCTGGGCGCGGTCAGGGACGGCACGCGCGTCGTACTGGTCGACGATCTGCTGGCGACGGGCGGGACGGCACTGGCGGGCGCGTCCCTGCTGCGCGGTCAGGGCGCGGTGGTGGACACGGCGCTGTTCGTCGTCGATCTGCCCGACCTGGGCGGTGCGGCGCGGCTGCGCGCGGCGGGCATCGAGCCGATGGCGCTCATGACCTTCGAAGGGCATTGAGCGGATGCGGATCGGCCTGCTCGCCGCGCTCGACGAGGAAGCGGATGCCTTCATGCCGGGCGTCGGCGAGGTGCTGCCCGGCGCCTGGCCGTCGCTGAGGCGCATCGAGACGGGCGCGCACAGCATCGTGCTGGCTTCGACGGGCATCGGCAAGGTGAACATCGCCAGCGCCGCTGCCCTGCTGCATGCGCGGCACGGCGTTGACCTGCTGATGACCGTCGGTACAGCAGGCAAGCTCAGCCGGATCGAGGGCGATTGCTTCTACCTCGCCCGCGCTGTCCAGCACGACTATGGCGCGCGCAAGCCGGAGGCGTTCGTGCATTATCCGCCGGGCGCCTGGCCGATGGGCCCGGCACATGTGGAGCCCTATGAAGCCCTGCCCGACCCGGGCAGCGATCTGCCCGCCGCCTGCATCGCCAGCGGCGACGCCTTCATCGAGGATGCGGGCTATGCGAGGCACCTGGTCGCAACGCTGGACGCCGACATCGTCGATATGGAAACCGCTGCCGTCGCGCAATATGCGGCACAGGCGGGATTGCCCTGGGCCGGCATCAAGGCGACCACCGACGATGCCAATCATGACAGCGCCGGAGACTTCCACGCCAATTTACTTGCCGCGGCGCGCCGGGCTGCCCT
This sequence comes from Sphingobium xanthum, assembly GCF_019737615.1. Classification (GTDB taxonomy): domain Bacteria; phylum Pseudomonadota; class Alphaproteobacteria; order Sphingomonadales; family Sphingomonadaceae; genus Sphingobium; species Sphingobium xanthum. The sequence continues at coordinate 116,210 of NZ_JAHKKS010000004.1, read as the reverse complement.
GGCAATGGAACGCTTGATTGCACGGCTGTAACGGAACTACACGTCAATCTGTTCGATTATTGCTTCAATATTGGTTCGTTCCAGCAAGAGAGACGCACATGGCCCGATCCCCCTCCCTGTTCGTGATCCTGTCGACCGCCGGCTTGTCGCTGGCGCTTGCGTCCTGCGGAGCGAAAGCGCCTCCGGGCGCCCCGCCGCCGCCGGTGCCCTATGCCGAGGCCCTGCTCTACGACAGCACCGGCCGCCCCGCCGGCGTGGTAACGCTTGCCCCGGTCAATGGCGCGCTCCAGGCGAACGTCCAGGTCACGGGCGGCATCACGCCGGGCCCGCACGGCATTCACATCCATGCCGTGGGCGAATGCAAGCGTCCGGATTTCGTGACGGCTGGCGCCCATCATAACCCGACCGGCAAGCAGCACGGTTCGGAAAATCCGATGGGCCCGCATCAAGGCGACCTGCCAATCCTGACGGCCGATTCCAATGGGCGCGCCACGGCGAGCTTTCCGACGCAGACGACGCTCGACGCCATCTTCGACGCGGACGGTTCGTCCTTCATCGTCCACGCCGACGCGGACGACATGAAGACCGATCCTACTGGAAACAGCGGCGCAAGGGTGCTGTGCGGCGTGTTCTACCGCAAGCTCAGGCCGATCTGATCCCGGATGGCGGTCTCTCCGCCCCATGGCGGAGAGACACAGCCTCGGGCGTGATCGTTCAGAAGAAGAAGTTCAGATCGAGATAGCCGTGGACGGAATTGCCCGTCGCGGGTGCATTGGGCGCGTCGGTCAGAAAACGTCCTTTGGCGAGGACTGCGCCGCCCGCGTCGATCTGCATCTGCCCCGGCAGCACCCAGTATCTGACACGCGCCTGATACTGGCGACCGGCATGACGGCCGCTCGCGCCGGCGGGGTCCCGCACGCTCGTTTTGGAGAAGCTGTCCGTCGCCGAGTCCAGCCACAGCTCGCGCCATTCGACGAAGGCGTCCATCCGCTTGCTCGGCTTCAGCTCGAACTTGGCGCCGACCGAAACCGTGTTGCTGCGCGTAAGCGGGCCGAAAATGCCGGTCGGGCCCCAGTCCGCGCGCCGCGGCCCGAACAGGGAATCGAACCGGTTGAAGCTGGCCGACCCGGCATGATCGCCCGTCGCATAGTCGCTGAGGGCGACCAAGCGTGGCGACCAGGCACCTGCGAAGGTGTAGCCAAGCTCGGCGTGGAAGGTCTGTGCCGAAACGGTGACCCGCCGCGCGTTCGCCGCCGTCGAAGCACGGATATTGCCGAACTGGTGCGCGACTTCCAGCTCGCCATCGAGCTTGCCCTTGGCCGGCTTGCTGTAGAGACGGAAACCGGGCGTCAGCAGGTGGCGATTGCGTGTCGCATTGTCGGGCCGGTCATTCTCGTCCAGCCCGAAGAAATAGACTTCCGCATTCACCGAGCCCGCAATCTTCGGCTTGCTCAGAAAACCACCCCAGAAGACCAGGTCGCTCGATTCCCGGTCCCAGATGACCTTGTTGTCGAGCATGTCCTGAACGCTGTCGGGCTCGCGCTGCTGCGGATAGGTGTAGAAGAGGGTCAGCGCTTCCTTGCCCTTGCCGGTCCAGTCCAGCCGCACGCCGGTGAAAGCGTTGCCGGCGGACCGATAGCCCGGATCGGCGACGAGCCGCTTCGATCCCAGATTGATCAGAAACCGCCCGGCGGTCAGTTCGGTCCTGACGCCGCCCAGCGCCTTGGCCACGTCGAGCCCGACATAGGCTGCCACCGGTTCGAGCGGATTGACATCGCCAGAGCCGAACGGGGTCGAGGCGTCGGCGTCGTAGATCCGGGCGTCGCGAAGTTCGCCGCCGATCTTGAACGCACCGGTGCGATACTCGACCTCGAGGCTTGTGCGGACCGTGAAAAGATCCGCCGCGACCGGGCCGGTCGGCCGGAAATTATTGTCGAAGCTTTCATAGCGCAACCGCACGCTGCCGTTCACGCTGAGCGAGTCGGAGCCGATCGAGTTCTGGAGCGTGAAGCCCGGTTCGTCCTTGGCTTCGACTGCCGTCGCCGAGATGGCAAGACAAAGCGCGGCCATGCGCAGAAAATGCGTAGGGTTCATTGATCTGTTTTCCTTTCGGGGCGGCAACCCGCCCATTCCCCGTTGCGACCCGGGGCTCTATCTTCAGAATTCCGCCCAATCCTCGCCGGCCGCGACCGGCTGCGACGCAAGCGCGAGATTGCCAACAGCGCGCGCAACCAGCGTCGGACGCGCAGGCGCGGACGCCTTGCTGGCCTTCGTCGGATGGCAGCGGAAATGACCGACGCGCTGCGTCAGGCCATCCGCCTCGGACAGCAGACTATGGGCGGCCGCGGTGCTTTCCTCGACCATGGCGGCGTTCTGCTGAGTCACCATGTCCATGGCGCTCATCGCACTGTTGATGTCCGCCAGACGGCCCGACTGCTCCTTCGCGGCATCGGCAACCTGCGTGATCATGCCGCTGATGCCGTGAATGCGATCCGTGATGACATCCAGGGCCTCGCCGGCCTGGCGCACCATCTGAACGCCTTCGCCGACCTGGGAGCCGCTGGTCGTGATAAGCGTCTTGATGTCGGATGCGGCATCGGTCGTGCGCTGCGCAAGGGCACGCACTTCGCTCGCGACCACGGCGAAGCCTTTTCCGGCCTCGCCCGCCCGCGCCGCTTCCACACCAGCATTGAGCGCAAGAAGGTTGGTCTGGAAGGCAATGCCATCGATCACGTTGATGATCTGACCGATTTCGTGCGAGCTTTTCTCGATGTTCGCCATCGCGCTGACGGCGCTGCGCACGACATCGCCGCCGCTGCGCGCGGCCGTGACGGCTGCCTGCACGCCGACATTGGCCTGCCCGACAATCTCTGAGCTGTCCTTGAGCGAATTGTTAATCTGGCTGACCGCTTCGGCGGCACCGGCCAACTCGGCAGCATGTTCCTCGGTCCGGTGCGCGAGATCGCCGGAAGCCTGACTGATTTCCTTGGCACCGACCCGCATGTCCTGCGCAGCGTCCGCCACTTGGGCGACCGTGTCGTGCAGTTGCGAGATGGTGCTGTTGAAGTCCTTGCGGAGGCTGGCATAGTTCACACCCAGGTCCGGGAGTTGCACGGTCAGATCGCCGTCCGACATGCGCCGCAGAGCGTCTCCGACCTTTTCCGCCATATCGGCCATTTCGAGATCGGCCTGATGCTTGGCGCGGCTCGTCTCTCGCAGCTGCACGGCCGCGCGGGCCAGAGCGCCCAACTCGTCGGTGCGGTCCGTATAGTCGATCCGCACATCGAAATCGCCCTGCGCGATGCTGGAAATGGCGCCGGAAACCGATTCAAGCTCCTGGCCGATCGACCGCTTGACGATGCGGGACAGCACCAGCGTGAGCAAGCCGGTAAGGGCAGTGATCGCGATGCTGATCGCCATGACGATCTTGGCGGTCGTCATCTGGCGCATGCGCATCGCCTCGGCCGCAGCGATGGCCGGCTCGCGGATGGCTTCGATCGAACTGTCAAGCTTGTCGCCCACGTCGGCGATGGCGACTTCGCTGTTCATATCCATGACACCGCCGGCAAGGACGCCATTGACGGCATTGATATAGGCGTCGGCGCCGGCATGCAGCTTGTCGCCGGCTATCCCCTCGCCCAGCTTGGCCTCTGCTTCGTCGATCGATGCCTTGAAGTCCTTGACGTTGCTCTCATAGCCTTCGCGGCTCTTCTCGTTGTTCAAGAGGCCGTGACGGAACACATCACGCTCGAGCGACGCAAAGTCCTTTTCGAGCAAGGCGGCATAGAGCGCCTGGTCGCCAAGATCGGCATTGCGCTGGCTGTAGTTGAGCCCGACCAGCGAGCCGACCGAAATGGTGGCGACGAGACACACGCTCGCCGTGATCGCTGCCGTAACCTGAACCGCAAGACGTTGATTGATGGACTTGCCTTCGAGCCAACCGGAAAGACCGGTCTTCCGCATGTGCGTCATTAATGTGCGCCCTTTTGAGTTTTTGACGACCAAATTCGGAGTCCCGGCTAACGCAGGAAGCTTAAAAAACGGTTTGCCATGAGGAGCCCGCGGGGGAATTGTCGCGGGAAAGGGTCACTTCTCTCTTTTCAAACCGGATCAGGTCCCTATATAGGGCATCGATACCGGTCTGCGGCTGAGCCGCGGAACCACCTGCCCTCGCCCGGGCCAGCATGCCGAATTGCGCACGGCAAGCGATTGTATGGGGTGAAGACAGGTCCAAACAGACGCAACAGTGCGGTTCGGACAGCCCCGACCCGCACTTTTTTTCGTTGCCGAAGTCGCCGATCCACGCGCGATTTCACGCCAACGGGCTGAATTTTCGCTGCGATGCGAAGATTTTTTGGGACCAATTCAGGCAGGACACCGCATGGCAACCAGAGCTCTCCCCCCGCACACGGCCGGCGAAAGCGCGAAGAAGCGCATCCGCAAGGTCTTCGGCAACATCCACGAAGTCGTGCAGATGCCGAACCTCATCGAAGTGCAGCGCGAAAGCTACGAGCAGTTCCTCCGCTCGAATCCGGCGATCGGCTATGTGTCCGGTCTCGAAAAGACGCTGCGCAGCGTCTTCCCGATCCGCGATTTCGCGGGCACCGCCGAGCTGGATTTCGTGCATTACGAGCTCGAGGATCCCAAGTACGACGTCGAGGAATGCCGCCAGCGTGGCATCACCTATGCCGCGCCGATGCGCGTGACGCTGCGCCTCATCGTGTTCGAAGTGGACGCCGACACCGAAACCCGCTCCGTACTCGATATCAAGGAGCAGGACGTCTATATGGGCGACATGCCGCTCATGACGCCGAACGGCACCTTCGTGATCAACGGCACCGAGCGCGTCATCGTGTCCCAGATGCACCGTTCGCCCGGCGTCCTGTTCGATCATGACCGCGGCAAGACGCATTCGTCCGGCAAGTATCTCTTCGCCGCGCGCGTCATCCCCTATCGCGGCTCGTGGCTCGATTTCGAGTTCGACGCCAAGGACATCGTCAACGTCCGCATCGACCGCAAGCGCAAGCTGCCGGTCACGGCTCTGCTGTATGCGCTCGGCCTGAATGCCGAGGATATTCTCGGCGAGTTCTATCGCAAGGTCACCTATGTCCGTGGCCCGGGCGGCTGGCAGATTCCTTATGTCGTCGAGGCCTGGCGCGGCCAGAAGCCGCAGTTCGACATCATCGACGCCAAGTCCGGCGAAGTGGTGTTCGCCGCCGGCCAGAAGATCAGCCCACGCGCCGCGCTCAAGGCCGGTAAGGACGGCCTGGAGCAGTTGCTCATCCCGACCGAGGAAGTCTTCGGCCGCTATAGCGCCTATGACCTCATCAACGAGAGCACCGGCCAGATCTACATCGAAGCCGGCGACGAAGTCTCGGCCGAGAATCTCGAGAAGCTCGACGCCGCCGGCATCGACCGCCTCGACCTGCTCGACATCGATCATGTCAACACCGGCCCGTGGATCCGTAACACCCTCAAGGTCGACAAGGCCGAGGACCGCGACCACGCGCTGTCCGACATCTATCGCGTCATGCGCCCCGGCGAGCCGCCGACGCGCGAGACCGCCGAAGCGCTGTTCGAAGGCCTGTTCTTCGACGGCGAGCGCTATGATCTCTCGGCCGTCGGCCGCGTGAAGCTGAATATGCGCCTCGGCCTCGACGCCGAGGACACGATCACCACCCTGCGCCGCGAGGACATTCTGGCGGTCGTCAAGGAGCTGGTGAACCTCAAGGACGGCAAGGGCGAGATCGACGACATCGACAATCTCGGCAACCGCCGCGTGCGCTCGGTCGGCGAGCTGCTGGAGAACCAGTATCGCGTTGGCCTCCTGCGCATGGAGCGCGCCGTCAAGGAACGCATGTCGAGCGTCGACGTCTCGACGGTGATGCCGAACGACCTCATCAACGCCAAGCCCGCCGTGGCTGCCGTTCGCGAGTTCTTCGGTTCCTCGCAGCTCTCGCAGTTCATGGACCAGACCAACCCGCTCTCCGAGATCACGCACAAGCGTCGCGTCTCGGCGCTTGGCCCGGGCGGTCTGACCCGTGAGCGCGCCGGCTTCGAAGTCCGCGACGTTCACCCGACGCATTATGGCCGCATCTGCCCGATCGAAACGCCGGAAGGCCCGAACATCGGTCTGATCAACTCGCTGGCGAGCTTCTCGCGGGTGAACAAGTACGGCTTCATCGAGACGCCGTACCGTAAGGTCATCGACCACAAGGTCACCAACGAGGTGGTCTATCTCTCCGCCATGGAAGAGGCCAAGCACACGATCGCCCAGGCGAACGCCGAGGTCGATGCCGATGGCCACTTCGTCGAGGATCTCATCTCGGCCCGTGAGGCCGGCGAGTTCCTGATGGCGCCGAAGGACCACATCACGCTGATGGACGTGAGCCCCAAGCAGCTCGTGTCGGTCGCCGCCTCGCTCATTCCGTTCCTGGAAAACGATGACGCCAACCGCGCGCTCATGGGATCGAACATGCAGCGTCAGGCCGTACCGCTCGTCCAGGCCGAGGCGCCGTTCGTCGGCACCGGCATGGAAGAAACCGTCGCGCGTGACTCCGGCGCAGCCATTGCGGCCCGCCGCACCGGCATCGTCGACCAGGTCGACGCGACCCGTATCGTCATCCGCGCCACCGAGGACGTCGAGCCCGGCAAGTCGGGCGTCGACATCTACACGCTGATGAAGTTCCAGCGCTCGAACCAGGATACCTGCATCAACCAGCGTCCGCTGGTGAAGGTGGGCGATGTTGTGAATGGCGGCGACGTCATCGCCGACGGTCCGTCGACGGAACTGGGTGAACTCGCGCTGGGCCGAAACAGCCTCGTCGCGTTCATGCCCTGGAACGGATACAACTACGAGGACTCCATCCTCATCTCCGAGCGGATCGTGAAGGACGACGTCTTCACCTCGATCCACATCGAAGAGTTCGAGGTCATGGCCCGCGACACCAAGCTCGGGCCGGAGGACATCACCCGCGACATCCCGAACGTCGGCGAGGAGGCGCTCCGCAACCTCGACGAGGCGGGCATCGTCTACATCGGCGCGGAAGTCGAGCCGGGTGACATCCTCGTCGGCAAGATCACGCCGAAGGGCGAGAGCCCGATGACGCCGGAAGAGAAGCTCCTCCGCGCCATCTTCGGCGAGAAGGCCAGCGACGTGCGCGACACGTCCTTGCGTCTGCCGCCGGGCGTTGCCGGCACGGTCGTCGAAGTGCGCGTGTTCAACCGCCACGGCATCGACAAGGACGAGCGCGCCATGGCGATCGAGCGGGAGGAAATCGACCGTCTCGCCAAGGACCGCGAGGACGAGCGCGGCATTCTGAACCGTGCCACGTACAACCGTCTGCGCGACATGCTGCTCGGCCAGGTTGCCACCGCGGCGCCCAAGGGCGTCAAGAAGGGCAGCGAGATCGACGAGGCCCTGCTGGGCGAAGTCGAGCGTCACGAGTGGTGGAAGTTCGCCGTTCAGGACGACACGGTCCAGACCCATCTGGAAGCCGTGAAGGCCCAGTATGACGAAGCCGTGAAGCTGATCGTCGAGAAGTTCGAGGATCGCGTCGAGAAGCTGCAGCGCGGCGACGAGCTGCCCCCGGGCGTGCTCAAGATGGTCAAGGTCTTCGTCGCGGTGAAGCGCAAGCTGCAGCCGGGCGACAAGATGGCCGGCCGTCACGGCAACAAGGGCGTCATCTCGCGCATCCTGCCGGTCGAGGACATGCCGTTCCTCGAGGACGGCACGCCGGTCGACATCGTGCTGAACCCGCTGGGCGTGCCTTCGCGCATGAACGTCGGTCAGATCTTCGAGACGCATCTGGGCTGGGCCGCGCGCGGTCTCGGCCAGCAGATCAAGTCGGCTCTGCGCGACTGGCGCGAGGCCAATCCGGGCGTCAAGGGCGGCACCATGCCCGAGGCGGTCAAGGAGCGGCTGCTGAATGTCTATGGCGAGAATTACGCCGCCGAGATCGAGGCCCGCAATGCGGACCAGATCGTCGAGCTCGCGTCCAATCTCGTCACCGGCGTGCCGATCGCAACGCCGGTGTTCGACGGTGCGCGTGAGCAGGATGTCTCCGACATGCTCGCGCTGGCCGGTCTCGATCGCTCGGGCCAGTCGACCCTGTTCGACGGCCGGACCGGCGATGCGTTCGACCGCAAGGTGACCGTGGGCATCATCTACATGCTGAAGCTCCACCACTTGGTCGATGACAAGATCCACGCCCGTTCGATCGGCCCCTACTCGCTCGTCACCCAGCAGCCGCTGGGCGGCAAGGCGCAGTTCGGCGGCCAGCGCTTCGGTGAGATGGAGGTCTGGGCCCTGCAGGCGTACGGCGCTGCCTATACGCTGCAGGAAATGCTGACGGTGAAGTCCGACGACGTTGTCGGCCGCACCAAGGTCTATGAGGCGATCGTCAAGGGTGACGACACGTTCGAGGCCGGCATTCCCGAGAGCTTCAACGTGCTGGTCAAGGAAATGCGCTCGCTCGGCCTCAATGTCGAGCTGGCAGCCCTGGAAGACCTCAGCGAAGACGGCGACGACGAGTTGCCCGAGGCGGCGGAATAAGGAGATCGGGGCGCCGCCCGCGCGGCGCCCCTTCCCTGCTTCGCCCCCCCAAAGAATTTCAGCCCTCAAGAGGGAATTGAGACATGAACGAACTGACCAACTTCGCCAACCCGGTCGCCAAGCCGGACGTCTTCGACCAGATCCAGATCGGTATCGCCTCGCCCGAGCGCATCCGCTCGTGGTCGTTCGGCGAGATCAAGAAGCCCGAGACGATCAACTACCGCACGTTCAAGCCCGAGCGTGACGGCCTGTTCTGCGCGCGCATCTTTGGCCCGATCAAGGACTATGAGTGCCTGTGCGGCAAGTACAAGCGCATGAAGTATAAGGGCATTGTCTGCGAGAAGTGCGGCGTCGAGGTTACCGTCTCGAAGGTCCGCCGCGAGCGCATGGGCCATATCGAGCTGGCCGCGCCGGTCGCGCACATCTGGTTCCTCAAGAGCCTGCCCTCGCGCATCGGCCTGCTGCTCGACATGCAGCTCAAGCAGCTGGAGCGCGTGCTCTATTTCGAGAGCTACATCGTCACCGAGCCGGGCCTCACCCCGCTGGAGCGCTACCAGCTCCTGAACGAGGATGAGTTGCTCGACGCGCAGGACGAATATGGCGAGGACGCCTTCTCCGCCGGTATCGGCGCCGAGGCCGTCAAGAAGATGCTCGAGGATCTCGATCTGGAAGGCGAGCAGCGGGCTCTCATGGAAGAGCTGGCCGTCACCAAGTCCGAGCTCAAGCCCAAGAAGATCATCAAGCGCCTGAAGGTGGTCGAGAGCTTCATCGACTCCGGCAACCGTCCGGAATGGATGATCCTCGACGTTATCCCGGTCATTCCGCCGGAATTGCGCCCGCTGGTTCCGCTGGACGGCGGCCGCTTCGCGACGTCGGACCTCAACGACCTGTATCGCCGCGTGATCAACCGCAACAATCGCCTCAAGCGCCTCATGGAGCTGCGCGCGCCGGACATCATCGTCCGCAACGAGAAGCGCATGCTGCAGGAAGCCGTTGACGCGCTGTTCGACAACGGTCGTCGCGGCCGCGTCATCACCGGCGCCAACAAGCGTCCGCTCAAGTCGCTGTCCGACATGCTCAAGGGCAAGCAGGGCCGCTTCCGTCAGAACCTGCTCGGCAAGCGCGTCGACTATTCTGGCCGTTCGGTCATCGTGACCGGTCCGGAGCTCAAGCTGCACCAGTGCGGCCTGCCCAAGAAGATGGCGCTCGAACTGTTCAAGCCGTTCATCTACGCCCGTCTGGACGCCAAGGGTCTCTCCATGACCCTGAAGCAGGCCAAGAAGTGGGTCGAGAAGGAGCGCAAGGAAGTCTGGGACATCCTGGACGAGGTGATCCGCGAGCATCCCGTGCTGCTGAACCGCGCGCCGACGCTCCACCGCCTCGGCATCCAGGCATTCGAGCCCGTGCTGATCGAAGGTAAGGCGATCCAGCTTCACCCGCTGGTCTGCTCGGCCTTCAATGCCGACTTCGACGGTGACCAGATGGCCGTCCACGTTCCGCTGAGCCTTGAGGCGCAGCTGGAATCGCGCGTGCTCATGATGTCGACCAACAACATCCTGTCGCCCGCCAACGGCAAGCCGATCATCGTGCCCTCGCAGGACATGGTGCTGGGCATCTATTACCTCTCCATGGAGCGCGAAGGCGAGCCGGGCGAAGGCATGATGCTGGCGGACATGGCCGAGGTGCATCAGGCGCTGTTCAACAAGAGCGTCACGCTGCACTCGAAGATCATCAGCCGCATCCCGCAGGTGGACGCGGACGGCAACGAGTTCATGCGCCGCATCGAGACCACGCCGGGCCGCATGCTGATCGGCGAGTGCCTGCCGATGAGCCACAAGGTGCCGTTCGACACCGTCAATCGCCTGCTGACCAAGAAGGACGTCGGCGACGTGATCGACGAGGTCTATCGTCACACCGGCCAGAAGGACACGGTCCTCTTTGCCGACGCGATCATGGCGCTGGGCTTCCGTCACGCTTTCCAGGCCGGCATCTCGTTCGGCAAGGACGACATGATCATCCCGGACAGCAAGGTGGCTCTGGTCGATGAGACCAAGGCGCTGGTGGCCGATTATGAGCAGCAGTATCAGGACGGCCTGATCACCCAGCAGGAAAAGTACAACAAGGTGATCGACGCCTGGTCGGGCTGCGGTGACCGCGTTGCCAACGCCATGATGGACGAGATCCGCTCGATGCCGAAGGATCCCGACACGGGCCGCCTGAAGCCGATCAACTCGATCTACATGATGAGCCACTCGGGTGCGCGCGGGTCTCCGGCGCAGATGAAGCAGCTCGCCGGTATGCGCGGTCTCATGGCCAAGCCGTCGGGCGAGATCATCGAGACCCCGATCATCTCGAACTTCAAGGAAGGCCTCACCGTTCTCGAGTACTTCAACTCGACGCACGGCGCCCGCAAGGGTCTGGCCGACACCGCGCTCAAGACGGCGAACTCGGGTTACCTGACCCGCCGTCTGGTCGACGTGTCGCAGGACTGCACCATCGTCGAGATCGATTGCGGCACGACCCGCGCGCTTGAGATGAAGGCGATCATCCAGGGTGGTTCGACCATCGCGTCGCTCGGCGAGCGCGTGCTTGGCCGCACCACGGCCGAGGATGTGGTCGACAGCAAGGACGGTTCGATCATCGTGCCGGAAGGCACGCTGCTCGACGAGCCCATGGTCGCGAAGATCGAGGCCATCGGCGTCCAGAGCATGAAGATCCGCTCGCCGCTGATCTGCGAATCCAAGATGGGCGTCTGCGCCAAGTGCTATGGCCGTGACCTTGCACGCGGCACGCCGGTGAACATCGGTGAAGCAGTCGGCGTCATCGCGGCTCAGTCGATCGGTGAGCCTGGCACGCAGCTGACCATGCGTACCTTCCACATCGGCGGTGCCGCCCAGCTCAACGAGCAGTCCAATCTGGAGGCTTTCTCCGATGGTACGCTCGAGCTGCGCGACATGCCGACGATCCGCGACAAGAACGGCCGTAACCTCAGCCTCGCCCGCAATGGCGAGCTGGCGATCATCGACGACGAGGGTCGCGAGCGCGCGACCCATCGCCTGCCTTATGGTGCGGCGATCCTGTTTGCCGACGGTGCCAAGGTGAAACAGGGCGATCGTATCGCCGAGTGGGATCCGTTCACGCAGCCGGTCATCACCGAGAAGCCGGGCGTCGTGAAGTATCAGGACCTCATCGACGGCAAGACGCTGACCGAGCAGGCCGACGAAGCAACGGGTATCACCCAGCGCGTCGTCAGCGAGTATCGGGCTTCGTCGCGGTCCAAGGACGACCTGCGTCCCCGCCTCACCCTGCTCGACGATGCGTCGGGCGAGGCTGCGCGCTACCTTCTGGCCGTGGGCGCGACGCTCTCGGTCGAGGATGGCGCTCAGGTGCAGGCCGGTGACGTGCTCGCCCGCGTCTCGCGCGAAGCTGCGAAGACCCGCGACATCACCGGCGGTCTGCCGCGTGTTGCCGAGCTCTTCGAAGCCCGCAAGCCGAAGGACAATGCGATCATCGCCCGCGTCTCCGGTCGCGTGCAGTTCCTCAAGGACTACAAGGCCAAGCGCAAGATCGCGATCCTTCCCGAGGATGGCGGCGAGCCGGTCGAGTATCTGATCCCCAAGAGCAAGGTGATCGACGTTCAGGAAGGCGACTACGTCAAGCGTGGCGACAACCTGATCGGCGGCTCGCCGGATCCGCATGACATTCTGGAAGTGCTCGGCATCGAGCCGCTAGCCGAATACTTGGTCAGCGAAATCCAGGAAGTCTATCGACTGCAGGGCGTGAAGATCAACGACAAGCACATCGAGACGATCGTTCGTCAGATGCTGCAGAAGGTCGAGATCACCGACGGCGGCGAAACCACGCTGCTGGCCGGCGAACAGGTCGATCGCGAAGAGATGGATGAAGTGAACGCCAAGCTCGCGCCGGGCCAGCAGCCCGCGCAGGGCAAGCCGGTGCTGCTCGGCATCACCAAGGCGAGCCTGCAGACGCGCAGCTTCATCTCGGCAGCCTCCTTCCAGGAGACGACCCGCGTCCTCACCGAGGCGGCCGTCCAGGGCAAGAAGGACACGCTCGTGGGCCTCAAGGAGAATGTGATCGTCGGGCGTCTGATCCCGGCGGGCACCGGCTCCTCGATGAACCGCATGCGCATCGCCGCCAACAGCCGCGACGCGGCTCTGCGTGCCGCCATGCGGGCATCGAACGAGGCCCATCTCGTCGCGCCGCAGACTGCGGCCGAGGAGCATGCGGCCGAACTGCGCCAGCCGGCCGAAGCCGCGATCGGTGACGATCCGCTCGGCAAGGTGCAGGGCGAGGACTTCACGACGGAGGATCTGGGCTAAAGCCCCACCGTCGTCGCGACGTTACGGAAACAGGCCCGGAGTGCAATGCTCCGGGCCTTTTTCATGCCCGGCTGCGGTGCCTCCCCTGCCTCGAGTCGCGCCGGTCCCGCGGCTTCGGCGGCGCCGATCGGTCGCCAAAAGCCCCGCACGTTCCGATTTGGGACGGCCCGTCAAAAATATTCTCGAGCCTCTCGCCATCCCGCGTGCGGCATAAGCTTCTCATTAACCAGAATTTTTGCGCCGCAGCATGCCGCGACGACTCAGGCGTCGGCGGCTCTTCGCTCCCCTCGTCTGTTCACATGCGGCTATTTGTGGCAATTTGCCCACGCGACCAACGTGCCTGCGCGGACCGCGCGGACCCGTTTCTCGACGATCGTATCTGGACGAATTGTGGGAGGAACTTCATGATTAGAATGACTGCGCTCGCAACGGCGCTTCTCGTTACAACAAGTGTCCCGGCCGTCGCCGCACCGATGGTAACGGATGCAACCGTTCTCGCGACGACCATCATCACGCCGACCCCGCCGTTCGGCGCGCTCACCGAAGCTGTCGGCGCACAGACCGTCGGTACCGGCATCGATTTCACCTTCGGCAATGTCGAAGGCATTTTCGATGATGGCGGCGGCGTCTATGGCTTCTGCGGCATCAGCGCCGGCGGCATCTGCACGCTGGAGGACGATGTTGACGGCGCAATCGTCGGCCTCGCGAAGTCGATCTATGCCGAAGCCGGCTTCTCTTCGGCCGGCACGCTGACCCTCTCGGTCTATGACAGCGGCATGACCTTGCTCGCGAGCGCGCTCAACGGCCCACCGCTTGGCGTCTATGGCCGCACGACCTTCAGCATCGTGCGCCCCACCTCGGACATCGCCTATTTCCGGATCTCCGGCAGCGACAGCTACGGCGTGAACCAGATCGTCCTCGACGGCGTCGTCGGCGGCGCAATCCCGGAGCCGGCCACCTGGGCGATGATGATCGGCGGGTTCGCCCTCGCCGGCGCGGCCCTGCGTCGCCGCAAGATGGCTGTCAGCTTCGCCTGATCGACCAGCGAGAACAAGGGAAGGGCCTCGGGAAACCGGGGCCCTTTCTGTCGCGGACCTCCGAGCCGATCGCTCCAACCGCCAGGCCGCAGCAGGCATCGACCGACAATCGTCGTTGCACCGCAACGAACACGCCCAGTCTCGTTGCGATGTTTTCCCCAATCTGTTAACCATTTCTTAACAGACCCGCTGCGAGCGGGCGAGATTCGGGTCGCGTAGCATGTGGGGTGCGCGCGAAAAGCGTTCTCCACTTTCGTGGGTAAGTCCGATTCACTCGGGCAGGAAAGTGGGTGTTTATGAAAAAGCTATATGTAGGAGCAGGATTGCTCGCGTCGTTGTTGACCAGCTCAGCTATGGCCAACGATTTGTTTTTCCAGATGAATCCGAACCTGGCCGGTAGCGGCGACGTTCGCCAGGCCTTCATTTTTGGCGCCGCCAACTCGACAGGCTCCGTGACGGGCGGCAGCGGCTTCAACCAGGCGTTCGATCTGGGCGCCGAGGGCTTTACCGTGGTCACCCTCCCCCTTATCGACCAGCTCGGCAGCGGCGTGATCCAGAACCTCGGCTTCAAGATCAGCTCCGACTCGAACCTGAGCGCCTATTATCTCAGCCGCCGCGATGCCACGACCGACATGGCCTATGTCATCGATGGTTCGAAGCTCGGCACCGAATATGTCGTAGCCGGCTACCAGAACATCTTCGAAGACCAGATGTCGGTGCAGGCCACTGCCGACAACACCGTGGTGACCTTCACGCCGAAGGGCGCAGCCGCGTTCGATGTGACGCTGGATGCCGGCGAAACCTACATGTACACGGCTAACAGCAACCTGACCGGCAGCCGCATCACCTCGAGTGCCCCGGTCGCAGTCTTCTCCGGAAACCGCTGCACCAACGTGCCGACCGGCGTCGGCGCATGTGACCACCTGGTCGAGCAGATGCCGTCGATCGACTCGCTTTCCTCGACATATCTGCTGTCGCGTACTCCCCGCACCGGATCGCAGGGTGACGTGTTCCGTGTTGTCGCCACCGCTGATAATACGGAAGTGGAGGTGAACGGCGTCGTCGTCGCGACGCTCAATGCCGGCGATTATTACGAAGGTCGGGTCGCGGCCAGCGGCAGCAGTGTCGAGGCTAGCGCCAAGGTGCTCGTCGCGCAGTATCTCGTCGGTCAGGGTCAGGCGGGCACCAACACCGACCCGGCGATGACCATCGTCCCCGGTTCGGACCAGTGGCTGAAGTCATACGTGTTCGCCACGCCCTCCGGCGTCGCGGATTTCCCGACCGACTTCATCAGCGTGGTTATCAAGACCAGCGACCTCGGAACGCTGACCGTCGATGGCGCACTGGCAGATGCCGCACTGTTCAGCGCTCTGGGCAGCACCGGCTACAGCTTCGGCAATATCGACGTCTCGGCCTCCGTTGGTCCGTTCGACATCACTGCTGTGAGCGAGTTCCAGCTGCTGCTCACCGGCTATGACAGCTTCGATAGCTACTTCACCTATGGCGGCGCGGCATTCTCGCCGGGCGCATCTCCGCCCCCGCCGCCTCCCGGTGGCGTCCCCGAGCCGACGACCTGGGCGATGATGATCGCCGGCCTCGCGCTCGTCGGTGCTTCGATGCGCCGCCGAAAAGTCACCGTCAGCTTCGCCTGAACCGGCAGACAGACGGGAGAAAGGCCTCGGGAAACCGGGGCCTTTTTCTTTTCCCCCAGCCCAGGCCACGATCGATCTGGACAGCGCTACTCCTTCCGGCGCAATCCGGTCTCGATTTACGTCAGAACGTGGCTCGTTTCAGGCGCAGCGAAGCCGATGTCGACTTCATACAATGAGTCGTCCCGTCGGCGTGTTAACCATTTCCTAACAGCCGAAACGGGGTCGCGAACCAATCTGTTTCAGTGGGAGAGGTTATCATGAAATCCATCTATCTGACCGCCTTGGCGGGCGCAGCGATTGCCGTCAGCGCACCGGCCAGCGCCGTCACCGTCCTCACGTTCGAGGGGATTGCCGACAACACGGCCGTCGGCAATTTCTACGCGCCTGACTATATCTTTTCGGATGACACGCTGGCGCTCGTCGATGCCGATTCCGGCGGCGGCGGCAATTTCGCCAATGAACCTTCGCCGAACACGATCATGTTCTTCCTGAATGCGAACAACGCCGTTCTCAACGTCCCGGCCGGCTTCGACACCGGCTTCTCGTTCTTCTATACCTCATCGACCGCTGCGACCGTGACCGTCTATGACGGCCTCGACGCGACCGGCAATGTGCTCGGCACGATCGACCTCGACGCGCAGCACACGCGCGGCTGCACGGGCGATCCGAACGGTACCTTCTGCAACTGGACCGCGATCGGCGTTGCTTTCGCGGGCACCGCCATGTCGATCGACTTCGGCGGCACGGCCAATCAGACCGGCTATGACAACATCACCTTCGGTTCCGACCGTCCGGGCGGCGCGGTTCCCGAGCCCACCACCTGGGCCATGATGATCGGCGGTCTGGCCTTGGTCGGCGCGTCGATGCGTCGCCGCAAGGTTGCCGTCAGCTTCGCCTGATCGCACGCCGAAAAGGCAAAAGAGAAGGGCCCCGGAAACCGGGGCCCTTTTTCTGTGCCGTTGCCGGCCTGGATATCGGGCCGCCGCGTCGCGCGGCGCCGCGCTCAGCCCTTCTTGAGGGTGAGGCCGCCGAAGCGCTTGTTGAACTGGGCAACGCGGCCGCCGGTGTCCAGCTGGCGCGTACCGCCGGTCCAGGCGGGGTGCGACGTCGGGTCGATGTCGAGCGCCAGCGTGTCGCCTTCCTTGCCCCAGGTCGAGCGCGTCTGGAAGCTCGAGCCATCGGTCAGCTGGACGGTGATGAAGTGATAGTCGGGGTGCGTGTCTTTTTTCATGTCTTGCTCCATGGGCGACCGGTTTCCGACCGGTCTGGGGCTGATAGGAAGCGCGGCCCTAGCGTGGGAAGCGCGGGAATGCAAGGGTTGGCTCGTAAAAGCCCCTCCTCTTCAGAGGAGGGGTTGGGGTGGTGCTTCAACGATGCGGGCAATCGCTGCGCGAGCGATGCTGCGCATCGCCACCACCCCCCTGCCCCTCCTCTGAAGAGGAGGGGAGACTTTCGGGTCACCCCGCCGGCGGATCCGCGATCATGGCGATGCAGTTCGCCTCGGCGCAGAGTTTGCCCTCGATGCTCGCCTCACCCCGGAACTTGCAGATGTTGCGGCGAAGCTGAGTGAACTCGACCTTGAGATCAAGCAGGCAGCCGGGCTCGACGGGTGCGCGGAACTTCGCTTCCTCGATGCCCATGAAATAGACCAGCTTGCCACTGCCGGCGAGGTCCATGGACTCGATCGCCAGCACCGCCGCCGTCTGCGCCAGCGCCTCGATGATCAGCACGCCCGGCATGATGGGGCGGCCCGGGAAATGCCCCTGGAAAAATGCCTCGTTCATGGAGACGGCCTTGATCGCGTGGATCGAGGTGTTGGGCACCATCGAGACCACGCGATCCACAAGCAGCAGCGGATAGCGGTGCGGCAAGGCCGCCATGATGCGGCGAATGTCCAATCCACCCGTCGCGGCGGCCGCCGGCTGCCCCTGTTCAGCCGTCATGCCTGCCTCAGCGCCCTTCGGTGCGCGGACGCGGCTGCGGCGCGGCCGGAGCCGTGGCAGCGGGCGCAGCCGGCGCGGCGGCCGCGGGCTGCTGGCCCTGACCACCCGGACGCCAGCCCTGCGGCGGCACGATGCCGACCGACGGGACCAGCGCATTGATCTCCTGGATCAGCAGATTGGTGACGTCGGCGCCCGGCTGATAGGCTTCGGCCGCAGCGGCCTTCACCAGCAGGTCGATCTTGTTCTTGGTCATGACGCTCTTCAGCGCATCATCGACCTTGGTGCTGATCTGTTCGAGCGCATATTCGCGCGCGAGCTGGATTGGCTGGCCGATCTGCGCCAGTTCGGCCTGCGCTTCCTGCGCACGCTTCTGGAGCGCGTCATACTGCGTCTGGAGCTGCGTGCGCTGCGCGGGGGTCGGGTTCTGGCCCGCAGCCTGCGCGGCGGCCTGCAGCGCGTCCTGCTTCTGCTTGATCTCGGTCTGCAGCGCGGTCTGGCGCGCATTGAGCTGATCGATGTTGGCCTTGTAGGTCACCTGCATCTGCTGGCCTGCGGTCTGCGCGGCGGCCGACTGGCTGATGGCCTGCTCGATGTTGACGACGGCGATCGCCTGGCGGACCTGCGCGGCGGCCGGAGCTGCGGCACCCAGCGCCGCCGCCGACACCGTCGCCATGGCGAGGGCGGAGAATATGGAATTACGCATCAGAATTGAGTCCCTATGTTGAACGTGACGAGCTTGGTGTCGTCGCCCTCGGCCGTGATGAGGGCCTTGGCGACGTCGATCCGGAACGGACCGAAGGGCGAGTTCCAGTTGACGCCGAAACCCACGGAAACGCGCGGCTTGGGCGTGTCGCCCAGGAAGAACTCCTTGAAGCCGCCGACTTGCGTGCCCAAAACAACCTGTCCCGTCGGACAGCTCGCGCCGTTCGGGATCGAGTTGAGCGTTGCTGGATCTTGATTGTCCCAGCACTGGCGCAAGCCATTTGCGTCATACTGCGGCAGCGTGACGAGTTGAGGGAGGTCCAGAAGACCACCGTTCGCATATGTCGGGCGACGCACGCCGAACACGGCGCCCGCATCCAGGAAGATCGACGGACGCAAACCAAGGTCGCGCGCGCCCGAGCCAAGCGGAATCTCGACTTCCAGATGCGCGAGATAGTAGGCCCGGCCGCCGAGGGAATCGTCGGTCCAGTTCTCGCGATTTTCGTCGAGGCCGGTGGGATTGCCGTTCGTGTCGTAGATATAAGCCTTGCGCACGATGCGCGGGCCGACACCGCGGATATCGAAGCCGCGCAGCTGCGGCTCGCCGAGGAAGAAGCGATCGACGAGACGGACCGGATCGCTGCTCGCACTCGGAGCGCTCTCGAACGACTTGATGTACCCCGCCTCACCACGCATCGAGAAGATGAAGCCGCTGCCCAGGGGGAAATACTTGTCCGCCGACAAACGGCTGCGCAGATAGCGCACGCTGCCGCCGAGACCGGCGAAATCCTGGCTGAAGGTGACGCTGTGGCCGCGCGTCGGGCGGATGCGGTTATCGCGCGTATCGTAGAGCAGCGAATAGCCGATCGTCGATGTGGTGCGCTTGCCGATCGCATCGCACAGATACTGGCCGGCGATCAACGGCTCGCACTCGAACACGCCGGGGGTGCGACGATCGGAATAGTAGGTGCCCTGATCGAGCGTCACATTGTCGAACGACAGGCCGTAGCGCAGCGCCATCGAGAGATATTCGGTGATCGGAATGCCGGCGCGCAGCTGGAAGCCGGTACGCACCTGGCTGTAGATCGTGTTGCGGTCATTACCGGAGATGTAGTTGAACGAGTTCACGTCCTGCCGGAAGATATCAGCGCCGACCGCGATGTTCTTGTCAAGGAAATAGGGCTCGGTGAAGCCCACGTTCACGGACTTGGAATAGCTCGAATAATTGACCGAGGTGCGCAGCTCCTGACCCATGCCGCGGAAGTTGCGCTGGGTGACGGAGGCCGAGAGGATGAACCGCTCGAGCGACGAGAAACCCGCGGAAAGCTGAAGCTCGCCGGTCGCTTTCTCTTCGACATTGGTCTCAAGGACGATGCGATCGGGAGCGGAACCGGGCTTCTGCTCGATTTCCAGCTTCTCCTGGAAGAAGCCGAGCGAGTTGATGCGGTCTTCCGAGCGCTTGACCTGGAAGGTGTTGAACGCATCGCCCTCGTGCAGTCGGAACTCGCGCCGCACGACCTTGTCCTGAGTGATCGTGTTGCCATTGACGTCAATTCGCTCGACGTAAACGCGCGGCGCGTTCGCGATCCGGAAGGTGATCGACATGGTGCGTGCTTCTTTGTCCCGGTTGAACTCGGGCTGCACATCGGCAAAGGCATAGCCGAACAGACCGGCGGTCTGATTGAGCTGCTCGACCGTGTCCTCGACGTTCTTGGCGTTGTACCAGTCGCCCTTCTGCATGCGCAGGCCGCGAGTCAGGCCGTCCGACGACAGGTCGCGGATGTCGCTCTTCACGGCGACATCGCCGAAGTGATAGCGATCGCCTTCTTCCACCACATAAGTGATGATGAAGTCCTGCTTGTTGGACGTGAGCTCGGCCACGGCGGAGACGACACGGAAATCGGCATAGCCCTGCGTCAGGTAAAACTGGCGCAGCTTCTGCTGGTCATAAGCCAGCCGGTCTGGATCGTAGGTCGTGCCGGACGAAAACAAGCGGAACCAGCGCGACTGCTTGGTCGCCATCTCGCCGCGCAGGCGCCCGTCACCGAACACATCGTTGCCGATGATGTTGATCTGGCGAACCTTGGACTTGGGCCCTTCCGAGATTTCGTAGACGATATCGACGCGGTTCTGATCGAGCTTGACCAGCTTGGGATCGACGACGGCGGCGAAGCGACCCTGCCGACGATACAGCTCGATGATGCGCGCGACGTCCGCACGCACCTTCGAGCGCGTATAGATCTGGCGCGGGGCCATCTTGATCTCTGGCAGGATCTTGTCGTCCTTGAGACGACGATTGCCTTCGAGAACGATGCGGTTGATCACCGGATTCTCGACCACCTGAATGGTGAGCGCGCCGAGATTGTCGCGGATCTGCACGTCCGAGAACAGTTCGCTCGCATACAGCTCACGCAGCGCGTCGTCGAGCGTTGCGCGCGTATAGTTCGTGCCCACGCGCAGGCGCGTCGTGTAGGACAGAACCGTGTCCGGCTCCAGGCGCTGCGCGCCCTCCACGGTGATCGACTTGATCGCACGCGACTGGCTAGCGGACGACGCCGGCGCAGCAGCCGGCAGCGCACCGGCAGCAGGTGCGGCAGGCAGGGTCGGCGCAGGCGCAGGCACCTGCTGCGCGCCGGCAGGCGCCGCGACACCGGCAAGGATGGTTCCGCACAGAAGCAGAGGCGCGAGGCGGCCCTGTGTCGAAGTCCGTCGTATTTCGCTCAAACCTTGCTTCCTCGCCTAATCCTGAAAGCGCCCGTCCACCCCACGGACATACGCGCTGCTCCCTGCCCCAACCTACTCAGCCAATCAAGCCGGTGAGACCGCGCCAAAGCCCGAAGGATGCCAGATCGTTCAATGTCACGAAGATCATGAGACCCAGCAAAAGTGCGAGGCCGGAACGAAAGGCAATTTCCTGAAGGCGGGGACTGACCGGTCTGCGCTGTATGGCTTCGATCCCGTAGAAGAATAAATGACCCCCGTCGAGCATGGGAATTGGCAACAGGTTGATGAACCCCAAGTTAATCGACACGAGCGCGATGAAGGCAATCAGCGCTTCCGGGCCAAGCGCGGCCTGCTCGCCGGAGAATTGCGCCATTTTGAGCGGACCGCCCAATTCCTGCAGCGAGCGCTTGCCGAGAATGATGTCGACGAGACCATCCGCCATCATGCCGATCAGCTCTCCGGTGCGGCGCAGGCCGACCAGCGGCGCTTCCAGGAGACCGACCGGGCGCAGGACGGACTGGGTGCTTTGCACGCCCAGCGCGCCATAGCGATATTCGTTGCCGAACCGATCCCGCTCGACCTGTGCGCCGACCACGATGGGGAGCGTAAGATTGGTGCCGTTGCGCTGAACCTCGATGTCGACCTTTTCGCCGGGCACATGCGAGACGACGAGCTTCTTGAGATCGGGGAAAAGCTCGACCTCGACACCGGCAAAGCCGACGATCCGGTCCCCTGTCTTGAGACCCGCTTTTTCCGCTGCCGAACCCTTCACGATGGCGCTGACCTGCGCGGGCGTGACGTTCTCACCATAAGCAAAGGCAAAACCGGCCAGCACGATTGCGGCGAAAAGCAGGTTCACAACCGGCCCGGCAGCGACGATCAGCGCGCGCTGCCACACCGGCTTGGCCGGAAAGGTACGATTGCGCTCATGCGGGGGCAGTTCGAGCCAGGCCGGATCGGTCTGGCTGGCGGCATTCATGTCACCCGCGAACTTCACATAACCGCCGAGCGGCATCGCCGCGATGCGCCAGCGCGTTCCGCGCTTGTCATGCCAGGCCACGAGTTCCTTGCCGAAGCCGATCGAGAAGGTCTCGGCATGCACGCCGAACCAGCGACCGACCAGATAATGGCCCAGCTCATGGACGAAGACGAGTGGCCCGATAACCACCAGGAAGGCAAGGACCGTGAACAGGAAACCGGGATTTGCAGTCAATTGATGAGCTCCGCAGCCAGACGCTCCGCTACCCTGCGCGCGTCCTTGTCTATGGCCCAGACATCCTCGATGCCGGCCACCGGCAACATTTCGACACGCGCTAGCACGTCTTCGACAATCCGGCCAATATCAAGAAAGCCGATCCGCCCTTCCAGAAAGGCCATCACGGCGACCTCATTGGCCGCGTTGAGCGCGGCAGGGGCGCTTCCGCCCGCCTCGATCGCCTCGCGCGCGAGCCGGAGCGCCGGGAAACGCCGTTCGTCCGGCGCCTCAAAATCGAGCCGGCCGATCTTCGCGAGATCGAGCGGCTGACACGGCGTCTCCATACGCGCGGGCCAGGCAAGCGTGCTCGCGATCGGCACGCGCATGTCCGGGCAGCCAAGCTGAGCGATGGTCGAGCGATCCTTATATTCCACCATGGAGTGGATGACGGATTGCGGATGAACGAGGATTGAAAGCCGCTCCAGACCGACCGGAAAAAGATGATAGGCTTCGATCAGCTCGAGACCCTTGTTCATCATCGTCGCGCTATCGATCGTGATCTTGCGACCCATCGTCCAGTTCGGGTGCTTGAGCGCCTGCTCGGGCACGACCAGACGCATCGCCTCATAGGACATGGTCCGGAACGGGCCACCGCTTGCGGTGAGGATGATCCGCTCCACCGCCTCGATCCCGCCGCTCTGCAGGCACTGGAAGATGGCATTATGCTCGCTGTCGACCGGCAGCAGCAACGCGCCGCTCTGCGCAACGGCCGCCATCATGATGGCCCCGGCGGAAACGAGCGCTTCCTTGTTGGCCAGAGCGACCGTCCGCCCGTGCCGGATCGCTGCCAGCGTGGGCGCGAGGCCCGCGCAACCGACAATAGCGGCCATGGTCCAGTCCGCACCCAGATCCGTCGCCTCGACCAGCGCATCGGCGCCGGCGGCGGCTTCGATGCCGGTACCGGCCAAAGCGGCCTTGAGATCTCCGTAGCGACTCTCGTCCGCCACGACAGCGAGGCGCGCGCGATGCTGGATCGCCGCAGCCGCCAGCTTGGTCGTGTCGCAGCCCGCAGTCAGGGCGAGAACGTCATAGGCGTCGGGATCGCGCCCGATGAGGTCCAGTGTGGACTGGCCAACGGACCCGGTTGCGCCAAAGATCGAGACAGTCCGCGCAGTCACAGCATTGGGTTCCCGATCCAGTATAGCCCGCCGGCCACCAGCGCCGCGAGCAACAGCCCATCAACGCGGTCGAACAGGCCCCCATGGCCCGGAATGAGATTGCCGCTGTCTTTTGCAACCGCCCGGCGCTTGACCCAGCTCTCGAAGAAATCGCCCGCTTGCGCCACAACGGCGACAAGCGCGCCACCGGCCAGGAAGGCTATTGATAAGGCGAGAAAGTAACTCTCGTCATGCAGGATGAACCGGAGCGCGAACACCGATGTCAGCGCAGCGGCAACCATGCCGCCGAACAGGCCAGCCCAGGTCTTCGAGGGGCTGATCGACGGCGCGATCTTGGGGCCCCCGAAGGTACGCCCGGAGAAATAGGCGCCGATATCCGTCGCGATGACCGCCGCCAGCAGTGGCAGGAACAGGCCGCGCTCATTGAGCGTGACGATAGCGATCGCGGCCAGCGCCACATAACAGATACCGAAAGCCAGCCAGGTGAGGCGCGTGCTGCGGTCATCCGGAAAGCGATCGACGAGCCCTTTCCATTCCCAGACGAGCAGCACCGAACCGGCGGCGACGAACAGGCTGAACACGGCGCCGCCCGCCCAGAGCGCCAAGGCCACGATCACAATCATGATGATCGCGGAAGCGGTGCGCACCGGCAAATCGGAACGCGGCGTCTCCGCCATCACCGGCCTCCGTAGCGGCGCTCGCGCCTCGCATAGACATCGACAGCGGCCGCAAGACATGCCTCGTCGAAATCGGGCCAGAGCGTGTCGGTGAAGAACAGCTCTGCATAAGCGGCTTGCCACAGCAGGAAATTCGACAGGCGCACTTCGCCCGAGGTACGGATGAGCAGATCGAGCGGCGGCAGGTCGGCCGTGTCGAGCTCCGCCGCGATTAGATCCGGCGAGATTGCCTCCGGATCGAGCGTGCCTGCCTGTATGCGCTCGCCGAGCTTGCGCATGGCGCGCGCCAGCTCGTCCTGCGATCCATAATTGAGCGCCACGACAAGGGTCGAGCCGGTATTGCCCGCCGTCCTGGCCACGGCCTCATCGACCATGGCGGCGGCCTCCGGCTCGAAGGCGCGATGATCGCCGATAATCCTGAGCCGGATATTCGAAGCGTGGATCTCGTCCAGCTCGGAGCGGATGAACTGTTTCATCAGGCCGGTGAGATCGGCAATCTCCTCCTCCGGCCGCTTCCAGTTCTCTGAGGAGAAAGCATAGAGCGTGACGCACTCGATGCCGAGCTTGGCCGAGGCGCGCAAGGTCCGGCGCACAGCTTCCGCCCCTGCGCGATGCCCGGCGACACGCGGGAGATGCCGCGCCTTGGCCCAGCGGCCATTGCCGTCCATGATGATCGCGACATGACGCGGCACGACGGCCGGGCCGTCACCGGCGGCAGGCGCCGGGGCCGTCTTGCGCGACAATCTGGAGCGCGAAAGGATCATCGCCGCCGTGCGCCTTTGTCCAAGCGACCGCAGGCCCGCTTATTTGCCAAGGATTTCCTTTTCCTTGGCCTGGGCCGCCGCATCGATATCGGCAATGGTCGCGTCCGTCAGCTTCTGGACCTCGGTCTCGTGGCGCTTGCGCTCGTCCTCGCTGATCTCGCCCTTCTTCTCGTCGGTCTTGAGATTGTCCATACCGTCGCGGCGGACATTGCGGGCGGCGATCCGGGCCTTCTCGGCATATTGACCGGCCAGCTTGGCCAGTTCCTTACGACGCTCTTCGGTCAGGTCCGGAATGGGCAGGCGGACATTCTGTCCATCGACGATCGGGTTGAGACCGAGGCCCGCGGAACGGATCGCCTTATCGACCGGGCCGACATTGCTCTTGTCCCACACCTGCACGGAGAGCATGCGCGGTTCCGGCGCGGAGATGGTCGCGACCGATGTCAGCGGCATGTGCGAGCCATAGACCTCGACCGTGACGGGCTCCAGCAGCGCCGTGTTCGCGCGGCCGGTGCGCAGGCCGGACAGATCGTGCTTCAGCGCTTCGGTGGCGCCGGCCATGCGGCGCTCCAGATCAGCCTTGTCATATTTTGCCATCGTGCCTCTCCGATCTTCTTCAGGCGCCGCCATCGACGCGGGTGGACACACCCTCGCCGCGCAGCACCTTGGCGAGATTGCCTTGTTCGCGAATGTTGAAGACGATGATGGGCACCGCATTATCGCGGCAGAGCGCGAGGGCGCTGGCATCCATCACCTTGAGGTTCCTGCTCAGAACCTCGTCATAACTCACTCGATCATAACGCTTTGCTGTGGAGTCGAGCTTGGGGTCAGCATTGTAGACGCCGTCCACCGAGGTGCCCTTGTAGAGCGCGTCGCAGTCCATCTCGGCCGCGCGGAGGGCAGCGCCGCTGTCCGTCGTGAAATAGGGGCTGCCGACGCCGGCGGCGAAGATCACCACCCGGCCCTTCTCCAGATGGCGTAATGCGCGGCGGCGAATATAGGGCTCGCAGATGCTGGCCATCGGGATGGCGGACTGGACGCGCGTGGCGACGCCGAGATGCTCGAGCGCATCCTGCATGGCGAGCGCGTTCATGACAGTCGCCAGCATGCCCATATAGTCGGCATTGGCGCGGTCCATGCCCTTGGCGGCGCCAGCCATGCCGCGGAAAATATTGCCACCGCCAATGACAAGGCAGAGCTCGTAGCCGGCATCCTTGGCTTGCTTCACTTCACCTGCGACGCGGGCCACCGTGCCCGGATCGATGCCGAAATTCTGGTCGCCCATGGCGGCTTCGCCCGACAGCTTGAGCAGGATGCGCTTGGGGGAAGCTGACGTCATGAGGCCCTTCAAATGCCGTGCGGGGATATGGAAGCGGCGCGACCTTAGTTAGGCCGCGCCGCTATGCCAAGCGCCGAGCGATGCACGGCGCATTCGTCTGTGGATAAGCCGATCAGACGCCAGCGGCGGCTGCAACCTCGGCTGCAAAGTCCTTCTCTTCCTTCTCGAT
Source organism: Sphingobium xanthum (assembly GCF_019737615.1). Classification (GTDB taxonomy): domain Bacteria; phylum Pseudomonadota; class Alphaproteobacteria; order Sphingomonadales; family Sphingomonadaceae; genus Sphingobium; species Sphingobium xanthum. Next base: position 89,936 of record NZ_JAHKKS010000004.1, on the reverse strand, counting down.
GCCTTCACCGAGCTGGAAGCGGACATAGTCGACAAGCTGGATGGTCGTGCCGGCGTCCTTGGCCGCCTTGGCAACGACGTCCGCGATCGGCGTCTTGTTGTCGATCACGAAGAGCTGCGAGAGAAGCGCGTTTTCCTTGGCGAACTTCGCGACGGCACCATCGACCATCTTGGCGACGATGTCGGCGGGCTTGCCGGATTCGGCAGCCTTCTCAGCCGCGACCTTGCGCTCGCGATCGAGAATCTCGCCGTCGATGTCCTCGGCCTTCAGCGCCACCGGGAAAGCGGCAGCGATGTGCATGGCGATCTGCTTGCCGAGCGGGGCAAGCACATCGGCACCGGCCGGGCTCTCCAGAGCGACCAGCACGCCGATCTTGCCGAGGCCCGGCGCAACCGCATTGTGCATATAGTCGACGACCAGACCCTGGCTCACCGACACCGCCTTGACGCGGCGCAGCTGCTGGTTCTCGCCGATCGTGGCGACATTGGTCACCAGCGCATCGTTGATCGTGCCGCCTGCCGGGTGCGGCGCGGCAAGCAGCGTCTCGGCGTCACCGATGGCGCTCGCCAGTGCAACCTCGCCCGCCGTGCGGACGAAGCCCTGGAACTGGTCGTTCTTGGCGACGAAGTCGGTCTCGCTGTTGACCTCGACGGCGACGCCGCGCGTGCCATCGACAGCCACGACCACGAGGCCCTCGGCCGCAGTGCGGCTCGACTTCTTGGCGGCGGCGGCGAGGCCCTTGGCGCGCAGCCAATCGACGGCGGCTTCGACGTCGCCGTTGGTTTCGGCCAGCGCCTTCTTGCAATCCATCATGCCGGCGCCCGAGCGCTCGCGCAGATCCTTGACGGCGGCTGCAGTAATCTCTGCCATATGCTTGGCTCCCTAAACTGAAATTGGGGGTCCGTTAGGCGGATCAGATGACACTATTGAGTCATCGATCCGCCCACGGTCCGTTCCCGAGGAACGGATGAAACTCAGGCCTGGGCGTCTTCGGCCAGCGCCTCTTCGGCCGGCGGCTCGGACATGGCGCCGAGATCGATGCCGGAAGCAGCGGCCGCGCCCTGATTGCCGCGGGTCGCCGCCTGGGCGATCGCGTCGCAATAAAGGCGGATGGCGCGGCTGGCGTCGTCATTGGCCGGAACCGGGAACGCAATGCCCTGCGGATCGACGTTCGAGTCCAGGATCGCTACGACCGGAATACCGAGCGTGTTGGCTTCCTTGATCGCCAGCTCTTCCTTGTTGGCGTCGATGACGAACATGACATCGGGGATGCCGTTCATGTCGCGAATGCCGCCGAGCGAGAGCTCCAGCTTGTCGCGCTCGCGCGTCATCTGAAGCACTTCCTTCTTGGTGAGGCCGTGCGTGTCGCCCGAGAGGCGCTCTTCAAGCGACTTGAGACGCTTGATCGAACCCGAGATCGTCTTCCAGTTGGTGAGCATGCCGCCCAGCCAGCGATGATTGACGAAATGCTGGCCCGAACGACGGGCTGCGTCCGCGATCGGCTCCTGCGCCTGACGCTTCGTGCCGACGAACAGCACCTTGCCACCGGCAGCGACGCTGGCGTTCACGAACTCGAGAGCGCGCGCGAAGAGCGGCACGGACTGCGAGAGATCGATGATGTGGATGCCGTTCCGCTCGCCGAAAATGTACGGCTTCATGCGGGGATTCCAGCGGTGGGTCTGGTGGCCGAAGTGCGCGCCGGCCTCGATCAATTGGTGAAGGGTGACGACAGGAGCCGCCATAAGTAAATTCCTTTCCGGTTAGTCCTCTGGACCCCAGTGACCGCGAAGCGGCACCGGTATGTAGCGGGGTCCATGTGGGTTAGGCGGGCGCCCTTAAGCGAAAAAAGCCGCATGCGCAAGGCTTGACAATATGCGAACAAAAGAACAAATGAAGAACATTCTGGAACTCTGCCGAATCGGAAGCGTTTTCGGCACGCAGAATGAAAGGAAGACCATGTTCTATCTGCTCGGATCGCTCCTTTTCGCCATCGCCATGATGGCGGCCTTTGCCGTCATGATCGACAATTTCGCGCAGTATCGCCGGGCGATGATCGCCGCTTTGCGCACGCTCAGCATGGATGGCTTCGCCGCTTCACCAACACCGGCCAAGCCCGTACCCTTCAACCGTCAGCCTGTAACGGCATTGACGCCCCGGCAAGCCGCCGCTTGACGCGGGCGTAGCTGATCATGCCGACCGGGATCAGCGCGACATAGCCGAGGGTCAACGCCAGCAGGGCGTGCCAGGGCGCGACCATCAGGCTGGCGGCGAAAACACCGGCAAGAAGGATCGCGAACAGCCGCCAGGCCGGCGGAACGCGCATACGCTTCCAGCCCAGGGTCGGCACATTCGAGATCATCAGCAGCGCGGTGATCACGATCCATGGGGCAACGAGGCGCCAGTCGCGGAATATATCCATCGACGTGATGAACCAGGCATAGAGCGGGAGCAGCGCCAGCCCCGCCCCCGCCGGCGCGGGCACGCCGGTTAGAAAGCCCGCAGCCTTGCGTGGCTGCTCCTCGACGTCAATCATCGCATTGAAGCGGGCAAGCCGCAGCGCGCAGGACAGCGCGAGCACCAGACAGACGATCCATCCGAAGCGCGGCATCGCCTCCAGCGACCAGAGATAGAGGATCAGCGCCGGCGAGACACCGAACGCAATGGCGTCCGACAGCGAATCCAGCTCGGCGCCGAACCGGCTGTCCGCATGCAGGAGGCGGGCGATCCGGCCATCGATGCCGTCGAGCACGCCCGCGAAGATGATCGCGGCGACCGCGCGTTCCCAATCGCCCGAAATGCCGTAGCGGATCGCGGTGAGGCCGAAGCACAGCGCCATGGCCGTCACGGCGTTGGGCGCAACCTGCCGCAAGGTGATGCCGCGGCTCATGCGGCGAAGGCCAATGGGGCGTGGACGACGCATCAGCGTGCACCGGGCCGGCGCCGAAGGGCGCGCCGCGACATCATTGGAGCACGCCCGCCGTCGCCTTCGCATCGCCGAGATATGCGAGAATCGTCTCGCCGGCGACGGTATGCGTGCCGAGCGTCACTTTCGGCGCGGTGCCGGCGGGCAGATAGACATCGACCCGGCTGCCGAAGCGAATGAGACCGATCCGCTGCCCCGCCGCGACGATGTCGCCGCGTTTGACGAACGGCACGATCCGGCGCGCCACGAGGCCGGCAATCTGCGTGAAGCCGATCCGCACGCCATCGGCGCGCTCGACGAGGATGTGCTGGCGTTCATTGTCCTCGCTGGCCTTGTCGAGATCGGCATTGATGAACTTGCCACTGATGTAGACGACGTCCTTGATTGTGCCGCCGATGGGCGTGCGATTGATATGAACGTCAAACACGCTCATGAAAATCGAGACACGGACCATTGGTTCCATGCCGAGCTTGTCCGGCCCCGCCATTTCCGGCGGCGGCGACACGGTCTGAATAAGCGTCACCAGCCCGTCGGCGGGCGCGATGACCGCATATTCGTCCTGCGGCACAGCGCGGACAGGATCCCGGAAGAACGCGAAGACCCAGATCGTCACACCGGCAAGCAGCCATGCAAGAGTCGTCCAGCCCAGCAAGGCCACAAGCGCCGTGATGCCGGCAGCGATGGCGCCGAACTTGCGCCCTTCGGGGTGAACGGCCGGGAAGCTCCACTTGACGTTGGTCTTCGTGGCGGCGACCGGCTGCGTCCCGGAAATTTCTGTTGTCATGTGCATCAGTCTAGGCAGACCGAGCGACCGGCACAATCCCTGATGGCCCGCGAAACCCGCCGCGAGCCCGCGAAGCACTCCAATTGAAGCAGGCAGACTGACACTTCTCTGCCGCTACCGGTTGATCAAGCGCGCATCCTTGCCTAGAGGCAAAATGGACAGACCGATGGCTGCTTCTCCTCGCGGCCGATCACTCGGACTCCAAACAGGGAAAGACCAGGCGCGCATGAGCAAGATCAAGGTGAAGAACCCTGTCGTCGAAATCGACGGCGATGAGATGACCCGCATCATCTGGGAATGGATCAGGGAGCGGCTGATCAAGCCGTATCTCGACATCGAACTTCACTATTACGATCTCGGCGTCGAAGAGCGCGACCGCACCGACGACCAGATCACGATCGATTCCGCCAATGCCATCGCCAAATATGGCGTGGGCGTGAAGTGCGCGACCATCACCCCCGACGAACAGCGCGTCGAAGAATTCAACCTCAAGCAGATGTGGAAGTCGCCCAACGGCACGATCCGCAATATTCTGGGCGGCGTCGTGTTCCGCGAGCCGATCGTCATCAAGAACGTTCCTCGGCTCGTGCCGGGCTGGACCGACCCGATCGTCATCGGCCGTCACGCCTTCGGCGACCAGTATCGCGCGACCGACTTCCTCGTCCCCGGCCCCGGCAAGCTGCGCCTCGTCTTCGAGGGCGATGACGGCGCCGTCATCGACCGCGAGGTCTTCAAGTTCCCCGGCTCCGGTGTCGCCATGTCGATGTACAATCTCGACCAGTCGATCATCGACTTTGCTCGCGCCTCGATGAACTTCGCGCTGGATCGCAAGTGGCCGCTCTACCTCTCGACCAAGAACACGATCATCAAGGCCTATGACGGCCGTTTCAAGGATCTGTTCCAGGACATTTTCGACAAGGAATTCAAGGACCAGTTTGCCGCTGCCGGCATCGAATATCAGCATCGCCTGATCGATGACATGGTCGCGGCCGCGCTAAAGTGGAGCGGCAAGTTCGTCTGGGCGTGCAAGAACTATGACGGCGACGTCCAGTCCGACACCGTCGCGCAGGGCTTCGGCTCGCTCGGCCTCATGACCTCGGTCCTGATGTCGCCAGACGGCAAGACCATCGAGGCCGAGGCGGCGCACGGCACCGTGACGCGCCACTATCGCCAGCACCAGCAGGGCAAGGCGACCTCGACCAACCCGATCGCGTCCATCTTCGCCTGGACCGGCGGCCTCAAGTTCCGTGGCAAGTTCGATGAAACGCCCGACGTGGTTCGCTTTGCCGAGGCGCTGGAGCGCGTGTGCATCCGCACGGTCGAGGAAGGCGACATGACGAAGGACCTCGCCCTGCTCGTCGGCCCCGATCAGGCCTGGATGACCACCGAGCAGTTCTTCGAGCGCATCCGCGCCAATCTCGAAACCGAGATGAGCAACTGGAAATAGGGATCAGCAGCCTTGGGAGGATCGCATCGCTCTTGCTCCACGTCCGCGCGCCGCGCGGGCCGGGCAGAGCGTCGATGCCTCCCCGCGTGCCGGGAGACCGGCTGACATGAACGGGCGCTGACATGGACGGGCATGGGGCCTTCAGCAGCGTGGGCTACAGCGATGCGCTGGTGATCCTGGGCGCGGCTGGCCTCGTCATCCCCGCATTCGCGCGCCTGCGGATCAGCCCAGTCATCGGGTTCATCCTCGTCGGCATGCTGGTCGGCCCGTTCGGGCTCGGCCGCTTCGTCGGGCAGTTTCCGGCGCTTTTCTACGTCACCATCTCCAACTCGACGGCGGTTTCGTCCTTCGCCGAGTTTGGCATCGTGCTGCTGCTCTTCTCCATCGGCCTCGAACTCTCGTTCAAGCGCCTCTGGTCGATGCGCGCCTTCGTGTTCGGCATTGGCGCAGCGGAGCTCATCGGCGGCGCGACCCTCATCGCTGGCGGCTTCCTGCTGTTCGGCAGCAGTCTCTATGCATCGATCGGCCTCGGCCTCGCCCTCGCCCTCTCTTCCACCGCGCTCGTTCTGCCTATCGCCGGTACGCAGTCGCCGGTCGGCAAGGCCGCCTTCTCGATGCTCCTGTTCGAGGATCTGGCGCTCGTGCCGATCGTGTTCGCGCTCGGCGCCATGGCGCCCAATGTCGCGGACGACGGCTGGCGCAATCTCGCTTCGGTCATCGTGACGGGCGGCCTGACGGTCGCCGCCATGCTTGTCGCCGGGCGCTATCTACTGCCACGCCTGTTTGCCCAAGCGGCCCGAACGAAGAGCTCGGAAGTCTTCCTGGCGGCCAGCCTGCTCGTCGTCATGGTCTCGAGCCTGCTGACGGCCGCCGCAGGCCTTTCGCCGATCGTGGGCGCGCTGGTCGCCGGTCTCCTCATCGCCGAGACCGACTATCATGGCGAAGTCGAGGTCATGACCGAGCCCTTCAAGGGCCTTGCGCTCGGTGTGTTCCTCATCACCGTCGGCATGGCGATCGATCCAATGGAATTGATGCGGCTCTGGGACACTTTGCTCTTCGCGATCACTGCGGTGATCGTCGCCAAGACGATCGTGACCGCCCTTCTGCTGCGGCTCGCGGGCGCGCGGCGCGGCGTAGCGCTCGAAACCAGCATGCTGATGGCGAGCCCGTCCGAAACGACCCTTATCGTGCTGGCAACCGCCGTTACCGCCAATCTGATCAGCGCCAGTACGGCGCAATTCTGGCAGATGGCGACCGCAATCGGCCTCACGGTGACGCCGATCCTCGCGCGTGTCGGCCATGACATCGCCCGGCGAATCGAGATGCGATCGAGCGATCTCGACATCGAGGTGAAAGGCGACGAGACGAGCGGCGCGGTCATCCTGGGCTTCGGCCGCGTGGGCCGCATGGTCGCGGACCTGCTGCGCACCCATAATCTGCCCTATGTCGGCGTCGAGAGCGACATCGACATCGTCAGCAATGCGAGCCGGGACGGCTATGTCGTGCGGTTCGGCGACGTGGCACGGCCCGATACGCTGGATCGCCTCCGCCTCGGCCATGCGCGCGCGCTCATCATCACCATGGACGACCCCGTGCTCGCCGTGCGCATCACCAAGCGCGTGCGCGGCTGGGCGCCGGACCTGCCGATCATCGTGCGCGCGCGCGACACGGATCATGCCGCCGAGCTCTATAGCGCCGGTGCGAGCGACGCGGTGCCCGAGACGCTGGAAAGCTCGCTGCATCTGGCGGAGACGGCGCTGGTCGATCTCGGCCTCGCCATGGGGCCGGTGATCGCATCGGTCCACCAGAAGCGCGAAGACCTGCAGAATGCGATCAAGGCAGCCGCGAAAATGGAGCATGCGCCGCGGCTGCGCAGCCGGCGGCTGAACGAGGCGGGCGAGATCGGCTGATCTTTGGATCGGTGAATGGCAGGGCCGACAATGCCTCATCCGTCGGCCTAAAGTCACACCAAGGTCACACTATCAGCGATTTTATTCGGCTCCGGTTCGATGTTTCGGCCGTTGCCCGAATGCTGCTGGAAATGAGAAAGAGCGATGCGCCGACTCAGGCCGCACCGTCATGACATCATCCGGGCGCTGTAGGACAGACCTGAAGCACCACGCCCGCCCACTCAGCGCGGGCGATGCTCGGTGCCGAGACCGGCGGTGATGAAGAGCGCACGCGCCTCGCCCTGAATGTCGGCAGTGTGCCAGACGCCGGGCGGGTTGATGGCATAGTGGCCCGGTTCAAGCACGATCGTTTCGATCTGGCCGCCGGCTTTCTCCTGATGCAGGGTCATCTTGCCGGACAAGCAATAGACGATCTCGGCGCCGGACGGATGCCGTTCCCAGCTGGTCCAGTTTTCGGTGAAGAGATATTCGCTGATGAGGCGCCCGTCGGCGCCGTCATAAGCATGGCGAGTGCCATATTCGGCATACCAGCTCATCTCCTGCTCCATGCGCGGCTCGCTCATGGCGAGGCCACCGCGACCGAGATGAATCGGGTAATCAATCAATGACTTACCCGACATAGCTCGCGTCCTCTCTCACTATTCCGTCAGCATGTCCGCACTCAGGCCGCCGCGATGACCGCCTTGACCGCGTCGATCGCCGCGCCTGCCGCCGCGCCATCCGGCCCGCCGCCCTGCGCCATGTCCGGACGGCCGCCGCCACCTTGCCCGCCCAGCGCCGCGACGCCGGTGCGCACCAGATCGACCGCGCTGTGCTTGGCGACGAGATCATCCGTGACGCCCACGGCAATGGTCGCGCGCCCCTCATTGGTGGCGACGATCACGGCGATGCCGCTCGCGAGGCGTCCCTTCGCCTCGTCGATCAGGCCGCGCAGGCCCTTGGGATCGAGCCCGTCGAGCTGCTGGGCCAGCACCTTGTAGCCATTGACCAGTTCCGGCGCTGCGGCGGCCGACACGCCACCGCCCGATGCGCCGGCAATGGCGAGCGCCTTCTTCGCCTCGGCCAACTCGCGCTCCAGCTTGCGGGTCTGTTCGCTAAGCACGGCGACGCGCGCCGCGGCCTCGTCCGGCGTGGTGCGCAGGGTCGAGGCAATGGCGCGGAGTTGCTCGTCGCGATGCGTCAGCCACTGGCGCGCGGCCTCGCCCGTCAGGGCCTCGATGCGGCGCACGCCGCTCGCCACGGCGCTCTCGCCGATGATCTTGAACAGGGCGATGTCACCCAGGGCATGGACATGCGTGCCGCCGCACAGTTCGACCGAATAGGTGCCCTCGTCGCCATGGCCCATGGAGAGCACGCGCACTTCCTCGCCATATTTCTCGCCGAACAGCGCCATGGCGCCGGCCTCGATCGCGTCATCGGGCGTCATGAGGCGCGTCATGACTTCCTGATTGCCGCGGATCTGGGCATTCACATCGGCCTCGACCGTCGCGATCTGCGCGGGCGTCAGCGCTTCGGGATGCGAGAAGTCGAAGCGGAGGCGATCCTCGGCGACGAGGCTGCCCTTCTGCGTGACATGCGGGCCGAGCGCCTTGCGCAGGGCGGCATGCATCAGGTGCGTGGCGCTGTGATTGGCGCGGATGCGGGTGCGGCGGGCCGCATCGACCTGGAGATGGACCATGTCGCCAACGGCAATGGCGCCGCTCTCGATGACGGCATGATGCGCATGCAGACGGCCGAGCGGCTTCGACGTGTCATCGACGCGCGCGACAAGGCCGTCGGCGCGGATCGTGCCGGCGTCGCCCGTCTGGCCGCCGCTTTCACCGTAGAAAGGCGTCTGGTTGGTGAGAATGGCGACGGTCTCGCCTGCTTCGGCACGATCGACGCGCGCGCCGTCCTTGACCAGAGCGACGACCTGGCCTTCGCCGGTCTCGCCGATATAGCCGGTGAATTCCGTTGCACCCTCGGCCTCGGCAATGTCGAACCAGACATCCTCGGACGCCTTCTGGCCCGAGCCCTTCCAGGCGGCGCGAGCAGCGGCCTTCTGCGCGGCCATGGCGGTATCGAAGCCGCCGCGATCGACGCCGAGCCCCTGGGCACGCAGGGCATCCTCGGTCAGATCGTAGGGGAAGCCGTAAGTATCGTAGAGGCGGAAGGCGGTCTCGCCGGGCAGCGTGCCGCCCTCGGGCAGGCCGACCACCGCCTCGTCGAGCAGGCGCAGACCCTTTTCGAGCGTCTGGCGGAAACGGGTTTCCTCGCGCAGCAGCGTTTCCTCGATCAGCGGGCGGGCACGCACAAGCTCTGGATAGGCAGCGCCCATCTCGGTAACGAGGCCGCCGACGAGGCGATGCATGAGCGGCTCGGGCGCGCCAAGGAGATGAGCATGGCGCATGGCGCGGCGCATGATCCGGCGCAGCACATAGCCACGGCCTTCATTGGAGGGCAGCACGCCGTCGGCTATGAGGAAGCCCGAGGAGCGCAGATGATCCGCGATGACGCGGTGGCTGGCGCGGGCCTCGCCTTCGGCCGTCTTCTTGGTCAGCGCGACCGACTGGGCGATCAGCGCCTTGAACGTGTCGGTATCGTAATTGTCATGCACGCCCTGCAGTACGGCCGCGACACGCTCGATACCCATGCCGGTGTCGATGCTGGGCCGCGGAAGATCAAGCCGCGTGCCATCGGCCTGCTGCTCATATTGCATGAAGACAAGATTCCAGATCTCGACGAAGCGGTCACCATCCTCCTCCGGGCTGCCGGGAGGGCCGCCATAAATATGGTCGCCATGATCGTAGAAGATCTCGGAACAGGGGCCGCAGGGGCCGGTATCGCCCATCGACCAGAAATTGTCCGACGTGGCGATGCGGATGATGCGCTCCTCCGGCAGGCCGGCGATCTTGCGCCACAGCCCGAACGCCTCGTCATCGGTATGATAGACGGTGACGGTCAGCCGATCGGGATCAAGGCCCCATTCCTTCGTCAGCAGCGTCCAGGCATGCAGGATCGCCTGCTCCTTGAAATAATCGCCGAAGGAGAAGTTGCCGAGCATCTCGAAAAAGGTGTGGTGCCGGGCGGTATAGCCGACATTGTCGAGATCATTATGCTTGCCGCCGGCGCGCACGCACTTCTGCGACGAGGCCGCGGTCCTGTAGGGGCGACTCTCGAGGCCGGTGAACACGTTCTTGAACGGCACCATGCCCGCATTCACGAACATGAGCGTCGGATCGTTGTTCGGCACGAGCGGCGCCGAGGCCACGACTTCATGTCCATTGGCCCCGAAATAATCGAGGAAAGCGCGGCGGATATCGTTGGTCGATGTCATGGGGTTGCAGTTAGGGGATGGCGGGCGCCGCGACAAGCCGCGAGTGCTGCAAAACCGGCCTGCTTATTCGGAAGCGACGCGCCGAAACGGCCCATGCTCGGGCGTGGATGGCGTCGGCCTGGCGGCGCGGTTTGTGTCTCGGTTGTGACATGGCGGCATCCATGTGGTGCGTAACAATCTTGCGAAGGTTCGGAAAGTTCGGGGGTCGGGGCAAAAATAAAATCGGTTTCGGCCGAGTCGGTGGCTTTGGTCGCGCTCCACCGGGCGAACGATGCCAAGCACCGGGCGTGTAGGACAGAGCGTATTTGCTGCAGCTCGACCATCAGATTTCGTTCGCCCTGAGCTTGTCAAAACCTGTCCTGAGCGCCTGCCTTGGCGGGCAGTCGAAGGGGTTCGTCCTTCCTCTTTCGCGACAGCGCGGAAGGAAAAACAGTCCTTCGACAAGCTCAGGGCGAACGGAGAACGTGAAGAAACTGCGATCGTTCGCCTGAAACCGGCAAGCGGTCCGGACAGGTGCGAAAGAGACCTCAGCCCTCGTCCGAGGCGAAAACAGTCAGCTCGTTGCCGCCCGGCTCCCGGAAATGGAAGCGGCGGCCGCCGGGGAAGGCGAAGATCGGGCGGATGACAATGCCGCCGGCCGCTTCGACCGCGGCAAGGGCCGCTTCCAGATCCTCAACCTGAAGGCCGGGCAAGGGCGCAGCCGGAGCCTCGGCCGCGTCCCCCTGGAGACCGAGATCGGTCCCCTGCCCCATGGTTCCGGCATAGGTCGGCCCGAAGCGGGTCAGCTCCCATCCGAAGGCGGCGCTGAAGAATTCGGCGCTCGCCTCGCTGTCCGCCACGGGCAGCTCGACATAAGCGAGCGTTGCCGGAACCGATGTCATGGTCTCAGTCTTCGCCGCTATCGTCCGCATCCGGACCGGTCATCATGCCCTCGGCGACTTCCTCGGTCTTCGCGCGGATCGTGCGCTCGAGCTTGGCCATCATCTCCGGATTTTCCTTGAGGAACGTCTTGGCGTTCTCACGGCCCTGACCGATGCGCACGGAATCGTAGGAGAACCAGGCGCCCGACTTCTCGATGATACCGGCCTTGACGCCGAGATCGAGAATTTCGCCGATCTTGGAAATGCCTTCGCCATACATGATGTCGAACTCGACCTGCTTGAACGGCGGGGCCACCTTGTTCTTGACCACCTTCACGCGGGTCGCGTTGCCGACGATGTCGTCACGATCCTTGATCTGGCCCGTGCGACGGATGTCGAGACGAACCGAAGCGTAGAATTTGAGCGCGTTGCCGCCGGTTGTCGTCTCGGGATTGCCGTACATGACGCCGATCTTCATGCGCAGCTGGTTGATGAAGATCACCATGCAGCGCGAGCGGCTGATCGAGCCGGTCAGCTTGCGCAGCGACTGCGACATGAGACGCGCCTGCAGGCCGACATGGCTGTCGCCCATCTCGCCCTCGATCTCGGCGCGCGGCACCAGCGCGGCGACCGAATCCACCACCAGCACATCGATGGCATTGGAGCGCACCAGCGTATCGGTGATCTCCAGCGCCTGCTCGCCCGTATCGGGCTGCGAGACGATCAGCTCGTCGATATTGACGCCAAGCTTCCTGGCATAGACCGGATCGAGCGCATGCTCGGCATCGATGAAGGCCGCGGTGCCGCCGGTCTTCTGTGCCTCGGCGATGACATGCAGCGCCAGCGTCGTCTTGCCCGAGCTTTCCGGACCATAGACTTCGATCACGCGGCCGCGCGGCAGGCCGCCGACGCCGAGCGCGATGTCGAGGCCCAGCGAGCCGGTCGAGATCGCCTCGACCTGCATGGCTTCCTTCGAGCCCAGCCGCATGGCCGATCCCTTGCCGAAGGCGCGATCGATCTGTGCCAACGCCGCTTCAAGTGCTTTCTGCCGTTCCATGGTCCCCGAATTCTTTTCGCCGTCGATAAGCTTGAGGCTTGCCGTCATGATGCTGCTCCCCATGGATGTCAAACACGCCGTGGCAGGATCGCCAATGGGAGCTGCGTATCCTATTTGTTCTCATGGAACAAGAGGAGAACATATTTTTCTTGTGGACCGCCTCACGAAGGCTCAGTCCGTGATCAGCGACTCGTTCTTCTCGCCGGTCACGACGCCGCGCTCGCGGGCGGCGGCGAGGACATCGCGGGCGGCCTCGGCCAGCTGATTCACCGAGAAGGGCTTGGGCAGGAAGGCGACATTATCGATGTCGATCGACTTGCGCAGCTGCTCCTCGGCATAGCCGGACATGAACAGCACCGGCATATCCGGATCGGCGGCGCGGACGGCGCGGACCATCGTCGGGCCATCCATGCCGGGCATGACGACATCCGAGATCAGCAGATCGATCTTCTCGGCCTGGTTGAGGCGCGCGAGGCCCTGCTCGCCGTCGCTGGCAGTGATGACGGTATAGCCCTGGCGCGTGAGCGCGCGCTCGGCGACGGTGCGGACCATGTCCTCGTCCTCGACGAGAAGGATGGTGCCGGTGCCCCAGGTCTCGGCGGCGGGCTTACGGCGTGCGACAGTCGTACCGGCGGCGGCTTCGGCGGCAGCAGCGTGGACCGGCAGATAGATGCTGAAGGTCGTGCCCCGACCGACTTCCGAATCCGGGAAGATGAAGCCGCCCGATTGCTTGACGATGCCATAGACGGTCGAGAGGCCGAGACCCGTGCCACGGCCGACGCCCTTGGTCGTGTAGAAGGGCTCGAAGATCTTGCCGAGCAACTCGGGCGCGATGCCGGTGCCGGTATCGGCGACGCTGAGCGCGGTATAGTCGCCGATCGGCATGATCTCGTTCTTCATGTCGCGCACGTCGGCGGCGGAGACCGAGAAGGTGCGGATCGTCACCGTGCCGCCCTCGGCCATGGCATCGCGCGCGTTGACGACGAGATTGACGATGACCTGCTCGAGCTGGCCGGGATCGGCGCGGACCGTGCCGAGATTGCGGCCGTGATAGGTCTCGAGCTTGATGTTCTCGCCAAGCAGGCGCTTCAACAGCGTCGAGATTTCCGAGACAACGTCGGGAAGCTGGAGCACTTGCGGACGCAGGGTCTGCTGGCGCGAGAAGGCGAGCAGCTGGCGCGTCAGGGCGGCGGCGCGGTTCGAGTTGGCCTTTACCTGCTGAATGTCGTCATAATCGCTGTCGCCCGGCGTATGACGCATCAGCATGAGATCGCAATGGCCGATGATCGCGGTCAGGATGTTGTTGAAATCGTGCGCGACGCCACCGGCGAGCTGCCCGACCGCCTGCATCTTGGTCTGCTGCGCGACCTGGCGCTTGAGGCGCGTTTCCTCACTATTGTCCTTGAGGCTGAGCAGCACAGCCGCTTCGCCAAGGCCGCGGACACCGGCAAGGCTGAGCGAGATCGGCTCATCCGGCGTTGCGCGCAGGCGCACGGCGATGTCGCCGGACATTTGCGGCCCGATGGCATAGCGCCGGATCGACTCTGCCACGGCCGCCTGATCCTCGCTGATGACGAGATCGCCCGGATAGCTCGGCTTGTCCGTCGGCCCCAACCCTGCGGCCCGGCCGAAGGCATTGTTGAAGAACAGAAGCCGCCCGTCCCGATCGGCCATGCCGAGGCCGAAGGGCAACAGCGACAGCAGCGTCTCGACATAGGCAAGGCTGGAAATCCCATCGACCGAGGCGACGGTGTCGTCGACCATGATGAGCACGAGCAGCCCCTGCGGATCGTCCGGCCGCACGGGTATCTGGATCATGCGGACCGGCGTCGCCTGGCTCTCCTCCTGCGCGAAGAAGATGCGGCCCTTGGGATCGACGCGCATATAGCCCGCGAAATCGCGCCCGATGATGTTCGCATCAGCACGACCGGTTGCGCGGAGCGAGAAGGCAAGATTGGCGGCGCGGATGCGCCCTTCCCCGCCGATCATCACGCACATGATACCGGCTTCGCTGATCTGCTTCCCTGCCTCGCCTTCGATCACGCGCAGATAATCGTCCATGACGCTGGTCTGACGGACACTGGCGAAGCGCCAGAGGAGATAATCATCGACGCGGCCGGTGCGCACGACCTGCACATCGAGCTGGAGGCTGCCGCGCAGGAGGCCGAGCACTTCCGCCTCGCCATCGCGCCAGGCGGCGCGGCCGGCGTTGACGAGCTGCTCCTGATCGCGGGTCGATACCTTGATCTCGGGCGGGACCGGATAGCCGGGGAACCACTCGCCATATTGATCGCTGGCGCAGACGAGGCGGCCGGTGCGATCGGTGACGGCGATGGCGAGGCCCGCTGCTTCCGCCGCCGCGCGTGTGATCGTCCAGTCGGCGACGATGGACTGGTCACTCTCGACTTTGGGGAAGAGCCGGCGCGCATACCAGATGAGTGCGCCGCCACCGATGACAGCAGCCAGGAAGCCCCCGGCCAGAACCGCATCCTTCAGCAGCCAGAGGAGCAGGCCGGCACTGACCAGCCCCGCGACCAGAATGACCGGCAGTGGGCTTAACCTCGGCTTCTCGGCAATCAGGCTGAGCAGATCGCCGCGATGCGAGCCCGGCCCGATCGCCTTCACGATATCTGTTCCTTGAGCGGCAGGCTGGCGCGCGCATGCTCGCGCAAGTGCGCCCGGTGCCGCCATTTGCGCGCCAGACGGCCACGCCACATCCAGGACGCCATCAGATAGCCGACCGCCGCGCTGACGACCGACACCACGGTCAAGCCGAACAGCAGCGCGGGCGCGGCCTCGGACGAGAGCCAGCGCGCCCATTCCGCGATGCTGGCATGACGCTCGATCATCGCCATGAGCTGGGTCATGTCACCGGTGCCGCCGAGCATGCGCGTGCCGATGAAATAGGACGCCGCGAGGAGGAAGGGCGTGGTCGCCGGGTTGGACAGGAAGGTCATCGCCGCCGCGATCGGCACATTGGCACGGAACGGCAGGGCCAGCAGGGCAGCGCCCGCGATCTGCAGCCCGGGAATCAGCAGGAAGATGCCGACCAGCAAGCCGAGCGCGACGCCGCGCGGGACCGAGCGGCGCGTGAAGCGCCAGAGCTCGGGCGCCAGCACGCGATGCGCGACGGGCCGGATGACGCGGTTCTGCTCCAGGCTCTCGCGCGTCGGCATGGCATCGCGGAAGGCCCGGACGATATGCTTCTTCGGCATCAGCCGCGCTCTCTCATGATGCGACCTTGCTCGCGCTTCCAGTCGCGTTCCTTCATCGTATCCCGCTTGTCCCGAACATTCTTGCCCTTCGCCAGCGCCAGTTCGACCTTCGCCTTGCCGCGCTCGTTGAAATAGACGCTGAGCGGCACCAGTGTCATGCCGTCGCGCGACACGGCGCCATGCATCTTGGAGATTTCGCGCTGCTTGAGCAGCAGCTTGCGCGGGCGCTTGGGCTCATGGTTGAAGCGATTGCCGTGGCTGAACTCTGGGATATTGCTGTTGACCAGCCAGATCTCCTCGCCCTTCACCTCGGCATAGCTCTCCGTGATCGACCCGTCGCCGAAGCGCAGCGATTTCACCTCGGTCCCGCGCAGCACGATACCG
This sequence comes from Sphingobium xanthum, assembly GCF_019737615.1. Lineage (GTDB taxonomy): Bacteria > Pseudomonadota > Alphaproteobacteria > Sphingomonadales > Sphingomonadaceae > Sphingobium > Sphingobium xanthum. The sequence continues at coordinate 74,040 of NZ_JAHKKS010000004.1, read as the reverse complement.
GCTTCATAGACATCCTCTATGAAGTAATCGAAACGCGCGCGCCGGTTCTCGGCGACGGTCTTGACCTTGTTGAACTCGGAAGGACGCGGGCGGGCCATGGGAAATCTCTGATCAGAAGCTCGTTATAGATTTAGGGTATGAACCAGCCCTAAACCAGACCCGCAATTTCCATCGCACGGTCAACTGTCGCGCGGGCGGCACCGGACGGCCATGTGATCGGCAGGCGGACTTCGGTCGGCATATCATTGCGCAGGCGGGACAGCGCATATTTCACCGGGCCCGGCGACGAATCGCAGAACATCGCATCGTGCAGCGTGTAAAGCCGGTCCTGAAGCTCGAGCGCCCTGGTCCACGCACCGCCCTGACACGCCGCCTGGAAATCGGCGCAAAGGCGCGGCGCGATATTGGCGGTGACCGAAATGCAGCCGACGCCGCCCATGGCATTGAAGCCGAGCGCGGTCTCGTCATTGCCGGAAAGCTGGCAGAATTTCGGCCCGCAGGCGAGGCGCTGCGCGGTCACGCGACCGAGATTGCCGGTCGCGTCCTTGACGCCCACCACCGAACTGAACTCTTCCGCGAGACGATGCATGACGGGCACGCCGATGTCGGTGATCGTGCGGCTCGGCACGTTGTAAAGGATGATCGGCAGATCGCAGCGCTCGGCCAGATAGGCGAAATGCTGATAGACGCCGTCCTGATTGGGCTTGTTGTAATAAGGCGCGACGACAAGCGCCGCCGTTGCGCCCGCGGCCTGCGCGGCGAACATGTGCTCGAGGGCGATGCGCGTGTCGTTCGAGCCACAGCCGGCGATGACCGGCACCCGGCCGGCAGCCTGCTCGACGCAGATCCGCACGACGCGATTATGCTCCTCGATCGTCATCGTGGCGCTTTCGCCGGTCGTGCCGCAGGGCACGAGACCGCTCGACCCCTCCTGAATCTGCCAGTCCACGAAGCTCCGAAAAGCGTCCTCATCGACCCTGCCGTCGCGAAAAGGAGTCACAAGTGCAGGAATCGAACCGGAAAACATCAAAAAACTCCTTCAAAGCGCGCGCTCGGACAGGCATAGTAGGCATCATGCACGCGCCTGTTCACTGTTCGATCATCTTGGCTCTGCCATAATGAACCTCATGGGAAAAGACCTTCGCTTGAGTGGACTGGTTCTGATCGCGGCTCTCGCGACCGGCGCCACGAGCGCATCGGCGCCCCAGACCGGCCAGCCGGTCACCTGGGAAGCCGTGCGCGGCCAGATCGAGGCCAGCGCCAATGAGGATGCGCGGACGCGCGACGCCATCAGCAACTGGCGACGGCTGGCATCGAGCAACAGCTTCACATTCGCGGCCTATGCCGACTTCCTGATCGCCAATCCCGACTGGCCGGACGAGAACCGCATGCGTGGCAATGCCGAGCGGCTGGTGAACGCCGATCTCGACGATCCGGGCAAGATCATCGCCTTCTTCCAGAAATTCCCGGCGGCCACCGCGCAGGGCAAGGCCGTGCATGCGCTCGTGCTGGCGCGTCTCGCTCGGCTCGACGAGGCTCGCAAGATGGCGCGCGCCGCCTGGGTCGCCGGGCCGATGGACCCGCTGACCGAGGAGCGGCTTCGCGCGCAGTTCGTCGGCTCGTTCACGGCGGACGATCATCTCCAGCGCGCCGATGCGGCGCTGTGGCGTCGCCGCCCCGATGTTGCCGAGCGCGTGATGCCGATGGCGCCGGTGACGCGGCAGGCGGTGATCGCGGCGCGCATCGCCTTCCAGCGCAAGGCGGCCGATGCCGGCGCCAAGATGGGCGCGGCCGATCCGGTGGGCGTCATGGATGCGGGCTATCTGGCTGACAAGACGCGCTGGATGATCGACGGCGGCAATTTGTCCGGCGCACGGAGCATGCTCGCCAACCGCGCCGCGCTGATCCAGGGGCCGAGCGATCCCGAGAAATGGTACGAGCTGCTGCTCGCACAGGCCCGCGGCGCGGCGACCGACGGGCAATGGTCGATGGCCTATGCGATCGCCTCCAAGGTAGACGACGCCTTCCCGGCCGGAACCGATGTCAGCCTGCAATCGCTCGGCGTGCGCGACGATTATACCAGCCTCGCCTGGCTGGCCGGCACGGCGGCGCTGAACAAGCTTGGCCGCCCGGCCGACGCGGAGGGCATGTTCGCGCGCTACGCGACCGGTGCGCGCTCGCCGCAGACCGTGTCCAAGGGCTATTACTGGGCCGGACGTGCTGCTGCGGCGGCGGGCCGGACAACGCAGGCGAACGATTACTTCGCGCGGGCCGGTGCCTTTGCCGATCAATATTATGGGCAGCTCTCGCTCGAGCGGCTCGGCCGGCCCATCCCGACGCCGGGCGCGGCAGAGCGCGCGGTCGAGATTGCCTCGGCCGAGCGGTCCAACTTCCTCGCGCGCCCGATCGTGCGCGCCGCGATCAAGCTCGGTCGCGAAGGCCAGTGGATGGACCAGTCCAAGTTCGTGCGCGCCATCGCCGCGCAGGCCGAGACGGATCAGGACCATGTGCTGGCCTCCGAACTGGCGCGGACCATCGGGCGACCGGATCTCGGCGTCATGGTCGGGCGGCGCGCGACGGCGAGCGGCCTATCGGGCTATGCCGAGGCGAGCTTCCCGCGCATGACCGTTCCCGAGGGGCATCAGACCAATTGGACGATGATCCACGCGATCACGCGGCAGGAAAGCCAGTTCGACCGGGCGATCGTCTCGCATGCCGGAGCGCGCGGGCTGATGCAGCTCATGCCGGCGACCGCGGCGGAAGTCGCGGGAAAAATGCAGCTTTCCTACAATACCGGCGCGCTGTTCGAGCCCAATTACAACATCCAGCTTGGCAGCACCTATTTCCGGCAGGTGCTGAACTATTATGGCGGCAGCTACCCGCTGGCGGTCGCAGCCTATAATGCCGGCATGGGCAATGTGAACAAATGGCTCAAGGCCAATGGCGATCCGCGCACCGGCGCCGTCGATATCGTCCAGTGGATCGAGGACATCCCGATCTACGAGACCCGCAATTATGTCCAGCGCGTGCTGGAGAATGCGGTGGTCTATGATCTGGTGAGCCCGGTGCGAACGGTCTCTATGTCCCCCGCCCCGCTGAGCAAGTATCTCGGCAAATCGCGGCCGGGTTGAACCGGAACAGATTGCGCCCGGACGCCGGGAGCGCCTAAGGGGGGCGCATGACCGAAGAGACTAGGAGCTCCGGCGCACCGGAGGAAACCACCCCCGAAACCGACAGCACGGTGCCGGGCAGCACAGGCAACAAATCCTTCTGGATGGGCATCGGCATCGGCTCGGCTGCCGTCGTTGCGGCGCTGATGTATGCCAAGCGTCCGCGCGGCAAGCGCCGGACCTGAATGAGCGCCCCGCCGCGCCCCAACTTCATCACCCCGGCCGGCTATTCGGCCCTGCGCGCGGAATATGACCAGCTGCTCGGCGACGAGCGGCCGCGGATCGTCGAGATCGTGAGCTGGGCCGCCGGCAATGGCGACCGCAGCGAGAATGGCGACTATCTCTACGGCCGCAAGCGCATGCGCGAGATCGACCGGCGGCTCAAATGGCTGGCCGAGCGGATGAAGGCGGCCAAGGTCGTCAATCCCGCCGAGCAGCCGGACAAGGCGCGGGTCTATTTCGGCGCGACCGTCACCGTCGCCGACGAAGAGGACAATGAGCGCGTCGTCACGATCGTGGGCAATGACGAGGCGGATGCGGGCGCCGGGCGGATCGGCTGGGACAGCCCGCTCTCCCGTGCTTTGCGGGGTGCGGGGATCGGCGATCTGCGGCGCGTCCAGCTTCCGGGGGGAGAGAAGGAATGGGAAGTCGTCGCGATCGACTATCCAGGATGAAATGGGCGCTCGGCCTGTTGCTGCTCGGCCTAGCGATGCCGGCTGCGGCAGCTGACTGCCCGACCGGCCGCTTCCGCGCGGCGGCGGGGCCGGATGTCGCCTCCGGTCTCGAGATCGGCAAGGATGGCCATTTCCGCTATTTTCTGAGCATGGGCGCTGTCGATGAAGGCGCCGAGGGCGTCTGGACCTGTGACAAAGGCACGCTCAAGCTCACGACGCAGCCGACGCCGAAACCGGCTGCGTTCCGGCTCGACAAGGTGACGGACGGCGAAGAGGCGCCCTTCTCGCTCGTCGTGACCTGGCCCAATGGGCAAGGCGTACCGGCAGTCGATTTCCGCATCGATTTCGCGAGCGGCGAGCCGGTGACCGGTTACACGCAGCAGGATGGCTGGGCGCGCGATTTCGAGGATCGCTGGCCGACCGGCGTTCAGTTCGCGGAGCCTTTCTACGGGACGGAGTCGGCGCTTCTGCCGATCCCGCAGCGCCGGGGCATCAGGCTGCATATCGTGCTGGAGCCGAATGATATGGGCAAGGCGGCGTTCGACGACACGCTCGTCACGCAGGAGGACGGGAAGCTGATCCTGCACTGGCGCGGCGGGAAATTGCCCTATGCGCGGGATGAGGACGGCGAATAGGCGCGAAGTGCGCGCGTTCGTGCCTCTCACTGGCAGAGTCGGGATTGGGGAAACTGCGCATTTCTGCGGGTTTCGGGCGGTATTTTCGTTAACTTCCCTCATATCGCGCATGGTGAGACGCGACGGCGCTTCACGGCCTTAGGAGCAAGCCTTTGTTTTGGAATGGTTTTACGAAATCAAAGAGCGCAGCCGTTGGGGCGGGCCGTGCAGTTACCTTGGCATTGAATGGGGGCTGTAGGACAGAGGTCGCGACTTTTGCCCGTTTGTTCCCCGGCCCTTCGACTGCCTGCCAAGGCAGGCGCTCAGGATAAACTCGGCTACGCCGAGGCCGGGGCCCAGACTCGGCGCGAAGCGCCGAACCCCGCTACCGCGCGGCAATCATTTGAAGGACTGGACCCCGGCCTCGCCGGGGAACAGCTTGGGTTGCAGGATCGACGCCCCCCTTCCCGCGACAAACTCACGTCATCAATTCGAGCGGCTTGGGCAGCGTCTCCAGCAGCGCCTCGTCGAAGGTCGCGTCGATGTGGAAGAAGGCGCAGCGGGCGATGCTGTCGGAGCGGTTTTCCCAGGCGTGATTGGTGCCGCGCTGGACGACGACATCGCCGGGGCCGAGGACGACTTCGCTGTCGTCGAGCAGCAGCGTGACTTCGCCCTCGATCACGACGACATAATCGAGCGTGCGCGTGCGGTGCATGACGGTGCGGTGGCCGCCCATGCTGGCGGGATAGAGCTCGATCAGGCGCAGCAGATGGCCCGAGGGCGGCATGATGGTGAAGGGTTTGTTGTTGGGCTCGGTCGCCTCGGTTGCGGCGAGCGACGGGACGGCATCGGGCACGTTCCACATCTCGACGAAATCCGCGCCGACATCGGGGCCGGTCATGGCGTGAGTCTGGGGTGGCGGGCCGTCCGACAGGATGATGGATTTGCCGCTCTCGTCATGGCCTGTGACGATGCGTCGGCCCTTGCTGCTCATGTGATTGCCCTCTCCGTCTGTGCCGGCGTTACTTTTGCTCGCATCGTTCTGGCGGAAAACCGGTTCCCAGTTTTCCGCCCGATGCTCTAGATGTCGGATCAGTCATTGGCGCAGTCAAGCGAGCGGAGCGATCATGGCCGTTTCCAGAACCTATCTTTGGCAACCGAAGCCGGGCGATGATCGCTTCGCAATCCCCGTGCCGTTCGATCCCAAGGCGCTGTTCGGGCGGACCAATGCGCCGGTCGTCGTCGCGATCGGCAAGCACAGCTATCGCAGCACGATCACCAATATGGGCGGATCGCCCTGGGTGCCGTTCCGCAAGAGCAATCGCGAGGCGGCGGCGATCGGAGACGATCTGGCGAGCATCGAGGTGACGCTGACTTTGGACGAGGCCGAGCGCATAGTCGCGGTGCCGGAGGATCTGGCAGCGGCGCTAGCCGGGATCACGGGTGCGCGCGAGGCCTGGGACAAGCTCAGTTTCACGGCGCGGCGCGAGCATGCCGAGGGGATAGAGGGCGCCAAGCGGCCGGAGACGCGGGCGAGCCGGGTGGCGAAGGCGGTCGAGGCCGTCAGGGCGCTGCTTGGCTGAGGTCGTATCGATGGAGATTCGCCTCGCCACCGAGGCCGACTGGCCGGCCATCTGGGAGATCATCCGGCCGATCATCCGCGAAGGCGAGACGCTGGCGATCGACCGCAATGCGGACGAGGATGGCGGGCGGGCCTATTGGATGGCGCCGGGCAAGAGCGTGTTCGTGGCGCTCGACGAGGCTGGCGAGACGATCGGAAGCTACACGCTGCGCGCAAACCAGACCGGGCCGGCCGGGCATGTCGCCAATGCGGGCTATGCCGTGCGCGGCAACCAGCGCGGCAAGGGGATCGCGCAGATTTTGTGCCGCCATTCGCTGGAGGAAGCGCGGGCGCGCGGCTTTCGGGCGATGCAGTTCAATCTTGTCGTCTCGACCAATGAGCGCGCCGTGCGGCTGTGGCAGCATATGGGCTTTGCGATCGTGGGGACGTTGCCGGGGGCGTTTCGGCATCCCGTGCTGGGCCATGTGGATGCTTATGTGATGTTTCGGGGGCTGGTGGACGAGAGCCAGCCAATGACAGTCGATGGGCACTGAAGCTTCCCAGATGAGCACGAGGCAACGTTTGCGGCGTTGCAGGATGCTTTCGAGATGGCTCATTGCCTATCTACCGCCATTGTTCACCGCGTTTGCAGCTTTGGCTTTTGCCGCGCATTCGTATCTTGGTTTCCTGCTTATCCTAGCGGTCCCTGCTTTGATGCTGGCCGGCTTCACCGTCGCGACGATCGGCGTTTTCCGACGGCGCTGCTGGCATTGCAACGAGAGGTTTCTCTCGCTGGCCTTTCCAGTTTGTCCATTTCAGAGCTGGTGCGACCATTGCAGCACGCGAGCAGACGAATCTGAGGATTGATAAGCCGGTCAGAGCAGTGAATCGACCTCAGCGAGCAGGTCCGCCAGCCTGTCGCATCCCGTCCAAAGCGCCGCATGCCAGCCCTGTACCCGTGCCGCATTGACGTTCTCCTGCTTGTCGTCGGCGAAGAAGATGTCGCCCGGCGCGAAGCCGGTGCGCGCCTCGATCGCGCGGTAGAAGTCCGGGTGTGGCTTGGGGACGCCGAGATCGGCGGCATAGTGCAGCCCGTCGAACAGGGTGCCGAAGTTGAGGACATCGCGGAGATAGCGGGCGCGCTCATGCTCCTGAACGGTCGCGAGATGGACCGGCAGGCCCTGCGCGCGGAGCGTGGCGACCTCGGCGAGGAGCGGCGCGTTCAGATGGCTGTCGTTGCGGAACCAGTAATCGATGAAGGTGTCGCATGGGAGGTGTGGTGCGATCTCCGCGAGGACCGGCGTGAGGCGGTCGCGCGAGTCTGCTTTGCCCTGGATGATGTCGTGCCAGTGCGGGGTGAAGAAGGCTTCCTGAAGCCGCACGGGCGAAAGGCCGAGGTCGTGCTCCAGATTGACCGACCAGCCGCGGGGCTCGGGATGGACGATGAGGACGCCATCCACGTCGAGCATGACGACCCGGATCGGCATGGTTCGGCTCAATCCTTCGGCTTGTAGCCGAACGCCTCGCGCGCGAGTTCGATCACGGCGGGATCGGCGGGGTGCATTTCCATGGGCACGCATTTCTCCAGCGCGTCGGCGATGGCGGTCAGCGCGGTGATGCGGGCGGATTTGCGGTCATTGCCGTCGATCACGTGCCAGGGCGCCCAGCGCGTGTCGGTGCGCCTGAACATGTCGTGGATCGCCTCGAGATAGTCGTCGCGTTTCGCCCGGTTACGATAGTCTTCGGCGCCGGTCTTCCAGCGCTTCCAGGGATCGTCGAGCCGCTGGGCAAGCTGCTTGTCCTGCGTCTTCTGCGTGATGTGGACGAACAGCTTGACGATGGTGTTGCCGCTATCGACCTGCTGCGCCTCGAACTCGTTGATCTCGTCGTAGCCGCGCTTCCAGTCCTTCTCGGCGCAATAGCCCTCGACCCGCTCGACCAGCACGCGCCCGTACCAGCTACGGTCGAAGATCGCGATATGCTTGTCGGCGGGGAGCCGCGTCCAGAAGCGCCAGAGGAAGTGGTGGCCCAGTTCCTCCTCGGTCGGCGCGCCGATCGGCCAGACGCGGAAATAGCGCGGATCGAGCAGCGCCGTCATGCGCTTGATGATGCCGCCCTTGCCGGCCGCGTCCCAGCCTTCCAGCATCACGACGCTGCGCTTCTTGTGCAGGATGTGCGCGACCTGGATCTTCTCCAGCCGCTTCTGGAGCTTTTCCAGATCCGTATCGAAGTCGCCCGTATAGTCGGCGCCTTTTTCGTATTCGGAGAGCTTGATCGTCATTCAGGACACTCCGACGCAGGGCACGCCATAATCCGTCATCCGCCGATCGCTCGTCATGATCGAAGCTCCTTCCGCCATGGCCTGTGCAAGGACCATATGATCATAGGGATCGCCATGATGAAAAGGCAGGTCCTCCAAGGCGGCAAGATGAGCGGGACTCACGCCGAGCAGGCCAATGCCCTGCTCCTCGATCAGACCGGAAAAATATGTGCCCGGCTGATCGAACTTGTGGACACGCCATTTGATGCTGATCTCCCACAAGCAGACGATGCTCGTCATGATCTGATTGCGGGGATCAGCAATACGCGCGCGGGCGCGGCGTCCGAGACTGGGATCATCGATCAGCCACCAGATGAGCGCATTGGTATCGAGCAGCAGCTTCATTTATGCTTCATTTATACCAGGGCTTATCCGTGTCCTCGCCATACATGGCCTCGATGAAACCATCGGGCCATTCGCTCCCCTCTTCGGATAGCGTGAGCATGCCTCGCAGGGCCCCCGGCTGACGCGGCTTGCCACCCTTGGTCCAGACCCATTCGCCATCGACCAGATAAGGCGGCCCTGCCGGAGGGGCCTCCACCGGAGCCATGCGATAGTTCAAAGACATTTCCCGCACTCCAGCAGGGGCCACGGCCGGCTCGGCTGCCGGAACGACCGCGATCGATTCCAGATAGTCCTTCACCAGCGCGGACAATGACGTGCCCAGCTCGGCCGCACGGATGCGGGCCTTGCGATGCAGCTCATCATCGATGGCGACGGTGACGTTTTTCATGAAGATCACAGTATCGCAGTTTCACAGTCGAGGCAAGAGGTGGTCAGCCCTTGGACGGCTCCACGACGCGCAGGTGAAGCTCGCGAAGCTGCCTGAGCTCGGCCGGTGCGGGCGATCCCATCAGCAAATCCTCGGCGCGCTGGTTCATCGGGAACAAGGTGATCTCGCGCAGGTTGATGGCCCCGCACAACAGCATCACGATACGATCGATACCGAACGCCGCGCCGCCATGCGGAGGCGCGCCGTATTGGAACGCGCGATAGAGGCCGCCGAAGCGCTCCTCGACATCCGCTCTGCTGAGGCCGACCAGCTCGAACGCCTTGACCATCGTCTCGGGCAGATGGTTGCGGACCGAACCGGAGGCGATCTCGAAGCCGTTGCAGACGGCGTCATATTGATAGGCCTTGATCGACAGCGGATCGGCGCCCTGCAACGCCTCGATCCCGCCCTGCGGCATCGAGAAGGGGTTGTGCGAGAAATCGACCTTCTTCTCGTCCTCGTTCCACTCGTAGAAGGGGAAATCGACGATCCAGCACAGCGCGAAGCGGTTCTTGTCGATGAGGTCGAGCTGCTCGCCGACGCGGATGCGCGCGAGGCCGGCGAGCTTGGCCGCCTGTTCCGGCTTGCCGGCGGCGAAGAAGACGCCGTCGTTCGGGCCCAGGCCGAGCGCGGCGATCAGCTTCGCGGTCGCTTCCGGACCATGGTTCTTGGCGATCGGGCCGCCCGGCTCGCCATCCTTGATGTTGATATAGCCAAGACCCGAAAAGCCTTCGCTGCGGGACCAGTTGTTCATGTCGTCGAAGAACTTGCGGCTGCCGGCGCCTGCGCCGGGTGCCGGTATCGCGCGAATGACGCCGCCGCTCTCGACGATCGAGGCGAAGATGCCGAAGCCCGAGCCGACGAAATGATCGGTCACGTCGGTGATGATGACGGGGTTGCGCAGGTCCGGCTTGTCCGAGCCATATTTGAGGATGGCTTCGTCATAGGGAATGCGCGGCCATTCGCCGGCGGGCGTCACATGCTTGCCCTCGGCGAACGTCTCGAACACGCCGGACATGACCGGCTCGAGCGTCGCCCACACGTCTTCCTGCGTGACGAAGCTCATTTCGAGATCGAGCTGATAGAATTCGCCGGGCAGGCGGTCGGCGCGGGGATCCTCGTCGCGGAAGCAGGGCGCGATCTGGAAATAGCGGTCGAAGCCGGCGACCATGAGCAGCTGCTTGTAGATCTGCGGCGCCTGCGGGAGCGCATAGAACTTGCCCGCGTGGATGCGGCTGGGCACCAGGAAGTCGCGCGCGCCCTCGGGCGAGGAGGCCGTCAGGATCGGCGTCGAATATTCGGTGAAACCCGAGGCCTGCATGCGCTGGCGCATGTCCGAAATGATCTTGGTGCGCTTGACGATGTTGCCGTGCAGCGTGTCGCGGCGCAGATCGAGGAAGCGATAGCGCAGGCGCTGCTCCTCGGGATATTCCTGCTCGCCGGCGACCGGGATCGGCAGCTCGGCCGCCGCCGACTGCACGACAGCCTCGGCCACGCGAATCTCGATCTCGCCGGTCGGCAGGTTCGGGTTCACCGCTTCCTTCGCGCGCGCCTCGACCGTGCCGGTGATCGTCACCACGCTCTCGGCCTTCAGGCTCTCGATGACGGCGAAGACGGGGCCGTCCACCTCCGTCACGATCTGGACCATGCCGTAGTGATCGCGCAGGTCGATGAAGACGAGATCGCCATGATCGCGCTTGCGATGGACCCAACCGGACACGCGGACAGTCTCGCCGGCGTGCGTCGCGCGAAGTTCCCCGCAGGTGTGCGTGCGATAGGCGTGCATCTTTTACTGGCCTTTATTTCGCGCCCCGCATTGCGAGGGCGCAGGATGAATGACAAAGCTGACGACAAAATCAGATTGGGGAGCTAAGAGACCCGCTTCAATCGCCTGTCACCCGGCTCCCGATCGAGGATCGGCCCATAATAAGATCACCTGCCTTATGCAAATCCATCCATTGATTACCGATTCCGAGACGCTCGCAGCCCTGTGCAAGCGTCTGACCAAAGCCGACTTCGTCGCGGTCGATACCGAGTTCATGCGCGAGAACAGCTATTGGCCGGATCTCTGCCTGTTCCAGATCTCCGACGGCAAGGAAGCCGCCGCGATCGACCCCAAAGCGCCGGGCCTCGACATGACGCCCCTGCTCGACCTGCTGGTCGACAATGAGGACGTGCTCAAGGTCTTCCATGCCGGCGGGCAGGACATCGAGATCGTCTTCAACCTGACCGGCAAGACGCCGCATCCGCTGTTCGACACGCAGATCGCCAGCATGGCGCTCAGCCAGGGCGAACAGATCGGCTATTCCAACCTGGTCGATTCGTGGCTTGGTATTCATCTCGACAAGGGCGCGCGCTTCACCGACTGGGGGCGCCGCCCGCTCGACAAGCGCCAGATCGACTATGCGATCGGCGACGTGACGCATCTCGCCGAGATCTTCCCGTTGATGCTGGAGGAACTGCGCAAGACCAAGCGCGGCGTCTGGCTCGATCAGGAGATGGAGCGGCTGGCCGATCCCTCCAATTACAATGTCGACCCGGGTGACGCCTGGAAGCGCGTGCGCATCTCCAGCCGCAAGGCGGATGTGCTGGGGCGGCTCAAGGCGATCGCCGGCTGGCGCGAACTGGAAGCGCGCGACAAGAACCTGCCGCGCGGACGAATCGCCAAGGATGAGACCCTGGCCGACATCGCCTCGCATCCGCCGCGCAGCCAGGACGATCTCGGCAAGGTCCGTGGCCTGTCGGCAAGCTGGAAGGCAAACGACATCGGCGCGCGGCTGATGGCCGCCATTGCAGGCGCAGGCCCCCTGCCCCGCGACGAGATGCCCGAGCGCGACCCCGGACGGCCGGGCCTTGGCAAGGAAGGCATACTGGTCGCCGATCTCCTGAAGCTGCTGCTCAAGATTCGCTCGCGCGAGATCAATGTCGCCTCGCGCCTGCTTGCCCGGTCGGACGATCTGGAGCTGCTCGCGGCGGGTGTGCGCAACGGCCTGCCGATTCTCGACGGCTGGCGCTTCGAACAGTTCGGCCGCGATGCGCTCGATCTGGTCGAAGGCCGCATGGCATTCGCCGTGCGCGATGGTAAGCTGCTGATGACACGGACGGAGGCATGATCCATGCGCACCCACCCTGCCCTGCTTGCCCTCACGATTTTGCCCGCCGCCTGCACCGCAACGGGCGCTGAGCCGCCGGCGACGACGCCTGTGGCCGGTGCCAGCAAATGCGACAGCAACGCGCTCGCCAGCTATGTCGGGCAGAAAGTAACTGCCGCGCTTGGGGCGGAGTTGCTCGCCAAGTCCGGCGCACGAACGCTGCGCTGGGGGTCGCCGGGCGCCATGATGACGATGGACTATCGCGAGGACCGGCTGACGGTCAGCTATGACGAACAGATGGTGATTACGCGGCTGAGCTGCGGCTGAGCGGCACCAGCCGGTATGACATTACCCCGTTCGCCCTGAGTAGGGACTGAGCGAAGTCGAAGACCCGTATCGAAGGGCCGCGCGTGATCTTGGCCCTTCGATACACCACTTCGACAAGCTCAGCGGCTACTCAGGACGAACGGTGAAATCTGAATTGGGCCGCGCTCAAGCGTCGATCAGGAACCCCATCGCCATGGCCTGCCCGAGCTGGCGCAGGCGGCGATCGATCGCTTCGCCGGCCAACGAGGCGTAATCCGGATCGAGACGCAGGATGATCGTGCCGTCGCGGATTTCCAGCGACGAGCCTTCGAGGGGGCCTTCGGCGCCACCGGAGAGGCGCTGGCAGAGGCGGATGGCGAGGCCCCATTGCGTCGCGCGACGGAGGAATTCGGGCGGAGCCAAAGCTTCCAGACTGGGCGCTATCGCCGTGCCGCCACCGAAATTGGCAAAAAGCGCCTGCGCGAGCGCGGCGCGTTCGGTAGCCGAAATACCGACCCAATTGCCGTGCAGCGCAAATTCGAGGCCACGCTCCGCCCGGAAATCCGGATTCGCGCGCCAACCGACATCGGCCAGCATGCAGGCAGCGAGCCGGATGCGCGCCCATTCCGGCGGATCGTCATGGAACAGCGGGGCGATCCAGCCGCTGATCTGATCGCCATGACCCACAAAACGCCCCTGCGCCTCACCCTCGATGCGGGCGGCGATCAGCAACGGGTCCTGCCGAGCAAGCTCGTCACTCAGTTGCTCGAACAACAGCCCTTCGCGCAGACCGAACGCCGACACCGTGAGGTGCGACGACCGGAGCCGCTCGATGACCGTGCAGAGCATATGCGCGGCGTCCGGCAGCCCGGGCAGACGGCCACTGCTTACGCCGGGCAAACCCTTCATCTCGACCTTGCTGCTCCGCTCCAGCCGCTGGAGCAGGATGGCGGGCCGGTCCGGGGTCATCTGGTAGTGATGCAGGATCGGCAGCGGATAGCCGGTCATCTGCATGTCCAGCCGCGCCAGGGCGCGCCAGCTCCCGCCGATCAGATAGAAAGGCAGGCCCTTCTCGATGTCCGCAAAATCGCGCTCGGCGAGCAGGGCGTCGAGGCGTTGCGCCAGCGCCTTCTTGCCGCTCCGCCTGATCTCGGCGACGCGAAACACGCCGAGCGGAAGCGACACGGCGCGGCCGACCTTCCCGCCGGACACGCGCACCAACTCCAGACTGCCACCGCCAAGATCGCCGATGATGCCATCCGCTTCCGGCATACCGGAGAGGAGGCCATGCGCGGACGCCATGCCCTCTTCCTCACCGCTCAGCACGCGGACCTTGAGGCCGACATCGGCCGCGCGCGCAACGAATTCAACGCCATTGCTGGCATCACGCACGGCGGCCGTCGCAACCACGCTGAGCTGATCGACCGCCATCTCGACGCACAACCGCGCGAAGCGCTCCAGCGCCGCGACGCCGCGCTCCATCGCCCGCTCGGAGATTGCCCCACTGCTATCCATATCGGCGCCGAGGCCGGCCATCACCTTCTCGTTGAAGAGGGTGAAAGGGATGCGCTGCGGCCCATCATAGACGACGAGGCGAATGCTGTTGGACCCGATATCGATGATGGCGGTGCGACGGAAATGCGGCCCGCGCAGCATGGACTGTACCGGGCGGCGTGCGAGGCGATCGAGCAACGTCATTGAGCGCCCATAGCGTCAGTCGCGCGCCGGAAGCGAGAGCTTCGGAACTTTTTCATCCTTGCGACGCGATGCGCCACGCCCGGACAGCGACGGATTGGTCATGAAATAATGATGCAGGTTGAACCGCTTCTTCTCCGGGGTGAGGCGGACATAGTTGCCATCGCTGTGCAGCGCCCAGCTCTGCTCATTGTCGAGCAGATTGGCGACCAGAACCTGATCGAGGATCTGGTCATGGACCGTCGGATTTTCGATGGGCAGCATATATTCGACGCGGCGATCGAAATTGCGCGGCATCCAGTCCGCGGAGCTGATGAACACCCGGGCATCGTTGTTGGGCAGCACCTTGCCATTGCCGAACGCCCAGATGCGGCTGTGCTCAAGGAAGCGACCGACGACCGACTTGACCGAGATATTGTCCGACATGCCGGGAACGCCCGGGCGCAGGCAGCAGATGCCGCGCACGATCAGCTCGATGCGGACGCCGGCATTGCTCGCGGCATAGAGCTTCTCGATGATGGCGGCATCGACGAGGCTGTTCATCTTCGCCCAGATCGTGCCCGGACGGCCGGCGCGGGCATGCTCGATCTCGGCATCGATCAGATTGCTCAGATTCTGGCGCAGATGGAGCGGCGAGAGCGAGAGCAGCTCCATATGCTGCGGCTCGACATAGCCAGTGATGTAATTGAACACCGCCGCCGCGTCCCGCGAGGCGCGCGGGTCGGCCGTGAAGAAGCTGATGTCGGTATAGATACGCGCCGTGACCGGGTGATAATTGCCCGTACCGAAATGGCAGTAGGTGCGGAAGCTGTCGCCCTCGCGGCGCACGACCATCGAGATCTTGGCGTGCGTCTTCCACTCGATGAAGCCATAGACCACCTGCACGCCCGCACGCTCCAGCTGGCTTGCCCAGAGCAGGTTCTGCTCCTCGTCGAAACGCGCCTTCAGCTCGACCACGGCCGTCACCGACTTGCCGGCCTCGGCCGCATCGATCAGCGCGCGGATGATCGCGGATTGCTTGCCGGCACGATAGAGCGTCTGCTTGATGGCAACGACATCGGGGTCCGCCGCGGCCTGCGCCAGGAAGGCGATGACGACGTCGAAGCTCTCATAGGGGTGATGAACGACGATGTCCTTGGCCTTGATCGCCGCGAAGCAATCCTCCCCATATTCCGCGATCCGCTCCGGGAAGCGCGGGACATAGGCGGTGAACTTGAGATCCGGCCGATCCTCGTCCACCAGGCTCTCCAGATCGGCGATGCCGACGAAACCGTCGATATCGACGGTCATCGCATCTTCACCCTGCATCAGCGTCTGGAGCATGTCCTCGACCGGCTCGGCGACGCCCGTCTCCATTTCGAGACGGATGATGCGGCCGCGGCGACGCTGCTTGATGGCACTGCGATAATAGCGGACGAGGTCTTCGGCTTCTTCCTCGATTTCGATGTCGCTGTCGCGCAGGATCCGGAACAGCCCGCTCTCGCGCACCGTGAAGCCGGGAAAGAGCAGATCGGTGAAGCGGCGGACGAGCGACTCGATGGCGATGTAGCGCGCGGCCTTGCCCGGAACGCGGATGAAGCGCGGCAGACTCGCAGGCAGAATCACCAGCTCCTGAACGACTTCCTTGTCCGAATTGCGCAGCAGATCGAAGAAGAGGCTGAGGCCCTTGTTCGGGATGAACGGAAAGGGGTGCGCGGGATCGAGCGCCTGCGGCGTGATAATCGGGAATATCTGCTCGAGGAAATGCGCGCGCAGCCAAGCCTCGGCCCTGGCATCGACCGCCTCGCCGTCCCCGATCACGCTGATTTGCGCATCGCGCAGCGCCTCGCGCAGGTCATGCCAGACCTTCTGCTGCTCGGCCATGAGCGCATCGGCGCGCGCGCCGATCGCATCGAGCTGTTGCGCGGGCGTCAGGCCATCGACGGAACGCAACTCCACGCCCTGCAATTGCTGGCCCTTGAGGCCGGCGACGCGGACCATGAAGAACTCGTCGAGATTGTTGCCCGAGATGGATAGGAAGCGCAGGCGCTCCAGCAGCGGGTGGGCCGGATTGCAGGCTTCCTCCAGCACGCGCTGATTGAAATTCAGCCAGGAGAGCTCGCGATTGAAATAGCGCGCCTCCGCGCCGCTCTCCGCGATGGTCTGGATCGGATCGGCTTCAGCCACGATGAGTCTCGTCCTTGCGCTTTACTGGTCTGCCGCCCCGTCTATGCCATTTTCATGACAAAGCGTTTGCCGCGCCAGCCCGACCGACAATTTCTGTCCGGAGGAGACCGAAAGCCCGTTCAGGCGCGTGACGACCGCATCGATCTCGTCATAACATCGCGGTGTCCGGCGGGCGACAAATTCCGGCACATCCGGCGCGAAGGCCGAACCGGCCAGCTCAAGCCCATGCGCCACGAGCGCAGCAGCCACGGCCTCGTCCGGCACTTCGATGCGGGCGACAGCGGCGGTGGCGAGGCGGGTGCGCAGATCGGGCAAGGCGATCGCCCAGACCGGCGGGGCCTCCTGCGCCACGAGGAGCAAAGGCTGGCCGCTGTCGCGCGCGTCGTTCCAGAGATTGAACAGCCGTTCCTCGGCGGCGGTGTCGGCGTCGTCAACGATCCGCGCGCCGATTTCGCCTTCGATCATATGGGCGATGAGGGTGCGGCCCGAGCGCGGCGGACCGACCAGAATCACACAGGGCGACGGCCAGTTCGGCCAGCTTCGCAGCAGCGCAATTGCATCGGCATTGGCGCTGTGGATCAGCAGGCTTTCCCATCCTCCGCGCCGCGACCAGCTGATCGGCAGCGGCAGCTGGCTCACTGCCCGCCTCCGCCTTGCGGCGACGGGCTCGGTGTCGCGCCCTGAGCGCGGCGAACGATGCGCAGGGTCGATCCGTTCACATTGACCGTGAAGCCGCGTGTTTCCAGCGCCGCGCGCAACTGCTCGACCGGCCCGTCGAAGCCGACCTGCATCACCGACGTGCCGCCGAGCGCGAGGCTGCTGATCGAAGCGCCGCGCACACCCGGAATGGCGCGAACGAGGCTCTGGATCTCGCCGATGGCGGTGGCGGTCGGCGTGTCGAACTGGACATTGAACCCGCCGCTGACCGGCGTGCCATCCTCGCTCGGCAGCGCCGCGACCAGCGAATCGAGATCACCGACATTGTCGAGCGCAACGGCGTTCAGCGGCTCCTCGATGACCAGCGAGGGATCGGGCCGCAATATGCCGGCAGCCAGCGCCTGCGCATAGAGCGAGTCAATCTTCGCGACAGCCTCGGTCATCATCCTGGGGATGTCCGCCGAGCGGTTCACGCGCAGGGTGAAGCTGCCGATATACTGATTGTCCGGACCGTAGCGCGCCGAGAAATGGCCGGTGACCGGGCCGCCGGGCCAGGTGCGCTCCAGCCGGGCGATCGGCATGATGACATCCGCCGCGCCATAAAGATCGAGCAGCAGGCGCCACCAGTTGCGGCCGCGCCGCCCGGGCTGGCCGGCATTGAGCAGCAGTGCGTCGGGGCCGTCGCCGGTCGTGCGGATATAATCGATGGCGCTGTCGGCCGTGCGGAACAAAGCCCAGGCTTTCTGCCATTCGGTCGGCGTCTCGAAGGTCGTGGCGACGCCACCATCCCAGAGCACCGGGATGACCAGCAGCGGCGGCGAGCGCATGACCTGTCCGCTCACACCGAGCGCCTGACCGGTGCGGGCGCGATCGAACATCACGGCCAGGGTCGCGATATAGCGATTCGGGCCGATCTGCTCCTGCTGCACCTCGATGCCCGAGACGAGGCCGTCCAAGGTTCCGTCCGCCAGCATATGACCCGCGCCGCCGTTGGTGCGCTTCCAGAGTGCTTGCCAGGCGAGCCGCTGGGCAAGGCGCCAGCCGGTCGCGCGGGCGGTGTCCGGGTTCGGGCCGTAGACATCGACACGAATGTCGCGCACCTCGAAGTCGCCGTTGGACGCGATCGGCGCGATGCCGCGCTCGCCCTCGATCTGCGCGATCAGGACAGCCGCGAAGGCTGCCAGAACCAGCGCGAACAGCAGATGAATGGGGCGCAGGGAAGGCAGGCTGAGCGTCACGGCGCCCTTTTGGCGGCATTGCTCTGGAAAACCAAGCGCGATTTGGTAAGGCGCTCCGCATGGACCAGAAGCACAACGAACCCGCCCCCTATACCTATGCGCAGGCCGGCGTCGACATCGCCGCCGGCAATGCGCTGGTGCGCGCCATTGCCCCGCTCGCCAAGGCGACGCGGCGGCCCGGCGCAAATGCCGATCTCGGCGGATTCGGCGGCTTCTTCGATTTGAAGGCAGCCGGGTTCAAGGACCCGCTGCTGGTCGCCGCCAATGACGGCGTGGGCACCAAGCTCAAGCTCGCGATCGACAGCGGGAAGCACGACACGGTCGGCATCGACCTCGTCGCCATGTGCGCCAACGATCTCATCGTGCAGGGCGCCGAGCCCCTGTTCTTCCTCGACTATTTCGCGACCGGCAAGCTCGACAACGGCGTCGCGGAGCAGGTGATCGCCGGCATTGCAGAAGGATGCAAGCAGGCGGGCTGCGCGCTGATCGGTGGCGAGACGGCGGAAATGCCGGGCATGTATGCCGCCGGCGACTATGATCTTGGCGGTTTCTGCGTCGGCGCGGTGGAGCGCGACGAGGTGCTGACCGCGGACAAGGTGGCCGCGGGCGACGTGATCCTCGGCCTCGCATCCTCGGGCGTGCATTCGAACGGTTATTCGCTGGTGCGGCGGCTCGCGGCCGACAAGGGCTGGAAGCTCGACCGGCCGGCCTTGTTCGATCAGGACGTGCTGCTGATCGACGCGCTGATGGCGCCGACCAAGATCTACGTGAAGCCGCTGCTGCCGCTGGTGCGCGCGGGGAAGATCCACGCCATGGCGCATATCACCGGCGGCGGGCTGCTGGAGAATATCCCGCGCGTGCTGCCGGCAGATCTGCATGCCTTCATCGATGCGGATCTCTGGGAACAGCCGCGGCTGATGGCGTTCCTGCAGGCGCAGGGACATATCGAACCGGGCGAAATGGCGCGCACCTTCAATTGCGGGATCGGCATGGCGGTGGTCGTGGCGGCAGAGGATGTCGCGGCCGTGACCGAAGCGCTCGACGCGGCGGGCGAGACCGTCCATCGCATCGGCGAAATCCGCGCCGGCGCCAAGGGCTGCACGGTCAGCGGCTCGGCCGATGCCTGGAGCGCGATGTCCGCGTGGGAAGCGACGCACGTCGGCTAAGTCGACAAGGAGGAACAATCGCAATGGCCAAGGCAAGAGTCGCCGTCATGCTCTCGGGTACGGGCACGACCATGGCATCGCTGCTGTTCGCCTCGCGCCTGCCGGATTGCTCCTATGAGATCGTGCTGGTGGCGTCCAACAAGCCGGACGCGCGCGGGCTTCAGGTTGCAGCGGCTGAGGGCATCGCAACCTTCGCGCACAGCCACAAGGGGCTGACGCGCGAGGCACATGAAGCGATCATGCTGGATGCGCTTGCGAAGGCGAACGTCGATTACATCGCGCTGTGCGGTTACATGCGTATCCTGACGCCCGAGTTCGTCGCGGGCTGGGCCGGGCGCATGCTCAACACCCACCCGTCCCTGCTGCCCAAATATACCGGCCTGCACACGCATGAGCGCGCGCTGGACGCCGGGGACAGCCATGGTGGCTGCACGGTGCATCTGGTGACGGCCGACCTCGATGCGGGGCCAGTGCTCGGCCAGATTCCGGTCGCCATCCTGCCCGGTGACACGCCGGAGGCCCTGGCGCAGCGCGTGCTCTATGCCGAATATCAGCTCTATCCGCGCATGCTCGCCGACTATGTCGGGCGCGAGATGGATCCGGACTGGATTCTCGCGAAAGTCGGCGAACTGGCGCTCGCTCTGCCCGAGACCGATGCACGGACCTCGCATGGCGCGCCGGGCTGGCGGGTGGGCGGCGAGAAATCCGGCAAGTTCTTCGCCTATGTCTCGGTCCGACATCATGGCGAGGATGCCGTCGCGCTGCTGGTCAAGACCAGCGGACCGGACGAGATGAACGCGCTGATCGATGCCGAGCCGGACATCTATTATCGCCCGGCTTATTATGGCGCATCGGGCTGGATCGCGCTCAAGCTCGACCGGCCGGGCGTGGACTGGGATCATGTCGGCGACTGGCTCGCCAAGAGCTGGCGCGCCGTGGCGCCGAAGCGGCTCACCAAGATGATGGAAATCGCCGAACAGTTTTAGCGGAAGTTATCCGCGTAGGCCTGAATTTTCAGGGTCTTCGGCGGCGTCTTCACGACATTGTAGGTAATGCCGTTGCGGTCGCAATAAGCGCGGGCGTCGTCCGCGCTCTCGAAGCTGAGCTTCACCTGCTCCTGCGTGTCGCCCGAACCGGCCCAGCCCGTCATCGGATCGGGCTTCTTGGCCTCCGCGGGCTCGAATTCGAGCAACCAGGTCGCCGTGCGCGCCTTGCCCGACTGCATGGCGTTCTTGGGCATCTGATAGATACGCGCGGGCATGGTCATTCCTTCGTTGGGCTTAGAGTGCCGTCGCTCAAAGCGGGGCCGGCTGTCAAGATTTCGCGCGCGCATCCGCCTTTTTCGTGCGCAGGGTGGCGTTGGCGCTAGCCGGGTCGTCGGGCCAGGGGTGTTTGGGGTAGCGGCCGCGCATTTCCTTGGCGACGGCGGTCCAGCTGCCTTTCCAGAAGCCGGGGAGATCGCGGGTGGTCTGGATCGGGCGGCCGGCGGGCGAGGTGAGCGAAAGGACGAGCGGGATGTGCTCGCGGCCGACGGTCGGGTGCGCGGCGAGGCCGAACAGGGCCTGCACGCGCAGTTCGACGGTCGGGCCGGCCGGGGCGGCATAGTCGATGGCGTGGTGGCTGCCGGCGGGGCTGGTAAAATCTGCGGGGGCGAGCGCCTCGATGCGCTGGGTCGCGTCCCAGCCGAGGCGCTGGGTGAGCAAGCCATGCAGGGCGCCCGGATCGATGGCGGAAAAGCGGCGGGCATTGGCGGGGAGCAGCATTTCCAGCCAGTCTTCCGCGTCCTCGGCCAGTGCGGCGTCCGAGATTGTATCGACGACGCCGGCATAGGCGGCGCGGGTGCGCAGGGCCTCGGCGGCCTTGCCCCAGGGAAGGAGATCAAGGCCTTCGTCGCGTAGCGCCTTGGCGAGCGCCGTTATGACGGCCGTGCGGTCAGGGGTGTCGTCGGGGCCGCTGGAGAGGCGAATCGCGCCAAGCCAGCGCTCGCGGACGGCCTCGACGCCGGCCAGATCCTTGCGCCAGCGGACGGTCCGCTTGTCGGCGATGCGATCGGCGGCGGCGGCCATGACATCGCCTTCCTCGATCGCGACGGCGGAGAGGATGCGGGCGCCGGACGCGCTGCCCTGTATCTCGCCGACCGCGAGCCAGTCGGCGCGAGCGAGCGGATCGGCGGGATCGAGGCGGAAGCCGCGGCCTCCGGCGCTGATCCAGTTTTCGCCGCTCGCGTCGCGGCGTTTGGCGATGCGGTCAGGGAAAGCGCGGGTCAGGCAGCGGGCGAGCATGGCATCGTCGCCAAAGCCGCCCGCCCTGCTGCCGACGAGGCCGAGCCAGCGGCGGGCGAGGCCCCGCGCCGCTTCGGCACGCTGCCCGCGCTCGCGGCTCCAATTGGCGCGGCGGCGGGCGAGGTCGACGGAGGTTCCGCCGAGGCCGCGTTCGGTGAGGAGGACGGCTATATCAGCCGCTGTCGACGCTTCGCCTTCCTCGGCGGAGGCCAGGAGCATATGGGCGAGGCGCGGCTCCAGCGGCAGTTCGGCTACCTTGCGGCCATGCGGGGTCGCCCTGCCCTCTTCGTCCAGCGCGCGAATCGCGATGAGGCGGCGGCGCGCTTCGCTGATCGATGCGGCGGGCGGCGGATCGAGCCAGCGGAGCGTGGCGGGATCGGTGACACCCCAGACGGCGCAATCGAGCAGCAGGCCGGTGAGGTCGCTTTCGAGGATCTCGGGCGGATCGAACGGTGGCAGGCCGGCGGTCGCCGCGGCTTCCCACAGGCGATAGGCGACGCCCGGCGCCTGACGTCCGGCGCGGCCGGCGCGTTGGGTGACCGCGGCCTGACTGGCCCGTTCGGTGACGAGGCGGGTGACGCCGGCCGCGAGATCGTGGCGTGGGCGGCGGGCGAGGCCCGAATCGACGACGATGCGCACGCCGTCGATCGTCAGGCTGGTCTCGGCGATGCTGGTCGCGAGGATGACCTTGCGCGTGCCGGGCGCGGCCGGGCGAAGGGCGGCGCGCTGATCGGCCGGGTCGAGCGAGCCGTGGAGGCGATGCAGCGCGACGCTTGCGGGCAAGGCCGTGAGCCGCTCGACCGTGCGCTCGATCTCGCCGACGCCGGGCAGGAAGGCGAGCAGGTCGCCCTGCCCTTCCTCGGCGAGCGCGCGGCGGATGGCGGCGGCCATGGCGTCCTCGATGCGGGCGTCGCCGGCGCGGCCGATATGGCGCAGATCGATCGGGTAGCTGCGGCCCTCGCTCTCGATCACCGGCGCGCCGTCCATCAGGCGGGCGAAGCGGGCGCCATCGAGCGTGGCGGACATCGCGACGAGCCGCAGATCCTCGCGCAGCCCGGCCTGCGCATCGAGCGCCAGAGCGAGGCCGAAATCGCCCTCGAGGCTGCGCTCATGGACTTCGTCGAAGAGGACCGCGGCGACGCCGGACAGCTCGGGATCGGACTGGATGCGGCGGCGGAAAATGCCTTCGGTGACGACGAGGATGCGGGTTTTCGCGGATGTCCGGCTTTCGAGGCGAGTCGCATAACCGATCGTCTCGCCCGGCTTCTCGCCCGCCAGATCGGCCATGCGCTCGGCGGCGGCGCGCGCGGCAAGGCGGCGGGGCGAAAGCAGCCAGATCTGCCCGCCCGCGACCCACGGCTCGCCGAGAAGCGCCGTGGCGACCATGGTCGTCTTGCCGGCACCGGGCGGCGCGACCAGCACGGCGCTGCTTCCCTCGCGCAGGACAGTCAGCAGGTCCGGCAGGACGGCGTGGATGGGGAGTTGGCTCACCAGAGCCGCTTAGAGCCGTGCGGGCGAGAATGCCAACTGGTACCGGCCTTGACCGGGCGGCGGCATGTCCTATCTGGGGCAGTGCGAGGCCACGTCCTCCCCCGATCAGGGCACAAGTCCGGGACGGCCCGGTCATTGATCCCTTGGAGGATGACATGGCGTGGATCGCGTTGATCGTGGCCGGACTGTTCGAGATCGTCTGGGCCTTTTCGATGAAACAATCGGATGGCTTTACCCGGCTCTGGCCGAGCCTGATCACGTTCGTGACGGTGATCCTGAGCTTCGGGCTGCTGGCCTGGTCGATGCGGACCTTGCCGCTCGGGACGGCCTATATGGTGTGGACCGGCATCGGGGCGCTGGGCGCTTTCGTCATTGGCGTGCTCTTTCTCGGCGAAGCGGTGAGCGCGTTTCGGCTTGTTGCGGCGGGGCTGATCGTCAGCGGGTTGCTGATGATGAAGTTGGCCAGCTGAGCTTGCGCTCCGCCTAGCGCGCAAAAAGCTCCATAAGATCGCCATGGGTGATCGTCGCCTTTGCACCCGCAATATTGCCGTTTTTCAACGCCTTTGCGGCATCGATCAGGCCGTCATAGGCGCGGCGCTGGAGCATGCCGCCCATGCTGACGCGCTTGACCCCGATGGCGTCCAACGTTGCCAGATCAGCCGGGCCGATCAGGACGTTGACCGGCCTGGGGGCGACGGCCTTCACCACTGCTTCAATGGCCTCCAGAGACGGCAGGCCGGGCGCGAAGAGCACGTCCGCGCCGACCTCGGCAAAGGCAACGAGGCGGCGGATCGTGTCGTCGAGATCGTTCCGGCCATTGATGAGATTGTCGGCGCGGGCGGTCAGCAGGATGCGGCCTTTGGCGGCTTTCGCAGCGGCGGCGACGCGGGCGACGGCGGCGTCGAAGCCGTGGATCGGATCGGCGGGATTGGCGGTGGTGTCCTCGATGCCAAGACCGGCGAGGCCCGCCGCGATGGATGCTTCCACCGTCGCGACGCAGTCCTCGGAATCTGGGCCGAAGCCATCCTCCAGATCGCCGTTCACCGGCAGGCCGCTGGCGGTGCCGAGAAGGACGGCATTGTCGATCGCCTCGGTGCGACTCACCGCATGGGCGCCATCCTGCCGGCCGAGCGCGAAGGCGATGGCGGCTGAGGACGAACCCAAAGCCTCGAAGCCTTCGCGCGCCAGCAAGGCGGCGGATGCGGCATCCCAGGCATTGGGCATGATGAAGGCGCCGGGGCGCTCATGCAGCGCGCGGAAGCGCTCATAGGCTGCGGCCTGGCTCATGCCGGCCTCGCCGGGGTCGCGAGACCCTTCTGGACGGCCGGTCTGGCAAGGCCCGCCTCCAGCCAGCGCGGCACATGGGTGAGCGCGGCAAAATCGACCAACTCGCCCGCCTCATAGAAGCCGATCAGATTGCGCACCCAGCCGAGACAGGCGCATTCCGCAATGGTGAAGTCCTCTCCCATGAGCCACGGGCGGCCATCGGCGAGCGCATCTTCCAGCAGCTTCAGCATGCGCTTAGATTCGCCGACGAAGCGGTCGCGCGGGCGCTTGTCCTCGATCTCCTTGCCGGCGAACTTGTGAAAGAAGCCGACCTGGCCGAACATCGGCCCGATATGCGCCGCCTGCAGGAACAGCCACTGGCGCACCGCGAGCTGCCCGCGCCGGTCGGCCGGGATGAGCTTGCCGGTCTTCTCGGCGAGATAGAGCAGGATCGCGTTCGACTCATAGAGCCCGAGGGGCTCGCCATCCGGACCGTCCGGATCGATGATGACCGGGATCTTGCCGTTCGGGTTCAGGGCCAGAAATTCCTCGGTCCAGCTCTCATTCTTCATGATGTCGACGAGGTGCGGCTCATAGGGCAGCGCCATCTCTTCCAGCGCGATCGAGACCTTCACACCATTGGGCGTCGGCAGACCGTAGAGCTGAATGATCTCCGGATTGGTTGCGGGCCAGCGGCGGGCAATGGGGAACTGGTCGAGCTTGCTCATCGAGTCGGAACTCCTCTCGGCGCTTCTTCTAAACTGCCTGTTACCGCCCGATGGCAGCAGGATCACCCAGTTCAGCGTTCAGCGCGGCCGCCGCCGCGGCGAGCCGCGTGACCTGATCGCTCGAAAGGCCCTCCCCTTCGCGCAGAACGATGTTGCCGAGCTCATATTTGCCGCTCGCCTTGATGCGCGGCTCGAGATCGCGGAGCCGCTTGCCTCGCCAGAAGCCGAGCAGCACGCGCGCATCCTCGACGCGGATGAGGATGCAGAGGCCATTCGAGGCGAAGACGAGATTGCCCCATTTGATCTGCTCGGAGAAATCGCCGCCCGCGTGGATGGCGGTGCGAAACTGCTCGACGAGTGGACGCTGCCATCCACCCGCGTCCTCGGCGAAGGCATCGGGGCTGGCGAAGCTCTTCATCTTCATCGGGGCACCTCCGGGGCTCACAGCGCAACCCGCATCAGGACGCCCGGCAGCGCATGGCCATTGATGAGAGGTGCGGTGGGGCCTTGCACTTCGAAGCCGAAGGCACCGTAGAACCCCTCTGCGCCGAGCGCTGAGTCGGCGAACAAGGTGACGGCACCGCTTGCCTTCGCTTCCGCCATGCAGCGGCGGAGCATCGCCGCCGCGATGCCGAGGCGCAGCCAGTCCGGATCGGTCGCGAAATGGCGGATATGGGCAACGCCGTCCTCCAGCGCGGCCGTGCCGGGCGCCTCATGCGTCCAGCCGCCACAGCCCACGGCGAGGCCTCCGGGGGCTTCCGCCACGAAGTAGGTGCCGGAGGCGAGCAATTTGGGATTGGCACGGGTGACGAACGGGCGGACGGTCGCGATCAGGTCAGGATCGTAATGGCCGACCCAGATGGTCCCGTAGGATCGATCGAGCAGAGCCGACACCTGAGCTGCATCGTCCGGCGTGGCGACGCGCAGAGACCAGCTCCGCGCGTGCATGATTCAATACGCCCGGGCGATGGCGAACTCGACCGCCTCGACCAGAGCAGACTTGGCCGCGCCATTGCCGAACATGCCGATCGCATCGATGGCGCGCTGGCCATAATGGCGGGCGCGCGCCAGCGTATCGTCGATCGCGCCGGTTGACTGGAGCAACGACTGGGCCTGACCGAGATCGGCATTATCGCCGTGAAGGCCGGACATGGCTTCCTTCCAGAACTTCCGGTCGGCGGCATTGCCGCGCGCATAAGCGAGGATCACGGGCAAGGTGATCTTGCCGTCGCGGAAATCGTCGCCGGTGTCCTTGCCCATCGTCTCGCCGTCCGAGACATAATCGATGGCGTCATCGACCAGCTGGAAGGCGATGCCGAGATTGCGGCCATAGGCGTCCAGCGCCAGTTCCTCCGCCTCGGGCCGCTCGGCGACCACGGCGGAGATGCGACAGGCGGCGGCGAAGAGCGCGGCGGTCTTGGCGCCTATGATGTCGAGATACTGGTCCTCGTCCGTCTCGATGCGGCGCTGGGCAGTGAGCTGGTTCACTTCACCCTCGGCGATCACGGCCGAAGCATTGGAGAGGATGCGCAGCACCTTGAGCGAGCCATCCTCGACCATCAGCTCGAACGAGCGGCTGAACAGGAAATCGCCCACGAGCACGGAGGCATTATTACCCCAGATCATGTTCGCCGTGCGACGCCCGCGCCGCATGCCGCTGCCGTCGACCACATCATCATGCAGCAAGGTGGCGGTGTGGATGAACTCGACGGCGGCGGAGAGCTTGTGATGGCGCGTGCCACCATATTCGAGCAGCTTCGCGCAGGCCAGAGTGAGCATCGGGCGCATGCGCTTGCCGCCGCCGGCGATCAAATGGCCGGCCAGCTCCGGGATGAGAGGAATGCGCGACTGCATGCGCGCGAGGATCACCGCGTTGACGCTGTTCAGGTCATCCGCGACGAGTGTCATCATGGGTTGGAGGGTCGGCGCGGCCCGGCCGGGCATGCGATGGATGGTAGCGCTCATGCCGCGTGCTGTGGCGGCGGACATGCGCTTTGGCAAGCAAATTGGCTTGCCTTGTGGCCCAAGAGCGGCGAGTGATGCCCGCCGCTCAAAGGGAGAAGACCGCGCCATGGACGAGACGCTCGCGCGCTATCGGGAAAGCATCGACAATATCGACGCCGCGCTGGTTTTCCTGCTGGCGGAGCGCTTCAAGATCACTCAGGCCGTCGGACAGCACAAGGCGCAGGCCGCCCTTCCCCCGGCCGATCCCGCGCGCGAAGGCAAGCAGGTGGCGCGGCTGCGCCGTCTCGCCGTCGAGGCCAATCTCGATCCCGACTTCACCGAGAAATTTCTGCGTTTCATCATCGACGAGGTGATCCGTCATCACGAGCGGATGCGCGGCAACGACTGAAGCGGCCGGACGCCGCGAGGCACCGCTTCATCCCGGCAGCGGGGAGCCTATCGCAAGCCGCGCACGGCGTGGCGCTTCGGCCGGTAAAACCGATTTCGGGAGCGCCGGGCGTCCCGGCGATAACCGGTTGTGCAAACAGGATAATCCGAGCGAGCGAGCGACGATTCCGTCCAATTCCCGCAGCAGAAAATAGTGAAGGTCGCGCCTGAGGTCGCCACTTTGCCGACGCATGAATGTGCGCGGCGCACTCTGATACTCGTGGGAGAGTAATCGTGAACAAAGTAGCTTATCTGACCGCGGCCGCCCTGATCGGCCTGTCCGCCGGCGCCGCCAACGCAGCTGTCGATATCGCAGAGGCGCCGACGGGTTTCTTCGTGCCCACCGATGCCGAGAAGTTCGATTCCCCTTATTATCGCGATGCCGATGAAGACTGGGAATGGACGCACGGCGCAATCGCACCAGGCTTCGCCACGGCGGAACTCAACATCTCGGCGTTCGACGTGGACACGGACGGCAATGGCGGCACGTTCCCGCCGGAAGTCGACAATGTCTATGCGTGGGATAGCGGCGCCTGGGTCCTGCTCGGCAGTCTCGACGGTTTCGGCGAGGTGTGGGAATTCACCACGTTCAACCTCGGCGCGAACTTCTTCGATGACATCGCCGCCGGGCTACAGGTGCGGCTCGACATCGACGTCGACAACATCGGCTGGAGCGTGACGCTGGCCAAGTCGACGCTGACGACGGACGGCAGCGATCCGGGCGATCCGACTCCCGGCGCCGTGCCCGAGCCGACGACCTGGGCGATGATGATCGGCGGTCTCGGCCTCGTTGGCCTGCAGATGCGTCGCCGCCGCGGCAAGACGGTCGTCAGCTTCGCCTGAGCCATCTCAACGATCCGCAGAGCGCCGTCCGGGAGACCGGGCGGCGTTTTGCTATCCCGGTCCGGAGGCAAGGAAAAAGGGGCGTCCGGTCAGCCCGGCGCCCCTCTTCATCAACGCAATGAAAAGCGCTTTAGCCGACGATTTCTTCCGGCTTGAAGAAATAGGCGATCTCGATCGCGGCATTCTCGTCGCTGTCCGAACCGTGGACCGTGTTCGCCTCGATCGACTCGGCCAGCTCCTTGCGGATCGTCCCGGGCTCGGCATTGGCCGGGTTGGTCGCGCCCATGATGTCGCGGTTGCGCTGCATGGCGTTCTCGCCCTCGAGCACCTGCACGACGACCGGGCCGGAGATCATGAAATCGACCAGCTCGCCGAAGAAGGGACGCTCCTTATGGACCGCATAAAAGCCCTCGGCCTGCTCGCGGGTCATGTGGATGCGCTTGGAAGCGACGACGCGCAGGCCGGCTTCCTCGAGCATCTTGGTGACGGCGCCGGTCAGGTTGCGACGGGTCGCGTCGGGCTTGATGATCGAAAAGGTGCGGGTCACCGCCATGGGAATGCTCCGGATTTTGGCTGAAAAGAAAGACGCGCGCCCTCTAGCGGCGAAGTGAGGGCGGATCAAGGGTGAGGATGATATGAGGCGCGACAGCATCAGGACACCCAAGTCACCGCGCGAGAAACGACGATCCATTCCCCGCTGGGCTGGCGTCGCATCAGTTCGATATAGCCTTCGCCTTCGGTCGCGCCCTTTACCCAGCTTGTGGCGATGAGCGCCGACTGACCATCATGACTCAGGGCTGGCAGAGAAACGCTTTCCAGACTTGCGGAATATTCGGCTCGCCTATCGCCCTTCGCAGTCTTCATCGCTTCGTCGCCGAAAGGAATATGCCTCTCGGTCAGCAAACCGCGAATTGCGGGGCAGCGTGAAATCGCACTCTTCTCGCCTTGCAGCTCGAGTTTGGACATCAATTGAGTATCTGGTTGCCCAGCCATTCGGGCCGTTCCGTCGGCCACCCGCCAGTTCCCCGAAGTCGCACCCAATCTATAAGTCCATTCCGCGTCGAGCGCGCTAAAGACCAGCTTCGTGCGACCACTTTCAGCAACCCGCGCCTTTACGCGAGAGAGTGCGACGTCGCACTGCCGTTCGATCAATGATGGCGGCCGGACCTGACAGGAAGCTGTCGCTAGCCGGCAATGCTGAGGAGCAGGCAACGGGCAGTCGAACTCAAGGCCCCTGCCGCCACTTGCCGCCGTCCTGCTTCCAGAAGCGGGGTGTGATGCCGTCGGCCTTGCTGAGGGTGCGCCAGGCGGTGCGGGCTTCGCCGATCGTGGCGCCGTCGAAGAAATAGAAGGCGCGGTCGAAGCTCAGGGCTTCCTCGCGCCAGTGGCCGTCGGCGAGCGCGACGTGGCGGGCGCCGTTTGCCGGGGCGCAGTCGCATGCGAGCAGGATCGGCTGGACCTCAGGCATCGGCGCGTCGGCATGGTCGTTGGCGAAATAGGTTTCGGGGCCGGCGCTCCAGAGGGTGTGCGAGATGCGATCGAGCTGGCTGCGCTCGGCCGAGACGACCAGCAGGCGGCCGCCGTCCTTGAGGATGCGGCTCGCTATACCGGGAATGACCGCCTCGGCGGGGTCGCGGCTGAGCTGGTAGAAATCGACCTGCATGGAGGGGTCCTAGCGCAAACCAGTGCTCCTGCGAAGGCAGGAACCCAGGTCCGGATGATACTGCGCTCGAACGCCCTGGGCTCCTGCCTTCGCAGGAGCACTGGTCAATTTTGATCGCGCCCTTGCTCCTTACCCCGCCTGATGATGATCGCGGATCAGCCGATCGAGCAGGCGCACGCCATAGCCGGTGGCGCCCTTGTCCCACGTCGCGCCGGGCTTGTCGGCCCAGACCATGCCGGCAATGTCGAGATGCGCCCATCTGACGCCTTCCTGCACATAGCGCTTGATGAACTGGGCCGCGGTGATCGAGCCGCCGTAGCGCGGGCCGATATTCTTCATGTCGGCGATCGGGCTGTCGATCAGCTTGTCATAGGCGTCCGCGAGCGGGAAGCGCCACAGCTTGTCACCGCTTTCGAGGCCGGCCGTGAGCAGCTGATTGGCGAGGCCGTCATCGTTGGAGAACAGGCCGCCATGCTCGACGCCGAGCGAGATCAACATCGCGCCAGTGAGAGTCGCGAGATCGACGATGGTGTTTGGCTTGTAGGTCTGCTGCGCCCACCAGATGGCGTCGCACAGGACGAGACGGCCTTCCGCGTCCGTATTCAGCACTTCGATCGTCTGGCCGGACATGCTGGTGACGATATCGCCGGGGCGCATCGCGCCTCCATCGGGCATGTTCTCGACCAGTCCGCAAATGCCGACGACATGCGCATTCGCCTTGCGCAGCGCTAGTGCCTTCATTGTGCCGACGACCGCACCGGCTCCGCCCATGTCCCATTTCATGTCTTCCATGCCGGGGCCGGGCTTGAGCGAAATGCCACCCGTGTCGAACGTCACGCCCTTGCCGACCAGTACGAGCGGCGTTTCCTGCGCCCCCGCGCTGCCATCCCAGTGCAGTGCCAGCAGGCGCGGCTTGCGGATCGAGCCCTGCGCAACGCCGAGCAGTGCGCCCATGCCGAGCTTCGCCATGTCGGCCTCGTCGAGGACGCTGATCCCGATACCAAGCTCCGCCAGATGCTGGCAGCGCTCCACGAAGGTTTCGGGATAGATGATGTTGCCGGGCTCGGAGACCAGCTCGCGCGTGAAGGCGACGCCCTGCGCGACCGCTTCCAGATCGGCCCAGCTCTTGCCCAGCTCCGCTGCATCGCTGACCAGAGTCAGCGTCTCGAGCGTGGGTTTGGATTTCTCGGCAAGCTTGGTGCGATAAGTATCGATACGCCAGGCGCGCAGCCAGGCACCGAGGCCGAGATGCGCGAGCGATGCCGCATCGATGCCCGTGCCATCCACGGCGGCATGCGTCAGGCCCGAGGTCAGCAGGCGCGCACTGACCGCCGCGCCTGCCTTCTCCAAGTCCGCGACCTTACCCTCACCTGTGCCGACGAGGAGGATGCGCACGGTTCGGCCACCTTCGCTCGCGAACAGCTCAACCACGGCGCCCGTCTCGCCCGCGAAGCGCGATGCGCCAGCCGCTTCAGCCGCCAGCGTCTGCGCCTCGATCGCCGGCGCGATGACGCTGCCCTTGGCGACGGGAAAGATGAGACAGCCCACGTCCGACGGACGAGAAGCACTGATCGCGATTTTCATGAAACGAACTCCTGGAACGGTTTGCGCGCCGGACAGCGCCCGATTGGCCCCGAAATAGCGACTTGGCGGCATGCGCGCCACGGCAAACGGAATATAAACCGCGATTTCATGCTTGGTTAGGCAATTGCGATTGCGGCGTTGCGATGCAATAGGCGCGAAGGTGGGAGCACCGGCCGGTGTGCCGGATGGAGTAGAAGAGCTTTGGCGACTGTGTTGCGCCGCAGGGACGATGGTCAGGAGCGCATGCGCCCTGGCATGCTCATGCCTGCCGTTTTCCTTTCCCTCCTCCTGTTCGCGGCGGCCGGACCCGCACAGGCGCAGGAGCAGACCGGGGCTCCGCCGAGCCTTCAGGACCGGCCCGACCGGGGCGTCGATGTCGCCCCGCCGGATCAGCCAATCTCCGCCGAGGAAATCGGCTTCCAGGCCGACCGCATCGATTACGACTATGAGGGCGATGTCGTCACGGCGTCGGGCAATGTCCATGTCACGCGCGATGGCGCGCGCCTGGTCGCGGACTCGGTCGTCTGGAATCGCAAGGAAGGCACGGTAATCGCGCGCGGCGACGTCGCCCTCGTCAACCGCAATGGCGACAAGGCCTATGCCGACGAGATGGACGTGACCGAGAGCCTGC
Organism: Sphingobium xanthum; assembly: GCF_019737615.1. Classification (GTDB taxonomy): domain Bacteria; phylum Pseudomonadota; class Alphaproteobacteria; order Sphingomonadales; family Sphingomonadaceae; genus Sphingobium; species Sphingobium xanthum. The sequence continues at coordinate 41,730 of NZ_JAHKKS010000004.1, read as the reverse complement.
GTGACGGCGTCATCGCGAACCTGCTGATCGTCACCCAGAACGACAATCGCCTCGCCGCCGACAAGGGTACGCGCCAAGGCGACATCTATGTGCTGGAGCATGCCGCCTACACGCCTTGCCGCGTCGAGGACGATCATGGCTGTCCGAAGGAGCCGACCTGGCAGATTCAGGCCGACCGCGTGGTGCTCGACCAGGCACGCGAGCGGGTGCGCTACGATAATGCGCGGGTGAAGCTGCTCGGCATGCCGCTCATCCCGCTGCCCGGCCTGCGTCACAGCATCGGCGAGGAAGGCGGCAGCGGCCTGCTGGTGCCCGATGTGGGCTATGACCGGCGCAACGGCTTCGAGCTCGCCGTGCCCTATTACTGGCGCATCGCCAGCAACCGCGACCTGACGATCACGCCACATGTCTACAGCGCCGTCTTCCCGATGCTGGAAGGCAATTACCGGGCGCTGCTCTCCAACGGCGCCTATCAGGTGACCGGCTTCGGCACGGTCAGCCAGGTGACACCGGTCTCTACGCCAGGTGTCACGACCAGCGAGGACAGGCTGCGCGGCTATTTCGCGGCGAGCGGCAAGTTCCAGTTCGACCCGCTCTGGTCCCTGTCCGGATCGCTCCGCTATGTGAGCGACCGCACGTTCCTCAATCGCTACGATATCAGCCATGAGGACCGGCTGCGCTCGACGATCAATCTCGAGCGGATCGGCACGCGCAGCTATCTCTCGATCGCCGGCTGGGATTTCCAGTCGCTGCGGCCCAATGCCGTAGCGGGCCAGGTGCCGATCGCCATCCCCGCCATCGACTACCGGCTGCGCACGACCGATCCGTTGCTTGGTGGATCGGTACAGATCCAGGCCAACAGCCTCGCCATCCTGCGCACCGAGGGGCAGGACAGCCAGCGCGCCTTCGTCGGCATCACCTGGCAGCAGAGCCGCCTCACCCGGCTCGGCCAGGAACTGACCCTGACCGGCTATGCACGCGGCGACGTCTATCACAGCTCGCAGAACGCGCTCAGCCCAACCGTCATCTATCGCGGCGATCCGGGCTGGAAGACGCGCGGCATCGCGGCGCTCGCGCTCGACATGCGCTGGCCCTTCATCGGCCGAGCGCTCGGCGGCACGCAGCGGATCGTGCCGCGCATCCAGCTCGTCGTCGCGCCGCGGCTCGCCAATCTGAGCCTGCCCAATGAAGATGCGCGCGCGATCGATCTGGAAGATTCGAACCTCTTCGCGCTCAATCGCTTCCCCGGATACGACCGGTTCGAGGATTCGAGCCGCATCACCTATGGCTTCGACTATCGGCTGGATCGGCCGAACTTCACATTCGACGCGACCATCGGCCAGAGCTACCGACTCGACGAGCGGACGACCGTATTGCCGAACGGCACCGGCCTGTCCGATCGGCTCTCCGACATCGTCGGCCGTTCACAACTGCGCTTCAAGGATTTCGTCCAGGTCACGCACCGCTTCCGGCTCGACAAGGAAAATCTCGCCGTGCGCCGCAACGAGATCGAGGCGACGGTCGGCTCGCGCCAGACCTATGCGGAAATCGGCTATATCCGGCTCAACCGCAACGTGACGACCGGCGTGGAGGATCTGCGCGATGTCGAGGAAGTGCGCGTCGGCGCCCGCGTCGCGTTCGCCAAATACTGGTCCGTGTTCGGTTCGACCAACATCGACCTCACCGGCGCCAGCGACGATCCGACCAGCACCCTCTCCGGCTTCGAGCCGGTGCGTCACCGCCTCGGCGTCGCTTATGAGGATGACTGCCTCGAAATGGGCCTGACCTGGCGCCGCGACTATCAGACCGTGGGCGACGCGCGGCGCGGCAATTCCTTTCAGCTGCGGCTGGTATTTAAAAATCTGGGCATATAAAGACGGGCCGTCGCGACCGGCCGAGGTCCCCGTCCGGGGGCCGGCCATTGCTCAGCCGTGGTTAAGCCGCGATGAGGCAGGAGCGAAAGCAGGTTCGCCGATGATCGGCCGTGATCTGCTTGCGGATGGAGAGCATATTGGTTGAAGTGAAGACGATGTCCGCCCGTTTCGCCGGCCTCGTGGCCGTTGGCGCCGTGGGCTGTGCGCTGGCCTTTGCGGCGCAGGCCCAGACGGTGGACGAAGGAAATCTCGAAGCCCCCAGCTCCGCGCTCGACATTCCGGATTCGGTCACGCTGTTCGGCAAGCGCGACCCCAATGTGCGCACCGCGACCGCACTTGTGAATGGCGAAGTGATCACCGAGACCGACGTGGATCAGCGTCTCGCGCTGGTGGTCCTCGCCAATGGCGGCAAGGTCAGCGACGAGGAGCGCGATCGCCTCAAGCTGCAGGTGCTGCGCAATCTGATCGACGAGACGCTGCAAATTCAGGCCGCGGCATCCAAGGACATCCGGGTTCAGAAGGCCGAGCTCGACGAGAACTTCGCCCGTGTCGCCGCCAACTTCCGCTACACGCCGGAAAACTTCAGCAAATATCTGATCGCGCAAGGCTCCTCGGATCGCAGCATCAAGCGGCAGATCGAAGGCGAAGTCGCGTGGAACCGATTGCTGCGCCGTGAGGTTCAGCCCTTCGTCAACGTCTCCGAGGAAGAAGTCCGTTCGGTCGTCAAGCGCATGACCGACGCCAAGGGCAAGGAAGAGTTTCGCATCGGCGAAATCTACCTCTCGGCAACGCCCGAAACGCAGCAGCGCGTGATGCAGAACGGCCAGCAGATCATGGACCAGATCCGTGGCGGCGGATCGTTCCAGGCCTATGCGCGACAATATTCGGAAGCCTCCACCGCGGCAGTTGGTGGCGATCTCGGCTGGGTGCGGCTCGCGCAGCTTCCCGACGAGCTTGCGACGGCAGCGCAGCAGCTTCAGGTCGGCCAGATTGTGGGGCCGATCGCAATTCCCGGCGGCTTTTCGATCCTCTATCTCATCGACAAGCGCCAGGTGCTGACGGCCGATCCGCGCGATGCCGTGCTCAGCCTGAAGCAGGTCGCCATCGACTTCCCGGCCGGCACGAGTGCGGCCGACGCGCAGAAGAAGGCCAATGAATTCGGCGAGGCGCTCAAGGGCGTGCGCGGATGCGGCGCTGTCTCGGAACTCGCGGCACGGCTCAACGCCACCGTCGTCGAGAACGATATTCAGGCGCGCAACCTGCCTGCCCAGTTGCAGAGCGTTCTGCTCGCCATGCAGGTCGGCGAATCGACGCCGCCGTTCGGTTCGGCACAGGACGGGGTGCGAGCGCTGATCCTGTGCGGCCGCGACGATCCGCAGGACGCGAGCGCGCCGAGCTTTGACCAGATCATGTCCCAGATGGAAGAGGACCGTGTGAACAAGCGGGCGCGCACCTATCTGCGCGATCTGCGACGCGACGCGGTGATCGATTATAACTGATCGGTCCGAGTTCTGGCCCGGCGCCACCTCGCTTCGCCCGATCGCGATATCGCTGGGCGACCCGGCGGGGATCGGGCCGGAAGTCATCGCCAAATCCTGGGACCTGCGCATGACCGAGCAGCTCCCGCGCTTCTTCGTCGTCGGCGATGTCGAGGCGATCAAGGCCGTATGGGACGGCCCGATCGAACGGATCAGCGATCCGGCCGAAGCCGTCGATGTCTTCGAGCACGCCCTGCCCTGCCTGCAGGTGGCCGATGCGGGCGAGATCATCCCGGGCAGCCCGACACTGGACGGGGCGCGCTGCGCCTTCCAGTCGCTGGAGGCGGCGACCGGTCTCGTGCGGGCGGAAAGCGCCGCCGCGCTTGTGACCGCACCCGTCTCCAAGGCGCAACTCGCCCAGGTCGGCTTCACGCATCCGGGCCAGACCGAGTTCGTCGCCGAACGCTGCGGCGTCGGCCGAGAGAATATCGTCATGATGCTGGCCGGCCCGAGCCTGCGCGTCGTGCCGCTCACCATCCATGTGCCGTTTGTCGAAGTGCCGCAGGCGCTCACATCAACTCTCATCCGCAGCCGCGCGCTCGCGACCGTGCGTGGGCTGCGGCGCCTGTTCGGCATTGAAAATCCGCGCCTCGCCATGGCCGGACTCAATCCCCATGCGGGTGAGGATGGCCTCCTTGGCAGCGAAGAGCAGGAGCTCATCATCCCGGTACTCGAGCAGCTGCGCGAGGAAGGGCTGGACATTACCGGCCCGCACGCGGCCGACGCCATGTTCTCGCACCGCGCCCGGGCCCGCTACGACGCAGCGCTCTGCTGTTATCACGATCAGGCACTGATCCCCATCAAGACGCTGCATTTCGACGACGGCGTCAACATCACGCTCGGCCTGCCGATCGTGCGCACCTCGCCCGATCATGGCACGGCTTTCGAACTGGCCGGGCGCGGTCATGCACATCCCGGCGCGATGATCGCCGCCATCAGGATGGCGCGCGACGCCGAGGTCTGCCGCCGCTCCTGGGCCGACGCCTGCTAGGAGGGAGCATGCCGACGCTCCCGACCCTGCCACCCCTTCGCGAGGTGATCGCGACTCACGGCTTGCGCGCGAGCAAGGCGCTCGGTCAGAATTTCCTGCTGGACGAGCAATTGCTCGACCGGATCGCGGCCGTGCCCGGCCCGCTGGCGGGCGAGCGGGCCTTCGAGGTCGGCCCCGGCCCTGGTGGCCTGACGCGCGCCCTGCTGCGCGCCGGTGCGCAGGTGACGGCGGTGGAGCGGGATGACCGCTGCCTGCCGGCGCTTGCGGAGCTCGGCAGCGCCTGTCCGGGCAAGCTCCGCGTGATCGCCGAAGATGCGCTGCGGATCGATCCGGAAGCGGAGTGCGGCGGGCCGGCGCATATCGTCGCGAACCTGCCCTATAATGTCGGCACGGCGCTGCTGGTCGGCTGGCTCGAAAGCGAGGTCTGGCCGCCCTGGTGGAAATCGGCGACCTTGATGTTCCAGGCCGAGGTCGCCGAGCGGATCGTCGCGAAGCCGGGGAGTGACGCTTATGGCCGGCTGGCCGTGCTGGCGCAGTGGCGCAGCGATGCGCGCATTGCGATGAAAGTGCATCGCTCGGCTTTCACGCCCCCCCCCAAAGTCATGTCCGCCGTCGTTCACATCGTGCCAGCGGAAGCACCGGCGGGCGTGGATGTGAAGCTGCTCGGGCGGATCACCGCCGCCGCATTCGGCCAGCGCCGCAAGATGCTGCGTCAGAGCCTCAAGGGCGTGCCCGGCGCGCTCGCTGCGCTGGCGCAGGCAGGGATCGACGAGAGCCGTCGCGCCGAGACGCTGGCCGTCGAGGATTTCGTGACCTTGGCCCGGCTGCTCGGCAGCGCGGACGCCGATTAGCGCTTTATCGCTGCTCGACGCCCTTGGGGAGCGTCGGGGCTTCGGCGGCGGCCACCTTCGGCCCGCCCGATGCGATCGCCGCGATCAGCGGCTCGGCATTGGTGCAGTTCGACTTGCAGACGGTGCGCAGCTTCGCGAGCGTCTCGCGCGCGCTCTCGGTCGCGCCCTTGTCCATCATCGCCAGCCCCTGCCCCTGCAGGGCGAGCTGGTTGCTGGGATCGAGATCCTGCGCCCGGCTATAATAGCGGATCGCCTTGCCCGGCATCTTCTGCGCACGCGCGATCTTGCCGAGGGCGAGATAGATGGATGGCTCCTGCGGCGCGAGCAGCGCCGCCGTCTCATAGGCATCGCGGGCAGCATTGATATTGCCGACAGCAAGAGCGTCCTGACCTTTCGCAATCCACTGCTGGGCCCGCGCATTCGGCGCCGGGAGAGGCGCCTGCTTGCCGATGCCACTGCTCGCAGATAGGGCGAGCGCACTTGCCAACAGGATGGAAGCGGGCGTGAACCGCATAATCGTCTCCAAAACAGAACTGCGTACAACTGACGCCATAATGCCAAACGCTAGCACGGTTTTTCAAGGACCGCGAAAAAAAAGCCATCCGTCCCATCATGGGCAGGGCTGAGCAAAATGCCGTCGCCCCAGGGCCTTCCCGCCGCGATCGTCGAGCGACCGACCCATAATGGATCGGACCTAATAAATTGCTCAACTTGCGCTCTGCCCTCGCGATCCAGCAGGGAGCAGACCGCATAGACCAGCCGCCCGCCGGGCCTGACGAGCGGCGCCGCCAGCTGAAGAAGCCGTGCCTGCAACGCGACGATCCTTTCGAGCCGCGCGGAGGTGAGGCGCCAGCGCGCTTCGGGATTGCGCCGCCATGTGCCGGTGCCGCTGCACGGTGCATCGATGAGGACGATGTCGCATTGACCTTCCAGCGGAGCGAGGCGCACGGCCTCCTTGCCCGGATCGAGCAGCAGGGTCTCGATCATGTTGGCGACGCCGGCCCGCTCGGCGCGCGGTGTCAACCGGGCGAGGCGGTCACGCACCGCATCGGCAGCGATGAGGCGCCCCTGCCCCGCCATGTCCGCCGCCAGCGCGAGCGTCTTGCCGCCGCCGCCCGCGCAGAGATCGAGAACGGTCATGCCGGGCTGCGCCGCACAGGCCTGCGCAATGATCTGGCTCCCGGCGTCCTGAATCTCCAGCGCACCCTCGCGCGCGAGGCGATCGCTCTCGACGTCGGTCCCGCTCGGCAGTGCCATCCCGCGCGATGTGGCCGGGATCGGGCGCGCATCCGGCCAGCGCGCCAGAACCGTCTCGGCGGACGCCTTGAGCGGATTGACGCGAATGTGCAGCGGCGCGCGATCCAGCAGGGCAGACTGCTCCGGATCGTCCAGCAGTGCGGCCAGTTCCGGCAGGATCCACCGCGGCAGCATCGTGCGCTCCGGCACCTGATCCTTCGTGCCGATCGGGCCCGGCCCATGCGGCGATCCATCGAAGAGTGCCGCGAGCTCCGCATCCTCGCGCGCAAGGCCGACCATGGCGGCACGCCCGCTCGCCGGACTTTCGCCATAGGCGCGGATGGCCCGATAGACGAGGTCACGCACGGCGCGCCGGTCCTTCGACCCGGCATAGCGGCGTTCCTTGAAATAGCGCGCGATCAGCGTGTCGGCCGCCGGGCCGTCGTCGCGCGCGGCGGCGATAATCAGATCGAGCAGGTCGATCGCGGCCTGGACACGGGCAGACGGTGTCATGCGAAAACCTCGCCTCTCCCCTTCAGGGGAGGGGTCAGGGAGTGGGGGTGACGCGCAGCATCACTTGCGCAGCGATCATTCGGCGAGGTCCGACACCACCCCAACCCCTCCTCTGAAGAGGAGGGGCTAAAAGCGTACTCAGCGCGTCGGATAGTTCGGCGCCTCTCGCGTGATCGTGACGTCGTGGACATGGCTCTCCGACAGGCCGGCATTGGTGATCTGGACGAAGCGCGCACGCTTCTGAAGGTCTGGGATCGTCTTGCTGCCGGTATAGCCCATCGCGGCTTTGACGCCGCCGACGAGCTGGTGGATCACGTCCTTGGCCGGCCCCTTGTAGGGAACCTGACCCTCGATGCCCTCGGGCACCAGCTTCATCTGATCCTTGATGTCCTGCTGGAAGTATCGGTCCGCCGAGCCTCGCGCCATGGCGCCGACCGAACCCATGCCACGATAGCTCTTATAGGCGCGGCCCTGATACAGGAACGTCTCGCCCGGTGCTTCCTCGGTGCCGGCAAGCAGGGAACCGATCATGACGGCCGAACCACCAGCGGCCAGCGCCTTGGCGACGTCGCCCGAGGTGCGGATGCCGCCATCGGCGATCACCGGAACGCCTGACTTTGCGGCTTCCTCGGCCGCGTCCATCACCGCCGTGAGCTGGGGCACGCCGACGCCCGCGACCACGCGGGTCGTGCAGATCGAACCGGGGCCGATGCCGACCTTGACGCCGTCCGCGCCAGCGTCGATCAGCGCGCGCGTCGCCTCGGCGGTCGCGACGTTACCGGCCACAAGCTGGACCGAGTTGCTCAGTTTGCGGATCCGCGCGACGCTTTCCGCGACCATCTTGCTGTGGCCATGGGCGGTATCGACGATGATGAGATCGCATTCGGCATCTATCAGAGCCTCGGTGCGCTCCAGCCCCTTGTCGCCCACCGTGGTCGCGGCGGCAACGCGCAGACGCCCGCCGGCATCCTTGGTCGCCTGCGGATAGGTAACTGCTTTCTCGATGTCCTTCACGGTGATGAGGCCGACGCAATGGAAGGCATCGTCCACGACGAGCAGTTTCTCGATCCGGCGCTGATGCAGCAGGCGGCGCGCTTCTTCCTGCGCGACGCCCGTACGGACGGTCGCCAGATTCTCGTGCGTCATGAGCTCGCGCACCGGCTGATCGGGATTTTCGGCGAAGCGCACGTCGCGGTTGGTGAGGATGCCGACCAGCTTGCCCGATGCTTCCACGATCGGGATGCCGCTGATCCGGTGCCGCGCCATCAGTGCCTGCGCGTCGGACAAGGGCTGGTCCGGACCCATGGTGATAGGGTTGACCACCATGCCGCTCTCGAAGCGCTTGACCGCGCGAACGGCGGCGACCTGTTCCTCGATGGACAGATTGCGATGCAGCACGCCGATGCCGCCCAACTGCGCCATGACAATCGCCATATCGGCCTCGGTCACGGTGTCCATCGCCGAGGACAGGAAGGGAATGTTCAGCGAAATATCGCGGCTGACGCGGGTCGCGACGTCAGCCTGACTCGGCAGGACGTCGGACTCCCCGGGTTGCAGGAGTACGTCGTCAAACGTGAGGCCGAGCCTAATATCCATGGGGTGTGCCACCTGGTCTTTGAGAGTCCGCTGGGGAATCAGTGGCGGCCCATGTAACCATTTCCCCCGGCAGCCGCTAGGGGGTGGCAAGATTTAGCGCGCTGGGACAGTCAGACGGCGGCGGTCCGCTTCGTGAAGGTCGAGCGGATCTCTTCGCTGGTGAGGTGGCGCTTCTCGATGAGGCACATCAGACCCAGAGCATCAAATCCCTTTCTCTGCGGCGCCTTGGCATAAGCGAGGACCGCATCGGCCCGGCGGGAAACGCCGCAAGGCGCAGGAAAACTCTCCTGGAAGAGCTCGCCGAACGGCGCGTCCCAGGACGACGCGATGATCCGGCGTTCGCCATCGATGATCGTCAGCCGGGTTCGTTCGGCCTCGCTGCTCGCCCTCGCCGCGCTCGAAAGCAGCGTGTTGATCTGCCCGCCCCAGTCATATTCGAAGACGACAACGCCGGCCGGCCTTCCGCGCGGATCCGTGCAATGGCGCACGCCGCCGCTGAACATGAGCGAAAGCCGGTCGCGTTCACCGGGCGTCTGCCACACGTCACCCACGAACCAGTCCGTTGCGGACGGGAGCGAGAGCGCCTGGGAGAAGCTCCTGGTTTCGCCAATGCTGCCGAATTTGGCGGCCGACTGCCTGTCTGCCGAGGCGACGACATTGCCATCGCGATCTGCAATGAAGGCATTGCGATAAAAATTGGAGAAGGAAGTGGTCAGCGCCAGCCGGGCCTCCGCTATCGCGATTGTCTCGTCCGATGGCGCAACGAGCGCATTATAGAGATCCGTGTCGCTCGCCAGGGTGCAGATTTCGGGAGCGCGGCCGCTGAGCAAGCCCAGCACGGAATGCGCCATCGACTGCGTGAGATCGACGAGGCGGCCCGCTTCGAGTTCCTCCGCGAGTTGCGCCGCGACGGCAGCGCCCGTGCGAATGCTGCCGCTCACCCCTTCGCCGAACGAGCCGGCCATTGTCTTGGCCTGCTCCGCGAGCGCCTTCACTTCCTGCGCGACGACCGAAAAGCCACGCCCAGCCTCACCCGAACGCGCGGCCTCGATCGCGGCGTTGAGCGCCAGCAGCTTGATCTGCCGGACGATGGCCCCATTGGCATCGCCGAATTGATCGACATGTTCGCGCAGATGATCGAACAGCGCGATTATTCTCTGTGGCACTCGACCCGACCCTCGTGCTCGCGCCAGCTGCCCGGATCTTCGCGCGATGCGAAGCCGAGCGTCAGGGCCGACGCAATTTGCTTCCCGTCGCACAATATTTCAGGTCGCGGTTTCTCGGTCTCTTCAGTCCGCCAATACTCGCATGGCCGATCTTGCCGAGATATCCGTGCCGTTTTTCTTGTTGTGCGTTTGCCCGTGGATGATCTTCGAAAACTGCTAAAGCGGAGTTAAATGGCTGAAACTGTGCGACGAAGCGTGGCTAGAGTCTCGGAGGGGCCGCATGAGACCGCTGGTATGGGAATGTGGTGCTCTATGATAGAATTGCGGCGCAGGAGGTAGCGATGACCGATCTTTGGAACTGGCTCGTCAATCCGACAGGTCTCACGCCGCACGGCTTCTGCCTCACCTGGGCGCCAGGCCTCATCTGGACTCATGCCATCGCGGACATCGTGATCGGCCTCGCCTATTTCTCGATTCCCGTGGCGCTGAGCTTCTTCGTCGTGCGGCGGCAAGACCTGGAATTCCGCTGGATCGTCTATCTGTTCGTCGCCTTCATCATGGCGTGCGGCCTGACGCATTTTCTGGCCGTCTATGTGCTGTGGGTCGCGGCCTATGGGATCGAAGGGATCGTCAAGGCGATCACGGCCCTGCTTTCGGTCATTACCGCCGCTTTGCTCTGGCCGCTCATCCCGCGACTCCTCGCTCTCCCCTCGCCCACCGAGATGAAGTCGCTCAACCTTGTCCTCTCGCGCAAGATCGACGAGCAGGAGCAGACCAACAAGCTGCTGCTCGCGAGCGAAGAGAAGGTCCGCGTCGCCAACACCGAGCTGGAAGAGCGCGTCGCTCAACGCACCGCGGCGCTGACCGAAGCCAACGCACATCTTCAGAAGACGCTCGACGATCTCGACCTGACCCGCGCCCAGCTCGAATCCATGGTGCGGGAAAAGAGCCAAGCCTTGCAACAGCGCGATCTGCTGCTGCGCGAGGTCTATCATCGCGTGAAGAACAATCTGCAGATCGTCGATTCGATCATCACGATGCAGGAAAGCCGCCTGTCCGATTCCGATGCGAAAGCCTCATTGCAGTCGCTGCGCTCCCGGGTTTACGCGCTCGGGTTGGTCCATCAGCAGCTGATGACCTCGCACGATCTCCAGACGTTCGACATCGCGCCATTTCTGCGGGAGTTGACCGAAAATGTCGTGTCGGCCGGTGCCACCGGGCATGTCGAGATCGATGTCGATGCCTGCGAACTGCCGGTCAATCTCGACTATGCAGTGCCACTCGGGCTTCTGGTGACGGAACTGGTGACCAATTCCATTAAACATGCCTTTGAGGATGGTGAGGGAAAAATCTCGGTGACGCTGGCGCGCAGCGCCGATGCGGGTAATATCGAGATGACGGTCAGCGACAATGGCCGCGGAGACAGAGAAGACGAAACGGTGTCGCGCACTGGCTTGGGCAAGCGATTGATCCAGGGACTGGTCCGCCAGCTACAAGGAAAAATGGACATTCAATGGCACAATGGAACGACCGCAAAAGTGACCCTGCCGATGCCGAAACTAGCCTGACCGACAAGATCAACTGCGCTCTCGTCGTCGAAGACGAGTTCCTCATCGCCGAAGGACTGAAGCTGCAGCTCGAACAGATGGGCGTTGCTGTCTGCGGGATTGCCGCGACGGCGGACGACGCGATCGATCTGGCCCGGGTCCATGATCCGCGACTGGTGCTCATGGACATGCGGCTGAAGGGCGAACGCGACGGTGTCGATGCCGCGCTCGCCATCCATCACCAGAACGGATCGAAGGTCATCTTCATCACCGGATCGCGGGAGCAGGCGACGATCGACCGGATCGCCAAGGATCATCCCGCCGCCACGCTTTTCAAGCCCGTCTCGCCGTTCCAGCTGCGCCGGACGATCGAGCACGTGTTCAACTAGAGCGGGGCGCTAGCTGCGCTGGCGCTCCGCACGCTCGACCAGCGCCTTCGCCTCGGCGACGTGCATGGATTCGATCATGCGGCCGTCATAGCGCTGGGCGCCGCCGGTGAAGGCCTCGATCAGCGCGCGCGCCTGCTCCACGGCCGGGCCACTGGGCGAGAAGGCGTTGTTGGCGATCTCGATATGGCTCGGATGGATGATCGACTTGCCGTCGAACCCCATTTGCCGTCCCTCCTCGCATTCCTGCGCGAGGCCCTGCGGATCCTCCAGATTGTTGTAGACACCATCGAACGCGGCGACGCCGGCGGCGCGGGCAGCCAGCACGATCGATTGAAGCGCAAAGGAGATGGCGGACCGCGGCGCATCGGGTGGAACGCCAAGCCCGCGCCGCAGGTCGTTGGTGCCGGCCAGCAACGCGACCACGCCCGGCTCGCGGGCGATGCGCTGCGCGTTGACGATGCCGGCCGGACTCTCGATCATCGCGATCGTCTGACGCTGGGTGACGAGATGGACGTCGTGCGCCTGGCGTGCCTCGATCACCTTGGGCACGATCACATAGGGCGGCGACGCGGCCCGTACCGCGACCATGTCCAGTCCATGGTCCGGCCGCCCTTCGCCGTTGATCCGGATTGCGCAGGGGCGTCCGCCGAAACCTGCCTTGACCGCTTCCACGGCGGTCTGCCGGGCCTGATCGCGATCCTCCGGCAGGACGGAATCTTCCAGATCGAGAATGACGAAGTCGCAATCCAGCGTGCGCGCTTTCTCGATCGCGCGGGGCCGCGATGCCGGCACGAACAGCATCGTGCGCACGAGGCGCAGCGGCAGTTCATTATCGTCCGGGCGTTCCCTGCCTTTTTTCATCCTGTCACTCTCCCCGTTTCCGGCTACCGATTCCGCTTCCCGCCGGCGCCGCGTCGGGACATAGTAGCGAGAGCAGCACGAGGAGGCCACTGGCCATGGACATGATTACATTCGCCATCTTCATCGTGTTTCTGGTGATCTTCTACCTGTTCGCCAGCGTGAAGATCGTTCGGCAGGGCCATCGCTACACGATCGAGCGGTTCGGCAAGTTCACCGAGGTCGCCTCGCCCGGCTTCAACGTCTATCCCGCCTTTTTCTATCGCGTCGGCCGCAAGATCAACATGATGGAGCAGGTGATCGACGTGCCCAGCCAGGAGATCATCACCAAGGACAATGCCATGGTGTCGGTCGACGGCGTGGTGTTCTTCCAGGTGCTGGACGCCGCCAAGGCGGCCTATGAAGTGAGCCAGCTCAACGTGGCTCTGCTCCAGCTCGCGACGACCAATCTGCGGACGGTCATGGGCTCCATGGACCTCGACGAGACTCTCTCCAAACGCGATGAGATCAATGCCCGGCTGCTGAGCGTCGTCGATCATGCGACCAGCGCCTGGGGCGTGAAGATCACGCGCGTGGAGATCAAGGACATCCGCCCGCCCGCCGATATCGTCAACGCCATGGGCCGCCAAATGAAGGCCGAGCGCGAGAAGCGCGCCAACATTCTGGAGGCCGAGGGCTTCAAGAGCGCCGAGATCCTCCGCGCCGAGGGCGAGAAGGCCGCGCGCATCCTCCAGGCCGAGGGTCAACGCGAGGCCGCCTTCCGCGAGGCCGAGGCACGCGAGCGCGCGGCCGAAGCAGAAGCCAAGGCGACACAGATGGTCAGTCAGGCCATTGCCGACGGGAATGCACAGGCGATCAACTATTTCGTCGCGCAGAAATATGTCGAGGCGGTCGAGAAGTTCGCGACCTCCTCCAATGCCAAGACCATCCTCTTCCCGGTTGAGGCGACGCAACTGATCGGCACGCTCGGCGGCATCGGCCAGCTCGCACGCGAAGCTCTGGGTACGGACGACAGCGCCGCGAAGACCGCCACCGGCTTGCCGAGGACCAAGGCGCCATGATCAGCGATCTGTTCGGCGGTCTGCATCCCACCGTCCTCTGGGCGGCTTTGGCGATCGTCCTCGCCATCACCGAGATGCTCCTGCCGGGCGTGTTCCTCATCTGGCTCGCCGTGGCGGCTGCGCTCACCGCCGGCCTCGCCATGCTGCTGCCGATCGGGGAGGCCTTCCAACTCCTCGCCTTCGCCGTCTTCAGCGCGCTCTCCGTGAGCGGTGGGCGGCTCTGGTATCTCGCCCGCCCGATCGAGGGCGACGATCCGCTTCTCAACGACCGCGCCGCCCGCATGATCGGCCGCAAGGTCGTGGTGGTCGAGGCGATCAGCCATGGCGAGGGCCGGGTCCGCGTCGATGACGGAAGCTGGCAGGCGACGGGGCCGGATGCCGCCGTGGGCGAACATATGGTGGTGACGGACGTGACCGGCGCCGTGCTGAGCGTCGCCCCTCTCCCACGGGAACAGACAGCCTGATCGCTCGTCCCGGCTCAGCCTCCGGGCAGCGGCGCAAGATCCGGCGCAACGAAACCCAATCGCGCCTCGGGCGAGAACAGCCGCTCCCGCGACCAGAAACGCAGCGGCCAGTCACGCTGTCCCTCCGGCGCGGCCAGCAGACCGTTCACCGCCGCCAGAAGATCGCGCTCGACGTCACGGGCGAGATAGGCCCGCACACCGGCCACGAAGGCGCGCGTGATCGTCTCATGATAACCCTGCGTCGCGTCGTTCACGCCGCCCACCGAGACGTTGTAGCGCCGGATCAGATCGCCGATCTGCGCATCCACATCGATGTCCGGCCGCTCGACGAGCAGCCAGAGGCAGGTGGAAAGATGAGCCTCATGGGTCCAGCTTTCCTTGGGGAGCGTGCAGGCGAGCATTGCCTCGCCGATTGCACGAATGTCGTCAGGGGCCGCGAACAGGCGCGGGCCAGTTGGTTCGGTCATGTCGAAAATCCAGTCGGAACGGGGTCATGGAAGCGGCTGCCATGCGCGCGCCGAAGCGGGCGCCGCTGTGACCCGCTCGACTTGCTAGGCGATGCCTTGTTGCTGCAAAGTCATGACCGAAATTCCTCTGAACCCGGCACCGGAAAGGGCCCGCGTGCGGCGGCGCCCATAGCGCACTTCGTCCGGTGACACCACGTAATTTTCTTGCGAAGGTTATGAAGGTTATGGGGTCGGCCCGAATCTCCGGGACGGACCACCCAGCTTTCAATCGCCATCATGAGAAAGAGCGGCGAGCATGCTGCCATGCCGCCGCTCCTGTAGGACAGGCTTTTCGCGCGCCTTATTCCTTGCCGAACAGGCCCTTCGCGAGACCGCCGAGATCGTTCAGCGGATTGCCGTCGCCGTCCTTGTCGAGCGCGCCGGTGACTTGCGACAACATGTCCTGCGCGCCGCCGCCCTGCAGCAGGCCCGACAGGCTATCCATGGAAATACCGTGCTCCTGCGCGACGGACATCACGGCCGACATCATGTCGCCGCCGCCCGCCATCTTCTCCTGCACCGACGCCATCATACCCTGCACCTGGTCGGCGGGCAGGCCGAGCTTGGCCGCGATATCATCGAGATTGCCCAGAAGGCCGTCGAACATGCTCATGATTTCTCCCTCCGCAGAGCCCCGAAAGGGCTGACGGCGGCCAACCTATCACGGGAGGCCGCCGCCAAGAAGTAAACTTGCCTTGCGACAGGATCGCGTCAGGCCGCGACGGTCATGACCTCACGCACGGATGCGTCCACGTCGTTCTCGAACTGGGCGAAGTTCTCGACGAACTGGCGGACCAGCTTGGCAGCCGTCTCGTCATAGCCGGCCTTGTCGCCCTGCCAGGCCGCACGCGGATCGAGCAGGTTCGAGTCGATGCCCGCAACCGCCACCGGAACCTCGAAGCCGAAGTTCGGATCGATGCGGAACTCCACATCGTTGAGGCTGCCGTCCAGCGCGGCATTGAGCAGCGCGCGCGTCACCTTGATCGGCATGCGCTTGATGCCCGGATCGGTGGCCTTGCCGCCGGTCCAGCCGGTGTTGACCAGCCAGCACTTCACGCCGCCCTTGGCGATGCGCTCCTTGAGCAGATTGCCGTAGACGCTCGGCGGACGCGGCATGAACGGCGCGCCGAAGCAGGTCGAGAAGGTCGCCGTCGGCTCGGTCACGCCGATCTCGGTGCCCGCGACGCGCGCGGTGTAACCCGAGAGGAAGTGATACATGGCCTGATCCGGCGACAGGCGCGAGATCGGGGGCAGCACGCCATAGGCATCGGCAGTCAGGAAGATGATGTTCTTCGGGACCGGGCCGAGATTCTTCTCGCTCGTGTTCGGGATGAAATCGAGCGGATAGGAACCGCGGCTGTTCTCGGCGAGGCTGTTGTCGTTGAAATCGAGCTCGCGAGTCTCGGGGTCCATGACCACATTCTCGAGTACCGTGCCGAAGCGCTTGCTGGTCGCGAAGATCTCCGGCTCGGCCTCGGCCGAGAGGTTGATCATCTTGGCATAGCAGCCGCCCTCGAAATTGAAGACCGCCGTGTCCGACCAGCCATGTTCGTCGTCGCCGATCAGCGTGCGGCTGGCGTCGGCCGAGAGCGTCGTCTTGCCGGTGCCGGACAGGCCGAAGAACACGGCGGTGTCGCCGTTCGGGCCGATATTGGCCGAACAGTGCATCGGCATGATGCCCTTGGGCGGCAGCAGATAGTTAAGGATCGAGAAGACCGACTTCTTCATCTCGCCGGCATAGGCCGTGCCGCCGATGAGAATGAGCTTTTCGGTGAAGTTGACCGCGATGATCGTGTCGCTGCCGGCGCGGCCGCCGTGGCGGGCAGGATCGGCCTTGAAGCTCGGCAGATCGATAATGGTATATTCAGGCGTGAAACCGGCCAGTTCCGACGCTTCAGGACGCACCAGAAGCGTACGGATGAACAGATTGTGCCAGGCCAGCTCGTTGATGACACGAACGTTGACGCGATGCTCGGGCTGCGAACCGCCGTAGAGATCGGCGACATAGAGCTTCTTCTTCTCGCCCAGCGCGGCGTAGAAGTCCGCCTTGAGCGCGGCGAAATGCTCCGGCGTCATGCCGATGTTGACGTCGCCCCAGCCGATCGTTTCCTCGGTCGTCGCATCGCGGACGATGAACTTGTCCTTGGCGCTGCGGCCGGTGTGCTTGCCGGTAGCGACGACGAGCGGTCCCTCCTTGGCGAGCTTGCCCTCGCCATTGCGCAGAGCCTCCTCAACGAGGGGTGCCGTCAGAAGGTTCCATTGAACGTCGGCCGAAGTCGTAATGCCCTGTTCACTAAGGCCGAAGGAAGATTTAGCCTGCACAGCTGTCTCCTAATGCATCGCTCTCGCCGTCCGGGTTCGGCCTGGCAGCTGAGCGACTGGATCGTAGAATAAATTGAACTTGTCATCGCCGCATAAGCATTTGGCCTGCCAGCGTCAAACCTCAACCCATGCTGCACTGCCACGGATTGGGACAAGCCCACTCCGTTCGGCCTGCAGGGATCGCGCTTGGCCGACAGCTTCATCCACAAGGGTCATGTTGCGCACAATGATAGCATCGTCTAGTCGGAAACCCCACGCAATTTCATGGGTTGGCGCCTGAGCCCGATGAGCGCTTCGATCGCCCTGGTCGATGATGACCGCAACATCCTCTCCTCGCTCAGCATAGCGCTGATCGCGGAAGGCTTTGTGACACGGCTCTATTCGGACGGTGTCGCCGCCCTCCCCGCGCTGATCGACAACCCGCCCGATCTCGTCGTCTGCGACATCAAGATGCCGAACATGGACGGGGTCGAATTGCTGCGGCGGCTGCGCGAGAAAGGCAGTCTGCCCTTCATTTTCCTGACGTCGAAGACGGACGAGCTCGACGAGGCTCTGGGCTTCGCGATGGGAGCCGACGACTATATCGCCAAGCCCTTCTCGCAGCGACTGCTGATCGCGCGCATCCGGGCCTTGCTGCGGCGCGCGGCGCTGACGCAGGAGTCCGAGGCGCCGCAGGACGAGACGCTTCCGGAAACGATCGTGCGCGGAAGGCTCAGCATGGACCCGGCGCGGCATCGCGTGCAATGGGACGGCAGGGACGTGGCCCTCACCGTCACCGAGTTCATGATTCTGGAAGCGCTCGCCCAGCGGCCCGGCATCGTGAAGACGCGCAATCAGCTGATGGATGCGGCCTATCAGGACGATATCTATGTCGATGACCGCACGATCGACAGCCACATCAAGCGCCTGCGCCGCAAGTTCCGCGAAGTGGCGCCCGAGTTCAACGCGATCGATACGCTCTATGGCGCCGGATACCGTTTCAACGAGGAGTGAGGAGCGGCAGGCGAGTGGGGAGTGGACGAACCGCATCTCGCTCACCCGCCGGATCCTCGCGGTCAACATCTTCGCGCTTGCAATCCTCGCCGGCGGCTTCTTCTACCTCGACAGCTATCGCGCCCGCCTGATCGACGGACGGCTCGTCGCCATGACACGCGAAGCGGCCGTGATCGCCGCCGCCATGGACCTCGCCGAGCCGCAGGAGCGCACGACCCTGCTCGTCCGGTCCGCGCAGGCGACGGGCCTGCGGCTGCGCATCTATGCGCAGAACGGGCGCAAGAGCGTCGACAGCTTCACGCTCGCCACGCCGACCTACCGGATGCGCCGCCCGGATGAGGACCCGATCCATCTTCAGATCGCGCGTGTGCTGGACCGGATCGTCGAGACGATCGCCTTCGCCACGGCCCCGCCCTATCTCGCCGAGCCGCGCGAGGACCGGCTGGAAGCCTGGCCGGAGGCGCGGCAGGCAGCGCGGGACCGATCGCCGACGGCAGCCTATCGCTTCGCGCCGGATCGCACGCCGTTCCTCAGCGTCGCCCGCCCGCTGGTCGATGATGGCGAGACCCTGCTCGCGACGATCAATGCGCGGGACATCACCGAGATCGTGCGCGCCGAGCGGCTGCGCATCGGTCTCGTGCTGGCCGCCGCGATCATCGCTTCGATCCTGCTCTCGCTGTTCCTGGCGCGCACGATCGTGCTGCCGCTGCGGCGGCTGGCGCGTGCGGCGGTGCGCGTGCGGCTCGGCCGGGCACGGGAGGTGATCGTGCCGCGCCTGCCCGACCGGCGCGACGAGATCGGCATGCTGGCGCGCGCCATCTCGGACATGAGCCAGGCGCTGCGCCAGCGCATCGACGCGACCGATGCCTTCGCCGCCGATGTGAGCCACGAGCTCAAGAACCCGATCGCCTCGCTGCGGTCCGCGCTGGAGGGCCTTGGCCAGATCAAGGACCCGGCGCTGCGGGCCAGGCTGCTCGACATCGCGCAGGACGATGTGCGACGGCTGGACCGGCTGGTGACGGAAATCGCCGAGGCCTCGCGCATCGACGCCCAGCTGTCGCGCACGCCCTTCGATCTCATCGACCTCGGCCGTCTGATCGGGCGCATCGCCCGCAACCAGCCGACCCGCGAGGACGCACCGGCCGTCAGGATCAGCTATACCGGGCCGGCGCGCGGGCATCTCTTCGTCATGGGCGATCCGCAGAAGCTGACGCGCGTCGTCGAAAACCTGATCGACAATGCCCGATCCTTCTCGCCCGAGGGCGGCCGGGTGCGCCTGACCGTCGAAGCGCACGGCGACAAAGTGCATGTCGCGGTCGAGGATGACGGGCCGGGCGTGCCGGAGAGCGAGCGCGAGGCGATCTTCCGCCGCTTCCACAGCGTGCGGCCCGAGCGCGACGGTTTCGGCAAGCATAGCGGCCTCGGCCTCGCCATCGCCCGCACGATCCTGGAGGGGCATCACGGCGCGCTCTGGGTCGAGGACCGGCCGGACGGAAAGCCGGGCGCGCGGTTCGTGTTCACCCTCACGCGCGTGACCGAGCATCCGCAAATGCCGGTCAAGGCCGTCAAATGACCGCCGAGCCGCTCACCGAAACGGTGCATGCCACGAGCGTCGCGATCGACGGACAAGGCGTACTCATCCTGGGCATCAGCGGATCGGGCAAGTCCGATCTGGCGCTCCGCCTCATCGATCGGGGCGCGACCCTCATCAGCGACGACTATACGATCGTCCAAGCGCGGGACAACGCATTGTCGCTAGCCCCGCCGGCCAACATTGCGGGCAGGATGGAAATCCGCCACTTGGGGCTTGTCGAGATGCCGCATGTCGAGGATGTGACGGCAGTCCTGGCGATCAGACTGGAAGATAGGCCCCCGCGCATGCCCGATCCGTTTCCGACCATCATGCTGGCGGGCATCGCGCTGCCGCTGATCGCGCTTGCCGGGCGGGAGCCTTCGGCGCCGGTCAAGGTCGAACATGCGCTGCGCCATCTCGCGCGGCTGACGGGCCGGTCATGAGCAAGAGGGGCGCGCCCAAATCCATCCTGATCGTCACCGGCCTCTCGGGCGCCGGCAAATCGACGACGCTCAAGACGCTGGAGGATGCGGGCTGGGAGACGGTGGACAATCTGCCGCTGACCCTGCTCGACAGCCTGCTCGCCGCACCCGCGCCGCAGGGGCATGACGCCACCGAATCCCGCTCGCTCGCCATCGGTATCGACAGCCGGACGCGCGGCTTCGACGCCGACACCATCCTCGCACGCATCGCCTCGCTCCGCGCCCGGCATGGCGCGCGTGTGGAGGTGCTGTTTCTCGATTGCTCGGGTTCCGTGCTGGAGCGCCGCTTCGCCGAGACGCGCCGCCGCCACCCGCTGGCGCTCGACCGTCCCGCGACGGACGGCATCGCCCGTGAGCGCGAGCTGCTGGAGCCGCTGCGCCGCGCCGCCGAGCATGTGGTCGATACGAGCGACCTCACCAGCAACGCGCTCCAGCAGGAGATTCGCCGCCGCTTCGCCGAGAGCTTCGAATCGACGCTGACCCTGCTCAGCTTCGGCTTCGCGCGCGGCGTCCCGCGCAACGCCGACCTGATGTTCGACATGCGCTTCCTGCAGAACCCCTATTGGGAAGAATCGCTGCGTGACCTGACCGGGCTCGACCCCGACGTGCGCGCGCATGTCATGGCCGACCCCTTGTTCGACACCGCGATCGGCCAGATCGAGGCTCTGCTCAAGACCGTGCTCCCGCGCTACAGCGAGGACGGCAAGGCCTATGTCACCGTTGCCTTCGGATGCACGGGCGGGCGCCACAGATCGGTCTGCGTGACCGAGGAAATCGCTATGCGCTTGCGCAAGGCCGGCTTTTCGCCCACCATTGCGCACCGCAATCTGGAATCAGTGCAGCTAGACGCCTATGAGAACCGGCGCCGAAGCGATCGAAACGGCAATGAAGGGCGGGGCGTTTAGTTATCATGATCGGATTGGTGCTCGTGACGCATGGCGGGCTGGCGACCGAATTTCGGATCGCCATGGAGCACGTCGTCGGCCCGCAAGAGGCCATTGAAACGATCTGTATCGGCCCTGACGACGACATGGAATCGCGCCGGGCGGACATTGCATCGGCCGTCGAGCGCGTGAATGACGGCGCGGGCGTAATCCTGCTGACCGATCTGTTCGGCGGAACACCCTCCAACCTCGCCATTTCGCTGCTCGACGCCGGCCGTATCGAGGTGATCGCCGGCATCAACCTGCCGATGCTGATCCGGCTGGAAAGCGCGCGCCGCACGATGAGCGTCACGCAGGCCGTCGCCGCGGCGCGGGAAGCGGGCAAGAAATATATCAGCGTCGCGTCCGAACTGCTCGGAGACACGCCTTGAACGGCGAAGCGGTGAGCCGGACCGTCCTCATCACCAACCGGCGCGGTCTGCATGCGCGCGCGAGCGCCAAGTTCGTCACGCTGGCAAGCGGCCTCAACGCGACGATCATGGTCCGCAAGGAAGGCTATGACCAGGAAGTGGTCGGCACGTCGATCATGGGCCTCATGATGCTGGGCGCGGCGATGGGCGACAGCATCACCATCTCGGCCGACGGCGACGGTGCCGAGCAGGCGCTGGCAGCGATGGCCGAACTGGTCGAAGACCGCTTCGGCGAGGAATGAACCTTCCGAGAAACTTCGGAAACCACCCCTCCTCTTCAGAGGAGGGGCAGGGGGTGGTGGCGATGCGCCAGCATCGCTCTCACAGACATGGAATGCATCGTTGCTGCACCACCCCAACCCCTCCTCTGAAGAGGAGGGGCTAGGGATGCCGCGCGAAATTACCGGCTTTTCCAATCCACTCGTGAAGCGGATACGCTCGCTGCGCGAGAAGAAGCTCCGCAAGCGCGAGGGGGTGTTCCTGGCCGAGGGCCTGCGCATCCTGACCGAAGCGCGCGAGCAGGGCGTGCTGCCCGAGATGGTTGTGCTCGCGAGCGATGCGCGGCCCCATCCCCTTGCCCAGACCTTGCTCGAAGAGGTCGAGGCGGCAGGCGGCGAGGTCATCCTGACCACGCCCGACATTCTCGGCAAGATGTCCGGCAAGGACAACGCGCAAGCGATCATCGGCGTCTATCGCGACCGGCTGACCCCGCTGGCCGAGCTGGACCGCAGCGTGGCTCCGATCTGGTTCGTGGCGCAGGCGATGCGCGATCCCGGCAATCTGGGCACGCTGATGCGGATCGGCGATGCGGTCGGCGCGGGCGGCGTGATCCTGATCGACGATTGCGTCGATCCCTTCTCGGTGGAGACTGTGCGTGCCTCGATGGGCGCGCTGTTCACGCAGAAGCTCGCTCAGGCCGACTGGCCGGAGTTCCTCGGCTGGCTGCGCGCTGGCCCCGGGCAACTCGTCGGCACCAGCCTCAATACTGCGTTTGACTATCAGGAGCCGTCTTATGCGGCGCCGACGTTCATCCTCATCGGCAATGAAGCGCGCGGCCTGCCGGAGGACTATGAAGCGGCCTGCGACCTGCTGGTGAAGATGCCGATGATGGGCCGGGCCGACAGCCTCAATGCATCCGTCGCGGGGGCCGTCATGGCTTATGAAGTGCTCAACCAGCTCCGGCGGACGCAACGGGACGAATAGCTTCTTCCGGCCGGAGAAGACGTTGGCTTTCCCGCGCGAGCGTGCCAACTAGGCACCGGAACAGGGGGGACGCATGGACGCGACAGCAATACCGCAACAGGCCGAAGGCTGGCGGACCATGATCCGGCACCGGCGGGCGCTGATCGCCAGCCTCGCCGGGACAACGATCGAATTCTACGATTTCTATATCTACGCGACAGCCGCGAGCCTCGTTTTCGGCCCGCTGTTTTTCCCGAGCAGTTCGCCGACGGCGCAGCTCCTTGCCTCCTTCGCCAGCATTGCCCTCGCCTTTTTCGCACGGCCGCTCGGCGCCGCCGTGTTCGGCCATTTCGGGGATCGCATCGGGCGGAAATCGACACTGGTGGCCTCGCTCATGCTCATGGGCAGCTCGACCTTCCTGATCGCTTTCCTGCCGACCTATGCAATGATCGGCTGGGTCGCCCCCCTGCTGCTCTGCATCCTGCGCTTCGGCCAGGGTTTCGGGCTTGGCGGCGAATGGGGCGGCGCGGCCCTGCTCGCTGTGGAGAATGCGCCGCCCGGCTGGCGCGCACGATTCGGCATGATGCCGCAGCTTGGCGCGCCGCTCGGCTTCATTGCCGCCAACGGGCTGTTCCTGCTGCTCGGCCTTTGGCTCACTGACGCGGATTTCCTGGCCTGGGGCTGGCGCCTGCCGTTCCTCGCGAGCGCGCTGCTGGTGATCATCGGCCTTTGGGTGCGGCTGAAACTGAGCGAGACGCCAGAGTTCAAGGCTGCGCTGGAGGCAGAGCCGCCGGCCAAGGTCCCACTGGCCGAACTCTTCTCGCACCATCTGCGCGAGACGATCGCCGGCACGCTCGGCGTCGTCGCCTGCTTTGCGCTCTTCTACATCGCAACCGCCTTCGCGCTCGGCTACGCCACCACGACGCTCGGCATGCCGCGCGGCGAGGTGCTCAGCATCCAGCTCACCGCCATCGTCATGATGGCGATCGGCATCATTCTTGCGGGCTGGTGGTCGGACAGGAAGTCCGCGACGCGCGTACTCATGGCGGGCAGCGCGGCGACCCTGGTCCTCGGTTTCGTCTTCGGTGGCGGCTTCAACCCTGCCGAACCGGGCCTGCTGCTCATGGTACTCTCGGCCGCCCTGTTCATCATGGGCTTCACTTACGGGCCGCTTGGCGAATGGCTGACGGCGCTGTTCCCGGCGCGCGTGCGCTACACCGGGGCATCCTTCGCCTTCAACGTGGGCGGCATCGTCGGCGGCGCGCCGGCGCCAATCGTCGCGCAATATCTGGTGAGCACGCACGGTGTCAGCGCGGTCGGGCTCTATCTTTCGGCGGCCGGCGCGATCAGCCTGATCGGGCTCGTCTGGCTGGTGCCAAAGAGCGCCGACTGACACCAGCAGCCGTAACCCCTTCCATAAGCCGTCATCCCTGCGAAAGCTGGGATGACGGTTTTTACTTACGCAAGCGCCCCGTGGCAGTGCTTATACTTCTCGCCCGAGCCGCAGGGGCACGGCGCGTTGCGGCTGATCTCCTGGTCCGCATAGGGGTTGCCATCTGCCGACGCGGGGCGCGTCGTCGCTGCACGCGGCACTGTGGTCGTGATGAAGCCGCGTGAGGCCGCATCAATGTCCGCGCTGTTGTCCTCGCCTGTGAACGGATCGATGTGGCTGGTGAGGAAGGCCGGCAGATCGGGCAACGGGGCCGGCGTCGGCTCCTGCATCTGGAACTGCACATGGCTGATCGTGTTGGTCACATCCTCGCGGATGCTGTCCAGCATGCGCTCGAACAGCGCGAAGGCTTCCTGCTTATATTCGTTGATTGGCGTCTTCTGCGCATAGGCGCGCAGATGCACGACCTGACGCAGAGCGTCGAGCGTCGAGAGATGCTCCTTCCAGTGATGGTCGAGATTCTGGAGGAGGATGCTCTTCTCGATCTGCGCCCAGGTCTCGGGCTTCAGATCGGCGACCTTCTCGGCGAGCGCCTGATCGGACAGCTCGGTCAGCCGCTCGACGAAGATTTCGGGATCGACCGCATCTTCCTTGAGCCAGCCGTCGATATCCGGCGTCAACGCCAGCACGCGCTCCAACTCCTCCTTGAGCCCGGCGATGTTCCACTGCTCGGGATAGGTCCCCGGAGGGCAAGCCGAGCCGACGATGGCGTTGACGGTTTCGTGGCGCATGTCGGTCACGACCTCGCCCACGGTCTCGGCATCCATGATGTCGCTGCGCTGCTCGTAGATGACCTTGCGCTGGTCGTTCATGACGTCGTCATATTCGACGACCTGCTTGCGGATGTCGTAGTTGCGCTGCTCGACCTTCTTCTGCGCGGTCTCAATCGCCTTGCTCATCCATTTGGACGGAGGCAGTGCCTCGCCATCCTCCAGGCTGGAGCGCATCATGCGGGCGAACAGGGTGTCCGGGCCGAAGATGCGTAGCAAATCGTCGTCGAGGCTGAGATAGAAGCGACTGAGGCCGGGGTCGCCCTGACGGCCCGAGCGGCCGCGCAGCTGATTGTCGATGCGCCGGCTCTCGTGCCGCTCGGTGCCCAGCACGAACAGGCCGCCCGCATCCAGCACCGCCTGGCGCTCGGCGATGATCTCGGCCTTGATCCTCTCGATAGCCGCGTCCTTCTCGGGTCCATCCGCCATGCCGGACAGCTCGTCATTGACGCGGAATTCGAGATTGCCGCCCAGTTGGATGTCGGTGCCGCGACCGGCCATGTTGGTCGCGATCGTCACCGCACCGAGGCGCCCGGCCTGCGCCACGATATGCGCCTCGCTCTCATGGAAGCGGGCGTTCAGCACGCTATGCGGCACTTTTTCCTGCTTCAGAAACTCGGAGAGCAGCTCGGACTTCTCGATGGAGACCGTGCCAACCAGCACCGGTTGCCCCTTCGCGGCATGCTCGCCAATCGTCCTGGCAATGCCTTTGAACTTGTCCTCGGTGCTCTTGTAGAAAAGATCCTCTTCGTCCTGCCGCTGGACAGGCAGGTTCGTCGGGATCGTCACCACGTTCATCTTGTAGATGTCGAAGAACTCCGCCGCCTCGGTCGCGGCCGTGCCGGTCATGCCCGAGATCTTCGGATACATGCGGAAATAATTCTGGAACGTGATCGAGGCGAGCGTCTGGTTCTCCGGCTCGATGTTGACGCCTTCCTTCGCCTCGACAGCCTGGTGCAGACCGTCCGACCAACGCCGGCCGTCCATCATGCGACCGGTGAACTCGTCGATGATAATGACCTTGCCGTCCTTCACGATGTAGTCGATGTCGCGGCGGAACATGAAGATCGCGCGCAGAGCCTGGTTCACATGATGAACGACCTGCGTATTCTCGAAGTCGTAGAGATTGGCGCCCTGGAGCAGGCCGGCATCCTCCAGCATGCGCTCGACGCGCTCGGTGCCGTCCTCGGTCAGCACGATCGAGCGCTGCTTCTCGTCCTTCTCGTAATCGTCCGGCTGGAGCTGCTTCACCAGCGCATCGACAGACATATACATCTCGGACTTGTCGTCGGTCGGGCCGGAAATGATGAGCGGGGTGCGCGCCTCGTCGATCAGGATGGAGTCCACCTCATCGACGATCGCGTAGTTGAACGGGCGCTGCACCATTTGCGCGCGCTCATACTTCATGTTGTCGCGCAGATAATCGAAGCCGAGCTCGTTGTTGGTCGCATAGGTGATGTCCGCCTCATAGGCGGCGCGGCGCTCGTCTTCGGGCAGATTGGGGACGATCGTGCCCGTGGTGAGGCCGAGGAAGCGATAGACCTGCCCCATCCAGTCGCAGTCGCGCTTGGCGAGATAGTCGTTCACCGTAACGACATGGACGCCCTTGCCTTCCAGCGCGTTCAGATAGGTCGCCAGCGTCGCCACCAGGGTCTTGCCCTCGCCCGTGCGCATCTCCGAGATCTCGCCGCGGTGGAGCACGATGCCGCCGATCATCTGCACATCGTAATGACGCTGGCCGAGTGTGCGGATCGCCGCTTCGCGAACGGTGGCGAAGGCTTCCGGCAGCAGATCGTCGAGCTTGGCGCCTTCATCGAGGCGGGCGCGGAACTTGACGGTCTGAGCGGCCAGCTCCTCGTCGCTGAGCGCGGAAATGGTCGGCTCGAAAGCCGCGATCTGCTCCACGGTCTTGCGGAGCGACCTCACGTAGCGATCGTTGGACGATCCGAAAAGAGTCTTGGCAATGGCGCCGAACATGGCAGAATTCCTGTCTGAAAGAGATGGATAACCGGCTTCGATGGCCGGACATGCGCGCCAATCCGGCACGCGGAAGAGAGCGAGCCGCGCAGGAGCGGCCCTTAGATCAGCTCAGTGGAGCCAGCTCTGCTTCAAGATGAGAAGCGCACGGCCAGCCGGGCGCGGCAGGGCACGGTGAGCCTGCGAACGCGCCGGCGCATCGAGCATCTGGCGTGGTAGCCCAGCGATGGGACGATGCGCGATCTGCGCGACGACCTCGCCGACCTGCGCAACGGCAGCGACGGCGCTCAGTTCCACCTGCGCACGCGGAGCCGGCCGCTCCCCGGCCATCAGGCCGGTCAGCGACGCCAGAAGCGCGGACAGAAGGATCATCAATTGCAAGCGCGGAACACTTTCGCCGATGAGACGGGCATCCCATAGGATGCGCCGGGCGCTTCGTCTACGCCCTTCACTATTAACGGATTGGGAATGGGGCGATCTACTCCGGAAGTCGCCAGACGATCCGGCGCCTGTCCAGCGATGCAACCGCTCGCCCATTCGCATCGCGCGCCGGTTTGTAGCGGGCGCGGTCCTTGACGAGCCGGCAGCTGGCCTCGTCCAGCACCCGGTGGCCACTGCTCTCCACCACATAACAATCGCCCACTGCGCCATTCGTGTCGATCCGCCAGACGACGCTCACCGTGCCTTGCCAATCGTTCCGGAGTGCCTCGCCCGGATAGTCGGCGCCTTTGAGCCAAGCACCCGCTTCTGCCGATGCCGGTCGGCCACCTTCAGGCACGACAGGCAGTGCCGGCGGCGGACCGGGCGTAATCGCGGAAACGGCCTGCGGTTCCTCGTCGCGTTCCTGCACTTCACGGGCGAGCTGACCCGAGATGTTCTCCAGAATGCCGCTCCGAGCGATCACAAATGCCAGAAACGAACAGACGAAGACAAACCCCAACAGGCTGAGCAGCAGGTCGGCGTTCTTCTGGTTCATTGGCTCCATCCTCGCATCGCCTGACTAGTGGATTGATTTCGACATTTGGGGGCGCCCTGTCCGATAGGATCGCAAATGTCAGAATCGGACCACTAGAACAGTCGAGCAAGTGGTGAATAGGTGCAATCGGACAGCCGCGCACCTCGACCTGCCGAAGCCTGTTTGATCGCGCGCCGCGATGCGCTATTCGCGCCGGCCATGATCGACATCTCGCCCCTCGCCCGCCCCTTCCCCGCCATGCCCGACATATCGGGCGTGACGCGACGTGTGGCGCGGGCGCAGTATAAAGCATGGGATCGCTGTGATCTGACATATGTCGAGCTGGCCGAGGGCACAGCTGTGGCTGGCGTCTTCACGCGCAATGTCTGCTGCTCGACCGAGGTCGAGATGGGCCGCGAGAGCGCCGCGGGCGGGCGGGCACGGGCGCTCGTCGTCAATGCCGGCAACAGCAATGCCTTCACCGGCTTTCGCGGGCGCGAGGCCGTGGACCAGATCCGCGCGCAGGTCTCCGCGCATCTCGGCTGCGCGCCGGACGAGGTGTTCGTCAGCTCGACCGGCGTCATCGGCGTCCCGCTACCCAAGGACAAGGCGCGCGAAGGCGTGGCGGCGGCGCTGACTGCCGCGCCCTGCAGCTGGGAGCAGGCGGCCGAGACGATCGGCACGACCGACACCTTCGCCAAGGGCGCGATGGCGAGTGCCATCGTCGACGGGCGCAAGATAACGCTCGCCGGCATCATCAAGGGCTCCGGCATGATCGCACCGGATATGGCGACGATGCTCGGCTATATCTTCACCGACGTGGCGATCGACCCCGCCCTGCTCCAGAAGATGCTGGGCGCGGCCAATCACCGCAGCTTCTCCTGCATCACCGTGGACAGCGACACCTCGACCAGCGACACGGTGCTGGTGTTCGCGACCGGCGCGGCGGGCAATGCGCCACTGACCAGCATGGACTCGCCCGGCGCCGACGCCCTGCAGGCCGCTATCAACGATGTCTGCACGCAGCTGGCCCATCTCGTCGTGCGCGATGGCGAAGGCGCGCAGAAGTTCATCGAGATCGAAGTGACCGGCGCCGTCAGCGACGACAGCGCCCGGCGCATCGGCCTCAGCGTCGCCAATTCACCCCTGCTCAAGACCGCCATCGCCGGCGAGGATGCCAATTGGGGCCGCGTCGTCATGGCCGTCGGCAAGGCCGGCGAACCGGCCGACCGCGACAAGCTCGCCATCCGCTTCGCCGACAAATGGGTCGCGCAAGCGGGTCTCGCGGCGGACAGCTATGACGAGGCGCCGATCGCGGCGCATCTCAAGGGCCAGGAGATCCGCATCGGCGTGGACCTCGGCCTTGGCGACGGGCGCGCGACGGTGTGGACCTGCGACCTCACCCATGGCTATATCTCGATCAACGCAGACTATCGGAGCTGACATGGAAGGACTGGCCCAATCGGTCGCCGACCTGATGCGACAAGTGGCGGCGGAAGAGATCATGCCGCGCTACCGCAACCTCGCTGCGCATGAGATCGAGGAAAAGTCCGCCGGCGAGCAGGTGACGATTGCCGACAAGGAAAGCGAGCTGCGGCTGAACGAGGGGCTGACGGTCATCCTGCCGGACGCCGGCCTCGTCGGCGAGGAAGCCTGCGCGGCGGACCCGACCTTGCTGGAGCAGCTTGGCTCAGGCCTTAACTGGCTGATCGACCCGATCGACGGCACGCACAATTTCGCCTCGGGCAAGCCCCCCTTCGGCATCATGGTCGCGCTGGTCGATGGCGGCGAGACGATCGAAAGCTGGATGCTCGATCCGCTGACCGGACGCCTGTGCCATGCCGAGTTGGGCAAAGGCGCGACGATCGACGACCAACCCGTGACGGCGCGGGAAAGCGGCGCAGCGCTGCCGGTGGCGGGATTGTCGCTGCTGTTTGCGGACCCGGCCAAGCGGGAGAATTTGAAGGCGCGCGCCGAGGGCCGACTGCAAATGGTCGATATTCCGCGCTGCGCCGCCGAACAATATCCGCGCATCGTGCTGGGGCAGAACGATGTCGCCCTGTTCGAGCGCACGCTGGCCTGGGACCATGCGCCGGGCACGTTGTTCGTCAATGAGGCTGGCGGATTGGTGGCGCGGCCCGACGGATCGCCCTATCGGCCCGATCAGGACCAGAAAGGCATGCTTGCCGCCGCCTCGCCCGCGATGTGGGAAAAGGCCGCGAAGATCCTCTACGGATGAGGAGATTTCCTCAAGATCTTCCGCGGCTCAAAACACCGTTCGCCCTGAGCTTGTCGAAGGGCTGTCCTTTTCCTGCTTGATTGGGAGGAAGAACGGCCCTTCGACAGGCTCAGGGCGAACGGATGACTTTAGGTTCGGCAATCGCACGAAAGGTCCGCGACCGAGCGCCCTACGACGCCCGGTCCGCAAAAATCAAAGCGAGCTTTCCAGCCAGCCTTTGAGCGCGCTCTTGGGCGCCGCACCGACCTTCGTCGCGGCAGGCTCGCCATTCTTGAAGAGGATCATCGTCGGGATACCGCGCACGCCATAACGCGCCGGGGCGTCGGGATGATCGTCGATATTGATTTTCGCAATGGTGACTTTGTCGGCCAGTTCCTCGGCAATCTCCTCGAGCGCCGGGCCGATCATCTTGCACGGACCGCACCATTCGGCCCAGAAATCGACGAGGACCGGCTTGTCGGCCGAAATCACATCATCGTGAAAACTCGCGTCGGAAATCGCCTTGGTGGCCATGACTGCAAACTCCTTGCACCTGTTGGATGGTAATCTAGTCAGCCGGTGAGGCCGTCTCAAGGTCGGCGGAGGACAAGAACTGCTCGCCCTGCCCCAAGCGTGGCTTGTGCGCCGCAAGAAGCGTGGGCGAAAGATCGATCAGCAAGGGCCGCGCGGAATAGAGCAGACTGGCCCGCACGGCGCAACCGGGGAAGATCGCTTCCAGCGCGGCGGCATAAGCGGCCATCTGGCGGACATGGGCCGGCGGCACATCCTGCGCATCGCGCGGGATGCGCTGGCCGGTCTTGAAATCGACGACATGCACGAGATCGTCTGTGACAAGCAGACGGTCGACCGTACCCGCAATCACCTGCCCCTCCACCACCGCCGCGATTGGCGCCTCGGCAAGCGCCTGCGGGCCGAACAGAGCGGCATGAGCGGGATCATTCAGGACAGCCTCGACATGGGCGATCAGCGATGCGCGCTCGCCGGCATCGGCAAGGCCGCCCGCGCCGGACAGCCAGCGATCCGCCGCATCCCTGCGCTCGGCCGGCACGACATCGGGCAGGCGCTCGAACAAGGCGTGCAGCAAGTGCCCGCGCTCGGCCGCCTGACGCATGGCCGCATCGGGCGGCGGGCTGGGCACATCGTCCTCGACCGATGCGGAGGGCGCGAGCGGGCGTGGCGGACGTGCTTCCTGCGGTGCTGGTGCGCGAAGCCAGGCGGGCAGCGGCTCCTGTGCGTCGGCCCCTTCCTCTGCCCTGGACGGCTGGGTGGTCGCGGCTTCAAGACCGGAAGGGCCGAGCCAGAGCTGCCCCTCACCCCAGCCCTCGACCGGCTCCGATGCCGCACCGAGGCGATGCATCGCCCGATCCACGGCCTGATACCAGCTCTCCTCCGGCGCGACGCCCTTTGCCCGGCTGCCGAGCGCGCCGGTGACGACAAGCTGCTCTTCCGCGCGCGTGAGGCCGACATAGAGCAGGCGCCAATGCTCCTGCATGTCGAGCGCGCCTGCCTTGTCCATCGCTTCCTGTACGAGCACTGGCGCTTCGCCCTTGCCGGGGCGGATCAGCGGCAGCTTCGCCGTCTTGCCGACCGGCAGCTCGACGGCATCGGCGCGCGGCCTGGCCGATGGATCGAAGGCGGCGTCGGCGAGGATCACGACCGGTGCTTCGAGGCCCTTGGCGCCGTGGACGGTCATGACGCGGACCATGTCGCCACCCTCGCCCAGCTCGCGCTTGATGTCGGCATCGCCCCGGTCGAACCAGTCGATGAAGCGCTGAAGCGAAGGATGATCGTCCATCTCGAACGCCAATGCGGCATTGACCAGCTCGTCGATCGCGTCGCGCGCTTCCTCGCCGAGGCGGGCGACGAGCTTGCGCCGACCATCCATCGCGCCGGAAAGAATGGCTTCGAGATAGAGATAGGGCGTCGAGAAATCGGCGGAGGCGAGCAGCGCACGGAGCGGCGCCTGATCTTCGGGCATCAGCGTCTCGCGCAGATGCGACCAGAGCGAACGGCCGCCGGACCGGATCGCGCGGTGCATGAGATTGTCCTGGCTCCAGCCGATGAGCGGCGAAACCAGAAGATTGGCGAGATTGAGATCGTCCTCCGGCTGCACGGCAAAGCGTAGCGCGGCGAGCAGGTCCTGCACGGCGAGCGGGGCCTGCAAACGGAGCCGATCCACGCCGGCGACGGGCACGCCAGCCTCGTAGAGACGCGCGACGATCAGCCGCGAGAGCGCTCCGCGACTGCGCAGCAGGATCAGCACATCGCCGGGACGGACCGCCCGTCCCTTGGTCTGGAGCCAGAGCTTGTCGTCGATCCAGCTCTTGACCAGTTGCGCGAGCTTCTCGGCATGTCTGCGCTGATGATCGGCGAACCAGTCGTCCTCGCCCTCCGGGCTTTCCTCGATCTCGCCGTCTTCCTCCTCCTCGGCCGCAACGAGCGAGGTCGGCGGCAGGAGCAGGATGCGGCCGGGGTGGCGGCGGGCACTGTTATGCTGCTCCGAAGGCTTTTCGAGGCCAAGGGCCTCGTGGCCAACCTCGTCAAGCAACGCATCGACCACATCCAGCACCGCTGGCATTGATCGGAAGCTGAGCGACAGCGGCAGTTCGGCAAAGGGCTGGCTTGCGCGCTCGGCGCGACCACGAAAATCGCGCAATGCTTTGCCAAATGCTTCGGGGCTGGTGCCCTGAAACCCGAAGATCGCCTGCTTGGTGTCACCAACCACAAAAAGCGTGCGCTGGAGGCGGAACTCGGGCGGTTCCAGCTCACGCTCGAAATACTCCTGCACCACAGCATCAACGATCGCCCATTGCCGATCGTTGGTGTCCTGCGCCTCGTCGACGAGAATATGATCGACCGTCTGATCCAACTTGTAACGGATCCACTCGGACATGCCCGGCTGGGTCAGGAGCTGACTCGCCCGGCCGATCAGATCGTCGAAATCGACGGCGCCCGCCTGCCGCTTCGCCTGCGCATAAGCGCGCGCATAAGCACGGCCGGCGGTCAGCGCCTGACCCATGGAACGAGCAATAGTGACTTGTCGCCGCAGATCGAGCATAGCCCTGATCTCTGCGCCGCATTCAGCAGCGATTTCGACATAATCTGGTTCGGCGTTGAGTAGTTTGTCCTTGTCTCGGTTCTTAACCTCACCCTTCTGAGTCAGCAGCGCGCCGAATAGTTCTTCAAGGCCTCCGGCACGATCTGCGTCAGTCAAGCGAAGCCAGTTTTCGATCAGGTCTGCGCAGGCGTTACCGGACTTGGCGTTCCAGGCTCTATTAGCAACCGCCACCTGACGGAGTTTGCGAATAGGAAAGGTTCCATCCGCGCAGCGCAGTGCAATTTCCACTTCGATGTCGCCGGTTGGTAGCTTCAAAAGCGCCAGCATAAGCAATTGCAGATCATCGAACAGAATACCCGCCTCGGGACCGAGTTGTTCGGCGAGCTTGTCCAACTCCTCGCATAGCGTCACGCAGCGCTGCAGATAGACCTGCGTCCCCGCCTCGCCCAGCCGCAGCGCCAGCATCTCGATCGCGTCCAGCACTGGCTGATCGCGGTCGCGCTCGGCCGTCTCGATCATGGCGATGAGGGCCTTGCGCCAGAGCTCCGCCTGTCCGCGATCGTCGAGCGGCTTGAAGCCGGGCACCAATCCGGCCTCCAGCGGAAAAGCCGCGAGCAGCGCCTGGCAGAAGCTGTGGATCGTCTGGATGCGCAGGCCGCCGCCCGTCGCATCGAGCACCTTGGCGAAGAGCAGCCGCGCCTTCGCAACGGACTCGGGACCGGGGTCCTCGCCCAGCGCGATCAGATCCCGCGCGACATCCGGCCCCTTGCTCTGCACCCAGCGCGCGAGCCGGCTGTGGACGCGCTCGGCCATCTCGGCCGCGCCCGCCTTGGTGAAGGTAAGGCAGAGGATACGCTCGGGCGGCACGTCCTGAAGCAGAATGCGCAGGACACGCGAGGAGAGCACGGCGGTCTTGCCGGTGCCCGCCGACGCGCTCAGCCAGACGTGACTGTCCGGCCGCGAGGCATCGGCCTGATCGCGCGTCAGGGGTAGGAGCGGTTTGGCCTCAGCCACGCGAGCCCCCTGCCCGGCCGCGCCCGAACCATTCGTCGAGCCGCATCAGCTGATCATAATCGGTGAAGACCGGCGCATCGGAATGCGGCCGCGCGGCGAACGGCTCGCGGCCGGTGAGCCAGTCGGTCGCTGCCTTTTCGAATGCGCGCTCAACAAGCGGCAGAAAACGCTCCGTCGCGATGCGCTTATGCGCTCCTTTTGGATCGGTCAGCAGCCTCTTGTGGCCGAAGGCGCCGCGCGCACTTTTGCTGAGCTTCCAGTATTCGAAACCACTGACCTCGGTGCCGGCCTCGACATCCGCGAAACCGCCTTCCCGCGCGATCAGGCCGAGCAGCCCCAACTGCAACGAAAAACCGGCTTCGACCTGCCTCACGCTCGCGGTCGCACCGCTCTTGTAATCCACGATCGCGACGGAACCGTCCTCCAAGCGATCGACACGATCGGGCGTGCCGTGAAGCTCGACCCCGGCCAGCCTGATTTCACCCCGCTTCTCGCCGAACAGGATTTCCCGGCCTGCTGCCCGCTGCTCGGCGACTTCCGCCGCCACCCAGTCAAGCGCCGCCAGCAGTCGCGGTTGCCAAAGGGCGCGCAGAAGCGGGTGAGCCTTTGCCCCCTCGATCATCTCGCGCGCGAAGGTCGCAAGCAGCGCCGGATCATGCTCACCTTCATCCATCCAGCGCTTCAAAATTCCGTGCGCCGCCGTGCCGCGCCACGCCGGTCCGGGATCGGCATCGACGGCTTCCAGACGCGAAAGACGGAGTATCTTGGACGCATAGAAGGCGTAGGGATCGGCACTGAGCCGGTCGACATCCGTCACGGCGATCCGCAGGGGTCGGGCATCCGCCGGGGGGCAAGGTGACGGCCGCTGATAGTCGAGGCTGAACGCGACTGGGCGATCGATCGCCCGCGCCAGTGCAATCAACCGCCGATCTTCCGCCCAGCGCTCGCCGGTCATGGCCTTCAGCCGCAGCCAGAAGCGCGAGGCGATCGTCGGCGCCGAGCGGTCGCGGCGGGCGCGCGACAGGACGACCTGCGGCGCGCCGAGGCCATTGGCGAAGTCGTGCGCCGAGAGGCCGATGCGATAATCGAGGCCCGGCAGGCCGAGCGACAGACGGATGCGCGTCGCCAGCCAGGGGTCCGGCGACGGCAGGCCCGGCCACACGCCTTCGTTGAGACCGGCGAGGATCATGAGATCGGCCTGCTGCAGGCGCGCTTCGAGCAGGCCGAGGATTTGCAGCCGCGGATGCCCACCCTGTGGCGGGCGCACGGCCTGCGCCGAGAGGATCTGGCCGAGCATGCCGACGAAGCCCGCGCCGTCGGCGGTCAGCGGGCCATGAACGGCGGCGGCTTCCGCATCGGCGACGCAGCGCGCGGCGGCATGGCCCTGATGCCCGGCCCAGACGCGCTCGCCGGTAAGCGCGGACGCGGTCTCGCGCAGCGCCGCGAACAGATCGGGCAAGGGCCGTTCGCTGGCGAACGCCGCTTCCAGCGGGGCCAGCCATTCGGAGACTTGCGGCCACCAGAGGCGCAGCGCCGCGCGCGCCTCGCGATGGCGGCCGCCCTCTTCCGCCAGCAACCGCGATATGCCGGACAGGCCAGCCGGCGGACGCGGGCCGCGCAGCACCAGATCGAGCGCGCGGACCTGCTCCAGCCAGCCAAGCCGCTCCCCCCCGGCTTTCACCAGCGGATGCTTGAGCAGGGCGAGCAAGGCGACCGGCGCGAACTGCTCCGCCCCCGCCTGCGCCAGTGCGAGCAGCAAGGTGCCGGGCGGGAGCTGCGCCAGCGGACGGCCGGCGGAATCGTCCGCATCGATACCCCAGCGCCGCAAATGCGCCGAGACACGCGTGGCGAGATCGCGGTCGGGCGTCACCAGCGCGGCCGTCCGGCCGGGCGTCTCGACCGCCTCGCGCAAGGCGATGGCGATCGCTTGCGCCTCTTCCGCCGGATTGGCGGCCTCGATCGCATGCACATCCTTCAGCGAGCGTTCGGCGGGCGGCACATCGGGCCAGCCGCCGGTGAGCAAGGCAGGCAGCATCGCATTGCTGATCGCCTTGCCCCGCGCGGCGCGGGCATCATGCTCGCTGCCCCAGCGCCAGAGCGCGACCTCGTCGCGATGCACATCCATCCGATGCAGCAGCAGCTTCAGCGCATATTGCGGATGGGAATCCC
This sequence comes from Sphingobium xanthum, assembly GCF_019737615.1. GTDB lineage: Bacteria > Pseudomonadota > Alphaproteobacteria > Sphingomonadales > Sphingomonadaceae > Sphingobium > Sphingobium xanthum. The sequence goes on along the minus strand of NZ_JAHKKS010000004.1, from coordinate 5,602 downwards.
GCGCCGGGGGCCGCGTTTCCCCCGGTTCGGGCGGCGCGACAGGGCCAATCTCCTTCCATTGCTCCGGCGTCAAATTCTGGTCGAGATCGGGCAGCACCACCATGCCCTGCGGCAGGTTCGCGACGGTCTTCAGCAGTCCCGCCACAGCCGGCGCATTGGTCACGATACCGGCCGCCACGACGAAGCGATCCGGCGGCGCCTCGCGCCAGCGGGCAGCGACATGATCGAGCAGCCGGTTGCGCCGCTCTGCCATGTCGATGAGGCCGCGCCGCGCCAGCTCCGCCAGCCACGCATCCATGAGCAGCTCGAACTCGCCGAACGCCGATTGCCAATGGCCGGACAGCTCGTCGGGCTGGAGCGCCTTCACGTCGGCAAGTGTCCGGCGCTCGACGGTGAGCTGGTCGAACGCCTGCGCCAGCGCGGTCGCCAGCCGATAGGCCTCGCCCAGTTCCAGCCGCTCGCCCTGCGCCTCTCGCCGCTGGCGGATCAGGCGGGCGAGGATCATCAGCCGCTCGGCGGGAGCAATGGCGGGCGGAATCGCCGCATCGGCGCCGATCGGCGCGAGCGCGCTGCCCAAAGTCTCGTCGAGATCGATGTCGCCGACAGCGACGAGGCGTGGCAGCAGCAGTCCGGTGCCGGACGCGCGCACGAACGCATCGCGCACGGCGCGGATCGCGCGATTATTGGGCAGCAGCACGATCCCACGCGCCAGGGTCAGGCCGCCGTCGGTCCCGCCATGGAGCGCCAGCAACCCCTTGGCGAGCGCGTCCGAAAAAGCCCGGTGCGCGGGGATGGTGTGGAGAGCGGGCGCGCGCCGCTCAGCCATCCGCAATCCCGGCCTCGACGAGCGGAATCGCCTCGGGCGTGCCGACATCGAACCAGAGGCCCGAATGGGTCATGCCATAGGCCCGGCCCTGCGCGATGGCGCGATCCCAGAAGATGTTGGTCGAGAAGACGTCGCTCGGCGGATCCTGGATCAGCCGGGGCGAGATGATCTGCACACCGGTATAGACGAAGGGTGCCACGCGGCCGGACTTGCGGCGGCTGAGGCGGCCTTGGGGATCGAGATGGAAATCGCCGAGGCCGCGATGCCCGGTCGCGCGGGCATGGGGAATGACGAGGAGCAGAGCATCCATCTCCGCATCGTCCCAGCGGCTGGCGAGCAGCCGGATCGAATCGCCCGGCCCGTTGATCCAGAGATTGTCGCTGTTGGCGCACAGGAACGGCGCGTCGCCCAGGAGCGGCAGCGCTTTGACGAGTCCCCCGCCGGTCTCGAGCAGCTTGGCGCGCTCATCGGAGACCGGATAGTCGGCGCCGGTCTGTCGGGCGCGGGCCTGAAGATGCGCTTCCACCGCGTCCGCCAGATAATGGACGTTGACGACCGTGCGGCGAATGCCGGCGTCCTCGATCCGGTCGAGCGCATGATCGATGAGCGCTTGTCCCGCCACGCGCACGAGCGGCTTGGGGCGCGTCGCCGTCAGCGGTCGCATGCGCTTGCCGAGGCCGGCCGCCATCAGCATCGCCGTGTCGAGCTGAATGCTCATGCGGCGTCGTCGATCCGCAGTTCGCCACGCACCTCGGGCGGCACATTGGCATCGAACCAGGCCGTTACCGGCGCGAGCGCGGGATGGGCGAGATCGCGCTCCAGCAGGCCCCACATGCGCGGCAGGAAATCGAGATAGCGCGGCTTGCCGTCGCGCTTCCACAGGCGCGTGAAGATGCCGATGATCTTGGCATTGCGCTGGGCGCCGAGCACCGCATAGGCCGCCTCGAAATCGGCCGAGCAGCGGGCATTGGCCTGATAATGCTGCAGCATCGCCTGCTCGACCGCGGGGCTCACGTCACGGCGCGCATCCTGAAGGAAGGAGACGAGATCATAAGCGGGATGCCCGGCGAGCGCGTCCTGAAAGTCGAGAAGGCCAAGACCGCGCGACCGGGTGAGGTCGGGCAGCAGCATGATGTTCTCGGCATGATAGTCGCGCAGCACGGTCACGACCGGCGCATCGTCTTGCTCGGCGATCGGCAGCACGGCTTCCCAGGCCGCGACATATGCATCGGCGTCGACATCGAGGCCGGCAGCCGGACAGAACCATTCGGTCAACAACGCCGTTTCGCGCTGATAGACGGCGCGGTCATAAGGCGCGAGTTCCGCCTGGGCGGGCAGCTTGTGCAGATCGACCAGCAGATCGACCGCGCGCTCATAGAGCGGTGCCTCGTCCCGAGGCCGCTCATCGACATGTTCGCGCAGCCGCGCATCGCCGAAATCCTCCAGCAGCACGAGGCCCTGCGTCAGATCCTTGGCGAGAATCTCGGGCGCGGCGAATCCGTGATCGCACAGCCACTGGCCAACCGAGAGAAACGGGCGCGGATCCTCATGCGGCGGCGGTGCGTCCATCAGGATCGCCCGGCGCGCGCCATCGACCACGCGGAAATAGCGGCGAAACGAGGCGTCTCCCGCCAGCGGCAAAATCTCAGCCTCCTGCCAGCCGGCGGCATCGATGAAGGCGCGGGCGCCGGCGGGCGGGATCATGGGAGTGGCCATCGGCCCTCCCAAGACTTGGGCACGCGCGCTGTCAAGAGACGGCCGCCATCGTCCGCCGTGTCGATATGGATCGCGAGCGCCAGATCGGCATAAAGCGTGCCGAGCCGTTCTGGCCATTCGATGACCAGTGCGCCGCCCTCCAACCAGTCGTCGAGGCCGAGTTCGTCCAGTTCGTCCGGCTGCTCGATCCGGTAAAGATCGACATGACCGAGCGACAGGCGCGTCTCGGGCGGCTCATAGCCTTGCAGGATCGCGAAGGTCGGACTGGGCACGTCTGCCGCAAAACCGAGGCCGCGCAGCACGCCGCGCGCGAAGGTCGTTTTCCCGGCACCGAGCCCACCCTGTAGCGTCACGATATCGCCGGACTGGAGCCGGGCGCCCAGCCTCCGGCCCAGCGCTTCCATGGCGTCGGGCGTCGCCGCCGCAAGCTGCGTATCAGGCATGCGCGTCAATCGCCGCGCGGCAGATCGATGGTGACGATCGTCCCCTGCCCCGGCTCGGACACGAGGCCGACAGTGCCGCCATGCGCCTCGACGAACTGCCGCACCAGAGGCAGGCCGAGGCCTGACGTCTCACCTTCAGTATTGCGGCCGAAGCGAGCGAAGCTGTCGAAGATGCGTGCCTGCATCTTGCTGTCGATGCCGGGACCGTCATCCGAGACGATGATGCGCACAGCCTTCGCGCTGCCTTCGCAATGGATGAGCGCACGGCCGCCATTGCCCACGAAGCGCACCGCATTCTCCACGACATGATCGACCGCCTGGCGAATGCGCCGCTGGTCGCCCTTGACATGACCGATGCCGGGACGGAGCGAGAGCGCCAGCGTGACTTGCCGCTCCTTCGCCTTGCTCTCATAGTGCCGGGCGACCTCGTTCAACAGCGCCTCGACATCGACATCCTTGCGCTCCAGTGGCAAGCCGCCCGCCGCGCCCTGCGTCAGGTCGAGCACATTGTCGATGAGGCGCGCGAGGCGCGTCGTGCTGTCGATGATCGCATCGACATATTCGCGGGTCTGCGGCGTCAGTTCGCCGGCATAACCGGACTGCATCATTTCCGCGAAACCGACGATCGAGGTCAGCGGCGTACGCAGCTCGTAACTCATATTGGACACGAAGGCCGTCTTGACGCGGTCGGCATCCTCCAGCGCCTCGTTGCGGTCGCGCAGCGCCTGCTCGATGCGGCGGCTGTCCGAGATGTCGAGCATGACGAACAGCGCATTGCCGTCCGGCAGCGGTATGGCGGCGAACTCGAAATAGCGGCCGTCCGAAAAGGCGATGCGCCCGCCGCGCTGGCGCCGCTCGACTGTTGCGGCGCGGATGAGCTGGTGGACGAGGCTCGATTGCTGCGGGCGGGCGAGACGATCCGCCAGTGCAGCCATCAGCTCATCGACGCGCGGATGAGTCGCCAACGTTGCTTCCTGCACGGCCCAGATCTGGCGGAAGCGGCTGTTCCACAGGTGCAGGCGGCCGTCCGCGGCAAACACGGCAATCGCCTCGAACAGGTTGTCGAGCGTCGCCGTGCGCACGCGAAGCAGCGTATCGCGCGCGCTGGAGAGTTGGACGTGCTCGGTGCGATCCTCGAAAATCAGCAGCAAACCGCCATCGGGCAGCGGCTGCGCATAGACCCTAAGATGGACGCCGTCGCGTAAACGCCAATGTTCCTCCTGCGCGTTCGGCGACTGGAACCATTGCCGCCGCTCTGCGCGCCATGACGGGAAGTCGGCCGTCTCGGGCACCAGTCCCGCATCGCGCATTGCGTCCAGCACGCGGTCGAAATGCGTTTCGACGGCAGTCTGGTCCGGAGTCAGGCCGAAAATGCTGAGGAACGGCTGATTGCAGAATTCGAGCAGATGATTGGCGTTGAACTGCGCCACACCGGCAGACAGCCGGTCCAGCATGTCGCGATTGGCCTGGACGAGATGCCGCAGTTCCGCGCGCACTTCCTCCAGCTCCTGCATGTCGATGGCATATCCGGCAACGCCGACCTTACCGAGCGGCACATCGACGATGCGCATGAGCCGGCGTTCGCCGTCGATGGTGACGGGCAGCATGCGCGCGCTCAACGTCTGGCTATTGGCGGCGAGCGCGGCGGAGGCGCCGGGCGATAGGCCGTCGATGGCCTCGATCAGTTCGATCCCCTGCTCGATCACCTGCGCGGCGGAACGGGCATCGACAGCCTGAACATAGGAACTGTTGACGAGGCTGAGCCGCTGGTCCGGGCCACGGTGCCAGACCGGCATGGGTGCCGCCTCGATCACGCCGGACAATGCCTCCAAGGCGTCGCGATAGCGCCCGACCTGCCCGCGCAGATCCTCGATCTGCGACTGGCTCTCGGTGGCATCGAAGATCCAGAGCACGATCGTGCCAGGGCTGGCGAGATCGGGACCGGCAGGGCCGCCCCGCACCAGCAAGGTCCGGCTCGATCCCTGTGCACGCATGGGCAATACGAAGGAACGGCTGCCGCGTTGCGCGGCCTTCACTTCCTCGGCAAGCGCCCGGGCATGCTCCGGCTCAAAGCCGCTTTCCTCAGAAACGAGTTCGGAGAGAAACGCAGGGACAGTCGTGCGGCCCAGCCAGTTGGCGAGGCGATCGGGCGCTTCGATGCGGCCATCGACCCGCACGAGCATGGGAATCGCAGGCGCAGACTGAAGAAGATCGGCAAGGCGATCCGCCTGCCCGCGTGCCTGGCGCGAGGTGCGGCGCAGCGCGAGTCCCGACAGCAAGGCCCAGGCCGACAAGGCCAGCCACAGCGCGAGCACGGCACCGATTGCAGCAAGGACTAGCGGCGGAAGCGAAATCACTGCGCTGGATTACGAGGCAAAGCTGCGCGAGGCAATGCCGAGCGAAACGGGCCGGCGCGGCGATCAATGCCCCTCCCCTTTTCGAGGAGGGGCATCGAGCCATCAGTACCGGTAATGATCGGGCTTGAACGGCCCCTTTGTGGAGACGCCGATGTAAGCGGCCTGCTTTTCGGTGAGGGTGGAGAGCTTGACCCCGAGCTTGTCGAGGTGGAGGGCTGCGACCTTCTCGTCGAGATGCTTGGGCAGGACGTAGACCTGGT
>NZ_JAHKKS010000003.1:100000-512481 GCF_019737615.1 Sphingobium xanthum | reverse complement strand
CTCGACGTGGCGATCGGCCCGGCGGTCACGCCTTGAAGCTGCTCGCGAAGCTCGCGGCGCCACGTGAAAAGCTGCGACGGTACGATATCGTGCCGCCGGGCGACCGCGCTCACGCTCTCGAGGCCAGCCAAAGCTGATTTTGTCATTGATTGGATTGCGGGACCATAAGGTGTCAATACACTGACAGGTTTGATTGCTCCAACTGCACCAAGCATGTTCATCGCGACCTCGCCTACGGTCTGCTGCCGAACGGTATAGTTAGGATCAAAATACGGACTGGTCTGCTCGTAGAAGCCAGGAGCAGGAGCATTCCAAACCTTCCCGACCGCCTCGGCCGCCAGTCCCGTCGGGTCCGTTCGGTTACTCGGATCATTGCCGACATAGGCGTAGAGGTTCGAGCCGTCCGCGGTACCGATGGGATCGGTCTGGAGGAACCGTCCGAGCTTGGTCACCTGCAGGGCGCGGTTGTAGCGAACGCCTGGTTGATCGCCGCGCCGCCGCCCAAGGCATGGCCCAGCGTGTCCAGCGCTCCCGTATCCTCATAGCCATAGCTCGTGTTCGCCCCGCTCGGGCGGGCGATCGAGGTCAGCCGCGAGAGATCGTCATAGCTGTACGCCGCCAGCCGCCCGGTCGTGGTCGAACAGTCCGCCGCCTCCTTGACCTGCGTCACCCGACCCAGCGCATCGGTGCAGCTCAGCATCATCCCCGCCGAGGACGGCCAGCTCAGCGTGCGTGACAGGCCCTGTGCGGGCGTGCCGTAGCTGTAACCCTGCGAGGTCTGCCGGCCGATTGATCTCTACCGCTTTTTCAATCCGACCTCATGTCGTGCCAGATACCAACAAATGGAGTCGGTCTGGTAACCAAGAGCGAACACCTCTTGCATTCGAGCGATACAACTTAGTTCATTGCCATTGGCGCGGCCTATCACGCCATCGTGAAACAAGGCTTGTCCCAACGCCAATTTTATTGAACGATCTCTCTCGGCCACGCGATAAGCAGCAGCAAGAGTTCGCTCGCCGGTTGCTCCTTCCAGCGCATCCTCAAAAGATCGCTCGCCCAGAAGCTGTTTGACCGTGGCAACCGGGTAACGGAACAAGCTCGGACGCTTGTCATATTTGACATTGAGCTTTTGCAAATAGCTCAGCGCATAATCCCGCTCTGCCCCATCGCCTGCTGTCAACGCCATATAGTGCAGGATGAGTCCGAAAGTTGCGCCTCCCGCGAGATCCGGGGCCATACTCACCGTCCGGTTCAGAATTGCGGCACAAAGCCCATGAACTAGCTCAATAGCACGCTGGTGATCTTCAAGGCACCAATAGGCGGTCGAAAGATAAAGCTGTTGCCCGGGATGGTCGGGATTTTGCTTTTGATGTTCGTGAACACGCTCCATCAGGGGGATCGCGGCCGTGTAATTTCCAGTTGCTTGATAAGACTTCGACAATCCGTCGATTGATCCGATATCATTTGGATATTGGGACAGCTCAGCTTTATACGCGACAATCGCTTCCTTAAATTGACCAGCCATGAAAAAATCGAGAGCTGCCATCAGAAATCAAAACCCCAGCGAAGATTACCCTGTGCGTCATAGGTGACAGCGCTAACCGTTGCAGGGTCGTAACCCCAATTTTTCACCTGAGTGTTGAACGATTTCAAACCCGATGCAGTGTTGGGCTTAATCTCAATATGCTCAAAGCCTAGCCGATTAGCATAGATGGGATCGACGGAAATATCTACTCCGGTACGCCCAGGTGCAGTCCGATTTATGACGCCCCACGCGCCCAATTGTGTTTGCAGCCTCGCGCCGGCTTGCACATGCGCTTCTTGCCCGAAGGTCGTCGTGCCAAATTTCAGGTTGGAGGGCACAGAGATTCTGCCGAGACTGGCTGCGTGAAAAACGCGGCTTCAATTGTGAGTTCCATTCGCTTACCATTACCCTCGCCGGTTAGAGTTCGGGTCTTTCGTCGCTAATAGAAAGCCCGAAGCTTGAAATCGGCGAAAAACGCGATTTGCTGAATTTGATCACATCGAACCTGCGCGCAGACCGCAAAAAGCTCCTGTTTGATTGGAAAAAGAGCTTCCTGCCACTGCTCGAAAAGAGAGAAACACCCAAAGGGGTGGAGCATGGGACTCGAACTTTAAGGTGATTTCTAGCCCACCTTTTAGCCCACCTTCAGTTGAGTGAAAAGGCGAGTTAGTATGTTCTACCCTGAGAAGGCGCAGCACAGGAAATTCCCAGAATTCTGCCGAAAATGAGCCGCCATGTTCCGGCAGGAGCAGGCGACTTCCGGCACCTAAGCGGCACCATTTTCCTACTGCATCTTTCACAAGAAAAACTGCGGGCGTCCGACGAAGCGGCGGCCCGCAAATGGGGCCTGTCTGGGTCAGCTTCGGGCACTTCGGGGAACGGGTGGGGTGGCCCGCGCCATGCCCATTTGTATTGATGCCAATGGGCCCAAATGGATTTGCGCGTCATATTGATGGGGCCTTGATGATGCCGAATCGCCGCACCGCCCTCCGGCAATTCTGCCGGCTATGCGCCGAGCGATCTCCGCCGCTCCCGCGCATCCGCCGCCAATCCTGTGTCCGCATCACCGCGAACTCATCGCGCTGAAAATCTGCCGAAGTAGCCCCGGTCGGCACAGATCACTCCCGCTCGGGCAGGCAGCCGAAGCCATCCTTGAGCCGGGACGATCGCTCCGCGATGAGCGGGACGGAAGCGGTGACGCGGCGTGCCTGCGGATCGTCGGTGTAACGAACGAGGGCCATCCACGGCATGCCGGCCAGGTCCCCCGCGCAACTGCCAGGCGCGCGCCCCTCGACATAGCGGCAGGAGCAGGCGATGCGCGCGCCGAGGCCCGCGGCCTGCGCGGCCTGCCGCTGCCAGCCGGGCCAGTTCACCGCGATGGCGAAGGCGACGATCGCGCCGATCCCCCACAGTACCGGCCGGATCAGCCGAATCGCAATCTTGCCGTCCCCTTTCATGGTCGGGCGTGATAGGGCGAGGCTCGATGAAGATCAAAATGCTTTGCCGCTGGCTCGGGGTGCTGACGTCCGTTGCGCTGGTGGCCGGCGCGAGCGCGTCACAGGACGTGCCGGCAAGCCGCTATGCCGTGCTCAAGGACAGCGACGGCGTCTCCGCGCTCGCGCTGCGCGAGGCGATCGACCCGCTGTTCGACCCGGCTTTGGGTGAGACGCGGGCGGTGATCGTGATGCGCGGCGGGAGTATCGTGGCGGAACGCTATGCGCCGGGCTTCGGGCCGCAGAGCCGGCTGCACAGCTGGTCGATCGCCAAGACGGTGACCGGGCTGCTGGTCGGCATCCTCGTCTCGGACGGGCGGCTGGCGCTCGATGATCCCGCGCCCGTCCCTGCCTGGCACCAGCCGGGCGACCCGCGCGCGCAGATCACGCTGCGCCAGCTCCTCCAGATGCGATCGGGCCTGCAGCACCGTGAATACTGGATCTCGCCCGAGCCCAGCGACCTCGTTGACATGATGGTCGGCGAAGGCGCGCGCGATCAGGCGGCGTTCGCGCGCTCCAAGCCGCTGGTCCAGAAGCCGGGCAGCACATTCGGCTACAGCACGGCGACCAGCATGATCCTCTCGGGCATCGTCACCGACCAGATCGCCGGGGCGGTGCAGGGCGCACAGGCCCGGCGCGACGCGACCGCCCGCTTCCTCGCCGCGCGCTTCACCGGCCCGCTCGGCCTCACCGGCTTCATGCCCGAATATGACGAGGCCGGCACCTTCGAGGGCGGCGCGATGATGCACATGACGGCGCGCGACTATGCGCGTGTCGGTGAACTCATCCGGCTGCGCGGCAAGGCGGGCGAGCGCCGGCTCGTTTCGGACCAGTGGTTCGACGTCATGCTGGCGCCCTCGCCTGCCAATCCCGCTTATGGCGCGCATATCTGGACCAACCGGGCGAGCGACCACAGCGCGCTCTTCCCGGGGCAGGCGCTGCCGAGCGTCGTCGGCGCGGTCGGCCATCGCGGCCAATATATGCTGGTCTCGCCGCAGCAGGGCCTGACCATCGTCCGCCTCGGCGTCACGCGCGATGAGCAGATGGGGGCGTTGGCGAATGCGATGGCGCGGCTGGTGCGGCGGTTTCCGTGAGGAACACTCCTAAACCAGAAATCGCCCCTCGATCACCGTGCGGCACTGGCCGGACAGGACGGCGCGATCTCCCGCCAGTTGGCAGCCGACATAGCCGCCGCGAGCGCTGGCCTGATAGGCCGTGAATGACTCGCGGCTGAGACGTGCGGCCCAATAAGGGGTGAGCAGGCAATGCGCCGATCCGGTGACGGGGTCCTCGTCGATGCCGGCGCCGGGGGCGAAGACGCGGCTCACGACATCGGTCTCGGTCCCCGGTGCAGTGGCGATCGTCAGCACGTCACCGAGCTTCGCCAGCGCCGGGAAGTCCGGGGTGAGCGCGCGAACCGACGCCTCGTCAGCATAGGCCAGCAGCGCATAGCCGCCCTCCCGCCAGAGCATCTCGGTCGGGGCCGGGCCGCCGAGCAGGGCGGCGATGTCTGCCCGGTCGGCGGGCTGCATCGTCCAGGCCGGCAGATCGAGCGCATAGCCGCTGCCGGCGCGGGTCACGATGAGATCACCGGCCTTGCGCGTGCGGAAGCGGATGCTCGGCGCATGGCCCATCAACACGTGGCCGCTCGCCAGCGTGGCGTGGCCGCACAGCGCGACCTCGACGGCGGGCGTGAACCAGCGCAGCTCATAATCCGCCCCCGCGCCCTCCGGCAGCTTCACGGTGAAAGCCGTCTCGGCGAGGTTGTTCTCCTCCGCGATGGCCTGAAGCGTCGCATCGTCCAGCCAGTTCGCGAGCGGCATGACGGCGGCTGGATTGCCGGTGAATGGGGCATGCGCGAAGGCATCGACCTGCGTGAAGGGTATGGCGGTCATGCGGGCTTCTCCTCGGCAGTTTTCTGACCGACGACCAGATCTGCGACGAGCTGGACGGCATCCTGCTCCGCGATCGGATCGTCGGTGTCGATCTGTCCTTCGGGATCGGGATGGATGAGAATCTCGACGCCCGGAAATTCCTTGGCCAGCCGGGCCTCGACCTCGTCCATGATTCGGTGCGCCTGCGCGACCGTCAGGTTTGGATCGACATCGACGTGGAACTGCACGAAATCCTGCGTGCCGCTGGAGCGGGTGCGCAGATCGTGAATGCCCTTGAGTTCGGGATGGCGCGCGGCCACGGCGAGGAAATGTTCGCGCCGCTCGACCGGCCATTCCCGGTCCATCAGCTGATCGATGGCATGAGCAGCAGTGCGCCACGCGCTCCAGCCGAGCCAGACGCCGATGGCGAGGCCGAACAGCGCATCGGCGCCATGCAGGCGCAGCACCGTTTCCAGCAGCAAGGCGGCGATCACCGAGAGATTGAGCGCGAGGTCGCTGCGATAGTGGAGATTGTCCGCGCGGATCGCGACCGATCCTGTCGCCCGGATGATGCGGCCCTGATACCAGACCAGCGCGAGCGTCAGCAGCATGGCGAAAACCGACACGGCGATGCCATATTCGACATCGCCGGGCGCATTGCCTCCGCCGAAGCGTTGCACCGAGCGCACGATGATGCCCAGCGCGGCCATGCTGATCAGCAAGACCTGGAACAGCGCGGCGAGTGCTTCCGCCTTGCCATGGCCGAAGCGATGCTCCGAATCTGCCGGTTGGGCGGCGACATGCACGGCGATCAGCGTGACGATGCTGGCGACGAGATCGAGTCCCGTGTCTGCCAGCGAGCCGAGCATCGCAATCGAGCCGGTTCGCCACACGGCATAGACCTTGAGCGTGGCGAGGATGAGCGCGACGCTGACGCTGGCGAGCGCGGCTTTGCGATTGAGCGCCCCGCTCGCGGCGAGAGGCTCGCCGCCGGTCATGGGTAGAGCATCCCCGCGCGCCAGCCGCCCGCGCCGTCCGCCTCGTAGCGGCTGCGCTCATGCAGCCGGAAGGCGCGGTCGAGCCAGAATTCGATCGCGCGCGCCGTCAGCCGATAACCGGACCAGTGCGGCGGGCGCGGCACCGGGCTGCCGGCAAAGCGCGCTTCCTCCTCCGCGAAACGGCGCTCGAAGGTCTCGCGGCTGTCGAGCGGGCGCGACTGGTCTGACGCCCAGGCACCCAGTTGGGAATCACGCGCACGACTGGCGAAATAGGCATCAGCCGTCGCGTCATCGACGCGGCTCACCGATCCCTCGATACGCACCTGCCGGCGCAGCGACTTCCAGTGGAACAGCAAGGCCGCGTTCGGATTGCTCAACAGGTCGTTCGCCTTACGGCTTTCGAAATTGGTGTAGAAGATGAAGCCGTCCGGCCCGTGTCCCTTCAACAGCACCATGCGCACTGACGGGCGACCCATGGCATCGACGGTCGCCAGCGCCATCGCGTTGCTGTCATTGGGCTCGCTGGCCCGTGCTTGTGCGAACCAGATCCCGAACAACGAAAAGGGATCTTCCGTAACGGTCGTCGGCTCTGCCGGATCGGGAAGCGTGCTGGTCATGGCCGCCTCCTACGCGCGGACTCGCGGGCTGTCGAGCCGAGGTCCGCCGTGTGCGCCATTCATCTGCCATCAAGCCCGCTGAGCCTAGGCCGGACTCGGGCGGGCACGAGCAAGACCATGCACGACCGCGTGCCGAGGAGTTTCCCGATGCCGATCCACCCGCTTTCCCGCTCGCTCCTGCTGCTGACGGCGCTCTCCGGCGGCCTGTTGTCGGTCTCGGTGCCGGCCTCTGCCCAGCCCGGCTGGGGCCATAGCCGGCTCGATGGCTGGCGCTCGCCGCGCCTCTCGTCCTCGTCTTCCAGCCGGGACGACAGCCGCGAAGGCAAGGTGCAGGTCGAGCAATTCGCGGCCGACGATGCAGCCGGAAAGCTCGGCCATGGCCCGATCAGCGTCGCCTCGGCCCCCGGAACGACCAGCGATGCGAGCGATACGGCTGCCTATGAGGCGGCGGTCGTCGATCAGCTCGTCAAGGTGGGCTATGACACGGTAACGCCGGACCCTGACGGCGGGCAGATCGTCGAGCTGCGCATCGTGCGTGACGTACTGGTGCCGCAGGAGCAGAAGCGCAAGCCGGTGAGCGGCGAAGTGACGGTCGGCGCGTCCAACTACGGCACCTTCACGGGCATGGCTATCGCCGTCGATCTCACCAAGCCGCGCAAGGCCCTACTCTCCACACGGCTGGAAGCGCGCGTCAAGGACCGCGCGACCGGCGCGGCGCTCTGGGAAGGCCGGGCGACGATCGCGACGCGCGACGGCAGCGATCGCTGGACCGAACAGGCCATCGCGACGCGGCTGGCTGCAGCGCTGTTCGAGCATTTCCGCGAGAGTGCCGGGGCGAAGGTAGCGAGCCGATAAGGCCGCGCCGAAGGCACAGCGGCCTGCGCCACACGCACTGTAACCCAATGCGGCGTGATCGGGCGGCGCGTGGCGATGCGATCTCCCTTGCGGCGAGGCGCGACAATCGCCAGATGAACGAGCATGGCAGATCCCTATACCTTGCTCGGTGTGTCGCGCGGCGCGGACGATGCGGCTATCAAATCCGCTTATCGCAAGCTCGCCAAGGAGCTGCATCCGGATCGCAACAAGGACAATCCCAAGGCGGCCGAGAAGTTCGCCGAGGTGACGAACGCCTATGATCTCCTGTCCGACAAGGACAAGCGCGCCCGCTACGACCGGGGCGAGATCGACGCAGAGGGCAATCCGACGCATCCCTTCGGCTTCGGCGGCGGGGGTGGTGGCGGCCACACCTATACGCGCAGCGGCGGGCAGGGCGCCGAGTTTGATTTCGGTTCCGGCGGTGGGGATTTCGGCGATATTTTCGAAGGCCTGTTCGGTGGCGGGCGGCGCAGCGGTGGTCCGTTCGGCGGCGGTGGCTTCGGCGGGCGATCCGCCCCGCCCCAGCGCGGCGGCAACGTCACCTACCGACTCGCGGTATCCTTTGTGGATGCGGCGACGCTCGCGCCCCAGCGCATAACGCTCGCGGACGGGAAGACCATCGACCTCAAACTCTCGCCCGGCGTCGAAACCGGCACGCAGATGAAGCTCGCCGGCAAGGGTCAGCCAGGCCCTGGCGGCGCGGGCGACGCGATCGTCACGATCGAGATCGGCACGCATCCCTTCTACACACGCGACGGCGACAATGTGCGGCTCGACCTGCCGGTGACGCTGAACGAGGCCGTGAACGGCGCGCGGGTCAAGGTGCCCACTGTGGATGGGCCGGTGATGCTGGCGGTGCCGGCCGGGGCGCGTTCGGGCCAGACCCTGCGCCTCAAGGGCAAGGGTTTCACCCGCAAGGGCGGCGAGCGCGGCGACCAGCTCGTCACCCTGCTGATCGATGTGCCGGCGGACGACGCGGCGCTCAAGAGCTTCGTCGAGGGCTGGACGGACGTGCGGGACGTGCGGGGCAATCTGGTCTGAATAGTTCCTCTCCCCATTCTGGGGCGAGGATACGGAGCCTTGTCGCAAAGCGACCAGGCGACGTTGGAGAGGGGTGAGACCATTGCCCTCTCTCCGAGGTCCACCAGCCGACTAACGTCGGCAGGCTCCCCTATCTTCATCAGGCACACAGAACCCCGCGCTGTTTAGGTCATGCCGGGGGCATGACCGACCTGATGAACCCCAAAAGGGGAGAGGAACCCTCTGTCCTTCGTTATGGCTCTTCGACTTTGCTCAGCCCTTACTCAGGACGAACGGTGTCATCAGCGGATCGTTCGCCTACGCCGTCACCCGCTGCCGGTTCGCCACCAGATTATCGACAACGCTCGGATCGGCCAGCGTCGAGGTGTCACCCAGCTGATCTACCGCGTCCTCGGCGATCTTGCGCAGGATGCGGCGCATGATCTTGCCCGAGCGGGTCTTGGGCAAAGCCGGCGCGAACTGGATGATGTCCGGCGTCGCAATCGGCCCGATTTCGTGGCGGACCCACTGGACCAGCTCCTTGCGCAGCGCCTCGTTGCCGTCCTCGCCGGCATTCAGGGTCACATAGGCATAGATGCCTTGCCCCTTGATGTCGTGTGGCATGCCGACGACGGCGGCCTCGGCCACCTTGGCATGAGCCACCAGCGCGGATTCGACCTCGGCCGTGCCCATGCGGTGCCCGGAGACGTTGATGACGTCATCGACGCGGCCGGTGATCCAATAGTCGCCATCCTCGTCGCGCCGGCATCCGTCACCGGTGAAATATTTGCCGGGATAGGTCGAGAAATAGGTCTGGAAGAAGCGCTCATGATCGCCCCAGACGGTGCGCATCTGGCCCGGCCAGCTGTCGGCGATCACCAGATTGCCCTCGGTCGCGCCGTCCAGCACCTTGCCGTCGGCATCCACGATCTGCGGCACGACGCCGAAGAAAGGCTTGGTCGCGCTGCCGGGCTTGAGGTCGGTCGCACCGGGCAGCGGCGTGATCATGTGCCCGCCGGTCTCGGTCTGCCACCAGGTGTCGACGATCGGGCAGCGCGTGTCTCCGACCACGCGATAATACCATTCCCAGGCTTCGGGATTGATCGGCTCGCCGACCGATCCGAGAATGCGGAGCGTCGAGCGGTCCGTCTTCTTCACCCACTCGTCGCCCTCGCGCATCAGCGCGCGCAGCGCGGTCGGCGCGGCATAGAAGGTGCTGACCTTGAACTGGTCGACCACCTGCCAGAAGCGGCTGAAGTCGGGATAATTAGGCACGCCCTCGAACATCACGGTCGTCGCGCCATTCGTCAGCGGACCATAGACGATGTAGCTGTGGCCGGTGACCCAGCCGATATCGGCCGCGCACCAGTAGATGTCGCCGGGCCGGTAATCGAACACGGCATGATGCGTCAGCGAGGCCCAGACGAGATAGCCGCCGGTGGTATGCAGCACGCCCTTGGGCTTTCCGGTGGAGCCGCTCGTGTAAAGGATGAACAGCGGGTCTTCCGCGCCGATTTCCTCGGCCGGGCAATCGGGCGAGGCCGCGTCGCGCAGATCATGATACCAATGGTCGCGGCCGTCCCGCATGCTGATCGCGCCGCCAGTGCGCTTGACCACGATCACGGAGGTGACGGCGGGCGCTTGCAGGAGCGCTTCATCGACATTCGCCTTGAGCGGGATCTTCTTGCCGCCGCGCAGCCCCTCGTCCGCTGTGATGACGATCGTCGAATCGCAGTCAGTGATGCGGCCGGCGAGGCTGTCCGGCGAGAAACCGCCGAACACCACCGAGTGGATCGCGCCGATCCGCGCGCAGGCCAGCATCGCCATCGCCGCTTCGGGGATCATCGGCATGTAGATGGTGACACGGTCGCCCTTCTTGACGCCCTGCCCCTTGAGCGCATTGGCAAAGCGGCAGACATCCTCGTGCAGCTCGCGATAGGTGATCGTCCGGCTCTCGGACGGATCGTCGCCCGCCCAGAGGATCGCCGGCACGTCGCCGCGCTCGGCCAGATGCCGGTCGAGGCAATTGGCGGCGATGTTGAGCGTCCCGTCCGCGAACCACTTGATGCCGAAGCTGTCGGCATCGAAGCTCGTCTCCTTAACCTGCGTGAATGGCTTGATCCAGTCGATCCGCTGCGCCTGCTCGCGCCAGAAGGCATCCGGGTTTTCGACCGACTGCGCGTACATGCGCGCATAGTCCTCCGCTTTGACATAGGCGCGCTCGCGCCACTCGGCGGGGACGGGATAGACGGTCTGGCTCACGGGGACTCTCCCAAACTTGCTGGCCTAATCTTGCTTGGGATCAGTCCTTAGCGGGAGTCTTTGCGCCGTGCCAAGTCAGATGCTGGGAGAGACAATCGCGAGCTTTCCTGAGTCATATCCCAGGCTCATGCTGAACATGGGCAGCATCTGGTTCGCTCAGCGCTCGTCGCCCCACAGCACTTGCCCGTCCGGATCGGATATCTGCGAGAGCCGCCGGGCCGCGCGCCGGGCGAGGCGCTGGACCTCCGCCTTGCGTCGTGGGGCCGCCAGCGGCTCACTGGGGGCAGAGCGGACGATCTCCGCATCATATTGATCGGCCACGATGAGGCCCGTGCGCGCCGGCCACAGCGCATCGCTTTCGAACAGCGCCAGATCGAAGCCGGACGGCACCGCCCAGAAATAGCGATCGCAATAGTCGAAATAGTCCGGCCACTTGCCGTCGCCGAGCAGGTCGGCCTTGCTGCACTTGATCTCGACCGCGATGATCATGCCACGCGCATCGACCGCCATGATGTCCAGCCGCCGGCCATTGGGCAGCGGCACTTCCGCAACTCCGAAAATATCATGCCGGGCAAAGAGCCGCATGACGCCGCGCGTCACGGCAAGCGCCGTGCCGTCGCACAGCAGCGATCCGGGCGCGAGATCGGGAAGGGGCGACGACTCCATCACGTCACCCTAGAACAAGTCGTGAACGTGCTCAAGGGTCGGGACAGGCCTGACCCCGAAGCACTCACCGATAGAAGACGTGACCGCCGATGCGCGTCACGCGCGGACGGCCCCAACCGGGCTGCACACGCGCGGCATGGAAGTAGAGCGCGCCCTCGACCGGGTTTTCCCAGCTGCCGTCGAGCGCGATCTGGGCGATCGCGCGCGCCGTGCGCCACTGGCCAGCATGCGTCGGCGTGGTCGGCATACGGCCGCCGCGCACGAAGCTGAACTGGCCCGGCTGCGTCACGACGCCGCACAGGCTGCTCGGGAACCGGCCGGACTTGGCCCGCTGCAACACGACATGCGCTACCGCGAGCTGGCCTGCGAGGCTCTCGCTGCGCGCTTCATAATAGACGGCGGTGGCGAGGCATTTTTCATCGGCCGTCAGCTCGCCCACGTCGGATTCATCGACCAGCTCGGCGAGCGTGTCAGGATCGTCGATGATGGCGGCGGCATGCGGCGCACTTTCAGCGGACGGATCCATGGAATTCTGGGTGCCGGACTCGACCGCCACGGGAGCCGCGACGGACTCGACGACGACAGCGGGAGCCATCAGGGCTTTGGGATCGATAACAGAGTCTTCGGAGACTTCTGCCAGGGCTAGAGTGGAGGACAGCATACCGACCGTCGCGACCGCGGCGATCATAAGATTCTTCGACATTCTTTTTCTGGTCTGTGCGGTGGGTCGGTTGGCGAGGCACCAGCCGCATTGTCATGCGGTCATGCGGTGCTTCGGTCCGCCCCCCGTCTGCGTGTTTGCGTCAACGGACCCCCATGATCCGTCATGCGCAACCTGCGCGAGGTGGGGGGCCATTGGCCGCTCGGGAACTTTAAGTCAACCCGCGCAAAGCACTTCGGCGGCGAGTTGTTCCCCCTCTGCGACATCCAGTTCCAGGACCCAGATGTCGGGGTCTCGAGCGACTCGGCGCTCAATATATCGCGAATTTTCCGTATCTTGGTCCCTGGTTTGCGGACCGCAGGGCGCCAATTGCGCTGTGCCATTCAGGGCCGTAATGCGTTCGAAAAAGCCGAGATTCCGACCGCGTTCAAGCAGTTGCACGATGATGCTTCCGCCGATCGACTCGCCCTTGTGGAGCACCATGGCCGTGCCGCCCTGCGCCTGGGTGCGGCGGATCAGCGCGCCGACGAGCAGGTGACTCGTCAGCCGGTCACTCATGTCGCGTCGGGTCCCCTTCGCCCATCGCTCCGGCATAGCCGGGCAGTCCGCCAAGCGGGATGGTCGAGCGCATGAACGTGCCCGTCCCGCGCCCGACTTCCTCGCCATCGCCATCGATCAGACGCGCTTCGGCGACATAGACGCGGCGCTTGCCGCTCAGCCAGCGCCCCTCGGCGATGATCGGGCCGTTCTTGAGCGGCTTTGTGAACAACAGGTTGAATGCAGTGGTGAGCAGGAAGCGATCGCTCACCAGGCTGTTGGCCGCATAGAATGCGGCATCGTCCATCATCTTGAAATAGAGCGTGCCGTGCGTCGCGCCGGCCGCATGGAAATAGGCCGGCGCGACATCGAATTCGATGCGCGCTTCGCCTGGAACCGGGATATGCAGGCGCGAGGGGAAAAGCCGATTGATCGGCGCCGAGGCATAGAGCCGCTCGAGCGCCCGGAAATGCGCGGTTTCGCCTGACGGTGCGCCGTCGTTCACGTCATCCTCAAGCGGCGTCCCGCGTCTCGCCACCGGCAAGCAGCGCGTAAAGCGCCGCATCCGATCCGACGCCGCGGATCCGGGCAAGATTGCGCTCGTTACGCAGCAGGCGCGAGACCCGCGCCAACATCTTCAGATGCTCGGCACCACTGTCGGACGGGGAGAGCAGCATGAACACAACATCGACCGGCACATCGTCGATCGCGTCGAAGGCGATCGGCTCGGCCAGCAGAATGATGGCGCCATAGACCTTGTCGAGATTGTCCAGCTTGGCATGGGGGATCGCGATGCCGCCGCCAAAGCCGGTCGAGCCCAGCCGTTCGCGTTCGGTGATGCGCTCGATGACGTCCTCCGGCGCGAGGCCATAGGCATCAGCCGCGAGCTGGCCCAGCTTCTGAAAAAGCTGCTTCTTGTTCGAAACCGTCACGGCCGACGAAACAGCGTCCGCCGCGAGCAAGTCGCTGAAATTATCCATATTCTACCTGTATCCTGCGACCGCCTGCGGATCTGTTGCGTCTTGCGTGAAGACGCCCATTGCAATCGCCTGGAAAAAACCGTGGCGCCCCATAGGGCCAAAGGGGGACGCGGTCAACCAGCGACCCGTCCGGTTGCGCCACGCCGGCGCGGAAAAGCTGGCGTTTAACGCGGGGGTTCGACCCAGCCGATGGTCCCGTCATTGCGGCGATAGACCATGTTAAACGCCTGCGTGCCGCTGTTCACGAACATCAGCGCGTTGGTGTTGCGCAGATCGAGCATCATGACCGCGTCCGAGACGCTTGCCTTGGGAATATCGACGCGCATTTCCGCGATGATCGCGGGTGCGTCCGCATCGATGTCGCTGTCCTCTTCATAGCCGCTTCCTTCGAAGACGACATAATTAGCATTGTCGATGCCGTTGATTGCGACGTCGGGAACGTCGCGCTGGGCCTCGGCGGCCGCGCTCTGCTCGTGGCGATCCTTGAGACGGCGCATATAGCGCCGCAATTGCTTCTCGATGCGCTCCGCCGCCTGATCGAAGGCCACATGCGCGTCCTGCGCCGCGCCTGCCCCCTTGAGGATCAAACCCGACATCACATGGCAGACAATGTCGCAGCGAAAGGCACCATGCGGCGCGTGGCCGAAGGTCACATGCGAGGAAATGGCGCGGGAAAAATACTTGTCCGCAATCCCCTGCAGGCGCGTGGTGACATGCGTTTGGAGGGCTTCACCGGTCTCGACCTGGTGTCCCGATACGCGAATGTCCATCAGCTGATCTCCTTTTCTTGGGCCTTAGACCTATGTAGGCGACGCGATGCCCATTGCCAGTTTCGGCTGGCTTTTCAGGCTCGAGGATCGCGCCACAGTGGATTGTCGAGTTTCTCCACAAAGGCTGAATGGCGAGCGAGTTCCGCTACGCTGGGCGTGAAAATGCGCATGGGACGGACAGCCCGTGGCGCCGCGTCGATGACAGGCATATCGCTGACGTCCGCCATGACGACGATGTCGGCATCGAGCGTGAGGCCGATCTGCCGGCCACCGGTCAGCTCGATGTAAAGCTGGGCCAGCAGCTCCGCATCGAGCAAGGCGCCGTGCTTGATGCGGTGGCTGCGATCGATGCCATAGCGCGAGCAGAGCGCATCGAGGCTGTGCTTGGCGCCGGGATGCAGGCTGCGCGCGATGGTCAGGCTGTCGATCATCCGCCCCATATCGACGATTTCGAGGCCGCAACGCTCAAGCTCGGCATTCAGAAAGCCGAAGTCGAAGCGCGCATTATGGGCGACCAGCATGGCATCGCCGAGAAAATCAAGCAGTTCGCGCGCCTTCTCCTTGAAGCGCGGCTTGTCCGACAGGAAGCGATCCGAGAGGCCATGCACAGCCTCGGCCGCCGAGGGCATCGTCCGCTCAGGATTGAAATAGGCGTGGAACGTCGCACCCGTCGGGATGCGGTTCATGAGCTCGATGCACCCGATTTCGACCAGACGGTCCCCGGTTAGGGGGTCCAGCCCGGTGGTTTCGGTATCGAAAACGATTTCGCGCATCGTGGATCGTGACTCGCTCAAGGACTTATTATCGGACCAGCGACCGGCGAAGGCAAGTCACCAGGCGCTCGATTTCGGCAAATGTCTGCCATTTTGGACGGGCCGTGCCGATGATGACGTCCGCGCGCGCTCGTTTGACATGGTCCGGCATCTGACTGGCGCGCAGCCGGGCGAAGCGCTGCGACGTCATGCCCCGCCGGCGAAGTACCCGGCGCCGCTGGAGAAAGAGCGGTGCGGAGACCACCACCACCAGATCCATCTCGGCCTCGCCGCCCGTTTCGAACAGCAGGGGGATGTCAAAAAGCAACATGGCATGCCCGCCGTGCCGGCGCAGAAATGCCTGGCGCGAAGCCCGCACAGCCGGATGGACGATCGCTTCGAGCGCTTTCAGCTCCTCGGCTTTGCCGATGACCCGTCCGCCGAGCGCCGCACGATCCACTCCGGCCCCTCCCGTCGTGCCGGGAAAACGCGCCTCGATCGGCCCGAGCAGCGCGCCGCCCGGTCCCTGCAGCCGATGCACCTCGGCATCGGCATCGAACACCGGGACGCCCAGCCGCGCGAACATCCTGGCGGCCACCGATTTTCCCATGCCAATCGATCCGGTAAGGCCGATCCTGAGCGGGCGATGCGGCATCGGATCAGGCCGGCGCGAGCAGCAACTCGCGCAGCTCGGCGTCCTTCTCGCGCGGCGCCTGCGCATCGAAGAAGATATCGAACGCCAGCGCCGCCTGGCCGATCAGCATGTCCAGGCCGTCGATCGTCTCCAGCCCCCGAGCCTTCGCCGCCGCCAGCAACGGCGTCTCGAGCGGCGCATAGACGATGTCATAGACCATCG
Organism: Sphingobium xanthum; assembly: GCF_019737615.1. Classification (GTDB taxonomy): domain Bacteria; phylum Pseudomonadota; class Alphaproteobacteria; order Sphingomonadales; family Sphingomonadaceae; genus Sphingobium; species Sphingobium xanthum. The sequence goes on along the minus strand of NZ_JAHKKS010000003.1, from coordinate 496,594 downwards.
CGCCGCCCGGCAGAGCCGAGAGATCCGGCGCGTAGGCGGGCTGCCCCGTCATCCCGAGCGAGGAGCTGTTGACCAGCAGGTCCGCCGCCGGCAGCGGCGCGTCGAAATCCTGCACGATGCCGTCCATGCCGAGCTTGTCCAGCAAGGCGCGGCCCTTGGCGGCATCGCGCACCACCAGAGTCAGTTCGGTCACGCCGACCGAGCGCAGCGCGAAGCCGATTGCCTGCGCCGCGCCGCCAGCGCCCGCCATGATCGCGCGCGTGCCTTGCCATTTGCGCGCCATCAGCGGCTGGAGAAAGCCGCCGGCATCCGTGTTCGTGCCGATCAGCGGCCCGCCGGTCTCGCACGCGACCGTGTTGATCGCGCCGATGCGCTCGCGCACGCCGCCCGGATCATCGACATAATCCAGCGCAGCGATCTTGTGCGGGATGGTGATGTTGCAGCCCAGCCAGTCGGGGTCGGCGCGGCGCATCAGGAAATAGCCGGCAAGCTGGCCTGCGGTCACATGCGTCTTGCGATATTCCGCATCGATGCCGAGCTCTTCCAGCCAGAAATTGTGGATGACCGGCGATTTGCTGTGCGCGATCGGGTCGCCGATGACTTCGGCATAGGGGCGATTGTCACTCATGCCGGCAGAATAGAGCGCACGCGCAAATAGTCGAGCAAAGGCAGCAGAGGCAGTCCCTGCACGGCAAACAGGCTCCCCGTGATCCGCGCGAAAAGCTGCGCGCCCGGCCCCTCGATCCGGTAGCAGCCGACGCACCAGCGGCAATTCTCCCAATCGAGATCGAGATAATGATCGATGAACGCCGGGCTGAGCGGTCGCATCTGCAAGGTCACGCTCTCGATATGCCGCCAGATCGGCTCGCCGCCCTGCGCGATGACGGCGGCGCTGTGTAGCTTGTGAGAACGGCCGCCCATGCGCATCAGCAAGGCCGCGGCCTCGTCGCGCGTCTCCACCTTGTCGATCCGGCTGCCGTCGTCCAGCTCCAGTGTCTGGTCGCAGCCAAGCACCAGATCGGTCGGATTGCGCATGGACGGCTTCTTGGCTTTCCATTCCGAGAGCGCATCGGCGAGATCGCGCGCGCTCACGCCTTCGTCATCCAGCCCGGCCTTGATCGCGTCCTCATCGACCCCGGCATCAACCGTCTCGAACGGCACGGCAGCTGCGCTTAGCAAACGGCGACGGCTCGCGCTTTGCGAGGCAAGCAACAGACGCACGCTCATGCCGGCCGGCCGCTGCCAAGGCCGTTGGTGAGGCTCTTCAAACGCTCCTGATAGAGATGCACGATCGCCGCCGCCGTCTCCTCAATCGAGCGGCGTGTCACGTCGATGACCGGCCAGCCCTGATCGGCGAACATGCGCCGCGCATGCGCCACTTCGCTGTTGACCCGCTCCAGATCGACATAGGCAGTCTCAGGCGCCTGATTGAGCGAGAGCAGCCGGTTGCGCCGCACCTGCACCAGACGCTCCGCACCTGCGGTCAAGCCGACGACCATCGGATGCTTGAGATCGAACAGGCTGGTCGGCGGCGGCGATTCCGGCACGAGCGGGATATTGGCCGTCTTGAAACCGCGATTGGCGAGATAGATGCTGGTCGGCGTCTTGGACGTGCGCGAGACGCCGGCCAGCAATATGTCCGCTTCTTCCCAGTTCTCCCAGCCGACGCCATCATCATGCGCGATGGTGAACTGGATCGCATCGATGCGCGCGAAATAGGCCTCGTCCAGCACATGCTTGCGGCCGGGGCGATTGCGCGTTTCCTGACCGAGCAGGTTGGACATCGCATCCGTCACCGGATCGAGGGGCGCCACGAACGGAATGCCAAGTGCCCGGCAGCCATTTTCCAGCTTCTTGCGCAGCGACTGATTGGCGAGCGTGAACAACACCATGCCGGGATTGCGCGCTACTTCCTCCAGGATACGCTCAAGATGCTGCTCGGAGCGGACCATCGGCCAGAAATGGCGGATCGTCTCGACATTCTCGAACTGTGCGATCGCCGCTTTGCCGATATGTTCCAGCGTCTCGCCGGTCGAGTCCGAGAGCAGATGCAGGTTCAGCCGGTCCATCGGGATCGTTCTGTGGACAATTCACGGATAATTCAAGGGACAGAAGCGTGGACAAACGCAGAGACGGAATCCATGCCCGATCGCGTTCCGGAACCGGCTCCCTTATCCACAGAGGTGATGCTGTGCACACAGGCTGTGGGTAGCGTGGACAATGATCGGGACTCGCCCGCGTTTGTGTGACCGGCCCGGGTCAAGCTGTTGGCAAAATGATGACAAGGCAATAATGCCCAGCATCCACGCCCCCAACAGACTCCAACAATCTTCTATTAACTTCTTATTAGGATATTGGCCCGTGGACGTTTCCAGTGTCACTGCCCCGCTGCTTGGGGTCCTCCACGGTCATCGACCTGCACGCCCGCCATTGTGGCTCATGCGCCAGGCGGGCCGCTATCTGCCGGAATATCGTGCGTTGAGAGCCGACAAGGGCGGGTTCCTCGACCTGTGCTATGACAGCGATGCCGCAGCCGAAGTCACGCTCCAGCCGATCCGGCGCTTCGGTTTTGACGGCGCGATTCTCTTCTCGGACATTCTGGTGGTGCCTCATGCACTCGGCCAGACTCTGTGGTTCGAGACGGGCGAAGGACCGCGTCTGGCACCGCCTCTGGTCGATGCCAATCTCAAGGATCTGACACCTCAGCCTGATCGGCTGGCGCCTGTCATCGAGACGGTGCGCAAGGTCAAGGCTGCGCTGGCGCCGGAAACGACCTTTCTGGGCTTTGCCGGCAGTCCGTGGACGGTCGCGACCTATATGGTCGCGGGGCAGGGCAGCCGCGATCATGCTGCCGCGCGGCGCCTCGCTTATGGCGATCCGGTGCGCTTTGCCGGCATCATCGAGGCGATCATCGGCGCGACGATCGACTATCTCTGTGCCCAGATCGAGGCGGGTGTCGATGCCGTGCAATTGTTCGACAGCTGGTCGGGCTCGCTCAGCCCCGAGCAGTTCCGCCAATGGGTGATCGCGCCCAATGCCACGATCGTGGCGGGCGTGCGGGCGCGACATCCGAACACGCCGATCATCGGCTTTCCGAAGGGTGCCGGTGCCAAGCTGATCGATTATGCTGCCGGGACATGTGTGGATGCGCTCGGGCTCGACGAGACTTTGGACCCGGTCTGGGCGAACCGCGAATTGCCGAAGGACCTGCCGGTGCAGGGCAATCTCGATCCGCTCGCGCTCATTGCGGGCGGGGCGACTCTGGACCGGGCTGTGGACAATATCCTCGATGCACTTTCCGGCCGGCCGCATATCTTCAATCTCGGCCACGGCATCCTGCCGGACACGCCGATCGCGCATGTCGAACAACTCGTGGCGCGGGTGCGGGGCGAGCAGTAACCGACCGTTCGTGTCGAGCGAAGTCGAGACACGCGGAGCGCGGCGCTGAACACATCTCGACTTCGCTCGATATGAAAGGGGAACCCGCGAACACACCCCGTTCCAATTTCCAGAGCGCCCGCCTAAAAGGCCCCCAGTCGCGCACGGCTCAAGAACGAGGAATAGTCCCCCATGTCGATTCTGCCGGGCATCGGTTTTCTGGGCGCCGCTTATCCTTGGGTGCTCGCCGGCCATGTCATCTTCGTCATCTTCCTGATGGCCAGCCTGTTCATGATGCCGCGTTTCTTCGTCTATCATCACCAGACCGTGGTCGGATCGCCCGAGGATCTTGCCTGGATCGATCGCGAGAACCGGTTGCGGCGCATCATCATGAATCCTGCCTTGATCATCGTATGGATTTTCGGGCTGCTGCTTGCCTTTCACATCGGTGCGTGGAGCGAGGGCTGGTTCCATGCCAAGCTGCTGCTTGTCATCATTCTCTCCGGCTTTCACGGCTGGATAGTCGGTTATGCGAAGAAGCTGGCGCGCGGCGAGCGTCCCTGGCCCGAGAAGCGCCTGCGCATGATCAACGAAGTGCCGGCGCTGCTGGTCACTTTCGTCGTCATTCTCGTCATCGTCCGGCCGTTCTGATCCATGGATGTGAGCAGCGCACTCGCGCGCCGTCGTTCGACGCGCGCCTTCCGTCCCGATCCGGTCGATCCGGTCCTGCTGGAGACTATCCTCAAAAAGGCGCTGCAAGCCCCGTCCAACAGCAATGTGCAGCCTTGGCATGTCTGGCTCGTCACCGGGGCACGTCTGGCCTCTCTGCGCGCCGCAACGGCTGCACGCAGCACTGTGCCGCCCCAGTTCGACGAGCGGGAATATTCCGTCTATCCCGATCCGCTCGAGGAGCCCTATGCCGGACGGCGTTTCCAGTGCGGCGAGCGCCAATATGCCGCGCTCGGCATTGCACGTGAGGATCATGACGGGCGGCTGCGTTACGTCTACAACAACCATCAGGCGTTCGGTGCGCCGGCCGCGATGTTCCTGTGCATTGATCGCGCCGCTGGACCGTCGCAATGGGCGGATTTGGGGATCTATCTCCAGAGCGTGATGCTGCTCCTGACCGAAGCAGAGATCGACAGCTGCGCGCAGATCAGCTGGACGGCCTTCCACAGCATCGTGCGTCGGGAGCTGGCGATTCCCGATAATCTGATGCTCTATTGCGGTCTCTCGATCGGTTATGCGGTCCCGGACGCGCCGGTAAACGCCGTCATCGCTGACCGGGCGGACGCTGCCGACATACTCCACATATTGAACGACTGAGCTGTGCGTCAGGACTGGTTGCGCGCCCAGTCCTGACGCGTCATCCCCACGAACGCATCATCCAGCCCGGCGCTGTTGCGCCTAAGAATGTCGCGCAGGCTGTTGGTCTGCGCGATGATTGCGAGGCCTTCCGGCGAGAAAGCGACACGGCTGGTGGCATCGTCTCCATAGACATGCTGGGAGAGCAGGGGATTGGTCAGCGCCTGCGAGAAGGCGTCCATCGCGACCATCACCATCACCAGCCTCGGTAGCGGTCCGTTGGCGCCCGGCGCCTCGGCGAAGAGTCCGGTGAAGAACTCGACATTGTCGATGTCGCCGTAAAGGCGTTCCATTTCCGCGGCGAGGGCATCGCGCCGCTCCTGCTCGTCCTTGCGTTTCGACGTGCCGACCAGCTCCTTGAAATCGCGCAGCGGCTTCAGTTTCATTGCCTGGCGATAGTCATTGTAGGTGGCGACATTGTTGAGCCGGCCTTGTGCGATCGCGTGCGAGTCCGCGCGGACGAGGAAATCCGCGCTGTTCTGGAGGCCAAGCGCGGTCGCATGATTGCCGGAGACATCGATGAAGCTGCCGACCAGCCCGCGCTCGATCAGCAGCGTATTGTTGAGCGAGAGCGCACTACCATCGATGCGCTTGCCACCCCAGTTGAGGGTCTGCGGGATCAGCGAATGCCAACGGTAAAGCAGGCTGAACTCGGTGGTCATCCAGTTGGTGCGGTTCCAGCCCGCGTTCCAGCAGACGGTCGGATTGGCGGAGAAGGGGATGACCGCCGTGCTGATGTGATTGATATATTCCTCGACCACCAGCTTGATGAACATGACGATGATGATGTTGCGCGCCGTCTCGAACACGCGCTCGTCGTCCCAATGCGGATAAGCGAGCTCCAGCAGGCCGGCGAGGCGGTTATGCTCGCGCAGCCAGAGCGTGTTCATCATCGCCACATAGGGCGTCGCGTTCACCCGGTCGCCGCCGACGGCGAAGATATGATTGTACCGGTCGGAGCCGACCGGGAGATTGTTGATGCCGAGCGGGAAATCGAGGATCGGCCTGCCTGCCGCATCGCAGAATTCCTCTTTCACCTTGTGGGTCACCGGGTCGAACAGGAATTCGGGAAATTCTTCCTTGCCGATCCATTGCGACTTGAGCTTGCCCTTCTGGCCGGGCTCTTCACTCATCCGGCGCAGCACGCTCGTCTGCGCCGGCGTGCGGCCATAGAGCGGACTCATGTCGATGTCGTGATTGGACGTGGTGCGCCGCCGGTCCTCGGGGAAGCTGTCGAAGGGCGCCACATTGGAGACCTGTGTGCGCAGGAAGCCGTCGGTCAGATATTGTGCGAAGGCCGGGAACAGCAGCGTCGACTTGCGGCAGGGACGCTGACCACTGGCCGGCGCTGCGAAGAGCTGCGCCGTCTGGTCGAGTGGCGGGCGCCGGGTGCCGAGCTTTTCCTCCTCCGGCAGCGGCATAGCCGGGAGCAGCCGCGCGCTGTAGCTGCGGTCGGTCAGGCCGCTCCAGCTGATATAGTCATGCTTGGTCGACCAGGGATGCGGCCGGTTGCGGCCACTCTGCACGATCTTGTTGATCAGCAAGTCGCTGACCCGCGCCTTGCCGATAAAGAATGCCACCGCCTTGAGAGCGAAGTCTTCGAGCCATCCCGGCATATCTATGCCTCCCTGTGATCAGCATTGGATCCGGCGGCCCGCTTGTCTTTTCTTTGAGTTCCCATATCCCGCCCGGCGCGATCTTCAAAACCGTTAGTGACGTAACCGGAGAGGTCATCTTGAATTTTGCCGGGTACGCGATCATCTTTGACCCGGCTGGCGACTGGGCGGCTCATCGCCTGCGCCTTGACTCGGCTCCGGGCACGGCCTAATCCGGGCCATTCCCTTTCACCGGGGCGCATGACCAGCGCTTGCAAGCCTCGCCAGTGCGGCGGCCCCGGCACCATCTGACCATCACCGCATTCTCATGATAACACGCCAAGAGTCGGACTCGATTTTCCATGCATCTCAAAGAATTGAAGCGCAAAGCACCCGCTGACCTCGTCGCCATGGCCGAGGAGCTGGGCATTGAGAGCGCCTCCACCCTGCGCAAGCAGGACATCATGTTCGCGATCCTCAAGGTCGAGGCCGAGAACGGCACCGAGATCATCGGCGAGGGCACGATCGAGGTTCTGCCGGACGGCTTCGGCTTCCTGCGCAGCCCGGAGGCCAATTATCTGGCCGGTCCCGACGACATCTATGTCTCGCCCAATCAGGTTCGCAAATTCGGTCTGCGCACCGGCGACACGGTCGAAGGCGAAGTCCGCGCGCCCAAGGATGGCGAGCGCTATTTCGCGCTGACTCGCCTCGTCAGCGTCAATTTCGACGATCCCGAGGCCGTTCGCCACCGCGTCAATTTCGACAATCTGACGCCGCTCTATCCCGAGCAGAAGCTGAGCCTCGATACGCTCGACCCGACCGTCAAGGACAAGTCGGCCCGCGTGATCGACATCGTCTCGCCGCAGGGCAAGGGCCAGCGCACGCTCATCGTCGCCCCGCCCCGCGTCGGCAAGACGGTGATGCTGCAGAACATCGCCAAGGCGATCACCGATAATCATCCGGAAGTCTTCCTGCTCGTGCTGCTCATCGACGAGCGCCCCGAGGAAGTCACCGATATGCAGCGCAGCGTGAAGGGCGAGGTCGTCTCCTCGACCTTCGACGAACCCGCCACCCGCCACGTCCAGGTCGCCGAGATGGTGATCGAGAAGGCCAAACGTCTCGTCGAGCACAAGAAGGATGTCGTCATCCTGCTCGACTCCATCACCCGCCTCGGCCGCGCCTATAACACGGTCGTCCCCAGCTCCGGCAAGGTGCTGACCGGCGGTGTCGATGCGAACGCCCTGCAGCGCCCCAAGCGCTTCTTCGGCGCCGCGCGCAACATCGAGGAGGGTGGCTCGCTCTCCATCATCGCCACCGCGCTGATCGACACCGGCAGCCGCATGGACGAGGTCATCTTCGAAGAGTTCAAGGGCACCGGCAACTCGGAAATCGTCCTCGACCGCAAGGTGGCCGACAAGCGCATCTTCCCGGCGCTCGATGTCGGCAAGTCCGGCACGCGCAAGGAAGAGCTGCTCGTCGAGAAGGCCACTTTGTCCAAGATGTGGGTGCTTCGCCGCATCCTCATGCAGATGGGAACCGTCGATGCGATGGAATTCCTGCTGGACAAGATGAAGGATTCGAAGACAAACGAAGACTTCTTTGCTGCCATGAATCAGTAAGTTGGCCGGGGACGCATGACCGAAATCTGGGCGCACATCGTCAGCGACATCGGCAATCTGTTCACGGGCAGCACCAGCGCCTGGTTCGCGTTCGGCCAGGTCCTTCTGATCGATATCTTCCTGGCCGGCGACAATGCGATCGTAATCGGCGCGCTGGCGGCGGGCTTGCCCGCCGAGCAGCGCAAGAAGGTGATCCTCATCGGCATCATCGCGGCGCTGGTGCTGCGCATCGGCTTCGCGCTCGTCGTCACTCAATTGCTCCAGCTCATCGGGCTGATTTTCGCGGGCGGCGTGCTGCTGCTCTGGGTTTCGTGGAAAATGTATCGCGAGATCCGGCAAGGCGCGGATAACAGCCACGGCTCGCCGGAGATCGAGGGTGACGAGCATAGCGGCGTCAGGGCGGCCAAGAGCTTTGCCGGCGCGGCCTGGGCCGTTGCCGTCGCGGACGTCTCGATGAGCCTCGACAATGTCCTTGCGGTCGCAGGCGCGGCGCGGGATCATCCCGGCATCCTGATGATCGGCCTTGTCTTCGCCGTCGGGCTCATGGGCATCGCCGCGAACGTCATCGCCAAATATATCGATCGCTATCGCTGGATCGCCTGGATCGGCCTGCTGGTCATCATCTATGTGGCGTTCTCGATGATCTATACGGGCATTGTCGACAAGGATATCGGGCTTCTCCAGCTCGTCTGAGGCTGGGGCCCGATATCCGTCCCGGGGGGACATTCGTTCAAATCTGTGGCAAATGCGATCCCGATGCGGCATGGCAGGCCGGTCCCCGAGGGGATCAGCATGGAGAAGCGCCGCGATGAAATTCACAGTCGACGTCGATTGCACTCCCGAAGAGGCGCGGACCTTTCTGGGCCTGCCGGACATGAAGCCGATCCACGATCTCTACCTTCAGGCAGTGGCGGACACGATGAGCGGCCAGGCCAATCTTGAGCAGATGGAGCGCATGTTTCGCAGCATGTCGCCGCTCGGCGACGCAGGCATGAAGCTGTTTTCGAGCTTCATGGACCTCGGCATCAGCGCGGCAGGTGCTGGCGGGACGACCAAGAAAGACGGCTGAACATATTTCACGTGAGCCGATGATGTGAGCAATCCTGAAAAGCCGACCATTTTCGCCTTGTCGAGCGGGCAACCGCCGGCGGCGATCGCAGTCATTCGACTCTCCGGCCCCTCTGCGCTGCGTGCCGCGCGGGCGCTGACCACGCGGGATTTGCCCGAGCCGCGCCGTGCGGCCCTTCGTCGCTTCGTCGATCCCGAAGCCGGCGATCTTCTCGACGAGGGACTGCTCATCATCTTTCCCGGTCCGCGCACGGAGACCGGCGAGGACATGGCCGAACTGCATTGCCACGGCTCGCGCGCCGTTGTTCGGAGCGTCGAGGCGGCACTGGCCCGATTGCCCGGCATGCGGCTCGCCGAACCGGGCGAGTTCACGCGGCGCGCGTTTCTGAACGGTCAGATGGATCTGGCCGGCATCGAGGGGCTGGGCGATCTGCTGGCGGCCGAGACCGCGCTTCAGCGGCGCGCGGCCATGGCCATGATGGGCGGTGGCCTCAGTCGCCGGATCGAGGGCTGGACGACGGCGCTTCGCAAGCTGGCGGCGCAGGTGGAAGCGCGGATCGACTTTTCCGACGAGGGCGATGTCGAGGAATCGGGAACGATCGAAGGTTTGGCGGATGCCTGCGTCGAGATCGCGGCCGCCATGGAGAGCGATCTCGCCAAGCCAGGTGGGGAGCGGCTGAAGGACGGGATACGAGTTGCCATCGGTGGGCCGCCAAACGCCGGAAAATCCACCTTGTTCAATGCGCTCGTCGGTCGGGACGCAGCCATCGTCTCGCCGCATGCCGGAACGACGCGGGACGTGATCGAGGCGACGATCGCGATTCGCGGCGTGCCATTTCTTCTGTCTGATTCGGCCGGGTTGCGGGATGCGCAAGACGATGTCGAGCGGATCGGGGTCGATCGCGCCGAGGCCCTGTTGGCGCAGGCCGATATCGTGTTGTGGCTTGGTGCAGCTGATATGAAACCGCCCGTTCACGGGGAGCTGATCCAGCTTCACGCGAAGGCGGACGTGAATTCCTCCGGTCAGGGTCTCGCCATATCAGCGCGGACGGGGCAGGGGATATCGGACCTCGTCGACAGGCTCTGCATCGTCGCAGAATCACTGCTGCCGGTTCCCGGTGACTATGCTTTATCACAGCGCCAGAGGGCGGTCCTTCTGCGCAGCGCTGCCGCTGTACGTGATGCGGTAGACGAAACTGACGAAATCCTCATTGCCGAGAATTTACGGCACGCGCTGAGCGCGCTCGATGAACTCACCGGCCACGTCACGACCGATGCCGTTCTGGACGAACTTTTCTCCGGCTTCTGCATCGGCAAATAGCGTCGGCGCGCCGACGTTCCACGTGGAACACTCGCGCATCGAACAGGCTTTGACCACTTGGGGCGCCCGGAGTAGGGCGGGCCGATGAGTACATCCTATGATGTCATTGTCGTTGGCGGCGGGCACGCCGGTACCGAGGCTGCTGCTGCTGCTGCACGGCGCGGCGCTCAAGTCGCGCTCGTCACGGCTGACCCTGCGCGTATCGGCGAGATGTCCTGCAATCCGTCGATCGGCGGGCTTGGCAAGGGGCATCTGGTCCGGGAGGTGGACGCCCTTGACGGCCTGATGGCGCGGGCGGCGGATCGCGCGGCCATTCACCGGCGCATGCTGAATGCGAGCAAGGGCGCTGCCGTTCGCGGCCCTCGCGTTCAGGCGGACCGTACACTCTATCGCGCGGCGATTCAGCAGATGGTCCGGGATCAGCCTGGCCTCGACGTGATCGCCGGAGAGGTGGCGGCGCTCCGCCTCGGCGCGGGACACAGGATCGAAGGCGTAGAACTGACGGACGGATCGACGCTCCGGGGCAGGGCTGTGGTCCTGACGACAGGCACCTTTCTGGGCGGCATCATGTTCCGGGGCGAGGAGCGCGTTACGGGCGGCCGCATCGGCGAGCATGCTGCCAGTGCGCTGGCCGCGCAGCTCCGCGCGCTGGACCTGCCGATGGGCCGGCTCAAGACCGGCACGCCCGCGCGGCTCGATGGCCGCACGATCGACTGGGCACGACTCGAAGCGCAGCCGACTGACCCAACCTTCTGGAGCATGTCCTTCCTCGGACTGGCAGACCGCTCGCGGCAACCCCAACTTGCCTGTGCCATCACGCGCACCACTGCCGAAACACACGACATCATCCGCAGCAGTCTCGACCGGTCGCCGCTCTTCTCGGGCGACATCGAAGGGCGCGGCCCGCGCTACTGCCCGTCGATTGAGGACAAGGTGATTCGCTTTGGCGATCGGGACGGCCACCAGATCTTTCTCGAGCCCGAAGGACTCGATACGCCGCTGGTCTATCCCAATGGACTCAGCACGTCGCTGCCGGCGGACGTCCAGCTGACACTCCTGCGGACGTTGCCCGGTCTCGCGCAAGTCGCAATGATGATCGCGGGCTACGCGGTCGAATATGACCACATCGATCCGCGCGCCCTGGATCGCCGGCTCGCGCTCCCTGCCATGCCCGGTCTGTTCCTTGCCGGTCAGATCAACGGCACCACCGGCTATGAGGAAGCGGCTGCACAGGGGCTGGTTGCGGGCGCAAATGCAGCGGCCTGCGCACTCGATCTCGCGCCGCTCATCCTCGATCGCGCCGAGAGCTATCTCGGTGTGTTGATCGACGATCTCTGCCTTCAGGGGATTACTGAGCCCTATCGCATGCTGACCGCCCGCGCGGAGTTTCGGCTGCGGCTGCGCGCCGACAATGCCGCGACTCGCCTGACGCCGATTGGCCTGTCGTTTGGTCTGGTCGGGGAAGAGCGGGCGCATTGGTGGGAATTGCGGGAGCAGGCCCGCCAGTGGACGGAATCCGGCTGGGAGCGTGTCACGACCGGTGAGTCATTGCGCAACGTCGGCGCTGATGTGCGCGAGGACGGGGTGCGCCGCTCCCTGCGCGAATGGGCACGCTTTCCGGCGATCGTTCGGGAACATCTTGCGGCGCTGGCTCCGGAACTGGCGGGAGCCGACGATTCCGACCTGATCGCGGAACAACTGCAGGATGCCATCTATGCCCCCTATGTCGAACGGCAGGAGGCAGAGGTTCGGGCGCTGCGCGCCAATGAAGCGATTGCGTTGCCGCTCGCGCTCGACTTCGGATCGATCGGCGGCCTGAGCGCGGAGATGATCGAGCGTCTGAGCCTCGCGCGCCCGGAGACGCTGGGCGCCGCGGCCCGCATTCGCGGCATCACGCCGGCCGCCCTTGCGGCGTTGCTCGTGGCGACGCGGCAGCACGCGGCATGACCGAGGAGGAGGCCCAGGGCTGGCTGCGCGAGAGAGGCTGGTGGGAGGGGACCATCGGCAATCGCTTACGCCAGCTCGTCGGTCTGGTTCTCGAGGAAGCTGATCGGCAGAATCTGATTTCTGCTGCCAGTCGCGATTCGATCTGGGCACGGCACCTCGTTGATTCGGCGCAATTGTTCCCAATGATCGACGGTGCCCGGATCGACGAGGCAGCACCGTGGGTCGATCTTGGAACGGGCGCGGGCTTCCCTGGCTTGGTCATTGCGTGCCTGAGTAATCGGCCCATGAAGCTGGTCGAAGTGCGTCCGCTTCGCGTGGACTTTCTCGCGCGCTGTGTAGACGCGATGGGACTGACACATGTGGAAGTTTGCGGCGTGAAGGTCGAGAAGGCGTTGTTCGAGGTACCTGCCGGCATCATCTCGGCACGGGCCTATGCGCCGCTTGACCGTCTGCTCGCCAGTGCGAGTCATTTATCGGATGAAAATACCCTCTGGTTGCTGCCAAAGGGCCGTCAGGGCGAGAACGAACTGGAAATCGTGCGCCATGACTGGCAAGCTGTGTTTCACGTGGAACAGAGCATCACCAGCCCTGAAAGCGTGATCGTGACCATCCAGCAACTTCGCCGCGCCGCGCCGCCGAATCGCCAGGGCTCACACGCAGGAAGAAAGAGAAGTTTGCGCGCCAGGAACCGACCATGATCAGCATCGCCATTGCCAATCAGAAGGGCGGCGTCGGCAAGACCACGACGGCGATCAATCTCGCGACCGCACTCGCGGCGACAGGTCATCGCACGTTGCTGATCGACCTCGATCCCCAGGGCAACGCCTCCACCGGCCTCGGCGTGAGCCAGCGCGATCGCGCCAGGTCGAGCTATGATCTTCTGATCGGCGACTGCACGCTCGACGAAGCCGTAGTCCATAGCCTCGTCCCCGGCCTCGATATCATCCCCGCGACGCAGGACCTCTCCGGCGCCGAGATCGAACTCATCGACATCGAGCAACGCACCCATCGCCTGATCAACGCCCTTGCGACGGGTGGCGATCACCGCTGGAATGTGTGCCTGATCGACTGCCCACCGTCGCTCGGTCTTCTCACCGTCAACGCGATGGTCGCGGTCCAGTCGGTGCTGGTCCCGCTGCAATGCGAGTTCTTTGCGCTCGAGGGCCTCTCGCAGCTTCTCCAGACCGTCGAGCGTATCCGCGCCCGTTTCAATCCAGGCCTGTCCATTCTCGGTATCGCGCTGACCATGTATGACCGTCGCAACCGCCTGACCGATCAGGTTGCGGATGATGTGCGCGCCTGCCTCGGTGATCTCGTCTTCAAGACCGTGATTCCGCGCAACGTCCGCCTGTCCGAGGCGCCCAGTCACGGCGTTCCTGCTCTCATCTACGATATGCGCTGCGCCGGATCGGAAGCCTATATGGCGCTCGCACGTGAACTGATTGATCGGCTTCCGCGAGAAGAGGTGGCCGCATGAGCGACAATGACAACAAGGCACATGTCCGCCGCCCGCTTGGCCGCGGCCTCTCCGCACTGCTGGGCGAGGTCAACAGGGACGTGCCGACGGAGGCATCTACCGAGGTCGGCGTCGCCAACCCCAATCGTTCGGTCCAGCTCCTCGAAATCGCCCGCATTGCGCCGCATCCGGAGCAGCCGCGCCGTCAGTTCGACGAGCAGGCTCTGGAGGAACTGGCCGAGAGCATCCGTGCCCGCGGCGTGATCCAGCCGATCATCGTGCGGCCGTCCGGCGGCGAGCGGTACCAGATCGTGGCGGGCGAGCGCCGCTGGCGCGCGGCCCAAAAAGCGCAGCTTCACCAGATCCCTGCCATCGTCCGCGACTTCACCGAGGGCGAGACGCTGGAAATCGCGCTGGTCGAGAACATCCAGCGCGAGGATCTCAATCCGATCGAGGAAGCGCTGGCCTATCGCCGCCTGACCACGCAATTCCAACACAGCCAGGAAGCGCTGGCCCGCATCGTCGGCAAGTCGCGCAGCCACATTGCGAACCTCATGCGCCTGCTCGATCTGCCGGCCGACGTGCAGGACCTCGTCATGGAGGGCAAGCTCAGCATGGGCCATGGGCGTGCGCTGATCGGGGCACCGGGCAGCGTCGCGCTCGCGCAGGAAATCGCCGAGAAAGGGCTATCGGTCCGCGAGACCGAGCATCTGGTTCGCGTCGCGCGCGAAGGTAAATCGCCACGTGGCGCCAAGCCGGCATCGACCGGCTCGCGCGATCCCGATCTCGTCGCGATGGAGCAGCATCTGTCCGATCTGCTCGGCCTCAAGGTCGGCATCACTTTCGAGAGCGGCAAGGGGACGCTGACGCTGAACTATTCCAGCCTCGAACAGCTCGACATGATTTGCCAGAAGCTGACAGGCGGCGGCTTCTAGTCCGCCCGCAACAGTTCAGCCGCGCTTGGCGAGCGCGTCGAAATCCCGCAATGTTGAGAGCAGCGCCGGCAGTTCGCTGAGCGGCACCATGTTCGGCCCGTCACTCGGCGCATTGTCCGGGTCTTCATGCGTCTCGATGAACACGGCCGCTACGCCGATGGCGATCGCCGCGCGCGCCAGCACCGGCACGAAGCGCCGCTCGCCGCCCGAGCTCGTCCCCTGACCACCCGGTTGCTGCACGCTGTGCGTCGCATCGAACACCACCGGGCAACCGGTCTCGGCCAGGATCGGCAAGGCGCGCATATCGCTCACCAACGTGTTGTAGCCAAAGCTCGCGCCACGCTCGGTCAGCAGCACCTTGTCGTTGCCGGTGCTCATCACCTTCTTCGCGACATTGGCCATATCCCACGGAGCCAGAAACTGGCCCTTCTTCACGTTGATCGTCCGGCCGGTCTCGCCCGCCGCGAGCAGCAGATCGGTTTGGCGGCAGAGAAAGGCCGGGATCTGGAGCACGTCGACGATCTCGGCGACCGGCGCGCACTGGCTGGCCTCATGCACATCGGTCAGCACCGGGCAACCGAAGCGCTGCTTGATCTCCGCGAAGATATCGAGCGATTTGGCGAGGCCAATGCCGCGTGCGGCCGAAACGGACGTGCGGTTCGCCTTGTCGAAGCTGGTCTTGTAGATGAGCGGCATGCCAAGTGTGCCAGTCATCTCGGCAAGCGCTTGCGCCGTCTCCAGCGCATGATCGCGCGACTGCATCTGGCAGGGGCCGGCGATCAGCGTCAGCGGCCGGTCATTGGCGATGGCGATCTCGCCGACGGTGACGGTGCGGGGTGCGGTCATGGCCGCTGTCATAGACCCGCTGTGGCCTCACGGAAACCCGCCCCGGCCATCAGGAGATCCCGAGCCGGTCGAGATCGTGGATATGGATGAGGCCGACCGGCACGTCCGGCGCCTCCGCGTCCATGACGAACAAGGCCGTGATCCTGTTCACGGCCATGATTTCCAGCGCATCCTCGGCATAGATGCCGTCCGCAATCGTCTTGGGATTGACGGTCATGACGTCGCCCGCCGTGCGCGCGAGCAGCCCGTCGATTTTGCGGCGCAAGTCGCCATCGGTGATCGTGCCGAGCAGCTGTCCGGCCTCGTCGAGCACACCGGCAATGCCGAAGCTCTTCTCGGTCATCGTCACCAATACGTCCGGCATCGGCGTGTGTGCGGCGACGAGCGGAAGCTGATCCCCCTGATGCATGATCTTGCCGACCGGCAGCAGCCGCGATCCGATCGCGCCGCCCGGATGCAGCAGCTCGAGCTGCGTGCGCGAAATGCCGTGCGCCTGCATCACCGTGACGGCCAGCGCATCGCCCAGCGCGAGCATCAGCGTGGTCGAGGTCGTCGGCGAGATATTGGCCGGGCATGCCTCGCGCACGCGTGGCAGGGTGAGGCACACGGTCGCGACCTGGGCCATGGGCGATCCGCGCTGCGAGGTGATGCCGATCACCGGGCAGCCAAGCAGCTTCGCGTGGTTCATGATGGGCTTGAGCTCGGGCGTCGCGCCGCTGTTGGAAAGGGCGACGAGCACATCGCCCGGCGTGATCATGCCGAGATCGCCATGCGCTGCTTCGCCCGGATGGACGAAGAAGGCGGGAAGACCCGTAGAAGAGAAGGTCGCCGCCATCTTGCGCGCGATATGGCCGGATTTGCCCATGCCGCTGACGATGACGCGCCCGCTCGTGCCGAGCAGCAGCTCGATCGCGCGGGGAAAGGCGTCGTCCAGCGCATCGGCCAGCTGGGCGATGGCGTCGGCCTCGGTCTGGAGGACCGTGCGGCCATGCGCCAGCATCTGTTCGGGGCTGAGCTGGCGCTGAAGGCCGAGACGCTGCTTGACGTCCTGAAACATGGTGCTCGCGTCCCGCTCAGGGCTTCATCGCGAACCAGGTCGGATATTTGGAGTTCCAGCTGTCCGCCTCGCCGCAATCGATCACGTGAAGCTCCAGGCCGTTTTCGGCCACGAACCGGTCGACTGCCGCCACGACCAGCGGCCAGTCGGCATGATAGTCGTCGCCCGAGATGATCCCGCCGCTCTTGAGCTTGGGGAACCAGTCGCGGAAAGTCGCACCGTCCAGTTCGCCGTCATGGGCGTAGCCGTCGACATAGATGAAATCGAGGCTGTGGTCCGGGAAGAGCGGCAGGGCTTCGTCGAAGCGCATGCGCAGGATGGCGTTGCGGTCGCGATAGGCCGAGAGCCGCGCAATCGCCTCGCGATATTGCTGCATGTCGTGGCCGCGGTCGCCTTCCCACATGTCGATGCTGTAGAGATAGCCCACCTTCGAGCGGTTCAGGATGCGCTCGGAGAAGTCGCCGCCGGCAACGCCCAGCTCCACGCCGCTGCCGCCTTCGCGGAACAGAGTGGCGACATCGTCGCGCTTGGTGAAGGTCCCCGCGAGCAAGCGCAGCGCTTCGCTGATCTGCGCATCATACACATCGTTGATGATGTGCGTGGGGGCGGGCGAGGCGGAAACCGGCGCGTCCGGCGCGATCGTTGACGTCATGCCGGCCACTGCCGTGTCGGAGCGTCCGGTGTCGAAGCCCATAGCCATGTCGTTCAAAGTCAGTCTCCTGGCATTGGCCGGCTGCGCCCCTGTTCAGCGCAGCTTTACGCCATGAACGGGAAGTATCGGGATATGCCTAACAGAGTGTTAATCGCGTAATGCCATCCACGCCCGATTGACGGCGTTCACCAAGCTGGCCATGCGGGGCGCATGCAGTTTTTCTCGGACAATACGGCGCCTGTGCATCCTGCCATCTGGCAAGCGCTCGCCGCTGCCGACGGCGTGGATTCTGCTTATGACGGCGATGCGCTGAGCCAGGCGCTCGACGCGCGTTTCTCCGAGCTGTTCGAGCGCGAGGTCGCGGTCGTCTGGAGCTCGACGGGCACGTCGGCAAACGCGCTGGCGCTCGCTCTGCTGTGTCCGCCTTATGGCGGCATCCTCGCGCATGACGAAGCGCATATCGTTGTCGACGAATGCGGCGCTGTGGAGCTGGCGACCGGCGGCGCGCGATTGCTCACCTGCCCTGGCGACGGTGCGAAGCTCAATGTCGCGGAACTTCAGGCGCGGATTGCCCGGCTGGGCAAGGCCGTCCATCATACGAAGCCCTTCGCCGTCTCGATCGCTAATGCCACCGAATATGGTCTGATCTACCGCCCGGACGAGGTCGCCGCGATCGGCGCCTTCTGCCGGGAGCACGGCCTTTCGCTGCACATGGATGGCGCGCGCTTCGCCAATGCGCTGGTGCGCCTCAACGCGACACCGGCGGATCTGAGCTGGCGGGCGGGCGTCGATGCGCTGAGCTTCGGATTCACCAAGAATGGCGCGATGAATGCCGAGGCGCTGATCCTGTTCGATCCGGCGCGCGCCGACGAAGCCAAGCGCCGCCGTAAGCGCGCCGGCCATCTACTCTCCAAGGGGCGCTATATTGCTGCGCAATTGCATGCGATGCTGGAGGGCGATCTCTGGCTCGTCAATGCCCGCACCGCCAATGAGGCGGCCGTCCCGCTCGCGCAGGCGGCGGGCGATCGCCTGATCCACCCGGCCGAAGCGAACATGCTGTTCGTCCGCTTCTCGCCGGCCGAGGCGGCGCATCTGCGCGCGCAGGGCTTCGGCTTCCATGATGCCGGGCCAGGCGCCGCACGGCTTGTCACGAGCTGGCATCACCGCGTGGAGGACGTCGCCCCGTTCGCGGCCGCCATCGCTGCCTTATGAAAGCGAGCCAGCTCGCCAGCGGCGTCGTCATGCCGTTCGCGATCATCACGCTCATCTGGTCGTCGACCTGGATCGTCATTCGCGATCAGCTGGGCGTTGTCCCGCCGAGCTGGTCGGTCTGCTATCGCTTCGCCATTGCCGCGCTCGGCATGGCAGTGCTGGCGCGCATCAACGGCGTGTCGCTGCGGCTCGGGCGGCGCGAGGCGATCTTCTGCGGGCTGATGGGCATCTGCCAGTTCGTGCTGAACTTCAATCTGCTCTACCGGGCCGAGGCGCACATCACCTCCGGGCTGTGCGCTCTGGTCTATGCGCTGCTCATCATCCCCAATAGCCTGATGGCGCGGCTGTTCTTCGGCGAGCGCGTCACCGGCGGCTTTCTGGCCGGCTCGTTTGTGGCGATCGTCGGCATCGGCTGTCTGTTCGTGAACGAATATCGCGCGAGCGTCACCGCCGCGCCGGCGGATGTCGTGCTGGCGCTCGGCCTCTGCACGCTTGCCGTCCTGTTCGCGTCGATCGCCAACGTGATGCAGGCCGCGCCGATGGCCCGCACCATTCCCATGGCCACGCTACTCGTCTGGTCAATGGCGATCGGTGCGTTCGTGGATGGCGCCTATGCCTGGGCGACAGTTGGGCCGCCCTTGGTTGATCCGCGCTCCGGCTATTGGCTGGGAGTGCTCTATCTCGCCATCGCCGGTTCGGTCGTCACGTTCCCGCTCTATTTCGGCCTGATTCAGCGCATCGGCGCAGGTCCGGCCGCCTATACGAGCGTGCTGATCCCGATTCTCGCCATGGGCATTTCAACCATCTTCGAGGATTATCGCTGGACGCCGCTCGCCATCGCGGGGGTGGTGCTAGCGCTCGGCGGCATGGTCATCGCCATGCAGGCCCGTCTCCGCCGCAAGACAAGCAGCTAGGCCGCTGCGATAATCGGGATAGAGTGGCCGCCAGCCAAGCAGTCGCTTTGCCTTGCCGTTCGCGACCCGGCGATTCTCCGAATAAAAGGCCAAAGCGGCAGGCGAGAGATCGGCCTGCTCCAGCGTCTGCAGCGGCGGCGGTGCCACGCCAAGCAACGCGCTCGCACAGGCGATCACCTCGTTTTGCGGGCAGGGCCGGTCGTCGGCGAGATTATAGACGCCCGGCGGGCCATCCATGCCTGCCACCGCGCCCGCAACGATGTCGTCGATATGTACGCGACTGAAGATCTGCGCAGGCAGATCGATCCGTCGCGCCGCCCCCGCGCGCAGACGATCCAGCGCACTCCGTCCTGGCCCATAAATGCCGGGAAGGCGGAACACATGCACTGGCCGTCCCAATCCCTGCCAGGCGAGATCGGCGGCCGCCCGCGCACTGCGTCGCCCCAGCCCCACCGGCGCGCTCTCGTCCACCCACGCCCCGCCGGTATCGCCATAGACGCCCGTCGATGAGAGATAGCCGATCCATGCTGCAGGCGCCGTCGCGATCGCCGCGCCATAGGTGGTCAGCACCGGATCGCCGGACTCACCCGGCGGCACCGAGGAGAGGATATGTGTTGCGCGGCGCAACGCCGCTTCGACCGCCGCGCGATCGTCGAAGCGCATCGATCCTGCCGATCCTGTTCCCTCGATCGTCCATCCCTCGCCCGCCAGCCGCCGTGCCAGCCGTCCGGCGCTATAGCCGAGCCCGAAGATAAGAAGATGCGGCATGAGACATCGGCCTCGCTACGATCATGGATCGCGCGGCTTATCCTGCTTTTGATATTTTTCCGAGCCGTCATTCTCGAACCAGACAGGGCCTAGGGAGTGCGCTTGGTCAGCCCCGGATCGCCAGGGTTGGGCACGGGAACAGGAAAGGCGCCGTCGCCTTTGCCCGATCGACACTGTCAGGCTGCCCGCAAGGTGCCGCCATTCCGATCGAGCTGCATTTGCACGGGATGTGCCGGATGGACCGCCAATATTTCCCGTCCGAATTTCTCAAAGCGATATCCCAGATCGCTCAGGAACTTGACAGTCTTCTGCGCCTTTTCTTCATACCAGGGCATTCCTTCCCACAGTTCGAAAACAATGGGCGGAAAGCCATTATGTCTTATTGTTTCGACGGCGCCTTGGAAGAATTCCAGCTCATAGCCTTCCACGTCGACCTTTATGAAAGCGACGGATGAGAATATCTCCAGCATGTCGAGCGGAATTTTCTCCACCCGATACTGTTTGATATCATTCCTGCTATGATTGAGAAAATAGCCCTTCTTCAGGCAGGTTTCCCGCAGATTTTCCCTGATAGTTTCATCGATTGAGAAGCCACCAATATTCTCGCTCGTCCGGAAATCGAGTTCCGGTATCGAGAGTATCTCGCTTACCTCTCCGACAGCGGCATTATATGTATAGACGTTATTCAGCCTATTCATGAAAATATTCGCGCAGAGCTGCTGATGAACGATTCTCTGCGGTTCAAACGCATAGAGTGTGCCATCAGATTCCGAAAGTATTTTGGCGATGGGTATCGTGAACCCGCCAATGTTCGCCCCCGCATCGATCACGATACAATTGCTTCGGCCGGCTATGAACATTTTGCAGATGTCTGCTTCCGTCCGTCCCCAGAATCCGTTCTTCCGGATGAAATCCGATATATGGTCCGGGGAGTTCAGAAGCAGCCAATCGGCCTCTTCCGCTCTGATGATGTCCACCCGGGGCAACATGTCCGGCTGCATTGATCGGGCAGGTCGGTCGGTCTGCGCCTGGTCAACGCGCGACGGGCTGCCTGTGCCGATGTCCGTGTTTTCCCGCGCCTGGTGAAACCGGCTGTAGCGCCGCGCTTCCTTCAACGCTTCTGGGATTTCGGGTTTCGGCCGGGCCACGCCGCCGCTCACCAGCGCCTTATTCTCGCGCGAGGCCTGCCAATGGGTGATGACCGGGGCCGACTGCCCGACCTCGTCGAAAATGTGGAGATAGGATTCAGGCAGCCATTGGGTGATGAGTGGTTCGCTGCTGGCGATATCGGCCCAGGCCGCGTCGAGATGCATCTGGTCCCAGATCAGCGGATCGGCCTCACACCGCGCGACCCAAGAGTCGAGCAGGCGGCCGGCGGCCGGTGTGGCGTTGAAGAACAATGTGCCGGATCCGAATTCCCAGCCGTCATATTTGCAGACCGCAAAATCGGCGCCGCAATGGCGCAGCAGCACCGGATCGCTTTCGACCGTCGCGTCGGCGTCCAGCCAGACGATCGGCCGGCCGAGCGCATGCCACTGATCACGGACGAAGCGGGCCTTATAGGCGCAATTATGTTCCCAAGCGCCAAGACTGTCGATCCCGACGATCTGGTGATCGAGTCCGTGGGCATCAAGCGTGTCTCGCAGCCGCATTGCCAGCGGTTCATAAGCGGTGTCGCGCGTGTAGAAGCAGATGAAGACCGGTTCCTGCCCGCCGGTGTCGCCAATCTGCAGCTGTTCCTCGGACCCGATCCAGTAGGATGGATCGCCGCCGATATGGGCGACTTCGTGGAACTGGCGCTTGGTCTCGTCATGGGCGGGATCATTGGCATCCGCGATGGCGACAACCTCGCCCAGGGTCGCCACATAGGCGTCAATACGATCCATGTCTTCTTGTGCCATGCCCTCATATTGGAGCAAACATGGTTAAAGAATGGCTAAGGCGCGAACGGGGGACTGGGTTTGCCGAGCGCCGCGCGATCGTCGAAGCGCATCAATCCTGCCGATCCTGTTCCCTCGATCCCCGAAGATCAGGAGATGCGTTATCGGAATGCCGCTGTCCTACAGCATCCGGGCTATGGCAAGAGCGAGGCGCCATGCTCCGTTTTCCCGCCGAAACCCGAGTCGAACCCTTCAACATTTGAGCCGACCCCATAACCTTCATAACCTTCGTAAGAAAATTACGTCGGTATGAAGCGCTTAACGCCTTGCCCAGCCCCTGTGTGGTTGTGCCATTCCGCCCCGCACCCTAATTGAGAGCTATGGATACCCAGACCACTCAGGCCCCGGCCACGCCGCCCGCCATCCGCCGCGAAGATTATCGCCCGCCGCTCTGGCTGGTGCCGGAGATCAGCCTCGATTTCGATCTCGATCCGCAGGCCACCCGCGTGCGTGCGCGCCTGACCGTCGAGCGCGCCGGCAGCCATGACCGCCCCCTGCGCCTCGATGGCGATGGCTTGACGCCGCTTGCCGTGGTGGTCGATGGCCAGCCGCTTGCCGAAGGCGACTGGCGCCTCGATGACGGCGTGCTGATCGTCGCGCTCGCCGGCAATACGCATGTCGTCGAGACCGAAGTCGAGATCGCGCCTGCCGCCAACACGCAGCTCATGGGCCTCTATGCCTCGGGCGGCCTGCTCTGCACGCAATGCGAGCCCGAGGGCTTCCGCCGCATCACCTTCTTCCCGGACCGGCCGGATGTGCTCTCGCGCTTCGACGTGACGATGCGCGCCGACAAGGCCGCCTATCCCGTGCTGCTCGCTAACGGCGATCCCGTCGAGCAGGGCGAGGGCGCTGACGGCACGCATTGGGCGCGCTGGGTCGATCCGTTCCCCAAGCCCAGCTATCTGTTCGCCCTGGTCGCGGGTAACCTTGCCTGCAATGCGGACAGCTTCACGACGATGAGCGGCCGTGAGGTCAAGCTCGGCATCTGGGTTGCGGAGAGCGACCTGCCGCGCACCGGCCATGCCATGACCGCGCTCAAGAACAGCATGGCCTGGGACGAAAAGGCCTATGGCCGCGAATATGATCTCGACGTGTTCAACATCGTCGCCGTGGCCGATTTCAATTTCGGCGCGATGGAGAATAAGGGCCTCAACATCTTCAACTCGCGCTACATCCTCGCCGATCCGGAAACGGCGACGGACCCGGACTATGACGCGATCGAGAGCGTCGTGGCGCACGAATATTTCCACAATTGGTCGGGTGACCGGGTCACCTGCCGCGACTGGTTCCAGCTCTCGCTGAAAGAGGGCTTCACCGTCTATCGCGATCAGGAATTCTCGGCGGACATGGGCTCGCGCGCGGTCAAGCGCATCGAGGATGTCCGCGTGCTGCGCGCCGCGCAGTTCCAGGAGGATGGCGGTCCGCTCGCGCATCCGGTGCGCCCGGAATCTTATATGGAGATCAGCAACTTCTACACGGCGACGGTCTATAACAAGGGCGCCGAGCTGATCCGCATGATGGCGCTGCTGCTCGGGCCGGAGCGCTTCCGCAAGGGGACGGATCTCTATTTCGATCGGCATGATGGGCAGGCCGTCACCTGCGAGGATTTCGTGAAGGCCATGGAGGAAGGCGGCGGGATCGATCTCGCCCAGTTCCGCCTCTGGTACAGCCAGGCCGGCACCCCGCGCGTCACCGCGCGGCCGAACTATGATCCGGCGACGGGTAGTGTGACCATCGCGATCCGCCAGACGGTCCCCGCGACGCCGGGCCAGGACGACAAGGCGCCGATGGCAATCCCGCTCAAATTCGCCCTGTTCGATCCCGCGACCGGGACGCATCACGGTGAAGAGGTCTTCCTGCTGGAGCATCAGCAGGCCGAACTGCGCAAGGAGGGCTTCACGCAAGCGCCGGTCCTGTCGATCAACCGCAGCTTTGCAGCGCCGATCATCGTCGAGGCCGAGCAAAGCGCGGAGGAACTGGCCTTCCTGGCGGCGCGGGACGACGATCCGTTCAGCCGTTACGAGGCGATGCAGCAGCTCATGATCAACGGGCTGCTCGGCCATATCGCCGGCGGGCCGCTGGAGAGCGATGTCATCATCGACTCGATCCGCCGCACGATTGCCGATCCGTCGCTGGACCGGGCCTTCGTCGCCGAAGCCGTGCGTCTGCCGAGTGAAGCCTATCTTGGCGACCAGATGCAGATCGTCGATCCCGATGCCATCCACGCTGCCCGCGATTCGCTGCAACAGGCGATCGGCCAGGCCCTGGAGAGCGACTGGCGCACGGTGCATGCCGAGTGCGCGCGCAATGGCTTCTCATTGTCGGCCGATGCGCGGGAAGCGCGCAAGCTGCGCACGGTCGCGCTCAATTATATCGTGGCGTCCGGCGCACCGGATGGCGCCGCGCTCGCGTTCGACCAGTATGACCGCGCCGACAATATGACGGAGCGGCAGGCGGCGCTGGCGATCCTGGCAAGCGGCGCGAGCGACGAACGGGCGCAGGCGCTCGGCAAGTTCTACGATCGCTATGCCGGCAATGCGCTGGTCATCGACAAATGGTTCCAGACGCAGGCGCTGGCTTTCCATCCCGAGACGGTCGAGATCGTCGAGGCGCTGGAGCAGCATCCCGACTTCACCCTGACCAATCCCAACCGGGCGCGCGCACTGTTCGGCGCCTTCTCGGCCAATCAGTGGGCGTTCAACCGCAAGGACGGGAAGGGCTATCGCATGGTCGCGGACACGATCATCGCGCTCGACAAGCTCAATCCGCAGACCGCGGCGCGGCTGGTGCCGCCGCTCGGCCGCTGGCGCCGGTTTGATGCGGCGCGCGGCGCCCTGATGCGCGCGGAGCTGGAGCGGATCGCCGTCACGCCGAACCTCTCGAAGGACGTGCTCGAGCAGGCCAGCAAGAGCTTGGCCTGAAGGTCAGCCGGCGGATTGAGCCTTGACCCAGTCCGCCACGCTCTCGGCGACCTGATTGGCCGCCTTGCTGATCGCCGGGGCGACGCTCTCCGCGTCGATCGTGGCGACCGGCACGCTGGCGGAGAAGCGCTGCCGCTTCACGCTCTGGCCGTCCATCGACATGAGGCTGGCGTCGTAAGTGACGACGGCGCGGCGATTGATTGCATCGATGCCGAACTCAAGAAGATTGCCTTCCAGCATCTGGCCCCGACGTGCGAGATACTGGCCCGGATCGAGCACGAGGCGGCCGGCGCGCGTGCGGATCGTCTCGGCGAGCACGCCCTGGAACTGGCGGCCCGGCGTATCCGCCCAGAGCGCGTCCTTCACATAGGCAAAGCTGTTGTTGCTGTCCCGCACGGCGACACGCAGCGTCGCGATCGCGCGCGGCACGACCGGCATGTCGACGAACAGCGCGTCGCCCGTGGTGCCGGAAAGCATTTCGCCGGCCGGCGCCGGCGCCGCGCTTGATATGGTCAGCAGCCGCTCCGGAGGTTTGGCGCCAATCCGCACGCAGGCGGGGAGCGTGACAATCACGGCGGCGAGGCCCAGGCAAGGGATGATGCGGCGGACAGCATGCTGGCCCATGGTTTGGCTTTTCCTCATGGCTTGTAGTCCGGCAGTGCTGGCGATCCGATGAGCCCACTCGCGCCCTGCTGGTCGATCTTCTCGGTCACGGCGAGGATCGCGCGAGACATCTGGCGAAGGTCGCGGACGAGCAGGCCGATCTGCGGCATCGTGTCGCGCGTGAAGGTCTCGACGCCCGGCTTCGCATCCTTGAGCGTGGTGTCCAGGCTGTCGAGAGTCGTCTTCGCCGAGCGGATGGTCTGGCGCAGGTCGGCGATCAGCGGCTTGCCCTCGCTGTTGACCAGCTCGTTGGTGCTGTTGGCCGCCTGGGCCAGAGCATCGGCCGCCTTGGAGGCGCTTTCCAGCGTGACCCGCGCCTGCACGATCGTCGCGGCAAGCTCCGGACCGCGCGCGGCGAGATCGCGCGAAAGGCGGTTCACATTGTCGAGGATGCCCGAAATGTTGCGCTGATTGTCGTCATCGAGCAGTTCGGTCAGCCGCTCGGTGAGCGTGGTCAGGCGCTCGAGCAATTGCGGCGCATTGCTCAACAGCTCGCCGAGGGCGCCGGGCTTCGTGGGGATGACGGGCACGCCTTCGGGGCAGACCGCGTCGGCGTTCTCGTCGGGGCAGGCAATGGGCGGTGCGCCGCGCACGGCGCCGTCGAGCTGGATTTCGGACACACCGGTGAAGCCAACGCCGTTGATCGTGGCGGTCGTTCCCTGCAGGACCGGCGTTTCGCGCTCGACCACGATGCGCACGCGCACGAATTCGGGGTCCTTGCGCCATAGCTCGATCGACTGGACCTGGCCCGAAGGCACGCCCGAATAGGTGACGGCCGATCCCTTGGCCAGGCCGCTGACCGAGGTCTTGAAGAAGATGTCATATTCGCGCTTGTCGCCTTCACCGACGCGCGAAAACCAGAAGGCAGCACCGATGGTCACCGCCAGCAGCAAGAGGACGACCGCGCCTACGAACACATTGTTGGAACGTGTTTCCATCTATCCCCTGCACCCCCGAAACCCGTTTATGGCGGGCTGGTTCCAGCCTGTCCACGTTTCCCGACTGCACCTCATGCCGGTGCCTTGCCCGCCGACGCAGCGTGGCCATGCAGCATGCGCCCGCGCGGACCGTTGAAATATTCCTGGATCCACGGGTGATCGAGAGCGAGCAGCTCCTCGATCGTGCCGACTGCGATCACCTTCCTGTCGGCCAGCACGGCGACACGGTCGCAAATGGCGTGGAGCGTGTCGAGATCGTGCGTGATGAGGAAGACGGTGAGGCCGAGCGTCTGCTGCAGCTCGCGCGTCTGCTCATCGAAAGCGGCCGCGCCGATCGGGTCGAGGCCGGCGGTCGGCTCGTCGAGGAAGAGCAGCGCCGGGTCGAGCGCCAGCGCGCGCGCCAGGCCGGCACGCTTCTTCATGCCGCCGGACAGTTCGGAGGGGTATTTCGGCCCGGCATTGTCGGGCAGGCCGGTCATCAGGATCTTGTAGGAAGCGATTTCCTCGCGCAGGTGCGCGGGCATGTCCGGATAATATTCGCGCAACGGCACCTGGACATTCTCGGACACGGTCAGCGTTGAGAACAGCGCGCCGTTCTGAAAGAGGATGCCCCAGCGCTTCTGGACGGCGAGCAGGTCCGGATCACCCGGCTCCGCGTCCAGCATCGACTGATCGAATACGGTGATCGAACCGGCCTGGGGTTGCTGGAGGCCGATGATCGAGCGCATCAGCACCGATTTGCCGGTGCCCGAGCCGCCCACGACGCCCAATATCTCGCCGCGATAGACATCGAGGTCGAGACCGTCATGAATGGTCTGCTCGCCAAACCGGTTCACGAGCCCGCGGATCGTGATGACGGGCGGCGCCTCGCTGCCCGTCATGTCCACCCAATCCATGTGAAGAACACCGCAAAGATCGCATCGATCACGATGACGAGAAAGATCGCCTGCACCACCGCGGCGGTCGTGCGCAGACCGACTTCCTCGGCATTGCCACGGACCTGCAGACCCTGGAAGCATCCCGAAATGCCGATGATGAGGCCGAAGACCGGTGCCTTGACAAGACCGACGTAAAGATCGGTGATCGGCACCACTTCGCGCAGTCGCTGGACGAAGGTGACGGGCGGAATGTCGAGACTGACGGCACAGAGGAAGCCGCCGCCGATGATGGCGACGATCGAGGCATAAAAGCCCAGCAGCGGCATCATGATGACGGCGGCCAAGATGCGCGGCATGACCAGCGCTTCCATCGGCTGCACGCCGATCGTGCGCATCGCATCCACTTCCTCGTTGAGCTGCATCGTGCCGAGCTGGGCGGCGAAGGCGGAGCCGGAGCGGCCGGCGACCATGATCGCGGTCATCAGCACGCCGAGCTCGCGGAACGTCAGGCGGCCGACCAGGTTGACCGTCAGCACTTCCATGCCGAACTGCTGGAGCTGCACCGAACCCTGCTGCGCGATGACGATGCCGACAAGGAAGCTCATCAGGCCGATGATGCCGAGCGCCGAGACGCCGACCACTTCGAGCCGCTGGACGATGGCATTGATGCGGATGGATCCGGGGTGCCGGATGAGATGGCCGAGGCTGATGACCGTCGCGCCGAGGAAGCCCAGCATGCCGATGAGCGTCGTGCCGGAGAGCTTCGTGGCGGCGCCGATCTGATCGAGCACGCGGCTGATCGGATGGAGCGGTTGCGGGCGGGTGTCGATGGCCTGGTCGTTTCGAGCCACGACGTCGAGCAAGCGGTTGGCATCCTCGTTCGCTCCGACGACTTGCGCCTGCGTGCGGGCAGCGAGCCGGTGGACGATCCATGCACCGATCGTGTCGATATGATCGATGCCGGCAAGGTCGATGCTGGCGGCGCTGTCGATCGCGTCGATGCGCTGCGGCAGGTCGCCAAGATGCGCGAGCGACAGGTTGCCGGACAGGATGACTGTCCGCCCCGTCGCGTCGTCACGTTCGATGAGGTCGGCGGCCTGCGTCATCTTGCACGCACCCTGTGCCAGTTTGAATTGCGCGGCAAGCCGATTTGGCCCATGCGCCCACAACGCTAGAAGCGGGGGATGGATGCAGACGGGGCCGCGCATCGCCATTTACGACATGGATCGCACGATCACCGTGCGGGGCACCTATGCGGCTTTTCTCGTGCATATGGCGGTTTCTATCGCTCCGTGGCGGCTGATCCTGCTGCCGGTCGTCGGGTTGGTGATGCTCGGCTATGTGCTGCGCTTCGTGGATCGCAGGCGCGCCAAGGAGCTCAATCAGGCATTGCTGATGGGCCGGCGCGTGAGCCGGGCGCGAATCCTGCCGGCGGTCGAGGCCTATGCGGACAAGGTCGTCACGGGCAACATCCGGGCGGGCGCGCTGGCCCAGATCGCGCAGGATCGCGCCGATGGCTGTCAGCTCATGATCGCTTCAGCCTCGTACCGGCTCTATGTCGAGCCGATCGCGCGGCGGCTCGGTTTCGATCATGTCATCGCCACCGATCATTTCACGCAGGGCATGGATTATGTCCGCGCCAGGATTGCCGGCGAGAATTGCTACGATGTCGCCAAGCTGCGGATGATCCGGGCCTGGATGGCGGCGCAGGGCATCGATCGGGCACAGGCCTTTGTCCGCGCCTATAGCGATCATGTCACCGATGCGCCGATGCTCGACTTTGCGGACGAGGGCCACGCGGCCAATCCGCATGGGCCGCTTCGCGCCCTGGCGGCCGAGCGCGGCTGGCCGGTCCTCGACTGGTGAAAGTTGCGCGGCGCGACTGAGGGTCAGCCGGGCAGGCCGATAAGCGAGATCTGCCGGCCATAGCCCGGCTCGCCCTGATGGCAGGCGCGGCGATAGCTGTAGAAGCGGTCGGGCTGGTTGTAGGTGTCCTCGTCGAGCATCGTGATCGTGCCGACACCTGCCGCGGCGAGGCGCGCGGCGACATAGCCGGCGATGTCGAACTGGAAGTGACCGGGGCGCCCATCCGAGAAGAAGCGTGCATCCTCGGGATTGCGCTCCAGGAATGGGCGCTCAAAGCCGTGGCTGACTTCATAGCTTGCCCGGCCGATGCATGGGCCGATCGCGCAGGCGATCGCGCCGCGCTCTGCGCCCAGTGACGTCATGGCATTGATCGTCGCTTCGCCGACCCCGCCAAGCGCGCCTTTCCAGCCGGAATGCGCCGCGCCGACGACGCCGTGCGCCGTGTCCGCGAAGAGGATCGGCACGCAATCGGCGGCCAGCACGCCGAGCAGAAGGCCCGGCCGGTCGGTGACCATGGCGTCCGCCTTGGGGCGCTCGTCGAGCGGGATCGCCGCGTTGACGCGGATAACGTCGGCCGAATGGACCTGATGCACCGTGACGAGAGTCGAGCCGGGCAGGACGGCATCGCGGGCGAGATCGCGATTACGCAGCACGGCCTCCTGCTCGTCCTCGGAGCCGAGACCGACATTGAGGCCGGCGTGGATGCCGGTCGAGACGCCGCCGCGCCGTCCGAGAAAGCCATGCGGCACGCCTTCGAGCGGCCCGGCGCGCAGGACCTCGACGCTCATGCGAAACCTGCCGGCTCGGGCCAGACAGCATGGCGCAGAGCCAGCACCTTGAACAGGCGACCCATCTGCTCCGGCATGACGAGCCGGTCCCGGTCTGTCCGAAGGTCTTCCATCCGGGCTGGATTGGACCGCGCCAGCGACGCGACGCGCGCGTCGATGCCGAGGGCAGTCAGGAATGCGCCTTGCGTCACGCACGGGCTGGGGCGAAGGCCTCGTGCCCGGCCTGTGGCTGCGAGCATGGCGAAATCGACATGGGCGGTGAGATCCCGCGTGCCCGGCGCTTGGAGCGGATCGGCATAGCCATGAGCAGTCATGGCCTGCAGCGTATCGCCGGTTGCCGGGCCCTCATAGCCATAATCTACGACCAGAAATGCGCCGCCTTGCCGGGCTAGCCGCTCAGCCAATTCTGCCATGATCGCGTCGCCGACGGGGCAGCGCTCCACGATCGAACCGAAGGGGGCATCAGCAAGCTGCGCGGGGATCTCGTTGGCGCATTCGGCGTCACCCAACGCGAAGCACGCCCGACCCACCATCCGCTCGCGCCAGCCCCGGCCGGTGCGCTCATATTGGCGGATGGGGAGGGCGTCGAAAAACTCGTTGGCGACGATGATCAGCGGGCGATCGTCGGGCAGGTTGTCGATTGTGTCGTGCCAGTGCGCCTGTGGCACGGCTTCACGCTGTTTCTCGCGCAGGACCGGGCTGGTCTCGACGAAATGGATGGGCGGCGCGATCCGCGCTTGCGCCATGGCGCGCAGGGCGTCGGCAGCGAGCGTCCCGCGGCCCGGGCCGAGTTCGACATAAGCGAAGTCGGGAGCGTCGGCGCGCAAGGCGAGATCGGCGATCCACAACCCGATGAGCTCGCCGAACATCTGGCTAATCTCGGGCGCGGTGATGAAATCGCCGGCCGCGCCGAGCGGATCGCGCGAGGCGTAATAAGCGGCGTTGGCGGCCGCCATATAGTCGTGCAGCGATTGAAGTTCGTCGCTGCCTCGCGGCTCAGGAGACACTTTCCGTTCCGGCAATCGGCTCGACGCGGGTGCGGCGTCCCTTAGCGGTGATGACGAGATAGAGGCCGAGCACCAGCAGCGGAATGGTCAGCCACTGGCCCATATGCAGGCCGGTGCGCTGCGCGAACTCCATGAGCTGGGCGTCCGCCTCGCGGTAGAATTCGACATAGAAGCGTGCCGCGCCGTAGCTGAGCGCCGCAATGCCGAAGAGCTTGCCCGGCTCGTAGCGCGCATTGGTCTTCCAGAAGAAGAACGCCAGGATCGCGAACATGACCGGCCCTTCGAGAATCGCCTCGTAGAGCTGGCTCGGATGGCGCGGCAGGTCGCCGGGGGCGTTAGGGAAGATGATGGCCCAGGGCACGTCGGTCGCCTTGCCCCAGAGCTCGCCGTTCACGAAATTGGCGAGGCGGCCGAAGAACAGGCCGAAGGGAACGACGCAGGCGACATAGTCGCAGACGCGCAGAAAGCTGAGCTTTTCGCGCCGGGTCATCAGCCAGATGGCGAAAATGACACCGATCGTCCCGCCATGCAGCGACATGCCGCCTTCCCACAGCTTCAAGATGTCGAGCGGGCGCAGGAAGATGTCCGGCTGGTAGAAGATGATGTAACCGAGCCGTCCGCCGACGATGATGCCGAGCGTCGCA
Source organism: Sphingobium xanthum (assembly GCF_019737615.1). Classification (GTDB taxonomy): domain Bacteria; phylum Pseudomonadota; class Alphaproteobacteria; order Sphingomonadales; family Sphingomonadaceae; genus Sphingobium; species Sphingobium xanthum. The sequence goes on along the minus strand of NZ_JAHKKS010000003.1, from coordinate 464,816 downwards.
TGGAAGATGAAGTCATCAGCGTGGCGCCGCGCCATCGGGGCGCCGGGCTGACGGGTCAGCACGGTCAGATACCAGTAGCCGATGAGGATCCCGGCCAGATAGGCGAGGCTGTACCATTTGATCGAGAAGAAACCGAGATCGAGGGCAACGGGGTCCAGGCCGAGGCTGTCGAACTGGATGGGCTGGGCAGTCGCGGCCGCAAGCATGCTGAGTATCAAGTCTTTTCCCCGGCGGTTTTGCGCTGCATAGTGCAAGTCGCAAGCGAGACCAAGGGCGGAGAGAATTGTGGCACATCCCTTTGACGAAGCTGTCGATGCCGTTCGTCTGGGGATCACGAGCGCCCCGGGCCTGCTGCATGTCGGCACGATCGAAGCGCACGGCGCGCGCTGGCCGGGGTTCGATTCCGCGCCGGCCGATCTGCCCGCGCTGTTCGAGGCCTGCTGCGCGCTCTACGCGGACCGCGAATGCCTGGTCGACGGGGCCGATCGGCTGACGTTCGCCCAAGCGCATGTCCTTGCCCGGCGCATGGCGGCGGGGCTGACCCTGACCCATGGCGTGAAGGCCGGCGATCATGTCGGCCTCGCCGCGCGCAACGGGGCGGGCTGGGTCGTGGCCTATATGGGTATCGTCATGGCCGGCGGCGTGGCTACGCTTGTCAACAGCTTCTGGACCGGACAGGAAATGGCGCAGGCCATAAGCGACGTGGATTGCGCGCTCGTCCTGGCGGATCGTTTCCGCCACGATGCATTGCGCACCCATTCCGACATGCAGGCGCGGCTGGTGCTGCTCGATCTCGATCTGCCGATCGATGCCTGTCTGGCGCCACTGCTCGGCGATCCGGACGCCCTGCCGCTGGTCTCGCCCGGCCCCGATGCGCCCGCGACCTTGCTGTTTACCTCCGGCTCGACCGGTCAGTCCAAGGGTGCGCTCTCCGATCATCGCGCCAAGGTGCAGGCCGCTCTGCATTTCGCCAGCGCCGCCTCGGCTGTGTCGGCGCTGGCCCAGCGGCAGGGTGCGCCCGAGCCGCCGCCGCCCGCGACCTTGCTCAATCTGCCTTTGTTCCACGTCACGGGCGAAGTCGTGGTGATGCTGCAGAGCTTCGTGATCGGCCGGAAGATGGTGGTCATGCGCCGCTGGGATGCGCTCGATGCGCTGCGGCTGATCGAGCAGGAGCGAATCACTTATGTGACCGGCGTGCCGCTGATGGGCATGGAACTCGCCACCCATCCCCAGCGCGGCGAGTTCGACCTCTCCTCGCTCAGCGACCTTGCCGCCGGTGGCGCACCGCGCCCTGCCGAGCAGGTCGAGCGGCTGCGCGCCGGCCTGCCCGGCACCTGGCAATCCTTCGGCTTCGGCCTCACCGAGACCAATGCGGTGGGCACGGGCATCATGCGCGACGCGGTCTATGCCTATCCCGGCAGTCCTGGCCGGCCGACACCGCCGCTGGTCGAACTGGCGATCATCGATGAGGATGGCGTGCCGCTGGAGGCAGGTCAGGAGGGCGAGATCGGCGTGCGCTCGATCAGCAACATCAGCGGCTACTGGAACCGGCCGGCGGACAACGAAACGCTTTTCTCCCCCGCCGGGCATGTGTTGACCGGTGACATCGGCTTTCTCGACGAGGATGGCTATCTGACCATCGTCGGCCGCAAGAAGGACATCATCATTCGGGGCGGGGAGAATGTTGCCAGCCCGGAAGTGGAAGCCGCGCTCTACGCCATTCCGCAGGTGATCGAATGCGCCGTGTTCGGCGTGCCGGATGTGCGCTTCGGCGAAGTGCCGATCGCCGTCATCCGCGCCGATGCCGACAGCGGACTCGATGAAGCGCGGATCGGGGAGGCCCTGGCCGGTCGTCTGGCTTCTTACAAGCGGCCGAGCCAGATCCTGTTCCAATCGACGCCATTGCCGCGACTCGGCTCGGAGAAGATCGACAAGCGCGCGATTCGCGACGCCTATCTTGCCGTGGACGCGACGGTCTGACGCGGTTTCGACCTTCAAGAGCGTAACCGTGACATCTTCCTGCCGTTTCCGGGCGAGGTGGTGGCCGAAGAAACGACGCATTTCTGTGGTTTTCGGACCTTATTTTCGCTAACTTCCCTCATATCGCGCATGGTAACATGTGAAAGCTAGCCGCATGCTGGTAGCAAGCTGCTGTTTTAAAAGAACTTTACGAGATCAAAGATCAACGGCGCGGGTGCGCGCCGTGCAATTGTCATGGCATTTCGGGCGGTCTGTAGGACAGGGCGTTTGAACAACGCTCCATTTCAAAATCGTCGTCATGCTGAAACCAGCTCAGCATGACGTGTGCGGGTGAGACGCGCCCCTCTGGCGCGGAATTTCGATGCAAGCCAAGGTTATGGGGCAACGGTCTAGCGCGGCCCGCGCGCATCGCGGATGCGGCCATGCTCCATCTCGGCGAGCTGGCGCTTGAGCACCTCCGGCGCCGGCGCGACGAGGAAGCCGAAGCTGACATTGCCTTCCCGCGTTTCCACCACATGATGCAGCCGGTGCGCCTGCACGATGCGCTTCATATAGGCCGAGCGCGGCACGTAGCGGTGATCGACCCGCTTGTGGACGATGATGTCGTGGAAGCCGAGATAGATGGCGCCATAGGCCGCGATGCCCGCGCCGACCGCCGTCGCCCAGTCGCCCCAGCCGAGCTGCACGCCGCCGAGCAGCAGCAGGATGGATGGCGCGGCGAAGATCACGAAATAGAGGTCGTTCCATTCCCACAAGCCCGTGCGCGGCCGGTGATGGCTCGCATGGAGGAACCAGCCGGGCCCATGCATCACCCAGCGGTGCATGACATAAGCGAAGCCTTCCATCAGTGCGACGGTCAGCAGGAACAGGACGAAAAGGCCGAACGGGGACATGGCGAGTCCGGCTATAGGCATGCCGGGCGGACGGCGCTAGCATGTGTGCCATGTCGATCTGGTCCCCAAGCCGCTTCGCCTTGCCCCTCGCTCTGCTGGCAGCGCCGCTGCTGTTTGTGGCGCCCAGCCAGGCTGCGCCGTCCGAGGCGGAAATACAGGCAAGGATCGAGGCCGAGCTTGCCAAGCAGGCCAAGGCCGACGAGGAGGCGCGCGCCGCCAGGGCCGCCGCCGATCTCGAAGCGCAGCGCAAGGCCGAAGCGGCAGCTGCCGCTGCCCCGCCGGCGCCGCCCGATCCGGCCTATCGCACCGTGATGGTGGTCGTCACTACCAGCCTCGGGCCGTTCACCCTTGCGATCGAGGAGGAGCGCGCGCCGGTCACCTCCGCAAATTTCCTTGCCTATGTCGATCAGAAGCGGCTCGATGGCACGGCCTTCTACCGCTCTTTCAAATGGGACAACGGGATGCCCGGCGGCTTCATCCAGGGCGGCACGCAGAACGATCCCAAGCGAATCCTGAAGCCCGTGCCGCACGAGCCGACCAGCAAGACCGGCCTCAGCCACACCAATGGCGCGATCTCCATGGCGCAGGCGGCGCCCGGCACGGCGACAGGTGATTTCTTCATCATCGTCGGTGAAATGAAGGGCTTCGACGCCACGGCCACCGAGCCGGGTTTTGCGGCTTTCGGGCGCGTCGTGCAGGGCATGGAGGTGGTCCGCCAGATCGCCGATGCGCCGCGCAGTCCGACCAAAGGCGAAGGTGTGATGAAGGGCCAGATGCTCGAGCCGCAAGTGAAGATCATCACAGCGCGGCGGGCGCTGGCTCAATAATCCCGCACAAGAAAAGGGGCCGCGGCATGTGCCGCAACCCCTTCAGACAACCTGCCCTTTCCCACAAGGGCGGTGTCTTGTCCGGTGGTTTTAGAAAGCCGCCGTGAGCGAGAAGACGACCGCAGCGTCCGAACCGCGGATCTGGCCCGGCTCGTCGGTGTCGACATAGGACACGCCGAAGGTCAGGTTCTTCCAGGTCGCGGTTGCGCCGAGCGACCAGTCCCAGACCTCGCCGTCGAAGCCGCCCGGGAAGGCGTCGCTGCTGGCATAGCCGAGGTGACCGTTGAGGCCGAACGGCGTGCCGGGAATCGCGATCGAAGGCTCGGCATGCAGGTAGATGGCGTCATTGTCGCCGAGCGCGCTCTGCGACCATGCGTAGTTGGCGCCGACCTTGATCGTCGCCGGACCGACCGTACCGATCAGGTTGATATAGGGCTCGAAGAAGTCGGTGTCGCCACCGCCATGCTTGGGATAGAGATAATAAAGCAGGCCGACATCGACGGTCATGCCCTCGGCAACCGCGCCGGACCAGCCGCCGAAGATATCGACTTCCGAGCTGCCGGCAAAGCTGATGCTCGAGCCCCAGGTGCCGACATAGAAGCCGCTCTCATGGGTTGCGGTGATACCCGCCTGCACGGCGACATTCTGGCTGGACTGCGAGAAGCCACGGAAGCGGTAGTCGGAAACGAGCGCGGCGGAGCCGGTGATGGTGATGGGCTCGGCGGCCTCTTCCTCCTGTGCGAGGGCGGGCGTCGACATGGACGCAAAAAGAGCGACGGCCGAGAGACCGAGAATGGACTTGCGCATTGGGAATTCCCCTTATCGAGACAAATCGGACAAAAAACCTTCGATCGTCCCATCCTGCGGTTGCGGCGATTGCGTCATTTTTCCGCTCTGGGCGGCCGCGCTACCTGTCCGTCAAACCAACAACAAACTGCCCGTGCATGGTGCGCCGCACAAGAGAAAATTGTTCGGTGTCTGTTGCGACGCGCAATCCTGTTGCAGCTTTGCAACGCAGGGGGAAACGATGTTCCGCTAGGGAAAGCTGCTCCATTGGGCTTGAAAGCCGCAGGAAACCGCCAAAGTGGGACGCGGTGCAGCATTGATCGATCCCGCGTCGCGCCGTCGATCAAAATGGGACAGGTTTCACGTCGTGCGGCTTTTTTGCCAGATTGCGAAGGCCCGATCGAGGTCGGCGATCAGATCCTCGGGGTCCTCAAGGCCGATATTGACGCGCACCAGCGGGCCGCGTCCGGACCAGCGCGTCGCGGAGCGCAGGTCCGCAGGATCGACCGGCAGGGCGAGGCTCTCGTAGCCGCCCCAGCTATAGCCGATGCCGAAGAGCGCGAGTGCATCGATGAAGACCGCGCGCTCCGCCTCGCCGCCGCCTGCCAGCTCGAAGGAGAAGAGGCCGGTCGCCCCCCTGAAGTCGCGGACAAAGGCGTCGTGCCCGGGGCAGGAGGGCAAGGCGGGATGCAGCACGGCGGTCACCTCCGGGCGCGTTTCCAGCCAGCGGGCGACGGTCAGCGCATTGGCGCCCTGCTCCTTGAGGCGGATCGCGAGCGTACGCAGGCCGCGCAGAGTGAGCCAGGCGTCGTCCGGGCTCACCATCTGGCCGAGCATATGGCCGCGCCGGGTGATGCGGGTCCAGAGCGCCGCATTGGCGCTGACCGCGCCCATCATGACGTCGCTATGGCCGCAGATATATTTGGTGCAGGCGACGATGGAGACATCGACGCCGAGACCGAGGCCGGGCAGCAGCAGAGGCGTGGCCCAGGTATTGTCGAGCAGAGTGATGATCCCGCGCGCTTTCGCGACCGCGACGATGGCGGGCACGTCCTGCACCTCGAAAGTGAGGCTGCCCGGGCTTTCGAGAAAGATCGCGCGAGTCTTGTCCGTGCAGAGCGCGGCGATGTCCGCGCCGATCAGAGGATCATAGTAGCGCGTGGTCACGCCGAAATCGCGCAGCAGCCCGTCGCAGAGCGTGCGGGTCGGCCCATAGGCGCTGTCGACCATCAGCAGCTCGTCGCCGGGCTTGAGCACGGCAAGCATGGCGCCCGCAATGGCGGCGACGCCGGAGGGAAAGAGCATCGTGCCCGCCGCTTCGGGCTCCATCTGCGTGATCGCCTCGGCCAGCGCCCAGCTCGTCGGTGCGCCGCGGCGGCCATAATAGAGCTTGTGCGGCGTGTGCATGTTGCCGGCGCGCAGATGGGCGACATCCTCGTAGAGGATGGTCGAGGCGCGCCAGACCGGCGGATTGACGATCGTGCCGGCGTCGCCCGGCATGCCGGTCCATTCGGCGCGGCGCCCGGCCTGGACGAGGCGCGTCGCGGGCTTCAGCGGCCGCTCGTCGTCGCTTCCCTGTTTGCTCATGCCGGACCCGTCGCCTTGGGCGTGTCCGGATCGGCGCCCCATTCCGACCAGCTGCCGTCATAGATGGTGACGTCATGCTTGCCGATCAGCGCCGCGCCGAACAGGAGATTGCAGGCGGTGACCCCGCTGCCGCAGGTCATGATGAGCGGCTGGTCGAGATCGACGCCAGCCTGCGCAAAGGTCGCGCGCATCGCTTCGCCGCGCTTCCAGAGGCCATCGGCGTCCAGCATCTTGCCGGTCGGCAGGTTGCGCGAACCGGGGATATGGCCCGAGACCATGTCCGGGCGCGGCTCGGGATCCTCGCCGGTGAAGCGCGTCGCCCCGCGCGCATCGACGACTTGCGCGGCGCAACTCTCGATATTGGCGATCAGGTCGGCCTTTGTGCGGACCTGCGCTTCATCCTTGCGGGCGGCGAAGCTGGCCGGTGTGGGCGCGGGTCCCTCGCCGCTCTCGGTCGGCCGTTGCTCGGCGAGCCAGCGCTGCATGCCGCCGTCGAGAATCGCGATCTGTGTCGCGCCGAACAGCCGCAGCAGCCACCAGGCGCGGCCGGAGCTGGTCAGCGGGCTATTGTCATAGACGATGATGCGATCGTCCTTTCCGACCCCGAGCTGCGCCATGCGCGCCGCGAACTGCTCGTTGGTCGGCACCATCGAGGGGCGCGGATCGGAATCGTCCTTGAGATTGGAGAGATCGAGGAACAAAGCGCCGGGAATATGCGCGGCGAGATACTCCGCTTGCGGGTCGCGCGGCGTGCCGGGCAGGAAGCTCGTGGCATCGAGAATGCGCAGATCGGGCGCGCCCAGCGCCTCGGCGAGCCAGTGCGTGGAAACGAGTTGGTCCATGGCCAAGCCCTCGCGCCAATCGACGGCCCATGCAAGGGGGTTCGCGCGGGCCCGGATTCATATTAAAGGCGCGGCCATGACACTCAAGCATCTCGGCCAGTCCAGCACGCTCCCCGCCAGTCCGGAAGAAGCGGTGCTCGATTATGTGCCCAATCCCCGCCCCGGCTCGCCCTATCTGATCCGCTTCTCGGCGCCGGAATTCACCTCGCTCTGCCCGATCACCGGCCAGCCCGATTTCGCGCATCTGGTGATCGACTATGTGCCCGGCGAGACGATTGTCGAATCCAAGGCGCTGAAGTTGTTCCTGAGCAGCTTTCGCAATCATGGCGCGTTTCATGAAGATTGCACGGTCGGCATCGGCCAGCGGCTGTTCGACGAGATGAAGCCGCTCTGGCTGCGCATCGGCGGCTATTGGTATCCGCGCGGCGGCATTCCCATCGACGTGTTCTGGCAGTCGGGGCCGCCGATCGAGGGCGTGTGGGTGCCGGATCAGGGTGTGCAGGGCTATCGCGGACGGGGGTAATTCTACTCCTAGCCCCTCCCCTTCAGGGGAGGGGTTGGGGTGGGGCTTGGGCCTCGCTCCGATCGCTTCGCGACACCCACCCCCAACCCCTCCCTTGAAAGGGAGGGGCTAAGGAACGCTATTTGAACAAACTCCCCAGTACCCCGCGCACGAGGCTGCCGACGATCCCGCCGCTCTTGCGGCTGGTGCCGCCGAAGACGGCGCGGCCGATCTCGTTGGCGACCTGACGGCCGACCGAGGAGGCGGCGGAGCGGGTCGCGGACTGGACGGCACGATCGAACGCGCCGGGCTTGGCGGCCTCACGCGCGGCGGCGGCATCGGCGCGGGCCTGTTCCTTGAGTTGCGCCTCGCGCTGTTTGGCCTCGACCTTGGCCTGCGCGGCGGCGGCCTTGTCGGCTTCGACCTGCGCCTTGGCGGCTGTCGCGGCGGCAGCGGCGGCTTCGCCGCGCGCGGCGAGGATTTCCTCAGCCGATTCGCGATCGATTTCCTCGTCATATTTGCCGTCGCAGGGCGAAATGGACTTGATGATGGCGCGCTCCTTGGGCTCGAGCGGGCCGAGCCGGGAGCGCGGCGGCGCGATCAGCGTGCGCTGGACGATCGAGGGTGAGCCGTCTTCCTGCAGTAGTGACACCAGCGCTTCGCCGACTTTCAATTCGGTGATGGCCGTCTCGACATCGATGTCGGGATTGGCGCGGAACGTCTCGGCCGCGGCCTTCACCGCCTTCTGGTCGCGCGGCGTGAAGGCGCGCAGGGCATGCTGGACGCGATTGCCGAGTTGCCCTGCCACTTCCTCGGGAATGTCGATCGGGTTCTGCGTGACGAAATAGACGCCGACGCCTTTCGAGCGGATGAGGCGCACGACCTGCTCGATCTTGTCGACCAGCGCCTTGGGTGCGTCGTCGAACAGCAGATGCGCCTCGTCGAAGAAGAAGACCAGCACCGGCTTGTCGGGATCGCCGATCTCCGGGAGCGTCTGGAACAGTTCGGAGAGCAACCAGAGCAGGAAGGTCGCGTAGAGCTTGGGACTCTGCATCAGCTTGTCGGCGGCCAGCACGTTGATATAGCCGCGGCCCTTCTCGTCCACCTTGATGAAATCGTGAATGTCGAGCGCCGGCTCGCCGAAGAACCGGCCACCGCCCTGGCTGTCGAGCTGGAGCAATTGGCGCTGGATCGTGCCGACGGTCGCCTTGGTGACGTTGCCGTACTTCGTCGTCAGCGCATCGGCATTCTCGGCGCAATAAGCCAGCATCGATTGGAGATCGTCGAGATTGAGGAGCAGCAGGCCCTGTTCGTCCGCGAAGCGGAAGGCGATGGTGAGCACGCCTTCCTGCACCTCGTTGAGGTCCATCAAGCGGGCCAGGAGCAGCGGCCCCATTTCCGAGATGGTCGTGCGGATCGGATGGCCCTGCTCGCCATAGAGATCCCAGAACATCGCCGGATTGTCGGCATAGGCATAATCGGTGAGGCCGATTTCCTGCGCGCGGGCGGTCAGCTTGTCGGCGTTCTTGGCGGTCGGCGATCCGGCCATGGAAATGCCGGCGAGATCGCCCTTCACGTCCGCCATGAACACTGGGACGCCGCGCGCGGAGAAGCTCTCGGCAATGCCCTGCAAGGTCACCGTCTTGCCCGTGCCCGTCGCGCCGGCGATGAGCCCGTGCCGATTGGCCCGGCGCAGCACGAGATTTTGCGGTTGCCCGCCACCCAGGCCGATGAAGATGCCGGTGTCGTCGCTCATGCTGATCTCCTTCGCGAGGGTTCCCGACGGGAAATACCAGCTTCCGCCGCGATGACGAGCCTTCTCTTTAGCCCCTCTTCTTCAGAGGAGGGGTTGGGGTGGTGCTTCGGCGTTGTAGATCGCTGCGCGACACCCACCCCGCATCAGGTAAACAGTGCCCCGCACTGTTTAGGTCATGCCGGGGGCATGACCGACCTGATACGCCCTCCCTCGAAAGGGAGGGGCGACTTAAAAAAAAGGGCGCGGATTTTACGCCGCGCCCTTCCTGTATTCGATTGTCGACCGGCCTTACTGGCCGCGCAAGCGGATCGGCACGAAGGCGGCCGGGGCGCCGCGACGCAGGACCTGCAGCAGCACGGCGTTGCGCTTGGCGTCCTTGGCCGCCTGCGCCGCCTTGCCGAGATCGGCTTCGCTGGCGACGGGCGCGCCATTGGCCATCATGACCACGTCGCCGCGACGCAGACCCTTGGCGCCTGCGTCGGTCGAAGGATCGACCGCCGAGATCACCACGCCCTTGGTCTCGGCCGGGATGCCGAGCTGCTGGGCAATCGTGGGCGTCAGCGCCTGCACGGCGAGGCCAAGCAGTTGCTGGGACGCCTGGCGCGTGCTCTGCGCATCCTGATCGGAGAAATCGTCCTCCGAGGGCTGCGCGAAATTGGCGAGCTGATCCTCGGGCGGCCGCTCGCCGATCAGCGCGCGGACGGTCATGGACTTGCCGTTGCGCATCAGCTCGATCGGCACGGTGGTGTTCACCGGCAAACCTGAGACGATGTAGGACAGCGTCTCGTCCGGCGTCACCTCGACATTGTTGACTTTGACGATGACATCGCCTGCCTTGATGCCGGCCTTGTCGGCGCCCTTGCCGGCCTCGACCGACTGGACGAACTCGCCGCGATTCTTGGGCAGGCCGAGCGAATCGGCCAGATCCTCGGAGACCGGGCTGATCTGGATGCCGAGATAGCCGCGCTTCACGCTGCCGCCGGAGCGCAGGGTCTCGATCACCGAGACGGCCTGCTCGGCGGGAATCGCGAAGCCGATGCCGACATTGCCGCCGGTGGGCGACAGAATCTGCGAATTGATGCCGATCACATTGCCATTCATGTCGAACATCGGGCCACCCGAATTGCCCTGATTGATCGAGGCATCGGTCTGGATGAAGCGCTCGGCGCCACCGGTGTTGCGGTGAAGCGCGGAGATGATGCCTGCGGTCACCGTGCTGCCGATGCCGAAGGGATTGCCGATCGCCACAACCCAGTCGCCGACGCGCGACTTGGTGGAATCGCCGAACTTGACGAACGGCAGCGGCTTGTTGGTGGTGATTTTGAGCACGGCAAGGTCGGAGCGCGGATCGGTGCCGACCAGCTTCGCCTCATATTCGGTGCGATCCGGCAGGGTGACGGTGATCGCATCGACAGATGCGCCGCGCGCGCCAGGCGCCACGACGTGATTGTTGGTCACGACATAGCCGTCGGCCGAGATGATGAAGCCGGAGCCGAGCGATTGCGCCTGGCGAGTCTGCGGCTGGTCACCGCCGAACAGGCCGCCGAACGGCGTTCCGGCGAAGGGATTCTGGACCTGCACGCGCTGGCGGGTCGAGATATTGACCACGGCGGGTTGCAGCTTTTGGACCATGTCGGCAAGGCTGACCGGGGCGCCGCGCGGAGCGGCGGCGGCCATGCCTTCATTCTGGGCAGTCTGGGCGATCACGCTGGTCGAATTGGACGTCAGGGCCAGCGTGGTTCCGCCGACAAGCAGGGCTGCTGTGATGGCGTAAGCGTAGCGCACGAAAAACCTTCCTCTCATCAAATGTCCGTCATCAGGCCCCTCGCGGTCCCGACCGGAAAATTGTCGCGACCTTGTCCGGGCCATGGCGCGTGCCGGATTAACCGGCATTGAATGAGCGGCGGCGCTGGACGTTCCAGCGCCGGCCCACGAAATCAGCGCCCCCTGAACTGGCGGAGATAGTCATTGTCCGCGGACAGCACCGCGCTCGTTTCGCCTTCATTCTGCTGGGCGAAGCTGATCCGATAGGACTGCATGGCCCGGTAGAAATCATAGAATTGCGGGTCCTTGCCGAAGCTGGCGGCATAGACGCGCGCGGCGTCGGCATCGGCCTGGCCGCGGATTTCCTGCGCACGCCTGGCGCCTTCTGCGCGGATGGTTAGCGCCTCCTGCTCGCGCGCCGAGCGCATGCGCTGGAAGGCGCTCTGCAGCGGGGCGCCGTCCGGCAGGTCTGTGCGCATGATCCGCACATCGACGATCTCGGCGCCATATTGCGCGGCGACACGATCGAGGCTGCGGCGAATGTTGGTCATCACCTCGCCCCGCTCGGGGCTGAGCAGCAGATCCGCGCGACGCTTGCCCAGCTCGTTACGCAGGGCCGAGCCGAGGATCGGGCGGAGTGCATCCTTGACGCGCTCCTCGTTCCCTGCGGCGATATACATGCGCTGCGGATTGACGATGCGGTAGCGCGCGAAGGCATCGACCTGCAGGCGCAGCTGATCGGTCGAGAGCACTTGCTGGCGCTCCATGGTGACCGACTGGACGCGCTTGTCGATCCAGACCACCTGATCGAAGAACGGGATGCGCACCTTGAGCCCGGCGCCGGTCGCGCCGAACACTTCGTTGGGCTTGTACGGATTATAGATGCGTTTCACTTCGCCGAGCCGCAGTACGACGGCCTGGCGCGTCTCGGGCACGATCGAGAAGGTGCTGCCGATCAGGAACAGCGCGATGGTCGCCAGAACGGCGAGCGCGATGGGGTTGCGGGCCGAGAGGTTCACTGGCCGCCTCCCTGCCGAGGCTGCGGCTGGGCTTCTACCGTGGTCGTGCGATTGGCGCGCACGGCGGGGAGCGGCAGATACGGCGTCACGTTACCGGTTTCGACGATCGTCTTGTTCACGCCGGAAAGCACCTTTTCCATCGTCTCATAATACATGCGCCGCCGGGTCACGTCGGGCGCGAGCCTGTACTGCTCATAGACCGCGTCGAACGCGGCCGCCTCACCCTGCGACTGGGCGGAGAGCTGCTGGGCATAGGCCTGCGCCTGGTTGATGTATGTTTCGGCCGCCTGCTGCGCGGCGGTCACTTCCTTGAAGGCGTCATTGACCTGATCCGGCGGGTCGGCCTGCTTGATCGCCACGCCCTGGATGCGGATGCCGGCGCGATAGGTGTTGAGGATGTTCTGCATCCGCTCCTGCACCTGGCTCTCGATCGCGTTGCGCCCGGCGCCCATGGCGTCGGTCAGCGACACGGTCGCGATCACGGCGCGCATGGCGGATTCGGCGACTTCATTGAGCGTCGCGTCCGGGTCGGCGATCTGGAAGGCATATTGCGTCGGATCGCTGATGTTCCAGCGCACCGAATAGCCCAGATTGATGATGTTCTGGTCGGCGGTCAGCACCAGCTTTTCCGCCTCGTTGCCGGCCGATCCGAGATCGATCGTGCGAATTTCCTCGATGTCGACCACGGTGACGCTTTCGAACGGTGCCGGCAGCGTGATGCCGATGCCCGGCTCGAGTGTCTTGCTGTAGCTGCCGAGCAGCGAGACGACGCCGCGCTCCTGCGGGCCGATGCGATGGAAGCTGGTCGTGCCGATCCAGATGAGCACGACGGCACCGGCGATGAACGGCCAGAGCGCGCGACCACGCGGGCCGTTCGGCAAGCCGCCGCCGAAGCTGTCCCGCGCGCGGCGCAGCAGTTCGTCGATGGCGCTGGGGCCGCGTGGGCCGCGTCCTCCCGGCTCGTCGCCGCGCGGCGGCGGGTTCCACGGATTGCGGGGGCCGCCTTCGCCCTTGCCGCCATTGTCCTCGTCCCTGCTGCCCCACGGGCCGCCTTCGCTCATCGCCGAGGCCTGGCCGGGGCGCTGCGTCATGTCAGTGTCCATGCCGCTTGTATAGGGACGCTATCCGAGGAAATACAGGGCCGTGCCCCCAATAATATCGCGCACATGTCACAAAAACCGCCTTGCGGCGCTTTGCGCGGCGGCACCGATCAGTTTAAAGCGCGCCCCATGAGTGACGCAGCGAGAGAGGCCGGGACGGCCGTGGATGCAGCTTTGGCCGCACGGATCGACGCCATCGCCCCCGGGCGTGTGAGCGGCCTGCGCCAGAAGGACGGGGTGCTGAGCCTCGTCCTCGACGTGAGCGAGCTGGAAGCGGCCGAGCGCGATGCCTTCGCGGCGCGCATCAAGGCGGCGGGCGAGATCGAGCCCGGCATATCCGACGTGCGCATCGCGATGACCGCCGAGCGATCGGCCCGGCCGCTGATCGTCGCGGTCGGATCGGGCAAGGGCGGCGTCGGCAAGTCCACGCTTTCGGTCAATCTCGCCGTGGCGCTCAAGCGCCTCGGCAAGAAGGTCGGCATGGTCGATGCGGACATTTACGGTCCTTCGCTCCCGCGCTTGCTCGACAGCGAAGGTGTCAAGCCGCAGGCCGAGGGCAGCCGGCTCATTCCCGTGCCGAACGAGCATGGCGTGCCGATGCTTTCCATGGGGCATCTCGCCAAGCCCGGCCAGGCGATCGCCTGGCGCGGGCCGATGGCGGGCAATGCACTCGGCCAGCTCATCGATGCAGACTGGCGCGGCACGGAGATCCTGATCGTCGATCTGCCGCCGGGCACGGGCGACGTGCAGCTGACGATGATCCAGAAGTACAAGCCGGCCGGCGCGGTGATTATCTCGACCCCGCAGGATCTGGCGCTGATCGATGCCGCGCGCGCGATCAGCTTCTTCGATCAGGCGAAGGTGCCGGTGATCGGCATGGTCGAGAATATGTCGGGCTATGTCTGCCCGCATTGCGGCGAGGTGTCGGACCCGTTCGGCAGCGGCGGCGCGGAAGCGGATGCGGCGCGGCTCGGCCTGCCGTTCCTTGGCCGCGTACCGCTCGACATCGCGGTGCGCACGGCATCGGACAACGGCATGCCGCCGGCCGCCGAAGATGGCGTGATCGGCCAACCCTTCCGCGCCATTGCCGAGCGCGTGGCGCGCTGGCTGGATGGCGGCGCGGGCCGCGCGAGCCCCGCCTTTGGCTGAGAGGCCGGACAGGTACCTTGACGAGAAGGGCGGCGGCCTGCGCCTGAGCCGCCGGACATTGCTGACGGGCGCCGCGGTCGGCGGAGGCCTTGCCCTCGCCTGGGCGCTCTGGCCGCGCAGCTACGATCAGCAAGCCGATACCGCCGAGGGCGAGACCGCGTTCGGCGCCTTCGTGAAGGTGGATCGCGGCGGACAGGTGATCGTGATGGTGCCGCAGGCTGAGCTCGGCCAGGGCGTCTTCACGCTGTTCGCGCAGATCGTGGCGGACGAGCTGGGTGCGGACTGGCGTGCAGTCGCCGTGCAGCCCGCGCCGCCAGGGCCACTCTATGCCAATCGCCTGCTCGCGCGGGAGTGGTTCGACGGGCCGGTGAAGCGCAGCTTCGGCAACTGGGGCGACCGCTTCATCGACGATCGCGCGCGCAGCTCGATGCTCATGCTGACCGGCGGATCGACCTCCGTGCCCAGTTTCTACGAGGATCTGCGCGCGGCGGGCGCAGCAGCGCGCGTGCTGCTCTGCATGGCGGCGGCGGCGCGCTGGGACGTGACCTGGGAAAGCTGTGACATCGAGAATGGCATCATCTCGGACGGCACAAACAAGCTGCGCATCGGCGAAGTGGCGCATGAAGCGGGCGCCTTCAAACCGCCGGTTGTATTGCCCTATCGCCCGGAAGGGCGCGACGAAGCGCTGATCGGCAGCGAAGTCACGCGCCTCGACATTCCCGCCAAGATCGACGGATCGGCCAATTATGCCGCCGACATTCGCCTGCCGGACATGATCTATGCGGCGATCCGGCAAGGCCCGGTCAACGCCTTGCGGCTCAAGTCGATCAACGAGGCGGCGGCGCGCAAGGTGCCC
This sequence comes from Sphingobium xanthum, assembly GCF_019737615.1. Classification (GTDB taxonomy): domain Bacteria; phylum Pseudomonadota; class Alphaproteobacteria; order Sphingomonadales; family Sphingomonadaceae; genus Sphingobium; species Sphingobium xanthum. The sequence continues at coordinate 449,755 of NZ_JAHKKS010000003.1, read as the reverse complement.
GGCATGATCGGCGTGATCCGCCCGGAGGGGACCGGCTGGGTCGCGGTGACGGCGCGCAACTGGTGGGCGGCCAATCAGGCGCTCGACCGGCTGGATCCGGTGTTCGAGCTGGCCGGCCCGGCGGTCAGCGATCGCTCGATCGCGGGCGCGCTGGACGCCGCTTTCGAGGGCGATGACGGCGGGCGCTATTTCAGCCGGGGCGATCTCGCGCCGGTGTTCGATGGCGCGCGGATCGTGCGCGCAGATTATGTGGTCGCGCCCGCGCTGCATCTCGCGCTCGAACCGATGGCGGCGACGGCACGCATCCGCGACAATGACATCGAGCTCTGGATGCCGACCCAGGCGCCGGTGCTGGCGCGCGAAGCGGTGGCCCGAGCGCTCGGCGTCAGCGAGACGTCGGTGACGATCTATCCACTGTTCGCGGGCGGCTCGTTCGGCATCAAGATGGAAGTGGATGCCGGCGTGCAGGCGGCGCTGATCGCCCGCGCGGCGAAGGCGCCGGTGCAGCTCATGTGGTCGCGCTCGGAAGATATCATTCGCGACTGTCCCCGACCCCCGGCGAAAGCGCGCATGGCCGCGCGGCTCGAGGCGGGCGGCTTTGTCGAAGGCTGGTCGGCCAAGGTGGCGACGCCGCCCGCGCTCGCGCAGCTCTGGCGCCGCATCGGCCATGGCGAGAGCCGGAAGGAAGCGCTGGTCTCGACGGCGGGGGAGACGGATGAGCTGGCGGTGGCGGGCATGGACCTGCCTTATGCCATTCCCAATTTCGCCGTGGATCATTTCCCAGCCGATATCGGCCTGCCGGTCGGCCGATGGCGCAGCAATGCGGCGAGCTACGGCACGTTCTTCTCGGAAAGCTTCATCGACGAGCTGGCGATCGTCGCCGGCGTGGAGCCGCTCTCCTTCCGCATCCAGATGCTCGGTGGCCATCCCCGGCTGGCGCAATGCCTCACGAATGTGGCGGCGCTCGGCGGTTGGTCGGGCGGCGTGCGCGGCAGTGGTCAGGGTATTGCCTGCTGCGCGATGAAGGGCGGTTACATCGCCGTGCTGGTGGAAGCGGGCTTTGCGGGCGGGCGGGTCGCGGTGAAGCGACTGGTCGCGGTCGCCGACCTCGGCACGATCGTCAATCCGGGCATCGCCCGCCAGCAGATCGAGGGCGGGCTGATCTTCGGCCTCGCCATGGCGCTTGGCGGATCGCCCAATTATCGCAATTCGCTGCCGGGGAAGATGCGGCTCGCCGATTATGGCCTGCCGCGCCTTGCCGATGTGGGTGACGTCATGGTCGAGTTTCTGGACAGCGCTGGCGGACCGGTCGGCTTCAGCGAGATGGGCGTGCCGGCCGTGGCGCCCGCGCTCGCCGGTGCGCTTTCGACCATTACCGGCAAGCGCTACCGTTCGCTGCCGATCCTGGGCGAAGCGGCATGAGCGCGGCGCTGCCGAGCGATCATCCGCCGGTCGTGACCGGCAAGGTCGCGGTGCTGATCGTCAATCTCGGCACGCCGGACGCGCCGACACCGGCGGCGGTGAAGCGCTATCTGCGCGAGTTTCTCTCGGACCCGCGCGTGGTCGAGATCCCGGCCCTGCTCTGGCAGCCGATCCTGCGCGGCATCATCCTCAACACGCGGCCCCGCAAGTCCGCCCATGCCTATGAGCAGGTCTGGACGCCGGACGGCTCGCCGCTCGCGGTCAACACACGCGATACGGCGCGCGGACTCGGCCGGGCCTGGGGCGAGGACATCACGGTCGACTGGGCGATGCGCTACGGCAATCCCGCCATTGCCGACCGGCTCGCTGCGCTGAAGGCGAGCGGCCATGACCGCATCCTGATCGCGCCGCTCTATCCGCAATATTGCGGGGCGACGACGGCGACAGCGATGGACGAGGTCGCCCGCGTGCTGGCGGGCATGCGCTGGCAGCCGGCGCTGCGCATGCTGCCCGCCTATCATGACGATCCCGCCTATATCGAGGCGCTGCGCGCCCGCACCGAGCGGCAGCTGGCCGCGCTCAGCTTCGTGCCGGATCGGATCGTGGCCAGCTTCCACGGCATGCCGCGGCGTACGCTCGATCTCGGTGATCCCTATCATTGCCAATGCTACAAGACCGCGCGCCTGCTTGGCGAAGCGCTGGGGCGCGAGGTCATGGTGACGTTCCAGTCGCGCTTCGGCCGCGCGAAGTGGCTGGAGCCCGCGACCGACGCCACGCTCGCCGCGCTTCCGGGTCAGGGCGTCGCTTCCGTGGCGGTGATGACGCCCGGCTTCTCGGCCGATTGCCTCGAAACGCTTGAGGAAATAGCCTTGCGCGGCAAGGAGACATTCCTGGCCGGAGGCGGGCGCAATTTCGCCTTTTTGCCCTGTCTAAACGCGGAAGGCGACGCTATCGTCCTGTACCGCCAGCTGCTCGGGCGCGAGCTTGCCGGCTGGGCGAACCTACGGTGAGTCAACAGGAGAGAGTTGCATGAGCAGAGTGGCGATCGTGACCGGCGGCACCCGGGGCATTGGCGAAGCGATCAGCCTGGCGCTGCGCGACATGGGCTATACGGTCGCGGCCAATTATGCGGGCAATGAGGAGAAGGCGAAGGCCTTCACCGACAAGACCGGCATCCGCGCCTATAAGTGGGATGTGGGCGATCATCAGGCTTGCCTCGATGGGTGCGCGCAGGTTGCCGCCGATCTCGGGCCGGTCGACATCGTCGTCAACAATGCCGGCATCACGCGCGACGGCGTGCTCATGAAGATGAGCTTCGAGGACTGGAACGAGGTGATGCGCATCAACCTCGGCGGCTGCTTCAACATGGCGAAGGCGACGTTTCCCGGCATGCGGGAGCGCGGCTGGGGCCGCATCGTCAATATCGGCTCAATCAACGGGCAGGCGGGCCAATATGGCCAGGTCAACTATGCCGCCGCCAAGTCGGGCATTCACGGCTTCACCAAGGCACTCGCGCAGGAAGGCGCCAAGTTCGGCGTCACCGTGAATGCGATCGCGCCGGGCTATATCGACACGGACATGGTGGCGGCGGTGCCGGCGCCGGTGCTCGAGAAAATCGTTGCCCGCGTGCCGGTCGGCCGCCTTGGCCATGCCGATGAGATCGCGCGCGGCGTCGCTTTCCTGTGCAGCGAGGATGCCGGCTTCGTCACCGGATCGACTATGTCGATCAATGGCGGCCAGCATATGTATTGAGCGCTCGGGCGGTGGAGTCTGAGCCGCCGCTCTATGCCGGGCCGGTCAAGCGCAGCATGACCATCGCCGGGCATACCACGTCGATCAGTCTCGAACCGGTCTTCTGGCGAGCGCTGGAGGACCGGGCGCGTGCCGAGGGCCTGCCGTACAGCGCGCTGGTCGCGCGCATCGATGCCGAGCGGATCGGGCAGGAAGAGCCGCCGAATCTGGCGAGCGCGATCCGCTGCTGGTTGCTGGTGGAGGCGGGGCGGGAGGATGAGCCTCGTTCTTAGCCGTCATCCCAGCGAAAGCTGGGATCTCGTGCGGTGGCCGCGCTACCTCGCCTGAGATCCCAGCTTTCGCTGGGGTGACGGGACGAAGGCCGGATTCAGTCCAGCAGTCCGCCCAACAACCCCTTTAAATCCTTCTCCGGCCGCGCGCCATAATGCGAGATGACCTCGGCCGCGCACAGCGCCCCCATTTCCAGGCACTGCGTCGGGGCCTTGCCGCGCACATAGCCCGCCAGGAAGCCGGCGGTGAACAGGTCGCCCGCCCCGGTCGTGTCCAGCACCTTCTCGACCGGTGCGGCGGTGACGGTGTGGCGCTCACCGTCCCGGATCGCGATGGCGCCCTTCTCGCTGCGTGTCACGACGAGCGTGCGCAGCCTGGGCGCGAAGGTCGCGATGGCCTTCTCGACGTCGTTCGTCCCGGCGAGCGCCGTGATCTCGCTCTCGTTGGAGAACAGGATATCGATCTGACCTTCCTCGATCAGCGCGCGGAAATCATCGCCATGGCGGGCGATCACGAAGGCGTCGGAGAGGGTGAAGGCGACCTCGCGGCCGGCCTCGCGCGCGGCGGCGATGGCGCTGCGCATCGCGGCGCGCGGCTGCTCGGGGTCCCACAGATAGCCTTCCAGATAGAGGATACGCGCCGAGCGGATCATGTCGAGATCGAGCGCCGAGGGCGGCAGAAACTGCGAGGCGCCGAGGAAGGTGTTCATCGTGCGCTGCGCGTCGGGCGTCACCATGATGAGGCAGCGCGCCGTGGGCGGGCCGTCAGTGGCCACAGCCGTCTCGAAGCTTATGCCGAGCGCGCGAATGTCATGCGCGAAGATGTCGCCAAGCTGGTCGTCGCGGACCTGGCCGATGAAGGCGCAGGAACAGCCGAGCGCGGCCATGCCGGCCAGCGTGTTGGCGGCCGATCCGCCAGAGATCTCAAGGCCGGAGCTCATCGCCGAATAGAGCAGCTCGGCCTGCTCGGTATCGACCAGCTGCATCCCGCCCTTGGTCAGCGCATGGCTGGCGATGAAGGCGTCATCCTCCTGCGAGATGACGTCGACAATGGCATTGCCGATGGCGACGATGTCGAGAATGGGCTCGGACAAGCAGGTTTCCTTTCGGGGCAGGGAAGTGGCGCCGTTCTATCGGCGGCGGCAGGGCGCGGCAAGCTTGGGCATGGCTGGCTTGACCCTCAACGGCCGGTGCGCGAGACGGGACGGATGATCGTCACGGCTTTCCTGCGCGCGTTGCCTCAGATCGCCTTGCCCAGCGTGCGCGGAGTCCTCTGGCGCACGCTGGCGCTGACGTTGCTGGTCCTCGCGGCGCTTGGCGCAGCCATGTGGTGGGGGCTGCATATGGCCTTCGCGTGGATGGGGCAGTGGCAACCGGACGGGCTGATCGGCGCGCTGCTCTCGGCGGTGGTCATCGGCATCGGCAGCTGGGTGCTGTTCCGCACCGTCGCGGTGGCCGTTGTCGGCCTCTATGCGGACCGGATCGTCGCGGCGGTCGAGGAAGCAAGCTATGGCGAGCGGCATGCGCTGGCGCGCGTCGTGCCGGTGACCGAGGGCATGCGGGTCGCGGTCCGATCGGTGCTGCGCGCGATCGGCTGGAACATCGCAGCCTTGCCTCTCTATCTTCTGCTGGTCGTCACCGGCATCGGCGCGCCTTTGCTGTTCCTCGTCGTGAATGCCTATCTGCTCGGACGGGACATGGCGGAGCTGGTCGAGGGGCGGCATCCCGATCTTCCGCCGTTCCGCGCGAGCGAGCGCTGGCAGGTCGGACTCGTTTCGGCGCTGCTTTTCCTGCCACCCGTCGTTAATCTGTTTGCGCCGATCTGGAGCGTGGCTATGGCCGCGCATATGTTTCACGGGCGCAAGACGGGCTAGGTTGTATGGACATTCAGCCCATGCCGGCCTGCAAATGGCGGTTTCGCGCGCTTCCGGTGCTCACGTACTGTGAGTACGCTGCGCTCCGGGTCACGCAAGACCACCATTTTCGGTTCGCCCTGATCTGAATGTCCACACAACCTCACGCCATGGCCGCCCGTTCTCCCATTTCCGCCGCGATCCTGTCGCTGGCGCTGCTGTCGCTCGGCGGTTGCGGCGCGAGCATCGTGCCGCCCGCGACGACGCCGGCCCCGGCGGCGGGTTTCACGCCGGCGAGTCGGCCCGAGCCGGTCGGCGTCATGGGCGCCGATGCGCGCGGTCTTGTCCGCCTGTTCGGCGAGCCGCGCCTCGATATACGCGATCCCGCCGCGCGCAAGCTTCAGTTCGCCAACGGCCAGTGCGTGCTCGACACCTATCTCTATCCGCCCGCTACCAATCGTGAGCCGATCGTGACGCATGTCGATGCGCGTAACAACGCAGGCACCGACATGGACTGGAATGCCTGCGTCAAGCTGCTGCGGGAACGATGAAAAGCGGGCATAACAGGCCCTGGTTGACTTGCCCGCCCGGGGGTGAGACTCTGGGTTCATGATCGAGCATTCCGGTCCTTCCCGGTTCAGATATCATGGGGGTCAACTTCTCGCGGGCATCTAGCCCCGGGGTTCGGCGCTTTATGCCCCGAACGCCGGGGTCACGCTTCGCTAGCTGACTGTCGCCGCCGCACGCCGCGACAACCCCATCTCTCGCGAGAAAGCCCGCACAATGACCGATATGATCGCCGCTCGACGGCCACCGATTCACATGATCGATACAGAAGCCGATGCGCTCGCCGCACTGGCGCTCAGCGTCGAGGACAAGCTGCCGGATGTCAGCGCCTTGCTGCTCGACGAAATCACGCGAGCAAGGCTCTATGCACATGATCGCATCGCCGAGGATGTGGTGACGATGATGTCGACCGTCGACTTCACGATCGAGGCGACGGGGACCGACCGGGTCGTTCAGCTCGTCTATCCGCAGGATGCCGACATCGCAGCGGGGCGTATCTCGATCCTCACGCCGGTCGGCGCGTCGCTGATCGGGCTGCGGGAGGGGCAGTCGATTGCCTGGCCCGATCGTTCGGGCAAGGAGCGGCGGCTCAAGATCCTTGGGGTGCGACAGGCCTGACAGGCGCCCGGCCGTCGTTTGCGCCCAGTTGCGCGAGCGCCCAGCTGGCCGCCTCGGCGACAATCGGATCGTCGTCATTCCTCAAACGCGCCAGTACCGGAATGAACGCGGTATCGCCGCTATTTCCGGCGGCGATGGCCGCGTTGCGCACCATACGATTGCGGCCGATGCGCTTGATCGGCGATCCGGCGAAGACCTCGCGAAACCCCGCATCGTCGAGCGCGAGCAGATCGGCCAGCGCCGGCGCGACCAGTTCCGCGCGCGGCAGAAAGGCCCGGTTGGCTCGCGCAACTTGCGCGAACTTGTTCCACGGGCAGACGGCGAGGCAATCGTCGCAGCCATAGATGCGGTTGCCGATGCCGGGGCGCAGCGCCTCGGGGATCGGGCCCTTATGCTCGATGGTGAGATAGGAAATGCAGCGCCGCGCATCGAGCTGATAGGGCGCGGGGAAAGCGTTGGTCGGGCAGGCGGCCTGGCAGACGTTGCAAGAGCCGCATCGGTCGCCGCTTGGGGCATCAGGCGCGAGTACAGCGGTCGTGTAGATAGCTCCGAGGAACAGCCAGCTGCCTTCGCTGCGGCTGACGAGGTTGGTATGCTTGCCCTGCCAGCCGAGGCCGGCCGCCGCCGCCAGCGGCTTTTCCATCACCGGCGCCGTATCGACGAAGACCTTGAGCTGCTCGCCTTCCTGCTCCGCCAGCCACCGGCCGAGCGCCTTCAGCGCGCGCTTGACGACGTCATGATAGTCCTGCCCCTGCGCATAGACCGAAATGCGGCCGATCTGCGGATGGTCAGCATGCGCCAGCGGATCGATCAGCGGCGCATAGCTCATGCCGAGCATGATGACCGATCGGACCTCGGACCAGAGTGCTTGCGGGTTGCCCCGCTGATCGGCGCGGCTTTCCATCCACCCCATCTCGCCATGGCGCCCCTCGGCGAGCCACGCATTCAGCCGCTCGGCGGCCTGCGGGATCGCATCGGCGCGCGTGATCGCACAGGAGGTGAAACCGAGCGCCCGGGCCTCCGCCTTGATCCGCTCTTCCAGTGTGGGTGATGATACCGCATCCGTCATTGCCCCGCGTGCGTATCTGAAGGGTACAAATCTTGCGAACCCGTTTTTCGCACCCACATCAGAGGCGGTTCGGGCAGAGGAGAGACCTATGACGACGATGTTCGACCGCAGAAGCCTGCTTGGCGGCGGTGCCGCGGCGGCGATTGCCCTGTGGATCGGTGCCGCGGAAGCCGGCGAAGGCGGGCCGCGCCCGAAAGCGCCTTTTCAACTGGCCGATGCGGAGTGGCGCAAGCGTCTCAGTCCGCAGGCTTATGCGGTTTTGCGCCAAGCGGCGACCGAGCGTGCGTTCACCTCACCGCTTAACAAGGAAAAGCGGCGGGGCACGTTCATCTGCGCCGGCTGCGACCAGAAGTTGTTCGATTCGCGGACGAAATATGAGAGCCACACGGGCTGGCCGAGCTTCTGGCGGCCGCTGCCCAAGGCGATCGGCACGAGCATCGATCGCGATATCGGCGTCGCACGGACGGAAGTGCATTGCGCGCGTTGCGGCGGGCATCTCGGCCATGTCTTCAATGACGGGCCGATGCCGACGGGCCTGCGCTACTGCATGAACGGCGTGGCGATGAAGTTCGTGGCGGCCTGATCAGTCGGCCGGGCGCACGATCCGGTAAACCCGGATGGATTCGCCGGGACGCATCGCCACCGGCTCCAGCCAGACAGGCGTGCGCCCCGCCGCCAGATCGGCCATGAGGCTACGCGGATAGAGGCGCGTATAGCGTGCGATCTCGTTCTCGCCCCGACAGAATGCGAGATAGCGCGCGCCCGATCCGGTCACGATGGCGCGGGCCTCGGCCGTCGGCGCCGTCAAGCCGGTCAGGACGGTCTTCATGCCGCCGGCGTTGCGGTGATGCCCCGTCGCGACGACGCTGTGTTGTGTGTAGACGAGGAGGTGGGCGCCTATGTCGAGGGGGGTGTAGATGAGTGTTGACGGCAGGGCATCCAGTCCGCGCAATGTCCCGGCCGTGGTGCAGCGATAGCGGTCGGGCACGGCCGATCCGGCGGCGTTGGCCGGCTCCTCGTCGATCAGGCCGGCGGTGATCCACGAGGCGCCGATCGGGGTCGCCAGCAAGCAGGCGGACGTGCCGAGCACGCGCGCCGTCGCCACTTTCATCCGTTGCGCGGCAGCGACCAGCATGACGACGAGCATCGTGTTGCCGGGCAGGGACATGAGGTGCGCGAACCCCATTGCGCGCATCACCGACAGCGCCACGAGAAACGCCATGACCTGCATGGCGAAGAGCACGATCCAGGCCTCCCGGACGCGCGGTTCGTCGGCGCGACGAATGGCCATCGCGGTGCCGACGAAGCCGAGTATGGCTGGCGCGATGATGATAGCCTGCAAGTCCAGTTTCTGCGCGGTGAGGGGCAGGCCTTCGCGCACGGCCAGATACCAGAGCTGATAGACGATCGGGTCCAGAGTCTCGAACGGGCCGGCGAGGCACTCGCGCGACAGGGCAATGAACAGGGCCGCGCCCGCGCCGCCGGCAATCGCCAAGGGGATGGCGCGAAGCAGCGGCGTCTTTCCGGGGCAGAGCTTCTGGCCGACCAGCAGGAGGAGCGACACGACGCCGAGAGGGCTGAGATAGGCCGGCGAGAAGGAATCGCACCAGGGAATCATCGCGTCGGCGGGATAGCGCGTGCCGACGAGCAGCGCCGCCGAGACCAGCGGCAGGGCGAGCATATAATCCTGGAAATCCGCCCAGCGCTCCGCCCGGTAGACATAGCTCGCGGCGAGGATGCCGCCGATGGCTACGGCATAGGGCAGGCCCTCGAACGAGATTTGAAGCCAGCAGGCCATCGCCACGCCGGCGATGAGCCCCCGCCGGCCGTCGCTGCGCGGCGCGCTCACCACGGCCAGCATCGCCGCCGCTCCGGCAATCATCTGCATCGCGTGATGATCGATGCGCAGCGGCGCGAACTGAATCAGGATCGAGAGCGTGCTGAACAGCATGGCAACCGCGAGCAGGGACGCCGCGCGGGACAAGGCGAGCGTGCGGTTGATCCTGTAGAGGAGGAGAGCGAGGATGAGGAGTGCGCCGAGTGGTACGGCGACGAGCACGATCCGCTCGGCCAGGGCCTGGCCAAGCAGCGGATTGAGCAGCCACAGCAGCAGAGCGACTGGCGCATCGACGAGGCGCGACCAATGCATCGGCACACCTTCCGGCGGATAGATGCGATGCTGGGTGAGATCGAACCAGCTCTGGCCGGCGAGAAGATCACGCACCTGGACAAGGCGCAGGGCATCGTCCGGATCGCGGAAATTGAGCGGAACGATGAAGTGCCAGGTCGTGGCGATCAGCGCCGCGCAGGTGGCGAGCCACAGGCCGAGCAGGATCAACCGGCTCGCGCGCTTCGAGATATTCGGTCCCGCCGTCATGGCGATGTCGCGAATACGATCGTCTTGCGCAGGATATAGGTCGTCTGGAAGCTCACCGCGATGGCAATCAGCTTGGAGGCGACCGGCACGAGGCCAAGGAAGCTGCCGAGCGCGACGATGCCGGTGGTGATGGCGAGCCCGATGATGGCCGAGCCCACGAAGAGCGCCTTCTGGCGAGTCCGCTCCGGCCCCTTGGGCGCGGCGCCTTCCGCAAAGACGAGGCGTGACGAAATGAGCCAGTGGACCAGGATGCCGACGCTGTAGCCGAGTGCGGAGGCGGGCGCGGGATCGAGCCCGGCGCTCATGAACAGCAGGAACAGGCCCATATCGCTGCCGAGCGCGACGGCGCTGGCAATGCCATAGCGGACGTAGCGCTGCCGGAGCAGCTCCATGCCCGCGGACCAGAGCGATGCAATCATGCGCGCACGGCCATGGGAACGGCGCGCTCGCTCTCAAGTGCCGCGCGTTCGCCCTCTGTCAGGGCGCCGTCATGGCCGGCCTCGTGATATTCGGCGTCCTCGTTGACGCCCCAGATGTCGTAGACGCGCGTGCCCGAGACGATGTTGCGGACGGTCAGCATCGCCGTCATCATCGCATGGTCCTGATTATTGTAACGGTGCATGCCGTTGCGGCCGACCAGATGCAGCGTCGGATATTTCTCTTCGAGCTCGGCGCGCATGACGGCGACATTCTGCGCATAGGTCTCGTCATAGACCGGATAGGCCTTTTCCTGCCGGACGACGGCGCCGCCGACGACCTGCTCGCCCTTGACCAGGCCCATCAGCTCCATCTCGCTGGTGGCGAGCTTGATCAGATCCTCGTCGCTCGATGCCCAGAGGCCATCGCCCTCGAAGCAGAAATATTCGAGGCCGACGCAGGCGATGTCGGGATCAGGCACCATTTCAGGCGACCAGCTGCGGAAATTCTGCACACGGCCGACCTGCACGCGCGGATCGTGAATGTAGATCCAGTTGTCCGGAAAGAGATCTTCCGAGCGAATCATCAGCGCCACCGTGAGGAAATCGCGATAATTGAGCGACAGCGCATTGCCGAGCGTGGCCGGCGCGGGATGCAGGCGGCCGGCAAGCTCGCGCATCGGCGCGGAACTGATGACGTGCGCGGCGCTGATCGAAAGAGTCTCGCCCGCTTCATCGGTCGCTTCCAGCGTCCAGCGATCGGTCACCTGGTCGAGGCTGAGGCGCTTGAGGCCATGGCCCATCAGCACCTGATTGCCGCCGGCGACGACCTGGTCGCGCGCGGCGTCCCACATCATGCCCGGGCCGAGGCGCGGATAGCGGAAATGCTCCAGCAGGGTCTTGGTGCCCATGCCGTCATTGGGCTTCTTGTTGAGGCCGAGGCTGCGCTTGAGGCCGTCGAGCACGGCGGCGCCGAGGCTCAGCCCCTTGATGCGCTGCGCCGCCCAATCCGCCGACATTGTGTCGCAGGGCATGCCCCACACCTTCTCGGTATAGGTCTTGAAGAAGATCGAATAGAGCTTGCGGCCGAACTGGTTGACCACCCAGTCCTCGAAGCTCTTCACCTCCTTGATCGGGAACAGCTTGGCCTGCGCATAGCTCAGCATGCACATGGCCGAGCGGAAGAGGCCGAGATTGCGCAGCGCCTCGAACGCGCGCAGCGGATAGCTGTAGAACTTGCCCTCATAATAGATGCGGCTCATCCGCGGCCGATCGATGAAATCGTGCGGCAGGATCTCGTTCCAGAGATCGACCACTTCCTTCGACTTGGAGAAGAAGCGGTGGCCGCCAATGTCGAAGCGGAAGCCCTTGTGCTCCACGGTTCGGCTGATGCCGCCGACATGCACCGGATCCTTCTCGATCACGGTGACGCTGTGACCGGCCTTGGTCAGCAGATAGGCAGCGGTGAGGCCGGCTGGCCCCGCACCGATGATGGCCACATCGACGGGCTGGTCAGGACGCGACATTCAGGCAGTTCCCCCGGGAGGTATGACTGCCCGAGGGAATGAACGAAGTCACCTAAAAAACCGTTAAACCAGCCGAGGTTCGGCCTCCTTATGAACGGGGCCGAACCCTCATCAGCTTGCTTCGTTAACCGTGCCGTATGTGATGCGGATGCGCACCCACGCGCCGATGACGGGACGCCCGTTGACGCGGGGCGGCAGCACCTGAAATTGCCACGCAGCTTCGCGCACGGCTCGGCCGAAGCCCGAGCCGGCCGGATATTCGCCGAGCGTGCGGCAATTATCGACGCGGTTGCGCGCGATGGTCTGGCAGGCGATCAAGCCCCAGCCTTCGCGTGGCATGCCGGCATTGAGATAGCCGCCCAGCTCCGTGCTGGTCGGACGGCGGAACCAGTCGGGATCGTAAAGCTGTGCGCCACCCGGCCCTTCGCCGGGGCCTTGGGCGGTGCTGCTGTTCGCGCCGTTGCCCTCATTGGCCCTGCTCTTGCTGTAGGATTGCATGTTGGCGATGTTCGAGGCGGCGAACTCCGCCCGGGTCATCGTGAGGTAATTGGGGGCGGTGACCACCGGCGGCTCGGGTGGCGCGACCGCCGGTGGCTGCTCGACGGGAGTCTCGCGCTCCTGCGGCGTTTCGCTGTCCTTCTCCCTGGGCTGCTCCTTGGTCTGCGCCTTGGCGGCCTCGGCATCCTCGGCCTGTTTGTCCGGCACGAAGAAGGTGCTGAGCGCTCGCTCGGCCTGACGCGGGATCGGCGATGACCTATAGAACACGAACAGCGCGACGACGAGCACATGCAGCGCGATCGTCAGCGCCAGAGGCCCGATCTTGACCCGCCGGTCCGCGCCGTAGCGGGCACGCCCCGTCATCGGCGCTGGTCCATCGGACGCGCGGAAAACGGAAAAGGGAAATGCACCTGCCAGCACGCCTCGCGGATTATCGCGTCAGCGACCTGAGCGCATCCCCCTTAACGCTGGATGAGCGGGGACGGATCGATAAATTCGGGATGGCTGTTTGCGACGACTTTCCCGACCTTCTCCCCCTGTGGGAGAAGGATACGCAGCCTTGGCGCCGGTAGGCGCCTAGGCGCAGTTGGATGAGGGGGGTGCGGATCAGAGATCCGCGCGATCCTGCGGATCGCTTACCCCTCACCCAGCTCCGACTAGGCAGCACGCTGCCAAGTCTGCGCAGCCCTCTCCCGCAAGGGGAGAGGGATTCAAGAATGTCAGCTCTCCACCCCAAATCGGCCATTGCGGGAGCGGCGCGTGTCGTCGATGTCGCAAAGAGAGTGACCGTCGAACTCAGCGCAATTCGTAGGTCTTGCCTTCGACGATCACGCGCTCGATTCGCATTTCGGGCGTGCCGTCGCTTCGGGGATAGCCGACGAGCGTGATCTTCCTGCCCGGCTTGATGAGCGCCTCGGAGAGGCCGCGCGCTTCCATGCGGGTGACCGGCGCGAGGATGACATCCCAGCTTTTGCCCTCGTGGCGCACCGTGGCGGCGCCATGGGGATTGGCCCAGCGCAGCGAGACGAGCGGGCCTTCGATGGTCAGGGTCCTGGCGGCATCATAGCTGCTCCAGCCATGATGGGATTCGGCCGGGGTTGTGGGCACGAGGCTGAGCAGCACGACAGCGGCAATCAAGGACAGGCGCATGGCAACGGACCCTCTCGCAACAGAGTGACTCGGCCCCCTTGAACACTGAATTTACCGTATTTTCCCGAAATGACCAAGCGCGCCTTCCATTTCTTCTCCATCTGACGATGGAGGCGGGCGAAGGCGGCGGAGGTGAAGTCTCTCTGGCGACCGGGGAGCGCTATTTCCCCTCCACCACTTGGTGGTCCCCTCCCCAAGTAAGCTTGGGGAGGAATATGTCAGTGCCGGAAATGCCGCATGCCGGTGAACACCATGGCCAGGCCAGCCTCGTCAGCCGCTGCAATGACGTCGGCATCGCCCATCGAACCGCCGGGCTGGATGACCGCCGTCGCGCCAGCTTCCGCCGCGGCGAGCAGGCCATCCGGGAAGGGGAAGAAGGCGTCGGACGCCACGGCGGAACCGACCGTGCGCGGCTCGCTCCAGCCTGCTGCTTCCGCTGCTTCGCGGGCGCGGATGGCGGCGATGCGCGAGGAATCGCGGCGGTTCATCTGCCCCGCGCCGATGCCGGCGGTGGCGCCGTCCTTCGCATAGACGATAGCGTTGGACTTCACATGCTTGGCGATAGTCCAGGCGAAGAGGCAATCGGCCAGCTCCCGTTGCGTCGGTGCGCGTTTGGTGACGACCTTGAGCTCTTCCGGTGTGATGCGGCCGTTGTCGCGCGTCTGCACCAGTACGCCGCCGGCTATGGTCTTGAGCGTCATCCCGCCGCGTGCCGGATCGGGGAGGTCGCCGGTCAGGATCAGGCGAAGGTTTTTCTTCTTCGCGAACACGGCCTTCGCGGCCTGGTCGGCATCGGGCGCGCAGACGACTTCGGTGAAAATCTCGGTGATCGCCTCGGCCGTGGGACCATCGAGCGGCCGGTTGACCGCGATGATGCCGCCAAAGGCCGACACGGTGTCGCACAGGAAGGCCGCGCGATAGGCTTCGATCAGGGTCTCGCCGGTGGCGACGCCGCAGGGATTGGCATGCTTGATGATCGCGACGGTCGGCGGGCCATCGCGGAAGTCGGCGATCAGCTCCAGCGCGGCGTCGGCATCGTTGAGATTATTGTAGGAGAGCTCCTTGCCCTGCACTTGCACATGATCGGCGATCGTGCGGCCGGGCGCGAAGGCAGGCAGGTAGAGCGCGGCCTGCTGATGCGGGTTCTCGCCATAGCGCAGGGACTGGCCCCGGCGCAGCGGCACGGAGAGCGAGGGCGGGAACATCTCGCCCTGATCGGCGGAGGCGAACCAGCTGGCGATCATGGCGTCATATTCGGCGGTCGCCGCATAGGCCTTGGCGGCGCACAGGCGGCGGAAATCATAGCTGGTGGCGCTGCCCTTGGCGTCCATCTCCTCGATCAGCCGGGCATAGTCGGCCGTGTCGGTGACGATCGTGACGCTGGCATGGTTCTTGGCGGCCGAGCGGACCATGGAGGGGCCGCCGATGTCGATATTCTCGATGATCTCTTCGCGATCCGCGCCCTTCGCCACGGTGGCCGCGAAGGGATAGAGATTGACGACGACGAGATCGATCGCGCCGATCCCGTGCTCGGTCATCGAGGCGACATGCTCCGGATTGTCGCGCACCGCGAGCAGACCGCCATGCACCTTGGGGTGCAGCGTCTTGACGCGGCCGTCCATCATCTCGGGGAAACCGGTGAGGTCGGAAATATCCCGCACGGGCAGGCCGGCGTCGCGCAGCGTCCTGGCCGAGCCGCCGGTCGAGACCAGTTCCACGCCATGCCGGACGAGTGCGGAAGCGAGATCGATCAATCCGGTCTTGTCCGACACGGAGAGCAACGCCCGCTCAATTTTCACGTCCTGCATGGTCTCGTCCCCGTGCCTGTTTCACGATCCTGGCGATGTCGCAGCCCCGGCGCTTTCGGCCTCGGTTCGACGGGCGGACCCCTCGACTGTCAGGCGAGTCCCGTCAAGCGGCAAACCGCTGTGGATATCTTGGTCGAGCGCCCCGCACATGCTAAATAATCGCCATGGAATGGCGCAATGCCGAGCATTATGCCGAGCTTGCCAAAGCGACCAGGCAACGAGCGGACACGAGCGATGATCCGGACCTGGCACGTCGTCTTCGCGAGGTTGCCGTCAAGCATGAGGCCCATGCTCGCAAGCTGAAAAGGCTCGCCACCAGTTCCTGAAAGCGGGAGCCGGAAGAAACGGCTCCCGTCACAAGAGCTTAGACGAGCGGCTCTGGCGCCGGCGCTATCCCGATTTCTTGAGCAGCCAGCCGATGTTCGTGCCGCCGGAGCCCGTCGTGCCGTTGACGACGAGCTGTTGCGTCGGGTGCGGACGGCCGTCGCCATCGACCCAGAGGCTGTCCTCGACACTGAGTTCTCCCGCGCCGACGCGGAATTGCCAGAGCGCCCCGTTGGAAAGGCGCAGCAGCGCGCCCTGCTTGTCGGCCGTCAGGGTCGGCTCGACCTCGACCCCGAGATGGAAGCGGATGGCATAGGGGCAATCCGCGATCTTGCGGCGCTTCTCGACCGGCAGCAGCACATCCTCACCGCGCAGTTCGCGGCCCTCGTTGCTCAGGACGAGGATGCGGCGGTGCTGGAAACCCAGCCGCTTTGCATAGCCGTCATGTGCCACGTCGAGCCGGCTGCCCTGCTCCAGCTCGTGCCGGTCCAGCTCGACTTCGCCGACACCGCGGCCGAGCGAGCCGTCCGGCATGATCGCCGTCGAATTGCTGTCGTCCAGAATGAGCGTCGAATGCGCAGCGGTCGTGCGCAGCCCCTGCGCCAGATCGGCGGGAAGCATGGATCCCGCGAGCGCCGCGCCGCCGCAATTGACGATCACGCGCGTCGATCCGTCCGACAGTTCCATGGCGCCGGTGGAGGCGCAGCCGCATCTGGCAAGGCGCGCGACCGGCGGCGGCGCCGCGTCGAGCTGGATGACGGTGGTGCCGGCGGACAGGCGCTGATAGCCCCAGTCGCGTGCCTGGCGCAACGGCCGGGTGCGGATGCCGGAGGCCGCGACGATCGCGGTGATGCGGGCCGGATCGACGGGAGCGCCGCCTTGCCAGCTCCCCGGCGCGCCATCACCATGCAGGACGCCGAGCAGGGCCGCGACGATGCGCTCCAGCGTCTGCGCGATGAAGCCCGGCATGTCCTCGCGGCGCACGTCATAGACGGCGCGCAGCATGGCGAGCAATGTGATCGCCTCGGTCTGTTCCAGCGGCGAGCGCGAAATGATGCCGCCATCGGCATAGAAGGCGCTCTCGAGCGCACGGCGCAGGCCCGCCTCCCCGAAGATGCGGCGCGGTTCGCCGCCCGGCAGCAGCAGGCTGGCCGCGACGATTCCGGCCCAGGCCGTGACGCGCGGCAGGCCGATCGGCGCCTTGTCGGCGCTGCGGTCGAGATGGCGCGCGGTGCGCGCGATGCCGTTGAGCACCAGGCTGCGATAGACGAGATCGCCGCTCGAGAGGATCAGCGGCGAGAAGGCCGTCCAGTGCAGGATGCGCCAGGCGGCGACGTCGGCACGCCAGGCCGGCTCGCTCACCGTCTCGGCATGGGCCGCGAGCCAGGCGCGCATCTGCGCTTCGGCGACCGGCACGGCATTGTCTCGGCTGGTCGCGACGGCGAGGTCGCGCAGCCAGCGGAAGCCGTGCAGATAATCGACGAAGGCATCGGGCTGGTCGATCTTGCGCCAGTCCAGCGAGGCGACCTGCTGGCGCATGCCGCGAAACAGGAAATAGCCGGCGCGCAGCGCCTTGCCCGCGCGGGCGTCACCGGGGATCGCATCGTCCGGCACGGCGAGCAGCTTGAGCGGATATTTGCCTTTGAGCCGCATGGTGTGGAACGGCGTGCCCCAGGTCATGCGATAGAAATGATTGGCGAGCTTCTGCGTGAGGCTGAGGCCGCGATCGTCCGACAGGCGGATGAGGCGCTTGCCCTGCTCGATGCCGTCTTCCTCGGGCGGTTCCGGCGTCATCATGGGGAGCGGCCGCGTGCTCATGCGCCGCGCAGCCTCGCGATATTGGCCGCATAAGCGCCTGGCCCGCCCCGGAAAGTGGCCGTGCCGGCCACCAGCACATCGGCGCCGGCCGCAATGGCGCGCGGGGCCGTGGTCGCATCGATGCCGCCGTCGACTTCCAGCGCGATCTCGCGGCCGGTCTTGTCGATCATCTTGCGCACCGCTTCGATCTTGCGGAGCTGGCTCTCGATGAAGCTCTGCCCACCGAAGCCGGGATTGACGCTCATGACGAGCACCAGATCGATATCGTCGATGAGATAGTCGAGCATCTTGGCCGGTGTCGCGGGATTGAGCGAGATGCCCGCCTTCTTGCCAAGGCCCTTGATGCGCTGGACGGTGCGATGCGTGTGGGCGCCCGCCTCGGGATGCACGGTCAATATGTCCGCGCCCGCCTCGGCAAAGGCGTCGAGGAAAGAATCCACCGGCGAGATCATGAGATGGACGTCGAACACCTTGGCGCTGTGCGGACGGAGCGCCTTCACGACCATCGGGCCGATCGTCAGGTTGGGCACGAAATGGCCGTCCATGACATCGACATGGATCCAGTCGGCGCCAGCTTCGTCGATCGCACGGACTTCCTCGCCGAGACGTGCGAAATCGGCGGACAGGATGGAGGGCGCAATACGGACGGATGGCACCATGAAATTCGCTTACCCTTGCGATTCAGGCAGATCAACCGCGCCGGGGATAAAGTTGTGGATGGATTCGGTGAGTCGCCTCAAACCGGCTCGGTTCGGGACAGAAGCGCAATGAAGAAGCCGTCGAGCCGTCCCAGGTCCGCCAGGAGATCCGGTCGGGTGCGGACCTGGCCGGGCGCCGTGACGGGAATGCCGGCCGGCAGGCATGCGGCGTCGATATCAACCGGCGCGATGTCGCGTCGATGCGCCAGCAGCGCCGCGATCTGCGCCTCGCCTTCGGCCGGTTCGAGCGAGCAGGTCGCGTAAACGAGCCGGCCGCCCGGCTTCAGCCAGCCGAGCGCGCGATCGAGCAGGGCAGCCTGTATTTCCGCCATCTCGGCGATCTGGCGCGGGCCGATACGGTGGATCACATCGGGATGGCGCCGGAAAATGCCGGTCGCGCTGCACGGCGCGTCGAGCAGGATGGCATCGACTGGCTCCTCGGGCGCCCATGACAGCAGATCGGCCTGGATCACCACGGCATCGAGCCCGGTCCGCGCGAGATTGGCGCGCATCCGCTCGGAGCGGCGCTGGGACTGATCGACCGCGATCACGTGCCAGCCCGCGGCAGCGAGTTGCATCGTCTTGCCGCCGGGCGCGGCGCAGAGATCGAGCGCGGTGCGGCCGTTCCCCGGGCCGAGCAGCCGCGCCGGCAGCGAAGCGGCGAGATCCTGCACCCACCAGTCCCCGCTGCCATAGCCGGGCAAGGCGGTCACATCGGCATCGGCGCCGATGCGCACATGGCCGGGCGCCAGCGAGACGCCGCCGAGACGCTCCGTCCAGTCAGCGGTCGCGTCCCGATCGCGCAAGCTGAGGTCCAGCGGCGGGCGCTCGGCGATCGCGGCGCTGGCGGCGGCGATCATCTCGTCGCCCCATGCGGCGCGCCATCGTTCTTCGGTCTCGCCCGGCAGTCGCGGCAGCGCGGGCAAGGCGGCGCCCTGCTTCAGCAGCGCGCTCAAAACGCCGTGGACCAGCTTGCGCGGCCCGCCATCCACCAGGGGCAATGCCGTCGCGACCGCGGCATGATGGGGCGTTTCCAGCAGCAGCGCCTGGGCAAGCGCCATCCGCAGCACCATGCGCGCCTTGGCGTCGTCGGGCAGGCGCTGCCGGGTCGCGCCGTCGATCAGCGCGTCGAGATCGACGAGATGGCGCAGGGTCAGTGCCGCGATATTGTGCGCGAGTCCGCGATCCGCCGGCAAGGCAAGGCCGCCTGCCGCCGCGCCCAGCGCCTGCTCGAGCGGCTGCCCCCGGCGCAGTACGGCATCGAGCAGGCGCAGCGCGGCGCGGCGCGCGGGAAAGCCTTGCGGTTCGGCCTCGCTCGGGCGGGGCCGGCGTCGGGTGGGCTGGTTGGTCATCGCGGGCCTATAGCAAGATGAACGGTGCAGGGAACCGCGCATGCGGTGGCCCGGATGGCTTGCAAACCGGCAGCGGGGAGCCAATAGCATGGAGCATCAGGCGCCAACTTTCGAAAGCCGCTCCGATGGGCAAACGTCCCGACCATGTGAAGCCACCGGCCTATCTCTCCAAGAGTCCGCCAGTCCCCGTGCCGGACGAGTCGGCAGCCGTTTTGCGGACGGATGAAAACAGGCTCGATCCAACACGTTACGGCGATTGGGAAAAGAACGGCATCGCGATCGATTTCTGATCCATGGAAACGCCTCGTCGCCTTTTTCGCACTTTTTTCGACGCCTGTCTCTTTTTGGATCACTTTTCGAATGCATTACCGTCATTTTTGCGTCATATAGTTGCCACACCACCCCGCAAAAGAGGGTGGAAACGAGAATCGGGACGCTTGGTCTTCGGGCTTGATGCGGTTTCGGATGGCTTGGTGCTCCCACCATCGGGCCATGACGCATCTCTGTTATCCGGACTTATGTGGTGACCGATTCTAACCGAACTTCTGCTTCGACCGAACTTCCCACATCGGTCGACGACGGAACGCCGGCCGGTCATCCCACGCCGGCCGGCGAACCGCCCACCCTCCCTCAGCCCGATCTGTTTCTTGGCGCCCATGAGCAGGCCGATGGCGATGCGCGGCCCCATAATCCCGCTTTGCTGGCCTCGATCGGCGAGCTGATCCTCGCCTGGGGTCATCTCGAACAGACCACGGCCGAGAAGCTTGCGGTCATGCGCAAGGCATTTGGCGACGTGCGTGCCGTCGGCGGGCGAACCCGCCCCACCATGCAGAAGTTGCTTGCCGAATTGCGGGCGCTGGTGGCGATGCGCGACCGGCATGACAAGCAGGTGCTGACCGTGATCGCGGAGATCGACGGCGCGCTTCAGCGCATCGCCCAGTTCCGGCTGCTCGTCGTCGAGGGTGCGCAGGACCTGGAGGACGATGCCGTGCTCTGCCGCGACACCAAGAACAGCGCGATCCGTATCGAACTCATGGAAATCGTGCGCGAAACCACACAGCTCGACCGCATTCGGCACCAGATCGCCGGGATCTGAGCGTCCCGTTCAGAACGGGATTTCGTCGTCGTCCAGATTGTCGCTGAAAGGACTGCTCTGGCGCGCTGCGCCGCCGGCCGACCTGCCACCACCGCCGCCGCCCATGTCGTCGCCGCCCGAGCCCCAGCCGCCTTCGTTGCGCCGGCCACCACCGCCGCCACCGCCGCCTTCACCACCGCCGTCGAGCATGGTCATGACCGCGCCGGGGCCGGAGAGGACGACTTCGGTCGAGTAGCGATCCTGCCCGTTCTGGTCCTGCCATTTGCGGGTCTGCAGCGAGCCTTCGATGTAGATCTTCTTGCCCTTGCGCAGATAGCGCTCGGCAATACCGATGAGACCGTCCGAGCGGATCACGACGCTGTGCCACTCGGTGCGCTCCTTGCGCTCGCCGGACGCGCGATCGGTCCAGTTCTCGCTGGTGGCGATGCGCAGATTGCAGATGCGTCCGCCATTACTGAAGCTTTTCACTTCAGGATCGGCGCCCAAATTGCCGACGAGAATGACCTTGTTGACGCTGCCTGCCATGGGGCTCTCCGGATATTCTGAATGGGTGGAATGAACCTGCGCTTATAGACCAGCGATCATCCCCGTCCAGCTTCGCATGACCCTCATTTTCCGTTCGTGTCGAGCATCGTCGAGACATGTTGATCACCGCGCGGGACGGTTCTCGACTTCGCTCGAACCGAACGGGGAGGGTCGTGTTTGCCGGCCTAAAGACCCGCTGACACCGCCGTCCAGTAGGTGGCGCCCGCAGCGAGCCATGCCAGAACGAACAGATAGCCGGTCATGAACAAAGGCCAGCGCCAGCTGTTGGTCTCGCGCCTTGTGACGGCGATGGTCGAGAGGCACTGCGGCGCGAAAACGAACCAGGCGAGGAAGGCCAGCGCCGTCGGGAGCGTCCAGCGGCCCTGGAGGCGCTCGCCGAGGGTCTGTGCGGTCTGTTCCTCGTCGTCGCTTTCCTCGATCGCATTGGCGGTGGCGAGCGCCGAGACGGCGACCTCGCGCGCGGCCATGGCAGGGATGAGGGCGAGCGCGATCTCGTGATTGAAGCCGATGGGACGGAGCACCGGCTCCAGCACGCTGGCGATGCGGCCGGCGGCGCTATATTCGACCAGGCTCTGATTGCTCCCCTGCGGCGGCTTGGGGAAGGACAGGAGCAGCCACAGGATAATCGTGGTGACGAAAATGATCGTGCCGGCGCGGCGCAGGAATATCCACGCACGTTGCCACAGGCCGATGATGACGTCGCGCAGCAGTGGCATCTGATATTTGGGCAGTTCCATGAGGAAGCTGCCCTGGCTGCCGCGCGTGACGGTGAGCCGCAGGACGACGGCCGCGATCAGCGCGCCGACGATCCCGGCGAGATAGAGGCAGAACAGCACGAGGCCCTGCAGCCCGATGCCGCCCCAGACCGCGCGATCGGGAATGAAGGCGGCGATGATGAGCGCATAGACCGGCAAGCGCGCCGAGCAGGTCATGAGCGGCGCGATCAGGATCGTCGTCAGCCGGTCCTTGGGATCGGAAATGGTGCGCGTCGCCATGATGCCGGGGATCGCGCAGGCGAAGCTGGAGAGCAAAGGGATGAAGGCGCGGCCGGAGAGGCCTACCCTGGCCATGAGGCCGTCCATCAGGAAGGCGGCGCGGGTCATGTAGCCGGTCGCTTCCAGCATCAGGATGAAGAAGAAGAGGATGAGGATCTGCGGCAGGAAGACCACGACCGATCCGACGCCGGCGATCACGCCCTGCACGATCATGTCGCGCAGGAAGCTATCGGGCAGGACCGCTTCGACGCCGGTCTGCAGCGCGGCGAACGTCTCCTCGATCAGGGCGACAGGCGCCTCTGACCAGCTGAACACGGCCTGGAAGATGACGAACAGCAGGGCGAGGAGGATGATCGGGCCGCTGACCGGGTGAAGCACGACCTTGTCGATCGCGCCGGTGAAGCGCCGCGTCGGCGTCTCGGAGACGATCGCGCGGCGGGCGATGCGCTGGGCCTCGCGGCGCAGTTCCGTCTCGCCGCGCTCGGCATGCGGCACGAAGACCGCGCGGGGCTGGCCATGGGCGGGCACGGCGGCTTCGATGGCCTCGCGCAGATGATCGAGGCCCCGGCGGCGCACGGCGACGGTCGGGATGACCGGCACGCCGAGATCCTTCGATAGCTGATCGGCGTCGAGCTCAAGCCCGTCGCGGGTGGCGAGATCGACCATGTTGAGCGCGACGACGCTCGGACGGCCGAGCGCGAGCAACTCGAGCGCGAAGCGCAGGTGATTGTCGAGATTGGCGGCATCGACGACGATGACCAGCATGTCCGGCTGCTGCTCGCCATCCTGATAACCGAAGACGACATTGCGCGTGACGGTCTCGTCCGGGCTCTTGGGATCGAGGCTGTAGGTGCCGGGCAGATCGACGATGTCGACGTTGCGCCCGTCCGAGAGGGCGAGCTTGCCGGCCTTCCGCTCGACGGTGACGCCGGGATAATTGCCGACTTTCTGCCGGGCGCCGGTGAGGGCGTTGAACAGGGCGCTCTTGCCGGCATTGGGATTGCCGACCAGCGCGATCAGGCCGCTATGGTCCATCAGGCCGCGCCCGCTTCATCGTCCGCCCCGGTGCGGACCTCGATCGCGGCGGCATGGGTGGCGCGCATCGCGACGATCATGCGGCCTACGCGGCAGGCATGGGCACCACGCCGCCGGATGCCGAGCCGGCTCAGCAGCCAGCCAAGCAAGCCGGCGCGGTGCAGCAGCTCGATGCTCGCGCCCTCGCACAAGCCGAGCTCGCGCAGGCGCTTTCCGTCTGAGTCGGACATGGCGGCCCAATCGACACGGTCGATATAGGCAGGCTGGTTGGGAGCAAGGGCAGTGAGGAGCAAGCAGGCTGGCTTTCGTCTTTGATGCGAGTGGTTATCAATAAGGTGCGCCGTGGGCAAGCGGGCATGATGCGCTATTTGCGCGGCGAAGCGATTGTCTTGTCGGGGGTTACCGGTTGGCGGCGCGGTAGCGCAGGCGGCCCAGAAAGCGCGGGATGCTGAAATGCTGGTCGCTATTGCCGGTGAAGCGCGCCTTGGCCTTTTCGAAATTCATGATGCCTTCGATGCGCCGGGCGAGGAAGGCGCGGGTCTCTGCATGGTCCTCGCTCTCGTCATTGACGAAGACGAACTGCGTCGCGGCATAGACGGCGCCCAGGGTCGCGCGCTTGGTATAGTGGTTATAATCGACGGCGGCGTCGCCGGCCGCGCGCCAGATGATGTCGGCCGCGCGCCAACCGAGTTGCGCCGCGCGACTCGCATAGCGCGGCATGGCGAGAATGGCCTGCGCCCGCCGCAAGGCTTCGCGATGCGGCGCGAGGATGGCGAGCCGCGCTTCGACCAGCGCGGTGATCCGCTCGCGGATTTTCATCGTGGCGAGCGCGTCTGGCGGAAAGCGGGTCAGCATGGCGACATCGACGCTGGCGAACCAGGCATCGATCATCGCCATGGCGCCGCCGTCGAAGGCAAGCGCGGCGACGTCGCGGTCGACGCCGGCATCGTCGGCCGCCATCGCGACGGCATCCTTCGACCATCCGTCGAACGCGGCGTTGGCAGCGACCAGCGGCGCGAGGCGCAGGCGCAGGCTGTCGAGTGTTTCGTCCTCGGACATGCCGGTCTCGGGTCGGGGCGGGGCGATCATCCGTCCGTCATAGGCGTGCGGCGGGGAAATCGGAACAGGCTTCTCCTCTGTAGGGGGCCTCTTGGTTGGCCTGCCCCTAAAGCCGCGCCGTCAAGGCAGGAAGATTATCTTGGGCATCCCCATCGGTCGCCCGGTTGCAAGCCTGCCTGCACGTGCCTAGCTCTGCGATCCAAGACAAGTTTCAAATCGCAATTGAAGTGGGAGCTATTTCATGACGACTCTCTTCGATCCCATCACGCTCGGTCCGGTCACGCTGTCCAATCGCATCATGATGGCGCCGATGACGCGCGGGCGCGGCACGGACAAGCATGTGCCGCTGCCGCGCATCGCCGATTATTATGCGCAGCGGGCCGGCGCTGGCCTCATCATCAGCGAGGCTATTCCGATCAGCGTGCAGGGTGCGGGCTGGCCTTATTCGCCGGGCCTCTGGAGCGACGAGCAGGTCGAGGCGTGGAAGCCGGTGACGCAGGCCGTGCATGAGGCCGGCGGGCGGATCGTGGCGCAGCTCTGGCATATGGGCCGGGTCGTGCATCCCGCCATGTCGGGCGAGCAGCCGGTCTCGGCGAGTGCGATCGCGCCGCCGGGCGAGGCCTTCACCTATGAAGGCCGCCAGCCGCATGTCGAGCCGCGCGCGCTGCGCGTGGACGAGATACCGGGGCTTATCGCCGACTATGTGAACGCCGCGAACAATGCGATCCGCGCTGGCTTCGACGGCGTCCAGCTCCATGGCGCCAATGGCTATATCATCGACCAGTTCCTGCGCGATTCGAGCAACCAGCGGACGGATGACTATGGCGGCTCGATCGAGAATCGGGCGCGGCTGCTGCTGGAAGTGACGCAGGCGCTGGTCGATTCGATCGGATCGGACCGTGTCTCCGTGCGCCTTTCGCCCAATGGCGAGGTGCAGGGTGTGATCGATTCCAATCCCGAGCCGCTGTTCGCCTATGTCGCGCGCGAGCTGGACAAGATCGGGCTCTCGTTCCTGGAGCTGCGCGAAGCCCGGAGCGACGCGCAGCCGGCACTTTCGCCGGTCATTCGGGAGGCCTTCAAGGGCGTGCTGGTGCTGAATGGCGATTATACGCTGGGCGACGGCAATGAGGCAGTGGCGTCTGGCCGCGCCGACGCGATCAGCTATGGGCGGCCCTACATCGCCAATCCGGATCTGGTCGATCGCTTCCGCGAGGGCTGGCCGCTGGCCGAGCAGAAGCCGGGGCCGGGGGCATATAGTCCGATCGATGAGGGCTATGCGGATTATCCGCGCTACGAGGCGGCGGTGGCGTAAGGGCGATTTCTCGCTCAGAGACCTGTCTGAGCTGTTCCCCGGCGAAGGCCGGGGTCCAGTCCCTGACGAGAAGCGCGCGATAGCGTGCATTCGGCGCTGCGCGCCGAGTCTGGACCCCGGCCTTCGCCGGGGAACAGTATGAGACAGGGCGATCCTGCTCGTTAAGCCGCGTCTCGCGCCGCACTGCTACCATCCTGCTCCGCTAGCTTCTTCACCAGCCGGTTGAACAAGGTCACGCCCCTGTCGTGGCTGGTCGGCATGATGCGCGGATCGACGGTCCCGTCGATCACGCGCTGCTGTGCTTCGATCATCACCTTGTCCTCGGCGAAGGCCATGCCGGCCATACCCATCATGGCGTCGCGCATCTTTTTGTCGCCATGGGCGCGGTGCGGTCCCCAGGAGAAGAAATAGCGCGATGTCTTGTCGGTCATCGGCGTGACCGCCTGGCTGGTGAAGTTTAGCCCGGCGATCGCATGCTCCATGGCCGGTGGGGCGAAACCGAGCTTTTCGGCGGTGCCGAGCGGATATTGCGCGCTCCACATCAGCAGCACGCCGGGCACCAGAAAGTCGTAGCTTTGCCAGCTGTCGATCGGCGTGTCCGATTTGCGGTTGGACATGCCCATCGTGTTGGGAATCCAGCGCTCGAAGCGCACGCCACGCTCCAGCGGGATGACGGACGGGGTCGATTGCGCGAATTGCGGGCCGGCGCCGAAGCTGTTGGCATGCACATAGGAGAGATGGCTGAAATCCAGCAGATTGTCGTTGATGAGCCGCGCCTCGGCCGCATAATCGAGATGGCCGTGGCCGAGGATATAATCCGGATCGTCGAAGCCCACGGCGGGCGGGATCAGCGCCGGATCGGCCGCATCGGCATCGCCCATCCAGACCCAGATCCAGCTGTGGCGATCGACTACCGCATAGCGCTTCACCCGGGCGTGATTGGGGATCAGCTCCTGCCCAGGGATCTCGACCACCTTGCCTGCCGCATCGAACAGCAGGCCGTGATACATGCAGCGCAGCTTCTCGCCTTCGCAGCGGCCGAGCGAGAGCGGTGCGAGGCGATGGACGCAGCGATCCTCCAGTGCGTGCAGCGCGCCGCTCGCCGTCCGCCAGATTACGACCGGTTCGCCCAGAATACTGATCGCGAAGGGCTTCTCGACCGTCAGTTCCTGCGACCAGGCGGCGACGTACCAGGCATTGCGGGCATAGTTCGACATGGCTGTGTTCGGCATATTGGCGCTCATCGTCTGTCTCTCCTGCCGACACTATTGACTTAACAGTGTTAAATAGTCAATCCGGTTCGCATGGCGCGCACCTCCCAGCTTCCCCTAGATCTCGACCGCGTGGTGAGCGCCGCCTTCGCGCAGCTGGAGGAAGACGGGCTCGAAGGTCTCAGCATGCGGCGCCTCGGTAGCCGGCTCGGCGTGCAGGCGCCGGCGCTCTATTGGCATATCGGGGACAAGGCCGAGCTGCTGGGGCTGATGGCGCGTGAAATCTATGCGGGTGCTTATGCCGCCGTGCCGCAGGAGACCGACTGGCGGGCCTGGCTGCTCGCCTTCGGTCGCGCGCTGCGGATCGCCTTTGCCGGGCATCGCGATGCCGCGCGACTCTGCGCCATCGCGCGTGGCCCCAGTGATCCGGATATCGGCGAGCATGCCA
This sequence comes from Sphingobium xanthum, assembly GCF_019737615.1. Taxonomy (GTDB): domain Bacteria; phylum Pseudomonadota; class Alphaproteobacteria; order Sphingomonadales; family Sphingomonadaceae; genus Sphingobium; species Sphingobium xanthum. The sequence goes on along the minus strand of NZ_JAHKKS010000003.1, from coordinate 422,537 downwards.
GGCGCATCGCCGCGCCGCTGGTCGCGCTCGGGCTGAATCAAGCACGCGCGCTCTCCTGTGAGGCATCGGTCATTTCCTTCGCGCTCGGCTGGGCGAGCTTCGAGGCCAACGGGCCGATGCACGACTATCTCGACGAGATGCTGAACTTCGACGAGAGTTTCGAGCGCGGGCTGAAAGCGCTGGTGCGCGGCTTCGAGGAGATGACGTCATGATGGTGCGCTCGATGTTCACGGCGTTGATGTTGCTGACCTTTTCCGCGCCGTCCCTGGCCGAGCCGACCGCCGTCACCGTGCGCGTGATCGCGCGCGATGCGAAATATATCGGCACGTCGATGGGCGGCGTGCGCGTCACCTTGCGGGATGTGGCGACCGGCGCAGTGCTGGCGCACGGCCTCACCGAGGGCGGCACCGGCGACACGCAGAAGATCATGCAGGCGCAGGGCCGCAGCCCCGATCGCGCCGGAGCAGACGCCGCCGCTTTCAACACGTCGCTGGATATCGCCGTACCGACGCATGTCGAGCTGATCGCCGAGGGGCCGCTCGGCTTTCCCGGCTCGGTCCTGCGCGTGACGCAGCAGCGCTGGATCATGCCCGGCCGCGCCGTCACGGAAGGCGAGGGCTGGGTGGTCGAGATGCCGGGGCTGGTCATTTCGCCGCAGACCAGCGTGGCGGACGGCAAGGTTGCGATCAGCGCGAAGGTGGAGCTGATGTGCGGTTGCCCGATCACACCGGGCGGCCTGTGGGACAGTGCCGATTATGCCGTCGAAGCCTCGCTCTGGGCGAGGAACGGGCAAGTCGCGGTGGCGCCGCTCGCCTTCGTCACCGCGCCGGGTGGCTATGAGGGGTCGGTCGCACTGCCGGGGCGGGGGAGCTACCGGCTCGTGCTGTTCGCGCGCAATATTCGCACCGGGAATAGCGGTGTGACGGAAGTGACGGTTAGGGCGGATTAGGGCCCCTCCAAAACCTCCGTTCGTCCTGAGTAGCCACTGAGCCTGTCGAAGTGGCATATCGAAGGATCGATGTCGCACACTGACCCTTCGATACGGGTCTTCGACTTTGCTCAGCCCCTACTCAGGGCGAACGGAAACTTTTTGGGGAGGCGAGTGCCCCTCAATCCCGGAACTGACTCGCGATCTCCAGCATGCGGAGCGCCGCCCTGGCCGCGCCGCCGCCCTTGTCGCTCTGCGCGGGGTCGGCGCGCACGAGTGCTTGCGCTTCGTTCTCGACCGTCAGGATGCCGTTGCCGATGGCGATGCCGTCCATGGTGAGCGCCATGAGGCCGCGCGCGCTTTCGTTCGAGACGACCTCGAAATGATAGGTCTCGCCGCGGATCACCACGCCGATCGCCACGAAGCCGTCATAGCGGCCGCTTTCCGCCGCCATGGCGACGGCCCCCGGCACTTCCAGCGCACCGGGCACGGTCAGCAGGTCCACCTTGTGCCCGCCTTCCTCCAGCGCGGCCCTGGCGCCTGCGATCAACAGGTCGTTGAGATGGTCGTAGAAGCGGGCTTCGACGATGAGGAACTTGGCCATGTGAGGAATCCTTTTGAGAGGGAAGTCAGACGAAGGCAGCGCGGACGATGACGCCGATGGTCCCGGCCGTCACCAGCAAGCTGCCGGAGAGGCGGCGCCAGCCGAGGCGTTCCTTGAGCAGCACGGCGCCGAGCAGCAAGCCGATGATGACGCTGCTCTCCCGCAGCGCCGCGACCGCGCCGACCGGGGCGAGGCCGAGCGCGAACAGGGCGGGCACGAAGGAGATGATGGCGAGGACGCCGGCAAGCACGCCTGCCTTGCGGTCCTCGACCAGCAAGCCGAGTGCGGCGCCCCTGTAGCGCGCGAAGAGGACGGCCGGCATGGGCAATGCGCCGAGCAGCAGGAACCAGGCGACGAAGGTCAGCATGTCCGGTGCCGCGCGGACGCCCTTCGCATCGACCAATGTATAGGCGGTGGTGAACAGGCCGGCCGTGGCGGCCGCGATGAAGCCGGCGCGCGTGATCGAGCGGCCGCCGGCGAGGCAGAGGATGCCGGCGCTCACCGTCGCGACGCCGATCAGCGCGATGCCATCCAGCCGGTCGCCGAGAAAGGCGATGCCGAGAATGGCGGTGAACACGGGCACGAAGCCACGCGCGATCGGATAGGCCGCGGTGAAGTCGCTGAGCGCATAGGAGACGGAGAGGACGAGCTGATAGGCGGCGTGAATGGCGACGGCGGCGATCAGCCAGAACCAGAGGCTCGCTGGCGGCAGGCCGACGATGAAGACCAGAGGCAGCGCGACCAGGAACTCGCACAAGCGAATCCAGGTGATGACCGCCAGCTTGTTGATGCCTGACTTCAGCGTCGCATGCGCGAAGGCCGAGGTGAAGGCAGAGAACAGGGCAAGGCCCAGCCCAAGCGCGACGGCCGGCGCCACGCTCAGATGCGCGTGATCGGACGTTCCTCGACGACCGAGAGGTCATAGCCGTCGAGCGCGATCAGATTGTGGCTGGTGTTGGTGAGCAGGATCATGTCATGCACGCCGAGCTCGGCCAGGATCTGCGCGCCCACGCCATAGTCGCGCAGTTCTTCGGCCGTCTTGATGACCTCGGGCATGCCGACAGTACGGGCGTGGATCGTGCGGGTGAGGCCGTCGGAAGGCCGCTTGTTGATGAGCACGACGATGCCGGCGCCTTCCTTGCCGATCATCTCCATCGATCCTGCCAGCAGGCCGGAGCGCGGGCCGTCCTCGCCGAAAATGTCGGCGAAGAGCGAGGTCTGGTGCATGCGCACGAGCGTCGGGGTCTCCGGCGAGACATGACCCTTCACCAGCGCGACGGTCTCCGAATCGGTGGCGCGATTGTAGAAGCTGATCGCCCGCCACTCGCCGCCCCAGCGGCTGGTGAAGCTGACTTCGGCGCGGCGCTCGATCATGTGATCGTTGCGGCGGCGATAGGCGATGAGATCGCGGATCGTGCCGATCTTCATCTTGTGCTTCTGGGCGAAGAGGATGAGATCATCGAGGCGCGCCATGGTGCCGTCGTCCTTCATGACCTCGCAGATCACGCCGGACGGATTGAGCCCGGCGAGCCGCGCGACGTCCACTGCCGCCTCGGTATGGCCGGTGCGCACCAGCACGCCACCGTCACGCGCGATCAGCGGGAAGACGTGGCCGGGCGTGACGATATCTTGCGGCCCCTTGGAGGCGTCGATGGCGACGGCCACGGTGCGGGCGCGGTCACCGGCGGAAATACCCGTCGAGATGCCCTCGCGCGCCTCGATCGAGACAGTGAAAGCCGTCTCGTGGCGGGTGCCGTTGTTCGGCGTCATCGGATGCAGGTTGAGCTTCTCGATCCGCTCGCGCGTCATGGCGAGGCAGATGAGGCCGCGGCCATAGGTCGCCATGAAGTTGATCGCGTCGGGCGTCGCCATTTGCGCGGGAATGCACAGGTCGCCCTCATTTTCGCGGTCCTCGTCATCGACCAGGATGAACATGCGGCCGTTGCGCGCTTCGTTGATGATCTCTTCGGCGCTGGCGAGGGCCGTGCCATGTTCGCGGGCCGACAAATAGCTTTCGAGCTTGCCGAGCGTCTCGGCCGTCGGGTTCCAGTCACCTTCGTCCATGCGGCGCAGGCTGTTGGCGTGGAGCCCGGCGGCGCGGGCGAGGCCGGAGCGCGAGAGGATGCCGTCGCGGACCAGTTTGCGGGCGTTATCGATCAGGGTGCTGCTCATGGCGGCGGCCACTATCACACTGCGGTGTGATCAGCCAAGCTCTATATCACACCTGGCGTCAGCGCTTCTTCTGCGGATAGATGGTCTCGCCGCGTTTCAGCATGTCCACGAAGGTCGCGACCTTCTTCGCCCGGCCCGCTTCCGTCTTCATGTTATGCGTTCGGAAGGCGATCGCGAAGCGGTTCTGCGCGCTCAGCGTCGCGAGCATTGCTCTGGCGGCGGGCTCCGCATCGATCGCGGCCTGGAGATCGTCGGGGATCTGCATTTCCTTGCCGGCGCCATAAGCGCGGTCCCAGCGGCCGTCTGCCTTCGCCGCTTCGACTTGGCGCAGGCCATGTTCGGTCATTCGGCCCTCGTCGATCAGCCGGGCGACATTATCGACGTTGATCTTGCTCCAGATGCTCTTCTTCGTGCGTGGCGTGTAGCGCTGGAGGTAGCTGGTGGCGTCGAGGCTCTTGCGCACTGCGTCGATCCAGCCCCAGCAGAGCACGACATCGATCGCTTCCTTGGGCGTGATCGAGGGAAGGCCGGATGCAACCTTGTGGATGCGGATCCAGACCTCGTCCTGCGTGGCGTGATGCTGGCTGAGCCAGGCATAGAAGCGGTCTTGGGTCTCGAATTCATGGACCTTGCTGGGATCGACCTTCACCGGCACCATGTCTGGCCTCTTCCTTACTGCGCGGTGGCATGCTCCCGCATGCGATGCAAATAGCGGGCAAGCACGTCGATCTCGAGATTGACCGGCTGCCCGACAGTCAGCGCGCCGAAGGTCGTAACCGACCAGGTGTGCGGAATGATGTTGAGGCCGAAGGTGGTACCGCCCGGCCCGTCGGTCACGGTATTGACTGTCAGGGAGACGCCGTCGATCGTGATCGATCCCTTGGGCGCGATGTATGGCGCGAGATCGGCAGGCACGCGGATCGTCACGCGGTGCGAATCGCCCTCGATCGCGATCGCGGCCACTTCGCCGATGCCATCGACATGGCCGGTGACGATATGGCCGCCCAGTTCGTCGCCGATCTTGAGCGCGCGCTCCAGGTTGAGTGCGCGGCCTTCGCCCCAGGCGCCCTGCGCGGTGCGCGAAACCGTCTCGGCAGACAGATCGACGGCGAACCAGTCAGGCCCCTTGTCGACCACGGTCAGGCAAACGCCCGAACAGGCAATGGAGGCGCCGATGGCGACCGTGACCATGTCGAAATGACAGCCGATGATGAGGCGCAGGTCGCCGCGCTGTTCCGCCGAGCGGATGGTGCCGATGTCTGTGACGATGCCGGTGAACATAAGAGCTGTCTTCGATCTCGAAAATCCGTTCGCCCTGAGCTTGTCGAATGGCTGCGCTGTCTTCTTCTGCTCGGAAGACAAGGACGGGGCTTCGACAAGCTCAGCCCGAACGGGCTGGAAAATCCGCTGAGGCTCTATCCCGCGCGCACGCGCTCGTAAACCTCGAGCCGATCGGGGGCGAAGCTGCGTGCATCGGTGAGCCGCCAGCGGCAATGCGCCTCGGTCAGATTGCCGAGGCCGATATCGCCGAGACCGGGCTTGCCGCCGCCGATCAGGATCGGCGCGCGATAGAGCAGCAACCGATCGACCAGATCGGCCGTGATGAACGCCGCCGCTGTCTGCGCGCCGCCCTCGACCAGGAGGCGATCGCCCGGCAGCGTCGCGATGTCGGCCGGACTTCCCACAGGGACCCAGCCGTCCGGTGCCGTACCGCTGCGGGTCAGCACACAGCGCGTCGGCGAACGCGCTTCGAGGCCCGGCAGCCGCACGTCGAGGCGCGGATTGTCGACCGCGAGCGTGCCGTGCCCGACGAGGATCTGCTCGTGGCGGGCGCGCTCCAGATGCGTGTGCGCGCGCGCTGCGGGGCCGGTGATCCACTGGCTCGTGCCGTCGGCCAGCGCGATGCAGCCGTCGAGCGACGTCGCGAGCTTCAGGGTCACGAAGGGGCGCCCGTGCCGTTGTCGGGCGAAGAAGCCGGTCATGGCGGCCTGCGCCTCGCGTTCCAGCGCGCCGACGTCCACCGCGATTCGGGCCGTTCGGAGCCGGGCGATGCCGGCGCCATTGGTGCGCGAATCAGGGTCGCCGGCGGCGATGACGACACGCGCCACGCCGGCATCGATGAGCAGGCCGGCGCAGCAGGGGCCACGCGCCGATTCATGCGCGCAAGGCTCCAGACTCACATAGGCCGTGCCGCCCCGCGCCGCAGAGCCGGCCTGTTCCAGCGCCATTGCCTCTGCATGGGGTCGCCCGCCCGGTTGCGTCCAGCCGCGCCCAACGACGCGGCCAGAGGGATCAAGCAGGATGCAGCCGACCGAGGGATTGGGCGCGGTACGGCCTTCGCCGCGCCGCGACAGCGCGATGGCGGCGGCCAGCCAGGCCGTATCGCTGGTCAAATCAGGGCGCCGCTGCCGTGCCGGGCGGCGTGCGCCCGCCGCCTACCGCTGCTTCCTTGGCCAGCGCGTCGTTCAGCCGCTCGTTGAGGCGCTTCTGGATGGCCGCGATAATGGCCTCGCGCCGCGCCTTGTTTTTGACTTCCTCTTCGCGCCATTCGATGCCGAGCCGGTCGGCGACCTTCTGGAACTCCTGCTGCTTCTTGCTGAGTGCCGCCTCATAAATGGCGATGTCCTCGATCTGCTTGCGGATGATGTCGCTGTCCTTGCGATCCGCCATCCAGTTTTCGACATAGAAGATCTCGCGCGGCTTTGGCGGCGTGCGCGAATCGAGCATGAAGCCCCAGAGCAGCAGCCCGGTCAGCGCGAAGGAGAGCGCGAGAATGCTCCAGCGATGCGGCCGATCCGGCGAAAACATGTCGCGCAGATCGGAGAGCGCGCTTTTCGGCGACACCGGGCGAGGGAAAATGGCCATGCCCGCAACATAGGCATCCCGCGCCCGGTTGGGAAGTGACGGGGGAAGCGGCGCGGGGATGACGGCCATCGCACCCCCGCCCGCCGCCTGTCCCATCAGTCCATGTCCTCCAGCCGGAAATGGACCGTCATCGTCTGTTCGCTGGTGGTGGCGACGCCATCGCGACGCGCGGGCTGGAAGCGCCAGTGGCGCAGGGCCTGCTCCTTCGTTTCCTCGAAGAAGCGCGGATCGGTCGCCTTGACCAGCTCGACCGTGATGACGCGCCCGCGCTCGTCGATGGTGACCCGGATCGTCGCGCTGCCTTCCAGCCCCTCGCGCCGCAAGGCCGGAGGATAATCGGGCTTGAAGCTTTCGGCGAAGCGTGGGTCGAGCTTCGCCTTGGTGAGAACCGGCGGTTTGGGCGGATCGATCGGCAATATGTCCCCGCCGGTCCCGACCGGGCCAAGCGGTTCGACGCCGGTGATGAATCCGCCGCCGGTCTCGACGATCGGCGGGACGACGATCGGATCGGACAGTGTCGGCTGTGGCGTCACCCGCTGCGTTCTGTTCGGTTCTACCTTTGCCTTTTCCTTCTCGACCGGGTTGGGCGGCGGCGGCGGGTTGATGGGAACGTTGATGACCTCGATACCAGGATCGACCCAGCGGATGACCTCGGCGGCCGGGATAGCGATGAGCGCTGCAAAAACGCCGCCATTGAGGACAATGGCGGCGGCAAAGGCGCTGGGGGAGCGATGGGCGGCATAGCCTTGCCGCGGCAGGGACGTGTCGGACATGAAACCTCTCCTGTTCAGCTTCAGTGATGATATACTATCACGTTATGATGTAACATCAATAGGCTGTCGGTGGAGTGGTTTTCAGGACGAACCGATGGTTCTATCTGTTTGAAATCGTGCCTGAAGGTTCAGGCGGACGCTGCAATTCCCGCCGCCGCGCGCAGCCGCGCCAGCGCCCGATCCTTGCCGATCAGCGGCAGAAGCGCGGCCATGTCGGGGCCATGATCCATGCCGGTCAGCGCGAGTCGCAGCGGCAGGAACAACGCCTTGCCCTTGCGCCCGGTCGCGTCCTTGAGCGCGCCGGTGAGCGCGTGCCAGGGATCGCTCTCGAACGGCACTGTGCCCAGCACATCGGCCGCCTGCGCGACGAACGCACGATCGTCCTCTTCGAGCGTCGCCACCGTGATCTCGCCGCCCAGCACGGGCAGCCAGTCGGCGGCCTCCGCGACAGTCGCGAGATTGGGCCGGATCACCGGCCAGACCTCCGCGCTGATCCCGGCAGGCACGCGGTCCGCCACGGCGCCATAGTCCAGCAGATGCACGATCTTCTGGTTGAGCCCGGCCAGTTCCTCGTCCGAGAAACGCGCCGGTGCCCGGCCGAAATGGGCGAAGTCGAAGCGCTCGATCAGCGGGGCCATGTTCGTCACCAGCTCGACCGGGTCGCTGGTGCCGAGCCGCGCCATCAGCGCGTTGATCGCCAGCGGTTCGATGCCTGCCGCGCGCAGATCGGCGACGCCGAGCGAGCCGAGCCGCTTGGAGAGCTTGCCTTCCGAGCCGGTGAGCAGCGCCATATGAGCGAAGCGCGGCAAGTCCGCGCCGAGCGCGGCGAACATCTGGATCTGCGTCGCCGTGTTGGAGACATGATCCTCGCCGCGCATCACATGCGTCACGCCCATGTCGATATCGTCGATCACCGAAGGCAGCATGTAGAGCCAGCTCCCGTCCGCCCGGCGAATGACCGGATCGGAGAGCAGATGCGGCTCGAAATGCTGCGGCCCGCGCACCAGATCGGCCCATTCGATGGCCGCGCCATGATCGAGCTTGAAGCGCCAGTGCGGGCGCTCCCCGGCGGCTTCCTTCGCCGCGATCTCGTCCGCCGTCAGCTTGAGCGCGGCGCGGTCATAGACCGGCGGCAAGCCCCGTCCGAGCAGCACCTTGCGACGCAGGTCCAGCTCCTGCGCGCTCTCGAAGCAAGGATAGACGCGGCCTGCCGCGCGCAACGCTTCGAACTTCGCTTCATAGAGATCGACCCGCGCCGACTGTCGCGCTTCGCCATCGATGTCGAAGCCGAGCCAGGCGAGATCGGCCCGGATCGCCTCGACGAACCGCTCCTCGCTCCGCTCCGTGTCGGTGTCGTCGATGCGCAACAGATATTTGCCGCCCATCTTGCGTGCCCAGAGCCAGTTATGCAGCGCCGCGCGGATATTGCCGACATGCAGATTGCCGGTCGGCGAGGGGGCGAAACGGGTGATGACGGTCATGGGAGCGCTCTACTCCCGAGGCTTGGAGATGCAAGCGGGAGCGGCCAAATGGACAAACGCGGGCTCATTGAAGATTGGGCGGCGCAGCTGGTACTTCCTCATCTTCGTGCGCAAGATATGCTCAAACGCTGAAAACCGGAGATCATATGAAGCTTCGAAAGCCTCTTCTCGCCTGCATTCTGGGCGCCTCGATCATATCCGGCGCCGCCGGCCAGAGACGCAGCGGCGAAGAAATTACGCCGCCTTCGGGCAGTGACGTGTCTGCCGTGACGCGCGCACGGATTCTCGTTCAACGCTTCACGAAATGCGTGGTTGAGGCGCAGACGGCGCGAGCATTGGCTTATATCGATGCAAAATATGACCGACCGGGGGAGGATGGTAAAAAGGCCAGGCGTGCGCTCATCAACGATTTGCCCTGCGCGTTTGACGGAAAGATGGAACTGCCGGTCTTCCTCTTCCGGGGCGAAATGTTCCGGGTCCTGTATCTCAAGGAAGACGTTGCGGATCGGCTGGTAGAACCGGCGATCGACTATAAGGCATTCGTGATTGACCCCCAGGCACCAAACTCGGTCGAATATCTGAACATGATGGCACTGGCGGGCTGTGTCGTGCGGTCCAATGTCGGCGTAGCGCGTGCTTATGTCGTTCCCGACCCAGGGACTGCCGCCGAGACGGAAGCCCTTTCTGCGTTGCAGCCTCTGCTCGGCTCGTGCTTTCCGGCAGGCGCGTCAATGAAAGTCTCCCGGCCGTTCCTCACCGCGATCTTGTCCGAAGCGCTGTATCGCGAACATGGACTCGGCTTGACGGCTCAGCCCTGAGCGATCGTCAAGTGAATCCCCTCACCCCGTCCGGAAGGCATTGGTGATCGGGTAACGCCGGTCGCGGCCGAAATTCCGCCCGCCGAGCTTCACACCCGGAGGCGACTGGCGGCGCTTATATTCCGCAACATAGAGCAGCCGCTCGATGCGGGTCACGGTCGCACGATCGAAGCCGGCAGCGACGAGCTGATCCACGGCCTTTTCCTGCTCGACGAGGCCGTAGAGGATCGGGTCCAGCACCTCATAGGGCGGCAGGCTGTCCGAATCCTTCTGGTTGTCGCGCAGCTCCGCCGTCGGCGGCTTGGTGATGACGCGCTCGGGCATCACCGGAGCGTCCGGGCCGAGCATGAGCGAAGAGTGGTGCTCGTTGCGCCAGCGCGAGAGATCGAACACCGTCGTCTTGTAGGCGTCCTTCAGCACCGAATAGCCGCCGGCCATGTCGCCATAGATGGTCGCATAGCCGACGCTCATCTCGCTCTTGTTGCCGGTGGTGAGCAGCATGTGGCCGAACTTGTTGGAGAGCGCCATCAAGGCCACGCCGCGAATGCGCGACTGGATATTCTCCTCGGTGATGTCGACGTTCCGGTCGGCGAAGCTGTCCGCCAGCATTGCGTCAAATCCTTCGATCGCCGGTGAGATCGGGATATTGTCAAGCCGGCAGCCGAGCATCCGCGCACATTCCGCGGCGTCGTCGAGGCTCTCCTGGCTGGTGAAGCGCGAAGGCAGCATCACGCACCAGACTCGGTCGGCGCCGAGCGCATCGACCGCGACGGCGGCGCTGAGCGCGCTGTCGATGCCGCCCGAGAGCCCGAGCACGACGCCGGGGAAGCGATTGCGGTTCACATAGTCGCGCAGGCCGACGAGCATGGCATGGTAGATGTCGGCGGGATGCGCATCGAGCTCATGGACTTCTCCCGGCTTGCAGAACCAGCTGCCGTCCGCCTCGCGCACCCAGTCGGTGACGACCAGCGCTTCGTCCCAGTCGGGCAGGCAATGCGCGATATCACCGTCAGCATTGAGGATGAACGACGCGCCGTCGAACACGAGTTCGTCCTGACCGCCGACGCGGTTGAGATAGAGTAGCGGCAGGTCGGTCTCTTCGACTCGCTGGGCGCAGACGCCCTTGATGCGGAAATCGTCCTTGGCGACTTCATAGGGGCTGCCGTTGATCGAAATGAGAATTTCCGCGCCTTGTTCGGCGAGATGCGCCGTCACGAAGGGGAACCAGATATCCTCGCAGATCGGCAGGCCGAGCTTCACGCCGCGAAATTCGACCGGATCGGGCAGCGGGCCGGGCGCGAACAGGCGCTTCTCGTCGAACGTGCCGTAGTTGGGGAGCTCGCGCTTCTGGCGGATGGCGACGATCTCGCCGCCGTCGAGCAGCACTGCGCAATTGAACAGCGCGCCCTGGTTGGCGATCACCGTGCCGACCAGCATCGCCGGGCCGCCGTCCGCCGTCGCGTCGGCGAGGCGGTGCAATTCCGTCTCGGCGCGCGCGACCAGCGCCGGCTTCAGCACCAGATCCTCGGGCGGATAGCCGATCAGCTGCAGCTCGGGAAAAACGACGAGATCGGCGCCCTCGGCCGCTGCATCGGCGCGCCAAGCGAGCATCGCATCGGCATTGCCGAGGAGGTCGCCCATGCTCTGGTTGAGCTGGGCCAAGGCGATGCGGAGGCGGTCGGTCATGGGCGCGGCTCTAGAGCATTCTGAAGTCGGCTGGAACAGGCGACGACTCGCAGAATGCGAAAACGCCAAACGCGCGATTTGGCGGCTCGGGCAAATCGCGCGATGTCCTGTCGCCAAACCGTCATAAGCGGCTTTTCAGGGGGCCATCGCGCCGCTAGAGGGGCGCGGGGCAAGGCGGCAAGGGCAGCGATCATGAAACTCATCTCGGGCAACGGCAATCTGCCGCTGGCACAGGCGATTGCGAGCTATGTCGAGCTGCCGCTGACGCAGGCGAGCGTCCGCCGATTCGCCGACGAGGAGATCTTCGTCGAGATTCACGAGAATGTGCGCGGCGAGGATGTGTTCGTCCTCCAGTCGACCAGCTATCCCGCCAACGACAATCTCATGGAACTGCTGATCATGATCGACGCGCTCAAGCGTGCGTCGGCGAAGCGGATCACGGCCGTGATGCCCTATTTCGGCTATGCGCGGCAGGACCGGAAGCCCGGTCCGCGCACGCCGATCTCGGCCAAGCTCGTCGCCAATCTCATCACCGTCGCGGGCGCCAACCGCGTCCTCTCGGTCGATCTCCATGCCGGGCAGATTCAGGGCTTCTTCGACATCCCCACGGACAATCTGTTCGGCGCGCCTGTCATGTCGGCCGATATTCAGGCGCGCTTCCCGAATGAGAATCTGATGGTCGTCTCGCCGGACGTCGGCGGCGTGGTTCGCGCCCGCGCGCTTGCCAAGCGCCTCGACAACGCACCGCTCGCCATCATCGACAAGCGCCGCGAGCGCGCCGGCGAGTCGGAAGTGATGAACGTGATCGGCGACGTGAAGGGACGCTTCTGCATCCTCATCGACGATATCGTCGATTCGGCCGGCACGCTCTGCAACGCAGCCGGTGCGCTCAAGGCGGCAGGCGCCACGGATGTCGTTGCCTATGTGACGCATGGCGTGCTGTCGGGCGGCGCGGTGGCGCGAGTCGAAGGCTCGGAGCTGCGCGAACTGGTCATCACCGATTCGATCCTGGGGACGGACGGCGTCACCGCGTCTTCGAAGATTCGCCAGCTGCCGATCGCACCGCTTCTCGGCGAAGCGATCCGGCGCATCGCGGACGAGAGCTCGGTCAGCTCGCTGTTCGACTGAGGCGGTCGCTGCCAGTCTTCGGTTACGTCAGGAGCGTGCGTCGAGCTGATGCAGGCGCAGGGTCGCGCCGATGAAGCCCAGCGAGCAGATGAGCAGTGCCCAGCGCACCGCCTCGGGCACCGTTTCCAACAGCGACGCCACGGCCAGCGCCGCAATCACGACGGTCGTTGCTCCCGCAATCCTGCCATAGCCGGACATCATTGCCGCCGCTCCCACTGCGTCTGGCCCCAACCGCGTCCGATCTATGCGTCGCAATGCTGAACGGCCAATGACAAAGCCTGTCATCAGTTGGGTCGGCTGTTCAGTTTTGGAGCAGTACCGTCGGTTTTTCGCCGGACTGTGTCAGCCAGTCCACAGCCACGGGCCGGTGGGCATGGGATGCAGCCAGCTCGCGACCAGCCAGAGGACCAGGCCGCCGATCAGGGGAATGGCGCCGGGCATCACCGCGCTCCATTGCGCCCTGCCGCCGAGCAAAGCGGCGAACGGAATGAAGCTGGTCCGTGCCTGCCAGTCCTGCCAGGCGGCGCCGATCGTTTTCGCCTTCTTGGCGTCCTGCCCGAGCGCGCCGATCAGCGAGAGACCGCCGATGCCTGCCGCGATGATCAGGGTCTTCGGCGTGCCCCAGAGCGCAGCATGCACGATCGCCCAGAGGATGAAGGACCACATCATCGGGTGCCGCGTGATCGCATAGACGCCGCGTGCCTGCGCCGGGAATTTCGGCTGGCCGGTCGGGTCGACCATGGCCGGATTGCCGATCAGCGAGCCAACCAGCAGGATCGTCGCGATCAGCATGACGAGCGTCGCGACATGCCAGCCCCAGAGCGGCGCGACCCAGAGCGGCGTCTGCGCGGGCGAGCGCCAGATAATATAGATCACCCAGCCGAGGGTCGCGAAGGAGATCAGGCTGTAAAGCCCGAGAAATCCCTTCTCGCCCAGGGCGCGAACAGTGGGCGCGCGCAGCGGGTGCGAGAGCAGCAGATGCGTGCCGACGAAGCTGGCCATGGCGAGGGCGAGGCAGGTCGATTGTCCCATCGGGCGACTCCCGCGAAAGGCACCGGTCGCGGTGCCCGCCTGTTGTAGCGGAGCGCGCCGCTTCTGTCGCCGGTTCCGAAAGGCTGGCCTTGTCCGCCCCGCGCTGCCAATAGAGCGCGATGAGTCTTGCCCAATTGCCAGAGGGTGCGGACGCACCCTTCGTCCTGCTCGATGATGCGAGCGTGGATGGAGCGGGGCGCAGCATGTTGTTTCGCGATCCGGTGGAGATCGTCCAGGCCGACCGGCTGGACGATGTTCTGCCCGCGCTCGCCCGCATCGAGGCGGCGACGGAGGGCGGTCTGCATGCGGCGGGCTATCTGAGCTATGCGGCGGGCCATGCCTTCGAGCCGCGCCTGACGCGCTTCCAGCCGCGGGACGGCGACAATGGGCCGTTGCTCTGGTTCGGTCTTTTCAAGAACGGGCAATCGCTCACGCCCGCGGAGGTGCCGGACTTGCTGCCGGCGCCGGATCGGGACGCCGTGGGCGTGGTCGAGCCGCTAGTGTCGCGCGCGGACTATGACACCGCCATCGGCAAGGTGCTGGACTATATCCGCGCCGGCGACATCTATCAGGCGAACCTGACCTTTCTCGCCAGCCTGCCGATCACCGGCGATCCGCTCGCGGCCTATGCCGCGGTCCGGCCGCAGGCCGCCGCCGGCTATGGCGCGCTCATCCGGCATGACGGGCGGCATATCCTTTCCTTCTCGCCGGAGAGCTTCTTCGCGCTGGAGGACGGGCGCATCGAGACCCGGCCGATGAAGGGCACGGCGCGGCGCCTGCCGACGGTGGAGGAGGATGCGGCGGCGATCGTCGAGCTTGCGACCGATCCCAAGCAGCGCGCCGAAAATCTCATGATCGTCGATCTGCTGCGCAACGACATATCGCGCGTGACGCAGGCCGGCAGCGTCAAGGTGCCGCAGCTTTTCAAGGTCGAGACCTATCCGACGATCCACCAGATGATCTCGATCGTGCAGGGCCGCCTTCGCGATGGCCTCGGCTCGGTCGACGTCATCCGGGCGCTTTTCCCCTGCGGTTCGATCACCGGCGCGCCCAAGCTGCGCGCCATGGAAGTGATCCGTGAGGTCGAGCGGTACGGTCGCGGCCTCTATACCGGCAGCATCGGCCATATCGGCCCGGATGGCAGTGCGCGGTTCAATGTCGCCATTCGTACCATTTCGCTGGAATCGGGCGCGCAGTCGGGCATACTCGGTCTTGGTTCGGGGATCGTCGCAGACAGTCAGCCCGATGCGGAATGGCAGGAATGCCTGGACAAGGCCCGCTTCGTCGCGGTGCGCTAGAGGGACGGTGGCGGTGGGTCTGGTCGAGGAAGCGTTACGGTTCGATCTGATCGAGACCATGGCTTTCGACCCGGCAATTGGCCTGCCGATGCTCGAGCTGCACATCGCCCGTCTCCAGAAAAGCGCGGATTTGCTTGGCTTTCGGCTCAACCGTCATGCGCTGCGCAACGAGCTGCAGGCCGCGACGTTCGGCTTCGTTGAGGCCAAGCGCGTGCGCGTCCTGCTCGCCAAGGGCGGTGAGATCGCCGTCGAGGTGCGGGGCGCCTCGCCCTGGCCGCAGGCGATCATGCAGGTGGCGATCGTGCCGCGCTCACTGCCCGGCGACGACCTGCGCATCCGCAACAAGACGACCGACCGCCGCCATTACCAGGAAGCGCTGCGCAAGGGCGGCACGTTCGAAGTGCTGCTGACCGATGCGCAGGGCTATCTGACCGAGGGCTGCTTCTCGTCCATCTTCGTGGAGCGTGGCGACCGGTTGCTGACCCCGCCGCTTTCGCGCGGCCTCCTGCCGGGCGTGCTCCGCCAGAGCCTGCTCGATCTGGGCGAGGCGGAGGAAGCGGATCTGCGGCCGCATGATCTCGACAAGGGCTTCTTCATCGGCAATGCGGCCCGCGGTCTCGTAGCGGCAACGGTGGTTGCCCCCAAGGTTGCACCGGGCGGCTGAGCGCGCTACGGGCTGCGCCGTCCGGGACCCCGGACATGTCCCTGACCGCCAGGAGTGACTTCATGCCCCGGACTTCCGCTGCCCTCGGCCGCATCCAGCCCAGCGCCACGCTCGCCATGACCGATCGCGTCATCGCCCTGAAGCGCGAGGGCAAGGATATTATCGGCCTTTCGGCGGGCGAACCGGATTTCGATACGCCCGATTTCGTCAAGGAAGCGGGCATTGCGGCGATCCGCAATGGGCAGACCAAATATACCAACGTTGACGGCACGGCCGAGCTCAAGGAAGCGATCGCCGCCAAGTTCAAGCGCGACAACGATCTGAGCTACGAGCTCGGTCAGATCAGCGTGAACTCGGGCGGCAAGCACACTTTGTTCAACGCGCTGCTCGCGACGGTCGAGGCTGGCGACGAGGTCATCATCCCCGCGCCCTACTGGGTGAGCTATCCCGACATCGTGAACTTCGCGGGTGGCACGCCGGTCATCATCTCGGCCGGTGCCAACCAGCTCTACAAGATTCTGCCCGAGCAGCTCGAGGCGGCGATCACGCCGAAGACGCGCTGGGTGCTATTGAACTCGCCCTCGAACCCGACCGGCGCCGCCTATTCGGGCGACGAGCTGATCGCGCTCGGCGAGGTGCTGCGTCGCCATCCGCACGTCATGATCCTGACCGACGATATGTATGAGCATGTCTGGTACGCGCCGACGCCGTTCAAGACGATCGCGCAGGTCTGCCCGGATCTTTACGAGCGCACGCTCACCGTGAACGGCTGCTCTAAGGCCTATTCGATGACCGGGTGGCGCATCGGCTATGCCGGTGGCCCGCAGTGGATCATCAAGGCGATGGCCAAGCTGCAGTCGCAGTCGACCTCCAATCCCTGTTCGATCAGCCAGGCGGCGGCCGCGGCGGCGCTGAACGGCGATCAGGACTTTCTCGCCGATCGCAACGAGGCGTTCCGCAAGCGCCGCGATCTCGTCGTTGCCATGCTGAACGACGCGCCGGGCCTCAATTGCCCGACGCCGGAAGGCGCCTTCTACGTCTATCCGGATGCCTCGAGCTGTATCGGCAAGACCGCGCCGGACGGCCGCAAGATCGCGACCGACGAGGATCTCATCAATTATTTCCTCGAAGCGGGCAATGTCGCGGCCGTGCATGGCGGCGCCTTCGGCCTCGCTCCGGCCTTCCGCGTCAGCTACGCGACCTCGGACGAGATCCTGAAAAAGGCCTGCACGCGCATCCAGGAAGCTTGCGCCGCGCTCAAATAGGCTGGCGAAACAGGGTTAAGATCGCGGCAACCAGCCGCGTTCTGCCCTCATCAACCAGAATCGTTGATCATGCTCTTGTTCGAGGAACGAGGGCCAGCGACGATGCAATTCATCCGTGTTTGCGGGGCAGGCCTATGTGCCTCCTTCCTGCTCGCGCCGCCGGCCATGGCCGCGCCGAAGACCGCCGCCTTGCAGAGCCGGACCATGGCGCAGTTCGTTCTCGCGCCCGAGCGGCGCAAGGCACGGCTGGGTATCCCGCTCGACACGCGGGACGCACCGGCGCTGCAGGCGCGCGCCGAGGCATCGACGGCCGCATTGTCCGATTTGCCGAGCCTCGACGAAATATTGTCGCTGCGGGAGGATTTGCGCTTCCTCATCAACGCTTCGGTGAAGGACGCACCCAAGGAGCGCATGACGCTCGGCCTGCACTTCGCGCGCACTTTCTGACGCCCTGGCCGCTTGACGAAGCAGTCTTGCGCCACCAGCTTTCCTTCGGGTTCGGGATAGCCCGCGAAGGATAGCGATATGCGTTCCCTGTTTTTCAGTCTCTGCCTGTCTGTCACCGCCCTTGGTGCCGGTTCCGCCTATGCCGCCGAAGAAGCGCGGCTCGCGCCCGTCCCCGCCGTTGATGAGCCGGCGTCCGGCGCACGCACCGCCACGGCCTATTTCGCCGGTGGCTGCTTCTGGGGCGTGGAAGGCGTCTTCTCGCATGTGAAGGGCGTCAAGAGCGTGGTTTCCGGCTATGGCGGCGGCCCGCCGGAGCTGCGCGTCGATTATGATCGCATCGGCACCGGGCGCACCGGCTATGCCGAGGCCGTGCGGGTCATCTACGATCCGAGCCAGGTCAGCTACGGCACACTGCTGCGCGTCTTCTTCTCGGTGATCGCGGATCCCACGACGCTCAATTATCAGGGGCCGGACCACGGCACCCAGTATCGCTCGGCCCTGTTTCCGCAGAGCGCGTCGCAGGAGAAGGTCGCCAAGGCCTATCTCGCCCAGATCGGCAAATCGGGCCTGTGGAGGGACCCGATCGTCACGAAGATCGAGGCCGTCGGCCGCTTTCAGCCCGCCGAGGACTATCATCAGGATTTTATGAAGCACAACCCGAACCACGGCTATATCCGCCGCTGGGACGCGCCCAAACTGGTCGCATTCAAGGCGCTGTTTCCCAAGCTGTACAAGAACGCGCCATCGACCTGACGGGCTTCAGGACGGGGCGGGGAGGCCTTTCGCTTTCGCCGCCTCGATGACGCGGGGCCACAGAAAGTCGAGAATATTGCCCCAGCCCATCCGGGTCATATGGGCGAGATTGGCAGCGCGCGTCTCGTCAGCGGGCTTTGCGGCCTGCCGTTCGATGGCACGGGCGAAGGCCGTCGCATCGCCGGGCGCATAAAGTTCGTTGGCGGGCAGCGGGATGATCTCCCCATTGGGGCCGTTGTCCGGCGCGATCACGGCCGTGCCGAAGGTGAAGGCGAGCGGTACGAGGCCGGAGTTGAGATGCTGGCCAAGGCGGGGCACCAGCACCGCGTCGGCCGCTTCGAGCAGGCGCACCAGCCCCGCGTCATCGGGGTGAAAGCCGGGCTGGACGATGCGCGGATCGCGCAGCCACAGCTTGCGCCGCACTTTGCCGATAATGCGCTCAAGCCGGCCGACACCGGCCCAGTTCGGGCGGGAGGCCAGCAGCAGCCGCGCGTCCCGTCGCTTCACGTTCGACCAGGCCTTCTGGAGCAGCGCGGCTTCCGCCTGCTTGCGCAGCGCGCCGAAGACGGCGAAAACCGGCTCGTCCGGTCCCAGGCCCAGCGCCTGCCGCGCCGCCGCGCGGCCCGTGCCGAGCGGCAGGAGATGGGCGAAGCTGTTGAGTGGCTGGACCACCTGCTTGCCGGCATCGAGCGATGGATAGACTTCGGCATAGCGCCGGCGCGAATAGCCCGAATAATGGCAGATTAGGTCGATGCGCTCGTAAAAGTCCCGAAAATAGGCGGCCTCCGGCCCGTCAATGCGTTCGGTGTTGTGCGGCACGAGATTGTGGACTGTGGCGACCAGCACGGCATGGGCGCGCCACCGATCAAGCTTTTCGAGCGCCGCCCGGGTCCGCGCCGGATCGCTCGCGCCGCTGCGCCAGCCGACCAGCTCCTCGGGCCAGTGCAGATGCACCACATCATAAGCGTCGGGCTGCGCATCGAGGCCGTCGAGACCCACGGTGACGTCATAGCCGCGCGCTTGATAGGCCTGCGTCAAAGCCGGCGCGAAGGTCAGGTCGTTGGAGCACATGAGCACGCGGGTCATGCCGCGGGCTGCTCCCACAGGTCGAACGGAAAGGCCGCCTTGAGCGGCGCGGGATCCCAGTCGATCGGCGCCATGCCGCCCATCTCCAGCCCTTGCGGAATGGACGTCGCATAGTCCAGGCCGGATCGGCCGGTGCCGAATACATAATCCTCGAACTTGAACAGCGCCTCGCGTTCGGACAGGCGCACATAACGCGCCGGAATACCATAGGCCTCGGCGATGATCAGGCCATGCAGCGAGCTTGCCAGCACCAAATCGGAACGCAGGATGCGCTCGACGACATGGTTCCATCCGCGCAGCGGCGAGATGAGAGGCAAGTCCGTCGCGACCTCGCCGAGATCGTTCAGATTGGGTACGAAGATCGGGCCTCCGCCGCCGGTCCGGCGAAAACGCGATCCGAACAGATCGGGCAGCAGCAATGCCGGGTCGCCGAAGACGTCCGGCACGGTGATGCCCCGCTTGCGTAGATATTCCGCGGTCCTGGGGCCACGCACGGCGCGCACGTCGAGCGTGGCGAACTGGTGATGCTCGTCGCCCATCTTGCCGTTGATGCCGCTGCCCCAGACCGTGTCGCCGCTGCTCGCGAAATGCAGAACCGATCCGATGCTGAACAGCCGCGTCGCCCGCGTGACTTCTTCCTCACGGTCGAAGCCACGTTCGGCCAGCATCCGGTCGACCACGACATGGGCGAGATGGTCGCCGAAATTGATATGATCGCCGACGCGCGGCCGCCACGCAAAGGCCTCGACCTGCGGATAGACCTCATGCTGCGGGGGCGGCGGCGCAGCCGGCGGCTCGCCGCCGATGGCGCGCTTCAGGCGCGCGCGCAGGCCGAGACCTAGCATGACGGGACGCTACTCATCCTGCCGCACCGAAATAGTCGCGCTTGAGTCCCGCCGTGATCGGGCGAAGCTTCAGTACCTGCCGCGCGGTCCCGCGCACGCGCCGCGCCCAGCCGGGCGTGAAGACGAAGCGCTGGAGAATCCCCGGCGTCTGGCTGTGCGAGCCGGCATGGCCAACCCGATAGACGGCGCCGCGAAACGGCAGCGGAACGAGCGGCGTGCCGCGTTGCTCCAGAACCTTGTCGACGCCGTGATGGCTGCCGAGCATCTCCATCACCCAGCGCCGATCGGCGGCCTCCATGCTGTCGGGTAGCTCATAGACGTCCGAACGGATGATGAGCGAGGTGCCGCAGATATGGTTGAAGTCGTCATGCTCGTAGAAAAGCGATCCGCCGTCGGTCCAGGCATAGCCGCGGTCGATCTTCCAGCCGATCGTGTCGGCATTTTGCGAGACATGGGCGACGATGTCCCGGCTGACGAAGTCGTCATCGTCGCAGATCATGAAATAGCGGCTGTCGCGCGCGCCGAGCATGCCGGCCAGCACACGCTGGCCCTTGTCGATGCGGAAGGCGTCAAGAAAATCGTCCCTGGTCGCGTCGCCGCGCTCGTGAATCCGGTTCGGTGGAAAGGCCACGCGCTCGACGCGGAAGCGCTTCGGCAAGGGTGGCAACTGCGCGCCTTCATTGGCGACGACTACGCCTTCCCAATCGTCATGCGTCTGCGCGGCGATGGATGCCAGAGTCTGCGAGAGATTGGCGCATAGCCGCCCCCAGTCCGGCGAATTGTCCTGATGGCGGACCGGTATGACGAACGTCAGCAATGGCATTCAGGTCTCCGTTCCCGCTCGCCGCAGAGAGAAAGCTCCTCGCATGTGTGTCAGCTCCGCTGCTTCGCCCACGCCTCGGCATCCTCATAGGACGTTGCGGCATAAGTCAGGCCGGGCGGCTCGGGAAAGGCCGCCCGGAACCGGCCGATCTTGCCATAGCTGTTGTCCAGCACGGCATGTTCCTTGCCCAGCAAGATTGAAATGATGTGAACGTGGAGCCGGTCGGTGATGACCGTCCGCGCGCGCGACAACTGCCGCACGCCGCGCTGGACGCGCTGCAGCGCCTTCGCCTGATATTTGCTGACGCGCACGCGATGCCGGTCGAGGGTCGGCAGGCCTTTCAGGATGCCGCAGAGCGCCGCCATCTGGACGGGGCGCTTGTCTTCGGTGATCCAGTCCTCAACGGGTATGCCCTCCGCGACACCGGCATCGTTTGCGTCCGTCTGCTCCTTGTCCTTGCGCAGCATGGCGAGGATCGGAAAAATCGGCTCTCCCACGGCCGGTATCGATCCGATCGCGAAGGCCATGTCCGGGCAGAGGATCGACCGGCAATTGAAATTCTTCTGCGCCAGCTCCAGCGAATATTCGTCGCGCACCAGCAGGACGAAATTCCTGTGCGCATCGACGATGCGCTTGGCCTGTTCCAGTCGCTCGGGCGAATTGAACTGAAGCGACTGCGGCAGCTGGATGACCAGACGATCCCGCCAGTTCTGGAGCACATGCTCGCGGAAATTCTGATGGCCTTTCCAGATGTCGCCGAAATTGCCGCCCCCGTGCAGGAAGATCGGACCGTCGCCGATCGCCTGATCCATGCCCCGCCGCGAGAGATTGTCGAGCGTGCAGGTGTACGCCGGCGTGCGGTTCAGGAAGTTCCGGAAATAGGCATATTCACCGACCCATATCGCAGAATCGCCGACATTCTTGATGTCGGGAAAATCGAGGATCGCAAAGCGCCCCTCGGGAACCAGCGGCGCAAGGATTCCGTGAATCCTCTCCTGCATATCGGCGATGTAGGTCGATGCAGCGCTGTTGGTCATGTCAACTTTCTTCATCCCAAAGTGAGGCGAGGATTTGGCGGCAATCAGCGTTGCATCACCAATCTGACGCGCGTCAAAATCTTGTTGAACACATGCAGGGCATCGGTTTCCGGCCCGGCCGGGCGGCCTGCGATGGTCCAGAGCAGATAACTGCTGGCGCAATAGACCACGGCGCCGAGCGCCGACAGCTGAAGAATCTGGAGGATGAGCGCGAAGGTCGCCAACGAATGGGGCGTGATCGTCTGTGCGGCCAGGACGCAGCCCGCCATGATCGCCGTGCTGGCAATGGCGCGTTCATTGGCGCGTAGCTGACTCCAGATGGACAGGCCGAGCAGCCGCTTGACCATCCGCAGATTGATCCCGATCGCGATGATACCGGCGATGAGCCGCGCCACCACCATGCCCTTGATCCCCGCGATATAGAGACCTGCAACGACGATCGGCAGCCGGATGAACAGCAATTCGAGGCTGCGGCGGAAGAGCATGCGGGTTTCGCCCATGGCCATCGCCAGCGGCCCGACCTGAGTCCCGAGCGTCTGGATGGAAAAGATCAGCGAGAGCGTCTGCACGATGAAGATGGCGGGCAGCCAGCGCTCGCCCAGCAGCACGCGCACGATCGGATCGCCGAGCAGGGCGACGCCGACGCCGACCGGCAGGGACACGGCGGTCACGAAATTCTGCGCGCGCGAATAGGCGGACCGGAGCCTATCAGGATCGTTCCTGATGCTGGAAAAGCCTGGGAACAATGTCTTGGTCAGCGGCGTGATGGCTTCGCGCGTCGGCAGCAGGGCCAGGTTGCTGCCCACGGTATAGTAGCCGATGTCATGAACATTCAGGAACTTGCCGATGAGCAGGGCGTCGATCCGCCAGTTCAGCGTGTTGACGATCTCGCCTAGCGAGGCCCAGGCTGAGAACGAGAAGATCTCGCGCCCATGTTTCAACGTGAAGCGGGGAATGAACGGCGCGATGACATAGGAGATCGCCATGGTGACCACCGAGGCGGACAAGGTGCCGATCACCAGCGCCCAGTAGCTCTTGTAGAGGATCGCGATCACGATCGTCACGATGACGCTCACCAGCTTCTGCGAGACGTTGATCAGGACCTGCTGGCCGAACTGCAGCTGCCGCTGGAACAGGGCGATCTTTGGGCTGACGAAGCCCATGAGCATCCATCCCGCCGCCAGCGCGATCAGGACGTCCGTCAGCCGCGGATCGTCGAATGAGGCGGCGATCAGGGGTGATAGGAGCATCAGCCCGATGCCGATGGGTACGACACGCAGGAAATTGAGCGTCCAGGCCGTGTTGACGTGATCGTCATCGACTTCGTTGCGCTGGATCAGCGCCTGGCCGATCGACCAGTCCGTCACCGAGCTCAGGATCGCGATGACCGTCGCGCCGATCGCGAAGATGCCGTAGTCGGCCGGCGTCAGCAGACGCGCCAGGATGATCGTGCTGAGGGCGCCGAGGATATTCGCGGTGACGCTGCCAAGCGTGAACAGCAAGCTGCCCTTGATCATGCGGCCGAAAGTGTTGCTCATCGCCAGCTCATCTTTCGCGCACGCACCGCCGTCTCAAGCCCGGTTTTGGCCAGTAGATCATGGGCATGGGTGCGTCAACGCGACCACCCTCGGGCATGCCCGCCTTAGGACAGCCGATCCTTCAGACCGGTAAACATGGCCTCAATCCTTGTCGAACAATGCGGCGAGCTGCTCCACCATGGCACCGCCGAGCTGCTCGGCGTCCATGATCGTCACGGCGCGCTTGTAGTAGCGCGTCACGTCATGGCCGATACCGATGGCGATCAGCTCGACCGGCGAACGCCCCTCGATCCAGGCGATCACCTGGCGCAGATGGCGCTCCAGATAGGTGCCGTTGTTGACCGAGAGCGTCGAATCGTCGACCGGCGCGCCGTCCGAGATCACCATCAGGATGCGACGCTCCTCGGTGCGGGCGAGGAGGCGGTTGTGCGCCCACATGAGCGCCTCGCCGTCGATATTCTCCTTGAGGAGGCCCTCGCGCATCATCAGGCCGAGATTGGCCTTGGCGCGTCGCCAGGGCTCGTCGGCCTTCTTGTAGATGATGTGGCGCAGATCGTTGAGGCGGCCAGGCTTGGGCGGACGGCCTGCGGCGAGCCATTGCTCGCGGCTCTGCCCGCCTTTCCAGGCGCGCGTGGTGAAGCCGAGCACTTCGGTCTTGACCCCGCAGCGCTCCAGGGTGCGGGCCATGATGTCCGCGCTGATCGCGGCGATGCCGATCGGCCGCCCACGCATCGATCCCGAATTGTCGATCAGCAACGTCACGACCGTGTCGCGGAAATCCGTGTCGCGCTCGACCTTGTAGCTGAGCGAATGGGATGAATCGATGACGATGCGCGCCAGCCGGGCCGCATCGAGCAGGCCTTCCTCCTGATCGAAATCCCAGCTGCGATTCTGCTGGGCGAGCAGGCGGCGCTGCAATCGGTGCGCCAGCTTGGAGACCGCGCCCTGGAACGGCGCGAGCTGCTGGTCGAGGAAACCGCGCAGCCGCGCCAGCTCGTCGGCGTCGCACAGCTCCAGCGCGGTCACTGTCTCGTCGAACTTGGTCGTATAGGCGCTATAGTTGAAGTCGGGCGGCAGGTCCGAGAAGGGCCGGTTCGGGCGGACCGGGAGGATGCCGTCATCCTCCTGCGAATCGCCGTCGCCATCGTCCTCGGAGTCGGTCTCTTCGTCCTGGCGCTCCTCGGTCATGTCCTCGGTCGGCTCGCCCTTGTCCTCGCCGCGCGTTTCGGCGCGGGACTGGTCGTCCTCCTCGGGTTGCTCGTCCTGATCCTGATCCTGCTGCTGGTCCTGCTCGCCGTCCTGCTCGTCCTCGTTCTCGTCGGGCGATTCGGGCGGCACTTCGGCGCGGACGAGCTCTAGATGCTCGAGCATCGAGATCACCTTGTCCTGAAACGCCTGCTGGTCGTCGAGGCAAGCGGCCAGGCTCTCGAAATCGGCGGAGGCCTTCTCGTCGATCCATTCGCGCAGGAACTCGAGGCCCTTCAGCGCTTCGGCGGGCGGGGTCTGACCGGTCAGCTTCTCGCGCAGCAGCAGCGCGACGGCGCCCTGGATCGGCACTTCGCTGGCCGACTGGGCGCGCGTGATCGGGTCGCTGTGCGTACGCATCTCGAGCGCGGCCGCCAGATTGGCGCGCATGCCGGGATAGTTTTTCGATCCCAGCGCCTCATAGCGGACCATCTCCACGGCATCATAGACTGCACGTGCGGCCGGCTCGCCCGGTGCGCGCGCTGCGTGGATCTTCGCATTGTGATGGCGCAGCTTGAGCGAGAAACTGTCGGCGAAACCACGCGCCAGCGCCACTTGCTCGGCCGGCAGCCCGCGTGGCGGCGTCGGCACCTTGATCTGTTTTCCGGCCAGATGCGGCGCATCGGCGGTGAAGCCCAGCTCCACCTCGGCATCGTGAGAGATGGCGCGCGACGCACCGGCAAGTACGTCCTTGAAGCGATCGAGAGCAGAGCGGTCGGCCATGACGCGAACGGGCTGGGGCAGCACCGCCGCGCTGTCAAGCCTCTCGCCGACCCCTGCAAGTCGCCCGGCTGACCGTGTTAACCTTTGCCCCTGCGATTGTCTCGCTGCGGGACGCGCGCGGAAAGTCGCCGCTTTTCGTGGTTAAATGCGTTTGATGACAAGCTTTTGCGGCCTATCTGCCGGTTCGGGGACGCCGTCGCGATATGTGTTGCGGCCACGTCATGGGAATATATGTTGATGATCCGCTCCGCTTGTCTCGCCGTCCTCGCGACCGGTACCATGCTGATGGCCCAGAGCGCGAGCGCGACGGTCAACGTAAACGGCCGTGTCAGTCAGATCGTCAACGGCCTGCGCGCCAACGCGGACTTCTCGCAGCGCGCCTACTCGCTGACACTCAAGGGCAGCAAGACGATCCGCCTGTTCTCGGGGATCGAGGATCTGCGCACGCTGGCCGAGACGGACTTCAAGCTCCTGAACGACTGGGCCGCCGCGCAGCCGTCCTCGGGCGACGTGTTCAATGGCGCGCCTTACAAGTTCACGCACAGCGTCCTTGGCAATTTCTTCGATCATGACGAGGAAAGCGGTGACGAGAGCGGTGATGCGGGCAGCGAAGGCGCCGGTCCGGTCCTGGGCGGCGCGCCGTCCTACAAGTTCACGCACAGCGTCCTCGGCAGCTATTTCAGCACCCTGCCGTCCTCCACGCCGGCGATCATCAGCGCGGCCGTGATCGAGCCGGAGTCCGTCATCGTGGCAGCGCCACTGATGCCGGTGCCGGAACCCGCCAGCTGGGCCATGATGATCGGCGGCTTCGCGCTGACCGGCGCCGCCTTGCGCCGCGGCAGAATGATGGCTCGCCTGGCCTGACAGTTTTCCAGTCCCGCTTGACTTGAAGGCGGCCCGGCGACGGGTCGCCTTTTCTTTTGCGTCACCGCCTCCGTCACTCTCGAAGAAGCGCTGCGCTCGCATTCATCTTCGGGCCTCGTCCTGTCCCGAACCCGGACGGTCCCGATCCGGCACACTATGACAGGGTTAACGCCGTTTAACTTCTCGAGCCAATCGGTAAGGAAGGGACATCCGGCGCCTGGGAGGGGCATCGGATCATAGGGATTTTTGTGGGAGGTTTTTTCATGCGTAAGATGGTTCTCGCCGCACTCGTTGCCGGCACGATGTTCTCGGGCACGGCTCAGGCCGCCGCCACCTATACCAGCCTGGCCGCCTGGCAGACCGATGCTGGCACTTACACCAACGACGTCACCTATGGCGCGGAGCTGAGCACGATCTCGGCTCTGACGCTCGACGACGGCACGGACCTGAGCTTCGGTTCGTCGGTTCAGGTGCGCAACGTCGGCTCGACCTGGAGCACCTGGTCGGGCACCTATTCGGATGACATCCTCTACACGCAGGGCGCCACGAGCCTGACGATCAACTTCGACACGGCGGTTGGCGGCTTCGGCTTCTTCTCCGAGCCGAATCCGTTCTCGGTGCATAACTTCACCCTGTTGCTGTCGGACGGTTCGTCGGTCGGCGGTGCCTTCTCGGGTTCGGCGGGCGCCGGCTTCCTCGGCTTCATCGGCAATGGCATCGTTTCGGCGACGATCTCGTCGGACGTCGATTTCGCGATCGGCGACTTCTACGTGACGTCGGGCGCGGTTCCGGAGCCGGCCACGTGGGCCATGATGATCGGCGGCTTCGCGCTGGTCGGTGCCTCGATGCGTCGTCGCAGCACGGCTGTCAGCTTCGCCTGATCGCATCGCGACAAAGCGACTTTGGAAAGGCGGTCCGGCAACGGGCCGCCTTTTTCCGTGCCTGACGGCACGGAAACCGCCTGCCGCAGGCAGAGCGTCGGTCTCCTTGCTTTTCCTGCAATCGGCACGACTGCAATGATTGAGAAAATGGTGCCCTGCAAAACAAGTCGCAGGAATTGATGCACAGCTTGTCGGAGCTTTGCGATTGCGCGAATCGTTCGCCTGTCTTCGCAACTGCATGAAATACAATCGAAATGCATTCGACGGGCGCGATTCCCGATCTCCGAAACCCTAGCAATTCAGCCAGTTCTGCTCGATTCCTGCGGGAGCCATTCGCGCTTCTCCGCGTTCTTCCGCCGTGCCCGTTCCGGGCCGTCCGGCCGAATCCGCCTCATTTGTCAGAGGGCGGGCGGTGTGCGACAGTCGCTTTGCTGCATTGCAATGCGAACGCGGAGCGGGCGCCCTTTCGACGGTAACATGCCGGGTGGAGCGAAAGGCAAGCGTGCAGTTCGGACCGAGCGGGTGACGCCGATCGGTCCGAATGAATGACCGGACCAATTTGGAGCCGGTCGGGAAGAAGTGGGAGATCGCATGTTGAAAACTGCGCTCAAACTGGCGGCAATTCCTGCCGCACTGCTGGTCGGGACGCCGGGTTCGGCGGCCGTCCAATTCAACACGGGCTTTGCATCGGCTGTTTCCGCCGCCGACGCCCAGAGCTACGCCTATAGCTGGCGGGACTCGGCTGGGGGATTGCTTGTCATTTCCTCAAATCCGCTGTTTCCGTTCGTCGCTCGTGGCGGTCCCGAAAGCATCACCCCCCTGCCGCCGGAAAGTCTGGCGGTCGCGGCTCCCGAGCCGATGACCTGGGCGATGATGCTGGTGGGTATGGGGGTCGTCGGCTGGACGCTGCGCGACCGGCGAGGCCACTCGCTGCGGAAAGTTTCGTTCAGCTGAGCGAACCACCGCATGCGGACATGATCGAAAGGGCGGCCTTCGCGGGCCGCCCTTTCTTTTTGGCTGAAGCTGTTTTGTGCGGTTGTCGGAGAGGGTGAGCCGATCAGCCGGCCTTGCCGACCACGCTTTCGGGCAGATCCTTGCCGAACACGCGCTGATAATATTCGGCCACCAGGGCCCGCTCCGCCTCATCGCACTTGTTGAGGAAGGAAAGGCGGAAGGCGAAGCCGACATCCTTGAAGATCAGCGTGTTCTGTGCCCAGCTGATCACCGTGCGCGGGCTCATGACGGTCGAGATGTCGCCGTTGATGAAGCCCTGACGGGTCAGTTCGGCGACGCGGATCATCTTGTTGACCTCGTCGCGGCCGCCCTCGTGATCATATTCGCCGGACTTGGCGAGCACGATCCGCGCCTCGGTCTCGGCCGGCAGATAATTGAGCGTCACGACCAGGTTCCAGCGGTCCATCTGACCCTGGTTGATCTGCTGCGTGCCATGATAAAGCCCGGTCGTGTCGCCAAGACCGACCGTGTTGGCCGTGGCGAACAGGCGGAACCAGGGGCTGGGGCGAATCACGCGGTTCTGGTCGAGCAGGGTCATCTTGCCGTCGGCCTCCAGCACGCGCTGGATGACGAACATCACGTCCGGGCGGCCGGCGTCATATTCGTCGAACACCAGCGCGACCGGGCGCTGGAGTGCCCAGGGCAGCAGGCCTTCCTTGAACTCGGTGACCTGCTGGCCATCCTTCAGCACGATGGCGTCGCGGCCGACCAGATCGATGCGGCTGATATGCGCGTCGAGATTGATGCGGATGCACGGCCAGTGGAGGCGTGCGGCGACCTGCTCGATATGCGTCGATTTACCGGTGCCGTGATAGCCCTGCACCATCACGCGGCGATTGTGCGCGAAGCCGGCCAGAATGGCGAGCGTCGTGTCCGGATCGAACACATAGGCCGGGTCCAGATCCGGCACGCGCTCGTCGGATTCGGAGAAGGCGGGAATCTCCATGTCGATATCGACGCCAAACACCTCACGCGCGCTCACGACCTTGTCGGGCGCATCGAGCAGCACTTCGCTGCGCATGTCGGCATTGGTGTTCGGAATATCGGTCATGGCACTTTTCCAACGGAGTCGTGTCAGCCCCTAACCGATCGCGGAAGGCAATGTCGATAGACTGGCGTGTCAGACGGCCCAATCGGCAAGATTGTCTTCCTGTCCGATGATGGCGAGGCCATGGGCGATGGACGTGAGCTCGCCGCCGGTCGCGATCCGGTCGGCGCCGAAGCGCCGGTCGAACAGCGCGCGGATCGCCGGGATGAGCGAAGAGCCGCCGGTCAGGAACACGCGCTCGATCGCAGCCTCGTTCACACCGGCGGTTGCGAGCGCCTTGTCCACCGTCGCCTCGATCCGCGCGATGTCTGGCGCGATCCATCGTTCGAAGTCCGCGCGCCGGACGTCCGCTTCGATCACCAGCTCGTCGGCGGCGAAGCGGAATTGCGCCTGCTCCTGCGTCGAGAGCGCGCGCTTGAGGCTGCCGACCGCATCGTAGAGCCGATAGCCGAGCTCGCGTTCGATGATCATGATCATTCGCCCGATCGCGGCGGGATCGGCCGCCGCCCGCTGCAGCCGCTCCAGCTCGGCCAGCGTGCGCCGATTGCGCATGAGGGCAAGGCGCGACCAGTCGGCGAAGTCCGCGAAATAGCTGCGCGGGATCTCCAGCATCTTGTCGAACGAGGCGTAGCTGCCGCCCTTGCCGAGCATCGGCAGTACGAGATGATCGACGATGCGATAGTCGAACGTGTCGCCGGCAATGCCGATGCCTGCCGATCCCAGCGGCTCGCAGCGCCGCTTCGCCCCGGGCGCCGCCACGCGCACGATCGAGAAGTCGCTGGTGCCGCCGCCAAAGTCCGCGACGAGGATGGTCGCCGGGCGCGTCAACCGGCGCGCATAGCTGAACGCGGCGCCGAGCGGCTCGTACACATAATGGATGTCGGTGCCGAAGCTGCGGAACATGGCGTCATAGCGTTGCCGCGCCAGCGCTTCGTCCGGCCGCGATCCGGCGTAGCGCACCGGGCGGCCGACGACGATTCGCTCAGGCCGCGTGGCGAGGGCACTCCCCGCATGATCGACCAGATGATCGAGGAACAGGCCGCCCAGCTCCTCGAAGCGCAGGCGCTTGTCGAAGATCGTCGCATGCTCGAACACCGGGCTGGCTGCGACCGACTTGAACGACTGGATGAAGCGGCTGCCCTCGGGAAAGTCGAGATATTCCGCGATCGCCCACGGCCCGGCTTCATGCGCGATCGCATTGCGGCGTGTATCGTCCTGCCAGAAGCAGAGTGCCGAGCGGAACACCGCGCCGGTCGCCTTCGCGCCTTCGAACTCGACAAGCGTCGATTCCGCGCCGTCCGCTATCGCGACGACGCTGTTGGTCGTGCCGAAATCGAGGCCCAGCGCCCGGGCCGGCGTGCCGGTCGTCATGATGCTGCCTTCGGGAGAATGGAGGGGCGGCGCCTATGACACCGGGCAGAGGGGATGGCAAGCCCGGCCAATTCCTCCCCGGAACGGGGAAGGGGACCGCTCGCTTGGCGAGCGGTGGAGGGGGCTTTCGACTTGGTGCAGTGTTGATGCCCCCTCCGTCAGCCCTGCGGGCCGCCACCTCCCCGTGCCGGGGAGAATTCAGGCTAGGCGAAGGCCGGCGCCTTCCTCAGATGCGCATAGGCCGCGATGACTTCCTGCAGCGCCTTCTCATGCGCGCGGTCGCCGCCATTGTGATCCGGATGAAATTTGCGGACGAGCTCGGTGTAGCGGGTGCGCAGCGCCTTGCGGTCGGCATCGGTCGAGAGGCCGAGCGTGCGGAGCGCCGAGCGATCCTCGCCCGAGAGCGGCTTGCCGTCCTGACGCTGCGCCGCCTCGGCCATGCGCGCCTTGAAGCGCGCGCCGATGGCGTCGAGCGGATCGGCGAAGTCGGCCCAGCGCGGCGGCGGCGTCCCGCTCGCGGCATTGGCGGAGAAGGCGCGCGTCTCGCGTTCCCAGCCGGCATAGGGCCGCTGCGCCTCGTGGATCTCCTCCGCGCTCATGTCCTTGAAATAATTATATTGCTGATTGAACGTCCGGATATGCTCCAGGCAGAACCAGCGCCATGCCGGCGGGCCATCGGGGGCGCCGCGGCGCTCTTCCGGCGGCGCGCGAAACTCGCCCGCTTCCTCGCAGCCGGGGAAGGAACAGACGTGGCGCGTCCCTTCCACGCGCCCGTGAAAGCGCGTGTGGCGGCGCGGTCCGTCTTCATTGGGCCCCGTCCCTGACAAGGCTTGGCGATCCCTTCTGGCTGCAAAACGCAAAGCGTTTATATAGGAGCAATGGTTGACTCTTCGCTAGGCCCGGTCGGGCAGGAAATCGCGGCGCGGCTGGAAGCGGCCCTGACGCCGGAACGGCTCGCCGTCATCAACGACAGCGCGCAGCATCGCGGCCATATGGGCGACGATGGCAGTGGCGAGAGCCATTTCACGGTCGAGATCGTCGCTGCGGCCTTTGCCGGCCAGTCGCGCGTCGCTCGCCAGCGGCTGGTCAACAGCGCGTTGGGCGACATGATGCGCGAGAAGGTCCACGCGCTTGCCATCAAGGCGCGCGCGCCCGGCGAATGACCCGAGGGGGCCGGCATTCCGCCCATTCGGGCCTGCGAAGCGCGCTTTGCTCCGCTTCGGTGCTCACGTGCCGGAAGCACGCTGCGCGCCGATGCTCGCAAATCACGCTTCTCGGCTCCGCCTGGGCAAAATGACGGCCCCCTCGGTCCGCCGCGCGAAGCGTCCCCCCGCGCGCCTGCTGGTCACCGATCCGCAGGGGCGCATGCTGCTGTTCCGTTTCACGCCGGACGACCGGCCGCCTTTCTGGGTGACGCCCGGCGGCGCGGTCGATCGCGGTGAGAGCTTCGAGCAGGCGGCGCGGCGCGAATTGCTGGAGGAAACCGGGCTCGATCGCGATCCGGGGCCGTGCGTCGCCGTCCGGCATGTGACCTTCGTGACCTTGCAAGGTATCGAGGTGGATGCCGAGGAGCGCTTTTATGCGGTGCCGGTCGAGGCGCTGGAGATCGACACCGCCGGCCATACCGAGCTGGAGCAGCGCGTCATGCTGACTCATCGCTGGTTCACCCCGGCCGAGCTGGACGCGCTGGACGAGGCCTGGTTTCCCATCGACCTGCTCGATATCTGGCGCGATCTGCTCGCGCCCCAGCCATGAGTGCCGAGACACCAGCGGCGCTTGCCGAGAGCTGGCGCGCCCATCTCGCCGAGGGCCGCCGCCGCTCGCTGCACACCGTCCGCGCCTATGTGACCACCGCCGAGCGGCTGATGGCATGGATGGAAGAGACCGAAGGCCGCGCCCCAAGCCGCGCCGCGCTCGGCAAGCTCACCACCAGCGATCTGCGCGCCTATCTCGCTTCCCGCCGGGTCGAGGGCATCGGCAACAGCTCGGCGGCGCGAGAACTCTCCGCCCTTCGCGGCTTCCTGCGCTTCGTCGGCGGCGAGGGCAGCACGATCCCCGCGATGCGCGGCCCGCGCGTCAAGCCCGGCGTGCCGCGCCCGATCAGCCCGGACGAGGCGATTGCCCTCGCGCAGGACATCAGCGAGAGCGCGCGCGATGCCTGGATCGGCGCGCGCGACTGGGCCGTGCTGCTGCTGCTCTATGGTGCGGGCCTGCGCATCAGCGAGGCGCTCGGCCTCACCGGCGAGGTGCTGCCGCTCGGCGAGACGATCCGCGTGCTCGGCAAACGCGGCAAGACGCGCATCGTCCCGCTGCTCCCGCAAGTGCGCGAGGCGATCGAAGGCTATCTGGCGCTCTGCCCGCATTCGGCGTCGAAGAGCGAGCCACTGTTCCGCGGCGCACGGGGCGGGCCGCTCTCGCCCGCGCTCATCCGCCGTGCCGTGCAGGGCGCGCGCGGCCGCCTCGGCCTGCACGAGCGCACGACGCCCCATGCCTTGCGCCACAGCTTCGCGACGCATCTGCTCGGGCGCGGCGCGGACCTGCGCTCGCTGCAGGAATTGCTCGGCCATGCGAGCCTCAGCTCGACGCAGATATACACTCAAGTCGATGCCGCTCACCTCCTCGACGTCTATCGCAACGCGCATCCCCGGGCGGGCACATGAGCGACGCGGCCCAGACCCTGAAGCTGCGCCTTGCGCGCCGATCTCAAGGCGGCGATGCGGTCGAGATCAGCGTCCTGCGGGGCCTGATGGCCGCCATCGACAATGCGCAGGCCCAGCCCGTCGATCTGAGCGGCCCGGCATCGGCGATGCGCGCCTTCGGTGACGGCACTGGCGAAGTGGAGCGCCTGACCTTGTCGGCTGAGGATCTTGCCCGGCTGATCGAAACCGAAGCCGAAGTGCGGGACGAGGCTTCTGCCGAAATGCGGGCGCTGGGCCGTGTGGACGCCGCCGACCGCCTGAGAACCGAAGCTGCCATCGTGCGGCGCTACGCCTGAAGCGTCGTCGATCGCGAAGCGATCAAATTTGTTCGCGCGGAGACGCAGAGAACGCGGAGAAGAGAGCGCTGAAATCTCTGCGTCTCTGCGTCTCTGCGTGCATCTCAAGATAGCTGCCGCGAGACGAAACCGGGCCTATCTCTCCGCCTTCTCGCTCTTCCACGTCACCAGCCGCCAGATATAGGCGACCACCATGAACCCCACGGCGACATTGGTGAGCGGGCCGAGCCAGTCGTCGATCTTCTCGAAGCGGTAGCCGAGATAATAGCCGCAACCGGCCAGGATGATGTTCCAGATGAGTGCGCCGCCGGTCGTCCAGAGCGTGAATTTCCATGGGCTCATGCGGAACAGTCCGGCCGGCAGCGAGACGATGGTGCGGAAGGCCGGCATGAAGCGGAAGATGAAGACGATCTTCTCGCCATGCGTCTCGAAGCAGCGGTCCAGCCATTCCACATCGCGCCAGCGCAGAGTCAGCCATCGGCCATGGCGGTCGATCAGGGGCTTCAGCCGCTTGAAGCCGAGGCGATAGCCCAGCAGGTACCAGGAAAAATTGCCGATGGTCGTGCCGATCGTCCCGGCGACGAGCAGCGGCAGCATCTCCATGCGCCCCTGGCCGACGCGGATGCCGCCAATGCCCATGATCAGCTCGGACGGGATGGGCGGGAAGACATTTTCCAGCACCATCAGGAACGCAATGCCCCAATAGCCGCCGGCGTCGATGAGTTGTACGACCCAGTCGCTCATGGCGTCGACCGTGAAACCAGACGGATGATGGGGCGATCCCGCAAAGTGTAGGCAGTCAGCAAAAGCAGGCTATCCAGCTGCCCGCTCCGCGAGCCGGCGCTCGACGGCATCCCAGATGAGCCCGCCCGTGTCCGTGCCGTTGAAGGCGTCGATCGCCACGATGCCGGTGGGCGAGGTCACGTTGATCTCGGTCAGCCACTTGCCGCCGATCACGTCGATACCAACGAACAGCAGTCCGCGCTTCTTGAGCTCGGGACCAAGCGCGTCGCAAATTTCCTGCTCCTCCGCCGTCAGCTCGGTCTTGGCTGCTGTGCCGCCCGCCGCGAGGTTGGAGCGGATCTCGCCCTTGCCGGGGATGCGGTTGATGGCGCCGGCCACTTCGCCGTCCACCAGCACGATCCTTTTATCGCCCTTGGCGACGTCCTTGAGGAAAGCCTGTACCATGAAACTCTCGACCCACATCTCGCCGAAAAGTTCCACCAGCGCCGCAAGATTGCCGCCGTCAGCGCCGATGCGGAACACCGCCGAGCCTGCATTGCCGTAAAGCGGCTTCACCACGATCTCGCCATATTCGGCCAGGAAGGCGCGGGTCTCGTCGAGGCTGCGCGTGATCATCGTCGGCGGCATGAAGCGCGCATAATCGAGCACGAACAGCTTCTCGGGCGCATTGCGCACCGATCCGGGGTGATTGACGACGAGCGTCTCGTCGGTGACGCGCTCGAGCAGATGCGTCGCCGTGATGTAGTTGAGGTCGAACGGCGGGTCCTGCCGCATCCAGACGACGTCGATATCCGTGCCGAGATCGAGCTTCACCTGCTCGCCGAAGCGGAAATGATCGCCCGCCACGCGCTGGACCATCGAGACTTCGCGGGCCTGCGCAAAGAGTCGCCCACCGCGCCAGGTCATGTCGTCCGGTCGATAATGATAGAGCGCATGCCCGCGCGCCTGCGCCGCCAGCATGATGTGGAAGGTCGAATCGCCATTGATATTGAGCGATTCCATCGGGTCCATCTGCAACGCGACTTTCAGGGACATGTTCCGTCTTTCCTCCCATTGCTGGCCGCGCACTCTCCTCCGTTCGCCCTGAGTAGGGGCTGAGCTTGTCGAAGACCCGTATCGAAGGGTCGGCCCAGGCTCGCGGTCCTTCGATACGTCACTTCGACAAGCTCAGTGACTACTCAGGACGAACGGTGAAAAATGCAAATAAGGGCTAACCCCCGTGCCAGACATTCTCCAGATGGCGAGGCGGACGGCCCGGCGCAAGGAGCATGACGTCGATACGCATGTCATCGCCCGGTTTCAGATACATTGCAGCCACCGCTTCCGCCGCAGCGGCAACCCGGCCAAGACGTCTCTCATCGATCGCCTCGTTCAGCGCGACTCCGCTCTTGCGCGCCTTCACCTCGATGAACGCCACCATCGCGCCGCGCCTTGCGATGAGGTCGATCTCGCCCACCGGCGTCTTCACGCGCCGGCCGAGGATCGACCAGCCCTTGAGCCGCAGCCACCAGCCCGCAATGCGCTCGCCCTGCCGGCCGCGCTTCTCGGCGGCGAGACGGGCAGGCGCGGCGGGGCGCGTCATGATTTGCCCCTGAGCTCCATGGCGCGGGCATAGAGTGCCTTGCGGTCGGCGCCGAGCGTGCGCGCCACTTCGCTCGCGGCTTGCGAGGCGGAGAGGCGACTCAAAGCCTCGACCAGCGCCGCCTCGACGTCTTCCTCTGCGGCCTGCGGTCGCTCGCCGGGCGGACCGACGACGATGACTATCTCGCCCCTGGGTTCCTTCGCCGTGCAAGCAGCCGCCAGTTCGCTCAGCGTACCGGTCAGCGTCTCCTCATAGGCCTTGCTGATCTCGCGGCAGAGCGCGGCCGGCCGGTCGCCAAGCACGGTCGCCATGTCGCCGAGCGAGGCGGCGCAGCGTGGCCCGCTTTCATAGAAGACGAGGCTCGCCCGCAGCGTCGCCACTTCAGTGAGCGCAT
The DNA here is from genome assembly GCF_019737615.1 of Sphingobium xanthum. Lineage (GTDB taxonomy): Bacteria > Pseudomonadota > Alphaproteobacteria > Sphingomonadales > Sphingomonadaceae > Sphingobium > Sphingobium xanthum. The sequence continues at coordinate 386,433 of NZ_JAHKKS010000003.1, read as the reverse complement.
CCGTCCGCGCCTTGGTCTTGGGCGGCAGGAAGCCCATGAAGCAGAAGCGATCGCTCGGTAGGCCGGACAAGGTGATCGCGGCGATCGCGGCGCTCGGGCCGGGAATGGTGGTGATCGCCCGTCCGGCGGCGCGTGCATCGCGCACCAGCTTGTAGCCGGGGTCGGAGATGAGCGGCGTTCCCGCATCGGACAGGAGCGCAATCGCCTCGCTCGCCATCCGCTCGACCAGCCGCAGGCGGACCCGCTCGTCGCTATGGTCATGATAGGGCACCATCGGCCGGTCCGATTCGGCGTGGCGCAGCAGCTTCGCGCTCACCCGTGTGTCTTCCACGGCGATCAGGTCCGCGCCCCGCAGGATTTCTGCCGCGCGGCTCGATAGATCGGACAAGTTGCCGATCGGTCCAGCAACGATATATAGGCCGGGCGAAAGCGAAGCGGACATGAGGATAGCCATGGCAGAGAGGAGCCTTGCGGGGCAAGTGAGGTTCGGCATGGCGACAGGCCGTTTGTGGCAACGCCTGGGATTGTTCGGCGTGCTTTTGCTGGCTGCGTGCGGTCGCGTCGTGCCGCCTGCCGCGCCACCGCCACCGCCGCCGCCGACCGTTCAGCAGCCCGATGTGACGCAGGGTCTGCCGACCGATACGGCGCGTCACCGCGTCGCGCTGCTGGTGCCGATGACCGGCGCCAATGCCGGCGTCGGCCGGTCTATTTCCAATGCGACGACCATGGCGCTGCTCGACACCAAGACCGAACGGCTCCGCGTCACCACCTATGACACCGGCAAGGGCGCGGCGATTGCGGCGCGTCAGGCCATCGCGGAAGGTGCCAGGCTCATCCTCGGCCCGCTCACGGCCGATGAGGTCCGGGCCGTGGCGCCGCTCGCGCGCGCCGCCAGCGTGCCGGTCATCAGCTATTCCAATGACGAGAGCGTCGCCGGAAACGGGGTCTATCTGCTCGGTTACAGCCCGGAGCAGTCGGTCGAGCGCGTGGTCGGCTTTGCCCGCCAGCGCGGTCTCTCCAATTTCGCGGCGCTCGTGCCCAAGGGTGTCTATGGCGAGCGCGCCGGCAAGGCCTTCCTTGCCAAGGTGAACGGCGTCGGCGGCACCGTCGTCGCCATGGAGACGTTCGATCGTTCCGCCGGCTCGGTGCAGGCGGCGATCAAGCGACTGCAGACCCGCTCCAGCTATGACGCGCTGCTCATCGCGGATGTCGGCCGCATCGCGCTGCAGGCCGGGCCGCTGGTCCGTGCCAATGGCGGCGCGAGCGCCCGCATTCTCGGCACGGAGCTGTGGAACACCGAGACCGGCCTCTCGGCCAGCACCGCCCTGCGCGGCGCCTGGTATGCCAGCGTCTCAGACGGGCTCTATCGCACGCTCGCGACCAAATATCGCGCCTCCTATGGTGCCGCGCCCTATCGCCTGGCCTCGCTCGGCTATGATTCAGTGCTGCTCGCCGTGCGCATCGCGGCGGACTGGCGGCCGGGCACGGCCTTCCCGGTCGCGCGGCTCGGCGATCCCGAGGGATTCGCCGGCATCGACGGCGCCTTCCGCTTCGACCGCGCCGGCATCGCCGAGCGTTCGCTCGAAGTGCAGGAGATCAATGCGGCTGGCGCCAGCGTGGTGGATGCAGCGCCGAGGGGCTTCGGGAAGTAGGCGGAACAGGACGAGGTCATTCCAGCAGATCGGCGATCGGATACCAGTCATTGGGGATCATCCGGGGTGCGATGATCCGCCAAATCCGCGCGCGCCAAGCTCGGGCCGATTGAGTCTCGATCCAGCGCTCCATGAGTTGCCGGACCTCGTCCTCGCACCAGCGTTCCCATTCGCCCGCGATGGAATAGAGGTTGGTGCCGAACACCGGTGCGACCTCGTTTCGCAGAATATCCTGCAACGCCTCGCGCCGGTACGGCGACCGCCTCAGGACATCCGCGATCCTGCGATGATCCGCCTCGTCGAAAGACGAGTCCAGGAATAGCTCGCTGAGCGCCGTCCAGACCGGCAATCGATCCCGCATGTCGAAGGGCAGGGGCATGGTGCCGACGCTGCCAAAACCGTCGCCTGTCCGCAACCGGCAAAGGCGAGGAGATAGCCCTGTCCTACAGCCCCATCGCCATGGCACGCACACTCACCATGCGCGATACGAGGGAAGTTTGCGAAATTTCAGAGGATCGACTGCCCCGTCGCTTCCCAGTCCTTGGCGAAGGAGGCGAGGCCCTTGTCGGTCAGCACATGGTTGAACAGCGACTTGATGACCGCCGGCGGCGCCGTGATGACATCCGCGCCGATCTTGGCACATTCGAGCACATGGATCGGGTGGCGCAGCGATGCGGCCAGGATCTCGGTGTCGAAGCCGTAATTGTCGTAGATGATGCGGATGTCCTCGATCAGCTTGATGCCGTCGAAGCCATTGTCGTCATGCCGGCCGACGAACGGCGAGATGAAGCTGGCGCCCGCCTTGGCCGCGAGCAGCGCCTGATTGGCCGAGAAGCAGAGCGTCACATTGACCATGCAGCCATCCTGCGTCAGCGCCTTGCAGGTCTTGAGGCCGTCGATGGTCAGCGGCACCTTGATCGTCACATTGTCGGCGATCTTCCGCAGCACCGCCGCTTCCTTCATCATCGTCTCATGATCGAGCGCGACGACTTCGGCCGAGACCGGCCCGGGCACGATCGCGCAGATCTCCGCGATCACTTCCATGAACTTGCGGCCGGACTTGTGGATCAGGGTCGGGTTGGTCGTCACGCCGTCCAGCAGCCCGGTCGCCTCAAGCTCGCGGATTTCAGCGATATCGGCGGTGTCGACGAAGAATTTCATGGCCGGTTGTCCCTCTTGTCCGGTGAGTCTGTCGCTGGCCCTATAGCCGCGCGCGCGGCGTGGCGTAAGGGACGTTGCGCGGCTGCGGGTGCAGGTCTAGCGTCGAGGCTCATTCGGGGGTGAACATGGTCGGATTGCTGCGCGAGCGAACGGGTCACGAGGCGCGGGTCGGCACGGTCGAGCTGTTCTTCGACCTGATCTTCGTGTTCGCCATCACCCAGCTCTCGCATGGCCTGCTTGCGCATCCGAGCTGGATGGGCGCGCTGGAGGCATTGCTTCTGCTGCTCGGGGTGTGGTGGGTGTGGATCTACACCGGCTGGGCGACCAACTGGCTCGATCCTGAGCGGCCCGGCGTCCGTCTGATGCTGTTCGCGCTCATGGGCGTGGGGCTGGTTCTCTCCATGTCGATTCCCGACGCCTTTGCCGAGCGGGGACTCATCTTCGCCGCCGCGCTGGTGATCATGCAGGTCGGCCGCAGCCTGTTCACGGCGCTCGCCCTGCGCCCGCACAACCGGACAAATTATCGCAATTTCGTGCGCATCACGCTCTGGTTCGTCCTCTCCGGTCTTGCCTGGATCGCGGGAGGTCTCGCGCATGGGCAGGAACGGCTGGCGCTCTGGGCGCTCGCGCTGGGCATCGAATATCTCGGTCCATTCGCCAATTTCTACGTGCCGGGGCTTGGCCGTTCGCGCACCGACGAATGGGATATCGAGGGCGGCCATCTCGCCGAGCGCTGCGGCCTGTTCATCATCATCGCACTGGGTGAGACGATCCTCGTGACCGGCGCGACCGCCGCCGAGACTGCCTGGACCGTGCCGATGCTCGCGGTGCTGGTCAGCGCCTTCGTGACGACGCTCGCCATGTGGTGGATCTACTTCAACATCGGGGCCACCCGCGCCAGCCATGTGATCGCGCATCATGCCGATCCCGGCCGTGTCGCCCGCCTCGCCTACACCTATCTCCATTTGCCGATCGTCGCGGGCATCATCGTCTCGGCCGCGGGCGACGAGATGGCACTGGCGCATCCGGTCGGTCATCTTGACGGCGCGACGCTCGCCACAAATCTCGGCGGGCCGATCCTCTTCCTCGCGGGCAATCTGCTGTTCAAATGGGCGACCTGGCGGCGCTGGCCGTTTTCTCACGCGGTCGGCATCGCGCTGCTGCTCGCGGGCGTCCTCGTCCCGTTCCACAGCGGCCTCGAAGTCAGCCTCTGGGCTTGCGCCACGCTCCTGCTGGTCGCGATCTGGGAATCGCGCTCCCTGCGCTCGGCGAGCGACCGGGCCTGACGCCATAAGCAGCTGCGTATCGGGCCATGCTTATGCGCGGCGCTGATGGCGGATTGTACTGCTGATCGTCATGTTCTGGGGGCTGGTGATGGTGCCGGCGGATTCGAGGAAGTGTCATCGTGAGCGTACAAACAAAGCCGCGCCGCTGGGACCCCGTCGTCAAGCTGACGCACTGGTCGATCGCGCTGGCGGTGCTGGCCAATGCCATCGTCACGGAGGAGGGCTCGGCCGCGCATGTCTGGGTCGGCTATGCGCTGGCGTCGATCCTGGGTCTCCGGCTGCTATGGGGCCTTGTCGGACCGGCGGAAGCGCGTTTTTCGGCTTTCCCGCCCAGTCCGCGCAAGGCGCTCGCGCATGTGAGCGAGATTCGGGCACGGACCGCGAGCGAGCATGCCTCGCACAATCCGCTCGGCGCGCTGATGGTCTATGCGATCTGGTCGTGCCTGCTGGTCATCATCGGCACGGGCATTGCCATGGCCGGCCTTCCCGGCGCGGACGAGCGGCAGGACGAGGGCGGGCGCGCAGCCTATGCCGCCTCCTTGGTCGATGTAGCCCAAGGCCGTGACGAAGAAGCCGACATTGGCGCGGAACAGGCCGAGCACGCGGAAGAAGAAGGCGAGCATGAGGAAGGTCCGCTGACCGAAGTGCATGAGGTGGCCGCGAACCTGCTCTACCTGCTCATCCTCCTGCACATCGCCGGCGTCGTCTTCGAGACGCGGCGCAGCGGCCGGCAGGTTGTTCTGGCGATGTTGCCCGGCCGCCGATAATCACGGCCTATGATCTCAAGAGCGCGCAGACTCGACCGAAGAGCCGCCGCGACCACGGTCGTGGTGACGCTTCAGGCCCTGGCGGCGATGTTCTTTCTGGTCGATCTCGCGGGCGATGTGGCGGCCGAAGGCTGGGGCACGCACCTCGCGATCGAGGGGCTCGCGGCGGTCGCCTTGCTGATCGCGGTGGTGATGGGCGCGCTCCAGATCCGCGCGCTGCTGGCTATGGCACGGCGCGACGAGGCGGCGGTCGCCGTGGCGAAAGGCGCGCTGGGCGATCTGATCCAGCTCCGATTCGTGCAATGGCAGCTGACAGCGGCAGAGGCCGATGTGGCCTTGTTCGCCCTCAAGGGCTGCGACATTTCCGAGATTGCGGCGCTGCGCGGCGCGGCTGCGGGGACAGTGCGCGCGCAGCTTGCGCGCATTTACGCCAAGGCGGGCGTGACATCGCATACCGCGCTCGTCGCGACCTTCATCGATGAACTGATGGACAGGCCGATGCCGACGGCGGTGCCGGCCCTGCCCACGGAGAGCAAATCATGAGACCGCATCGCGAGCAACATCTTGTCTCCCGCATCGGCTGACTGCGGGCCGTCGTTCTGGGAGCGAACGACGGGATCGTTTCCACCGCGAGCTTGCTGCTCGGCGTCGCGGCGGCCGGCGCCGAACGTCCGGCCATCCTGATCGCGGGCGTGGCGGGTCTCGTTGCCGGCGCCATGTCGATGGCCGCAGGCGAATATGTCTCGGTCAGCTCGCAAGCGGACACCGAGCAGTCCGACATCAGCCGCGAGCGCAGGGAACTCGCCAGCGCGCCGGAGGCCGAACATGCGGAGCTGGCGGCGATCTATGAAAGTCGCGGCGTCGATCCTGATACGGCGCGGGCCGTCGCCGAACAGATGATGGCGTTCGATGCGCTCGGCGCTCATGCCCGCGACGAATTGCACATCACCGAGCTAACGACCGCCCGCCCCGTGCTCGCGGCGCTGACCTCGGCCGCGACGTTCACCGCGGGCGCGGCCTTGCCGCTGCTGCTTGCGGCACTGTTGCCAATGGCCCTGATCGTTGTCGGGGAAGTGGTCGGATCGATCCTGTTCCTCGCCCTTCTGGGCGCGGTCGGTGCCATTGCCGGTGGTACCCGACCCTGGAAACCGGTCGCGCGCGTCGTCTTCTGGGGTGCGCTCGCCATGGCCTTGACGGCCGGCATAGGCAGGCTGGTGGGAACGAGTCTCTGATCCGTCCGAGGGAATCGGCCCGCCGCTCTAGCCGCCCGCAAGCGTGAGCGCGCCGATCAGCAGCGCATCGTTGGTCTCGCGTGGATTGGCGCGGATCGCCGCTTCCTCCCGCGCGATGGCGCCGTAGATGGCGTCGGCGGTCTTGCGGGTGACGTCGTCGCGCAGGCCGCTGAAGTCGATCCCGGTCCAGGCCTGCAGCGCGATGGTCACGATCTCGTTGTCGAACAGGCGCAGGCCCTCGTCGACGCCGGGCAGCACCGCGCCGACCAGCGCATTGCCCATCGAGGCGCGCAGCAGGTTCGTCGCCGCGCTGCCGCCGCCACGCAGGATGCCGACGGCATCGCTCACCGGCATGTTGCGAATGGCATCAGCGAGAATGGGTGCCGCCCGCTCCGCGCCGCGCTCGGCCGCGCGATTGACCTGCCGGGTGAGCCGGTCGCGCACGATGGCGGAGGTGAGGATGGCGGTCAGCACGCGTCCGCCCGGCGCATCAAAGCGGTCCGGCGGCGCGATGCGGGCGATCTGGCTGTCGTAGAAGCCGCCCGGCGCCATGAGCTGAGCCATGGCCCGCTGCGAGCTGAGGCTGAGCAGCCGGCGCACGGCCTCGGTTAGGCTGAGACCGGATTGGGTGCAGCCGGGGAGCAGGAGCAGCGGCAGGGCGATTCCCGCCGAGACGATGGCGCGGCGGGCGATCGCGGTGTCCATGACGAGTTCGCGCATCTGTCTCTCCCTTGCGTTGATGGCAGCCCTTCCTAGACCCGCATCCGATCGTGCGAAAGCGGAAGCAGAACACGCAGGGGGATTCCAACTGCCCGTCGCAATCACTAAGTGCCGTCCATGACCCGCGCCCGGCTCATCCTTTTGAACGCTGCCCTCGGGCCGCTCGATTATCGCGTGCCGCAGGGCATGACGATCGAGCCGGGTCAGATCGTCGTGGCGCCGCTCGGGCCGCGTCCGATGGTCGGCGTCGTGTGGGACGAGGAGAGCTTCCCCGATGTGCCGAGCGTGGGCGACAATCGCCTGCGCCCGCTCATGGGCATGCTGGATGCGCCGCCTTTGCCTGCGTCATTGCGGCGGCTGATCGAATGGACGGCGGACTATTATCTCGCGCCGCACGCGGCCGTGCTGCGCATGGCGCTGGCCTCCATGTCCGCGCTCGAGGGTGGCAAGACCGTCATCGAGTATCGCCAGAGCGGCGTCCTTCCCGAGCGCATGACGCCACAACGCTTGCAGGCGCTGGAGCGGATCGGCGAGCGGCAGGGGCTGGTGCGCGAGCTGGCGGCGATCGGCGGCGTGACCGATGCCGTGATTCGCGGCCTTGTGAAGCAGGGCGTGCTGGAAGCCGTCGAGGTCTCGACCGACCTGCCTTTCCCGGAGCCCGATCCCGACCATGCGCAGGTGGACCTCAGCGACGAGCAACAGGCTGCGGCCGATCGGCTCGTCGCGCTCGTCGCGCAGCGTGGCTTTCAGGCCGTGCTGCTCGATGGCGTCACCGGATCGGGCAAGACCGAAGTCTATTTCGAGGCCATCGCGCAGGCGCTGAAACAGGGCTCGCAAGTGCTCGTGCTGCTGCCCGAGATCGCGCTGACCGAGCCGTTCCTCGATCGCTTCGCCGCGCGCTTCGGCCATGTGCCGGTCGCCTGGCATTCGGGCCTCAAACAGTCCGACCGGCGCCGGGCCTGGCGCGCAATCTCGCGCGGCGAGGCGCGGGTCGTGGTGGGTGCGCGCTCGGCGCTTTTCCTGCCTTATGCGAAGCTCGGCCTGATCGTCGTCGACGAAGCGCACGAGACCAGTTTCAAGCAGGAAGAGGGCGTGCGCTATCATGCCCGCGATGTCGCGGTGATGCGCGGGCTCATGGAGGAAATCCCGGTCGTGCTCGCCTCGGCCACGCCCGCCATCGAGACGCGCCATCAGGTCGAGCTTGGCCGCTACGAGGAGATCAAGCTGCCCGCCCGCTATGGCGGCGCCGAGTTGCCGGAGATCGTCGGCATCGACCTGACACAGGACCCGCCGGATCGCGGCCGCTGGCTGGCGCCGCCGCTTGTCGCCGCGATGCGCGAGACGCTGGAGCGGAGCGAGCAGTCGCTGCTGTTCCTCAACCGGCGCGGCTATGCGCCGCTGACACTCTGCCGGCATTGCGGCTACCGCTTCCAATGCCCCAATTGCTCGGCCTGGATGGTCGAGCATCGGCTGACGCGGCGCCTCGCCTGCCATCATTGCGGCCACGCCGTCGCAACGCCCGATGCCTGCCCGGAATGCAAGGAGCCCGATGCGCTCGTCGCCTGCGGGCCGGGCGTTGAGCGCATTGCCGACGAGGTGAAAGCGCTCTTTCCCGAGGCGCGGACGGCCATCGTCACGTCGGACACGCTCTGGTCACCCGCGCGAGCCGCCGCCTTCGTGCGGGACGTGGCGGGCGGCGCGGTCGATATCATCATCGGCACGCAACTCGTCACCAAGGGCTATCATTTCCCCGAGCTGACCCTGGTCGGTGTGATCGATGCCGATCTCGGGCTCGATGGCGGCGATCTGCGCGCGGCCGAGCGGACCTTCCAGCAGATCACGCAGGTTTCCGGGCGGGCGGGGCGCGGGGAAAAGCCCGGCCGCGTCTTCATTCAGACGCGCGCGCCGGGCGTGCCGGTCATGCAGGCCTTGCTGAACGGCGACGAGGCGGCTTTCTATGCGGCGGAAACGGCGAGCCGCCGCGCCGCCAATGCGCCGCCTTTCGGCCGCTTCGCCGCGATCATCGTGAGCGATACCGATGCGGCGCTGGCGCAGGAGACGGCCCGCCGGATCGGCAAGGCCGCGCCACATCAGGAGGGGCTGGATGTCTATGGGCCCGCCGAGGCACCACTGGCGGTCCTGCGCGGTCGGCACCGCTGGCGGCTGCTCGTGCATGCCCGCCGCGCCGTCGATCTTCAGGCCATCATGCGTAACTGGCTTTCCAGCATAGACTGGAAAGCCAGTACGCGCGTTGGCGTGGACGTCGATCCCTACAGCTTCGTCTGAGGCTGCCCCTTCGGAAAAGTTGCAGCCGCCCGGCGGGTGGGAGGGGGTTGGTGCCGGGCGACTGCTGCGACCGCGACGGGGCGGGTCGTTCTTGTTATATGGTGAACTCTCAGGTCGTGGCGGGCTTCCATCCTTGCGGACGGAACGATACGGGCTTCCTGTTTCCGAAATCGTACACCGCGGATCGCTGTTCCGACGTGCGCGCAGCCACGGCGGCGGCTACTGGAACGGTCTCGGCAACCATGGCCGGCCCTTCCGGCGCATGACCATGATGCATCAGGAACTCGGCGCGACGCAGACGCTTGCGGCGCGTCAGGAACGGGTTCTCAGCGGACGGCTCCTCGGCGACCATCGCTTCGAGATTGCTGAAGCGCTCGCCAGCAGGCGCCGTCTTCACCGTGGGCGTTGCCCAGGCGGCAGGCGTCACGGCGACAGGCTCGGCAACGGCCGGTTCCGGATCGGCGACGCGCGGCGTGGCGACCACGGGCGCGATGATCGGATCGGCAATCACCTCTTCACGAGCGACAACCGGGGCCGGGGCACGAACGAGCTCTGCATCATAAGCATTCTCGCGACTGTCGCGGCGACGCAACATCGCGAACGCGGCAGCACCGAGTATCAGCAGGGCGCCGCCGCCGCCGAGGACCCAATAGACGCTGTTATCACTGCTCTGGGCGCTGGCCGGAGCAGCCTCGACCGGTGCCGCTTCGACAGGCATCGTCTCGGAAGGCGTGATCGTCGGCAGGCTGGACGTCGATGCGACGCTCTCGCTCGGAGCCGGCGTCACGATCGGCGCTGCGGCAGGAGCCTGCGCGGCGACTCGCGGCTGGCGCTCGACAGGCGCGGCACGGGCCTCACGCTGCGGCGTGGCGCGCTCCGTCCGCTCGGCGCTGCGCACCGGCGCAGGCTCGCTGGCGGCCGGCACATCGGGCAGCGTCGGCGCGGCCACGATGGTCGGAGCCGGGCTCGGCGCGGACACCGGCGGCGCTACGCTCGGAAGCGGGATTGCCGGCGGCGCGACCGTTGCCGGAGCAGCGGGCGCAACCGGCGCCGGATCGGCGGCAACCGGGGGTGCAGCAGCCGGATCGGCAAGCTGCGCGATGGCAGGGGTTGAACCAAGCACCAGGACGGCGGCAATCGCCGTCAGCGCGGGGCGGGAGAGGGTGATTTGTTTCGTCATAGCCACCGGGAAATCCGCGACTCGGACGGACGGTTTCCCCGAAAAGGTCTGATTTCGGCGGTTCGTTTCTCTGGAGCGATCAGTTGACGTTCCCGGAAACCTCCGATTCGCGGCTCAAAAGCGCCTTTTTCCGGGCCAAACCATAGGCATAGCCGCCCAGACTCCCATCGCTGCGCAAAACGCGGTGGCAGGGGATCAGAACGGCCAGATTGTTGTCGCCGCACGCCGTTCCAGCAGCGCGGACCGCACCCGGCTTGCCGACGGCGCGCGCAATATCCTGATAGCTCCGGGTCTCGCCGGCCGGGATTGCCCGCAGCGCGGCCCAGACGGCTTGCTGAAATGCGGTGCCCGCGACATCGATCGGCAAGTCGATCGCGCGGGCGGGGTCGTCGACTAGCGCGACCACATCGGTCACCAGTGCGGCGAAGTCCTCGTCGCCGCTGTTGATCGTCGCCTTGGGAAAGCGCTCACGCAGCGCAGCCTCGTCCTCGTCGAAGGCGATACGGCAGAGGCCCTTGTCCGTCGCGGCGACGAGCAGCGGCCCGAGCGAGCTCTGTGCGACCGCGAAGCGGATCGCCGTGCCTTCGCCGCCCTTGCGCCATGCCGAGGGGCTCATTCCGAGATGGGCTGCGGCATCCGCATAGGCCCGGCTCGGCGCTTCATAGCCGGCGTCATAGATCGCGTCGGTGATCCGTCCATCGCCTTCGAGCGCGTCGCCCAGGCGCCTCGCACGAAGCGCGCGCGCATAGGCCGCCGGCGAGACGCCGAGATCGCGCGTGAACAGGCGCTGGAAATGGTGCGGGGCATAGCCGACCGCCTCGGCGAGCTCGGCCAGGGCCGGGATGCTCTCGCCCTGCTCGATCAGCGCCACGGCCTTGGCGATCGCCGCGCGGTCACGGCTGATCTCGTCCGGCTTGCAGCGCAGGCAGGGGCGATAGCCGGCATCGCGCGCCGAGGCGGTATCGGGCAGCAGCTCGACATTCTCGCGCCGGGGCCTCCGGGCCGGGCAACTCGGGCGGCAGTAGATGCGCGTGGTCTTCACCGCGACGACGAAACGGCCGTCCATCGTCCGGTCGCGAGCCTCGAAGGCGGCATAGGCCGCATCTTCGCTGAGCTGGGGATCGGAAAAGGCAGTGGCCATGATCAGTTCCTGTCGATCCGCGCGGCGAAGCAGCCGTGCGCGGCATTATGGGCATGTATATAGGTGACGTCGTCGCGGGCGAACAGCGCGCGGATGGCCGGATCGGCCTCGCCGGGCGCGGCGAGCTTGGCGTCGCGCAGCATGCCGTCGGCATCGAAGCCGCGCAGGGCGAGCGGACGGCCCTCGAACACCGGCGGCGTGCAATCGACGAACGGGCCGGTCGGCTCCGCGTCGGCGCGCACATAGATGGCGTAAGCCGATCGATACGGCGTGGCGACGTCATGGCTGACATGATGGACGAGCATCAGCGTCTCGCCTTCCCGCGCATCGACAAGGCTCACCCGGCAGGGCCAGCCGCGATCCGCGCCGGCGACGACGCGCTTCGCCCGCATCGTCGCCAGGGTTTCGTCATCGAGATCGAACAACGCCGCGAAAGGCGCGAGGGGAAGGCCGGAAATGCGGTAGGTCATGATTGCTCTCGCCATGCTGTTGCGATGAGGCGCTTATGCCCCGGCAGCCGCCGCGCCGCTTCCCGTGGCTTGCGCTCAAAGCGAGCCCGCTGCGAATCCCCCTGTCGGGACGCTGCCGGGGCCGCTAAGAAGCGTGCCATGATTCAGTGCCGTCTCCGGCTGTTCGCCCGCTTCTCAACCCTTCTCCTGCTCGCGGTCACGTCCCTGATCGCGGCGCCGGCCCATGCGGACGGGCAGGATATCGCCGCTGCCTCGCGCAGCGTGGTGCGTATCGCGCTGGCCGCGACGGACGGCGAGAATGCCTATTTTGTCGGCCATGGCAGCGGCGTCGTCATCGCGCCGGGCCGCGTGCTCACCAATGCCCATGTTGTCGAGCTGACACGCAGCGAGCCGAATATCGTCATCGGCGTCATCCCCGCCGAGGGCACGAAGAGCTATGGCGGCCGTGTCATCGCCTATTCGCCGGGCAATGATCTTGCGCTGATCGCGGTCGACAATGCCGAGCTGCCGGTCGCGACCTTCTTCGGCGGTGCGCCCGGCGACGGCGAGCGCGTCACGGCGATCGGCTATCCCGGCTCGGTCGATCGGGCGCAGGGCATGAGCATCGAGGACATCATCAAGCCGATGACGGCGGTGCGCACGTCCGGCACGGTCTCGGCCGGGCGCGCCTCCAAGCAGTTCGACACGGTGCTGCACACGGCGCCGCTCGCCTCTGGCAATAGCGGCGGGCCGCTGGTCGATGATTGCGGCCGGGTGATCGGCGTGAACAGCTTCGGTTCCTTGTCCGAAGGCAGCGACGCCGAATATGGCTTCGCCGTCTCCAATCGGGAGATCGCCAGCTTCCTGCGGCAGGCCGGCGTGCAGGTGCGCCGATCGAGCGAGCCGTGTCGTTCCATGGCGGAGATAGAGGCGGCGCAACAGGCCGCCGATGAGCGCGCGCGTGCGGAAGCCGAGCGCCGCGCCGGCGATGCGGCGATCGCGCAACGCGAAAAGGCGCTCGATGCGCGCGAGGAAGCGCAGCAGCAGGTCATTGCGAAACGCGAGAACATGATGGCGCTGGCCGCGCTGCTCCTGGCAGCCGCGGCCGTGGCGGGCGGCGCGGCTCTGCTCGGACAGAACAAGGGCGATAGCGGGCGTGCCCGCAAGCTGGGAGCGCTGGCGGGCGTGCTGCTGCTCGGTGCGGTGATCGCGTTCGCGCTGCGGCCCGGCTTCGGCGACGGCGAAGAGGTTGCCGACAACGGCGCCGGCAACAGTGCAGCGGAAGCGGCGGTGCCGGATGGCGCGGGCGACAAGCTTTGCCGGATCGACACGTCGCTCAGTCGTGTGACGATGTCCGAGACAGCCGATGTTCCGTTCAGCTGGACCGCCGAAGGCTGTCTCAACGGACAGACCCAGTTCGTGCAACAGGCGGCAGGCGCCTGGACGCGTGTCCTCGTGCCGTCTCGCGAGCCGACCATCTCGGTGCGGCATTTCGATCCGGTGATCGGCCGCTATCGCACCGACAATTATCTGGTCGATGCCGAACTGGCCGCCACCGCTCGCGCGGCGCGGGATCGCGTGACATGGTCCGGCTGCACGGCCGATCCCGAGCGCCTTGCCGAACTGACCCGCGTGCAGTCGGAGATCCGGGCGATCTTGCCCGCACAGCCCAACGAGCGTCTGGTCTATCAGTGCCGGGACGCGAAAGCCGACGCGGCAGCTGCGCCGCGCTGAGCGGACTGTCGATCCGCCCTAGTGAGCCGGCTTGCCGCGCGCTCTGGCGACCGCATGGACGATCCCCACGATCACGAGACCGACGAGGAAGCCGAAGATCGCCGAAAGCAAGGCGCCGATCGCCCAGACCAGCAGAGCCGCATGGCCGAACACCTCGCTCGCGCCGTGGACCAGATGCGGCAGCGCCTCGAGCGGCGTGCCTTCCAGCCCGTGGATGATGATGCCGCCACCCACCCAGAGCATCGCCCCCATGCCGATCGTTTCCAGGAAGCCGAGGATCATCGGCATCGCCTTCACCATTCCGCGACCCAGATGCTGCAAGGCGGCCGAGGGCTTTCGCGCCAGATGCAGGCCGATATCGTCGAGCTTCACGATCAGCGCGACCATCCCATAGACGCCGACCGTCACCAGCAGGCCCACGACGACCAGCACGGCCGCTTGCGTCACCAACGGACGGTCCGAGACATCGGCCAGCGCAATCGCCATGATCTCGGCCGAGAGGATGAGGTCTGTGCGGATCGCGCCGGAGACTTTCTCCTGCTCCAGATGGGCGGGGTCGCCTTCCTCCATGGCGTCGCCTTCGCCGTCAGTGGCGGCATGGAACAGCTCCAGGATCTTCTCCGCCCCCTCGAAGCAGAGGAACGCGCCGCCGATCATCAGCAGCGGCGTGATCGCAACTGGCAGGAACGCGCTCAGCAGCAGCGCCGCAGGCAGCAGGATGAGCAGCTTGTTGCGGAGCGATCCGAGCGCGATGCGCCAGATCATCGGCAATTCGCGCTCGGGCGAGAAGCCGGTGACATAGGTCGGCGTGACGGCGGTATCGTCGACCACCACGCCCGCCGCCTTCATGCTCGCCTTGCCGGCGGCGGCGGAGACATCGTCGAGCGAGGCGGCGGCCAGCCGCGCGATGGCGGCAACGTCGTCGAGAAGGGCGGCAAGGCCGGAAGCCATGAGGAGGGTCCATCCGAATCAGGGGCTTTCCGACACTTGCCGCAACTGCGAGCAAGTGGGAAGCGCGACGACCCTAAAACGCTGGACCCGCCCTAAATCCCGGGATCATTCGGCAAAGCCCAGTCGATCGTCCCGCGACCCTGCGCTTCCAGAAAGGCATTGGCCCGCGAGAAATGCCGGCAGCCGAAGAAGCCGTTATAGGCCGAGAGCGGCGAGGGATGCGGCGAGCGCAGCACCAGATGCCGACCGCCCTGCGCCGCATCCTGTACGAAGCCGGCCTTTTTCTGCGCATAGGCGCCCCAGAGCAGGAAGGCGACCGGCGCCTCCTGCGCCGCCACGCGCGCGATCACCGCGTCGGTGAAGCGCTCCCAGCCCTTGCCGGCATGCGCGCCGGCCTGACCCTGTTCGACCGTCAGCACGCTGTTGAGCAGCAGCACGCCCTGCTGCGCCCAATGCGCCAGATAGCCGTGACCGGGCGGCGTGAAGCCGATGTCCTCGCGCAATTCCTTGAAGATGTTGACGAGACTGGGCGGCGGCGGCACGCCCGGCAGTACCGAGAAGCAGAGGCCATGCGCCTGGCCGGGTCCGTGATAGGGATCCTGTCCGAGGATGACGGCGCGCACGGCGGGCAGCGGCGTCAGCGCCAGCGCGTTGAACCAGTCGTTGCCGCGCGGGAAGATGCGGGCGCCGGCCGCCTTGCGCTCCACCAGATACTGCCTGAGCTGGCTCATGTAAGGCGCGACGAACTCGTCGCCGAGCGCGTCGCGCCAGCTCGGGTCGAGAGCGGTGGGGATCGCGGGCGTTTGGGTTGGGGCGCTCATGGGCGATGCCTATCGCCCGGGCGCACCCCCGCCAAGCGGGAAAAGGGGTGGCGGCCCCCCGGGGACGTTGGGGGGCCGCCGGTGCTGAACAGGATTGTATCGGCGCGATGCCCTGAAAGAGCGGAATGTCGATACAATCTTGGGTTTGGCGACTCTCTTGGGGACGTTGGGGAGCCGCCGGTGCTGAACCAGGGTTGGCGGTCCCCGGGGACGTTGGGGACCGCCGTGCTGAACCTGGGTTGCTGAACTCAGCCGATCTCCGTCCAGGCGGCGGCGATATCGGCGATGAAGCCGCGGGCCGCTTCCATCGGCGCGGGGTCGCTGACGGTGGTGGCGGTCAGCATGCGGCGGCGCACTTCGCGATAGACGGTGGCGAGGCTCGTGGCGACATCACCGCCACGGTCGAAGTCGAGGCTGGTCTCCAGCGCGTGGAGGATGGTCAGCGCACGGGTCTGGCGGTCAAGCCACTTGTGACGGTCGCCGGTCTTGAGCGCGACGAGGGCCGTGTCCAGGCAGAGCAGCAGCTCGTCATAGAGAATACGCACGAGCTGGTGGGGCGTCGCGCCTTCCACGCGGCTGCCAGTGTCGATCGCCGCATAGCGCTTTGCCGCCTTGATCGATTGCTGACCCATGTACATTGCCGTTCTTCCTTATCTCTCTGGTCCGAAAAGATTGTATTCTGGCCGCTCAGGCCCTCGTCATCAGTCGCCGCCGTTCCAGGCGGAGATCTGCTGATCGAGATAGGATTGCGTGCTCTTGAGGCGCAGCAGCTGCGTCTGCATGGCCGAATAGGTCTTGGTCAGGCGGGCTGAATAGTCGGCGCGATCGTCGGTCAGCTTGTCGAGCTGGTCCTGCAGGCTGGTCTTCAGCTTGTCATAGACCGCCTTGGAACTGGCGAGCGGGCCGCTGGTGCCGTTCAGATAGTCGGTGATCCCCTTGAGCGCGCCGCCGAGGCCCGGCTTCGTCGTGCTCGATACGGTCGGGTTCAGCAGCTGGGTGACGCCTTCCGGATCGGCCGCGAGCGCCGCGTTCAGCGTCTTGGTGTTGAGGGTCAGCGTGCCGTCGCGCTCGGTGCGAACGCCCAGGTCGCTCAGCGTCTTGTAGGTGCCGGTGTCCGAGAGCTGCATCGTGGCGAGTGTCGCCAGGCGGCGCGACATTTCGCGGGCGCCGGTGTCGGAGGAGAGCAGGCCGGCGCTGCCACTCGTGCCCATCGAGGTGTTCAGGGCCCTCTTCAGATTGTTGTACGCCGCGACGAACTCCTGGACGAGATCGCTCATGCTGCTCGTCGGCTGGTCGGTCGCCAGCGTGACCGTCGTGCCGATCGCCGCCTTGTTGAGGTCGATGCGCACATAGGGGATCGCGGTCGTGATTTCGTTCGAGGCGAATTCCATATCGACATTGTCGAGACGGATCTTGGCATTGGCGGCCGTCTGGCTGCGCGTCATCGATCCGGCCGAGCCGTCCCAGGTGAAGCGCTGCAGGTCGGTGTCTGCATTGGGCTCCGCAGTCAGCGTGAACGCCTTGTCCACGCCGCTCTCGCCCTTGAGGACGAGCCGCGCGCCGGACTGGTCGGTGACGACCGTGGCGGTGACGCCGGCGCCGGAGGCGTTGATCTTGGTGGCGAGGTCGGCGAGTGTCGCGCCAGCCGTCAGCGAGATCGTCTTGACCGTCGAGCCGACGGTCAGCGTGAGGTCGCCCGTGCCGGCGACGGCCGTGGCGCTCGTCAGAGTCGACGACTGCAGCACCTGGGCGGCAGCGAGCTGACGCACTTCGAGCTGGGCCGGCAGGCCCTTGGGGATGCCGCCCGCAATCAGGCTGACCGTTGCGATGGAGGCATCGTTGGAGACGGGCTGGCCGTTGTAGCTGCTGCTCTTGAGCAGCTCGGTCAGCGCGTTGGAGAAGGTGTCGAGCGAGCTCTTGGCCGAGGCAAGCGCGGAAATGCGCGCATTCGCCGTCGTCATCCGCGTGCCCACCGCGTTTTCGCGCGGGTCGAAGCTGGCGCTGGTCAGATCCGCCACGAGCTGAGCCGTGTTGATACCCGATCCAACCCCCAGAGTAGATGCAATATCGATTGCCATGATGCGTCGTCCCTTCAAGGCTCAGAACGGCGGCACGCGCGGAACCTTTAGGTGGCCCGCCCAAAAAAGATTCGATTCCGGCGCCGGCCGTTCGCTGCCGTTCAGGCGGCGGCAGCCTCGATCATCAGGGGCGATGGATTGGCCTGCGCCGCCCGCGCCTGCGCGACCCGCGCGGCGACCGACTGCGCGACCTGCGCGACGAAGGCGACCATCTGTGGATCGGCCGGCGGCAGCGGCAGGATGACGACGGGATTGGGCATCAGCGCCATGAGGCTGCGCTCGGCCGAACTGACCTTTTCATCGACCTTGTTGGCCGTCGGCTCGATACGCGCGAGCACATCGGCGATGTCGGCCTTCAGCTTGGCGTAGTCAGCCGCTCCGGCGGACCGCGGGGTCACGCTCGGCTGATGGGCCTTGTCCGCTTCGGTGCTGCTGGACGCCGTGTCCTCGATCGGGAGGACACGTACCACGGGACTGCGTTCAGTCGCGTTCGGCACCGGAGCCACCGGACCCGTCCGGGGCAGAAAGTCGTTCATGACACACCATTTCTAATGTGTCCCCGTAACCAAGATACGGACGAAACCGATGAACCTTTAATTCACGATCTTTTGCCGTCGTGACGGGTGAGTCGCCGGAGTCGAGTCGACGGCGGTCGTGCCAATATCCGGCGCGTTGTGGACAGGCTTCTTGCTGGACTGCCAAAGCAGGCAATGGTATCTATTTGCAAAATGCAAAATCGTTGAATGGAGAGGGATTATGCTGGGACAGTATATTATCTCTGCCTCATCGGCGCCTGTCCAAGATAATTTCAGGACAGTTGACATAGGTCACGAATTATTTCTTCAATATAATGAAGATATTGACCTGATTTCTTGTCATTCCAATTCCGTTCACGTCAAAATCCTCGGGCAGATACTTGATATAGAAAACAATGATTTGCCCATGACTGCCGAGAACTTCGAGGATTATATTTATGCCTTTGCCGGGCGCTTCATTGCCATCGTGAACCTGTTCGACGAGATCCGTGTGTATCTCGACCCGGGGGGGGTTCTGCCATTCGTCTATTCATCGGCCCACAGGATCGGCGCTTCGGGTCCGGGCTTGATCGGGGCGCTGCCCTATGACGAGGATCGCAAGCAAACAGTTGAACGATGCGAGTGGCTGCCCTTCGGCCTCACCGCCAAAAAAGATGTCCGGCGCCTCCTCCCCAACCATTATCTCGACCTGAAGACTTGGTCCGCGCACCGGCATTGGTCCGTTCCGGAGGAAGTCGAGACCCGCTCCTTCGACGAGAATATCGAGATCATCGCCAGCACCGTCTCCCGCACGATCGACGCGGCCGCCGCGCGCTGGCCGCTCGTCCTGCCGTTAACCGGCGGCTATGACTCGCGCATGCTGCTATCCTGCGCGCTCGCTCAGCGGGACCGGCTGCTTTGCTACACAACCGGCGGCGGTGCGGGATCGTGGGATGCGCAATCGGCCGCGAAGATCGCCGGCACGATGGGGATCGAGCATCTCATCGTCCAACGGACCGATGCCACGCCTGCGGAGCGGGCCGATTGGCGGGAGAAGACGGGGTATAGCGTGGCCGGATCGGCATCCCGCACATCGAGAAGCGCGTGGACGCATCTTGACGGAAAAGCCAGCCTGGTCGGCTTTGCGGGCGAGGTGGGCCGCTGTTATTATGGCTATGGCTATAATGAGCAACGTCCGCTGACCGGCGAAGCGCTGCTACAGGTGCTGAACATCACGCCATTCGAGGACGCAGTCGCCGCGGCGAATGCGTGGCTCGCGCCGTTCTCTCGGTCCAGCCACCGGCGTGTGTTCGACGCGGCCTATATCGAGCAGCGTCTCGGTTGCTGGGCCGGGCCGCAGTCAGCGGGAGGACAGCGAGCGCTGGCGAGCATCGTGCCGATGAATCACCGGTCGGTTTATCAGGCGATGCTGGATGTCCAACCCGGCCTGCGACATCGCAATGCCATTCACGCCGCGATCGTCGCCCGGCGCACGCCAGAGCTTGCGCGCATCCCATACCGGCCGCCGGAACCGTTCAAGGCCAAGGCTCGGCGGGTCGTCACGGCGGCGAAGCGTGGCCTGAGAGACCTCGTGCAACTTTCGGGTCGCTGACGTTCCGGTGTTTGCGCGTCTTAATTGCTGTCCATCTTCCTGCCGTCCGAGTCGAAGCGCATCTCGCCGGGCAGGTCGATATGCGGGCGGTCCATTTCGCTCGCCATCCGGTTCTCGACACGGAAGACGAAGGCGAGGACAGTCGCGACGGCCCTGAACAGGCGCTCGTCGATTTCCTGCCCCGCGCGCGAGGTGAAGTAGATGGCGCGGGTGAGCTCCGGATATTGCAGGACCGGCACGCCCTTGTCGTTGGCGAAGGCGCGGATCGCGGCGGCGACTTCATCCACGCCGCGCGCCAGCACGACAGGCGCGGCATCGCGGCCGGGATGATAGCGCAGCGCCACCGAGAAGTGGGTCGGGTTGGTCAGGATGACCGAGGCTTCCTCGACCGCCTTGCGCACCGATCCGTTCAGCACTTCATATTGCTTGCGGCGGATTGCTGCCTTGGCCTCGGGTGAACCTTCGGTTTCCTTGTGCTCTTCCTTGACCTCGTGCTTGCTCATGTTGAGCCGCTTGGTGCGTTGGTAGATCTGGGCCGGCACGTCGAGGCCCGCGACGACGAACAGCGATCCGGCGAGGGCCAGCGCGACGAGGATGAACATCGAGCCCATCTCGTTGATCGCCGGCTCGATCCCGAGCTTGGCCATGTTCCGGATCGCGCCCATCCGCTCCCAGAGCAGATAGAGGCCGAGCGAGCCGATCATCACGATCTTGACGATGGACTTGACGAGTTCGATGAGCCCCTGCGGGCCGATGATGCGCTTGAACCCGGTGATCGGGTTCATCTTGTTCGGCTTGAGCGAGAAGGCGTTGGGCCGGAAGCCGAGCGATCCGAGCATCGCGGGCGCGGCGATGGCGGCGGCGAGCGTCACCATCAGCACGCCGGCGAGCGGCATCATGACGACCGAGATGAGCTGGGCCGCGCGCTGGGCCGGTGCGAAGGAGGCGATGTCCTTGCTGTCGAAGCGCAGGCCGTCGGCCAGCATCTGCCGCGTGGCGTCGACCAGCTCCGGGCCTGCCACGGCGAGCCAGGCCACGCCCGCCATGACGACCAGGGCGGTGGAGAGTTCACGCGACTGAAGGATGTCACCTTTCTTGGTGGCTTCCGACAGCCGCTTGGCTGTCGGTTTTTCTGTCTTTTCGCCGCCACCGGCTGCCTCCGCCATGGCTCAGCTCCCCGCCAGTATCCGGACGAGGTCGAGGCTCTGGCGCAGCGTCTCGCTGATCGCCTCGCCCATGACCGGCGCGCCGATCGCGAGCAGGACGAGTCCGGCGAGCAACGTGGCGGGCATGCCCACCGAGAAGAGGTTGAGCGCGGGCGCGGTGCGCGCCAGCATGCCCATGACGAGCTGGACGAGGATGAGCGTGAAGGCGACCGGCAGCGCGATGATGACGCCCGAGGCGAACATCGTGCCGCCGAAGCGCGCGATCGCCTCGAAGGCGCCGGCGGGCATCAGCTCGCCGGGCGGCAGCGCCCGGTAGCTCGCGACGATGAACTGGATCAGCAGCAGGTGTCCGTCCATGGCGAGCAGCATGAAGGTCGATATGACCGAGAGGAACTGGCCGACGACGGGCGTCGGGTTGCCGGTCAGCGGATCGACCATCGTGGAGAAACCCAGGCCCATGGCGTTGGCGATCGTCTCGCCCGCGATGAAGGCGGCGGCATAGCCGATCTGGAGCGCGAAGCCGAGGGCAAGCCCGGCGACGACTTCGGCCATGATGAGGGCAATGCCGGCCACGCTGGCGAGGCCATCTTGCGGCATTGTGAAGGGCACGCTGTTCATCGCCGCGATGCCGATGGCGAGGCTGAGGATGATGCGCAGCTGCAGCGGCACCGAGGCAGCGCCGAAGATGGGCGCGGCGATGAAGGCGGCGCCCGGGCGGATCATGGCGAGCAGCCAGATCCAGAGCTGCGCCTCGACGCCGGCGAAGCCCGGAGCGATCATGAGAGAAGGTCCGGGATCCGCTCGAAGATCTCGCGCGTGAAGTCGGCGACCAGCATGAGGATCGAGCTGCCGAACAGGATCAGCGTCGCGCCGACCACGATCAGCTTGGGCACGAACGAGAGCGTCTGCTCGTTGATCGAGGTAGCAGCCTGGATCATACCGATGATGACGCCGCAAATCAAAGCAGGCAACAATATCGGCGCCGTCGCGAGGGCGGAGACCCAGAGCGCCTGCTGCGCGATGCCGATGAAGAAATCGCTGTTGTCCATGGTCCGTCGGGCTCCGTCAGGTGGCGAAGGAGCCGGCGAGGCTGCCCATGGTGAGGGCCCAGCCATCGACGAGGACGAACAGCAGCAGCTTGAACGGCATCGAGATGATCGTCGGCGAGAGCATCATCATGCCGAGCGCCATCAGCGTCGAGGCGACGACGAGGTCGATGATGAGGAACGGCAGGAAGATCATGAAGCCGATCTGGAAGGCCGTCTTGAGCTCGCTGGTCACGAACGCCGGAAGCAGGATCGTGAACGGAATGTCGTCTGGCGAATTGAACGCCGGCGCATTGGCGAGGCCCTGAAACAGCGCGAGGTCGCTCTGGCGGGTCTGTTTGGCCATGAAGCCGTGAAACACCTTGCCGGTGCGGCTGATCGCTTCCTCGATGCTGATCTGGCCCTGGCCATAAGGCGTGTAGGCCGTGGTCGAGATCTGGTCGATCGCCGGGCGCATCACGAACATGGAGAGGAACAGCGCGAGGCCCACGAGCACCTGGTTCGGCGGCGTCTGCGCGAGGCCGAGCGCCTGGCGCAGCAACGACAGCACGATGATGATGCGGGTGAAGCTGGTCATCATGAGGACGAGCGACGGCAGCACCGTCAGCAGGCTCATGAGGATCAGGATCTGCAAGCTCAGCGAGAGCGGGCGCCCCTCGCCGGAGACGTCGTCCAGCGCACGGCTGAGGCCGCCCGACGCCAGTTCGGCACCCGGGGACACTGTGCCGGTTGCGGGCGTCTGTGGTGCGGGAGCCGGGGCGGTCGCCGGCGCGGCTGGCGCGGCCTGGGCAAGCACAGGCGCAGCAGGCGTGAGCGCGCTCAGCGCCAACGCAAGCGGCAGCAGAAAGGAGCGCAGCGACTTAGCCATGACGCGTATCGGTCTCCGCGACTTTCTCAACCTTGCCGCGCGAAACGGAGAGCAGCAGCTGTTTGCCGCCGAACTCGACGACGGCGAGCTTGCCGAGTGTGCCCATCGGCAGGACATCGATCAGCTTGACCGCGCGGTCGCGCTGGCCGGCGCCGAGCATGCCGGGCTGATATTTGCGCCACAGCCACAGCGCGCCATAGGCCATGCCGCCGACCATCGGCAGCAGGACGAGAAGCTTCAGGAAGTACCAGCCAAGCGCGCTCATGCGCGGCGCTCGATGCCGGCGAGGCGCGCCTCGGCCGAGGCAATCTCGACCACGCGGATGCCATAGCGGCCATTCACGGTCACGACTTCGCCGCGCGCGACCAGCGTACCGTTGACCATGATGTCCAGCAGTTCGTCGGCCTGGCGATCGAGCTGGACGACACTGCCCTCGCCAAGATTCATGATCTCGGCGAGGCGAAGCTGGGTGGAGCCGACCTCTACGGACATGCGGACCGGTATGTCGGCCAGCAGCCGCATGTTGCGGCCGAAGCCGGCATCGGCTTCGGTGGCTCCATCGAGCTTGGGCGTATCGCTCATGTCAGTCATTTCTGTGCGTCCCTCAGGCCAATTTTTCGATCATGAATGCCGCGCAGCCATCCTGCTCGCCGATCGAGCCGTGCGCGAACACGCGGTCGCCGATCAGCAGCGGGAGATGCCGCGCGATGTTGATGGGGATCACGTCGCCGGGCTTCAGCGCCACCAGCTCCGAAATCTTCAGGTTGGGCCGCGCCAGCACGGTGCGGGCCGGAAACCGGACGTCGTCGAGACAGTTGCCGAGGCGCGTCTGCCAGACCGGATCGGTCGGGCGCAGTTCCTCGTTGCCGCCCTTTGTGGCGCTGCCGCTGATCTCCAGACCGGCGAAACCCTCCTGGGGATAGACGATCTCGACAAGGCGCGCGTCGCGGTCGCCCAGGTCGATCTCGAAGCTCTGGACGATCACGTCGCATTCGCCAGACATGATCTCGGCCTGGGAGGTGTTCGTCTCGCGACTGACCAACACCGCTTCGACCGGCGTGATGTCGGTCCAGCAATCGACGAGCACCGCCATGATGCTCTCTGCCAGGCGCATGGCCAGCCTGTTTTCGGTGGGTGTGAATTCGTAGCGCTCGGCCGACGCGCGCTGACTGGTGGTGCCGCCGTAGAAGCTGTCGACGAGCCGCGAGACGAGCTCGGCATCGATGCGCAGCGTCACCAGCCCCTTGATCGGGTGCAGCCGATAGAGCGACAGGCTCACGAACGCGGGGACGCAAGCATCCCACATCATGAACATCGTGGTGTCGAGCGGCTTGGCGGTTACGACCGGTCGGCCGCCGCTATAGGGCTCGATGATCGCGCGCAGTCGCTTGGCGAGCCGGTCGCCCAGCTTCTCCAGGCCGCCAATGGCGGCGGTAGGCGCGTTGCCATGCTGCCCGAAGGCATAAGGTTGCACGTCATTCATCAGCATCAGTCCCCGCCGGACCCCCGTCCGGCTTGACGCTATTGAATAACGAAATTGGTAAAATAAACGTTATCGACCCCGCTGTAGCCGGTCTTTGCCTTCAGCGTATCGTTAATGATCTTGAGCAGTTTTCCCTGCAGGGCTTCCTTGCCTTGAGGGGTGCCGAGCGCCAGCTCGTCCTCCTGCGCGAGCATCATCAATATGGACGAACGAATCGCCAATTCATGCGCCGTAACGGCCTGAATCACGCGGTTGTCGTAATAGGTCGAGACCGCGATCGAGACCTGCGCGAAGGCGTCGCTGTCCGCCAGATTGGATGTGAACGGCGCCGGGATCTGAAAATAGGTCGCCTGATAGGCCGCGCTGTTTTTCGGGCGCGGAAGATCCACCCCCTTGCCGTGATTGGGGACCTCGCCGCTGACGCCTTCTTCCTTGGCCTTGGCGGCCCAGGTCGTTGCGATTTCCTCAGGATTTTCGCCCTTCAGCACAAGCTTAGGCTTGTTCGGATCCTCATGCGGACCCTCCTCCTTGTGCATCGAGCCGGCGGCATAAAAGCCCGCTGCCGCGCCGCCACCGCCCAGCAGGACGATCGCGCCGACAAGCATGATCAGCTTTTTTTTGCCGCCCCCCTTCTTTTTCGCATCTTTATCCGGTGCATCGCTCATCGATCTGCTCCTTTACGCGAATCGGACCCGCCCGTTCGCAGCCCGCGTGGGCGCGCGACTCGAGTCGTCATCTTGCTGATTCGGTTCGTCTCCAGCGATTCGGCCGACCCAATCGCTGCCATTTGCTCGCGCGTTGTTAGCGCGCGACTGTCCCTGTCCCTCGGGCTGCTGCTGCTGCTGCTGCATCTGGCCGGAGAGATCGCTGCCCTGACGCTGACCACCCTGGTCGCGCGGTGCCGTGTCGAACGCGCCGCTGGCCTTCTCGACCGTGATCGAAGCGAAGCTGAGCGCCGCGACGCGCGCATCGCCCTGGAGTGCCGTGCGGCCCTCCTGGAGGCGCTGTGCGGCCTCGTCCGTCTCGGTCAGCATGCGAATGCTGGTTGCGCCCTCCTCGCGCCACAGATCGATCTGCAGCCGGCCGAGATGCGGAGGGTTAAGGGTGAAGCGGCTATGCCCGGTCCCATCGGCGAGACCGGCGATCTCGCGGGCCATGCGATCGATCCACTGGCCCGAGACGCCCATGTCGATGACCTGATCGCCCAGCACCTCGCCGGTCGAAGGACCGGCCGCGGCCCGCACCGAAGGTGCGCCAAGCTCGGACTGGATGACTGGCGGCAGCGCCTCAACAATGGAGCGCAGCGGAGCGCTCAGCGCCTGCGTAGCATCGACGGGGGAAGATGTGCTCGCCGCCGTGGTCTGCAGCTTCTCGCTCGCGCCCAGCGACAAAGCAGAGAGCGCTTCCACGCTGTTTGCGTCGCGCGAGGTCGCCGCCGGGGTCGCGATATTGGCGGTTGTGCCGTCGATCGCTTCGGAGGTCGAAGCGCGCGGACGCGGGGCAAGCATGCGCAAGGCGGCCGTCAGCATGCCGGGCTTGGCCTGCGACGTCATCTCTCCGACGGTCTGGGCGCCTTCGAGCCCGGTGGGTGCCTCGGCTGCCGGTGGGGCGGGGGCAATCGCGGCGTCTTCTGCCGGCGACTCGACCCGCGTGGGGCGCGACGAAGCGATCATGGCGAGCCTCAGCGCCTCTTCCGGCGTGGCCGTCACCTTGCCGATGGGATTGGCCGCGATCGGCGAAGGGAGGGTGGCCTGGGTAACGACCGGTGTCTTTTGCTCGGCCGGGGTGGCCGGCGCGGCAACCGTGTCGGCACCATTCGTCGGGAGGGCATCCGTCAGCGTCGGGGCGACCGGCGTGGAAGGCACTGCCGGACGTGGCATGGTCGCGATCATCATGGAGGATAGCGCGTCGGGCTGCGTGGCGGCCGGCGCTGTCGCAACGGGTGAAGATGGGGTCGCGAGAGGCGCCGCGGCGACAGGTGTCGTGACCACGGGGGAGACGGTCGCCACGGGCATGGCGGCGACGGGCAGGGTCGCGACCGGTGCGGTGGCGCCGGGCGATACCGTGACGGAGGCAACCGCAATCGGCATCGAGCGCATCGCATCCGGCAGCGTTGCAACCGGCGGCGGCGCACCGGGCACGGCTACAATTGGAGCGGAAGTTGCGGTCGCGAGCGGCACGGTCGCAACGGACGCGGTAGCGAGACGCGCATTCACGATGGGCGCAGGCGCAACGGGCGATGTCGTGACCGGGGTGGCCGCGATCGGTGCGGGCGCGACGCTGAAGAGCGGTGGCGCGATGATCGTGGACGGGTTCTGTGCCGGCACGGCGAGCGTCTCCGGTGCGGCGCTTTCCGCCTCGCTCTCACCATCCAATACCGGCGCCGTCTCGGTGGCGACCGGCGCAAGCGCGCCGTCTGGGTTGAGGCTAAGACCCTGGAGCGCAGCGCTCGTCACTTCCGGCATGGCGCCATTGTCCACGACCAGGCGCAGATTGCCGGGACCGCGGCTTGCCTCGATCTGCGTCGCCAGGCGAACGAGATCCGCGAAGGCGCCGCCCGTCGCGACGCCGGTTTCGCCGGTCGCAGCAGCCTTGCCATCGGTCTGGCCGGGCAGCTTGCCCGTGATCTTGCCGACGAGACTCGCGAAATCGATCATTGTTCATTTTCCTTGTTCTGCATCCGGCGGTAGCTCGGGAGCGCCGCCAGACGGGCCTCTCGCTGCGCCTCACGGGCAGCATGGGCCTTGTCCTTCAATCGTTCGGCAATCTCGCGGTCGCGATCGGCGACGATGCGCTCGGCATCACGCTGGTCGATCCGGCGGTTTGCGTCATAGAGCGCGCCGTCGAGTTGCCGTCCGGCACGCTCGAGGCGACCGGCCAGTTCCCGCTTGGAAGCAAGAAGCGCGCCATTTTTGACCTGCTCGCCGCTGAACAGCTCTTCGCGCACCGACGCGATGCGGCGGGCATTGTCCTCGATCTGGTTTGCTTCGTCGCGCGCTTGCATCAGCGCACCCACGGCCTGGGTGTGCTGGACGTCGCGCACGCGCAGCAGGCGCTTGCGGGATGCAATGAGCCGGCTCATGCGCCGAACTCCGCGACGAGAGCGGCGGCGCTGGCGTCGCCGTCGATCGTCGATTTGCTGCTCTGGCGCAGGAAGTCGAGCAGCTGCTGGCGCCGCTGCACGGCTTCGTCGATGATCGGATCGTTGCCCGGGCGATAGGCGCCCATCAGGATGAGATCGCGATTTTCCTCATAGGCGGCCCAGAGGCGACGGTAGGTGGATGCCGCCGCCAGATGCTCGTCGTCGACGATGTCCGCCATGACGCGCGAGAGCGAGCGGCCGATGTCGATCGCCGGGAAGATGCTCTGCTCCGAGAGCTGGCGTGAGAGGACGATATGCCCATCGACAATGGCGCGCGCCGTATCGACGATGGGGTCGTCGTTGTCGTCGCCGTCGGCGAGCACCGTGTAGATCGCCGTGATCGAGCCGCCCGAGCGCGTATCGACGCCGGCACGCTCGCACAGGCGCGGAATGAAGGCGAGGGCCGAAGGTGGGTAGCCCTTCATCGCGGGCGGCTCGCCGAGCGACAGGCCGATCTCGCGCTGGGCATGGGCGCAGCGCGTAAGCGAGTCGATGAGCAGTAGCACATTCTTGCCGCGCGCCCGGAAATATTCTGCGATCGCCGTCGCACGGGCTGCCGCGCGCAGGCGCAGCACCGGCGGATGATCGGCCGGCACGGCGACCACGACGCTCTTGTGCATCTGGCCCTTGAGCTTGATCTCGAGGAAGTCGCTGACCTCGCGACCGCGTTCGCCGATCAGGCCCACGACGACGATGTCCGCTTCCGCGCCCATGATCATCTGACCCATCAGCACCGACTTGCCGACGCCCGAGCCCGCCATGATGGCGATGCGTTGACCACGCCCGGCGGTCAGCAGCGCATTGACGGCGCGCACGCCGAGATCGAAGCGCTTCAGCACCCGGCCCTTGTCCAAAACGTTACCGCGAACGCCGTTGAGCGGCCATTGTCCATTGGCGAGAACTGGCCCCTTGCGGTCGAGCGGCTGGCCCATGGCATCCACCACGCGGCCGATGAGGCCATCGCCGACCTGCACCATGTTCGCGGCGCTGTCCGGCTCGACGCGGGCGCCGTTTTCGAGCGGCGCGTCCTGATCCAGCGGCACGAGGATCGCGCGGCTGCCGCGAAACCCGACGACCTCGGCGCGGATGGAATGTCCGTCGGCCGCGCGAATCCGCGCGCCGGCGCCGATCGGCCGGGAGAAGCCGGTGACTTCCAGCATGCCCGCATCATGGCCCACGAGGCGGCCGACATGGCGCGGCGCCTGATTCGTGACCTGCATATGGTCGAGAAGCTTCGCCGCCTGTGCGACATGGGCCTGCATCATATGCGACCCTCCATGTCGTCCATGAGGGCGCGGAGCCGATCGAGCCGCACGTCCGGGCCGTCCTCGACCCAGCCTTCGCTGGTGGCGAGCCGCACGGAGCCGCGCGGCAGATCGGGATTGGCGGCCAGAGCGACGCCGACCTGCTCCATTTCGAGCAACGGCAGATCGTCTGGGCTGACTTCGAGCACGGTGCGCGCATCATCGCTCTCGATGCAGGCCGCAACCGCCTGACAGCGCTCGGTGAGCAGATGCTCGTCGATCGGCACTTCGCCCATGATCTGCGTCACCAGTCGGATGACGGCCTGCGACAACATGGTCGCCAGCGTGCCTTCACCGCCCTGCGCCAGCAGGGCGATCGCCTGGGCGAGCTCGGTGCGTATGGCATTGTCGAGCTCGGCGGCCTCGCGCGCCACGCGCTCGCCTTCCTGAAAGCCCTGGACGAACGCCTCCTGGGCCGCCTGCTCGATCGGATCGATCGGGTCAAGCGTCCCCGGCGCATGCGTCGGCTGACCGGGATGAGTCACATTCCAGGCGCGGCTGCCCTGGTCCTCGCTGTAGAGGCTACGGAAGCCCCGGCCATTCTGGCCGACACTGCCGAATGCACCCCAGCCCGAAATCGGCTCGGCAGCGCCGATCTTTTCGCCCGACCAGATCCTAGACATAGTCGTCGCCCTTGCCGCCGAGCATGATCGTGCCTTCTTCGCCCATGCGGCGGGCCTCGGCGATGACCTGCTTCTGCGCTTCCAGAACTTCCGCGAGACGCATCGGGCCGCGCTCCTCCATCTCGTCCGCGATGGACTGGGCGGCGCGCTGCGACATGCAGCCGAGGATCTTGGTGCGCAACATGTCGCTCGCGCCCTTGAGCGCCACGACCAGCACGCTGCTGTCGATCGAGCGCATGACCGTGCCGAGATCCTTGTCGCTGAGTTCCAGCAGGTTCTCGAAAATGAACATCTCTTCCTCGATCGAGGCGGAGACGACCTTGTCGCGCTTGTTCAGCGCCTTCATGATGCGTAGCTCATGGTCCTTGCGGATATTGTTCATGATGGCGGCGGCTTCGCTCGTGCCACCACGCTTCGTCACGCCGCCCGCTATGGCGCGCTGGCCCGAGCGGCTGTTGATCAGCTGCTCGAGATCGTCGAGCGCCTCGGCGCTGACCGGACCCAGTGTAGCGACGCGATAGACCACATCGTCCTGCATCTCCGGAGGGAGCAGCTGCAGCACGGACGCAGCCGCCGCGGCATCCAGATGCGCGAGCACGATCGCCATGATCTGCGGATGCTCCAGCTCGATGATGCCCGCGATCTCGACCGGCTCCA
This sequence comes from Sphingobium xanthum, assembly GCF_019737615.1. GTDB lineage: Bacteria > Pseudomonadota > Alphaproteobacteria > Sphingomonadales > Sphingomonadaceae > Sphingobium > Sphingobium xanthum. Next base: position 356,559 of record NZ_JAHKKS010000003.1, on the reverse strand, counting down.
TCCATTTGAGCATGGAAAGCTTGGTCGAGCGGGTCGGCGGCGTGATCCGCGAGAGCATGTTGTCGGCGCGTTCCGGGCCGAGCGCCTTCGTCATCGCGCCGCGGATATGCTGGCTCGCGCCATAGCCGATGGTCGTGCGGCCCTTGGCCTTGCCGACGAACCGATCAAGGGCGGCATTGACTTCATCGACCTCGACATCGGCCACGTCATACATGGCATAGCCGAGCTGGCGGACTTCCTCGGGCTCGAGACGCGAGAGGATCTGCGCTGCCTCGTCCTCGTCGAAGAGCATCAGGAGCACGGCTGCGGCGGCGCTGCCGGAAAGCGGCTTGGGATCGGCCTCAGCCATCTGCCTTGGCTCCGTCCTTGAGGAGATCGCGCACGACCAGCGCGGCGCGGTCCGGGTCCTGCTTCACGAAGTTGCGGATGAGGGCAGCGCGGTCGGTATAATCGTGCGTCGAGCTGATCATGTCGATGGTCACGCGCTTGTCCGGATCGGCGACGGCCGCACGGCCGAGCTCGGCCTGGATCTCGGTGCCGAGCTGCTTCGCCACTTCCGGGCTCGGCGGCGCGGCGGCGGTTTCCGCCCTGGAATTCGCCCAGCGCTTGAGCAGCGGGCGGCCGATGCCGAGCAGCAGGACCAGCGTCACGAGCAGCGCCGAGACGTTGCGCGCCAGCAGCGAGACCCAGCTCGCCTCGTACCAGGGTGTGGCGGCGGCCGGATCGACAGCGGCATCGGCGAACTTGCGGCCGGACAGGGCGACCACGTCGCCGCGCGCCTGATCGAAGCCGATGGCGCCCTTCACGAGCGCTTCAAGCGCGGCGATTTCCTGTGGGGTACGCGCCTTGCCATCCGCCCCGTTGTCGAGCGCGACGGCGATCGACAGGCGCTTGACGGTGCCGACGGCATCGCGCGTCACCGAGACTTCGCGGCCCAGCTCGAAGCTGCGGTTGAAGGTCTCCGCCGTCTTGAACGGCGGCATGCCGGGCGCGGCGGGCGTGGCAGCGGCCGTGCCCTGCGCAGCCTGCGCGGCGGTCGGCGGCGGGGCCCCCGGATTGGCGAGGTTGACCGGCGGTGCCGCCTGGAGGGCGCCGGGCACGCCACCGGCGGTCGCGCCGGCGGCCTGACCCTGCGCGTCCGTGTTCCAGCTTCCCTCTTCGGCGCGCAGCCGCGCTTCGTCCTGCGGATAGGTCTCGCGAGTCGCCTGGCGCTCCGCGAAGTTGACCTCGGCATGTACTTCAGTGGAAAATTTGCCGGCGCCGACGATCGGCGTCAGCAGCGCGGTCACCGCCTGGCGATAGCGATCCTCGATGCGCGTCTGGATCTCGATCTGCCGGTCGGTCTCGCCGCCCGCATTCTGGCTGAGCAGACGGCCGTTCTGATCGACCACCGACACCGATTCCGGTGTCATCTCGGGCACGGACGATGCAACCAGATGCACGATCGCCTCGACCTGCTGCTGGGAGAGGGCGCGACCATTGGCGAGTTGAAGCATCACCGACGCCGTGGGCCGGCTCCGCTCGCGCACGAATATGCTGGGCGGCTCGACCGCGAGGTGGACGCGCGCCTTGTTGACGGCATCGATCTGCTCGACCGTCCTTGCGAGGTCCATCTCGCGTGCCGTGCGCAGCTTTTCGCCTTCGACGGCGCGGCTGGCGCCCATCGGCATGGTGTTGAGCAGCGTGTCGCCATCCGGCGCGCTCTTGGGCAGGCCTTCGCCGGCCAGCTTCATCTTGGCGTTGAAGTAGTCGTTTTCTGAGACGGTGATCGCGCCGCTCGACTTGTCGAAGTCATACTGGATGCCGCTCTTGGTAAGCACATCGGCTACCGCCGCCTGATCGGCATCGGGCAAGCCGCGAAACAGGTCGCGCTGGGGCGGTTCGCGCAGCGTGAGCCAGGCAATGCCGGCCAGCGCGGTCACCCCGATGAGGCCGGCCATGGGCAGGGCGCGCTGCACGGCGGGCTGGGACAGGAAGCCGGTCAAGCGCAACCTGAGGCCGTCCGTCCCGCCGCCGAGGCCCCGTCCCGCCAGCGTCGGCAGGCCCGATTGAACTGCGGCCTGGCCGCCCGTCGTGGTCGTGATGTTTGCATCGCTCATCTTGTCTTACACCGGCATGCTCATGATGTCCTTGTAGGCGGACAGCAGTTTGTTGCGGACCTGAAGGGTCGTCTCGAAGCCGATCGATGCCTGCTGCTTGGCAAGCATCACGGCGGCAATGTCGGTGGTCTCGCCACGCTCGAACGCGGCCGCGGCCTCGCCGGACTTTGCCTGAAGATTGTTGACCTCGCCGATCGCGCTGCGCAGCGCATCGGTGAAGTCGGATGCGCTGCCGCCGGCGGCGGGAGAGCCGGCCGCGCCGGCCGTGCCGGACGCGACGCCCTTGGAAACGTCCTGAAGCGCGCTGTTGCGCTGGAGAATGGCCTGACGGAGCGCCAGCACATTATCGACGGAAATGGCCATCGTCTCTGCTCCCGCGCTCAGCCGGCCATCGCCAGGTCACGCATTTCCGCGAGACGATAGCGAAGGGTACGCTCGGAAATGCCGAGCAGGCGGGCAGCGCGGGCGCGATGCCCGCCGGTGTCGCGCAGCGCGGCACGGATCGCGTCCATCGCGGAGGCGCGCGCCACATCCTGCAGCCGGGCAGGCGCCTGCGGCTCGGGCATGCTCACCGGCGCGGATGCGCCGGCGATGCTGAGATCGCCGGTCTCGATGCGGTCACCCTCGCGCAGCACGATCGCGCGCTGGAGCACATTGCCTAGCTCGCGGGCATTGCCCGGCCAGGCATGGACCGCGAGGCGCGCCATCGCGGCCGTGGTCGGCCAGGCGAAGCCGGTCAGCGCGGCCATGCCCTGGGCCTGGCCCTGGTGACGCAGGAGGAAGGCAGCCGTGATCGCCATGATGTCGCCGGCGCGCTCGGCGAGCGGGCGCAGGTGCAGCGGCATGACATTGAGGCGCCAGTAAAGGTCCGCCCGGAACCGGCCGGCCTCCGCCTCGATCGCCAGATCGCGGTTGCAGGCGGCGATGACGCGGACGTTGACCGGCACCGGATGCGTGGCACCGACGGGAAGCACTTCACCTTCCTGCAAGGCGCGCAGGAGCTTGGCCTGCAGCGCCAGCGGCAGCTCGGCAATCTCGTCGAGGAACAGGGTGCCGCCATTGGCGGCGAGGAACAGACCGTCGGACGAGGCGCCAGCACCGGTGAAGCTGCCCTTCTTGTGACCGAAGAGCATCGCTTCCATCATCGTCTCGGGCAGGGCGGCGCAATTGACCGCGATGAAATCCTTCTCGGCGCGCGGGCTGTTGTCGTGCAGGAAGCGTGCGATGCCTTCCTTGCCGGTGCCGGTTTCGCCCTGGACGAGCACGGTCGCGTCGCTCGCGGCGATGCGGGCGGCGAGACGCATGAGCATCGCGCTGGCGTCATCGCCGACCGCGGGCATGCGGGCGGGGCGTAGCAGCTCGGCGATAAGCGCATAGGCCATGGTGGCATCTTCAGGACCGAAGGCGATGCGCGCGGGGAAGCCGTCGGCGGCGGGCATGAGGCGCGGGGCGCCTTCGCGCCACTCGATCAGGATGTCCCGGCAGGTTGCGTGCGCGATTTCCTCGGCAAGGAGGATGCGCTGCGTGGTCTTGCCGCGCGGCGCATCGGCGGGGCCGATACGAACGGTGTAGCAGGCAGTGTCAAGCCATGCGCCCAGGTCCGGCAACAGCCGGTGAACGCGCTGGCTCATGTCGACAGGCAACATGCGTCAGTCCCCAATATGGCGGGCCCTACTCCCCCGAGCGGAACCCTCTTTCGATGAAGGCAATCTGACCGGAATTGCTTATCATCTGGTTAAGCACGGCGATCGGTTGCCGGACGGCGGCAAGTTTCTGCCGGGGTCGATGCAGGGGCGGCCGGCTGATGAAATCGCCCGGAAAAGCAGAGGTTTTGCCCTGCGTCCGGCGACCTGCCCCCATCGCACAAGAAGGAACCCGCGCGCGAGGCGGGCCGAAAAAATGCCGCCCCGAAGAAACTTTTTGCGGTGCCCCTTAAAAATGCTCCGAGATCGACCGTTCTGGTGCTTCGAGGCCGCAACCACCGTTTGGGGCACGCGCCCTCGCTCAAAGCGGGAAAGGAAAATTCCGATGTCTGTTATTGCGTCCAACGTCTCTGCCATTCGCGCCCAGAACGCCGGCACCAAGGCCAATATGGGTCTCTCGGTTGCCATGGAGCGTCTCTCCTCGGGCAAGCGCATCAACTCCGCGAAGGACGACGCCGCCGGCCTCGCCATCGCCACCAAGATGACCTCCGAAATCCGCGGCCTCACCGCCGCCGTCCGCAACGCCAACGACGGCATGTCGCTGACGCAGGTCGCCGAAGGCGCCATGGGCGAAGTCTCGAACATTCTGCAGCGTATGCGCGAGCTGGCCGTTCAGGCTTCCTCGGGCACCGTCAGCACGAATGACCGTACCTCGATCCAGGCGGAAGTCGCCGAGCTCAAGACCCAGGTCACCAACATTGCTTCGCGCACCAGCTTCAACGGCATCTCGCTGCTGAACGGCTCGGCCGCGACGACGACGAGTGTTCAGGTCGGCAACAATTCGGGCGAGACCGTCGACGTCTCGACCGCTTCGATGACGCTGGCGGGCCTGGGCCTCGGCTCGATGGCGACCTTCGCCGACGCGGACGGTTCGGGCGCCACGGCTGCTCTCGCTCTGATCGACACCGCGCTCGACACCGTTTCGTCGGCTCGTGCCACCCTCGGTGGTCAGCAGAGCCGCCTCGAAGCGACGGTCAACAACCTGAACACGACCATCACGAACCTGTCGGACGCCCGTTCGCGGATCGAGGATGCCGATTTCTCGACGGAATCGACGGCGCTCGCCAAGAATCAGATCCTCTCGCAGGCTTCGACGGCGATGCTCGCCCAGGCGAACCAGAGCCAGCAGGGCGTGCTGAGCCTCCTGCGCTAAGCGCAGCCAGGCAAACGAGCTTCGGTCGGCGCGGGTACTGGTCCACCTTCGCCATCCGATGACCCCCGGCACCCAACAGTCCCCATCGTGCCGGGGGTCAAGACTTTCGATAAGGACCGGACAAACGAAAACCCTCGCTCCCCCGGGCGAGGGTTTTCTGCTTCCGGAAGCTTCGCTGCGGCCCCGCGTTCCCAAGAACGCCGGGCGCGCGCGTCAGCCTTCCAGCTGCTTCTGCAGGGCGCGGATGTCCGCGTCCATGTCCGGATTGTCGAGGCGCATCGCTTCGATCGTGCGCACGGCGTGGATCACGGTCGAATGGTCCCGCCCGCCGAATACCCGGCCGATCTCCGGCAAGGAGCGCGGCGTCAGCTTCTTCGCAAGATACATGGCGACCTGGCGCGGCCTTGCCACGGCCCGCGCCCGGCGATGCGAGCGCATCTCCGAGGCGTCGATGCGATAATGCGCGGCGCAGACCTTCTGGATCTCGTCGATGGTGATGCGGCGGTTGCTGGCGCGCAGCGCCTCGGCCAGCATCGACTGGGCCAGATCGACGGTAATCGCCTTGTCGACGAGCTGCGCATAAGCGACCAGCTTGTTGAAGGCGCCCTCGAGCTCGCGGATGCTGGTGCGGATCGACCGCGCCAGCAAGGTGACCACATCGTCCGGCACGCTGATCGGCGCCACGGCTTCGCGGCGCGCGGCAAGGATCTTGAGCCGCAGGTCGAGGCTCGCCGGCTGGATGTCGGCGACCAGCCCGCCCGACAGGCGCGAGAGGATGCGCGGATCGACGGCGCCGAGCTGCTGCGGCGGACGATCCGCCGTGATCGCAATGCGCGCACCGGAATCGATCAGATCGTTCAGCGTGTGCAGGAATTCCTCCTGCGTCGGCCCCTTGCCCGCAATGAACTGGATGTCGTCGATCAGCAGCATCCGCGCCGCGCGCAGCCGTGCCTTGAACGCGAACGTGTCATTGACCCGGATCGCCGCCACAAACTCGTTCATGAAGCGCTCGGCCGACATGTAGAGGATCGTACCCTCTGCCGTGTCGCGGCCCTGACCCTCGCCATAGGCGCGGGCAATGGCGTGCAGCAGATGCGTCTTGCCGAAGCCGGTCGGTCCGTGGAGGAACAGCGGATTGAACCGTGGCGTCACGACGCCAGCCATCGCCTTGGCCGCCGAGCAGGCAAGCACATTGCTCTCGTCCGTCATGAAGCTCGCGAAATCATGGCGCGGCTCGAAGCGCGGTGCGCGCCCGCCCGTCTCGCGGGGACGCATCTCCGGCGCATGCGGCGCGGCGATGACCGGCGCGATGGTCACGCTCTCGGCGGCACCGCTGGCACGCACGACGCGAACATCGCGCACGTCCAGTGCCGCCGCGCGCCAGGCAAGGCTCAGGCGCGAGGCGAAATTGCTCGACACATAGCTCGCCGAAAATTCCGACGGCGCTTCCAGATCGAGCGTGCCGGACAGCGCGCAGAACGTGCCCAGCCGTAGCGGCCTGATCCATTGATCGAATACGCGCACGCCGACGGCGCGGCGCAAGCCCGAGCGAATCTCATCCCAGTTGCGCTCAAGCGCAACGCGATCCGGCTGTTGCTCGGATGGCATCGGGTCTGTCCGCTCCATCGTATCGTCATATCGTTGCTGGCCCACTTGCTGCCCCATGTTCCGTGCCACGACCCCTCTATTCTTCTTCGTCCGCCAGACTGCCTTGAACTCCCCTTGCGACGGGCATGACCGACCCTTCATGAGAAGCGCGTTCTCATGCTCAATGCCCGATCTCGTTCGCTGTGACGGGGCCGCGATTCGGGCCTCGCCGGATGGAAAGTACTGACAGTGCCGCGCCCCCCGATCAAGGGCGCACCCTGTCAAAAATATGAAATAAATGACTTGACCAAGGATTCCCGAGACATAGGTTTGTTAACGTCATAAAGCATTGTTATAACGCTATTATCTTCTCGGTTTAATGGCCTTGCATCAAGCGCATTCAGCGCGAATCGGTGGGAATCCTGCCTTCGCGTTTCTTGTCACAGAAATGTAAAATCAGCGGGCGCTCGATCCGGCATCGGAGCGCCCCGACGAGCGGGCATCCTCGACGGCACCGGCGAGCCGCGACTCGGGTCGCCAGCCGCCGCCGAGAGCCTTGTGGAGGGCAATCGAGGCTTCCGTAGCGGAAGCCAGGGCCTGCATTTCCTGACGCGCGGCGGCGAGGGACGCGAGACGGCCCTGGGCCAGGACGAGCTGATCGTCCTCGCCGCGCCGCGCCCGCTGCTCCGCCAGTCCATAGGCTGCCCGTTCCCGCACGGCGGCGGCGCGTGCCGCTGCCAGCGCGACAAGACTGCGATCGAAGCGGTTGATCGCAGCTTCGCTGTCCGCCAGCGCGCCGATCACGGCGGCATCGTAGCGCGCGGCAGCACCCTGCGCGCGCGCATCCGCAGCGCGCACGAGGGCTCGTGCCCGGCCGCCGTTGAAGATCGGCCAGAACAGGCCGCCACCGGCCTGAAGCCGCGTGCTGTCCCCATCGACCAGATCGCCCAGCGCCCGCGCCTGCTGGCCGAGTGCCAGGCTGAGCGACAGGCGGGGCAACAAATCCGCCCTGGCCACGCCGATATCGGCCGTTGCCGCCGCCAGATCGCGTTCGGCGCCCAAAATGTCCGGCCGGCGGCGCAGCAGATCGGCGGGAAGACCGGCAGCGATGGCAGCCGGCGGCTCGGGGAGAGCGCCCGGCGCCTCGAGGCGCGCGAGCATCTCCGACGGCGCCTTGCCGACCAGCACGGCGACCGAGAGTGCGGCGCCCCGCACCGCCGCCTGCGCGCCGCTCTGCGCCACACGCGCCGATTCGAGGTCGCCATAGGCGCGGTTCGCCTCGATCGCGCTCGCTTCTCCGGCCTTGGCGCGCAGGTCGGTCAGATCGGCGAGCCGCTGGCGCGCCGCGAGGACGTCGCTCGCGAGGCCCAGCTCAGCCTGCGCCTGGCGCAGATCGACATAGGCGCGGGCCAGCTCGGCAATGAGCTGCAGACGCACACCCTCGACCGACAGACTCGCCGATTGCAACCGGGCATCCGCCGCCTCATTCTCGCGCACGCGCTTGCCCCAAAGATCGACTTCCCAGCTCGCATCAAAGCCGAAATCGAACAGGGAGAAGTCGCGCGCGAAGCCTGGAATCGAGCCGATTGGCAACTGGCCGTTCTTGCTCAGTACATTCTCGCTGCCCGTGGCGCTGACCGACGCCTGCGGGAGCCGCCCGCCGCGCACGGCATCGCGATTGGCCCGCGCCTCGGCCAGCCTTGCCTGCGCCTCGCGCAGCGAGGGATTGGTGGCCAGCATCTCGTCGATCAGGCTGCCGAGCATCGGATCGCCCAGATCTTGCCACCAAGGCGCGTCCGTCACCTGCCCGGCACCGGCCTGCGCCACCCAGGCGTCGGCGATGCGCGGCTCGGGCGCCTTATAATCCGGCCCCTGCACGCAGGCCGAGAGCAGCAAGGCGGCGCCAAGGGCGGAAAAACGACGAGCGGTCATGAGCATCACTCCATACGGGCACGGAACAGCCAGGCGGCCGCGACGAGCGAGATCACCGCGATGATCGCCATGGGCCAGAGCTGGTGGAAGACGACGGATGCCGGCATGGCCTTCAGGAAGAGGCCCTGCACGATGATGAGGAAATAGCGGATCGGGTCCGCATAAGTGACGACCTGCAGCCAGTCCGGCATATTGTCGATCGGCGCGGCATAGCCCGACAGCAGCATGAGCGGGATCGTCACCACGAAGGAGCCGAGAAAGGCTTGCTGCTGCGTCATCGACAGCGAGGAGACGAGCAGCCCCATGCCGATCAGCGCGAGCTGATAGATGAACATCGCCAGCAGGAATAGCAGGAAGGAGCCGGTGAACGGCACGCCGAACGCGAATTTCGCGACGACGAGGAACAGCACGCCGTTGAACATGCCGACCAGCATCGGCGGCACCATCATGCCGATCAGGATCTCGTGCACCCGCATCGGCGAGACCATGAGCTGGTCGAACGTACCGAGCTCCCGCTCGCGCGCCACCGCCTGCGAGGTGATGGCGAGGCCCGCGACCGAGACGATGATCGCGACCAGCGAGGGCAGGGTGAACCATTTGAAGTCGAGGCTGGGATTATACCAGTGGGTGACCTCGCTCCCGCCCGAGCGCCGCGCCATCTCCGGGCGCAGCTCGGCGCCGTAGCCCATGGCGATGCCGTTCACATAGCCGGCGAGGATCTGCGCGGCATTGGAGCGGCGCCCGTCCAGCACCAGCCCGACCCGCGCGATCTCGCCGCGCGCGATCGTCTGGTCGAAATCGCTCTCGATGATGAGTGCGGCGATCACGCGCTGTTCGTCAATCGCTTCTTCCATCGCGCGCAGCGACGGCAAGGCGATCACGTCGCGGAACTGCGGGCTGCCCTGGATGCGCTGTACCAGCTCCTGCGCATGCGCGCCGCCGGAGCGATCGATCAGCCCGATATCGACATTCTTGACGTCGAGCGTGGTCGCGAAGGTGAAGATGAGGAGCTGCACCAGAGGCGGCAGGATCAGCACCATGCGCGACTTGGGATCACGCAACAGCGCCCAGATCTCCTTGACGATCATCGCACGCAGGCGCGTCGGGTTAAAGCGGGTCATGCGTCGAGGCTCCGCCGGGTCGCGCGGAAGCACAGGAAGAAGAAGAAGAAGCCGAACAGCAGCATGATGCCGACATTGGGCAGGATGATCGCCCAGACGTCGCCCGCCATGAACACGGTCTGCAGCGCCGGGATGAGATAGCGCGCCGGCACCGCATAGGTCAGCGCCTGGATCGGCCAGGGCATGGACGCGATCTCGAAGATGAAGCCGGAGAGCAGGAAGGTCGGGAGGAAGGAGGCGAATAGCGCCATCTGGCTCGCCACGAACTGGTTCTTGGTGGTGGCCGAGATGAACAGGCCGAGGCCGAGCGCCGGCAGCAGAAAGGCCGAGGCGATCAGCAGCAGCGCGAGGATCGAGCCGCGGAAGGGCAGGCCGAACATGACGACCGCGATCAACGTGCAGAGCGCCATGGAGGCAAGGCCGAGCAGGAAATAGGGCAGTACCTTGGAGGCGATGAACTCGGTCATGCGCATCGGCGTCGCCATCAGCGCTTCCATCGTGCCGCGCTCCCACTCGCGCGCGACCACCAGCGCGGTCAGCAAGGTGCCGATCATCGTCATGACGATCGCGATCGAGCCGGGCACCAGGAAGAAGCGGCTTTGCAGGCCGGGATTGAACCAGACGCGCTGCGAGACGTCGATCGGAGGGCCGATGTTCCTCAGTCCTCGCGCCTCCATCTCGCTCATCGCCCAGTTGGCACGCACGCCTTCGGCATAGGAGGAGATGAAGGTCGCCTGATTGGGCTGCGTCCCGTCGGTCACGACCTGGATCGGCCTTGGCCTGCCCCTGGCCATGGCCACGCCGAAGTCCGGCGGCAGGACGATGAAGCCGCGTATCTCGTCCTTCATCATGAGGTCGCGCGCCGGCTGCACGGAACGCAGCACCCGCACATGGAAATAGGGCGAGCGCGCATAGGCCTGCGTCAGTCGTGCCGCTTCCGCGCTCTCGTCCTGCACGACGAGCGCGATCTTCGTCGCGCGCGGATCGAGCGAGACCGCATAGCCGAACAGGAACAGCAGCAGCATCGGCATCGCGAAGGCGATGACGAAGGTCGAGGGATCGCGCCGGATCTGCGCATATTCCTTGGCCATGAGCGCGAGCAGGCGGCGAATCGGCGTGCCCTGCGGCTGCGCGGCCTCGATGGGGAGGGCTTCGTCGCTCATGCCGCTTCCGCCTCTTCGCGATCGGCATCCGATGCCTCGATGAGCGCGATGAACGCATCTTCCATCGTGGGGTCGGCCGCGCCGGTCAGTTCCCCCGCCCGCGCTTTGAGCGCATCCGGCGGACCGCTGGCGATCTGCTGCGAGCGGTAGATGAGCGTCACCTGGTCGCAATATTCCGCTTCATCCATGAAGTGGGTGGTGACCAGCACGGTGACGCCCCGGCGCACCAGGCCATTGATATGCGTCCAGAATTCGCGGCGCATGACCGGATCGACGCCCGAGGTCGGCTCGTCGAGGAACAAGACGCTCGGCTGGTGCATGACCGCGCAGGCGAGCGCGAGACGCTGCTTGAAGCCGAGCGGCAAGGTGCCGGCATTGCGCCTGAAATGGGTGCCGAGCTCGAAAATCTCGGTGACGCGCTCGATCGCCTCGCGCGCATCGCTGCCGGAGAGGTCATAGGCGCCTGCAAAGAAATCCAGATTCTGCCCGACCGAGAGATCGCCATAGAGCGAGAATTTCTGCGCCATATAGCCGAGCGCGCCACGCGCCTGCGCGGCCGAGTGGCGCAGATCGAACCCCGCGACCGATCCGCTGCCGCTGGTCGGCGTGAGCAGGCCGCACAGCATCTTGAACGTGGTGGACTTGCCCGCGCCATTGGGGCCGAGCAGGCCGAAGGTCTGGCCGCGCGGTACGGTGAAGCTGACGTCGCGTGCGGCTACGAACTCTCCGAACCGCCTCGTGAGAGCCCTGGCCTCGATGGCTGGCGCATCGCTCGGCGGGATCTCGCGATAGCTCGCCGCCAGCACGCTCGTGCCGTCCGGTCCGCCGCCGAGCTTCTCGATGAAGCCGTCCTCGAACCGGGCGGGGGCGGGGGCGACCTTCGTCTCGGGGCCGAGATCCAGCGCGGCGGCATCGGGGACCGGGTGCCCCGCGCCGATCAGCAGGCGGATGGCGCGGCCCTGCAGCGTGCCGTCGATGACGTCATCGCGGTCCAGCGCCCTGGTGAGAGCGAGGCGACGGCGATCGGCAAAGCCGGTGACGCTGATGACGCGGTCGGCAATCGCGCCCGTAAGGTCGGCCGGCGGTCCGGAGAAGAGCAGTTCGCCCTCGCTCAGCAGATAGACGCTGTCGCACAGCTCCGCCTCGTCCAGATAGGCGGTCGACCAGAGTACGCCGATGCCTTCCCTGGTCAGCTCGGCGACCATGGCCCAGAGCTCGCGGCGGCTGATCGGATCGACGCCGACGCCCGGCTCGTCGAGCAACAGCAAAGGCGGCGTCGAGACGAGCGCGCAGGCGAGGCCGAGCTTCTGCTTCATGCCGCCGGAAAGCTTGCCGGCCGGGCGGCGCTGGAAACGGGCGAGATCGGTGAACTCCAGCAGCCGCTTGAACACCGGCTCCTGAGCGTCCTTCGACAGCCCGCGCAACTCGGCATAGAGAACCAGATTCTCGCGAACGGTGAGGTCTTCGTAAAGGCCGAAGCGCTGCGGCATGTAACCGATCGAGTCGAGCCGCTGCGCTGGGGCCGCGCCGAGAATATCGACCGTGCCTTGCTTGGGCGTCATCAGGCCGGCGAGGATGCGGATGAGCGTCGTCTTGCCCGCCCCATCCGGCCCGACAAGCCCCGTCACCTTGCCGGAGGCGACGAGGATGTCGACACCGCCGAGCGCCGGCTTCTCACCGCCGAAATCTTTGACGATGCCGTCGGCGCGGGCGACGATGCCAACATTGGGGCCGGTAGCGGGACCGGACATGGCGGTCACTCCGCCTTGGGCTTGGGATTGCTGATCGCCACGGTAACGGGCTGCCCCTGACGAAGCGCGCCATCGGGATCGTCCACGACGATGCGCAGGCGATAGACCAGATCCGTGCGCAGATCGCTGGTCTCGACCGACTTGGGCGTGAACTCGGCGCGCGGGGAGATATAGCCGATCGTCCCGGCATAGCTCCTCGGGTTGCCGTCGGCCTTGACGGTCACTTTCATGCCCGGCGCGACGCGGCTGAGATCGCTCTCGGCGACATAGGCGCGCACGCGCAGCGGCCGGTCGATGGCGAGGGTGAACACGGTCTCGCCCGGCGCGACGATCGCGCCCGGCTCGCGCGCCCGCGTCACCACCGTGCCGTCGATGCTGGCGACGAGGCGCGTGTCGCCCAGATCGGTGCCGATGCGGCCTCGTGCGGCCTGGGCGGCCTTGAGCGCAGCCCTGCCCGCCTCGATGTCCTCGCTGCGCGGTCCCGTGCGCACCAGTGAATAGGCAGCGCGAGCCTCGGCCAGCTGCGCCTGCGCACGGTCGCGCGCGGCGACGGTCGCGTCCCAGATATCGCGGCTGATCGCGCCCGGCTCAACCAGCGGCTGGCGGCGGGCATAGTCCCGCTGCGCGTCTCCGGCGGCGGCCTCGGCCGCGACGACACGCGCCTGCGCTTGCGCGATGTCCTGCGCGCGGCTGCCACGTTCCAGCTTGCTGAGCTCGGCGCGGGCCTGCGCCACCTGCGCCTCGGCCTGCGCGACCGAACTGTCGATCGAGGCCTTGTCGAGCTGGGCCAGAAGGTCGCCTTTCTTGACGCGCACGCCTTCCTCGACCGGGATGTCCGCGATCCGCCCGCCGACCTGGAAGCCGAGATCGACCTCGCGAATGTCGACATTGCCATAAAGGCTGAGCGGCCCGTCCGGCTTGGGCAGCAGACCGAAGCCGCGCGTCAGGAATGCCGCGACGACAAAGCCGAGGACGAGAAGGATGGGAATGAGGCGCTTGGGAGTCATGCAGTCACTCCTGCGTGAGCAAGGTCTGGGCGGAGGCGCGCAACGTCGCGATGAGCAGCGCGCCCGTGGGTTCGTCGATGTCATCGACCTGCATGACGCGCGCGACGGTGGCGCGCGCTATGCGCAACACGATGGACATGCCGATGAGATTGGTGACCAGCGCGCGCCGGGCGCGCTCGTCGCGGTCCGGCAACGCGATTGCGAGCAAAGCGGTGGCCGTCTCCAGCACCGGCCGCATGACATGCTCGTAAATGCGCTCGAACGCCTCGGTGGGGTGCTGCTGCTCGCGCACGATGAACTGGCAGTGGATTTGCGATTCCGGGGCGAGCATGAAGCGCGCGAAATTCTCGAGCAGCGCCAGTACGCCCTCGCGCGCCGCCTCGACGGTTTCCGGCGGATAGGCCTTCAGCGCCTCCATGAGCGGCGCATGGACGCCGCCGATCACGACCGCGATATGATCGGCGCAGGCCAGATACAGGCCCTGCTTGCCGCCGAAATGATACGTGATGGACGACATGGCTACGCCGCTTGCCTTCGCGATGTCGCGCGTACTCGCCGCATCGAAGCCCAGCCGCCCGAACTGATCGAGCGCCGCCAGCATGATGCGCTGCGAGAGATCCTGATTCGCCATACCGGTCTACTGTTCGATCGAACGAACAACGTCAAGTCCGTTCAGAAATACACGCGGACATTCCGATGCTCGTCGATGATCGTGCGCGCCGGGCAGCGGCGTGCCTGGGCGCTCAGTCCGTCAATCGGCCCGCGGTTCTGCCGGCGGCGGCGGCTCGTCGCGCGGCGCATCCCGCGCCGCCCATTCGCGCGCTTGCCCCTTGCGCCGGCGCAGATTGGCGCGCAGTGCCTCGGCGAGGCGCTGTTGGCGGTCGGGCTTGTCGCTGTTCATCGCGCGACCCTAGCGAATCCCGCTTCGAGACCGCAAGTCGCCTTGACAGCCCGCCCGCCCAAGGCCATAGGCGCGGCCTTGCTGACGCGGGGTGCTCCCTGCGAGCGGCTTGTGCTGCCGTAGCTCAGTGGTAGAGCGCATCCTTGGTAAGGCTGAGGTCGCGAGTTCAATCCTCGCCGGCAGCACCATTTTTCCCGACATGATCGACACCCGCCGTTTGGCGGCCGACCGCGCGCCGGGCCGGATTGAACCGCGCCTTGCGCAGGGGCCGGGCCGACGTCGAGCGGCCGGCTGGCGTTTGCGGGCGAACTGCGACGGCGAGACGAAGCGCCGATGGGCAGTGTCTCAAGCGCGACAAGCAGTGCGGAGCTAAAGCTCTCTATTCGCATTCCTATTTTCGACCCGCCCCATCATCTGCCCGGGCGGTCGAGCAATATTTGTCACCGATGGATCAGAGCTTAGCTTTTGCAGACGGTTCGCCAACAGACAGAAAGGTACCTCATGAAAAACGCGCTTCTGCTCGGCACGGCCGCCGCGCTGCTGACCGCGATCACGCCCGTGAACGCCCAGGAGACGACGTCCCCGGCCCCCGCCACCAGCCAGCCTGCGCCCACGACGGCGCCGGCCGATCCCGACGCGCCCGCAGAGGCAGGCGCCTATAGCGACGCCGACCTCAAAGCGTTCGCGCGCGCGGCGATCGCGGCCAACAAGATCCAGCAGGACACGGCCGTGCCTGCGACCGAGAAGCAGCCCAAGATGCTTGCGGCCGTGCAGGCCGAGGGGCTGGACCCGGTAAAGTTCAATGCCATCGCGCAAGCATCCCAATCGGACCCGGTGTTGAAACAGCGTGTGCAGGCCGCGGCGGCCTCCGAACAGCAATCAACAGCTCCGGCAACGCCGACCCCCTGAGCCTTGCCCGGGTCATTCCACTGCGCTCCCGGAGAGGGCCATCCGGCCCGCGCCGGGAGACGCGCTTGGGGCTGTTCCCATCGGTGCAGTAGCTGATAGGACGGCGGCACCGTCCGCTTCCCCGGGCGGCGTTTGGTACCGTCGGTGGAAAAGTCATGATCGAGATGCATCGCGTGCCGGCCGGTCCAAAGGCATCGCGTAGCCGCGTCTGGACCGAACTTTATTCCACCCGGATCGAGCGAGCCATCGCCATCGTGACCGATCCGGAGTTCGCGCCCATCCTGACGCAGGCGCCGCTCGGTCCTGTCTCGATGCTCCGGCTCGAAATGGGTGCCGGGTCGATCCAGCGCACTGCCGAGCAGATCGGCTACGCCACCGAGACCGGCTATGCCTTCCTGCTCCAGCTCGAAGGCACGGCGACCTTGTCGCATTATGGCCAAGATTCGATGCTGCGCCCGGGCGACTTCTCGCTGTGGACCAGCGCCGTGCCGTACAGCTACGCGCATGATGGTCCCGTCACTCTGATGCTTATCCGCGCTGGCGCCAGCACGATCCGCGAGCATCTGCCCTCTCCCGAGCAGTTTTGCGGACGCCATCTGCATGCCGGAGACGGACTTTCCGAAAGCGCGGCCGAGCTGTGCCGCAGCGTGTTCGAGCAACTGGTCGAGGATCTGCCAGAAGCGGTCCACAATCGCGTTGCGCGCAACCTGCTGGATGCCGTGGCCACCGCCTTCGCGATCAGCTTCGACGATCTGATCACCTCGTCGGCGGTCCTCACCGGCCGTCACGCCCGCGTGCGCCTGTTCATCGAGGAGAATTTGCGCGACCCCGATCTCAGTCCCCGCTTCATCGCCGCGCGGCTCAAGCTTTCCGCCCGCTATCTGCGCATGATCTTCGCCGCCGGCAACGAGACCGCCTCGGCCTATGTGCTGCGCCGTCGTCTGGAGGAATCTGCGCGGCAGATGGCCGATCCCGCCTTCGCGCATCTCACCATCACGGACATCGCCTTCGGCTGGGGATTCAACAGCGCGCCCCATTTCGCCCGCAGTTTCCGCGAGCGCTTCGGCCTTGCCCCGCGCGTCTATCGCCGGGAGAAGCTGCCGGCGCGCACCGCCGAACCATTGCGGGACTGAGCGCGCTTCGGCGGCGTCTCGAGCCGACGGCCATCCGTTCAATGCGTAGTTCCGCTTTGTGCAAGCGGTTGCGGCCCTTCGCTCGCAAATGTGGCGGCCATCGCAATTCGTTCGATGGACGCTCCAGAAATGACGCAAAACCGCCCGGTCACGATCCACAATGTCGGCACCGTCCGGATCGGCAAGGGGGTCGTCCTGCAATGCGCCGACGATCTTGCGACGCGCGGCGTCACCTCCGTTTTCCTGGTCACGACACCGCCCACGCGCCCGCTCTGCGACAACCTCATCGAGGCGCTGGCGGCGAAAAAAATGCGCGTCACTATCTGGGACGCACTGGCTGGTGAACCGACGATCGAGGATTTCCATGCCGCAATGGCCGCAGCGAAGGATTGCGGCGCGGACGCGGTCGTCGGCCTCGGGGGCGGCAGCGCAATGGACGTTGCCAAGCTGGTCGCGGGGCTCTTCGACGGGCGCCAGCCGCTGATGGAGACGATCGGCGTCGATCTGCTCAAGGGCCGGGCACTGCCGCTCGCCTGCATCCCGACCACGGCCGGCACCGGCAGCGAAGTCACGCCGATCGCCATATTGGGCGACGAGGACGAGGAACTGAAGAAAGGCGTCGTCAGTCCCTGGCTGGTGCCGGACTTCGCCTATCTCGATCCCGAGCTGACCGTCACCATGCCGCGCGCCGTCACGGCCTCGACTGGCGTGGACGCGCTGACGCACTGCATCGAGGCCTATGCCAACCGCCTGGCCCATCCTGTGGTTGATATCTTCGCGCTGGAAGGCATGCGGCTGATCGCGGGGCATATCGAGCGGGCCTGTGCGGACGGCAGCGATCTCGTCGCGCGCGAGGCGATGCTGCGGGCGAGCTATTATGGCGGCCTGTGCCTCGGACCGGTGAACACGGCGGCCGTGCATGCGTTGGCCTATCCGCTCGGCGGCGAGTTCCACATTCCGCACGGCGTCGCCAATTCGATTCTCCTTCCTCATGTGCTGCGCTTCAATCTGGAGGCGGCGCCCGCCCGCTATGCCGACATTGCCCGCGCCATGGGCGTGACCGATGCGGGCAGCGATCAGGCGACGGCGCATGCCGGCATCGAGTTCGTCGCGCGCCTCTCCGAGCGGATCGGCATTCCGGCGGGCCTCTCCGGCATGGGCATCAGCTCCAACGCGATCCCGCGCATGGCCAGCTCGGCTATGAAGGTGACCCGGCTCCTTGAGCGCAATCTACGCGAACTGACCGAGGAAGACTGCGCCCGTATCTACGAAGCGGCGCTGTAGAACCACCCCAGCTCACTTGTTCTCCTGCTTTCGCGGAGTCTTGGTCAGAGCTTGATCAGGACGTCCCTAGACGGAACAAGGCCACACGCCGTCAGTCGATCACCAGATAATATGCCGAGGGTGCGTCGCCGGCATTAGTGACGATGATCTGGTGGCGCCCGCTGAACGGCGGCACCCAGCGGCAGGCGCCGCGTGGTGCGACATGATCCGGGCAAACCGCCTTGCCGCCATCATCCAGCACGGCCATGCGGAGCGGCATCGCTCCCGCCGCCGCGACAGCGACGCGCGCCTGCCTGCCGCCGTCGAAGAGCTGCATCAAGGTCATGCTCGCCCCGGCCGCCAGCGTACCGCGCCGATAGGCCGGGCCAAGCATGCGCCCACGCAGCGGTTGCGCCACTTTGGAGGGCAGTGCCTCGCGCCAGCCGGGCAGCGGATCGGCGGCCGGATCGGCCGGGCGCGCGCCCAGCTGGTCCAGCGCCGCGAGCGTATCCGAGAGGCGCTGGCCGTCGCGCTTCGGGTCGCGCGCGGCATGATCGGCCATGGCGAGAAGATCGGCGACGGCCTGCGTCGGCTCGGCGGACACATTATCGGCCATCGGCGCCGCGTCGGGCCGCGCACAAGCACAGAGCAGCAGCAGGCCCGCATATCCCGCCCATGCACGGCTCATGCCTCCGGCTCCACCATGAAGCAGGCGCCCCGCGGGCTGTCCGCGAGGCGCAGCACCAGACCGTGACGCTGCGCGATCGCGCGCGCCAGCGCGAGGCCAAGGCCATGGCCCGGCTGCGAAACCTGTCCCGCACTGCGGGCAAAGCGCTCGAAGATGCGCCCGCGATCTTCGAACGGGATACCCGGCCCGTCGTCCGCCACCATGATGCGCGGCCCTTGCGAGAGCTTCAGCGAGACCGTGCCGCCGGCGGGGACATATTTGATGGCATTGTCGAGCAGGTTGGAGACGAGCCGGACGATCTGCATGCGCTCCCCTAACATGGTGACGCCCGGTTCGATGGCCGTTTCTAGCGTCAGCCCCGCTTCCTCGACACTGCCTTCATAGAGCGCCGCGAGATCGCCGAGCAAGGCCGAGAGATCGAGCTCGGCGAGCCCGGCCAGATCGCCGCGCCGCCCCTCGTTGGACGCGATGTCAAGCAGCGAGTCCAGCATGGCGACAATGCTGCGTATGTCGCCCCGCGAACGGGTCAGCGCGCCTGTGCCGCCCGGCTCCGGCCGCTCCTGCAACGCCGCGGCCAGGCGCCCATCGAGATGCATGAGCGGCGTGCGGATTTCGTGAGCAACATGGTCCGACATATTTTTCTGCAGGCGCACCAGATTGGCCTGCCGCGCCAGGAGCCGGCCGCCCTGCCGCGCCAGCTCGTCGATCTCGTCGCCCGGTCCGCTCGGGCTTTCCAGGGCGGCCGGATAGCCCTCGGCCGCGTTGCGCAGCCCTTCCTGGATCCGGTCTATGCGCTTGGCCAGCCCGCGGGCGGTCAGCACCGCGATGAGAGCGACGGCGATGATGATCGCCGCCCCGACCCCCAGGAAAATTTGTGCGAGGCGTTTGAGCGTCGCGCGGTCCTGCGCATATTCGCGTGCCACCAGCAGCTGAAGATCCGGCCCGAGCCTGGCCGCGCGCGCATAGACCGGCGTCCGATCCGGCAAGGTCACATAGCCCTCTGCCGAGAGCGCCGCCGAAAGAGGCGGCCAGACGTGCAGGTCTCCCCCGATCGGGCGCCCATTCGTCCGCGCGACCAGATAATGGGGTCGGCGCCCATCCTCCAGATTCACCACGTCCCGGCGATCCGCCACGCGGCGCAGCAGTTCCGCTTCGCCGCCGCTCGCGTGAATATCGATCAGCCCGGCAAGGTCGGTGGTGACGGTGGCGGCCAGTGCCTCATGCGTGCTGCGCTCCACCGTCGCATAGGAGGCGGCGAACAGCAGGGTCACGGCCAGGATCGCGACGAGCAGTGAGGCCGTCGCAATTCGCCAGACAATCGATGCACCACGCCGGGACGTCACGCCTGATGTCATTCGCAAGCCGTCAACCGATAGCCCGCACCCCAGATCGTCTCGAGCGCTGGGGTCGTGAAGCCGTCCTCCAGCTTGCGGCGCAGGCGGCCGATATTGACATCGACCACATTGGTCTGGGGGTCGAAATTCATGTTCCACACATCGCGCAGCAGCATCTCGCGCGTGACCGTCTCGCCGGCATTTTCCATGAAGTAGCGGAACAGCTCGAACTCGCGCGGGCTGAGCGCGATGTGCCGGCCGGCGCGAAAGGCGGTGCGCGCCTTCACATGGCATTCGAGCGCGCCGTAGATGATGACGGCGCCATGCACCTTGCCGGAAGCGCGCCGATGCAGCGCCTTGACGCGCGCGATCAGCTCCTGCGGCTCGTAGGGCTTGGCCAGATAGTCGTCGACGCCCGCGTCCAGCCCCTCGATCCGGTTCTCGCTGCGGCCAAGGGCGGAAAGCATCAGCACCGGCGTCTCGACGCCCGCCGCGCGCAGTCGCGTGACGACCGAGAGCCCGTCGAGATCGGGCAGCATGCGATCCAGGATGATGACGTCGAACTGGTCGGCGGCGGCGCGCTGCAAGCCGGCGCGGCCGGACTGCTCCCAGGCCAGCCGGTCCCCGCCCTGGCCGACGAGCGCCTGCACGGCCGATGCCGCGAGCGGATCGTCTTCGACATAGAGGATATTCAGGCTACTCATCCCGCCCCCAATTTCACCGTGTCTGCCTCACCACATTCCTTTTATCCGCTTGGGCGGACCGCACAATGATCGCGCATGATGGGGATCACACAAGGCCGGGTCGGCCGGACGGCGCGCAGGGTCGCAGGCACGCGCCGCCCGACCAATTGCCGCCGGCCTTCCCACCGAAGCCGGGCGACACGCCGCTCCTTGTCAGCCGGTGCATCCGTCGATGCCGCCGGCTGACCCCACGCGGACTGATCTTCTGCGTGCGATCCTAGGCGAGGGCGCGCCATCCGTCCGATGACAATGATTGTTAGCTTTGTGACAAGCGCTGTGGCCGCCACTTTCCTCGCCCCGAAATGGGGAGAGGATAAGTGGATCAGCCCGCCTTCACCTTCAGCCGCCAGGCATGCAGCAGCGGCTCGGTATAGCCATTGGGCTGCGCAACACCCTCGAACACCAGCGCCCGCGCCGCCTGCCAGGCCTTGCTCTCGGGACGGCCGGCCATGCGCTGGTAGAGCGGATCGCCTTCATTCTGCGCGTCCACCTTGGCCGCCATCTTGTCGAACGCGGCATTCACCTGCGCTTCCGAGCAGACCCCGTGCAGCAGCCAGTTGGCGATATGCTGCGAGGAGATGCGCAGGGTCGCGCGGTCTTCCATCAGGCCGATATCGTTGATGTCCGGCACCTTCGAACAGCCGATGCCCTGATCGATCCAGCGCACCACATAGCCGAGAATGCCCTGCGCGTTGTTCTCCAGCTCCTCGCGCACGTCCTGTTCGGACCAGTTGATGCCCGGTGAGACCGGCACGGTCAGCAGCGCACTCAACGCCGCAACCGGCTCCTTCGCGCGTTCGGCCTGCCGCGCATAGACATCGACATCGTGATAATGCGTCGCGTGCAACGTCGCGGCCGTTGGCGAGGGTACCCAGGCGGTGTTCGCGCCGGTCCTGGGATGACCGATCTTCTGTTCCAGCATGTCCGCCATGCGATCAGGCGCCGCCCACATGCCCTTGCCGATCTGCGCGCGGCCGGAGAAGCCGGCGGCCAGGCCGATCTGCACATTGCGGTCCTCATAGGCCTTGATCCAGTCGGACGCCTTCATGTCGCCCTTGCGGATCATCGGCCCGGCCCGCATCGATGTGTGCATCTCGTCGCCCGTGCGATCGAGGAAGCCGGTGTTGATGAATACGACGCGGTCCTTCACCGCATGGATGCAGGCCGCGAGATTGGCGGAGGTCCGCCGCTCCTCGTCCATCACGCCGACCTTGAGCTGATGGCGCTTCAGGCCCAGCAGATCCTCGATCGCATCGAACAGATCGTTGGTGAACGCGCATTCCTCCGGCCCGTGCATCTTCGGCTTCACGATATAGATGCTGCCGGTCGTGCTATTCTGGAAGCGGCCGAGCCCCTTCAAATCATGCAGGGCGATCAGGCTCGTCACGATGCCGTCGAGAATGCCTTCCGGCGCCTCCGATCCGTCCGCCAGCGCCACCGCCGGCGTCGTCATCAGGTGCCCGACATTCCGCACGAACAGCAGGCTGCGGCCCTTGAGCGTGACCTGCGAGCCGTCCGGCGCCGTGACGGTGCGATCCGCCTCCAGCGTGCGCGTCATCGTCTTGCCGCCCTTCTGGAAGCTGGCTTCCAGATCGCCCTTCATCAGGCCCAGCCAATTCTCATAGGCCGCGACCTTGTCCTCCGCGTCCACGGCCGCGACGGAATCTTCCAGATCGACGATGGTCGAGAGCGCCCCCTCGAGCACGACGTCGGCAATGCCCGAGGGATCGTCCTTGCCGATCGGATGCGCCCCGTCGAACACGACCTCAATATGCAGGCCGTTGTTGCGGAACATCCGGCCCTTTTCCGTCTCGCCGACATATTGCGACGGATCGGCGAGCGCGATGCCGCCCGAGGGATCGCCCAGGTCCGCCCAGCTGCCCGAAGCCAGCGGCACCGCCTTGTCGAGAAACGCCTTGGCCCAGGCGATCACTTTGGCGCCATGCTCTGCATCATAGCCGCCCGGCTTGGCCGCGCCGATCGCGTCCGTGCCGTACAGCGCATCATAGAGGCTGCCCCAGCGGGCATTGGCGGCATTGAGCAGGAAGCGCGCATTCAGCACCGGCACGACGAGCTGCGGCCCGGCCATGGACGCCAGCTCGGCATCCACATTGGCCGATCCGATCGTGAAGGCGCCCGGCTCCGGCACCAGATAGCCGATCTCCTTCAGGAACGCCTGATAGTCGTCCTGATCGATCGGCTTGCCCGTCCGCGCGCCGTGCCAGGCGTCGATCTGCGCCTGCAGATCGTCGCGCTTGGCGAGCAGCGCCTTGTTGCGCGGGGCGAAGCGGCCGAAAATATCGGCCACGCCTTGCCAGAAGGCGCCCGGCTCCAGCCCGTTACCCGGCAGGGCGGCGCCGTCGATGAAGTCGGCCAGTTCCTGCGCGACCTTGAGGCCTGCGCGATCCACCATGTCCGTCATCGTCTGCTCTCCTGATCAGCCCTGCGCCGCGAGACCGGCGGCCGCGATGCCGGCGAGCGCCGCGATTTCGTCATTGTCCGACGTGTCGCCCGTGACGCCCACGGCACCGAGAAACGCGCCGCTATCATCCACCACGATCACGCCGCCCGCCGCCGGGATCACCGGATGCGGCGCGCCCGCCGCGAAAGCGCCGACGAACCACGGACGCTCCTCCGCCATGGCCCCCACCTTGCGCGACGACACCCCCAGCGCAAGCGCAGCAGCCGCCTTGCCGGTTGCAATCTGTGCACGCGCGAAGCTGGCGCCATCGCTGCGCTGAAAGGCGATGAGATGCCCGCCCGCATCCACGACCGAGACGCTCAGCGGCTTGAAACCGGCTGCCGCGCCTTTCGCAAAGGCGCCCGCGATGATGGCATTGGCTTGAGCAAGCGTGATCTGGGTCATCGATCTCTCTCCTGATCGGATCGCGGCGCGGGAGGGTCCGCCGCCGTCGGAATGGCCCGGCCATAGCGCTCCCTCGGCAAGCGGGCAATCGTTCGAATTCTCATTATTATCGGCGCCGCGTCCCATCCGCGCCGGTTGACGTCATAGAGGCTGCACAAGCCGCGCAAATGTGACTATGGCGCGGCCAACTTCACGAAGACCTAAGTCAGAAGAGGACGCCATGACCGACACGACCCTGATCGCCACCATCGACGCTGCCTGGGACGACCGCGCCAATATCGGCCTCTCGACCATGGGCGATGTGCGCGTCGCGGTGAACAAGGCGCTCGCCCTGCTGGACTCGGGCGAGGCGCGCGTGGCGGAGCCGACCGCGAATGGCTGGCAGGTCAATCAGTGGCTCAAGAAGGCGGTTCTGCTGAGCTTCCGCCTCAATGACAATGCGCTCATCGACAATGGCCCGGGCGCCGGCCATTGGTGGGACAAGGTACCGAGCAAGTTCGCTGGCTGGACCGAGGCCGAGTTCCGCGCCGCTGGCTTTCGCGCGGTCCCGGGCAGCGTCGTGCGCGCCGGCTCCCATGTCGCGAAGAATGTGATCCTCATGCCGAGCTTCACCAATATCGGCGCCTATGTCGGGGAAGGCACGATGGTCGATACCTGGGTGACGGTCGGCAGCTGCGCGCAGATCGGCAAGAACGTCCATCTTTCCGGCGGCGTCGGCATCGGCGGCGTGCTGGAGCCGCTGCAGGCCGATCCGGTCATCATCGAGGATGATTGCTTCATCGGCGCCCGCTCGGAAGTCGTCGAGGGCGTGCGAATCGGCAAGGGCTCGGTGCTCTCCATGGGCGTGTTCATCGGCCAGTCGACCAAGATCGTCGACCGCGCCACCGGCCAGGTCTTCATGGGCAAAGTGCCGCCCTATTCGGTCGTCGTCCCCGGCTCGCTCCCCGGCAAGGCCTTACCGGACGGCACGCCCGGCCCGAGCCTCTACTGCGCCGTGATCGTCAAGACCGTCGACGAGCAGACGCGCAGCAAGACCGGGATCAACGAGCTGCTGCGGGATTGAGGTCCTCCGCGACCCCCCCGCCATTCGTCATCCCAGCTTCCGCTGGGATGACGAGTAGGGGTCAAGCGTAGAGTCCTCCCCAAGCCGTCATCCCAGCGAAAGCTGGCATCTCAAGCAGGCGCGACTAAACATCCCACCCATGCACATCCACCAAGCCATCCTCACCGATCTCGACCAGCTAGCCCCGCTGTTCGACGCTTATCGCCAATTCTACAAGCAGCCCGCCGATCTTACCGGCGCTCACGCTTTCCTGACCGAGCGCATCGAGCGCAACGAGTCCGCGATCTTCCTCGCGCGAAGCAAGGACGGCGAGCCGCTCGGCTTCACCCAGCTCTATCCGAGCTTCACCTCGACCGGCATGAAGCGCATCTTCGTACTCAACGATCTCTTCGTGGCGCCCGCCGGACGCTGCCAGGGCATCGGCAAGCTACTCCTCCACGCGGCGGCCGATCATGCCCGCGCGCAGGGTGCCGCCCGGCTCACTCTTTCGACCGCGATCGACAATCACACCGCCCAGTCGCTCTACGAAGCCAATGGCTGGCTGCGCGACACGCAGTTTTTCAGCTATAGTCTGAGTCTCATATAGGCGCCGGCGTCAGCCCCGAACCGCCACATAAAAGCGCTGTCTACAGGCCACCCGGTGGCAGCTTCGCGCTGCTCCTTCTCATCACTGCCACGACAAGGCGCGACGGCCCCGGATCGCACTTCCAGGAACACACGCGATAGGGTGACCCTGGTGTGACCTTTGGCCGAAAATAGTCGGTCAGAGCGGTGCCGCTGTCATTCGCTCACCGCCTTGCCTATACCCATCGCCATGGCATCTCCCCAAAAGCCCAAGCGCATCAAACCGGCCGGCATGCCGTCCCGCCAACAGGTGCTCGATTTCATCACTCAATCCGATCAGGCCGTCGGCAAGCGCGAGATTGCCAAGGCCTTCGGGCTCAAGGGCAATGAGAAGATCGCGCTCAAGTCCCTGCTCAAGGACATGGCGGACGAGGGCCTGCTCGACATCGGCCCGGCCCGCGCCTTTCACAAGATGGGCGGCCTGCCCAAGGTGACGGTGCTGCGCGTCGTCGATGTCGATGGCGGCCAGACCATTGCCGTACCCGAACGCTGGGAAGCCGATGGCGTGCCGATCCCGCGCCTGCGCGTCATGGAGAAGGGCAAGCGCGGCGCGCTCGGCGTCGGCGATCGCATCCTCGCGCGTACCGAGGAAGCCGGCCGCGGCTGGCTCGCGCACCCGATGAAGAAGCTCGCCGGGGCCGCCGAGCAGCTGCTCGGCGTCATCGCCAAGGACGAGCGCGGCAAGCCCATCCTGCGCCCGGTCGACAAGCGCATCCGCAAGGAGACGTCGATCAGCGACATGGGCGATGCGCAGATCGGCGATCTCGTCCTCGCCGAAAAGAGCGGACGGCCACCCAAGATCACCGCGCGTGTGACCGATGTGCTGGGCGATCCCTTCCAGCCGCGCAGTTTCAGCCTGATCGCCATCCACAAATATGGCATCCCCAACGAGTTCCCGGACGAGGTCGAGATCGAGGCCGCCAAGGTCCACGATCTGCCGCTCCATGCCGAGAGCCGCGAGGATCTGCGCCATCTCCCCATCGTCGCCATCGATCCGGTCGACGCGCGCGATTTCGACGATGCGGTCTGGGCCGCGCCGGACGAGGACCCGGCCAACGAAGGCGGCTTCCGCGCCATCGTCGCCATTGCCGATGTCAGTTACTATGTCCGCCCGGGCTCCGCGCTCGACCGGCAGGCGCGCAAGCGCGGCAACAGCGTCTATTTCCCGGACCTCGTCGTCCCCATGCTGCCGCATGCACTCTCGTCCGACATGTGCTCGCTGCGCGCCGGCGAGGATCGCGCGGCGATGGCCTGCCATCTGACCATCGACAAGGGCGGCAAGGTCACGGCGTGGCGCTTCACCCGCGCGCTCATCCGCGTCGCCGCCAACATCCCATACGAGCAGGCGCAATTCGCCATCGATCATGCCGAGGGCAAGTCCGGCCCGACCATCGCCGATCCCCGCTTCGATCCGCTGCTGATCAACCGGCTGGAAGCCGACAATCTCGTCGAGATGGCGCTGAAACCGCTCTGGGCCTGCTGGCGCCTGCTCGCGAAGGCGCGCGATGCCCGCGATCCGCTCGACCTAGACCTGCCCGAGCGCAGCGTCGTGCTGGACGAAACCGGCCGCATCGTCAGCATCGCGATCAGGGAACGCCTCGATGCGCACCGGTTGATCGAGGACTACATGATCGCCGCCAATGTCGCGGCCGCCAAGGCGCTGGAGGCGAAGAAGGCCCCGGTCATGTACCGTATCCACGAGCCTCCGAGCCGCGAGAAGCTGACGTCGCTTAAAGACTATCTCGACACGTTCGACATCAGTCTCGCCCTCGGTCAGGTCATCACCACCAGGACCTTCAATCGCCTGATCGCGCAGATCCCGGACGATGCCGCTGCCCGCCCGCAGATCATGGAGCAGATCCTGCGCAGCCAGATGCAAGCCTATTACGGCCCGGCCAATCTCGGCCATTTCGGCCTCGCGCTCGGCAGCTACGCGCATTTCACCTCGCCGATTCGTCGCTATGCGGACCTGCTGGTCCACCGCGCGCTGGTCGGCAGCTACGGGCTCGAGCAGCCGGCCCCCAAGGACAAGGTGATCCCGAAGGACAGCCGCCTCGCTGCCGAGGACGCCGCCGATCTCACGCCCATCGCCGAGCTCATCAGCCGCTTCGAGCGCCGCGCCATGGAAGCCGAGCGCGAGACGGTCGATCGCTATGTCGCGGCCTTTCTTGCCCAGCATATCGGCGAGATTCTGGCCTGCCGCATCACCGGCGTACAGAATTTCGGTTTCTTCGCGACGGTGGTCGAGCTTGGCGGCGACGGCCTCGTCCCCGTCTCGACCCTCGGCGCCGAGCGCTTCCTCTATGACGAGGTGACGCAGGCGCTCGAAGGCGAGCATTCGGGCGAGCGCTATGCGCTGGGCGACAAGATCGACCTGCGGCTGGTTGAGTCCGATCCGATCAGCGGCGCGCTCCGTTTCGAGCTGCCGGTCGGCGCCAGCCATCTGCCGATGCGCGGCGGCGACCGCCGCCGACCCGGTGCGCCGCGACCGCCCAATCGCCCGGGCCGGCCCGGCAATTTGCGTCACAGCGGCTCCAAGCGCGGATCCGTCAAGCGGCGCTGATACGCGAATGGGCGCGAACCTTGCGGTCCACGCCCACCCTGTTTCCCGTCGATGGGATCAGAATGCGTAGAAGATCGAGAGCTGCACGACCGGGTAGAACTTATAGTCCTCCATATCCCGGTTGACCTTCTGGCGCTCCTTCTCGAGCTCGGCGAGGAAGGCGGCATTGGTGGCTAACGTGCCGGTCGCGACGAGGTTTTGCGCCTCGGGCTTGCCCTGGAACATAACGCCCGCATCGATGCCGAACTTGAGGCCCCTGGTGAGGCCGCCGGCATAGCCGACCGTCAGCACCGGCACGAACTCGTCGGCATCGACCTGACCGGACAGCGTACCGATCTGCGCGGGCGTGTAGGCGATGTCACCGACCGTCACGCTGGTTGTCGGCGTCGCGGTAAGGTTCACGCGGTTCTTGTCGATGCGGAAACCGCCCGAGAAACGGAAGCCGCCCTTGAACGGATAAAGGTCCAGCATCGCACCATAGGATTCGAGCTTCACCTTGCCGTTGTAATTGATGTCGTCGATGTCGAAGTCGCGGCTGACGTCCAGGAAGGACGCGCTGGCGCGCACGCCGAACATCGGGCTGGCGCGGAAGCCGACTTCCGGGCCGACACCGAGCGTGCCGCCGGTCACGCCGACCGTGAAGCCCGATGCGTCGTCCTGCGCCCTGGCCGGTGCCGTCGCGAGCAGTGCCGCTCCGCCGATGGTCCCAAGAAAAAGAGATCTGATCGTCATGTCCGCCCTCCAAATAAACTGGTAATGGCCCTTTCGATCAAAGCCTCCGCTTCGCCATCCCCCAAATGGGATAGGAAGACGATCGGCTGCAATACGTTCAAGGAGCCGGGTGGTTCCGCGAGATGCGGGCGGCTAAGGACTTGTCGCCGAAGCGATTATTCGTGATGCCGGCCGAAATCGGGTGCGGCATCGTCCTGTCCCTGCTCGATGATCGAGCGGCGGACGGCGCGTGTCTTGCTGAAATGGTCGAACAACTTGTCGCCATCGCCCCAGCGGATCGCGCGTTGCAGCTGGGTCAGGTCTTCGGTGAAGCGCTGGAGCATCTCCAGCACGGCGTCCTTGTTGGCGAGAAAGACGTCGCGCCACATGGTGGGGTCGGAAGCGGCGATGCGGGTGAAGTCGCGGAAGCCGCCCGCGGAGAATTTGATGACTTCACTGGCTGTTACATGCTCGAGGTCGCTGGCCGTGCCGACGATCGTATAGGCGATGATATGCGGCAGGTGGCTGGTGACGGCGAGGACGAGATCGTGATGGGCCGGGTCCATGATCTCGATATTGGCACCGAGCCGCTTCCAGAGGTCTTCGACCCGCGCGATCGCGACCGGGTCGGTGCCTTCGGGCGGCGTCAGGATGCACCAGCGATTGTGGAAGAGCGTCGCGAAGCCCGCTTCCGGGCCGCTATTCTCCGTGCCGGCCACCGGATGCGCCGGCACCATCTGGACATCGGGCAGGATCTCGCGGATCGCCGCTATGATACTCGCCTGGCAGGACGCCACTTCGGAGAGGATCGCCTCGCGCGGCAGATCGTCCTTGATGGCGCTCGCCGCCGCCGCCATCGCGCCCGGCGGCACGCAGAGCACCACCAGATCGGCATCGATCACCGAAGCGCCAGCCGTGTCGGTGATGTCGTCGCACAGGTCGATCCGCCGGGCGATCTCGCGCACCTCCGGGTTCGCATCATGGCCCGTCACCCGCACCGTCGGCAGATACGCACGGATGGCATGCGCCAGCGATGAGCCGATCAGACCAAGGCCGATGATAGTGACGCGCGAGAAAGGCAGCATTTTTCTAGACCTCTGCGCCGACGATCTTGCGCAGGGCCGCGATCAGTCCGGTCATTTCCTCCGGTGCGCCGATCGTAATGCGCAAGCCGTGCGGCAGGTCCTGTCCCGGCAGCCAGCGCACGATATAGCCATGATCCATCAGCGCCTTGTAGGCGGTCTCGGCACTCGTCTCGCCCTCGAACAGCACGAGACTGAAGTTGGCCTTGGACGGCACGGCGCGCAGCCCCTTGTTGCCGAGCGCATTGATCTCGCTTTCGAAGTGGGCGAGCCATTGCTTGTTGTGCGCCCGGCTGCGCTCGACGAAGCCCTTGTCCTTCAGCGCCGCCACCGCCGCCTGACCGGCGCCGATGCTGAACGAGAAGGGCTGACGGATGCGGTTCATTGCATCGATGACCTCCGCGCTCGCATAGCCCCAGCCGACACGCGCAGAGGCAAGGCCGAAGATCTTCGAGAAGGTGCGCGTGACCAGCACGTTCGGCGCCGTGCGCGCCAGCTCCAGCCCGCCATCGTCGTCCTCGGGGTCGAGATATTCGGCATAGGCTTGATCGAGCACCAGCAGCACATGGCGCGGCAGCGCCGCATGCAGCCGCGCAATCTCGCTGCGCGCCGTGTAGGTGCCGGTAGGGTTGTTCGGGTTGGCGACGAAGACGACGCGCGTCCGCTCCGTCACCCGCGCCAGGATCGCATCGACGTCGGTCGCATAGTCCTTGTCCGGCGCCACCACCGGCGTCGCGCCGACGCGCCGCGTCGCGATCGGATAGACGGTGAAGCCGTAGCGCACATAGATGATCTCGTCGCCCGGCCCTGCGAAGGCGCCGGCCGCCATGTGCAGCACTTCGTCCGATCCGGTGCCGCAGGTGATGCGGGTCGGATCGAGATCATAATGCGCCGCCAGCGTCTCGCGCAGTTCGACTGCCGCGCTGTCGGGATAGCGCTCAAGGCACTGCGCCGCGGAAGCGAAGGCCGCACGGGCCGTCTCCGATGTCCCGAACGGATTCTCGTTCGAGGAGAGCTTGATCACGGACCGGCCATCGTCCGTCTTGGACTTGCCGGGAACATAAGGCGCAATGGCCATGATCCAGTCCTTGGGGACCGGTGCCTGTGCGGTGAGGGTATCTGTGTCTGTCATGGCGGCGCTTTAGCGCCATGCACTCGCCTTGGCAAAGGCAGCGGCGCTTGCACGAAAAACGCCGCCGCCCTTCCGGGCAGCGGCGCTTCAATCGTCAGATCCTGACTTGGCTCAGGCGAACGAGACCGACACGCGACGACGGCGCATCATCGCGCCCGTCAGCGCCATGCCGGCGATCATCATCGCCCAGGTGGTCGGCTCAGGCACGCCACCGACCGGGGGTGCGCCCGTCTTGCCTTCGACCAGATTGTCGAACATCACTTCGTTGTCGAAGCCGCCCCAGAGCGAGCCCGCGCCATCCCAGACATTCTGGTCCGTGATGAGGAAGATGCTGCCCGGGCCAATGTTCTGATAGGCCATCATGACAGAACCGGGCACGTCTTCGCCTGTCATCAGGATCTCGCCGGTGCCCGAAACCGTCAGCGGCGCGTAGGCTGCATATTGGTAAGTCTCGACGCCGTCGGTCAGCGCGTGCGTCTTGATCTGGCCGTCGAGCTTGCTGGCCGAACGGAAGCCGCCGTCGAGCACCTGATCGAACTGGATCGAGATGGTCGAACCGAGGAACGAGAGCGCGGCATTGATCCGGAGATTCTCGTTCGGCGCGATTTGGCCGTGCTCGCCCATGAACGCGATACGACCGCCACCAGCGAGGAAGCCCGCCATCGTGTTCAATTCAGCCGCGGTGTAGGAATCCGAAGGCTGGATCGCCCAGAGCAGGTCCACGCTGCCCAGATCGATCGTGTTGAGCTGGCCCGCCACGATCGACGAGGTGTGGCCGCCATAGGTGTTGTAGAAATTGTTGATGCCCGCCAGGCTCACGCCGAACGGCGATTCACCCCAGACGGCGACAGTGCCAGCCTGCGCCATACCAGCCGAAGCAAGCATGGCAGCAATAGCGGCGCCACGCGCCACTTTCCCAAATTTAGCCATTTTCTTCATCCCACTATTTGCGGGCCAACACGGCCCAACCAGATCGCGCCGTACGGAGCATCTACCCAACGCGCAGCACACCACGATCTTGGTCAATGCTCTCACCACAGAGCCGGGGTGTCAACGGTTCGTTAACCATTTGTTAGCCGCTCGTCGCAACTCCACGTCCGGCGCAGTAGGGCGCGCCCACCAATCCCACAAAAGTGCCCACCGATTGACAAGACTCCCGCTACAGCCCAATCGCTTGCCCCATGTCCGCGCACAGCGAAATCGCAGCGCCCTCCACCGACCAGCGCTTCGGCCTGCGCCGCTCCGTGCGCCTGCCCGGTCCGCTCCGGCTCGATAGCGGCGCGAGCCTCGCTCCCGTCGATATCGCTTATGAGACTTACGGCACGCTCAATGCCGATGGCAGCAATGCCATGCTCATCTGCCATGCGCTGACCGGCGACCAGTTCGTCGCATCGGACCATCCCGTCACCGGCAAGCCCGGCTGGTGGGTGCGCGCCGTGGGGCCTGGCAAGCCGATCGATACCGATCGCTATTTCATCATCTGCGCCAATGTGCTGGGCAGCTGCCTCGGCTCGTCCGGCCCGGCGAGTGTCGATCCCGCCACCGGCGTGCCCTGGGCGATGCGTTTCCCGGTCATCACCATAGCGGACATGGTCCGTGCGCAAGGCATGCTGCTGGACGCGCTCGGCATCGGGCAGCTCGCCGCGGTGATCGGTGGCTCCATGGGCGGCATGCAGGCGCTGCTCTGGCCGACGCTCTTCCCCGATCGCGTGCGCAGCGCGATCGTCATCGCCTCGACGTCACGTCACAGCGCGCAGAACATTGCTTTCCACGAAGTCGGCCGGCAGGCGATCATGGCCGATCCGCGCTGGCGCGGCGGTGATTATTATGCCGATGGCGATGCGCCGGCC
This sequence comes from Sphingobium xanthum, assembly GCF_019737615.1. Lineage (GTDB taxonomy): Bacteria > Pseudomonadota > Alphaproteobacteria > Sphingomonadales > Sphingomonadaceae > Sphingobium > Sphingobium xanthum. The sequence continues at coordinate 324,181 of NZ_JAHKKS010000003.1, read as the reverse complement.
GCCGGCCTCGCCGTGGCGCGCATGGCGGCGCACATCACTTATCTCTCGGAAGCCGGCCTGACCGAGAAGTTCGGACGCAAGCTGCAGGCGCGCGAATCCAAAACGTTCGGCTTCGATGCGGACTTCCAGATCGAGAGCTATCTGCGCCATCAGGGGATCAGCTTCGTCGAGCGCTTCGACGCCAACTCCTATCTCTACATCACGCGCGCGATGGACTATTACGACATGGCCGAGGATCAGGGCGGCAGCCTCGCTTTGGCCTTCGCCAGGACGCGCGCGCGCTACTGCCTGATCAGCTTCGATACGGACTGGCTCTACCCCACGGCGGAATCGCGCATCATCGTCCACGCGCTCCATGCCGCCGGGCGCGAGGCGAGCTTCGTCGAGCTCTCCAGCCCGTTCGGCCATGACGCCTTCCTGCTCGACGCGCCGGAGATGAACCGCGTCATCGATGGATTCCTGCGGGCCGGCGAATGATCGAGCTCAGCGACGACAAGACGCGGCTAGACGTGGCGCGCATCCATGGCTGGCTCGCTTCCAGCTACTGGTCGCCGGGCATTGCCCGCGATGTGGTCGATCGCGCCATTGCCGGATCGCATTGCCTCGGCGCTTATCGGGACGGCGAACAGATCGGCTTCGCGCGGATGATCACCGATCATGCGACCTTCGCCTGGCTCGCCGATGTCTGGATCGACGAGCCGGCACGCGGGGAAGGCCTCGGCCGCCGCATGGTCGGCTGGTTCCTCGAGCATCCAGGCTATGCGGGCCTGCGCCGGATCGGCCTCACCACGGCGGACGCGCATGGCGTCTATGCCGCGCTCGGCTTCCATGCGCTGCAGCGGCCGGATCGCTATATGGAGCGCCTTGCCCCCGATTTCCTCGCCATGCTGGAGAGGGCCCCGCAATGACGGACGTGCGTCCCGATCTCGCGCTCATCGCGCGGCATGTCGCGCGCGGCGCCCGTGTGCTCGATGTCGGCTGCGGCGATGGCGCGCTGATGGCCGAGTTACGCGCGACGGCAAACGCGGACGTGCGCGGCCTGGAGCTGGACCCGGCCAATGTGGCGGCCGCCGTGGCGCGCGGCCTCGCCGTGGTACAGGGCGACGCCGATACCGACCTGCGCTATTATCCCGACGCCAGCTTCGACTATGCGATCCTCAGCCAGACCTTGCAGACCACGCGGCGGCCGGATCTCGTCGCTGAGGAGCTGCTGCGCATCGGCAAGCAGGCCTTCGTCTCCTTCCCCAATTTCGCGCATTGGCGCGGGCGCGTCTCGCTGCTGTTTGGCGGGCGCATGCCGGTCGTCAAGATCCTGCCCTATATGTGGTACGATACGCCCAACATCCACCATGTCACCATCGATGATTTCCGCGCGATGGTGCGCGATCGCGGGTGGAAGATCGACGGCCAGTGGTTCCTGAACGGCGGGCGCGAAACCGGATCGGCCAATGCCAATCTCTTCGCCGAGCATGCGGTGTTCCTGCTGCGCGGCTGACGCTCTTGGAGGTTGGACCTGCCATCCTATGCTAGGGCTGGCCAATCAGGCTTCCCGCGTGCATAGCGCTCCCAGTCGCTCGGATAGCAAGCGAACGACCGACGCGAAAACAGATCATGGCCACAGAAGCACCTCCCTTTTCGATGAACGACCGCGAGTTCGTCGCGCTCATGGCCTCCACCATGGCGCTGAATGCGCTCGCCATCGACGCCATGCTGCCGGCCTTCCCGGCGATCCGGGAGTCGCTGCACGTCGCCGATCCCAATCGGCTGCAGTACATGATCTCGACCTATATGCTGGCCAATGCGGTCGGCTCGCTCGTTGCGGGGCCGCTGGCGGACCGGTTCGGGCGACGCCCGATGCTGCTGATCAGCATCGCCTTTTCGGCCATCGGCGGGATCGCGACCGGCATCGCGCCGACTTACGAGATCCTGCTCATCATGCGCACCTTGCACGGCTTTTTCGCCGCCGGGCTCGGCGTGCTGGCCGTGTCCGTGATCCGCGACCGCTATGCGGGCGACGCGATGGCGCGTGTGATGAGCATCATCATCATCATCTTCATGCTGGTGCCCGTGCTGGCGCCCTCGATCGGCCAGCTCGTGCTGGAAGTGGCGAGCTGGCGGAAGATCTTCCATGTCCAGGCCGTCGCCGCCGCCGCCGTCTTCGTCTGGACCTGGTATCGCCTGCCCGAGACTCTGCCCGTGGCCTATCGCCAGCCGATCGCGCTGCCCGTCATCGCGCGCAACTGGGTCAGCTGCGTGCAGGACCGGCAGGGCCTCGGCTACATGATGGCCGCCGGCGTCATGATGGGCGGCATGTTCGGCTTCCTGAACAGCTCGCAGCAAATCTTCTTCGACGTGTTTGACGCGGCCGACATCTTCCCGATCGCCTTCGCCTGCGTGGCCGGGTCCATGGCGCTCGCCAATTTCTCGAACAGCCGCATCGTCGAGCGCTTCGGCGCGCGCCGCGTGTCGCATGCCGCCCTGTTCGGCTTCATCGTCATGAGCGTCCTCCAGTTCGGCGCCAGCCAGCTTCATCCCGAGCCACTGCTGCTGTTCATGGTATTGATCGCCATCAACATGGGCATGGTCGGCTTCACCGGCTCGAACTTCGGTTCGATCGCCATGGAACCTTTCGGCCACATCGCCGGGTCGGCGGCGAGCTTCCAGAGCTTCGCGCGCATGGCGCTCGCGACGCTGATCGGTGCGATGACCGGCCAGCGCTTCAACGGGACGACCGCGCCGCTGGCCGAGGGTTTTCTCGTCACCGGCCTCATCGCGCTCGCTTTCATTCTCTGGGCCGAGCGCGGCAAGCTGTTCACCCGCCCGCGCCGCGCCGCGCTCCGGCCGAAAAATCCGCCGACCTGAAACACGCACATTTTCGTTACCTCTGATCGTTAAGGGCCCGGTTCACGCTGGGCCTTTTCCGTTTCTGCAGGGTCCGGCTTCCGATTTAAGCAAACATAAAGCTTCCTATATATAAAGAATGCTTTATATCACGCTTCATCCTTATGTCTGGAGAGAGACGATGAAACACGGACGGATTGACTCGACGGGCACGAGCCGCGCCCCTTTCCATGCTGATCATGTCGGCAGTTTTCTGCGGCCGCCGGTCCTGATCGAGGCGCGCGATGCCTTCGCGGCCGGCAAGATCGACGCGGCCGCGCTCCGCGCGATCGAGGATGAAGCGATTCGCGGCGTCGTCGCGCTCCAGGAAGGCGTTGGCCTCAAGGCGATCACCGACGGCGAGTTCCGTCGCAAGTTCTTCCACACTGATTTCCTGCTCCAGCTCGACGGCATTGAGGAGAAGGGCGGCATGGAAGTCGCGTTCCAGAACGCGACGGGCACGGATGTGCATTTCGCGCCGCCCAAGATGATCGTGACCGGCAAGATCGCCCATGCCAAGCCGATCCAGCGCGCCGACTTCGAGTTCCTCGCGAGCGTGACGAAGGAGACCGCCAAGGTCACGATCCCGTCGCCGACCATGCTGCACTTCCGCGCCGGCCGCGAAGGCATCAGCGAGGAAGTCTATCCCGACATGACCGACTTCTTCGCCGACGTGGCCTCCGCCTATCAGGACGAGGTCGCCGATCTGGCCGACGCCGGCTGCCGTTATCTGCAGCTCGACGACACCAACCTCGCTTATCTGTGCGATGGCCAGCAGCGCGAGAATGCCCGCAAGCGCGGCCTCAATCCGGACGATCTGCCGCGCCATTATGCCAAGATGATCAACGACGCGCTGGCCACGGCCCCCGCAGAGATGTTTACCGCCATGCATCTGTGCCGCGGCAATTTCCGTTCGAGCTGGGCGGCCGAGGGCGGCTATGAGCCGGTCGCGGAGATCATGTTCAACGAAGTCGCGATCGACAGCTTCCTGCTCGAATATGACGATGCGCGCTCGGGCGATTTCGCGCCGCTGCGCTTCCTTCCCAAGGGCAAGCAGGTCGTGCTCGGCCTCGTCACCACCAAGCTCGGCGAGCTGGAGACCAAGGACGAGATCAAGCGCCGCATCGACGAGGCTGCCAAGTTCGCCCCGCTCGACCAGCTCGCCCTCTCGCCCCAGTGCGGCTTCGCCTCGACGGTCCACGGCAACGACATTGCCGTCGAGCAGCAGAAGGCCAAGATGGAGCTGGTGATGGAAGTCGCCGCCGAAGTCTGGGGCGCCGACTGACGTCAGGCCAGAGCGCTCTTCCACGTCGTCATCTCAGCGAACGCTGAGATCTCCTCCGGGAGAGTGCGCTGCTACTGCCTGAGACCCCAGCTTTCGCTGGGTGACGAAATAGAGAAAAGGCCGCCGGGGAAGCCCAGGCGGCCTTTTTCATGTCTCAGGTACGGAAGGCTCTTTCCTACAGCGCCCATTCGATGGCAGCCCATTGGAGGCTCTTTCTCATCGCAGGGCTGATCGTTTTCCTCGATCAAACCCGATTAAAAATTGGGGGGCAGGGCAGAACTTTCAGAACCTTCGCAAGAATATTACGCATTTTCGATCGACCCAGTCGATCACGCCAAGGGTCCGCCGGTCAGGTGACCGGCGGCACCGGCTGCGGCGGGATACCGGGATCGTCCTCATGCACCTCGACATGGCCAAGGCCGACATGGCTGCGGCTGCGGCTGTAGCCGAAATAGACCGCGAAGCCGATGACCGCCCAGATGAGGAACAGGATGATGCTCTTATGGTCGAGCATCACGAACAGGTAGATGCAGCCCAGGATCGCGATGGGCGCCGTGATGAACACCGCCGGCGTGCGGAACGGGCGCGCCCGGTTCGGATCGGTCTTGCGGATGACCATCACCGCGATGGAGACGGCTGCGAAGGCGAACAGCGTGCCCGAGTTTGAGATGTTGGCGAGCTGGCCGACCGGGAAGAAGGCCGCGAACAGTGCCACCGCGATACCGGTGATGATCGTGATGACGTGCGGCGTATTGTACTTGGGGTGGATCTTCGAGAAGGCGGCGGGGAGCAGGCCGTCGCGGCTCATCACGAAGAAGATGCGGGTCTGGCCGAACATCATCATGAGGATGACCGACGGCAGCGCCAGACCGGCGGCGAGACCGAGCAGGTTGCCGATCTGCGGCCAGCCGATTTCGCGAAGCGTGTAAGCGAGCGCTTCCTTCGAGCAGACCACATCCTTGAAGCCTTCGGCGGCGCGCGCGGCGCATTGCGTGGCGAGCTCGCGGCTACCCGGCTCCAGTGCCAGACCGGCCGCATCGCGCACCGGCTGGCTGCTGAGCCCCGGCGCGCCGATCACGCCGGCGGCGACCAGCAGGTAGAAGATGGTGCAGATGGCGAGCGAGCCGATCAGGCCGATCGGCATGTTGCGCTGCGGGTTCTTGGTTTCTTCGGCCGCGGTCGAGACCGCGTCGAAACCCACATAAGCGAAAAAGATCGAGGCGGCGGCCATGCCGATGCCGAGGAAGCCGGTCGGCGCGAACGGCGAGAATTGCTCGCTGTTCATGACCGGGAGAGCCAGCACGCAGAACAGGGTCAGCGCGCTCACCTTGATCGCGACGAGGATCGCGTTGACAGTGGCGCTCTCGCGCGTGCCGATCACGAGCAGCCAGGTGACGAGGCCGGCAATGGCCATGGCAGGAAGATTGATCGCGCCACCATCGAAGGGTCCCGCCACCAGCGTGTCCGGTATGTCGATGCTGAGCGTATGTTCGAGCAAGCCGACCACATAGCCGGACCAGCCGACCGAAACGGCGCCCGCCGCCACGGCATATTCGAGGATCAGCGCCCAGCCGACCATCCAGGCGATCAGCTCGCCCATCACGGCATAGCTATAGGTATAGGCCGAGCCGGACACCGGCACCATTGCCGCCATCTCCGCGTAGCAGAGCGCCGCGAAGGCGCAGACGACGCCAGCGATGATGAAGCTGAACATCATGCCGGGGCCAGCCTTCTGGGCAGCCTCGGCGGTTAGAACGAAGATGCCGGTGCCGATCACCGCGCCGATGCCGAGCATGGTGAGCTGGAAGGCTCCCAGGGATCGATGCAGCGATTTCTTTTCGGCGGTGGCGAGAATGGCGTCGAGCGGCTTGATGCGTCCGAAGATCATGCGCTTGGTCTCTTTCCCTGATGCAGCGTCATGCGCTGCTTCCCCCTTTGGAATGGCGGGCAGACTATCGACTAAATGCGGCCGCGCAAGTGCGGAAGCGGCGGGCGACTCGCGCGGCGAGCGGTCTCAGCGGGCCAGCATCGGCCCGAGCGGTGCGCCCGCGAAAATGTGGATATGCAGATGTGGTACTTCCTGCCCGGCATGCTGGCCGATATTGGCGAGCAGCCGATAGCCGTGCTCGACCAGCCCTGCCTCGCGCGCGATCTTGCCTACCGCCCGGATGAAGCCCGCAATCTCCGCCTCGCTCGCCCGCACCGAGAAATCGTCCCAGCTCACATAGGCGCCCTTGGGGATCACCAGCACATGCGTCGGCGCCTGCGGGTTGATGTCGTGGAAGGCGAGCACATGCTCATCCTCATAGACGGTGCGGTTCGGGATCTCGCCGCGCAGGATGCGCGCGAAGATGTTGCTCGCGTCATAGGGCAGGGTCGCGTCGATCGGCATGGTCACTCTCCCGGTCGGGATGCTTTTTCGTCCAAGCCCGAGACCCCCTCGCGCCGGTCGAGCTCCGCGCAGACATCGGCGAGAGTCACGTCGCAATCGGCGAGCAGCGCGATGAGGTGGAAAAGGAGATCGGCCGCTTCGCCGGTGAGCTCCTTCTTGTCCCCGCCGAGCGCCGCGATCACCGTCTCGACGGCTTCCTCGCCGAGCTTCTGGGCCATTTTCGGTCGGCCCCTGGCGCGCAGCTTGGCCACATAGGAGGTTGCTGGGTCCGCGTCGCGCCGCGCGATGATGGTGCGTTCGAGGCGAGCGAGGCTGTCCATGGCCACCTCCTTGCCGCTCGGGCTGCGGGCGTCAATGGCTTTTGGTGGAAGGCGCCGGCGTCGTCGCTTGTGTTTTCGTCCGGGCGCGGCGGTACACCACCGTGCGGCCGACAATGAGCGTCACGCACGCCACGGCGAGCAGTGCCCAATCGGGGCTGTCCGAATCGTCCTGGGTCGTCGCAGTCTGGCTGGCGCGCGTGTCCGCCATTGCGGCGGCGGGCAAAGCCGCCGTTCCCACCAGCAATGCGGCCGTTGCGGCCACGCGCGCCACCGTCCTTGTCATCGTCACCGTTTGTCCTCCCACATGGACAGCGGACTTTTTCATGGTCCCACGCATAGCGCCCGTCGAGGACGGCGCGATGACAGTGCTCCTGCGTCTGACGGCCGGGGCGCTCGGGGTCCCTCAGACCCGGCGCACCGCGATGCCTGCGTTCGCAAGTGCAGCGCGAGCATCCTTAATACTATGCTTGCCGAAGTGGAAGATGGAGGCGGCCAGAACGGCGCTCGCATGACCAGATTTTACACCTTCGACGAGATGATCGAGCGTGCCCACGCCGCCCGAGGCGATGACGGGGACGCTCACCGCATCGGCGATCGTGCGGGTCAGCTCCAGATCATAGCCCGCCTGCGTGCCGTCCCCGTCCATCGATGTGACGAGCAGCTCGCCCGCGCCCAGCTCCGCCAGCCGCACCGCATGCGCCAGCGCATCGATCCCGGTCGGGCGACGGCCGCCATGGGTGAAGATCTCCCAGCGCCCCTCGCCGGTACGGCGCGCATCGACCGAGCCGACGACGCACTGCGCGCCCATGCGGTCCGCAATCTCGCCGACCAGCTCGGGCCGCGCCACGGCCGCGCTGTTCACCGCCACCTTATCCGCCCCGGCCAGCAGCAGCGCGCGCGCATCCTCGACGCTGCGCACCCCGCCGCCGACGGTGAGCGGCATGAAGCAGACCTCGGCCGTGCGTGCGACGATGTCGAGCAAGGTGCCGCGCCCTTCGTGCGTGGCGCTGATATCGAGAAAGCAAAGTTCGTCGGCACCGGCAGCGTCATAGACCCGCGCCTGCTCGACCGGATCGCCCGCATCGCGCAGATCGACGAAGTTGACGCCCTTGACCACCCGGCCATTGGCGACATCGAGGCAGGGAATGATGCGGGTGCGGACAGTCATGCCGCACTGGCGACGGCGATCGCCGTCCTCAGATCGAGGCGGCCATCATAGAGCGCCCGGCCCGTCACCACGCCTTCGATGCCGTCTCCGGCATGAAGACTGAGGATACGGATGTCGGAAATGCCCGCGACGCCGCCGCTGGCGATGACCGGGATATCGACGCTGCGCGCCAGATCGACCGTCGCATCGACGTTGCAGCCTTTGAGCAAGCCATCGCGGCCCACATCGGTGAAGAGCAGCGAGGCAACGCCCGCATCTTCGAACCGGCGCGCCAGATCGACCACCGGCATGTCCGACTTCTCGGCCCAGCCGTCCGTCGCGATCATGCCGTCGCGCGCATCCACCGCGACCACGATGCCGCCGGGATACTCCGCCGCCATATCCTTCACGAATTGCGGGTTCTTGAGCGCCGCCGTGCCGATCACCACGCGCGAGACGCCGGCCGCGAACCAGCTCTGCACCGCCTGCGGATCGCGAATGCCGCCGCCGAGCTGCACATGGCCGGGAAAGGCCTCGACGATCGATGCGATGGCCGCGCCGTTGACGGCATGGCCTGCGAAGCTGCCGTCGAGATCGACGACATGCAGGAAGTCGGAGCCCTGCTCGGCCCAGATCCGCGCCTGCGCCGCCGGATCGTCGCCATAGACGGTGGCACGATCCATATCGCCCTCGGCCAGGCGCACGACCTGCCCGCCCTTCAGATCAATGGCCGGGAAGACGATGAAAGGGGGAATGCCGGCAGCCGGGCTCATCAGGGTTTCCAATCCAGGAAGCGAGCGAGCGTCGCGAGGCCATAAGCCTGGCTCTTCTCGGGATGGAACTGGACGCCGAGGATATTGTCGCGCCCGATGGCGGCGACCAACGCCCCGCCATGATCGGTGGTCGCGACGATATCGGCCGGATCGCCGCCGTCGACATGATAGCTATGCAGGAAATAGGCCTCACCCGCCTCGATCAGCGGATGCGGCCTAGCCGGAACGACATCGTTCCAGCCCATATGCGGCACCTTGATCGCCGGATCGTCCCGCTCGATCAGCCGCACCGTGCCAGGCAACCAGCCAAGCCCTTCATGGCGTCCGAACTCCTCGCCCGCCTCGGCCAGCAATTGCATGCCGACGCAGATACCGAGAAACGGCCGTCCGGCGTCGAAAACAGCCTCGTGCATCGCCTCGACCATGCCCGGGATTGCCCGCAGCGGCTCGATACAGGCGCGGAACGCGCCGACGCCGGGCAGCACGATCCGGTCCGCCCCGCGCACCGCCTCGGCATCCGCGGTGATCACGACGTCGCCAGCGCCCGCCGCACGGAGCGCATTATGCACGGAGTGGAGATTCCCCGCGCCATAATCGATGAGCGCGATTGTCACGGTCAGCCGCCCAAAGTGCCTTTGGTGGAGGGAATGGCGTCGCTCTTGCGTGGATCGATCTGCACCGCTTGGCGCAGCGCCCGCGCCAGCCCCTTGAAGCAGCTTTCCACGATATGGTGGTTGTTGCTGCCGTAGAGATTTTCGACATGGAGCGTGATGCCCGCCGACTGCGCGAAGCTCTGGAACCAGTGCTCGATCAGCTCGGTGTCCCATTCGCCAAGCCGCTGCATGCCGATCGGCACTTTCCAGACCAGCCAGGGGCGGCCCGAAATGTCGAGCGCGACGCGCGTCAGCGTCTCGTCCATCGGCGAATGCGCCTCGCCGAACCGCGTGATCCCGCGCTTGTCGGCCAGCGCCTTGGCAACGGCCTCGCCGATCGCGATGCCGGTGTCCTCGGTCGTGTGATGCTGGTCGACATGCAGGTCGCCGACCGTCGTCACCTCGAGATCGATGAGCGAATGGCGCGAAAGCTGCTCCAGCATATGATCGAGGAACCCGATGCCGGTCGACACCTCATAGATGCCGGTTCCGTCCAGATTGACCTTCACGTCGATCGACGTTTCCGCCGTCTTCCTGCTGATTTCCGCGGTGCGCATGGCTGCGGCCTATAGCGCGCCCTGCGCATGCCGCAATGCGATTCTCCCGCGAAAAGGCGGCCGGATCATACGCATGCCGCACCGTCGAACGGCGCTCAGCGCTTGACCGGCCGATCCCCCGCGCTAGGACTGTCCTAATGACGGACGAAGCGCCCGACAGTTTGATTCCCTATGACGAGATCGTCCAGGAGGCCCTGCGGGCCATTCCGGGCCGGGTTCTGAAGGATATCGAGGCGACCGGCGTGCTGCCGGGCACGCACCATTTCTACATCACGTTCAAGACGCAGGCGCCCGACGTCTCGATCCCGCCGTGGCTGGTCGAGCGCTTTCCGGATGAGATGACAATCGTCCTCCAGCATAAATTCTGGGATCTGAAAGTCGGCGAGGACATCTTTGAAGTCAGCCTCACCTTCAATCAGGTGCCGGCGCATCTGGTGATTCCCTTCGCGGCGATCCGCTTTTTCGTCGATCCGGCGGTCAACTTCTCGCTGGAATTTCAGGTGCAGGACACAGGCGACGAGCCAGAGCCGCATGACGAAGCCGAAAATGACGAGCCCGCAATTCCGATGGAGGATGGCTCGAACGTCGTGACCGTGGACTTCGGCAAGAAGAAGTAAGGCCTCGGTTTCGATCGCCTTTCCCCAACATCCGTTCGCCGTGAGCCTGTCGAAGGGCAGGGCTAAGCTCGTCGAAGCCAACCTCTTCACCACTCCGGACGTTGCCTCCGCTCAGGAGTGGGTTCTGACAAGCTCCGCCCGAACGGGTTTGGGCGGCGAGCGCTCTACCGCGAAAACAGCTCGAACGGTGCCCACAGGGCCGGATGATCGGCCGCGACCTCGCCATCCTTGCCGTTCCGCACGGCACGAATCGCATCGCGCAGCGCCGTTGCCGGGTCAGCGCCCGCCTGCATCCCCTTGACCGTGCCGACCGACAGCCGCCGCGCTATGTCGTCGCGCACCGGCCAATGGCTCGCCATGACTCGCTCGGCCCCGGCAAGGAAGAAGCCCTGCACCAGTCCCGATAGCTGCGGCCGATCCTCGTCGGCCGCACTCGCGGTATTGCAGGCCGAGAGAATGACGAGGCGCGCAGGCAGGCTGAGGCCGCCGATTTCGCTCGGCTTGAGCAAGCCGTCGTCGCCATCGGCCGCCGTCAGCAGAAGCGCCGGCTCGTCGAGCCCATCCAGCTCCCCTGACACCAGCCCGTGCGTCGCGAAGGCGAGCACCGCGCCCTGCTGCACCTTGGCGGCGCGCAAGCGCGCTTCGGTCGCCTGATCGCCGAGCAGCAGCTGGGATTGCGCGCCGATGGCCTGCGCCAGCGCCGCCAGTTCTCTGCGTGCATCCGGCAGGGCCGGCAGATCCTCTATCGCTCTTGCCGTGCCGGCCGATCGCATCGCCATGAGCGTGCTGGCAGAGCGCGCTTCGACATCGCCAAGCGCGACGAGGCTTTCGCCTAGCCCGGACTCGTTCCGCTCGGCATCGCGCGCGCGCGGCGCGCGCACCAGCCGCGTCACCACAAGGCGATCCATGAGATGGTCCTTGCCGCGCGCATCCACGGTGAGCAGGCCGAAGGGCAAGGCACCAAGCGAGCCATTGGCAATGACGGCAAGGCGCCGGGCGGGGCGCAGAAGGGCGCTGAGATCTCCGGGGAACAGAAGCGCATGAAGCTGCGAGGCTGCCACGCGATCGAACGGCGCGGCTGCGCCGGCATTGAGCGATCCGCGAAGGCGCGCCACGAGCGGCCCGACCGGCGCATCGGCGGCGAGCACATGCTGCTTCGCGGTCTTGCCGCTGACCGCTGTGACGAGCCACCGGCCGCCGAGGTCCGTGATCATCACGGTCGCCGTGCGATCCGCGCTGGCCGCTTCGACATCGGCGAGTACCGACGGCAGGAAGAAGAGGCGCGTACGCTGCTCTTCGTCGAGCGACGCATCGAGCGCCGCGATCTCGGTGCGGTTGGCCGTGAGTTGCGCCGTCAGGCCGGCGAGGTCGAATGCGGCATCCGGCTTGATGAGATTGGCATCGAGGCGCGCTTCCATGCCCTGGCGCGCGGCCAGCAACTGCCGCCGCTTCACGACGATGGCGGCGAACGACGGATCGGTCACCGTCGCCTGCTCGGCTTCGGCGATGGCGAGCACGTCATCCATCGCGCTGCGTGCGGCCCATTGCTGGGCCTTGAAGGCATCTTCGATTGCGCCGCGACCAGCGAAAATCTCTGCCAGCCAGCCATAGGCCGGCCGTTGGCGCTCTGCCTGCGCCGATCCGCGCTGCAGATTGGCGTTGGCGGTCAGCGCCTCGAAAAGACGGCGCGCCTCGTCGACCAGATCGGCGCTCGCGCGCGTTCCGGCACGATCCTGAACACGCAGCAGCAACGCGCGACCGAGCAGAGCGTCAGGATGATCGGCCGGCAGCATCCGGCCGCGGATCGCCACCGCTTCCCTGGCGGCCATCTCCGCCACCTGCCAGTCGGCATTGGCGAAGGCCGCCTTGGCCAGATTGTCGCGCACATTCGCACGATCGCGATGCCCCTCCGGCAGACGCTCGTCGCGAATCTTGAGCAGTTGTTGCGCGAGCGTCTGCGCCTCGCGACTCCTACCGGTCGCGATCAGCGCGATCAGCAGCGTGTCGCGGGCGTTGAGCGCGCGGTCGCTCTGCGCGCCGAGCTGGGCATCGATGATCGGCGTGGCCGTCCCGAGAAAGGCCACGGCATCGGCATGCTGCCCGGCCCGGATCAACGCCTGGGCAAACTGCACGCGCATCGTCGCGCTGTTCTGGTTGGGTCCACCGGCCGTCTTCTCGATCAGCTCATAGGCACGCCGGATCATCGGCATCGCGTCATGCGGCCGATTCACACGGAACAGAATGGCGCCGAGATTGGCATAGAGATTGGCCATCATCGGATGATCCGCGCCGATCGCGGGGGCGACCCGCGCAATGGCCGTTTGTGCCGTCGCGATCGCCTCATCGGTGCGCCCGGCACTATAGAGATAGACCACGCGATTGGCGTTCCAGATGGCGACGTCGCCCGGAACAGGATCGAGCGTCAGCGCGATGTCGATCGCCTCGGCATTGCGAGCCAACGCATCGTCCAGCCGGCCATGCTCCAGATAGGCGGCCGCGAGATTGGAGAGGGTCGTCGCCTGATCCTTGCGGCTCGTGAGACCAAGACCGCGCGCATAGTCCGCGACGATTTGCTCGTTGATCGCGAGCGCACCGGCATGATCGCCCTTGAAGTTCAGGACATAGGCGCGCGTGCTGAGCGCGTTGCGCCAGGCGGCGCGGTGGACGGGATTTCTGGACGCCCGGGCCAGGATCGGGATCACGGCGTCGATTTCCGCCAGCGCCTTGTCCATCTCGCCGGCAGCGGCCTGCGTCTGCGCGACATTCAGGCGGCCCAGCGCGACGTCCGGATGATTGGCGGGGTAAAGGCGCTGCGCCTCGGCGAGCGTCTCGGCGGCCAGCGTGCGATAGGCGGCAGGGTCTGCTTCTGCATTGGTGGCTTCGAACTGCGCGAACAGCTGATCGAGCCGGCTGCGATCGACCGCCTTGCCCTGTGCCCCGATCGGTATAGCCTGACAGGCCAGCACCAGCCCGAACAACGCCAGCCGCGCCGTCCGGCGCGTCCTCACCCCACTCATGCGACCCCACCTCTTGTTTTCAGTGCCCCGGCTGCATCTTGGGAGCGCGACAGGTGAATCCGCAAGGCTTTTTGGCGGATTGCCTGTCCCGCAGCGGATCAGGCGCGCTGCCAGATGTCGTTGCCGGGCGAGGCGTGCTCGATATCGTCGGCGGCCCGCAGCGCATCGAACCAGCGCCCTTCGACCAGTCCCGCCACCTGCCTGTCCTATTTTTGGCGCTTGGCCTTGAAGCTGAAGGTGACCGTCACGCCATCCTTGATCGTGTTCGTATCGCTCCATTCGCCGGTGCCGACACTGAAGGCCGTGCGGCTGAGCGGAGCGGACCCGCTCACCGTTGCATCGTCGCCCTTGATGTCCAGCGTGAAGTCCAGCGTCACCGGCCTGGACACGCCGTGCAGCGAGAGCGTGCCCGCCGCGCGATAGGCCTTGCCGCCGCGCTGGGTGATCCGGGTCGAGCGGAACGTAGCGCGCGGATGCGCCGCGACGTCGAAGAACCCGTCGCCCTTGAGCGAATCGTCGCGCTGGCCGTCCGCCGTATCGACCGAGGCGAGATCGACGGTCACGCCGATTTTCGATCCGGCCAGATCATCCGGCGAGAACGTGATGTCGGCGTCCCAGCGCTTGAAGCTGCCATCCACGGGTGAGCCGGAATAGTCGGCCCTGAATCCGAGCTGGCCCCCGGCCTGCACCTGCCACGGCGCGGGCGCTGCCTTTTCGTCCACCGACTCATTGGTCGCTTCGTTCGCGGTTGCCGTCTCATTGATCGCTGTCGCCGCTTCATTGACCGCATTGTCGGTATCGTTGAGCGCGAGCATCTCATTGGTTGCGACAGCGGCATTGTCCGGCTCGGCCGGCGCCGGCGTGCCGCCGAACGGCAGCGCCTTGGCGAGGAACATCGCGCCGAGCAGCGCCGCGATCCCCACGACGGCCGCAGTGCCGATGCCGCCCCAGCTGCGGATCGCCCGCGGCATCATCCGCCCGATCAGATCCTCGCGCATCACATGATGCTTGAACGCGCCCGCCACATGCAGCACGACGAGGCCAACGAGCAGCCAGCCGATCAGGCTGTGCGCTGCCTCCGCGGGTTCGTTCCAGCCCGGCCCGAGCGGCAGATGCGGCCAGTGGATGACGCCGAAGACCATGGTCTGCACCTTGATCTTCGCAGTCGATACGATGATCCAGCCGGTGATCGGCCCGCCGATCATGACGACATAGAGCAGCCAGTGGACAGCCTCGGCCAGGAAGGCGAAAGGCTGCGGCTGCGGGAAGGGCGCCGGGCGCGGCACGAACAGCCGCACGCCGAGGCGCACGAGGCTCAGCAGCAGGATCGAAATGCCGACCGTCTTGTGCAGCTGATAGGCCACGAATTGCGGAAGCCCTGCGAGCTCCTCCAGGCGCCAGCCGAGCGAGAGCTGGAACAGCAGCAGGAAGGCCAAAGCCCAATGGAGAAAGATCGCGGCACTCGAATAGCGGGCGGATGGCGGCCGGGATGCGCTCATGGATCGTTGGTCCTCCCTCGCGGCCTACTGCAGGCTCTGCGACGGAACGTGAGTTGCCAGCCGGACGGGAGATTGGCAAGCGCCGTCGGGACGCGCGGCAGATGCGGGCAGAAGGGGGTTGTGACGCAGCAAATCACCCAACCAAGGCAAAGCTCGCTACGCCACGGCAAGGCTTAGAACATTGCCTGCCTTAACAGCACCTTACAGGTGCAATAATTTCATCTGCGTCCGCGTCATTCGCCAGTAGCCGCCCCGGTCACTCCAGGAAGCGATAGCGATAGACGTCGCCATCGCGCAGCACCCGGCCGGCCGAGGGATCGCGGAAATGGGCGGGGAAGCAGACCATTTCCTCGTCCGCCGCGCGGCCCAGCGTGCGCAGCCGCACATCGCGCGCCGCTTCCGGATCGCCATCGAAGATCATCGTCAGCTCGGGGCGGACCATCTGGATCGGATGATGGACGACATCGCCCCAGAACAGGGCCTGCTCCCCGTCCGCCCGCGCCAGCACCGAGAAATTGCCGGGCGAATGGCCGAAGGCCGGCTCCAGCCACACGCCATTGCCGATTTCGCGATGGACGGCGATGTCTGCCTCGACCAGCTCCGCGCGCCCGGCCTCATAGACCGGCAGCACCGAATCGCGGAAGGCGCGCAGATGATCGTCCTCGAGATCCTGCTCGCCGAAATGCTCGAAATCCGAGCGCGAGAAGAGATAGCGCGCATTGGCGAAGGTCGGCACCCATTTGCCGTTCTCCAACCGCGTGTTCCAGCCGACATGATCGAAATGCAGATGGGTGCAGAGCACCAGATCGATATCGTCCGTCGTCAGGTCGAGCGCGGCGAGATTGGCAAGGAACGGCGTCTCGACCCGGTCGACATCGGGGATCGAGCGATGCTTGTGATCGCCGTTGCAGGCATCGACGAGGATGCGCAGCCCGTCCAGCTCCAGCACATAGCTGTGCATGCTCATCGTGAAGGCGGACTGATCGGGCGTGGCACCGAGCGTGTCGTCGACGTTCCAGGTCGCGAGCCGGGCGAGGTCCTGATCCGTGACGCCCTGCAGGATCATCGAGAAGGGCGGAGCGCTTTCCATCTCGAACAGCTTGCGCACCCTCATGCGTCCCAGCGTCACCGGCTTCATAGCACTCTCCCTTTGCTTTTCGTTTGCCTAGCAGGCGATCCGTGACCGGGCCAGCCGGAGCCGCTGCCCGTAGGACCATGTTTCGTTTCTGCGCCGCGCGCGCATCGCTTGTTGACTTGGTCTGCAATCTCCTCACCAATCGGCACAGGATTTCGGGAGAGGAGAGGCCCAGGATGATCCGCACGACTCTGTTTGCCGCCGCCAGCGCGCTCGCGCTTGCTATCGTCAGCCCCGCCGCCGCCAAGGATTGCGGCGAGCTTGCCGCCCTCGCGCTCGACAAGGGCAAGGTCGATTCGGCGGAGCTCATCGCGGCCGGCGCATTCGCGCCGCCGCCATCGCCCTTCGGTCCGCCGCCTGGCGTCGCTCCGCCGAGTTACAAGACGCTGCCCGCTTTCTGCCGCGTGCGCGCCACGCTGACCCCGACCCCGGATTCGGACATCAAGGTAGAAATCTGGCTGCCGGCCACGGGCTGGAACGGCAAGTTCGCCGGTATCGGCAACGGCATCTGGGCAGGCCAGATCAGCTATTCCCAGATGGGCCAACCGCTCGAGCGCGGCTATGCGGTGGCCTCGACCGATACCGGCCATGTCGGCAGCGGCCTCACGGCCGAATGGGCAGTCGGCCATCCCGAGAAGCTGGTCGATTTCGGCCATCGCGCCGTCCACCTGATGACGGTCGCGGCCAAGCAGGCCGTTCAGGATTTCTACGGAAGGAAAGCCTCGCTTTCGCTCTGGAACAGCTGCTCGACCGGCGGCCGGCAGGGCCTCATGGCGGCGCATCGCTATCCCGAGGATTATGACGCGATCTCGGCCATGGCCCCGGCCAATCCGATGACTGACCTCATGACGCAGACTATGTGGGCCGGCTTCCAACCCAAGCGCTGGCCGGCCGCGGGTCTTGATCCGGCGGTGCTGGGGCTGGTCCACAAGGCCGCCGTCGCGCAATGCGACGCCGGGGACGGGCTCAAGGACGGCCTGATCGGCCAACCCCAATCCTGCACGTTCAAGGCGGCGCAGCTGCTGTGCAAGCCGGGCCAGGGCAGCGATTGCCTCAATGCCGATCAGGCAGCCGCGATTCAGGCGCTCTATGACGGCGTGCGCGACAAGGATGGCAAGGTGCTCCTACCCGGCTGGCCGGTCGGCAGCGAAATGGAACTTGCTGTCCTGCTGATGGGGCCTGAGCCATTCCCGGTTGCCACCGACTATTTCCGGCTGCTGGTGCATGGCGACAAGAAGGGCTGGGACTGGCGCAAGATGGACTATGCCAGCGAGTTGCAGGCGGCTCGCGCTTTCGGCAGCGCGATCCTCAACATCCCGCCGGACGGATTGGCCGCCTTCTTCGCGCGCGGCGGCAAGCTGTTGCTCAGTCACGGCTTGGCCGATGGACTCATTCCCGCAACCAACACGCTCGCCTTCCATGCCGCCCTCAAGGACAAGGCCCCGGCCGACCAGCTGCGCCTCTACATGGCGCCGGGCATGAACCATTGCGCGGGCGGCGAGGGGCCGTCGGCCTTCGATACGCTGGGCGTGATCGATCGCTGGGCCAGCGACGGCAAGGCGCCGGACGCCATCGTCGCGACACGCATGCCAGGGCCGCCCGGCGCGCCCGCCCTGCCGCCGATGAGCCGCCCGCTCTGCCCCTTCCCGCAAGTCGCGACCTACAAGGGGAGCGGCAGCACGGACGAGGCAGCGAGCTTCATGTGCGCGGCGGCGAAATAAGGCAGGTTTGCCATACAGGGCCGGCGCGTGCCTTCGCGCCGGCCTGACATGTCGCATGAGACGAAAGAAATGATGCCCGAAAGGCACAAAGCCGATCCTGAGCACGTCCACCGGTTCGCGAAGACCTCGCGCCCCGGTACCCGGCTGTTAATGCGGTTTTGCTGACAACCGGTCCGGTCGCTCGGCGGATTCATGCGGCGATATATGGGCGACTGCCGCCGCGGCATGCGAAATCCGGATCCGAGCTGGCGTATCTTCAGCCTCCGGCAAAATGGGAATTCTGAATCCCCCATAACCCTATGCCGCTTCGCTCAGATTCGTCCGCAGCGCCGTGAATTCGCGATTGAGGTCGGCAATCTGTCCGGCCACCGTGTCCGCTGTCTCGAGCAGCTTGCGCGCGGTGATGACCAGTTCGGCTGAGCCCTGCCGTGCCTCTTCCGTCGCGGCGGTGATCTCGCGCATCTCGGCCCTGGTTTCGGTGATCGAGCCGGCCATGCGCTGGCTGGCGCCCGCCTGCTGCCCGGCCAGCGCATCGACGGAATCGGCCTGTTCGCCGACGCCGCTGGCGAGCCGTTCGACCAGTTCGGCACTGTCGAGGAAATCGGCTGCCGTTTCCTTGATTCGGCCCAGTTGCCGGGAAATCTCGCCCGCCGCTTCGCCCGAATCGACCGCGAGCGCCTTGATCTCGCGTGCGACCACGGCAAAGCCGACGCCCGCCTCGCCGGAGCGATGCGCCTCGATATTGGCATTGACCGAGAGAAGATTGGTCTGCGCCGCGATGCGCGTGATGAGATCGAGCGCGCGGGCGATTCCGGTTACCAGTTCCGATAGCTGCTGCGCGTGCGCGCGATTGCGAACCGATTCCTCGATCACATCGTTGCTGTGCGCCCGTGTCTTCGCGGCGGTTCCACGCACGACCGCGACCAGATCGAGCAGGCCCCGGCTTTCGCGCTGGGCCTCGTCCACGCGAGCAGCGGCCACGGCCACGCTCTGGGCGACCGCATGGGCGCGATCGCGCGACTGGGTGGAGGAGCCCGCGAGCGCCGTGGCCATGTCGCGCATCGTCGTGGCCGCCTGTGCCAGCGCGGCAACGAGCTGGCTCAGCACCGCATCGAAGCGGCCGAAATGTGAGTCGATGACGCGAGCACGGACCTGCAGGGCGCGCGCATCTTCCTGCTCCCTGGCGCGCAAGGCGTCTTCCAGCTCGCGCCGCCGCAGTGCGGCCTGCTCGTCGGCGCGCTGTCTTTCCCGACGCGCCTGCTCTGCCGCGTGCGCATTCGCTTTGGCTTGCGCGAGCGCCTGAGCAATGGCGCCGATCTCATCACCGCGATCCATGTCCGGCACCGCCATGTCGGCCGAATCGCTGCTGGGCCCGCTCGCGACATGGGCCGCGATAGCGGCGAGCGGCCGCACGATGCGTCGTTCACCGAGTTGCACGATGACCCAACCGCCGGCAATGGCGCCGAGGGTGACCGCGACGAGCAGCAGTTCCGCCGCGAAGTTCACCCACCGCAAGACGAGACGGTCCTGTCCCGCCGTGGCGCCAAGGTCGGTCGTCGATTGGGCGATGCGGCCGAGCAGCGGATCGACACCGCCATAGAACTGGCCGGACAGGAAGAAGTCGAGCCGATCGCGATCACCCTTGGCAAGCAGGGCCGTCAGCCGATTCAGAGCCTCGTCGGCATCGGGTCGATGCATCGCGAAATCGGCCGCGATGGAAGGCGCCGTCGCGTCCAGTTCTTGCCAGTCACGCGCCAGCCGGGCCTGAATATCGCGGAGCGCTGTGACGCCCCCGGTCGCGTCGATCGTGCCGATCCTCACCTTGTCGGCGATGGCCCAGCTGGTCTGATAGGCAGATGCGATCGTCTGGAGCTGGTTCATTGGCACGATGCGCTGCTCGACGAGTCGGGCCGAGATCATCCGGTTGACGGTGAGCGCCCCGAGCTGGGCAATGATGAGCAACGCCAGAAGCGAACCCGCGGCAAACAGCAGCCGCGCCAGCTGGCCAGACAATGATGCCCCGCTCTGCGCCGCAAGCAGGGCGCGGAAAGTCGGCAGGGGGCGACGTGGCAATCGCATCGATTCTCGTCTCGTCATGATCTGTCCGGTTTTGACCGGTTGTCGCTCGCCGGATAGTGAAGGACGCATTGACGAAAGGTTACGGGAACTCAATAAAACCAAACAGAATCAATGTCATAATTCTGCAACGAGTGTGTCACATTCTATCTTGCAAGTGCGATCCGGGGCGCCGCCCACGCCTGTCCGGCGCGGATCGACCACGCGGCGACGGACGCTAAGTTACGGCAGGGCATCGGATTTCATGAGGGCTGGCGGAGTCCGCCCCTCGCGGCTTGCATCACGGGGCGACCCCTGCTAACCGCGCCGCGTGTCAGGGGGGCGGCCATGCTGTCTCCCCTTTTCTGGCGCATTCTAACCGGCGATGAAGAGGCATAGGCGCGCGTGGAGACTTCCAGCGGTATTCAGGCTAGCTTGGCGGGGCGTTACGCGCTTGCGCTGTTCGAGCTGGCACGTGACGGCAAGGCGCTCGACTCGGTCGCAGCCAGCCTGACGACTCTCAAGGCGGCGCTGGCCGAATCGGCTGAGCTCAAGGCGCTGACGCAGAGCCCGCTGATCGGGCGCGAAGCTGCCGCCAAGGCGATCGATGCCGTCGCCAAGTCGCTGGGCACCGATCCGCTGACCACCAAGACGCTCGGCGTGCTGGCGAGCAATCGTCGCCTCTCGCAGCTTCCCAACGTCATTCGCGCGTTCGACACGCTGCTGTCCGCGCACAAGGGCGAGACTCGCGCCGAAGTGACCTCGGCCTTCCCGCTGACCAAGACGCAGCAGACGGCGCTCGCCAAGCAGCTCAAGACCCGCACTGGCCGCGACATGGCCCTCGATCTCACCGTCGATCCCGCCATCATGGGCGGCCTCATCGTCAAGATGGGCAGCCGGATGATCGACAGCTCGCTCCGTACCCGATTGAACAAGCTCGCCCAGGCGATGCGCGGCTGAGGCCGCGCGTTACCCGAGCGATCGCGGCTGAGGCCGCTCCAGAAGATCCGATGAAAGGCTGACCATGGATATCAACGCCGCAGAAATTTCGAAGGTCATCAAGGACCAGATCGCCAATTTCGGTACGGAAGCCGAAGTCAGCGAAGTCGGCACCGTGCTGAACGTCGGCGACGGCATCGCCCGCATTCACGGCCTCGACAATGTCCAGGCAGGTGAGATGGTCGAGTTCGCCAATGGCGTGCAGGGCATGGCGCTCAACCTCGAGGCTGACAATGTCGGCGTCGTGATCTTCGGCTCGGACGCCGAGATCAAGGAAGGCGACACAGTCAAGCGCACCGGCACCATCGTGGACGTGCCCGTCGGCAAGGGTCTGCTCGGCCGCGTGGTCGATGGCCTCGGCAACCCGATCGACGGCAAGGGTCCGATCGTCGCCGACAAGCGTTCGCGCGTTGAGGTGAAGGCGCCGGGCATCATTCCGCGCAAGTCGGTCCACGAACCCGTGCAGACCGGCCTCAAGGCGATCGACGCTCTGGTGCCGATCGGCCGTGGCCAGCGCGAGCTGATCATCGGCGACCGTCAGACCGGCAAGACCGCCGTGGCCATCGACACCTTCATCAACCAGAAGGGCGTCAACGCAGGCGATGACGAGTCGAAGAAGCTCTATTGCATCTACGTCGCCGTCGGCCAGAAGCGCTCGACTGTGGCGCAGATCGTTCGCCAGCTCGAAGAGAATGGCGCGATGGAATATTCCATCGTCATCGCTGCGACTGCTTCGGAGCCCGCTCCGCTGCAGTATCTCGCGCCTTATACCGGCGTCGCGATGGGCGAGTATTTCCGCGACAACGGCATGCACGCCGTGATCGTCTATGACGACCTCTCCAAGCAGGCCGTCGCCTATCGCCAGATGTCGCTGCTGCTGCGTCGTCCTCCGGGCCGCGAAGCCTATCCCGGCGACGTTTTCTATCTGCACAGCCGCCTGCTAGAGCGCGCCGCCAAGATGAACGACGCCAATGGCAACGGCTCGCTCACCGCGCTGCCGATCATCGAGACGCAGGCCGGCGACGTGTCCGCCTATATTCCGACCAACGTGATCTCGATCACCGATGGCCAGATCTTCCTCGAGACCAACCTCTTCTACCAGGGCATCCGCCCCGCCATTAACGTCGGTCTTTCGGTGTCTCGCGTCGGCTCGGCCGCGCAGACCAAGGCGATGAAGAAGGTCTCCGGCTCGATCAAGCTGGAGCTGGCCCAGTATCGCGAGATGGCGGCCTTCGCCCAGTTCGGTTCGGACCTCGACGCCTCGACGCAGAAGCTGCTCAACCGCGGCGCGCGCCTGACGGAGCTGCTCAAGCAGCCCCAGTTCTCGCCGCTGCCCTTCGAGGAGCAGACGATCTCGATCTTCGCCGGCACGCAGGGCTATCTCGACAGCGTCGCGACCGCCGATGTGGTCCGCTACGAAGCGGCGATGCTCGCGCACTTCCGCGCGCATCATGCCGACATCCTGACCGCGATCCGCGACAGCCGCGATCTCGGCGACGATGTCCGCGCCAAGGTCAAGGATGCGCTCGACGCATTCGGGAAGACCTTCGCCTAAGGACGCGATGTGAGTCCCGACCACGGCCTTCTTGCCTGGACGATCCTCGCGATCGCGCTGGTGCTGTCTCCCGGACCGGACACGATGCTGGTCGCGGGGCAGTCGGCGCGTCGCGGCTTCCGGGCGGGCATGGCGGCGGCGGGCGGCATTTTCGTCGGCGGCATCTTCTACATGCTGCTCTGCGGCTTCGGTTTCCTCGCGGTGCTCAATCTGGTGCCCGGCCTCTTCACGATCGTGAAGGTCGCCGGCGCGCTCTACCTCGCCTGGCTCGGCATCCAGCTCCTGCGCGGAGCGATCAAGGCCAGGACGGCGGAGGAGAAGCAGGTCACGCTCGGCGCGCCATTCCGTCAGGGCTTCTGGAGCACGGTGCTCAATCCCAAGGTCGCGGTGTTCTTCCTCGCTGCCCTGCCGCAGTTCGTCGGCACGGGCCCGGGCGCGCCGCTCACCGGCGCGGGATTGATCGCGATCGTCTATGGAATCGGCGCCGTCTGGTGTCTGGTCATCGCGACCGTCGCGACCCATGCCGGTCGCAAGGTTGGTCAGAGCAGCGCGATGCGCTGGTTCGAAGGCGCGCTCGGCGCGGCCTTCATTGGTTTGGCGGGCCGTCTGGCCCTGGCTCGGAACGCATAAGACATGGCAAGCCTCAAGGAACTCAAGGGCCGCATCGTCTCGGTCAAGTCGACCCAGAAGATCACCAAGGCCAAGCAGATGGTCGCTGCGGCGAAGCTGCGCAAGGCGCAGGCGGCCGCCGAGGCCGCGCGGCCTTATGCCCAGCGTCTCGAAGGCGTCGTGGCCAGCCTCGCCGGCAAGGTCACTGGCGACAATGCGCCGCGCCTGCTTGCAGGCACCGGCAAGGATGACACGCACCTGCTGCTGGTCGCGAATGGCGACAAGGGCCTCTCCGGCGCGTTCAACGCCAACATCGTCAAGGCCGCCATCGCCAAGGCGAATGCGCTGATCGCGCAGGGCAAGACGGTGAAGTTCTACCTCGTCGGCCGCAAGGGCCGCGCGGTGATCAACCGCCTGTTCCCCGGCAAGATCGTCGGCCAGTATGACACGACCGACGTGCGCACGCCCGGCTTCGACGAAGCCAGCGCCGTCGCGCACGACGTCTCGAACCGCTTCTTCGCGGGCGAGTTCGATGTCGCACATCTCTTCTATTCGGGCTTCAAGTCGGCGCTCCTGCAGATCCCGACCGAGCAGCAGATCATCCCGGTCAAGATTCCGGCCGATGCGCCTGCCTCTTCGGGCGCTGCTGTCGAGTATGAGCCGGACGAGGAAGCGATCCTCGCCGATCTGCTCCCGCGCAACATCACCATCCAGCTGTTCAAGGCGCTGCTCGAGAATATGGCCTCGGAGCAGGGCGCCTCGATGACCGCGATGGACAATGCGACGCGCAACGCGGGCGATCTCATCAAGAAGCTCACCATCGAGTATAACCGCAGCCGTCAGGCTGCGATCACCACCGAGCTGGTGGAAATCATTTCGGGCGCCGAGGCGCTCTAGGAACTGGACCCCGGCCGCGCCGGGATGACGAAT
Organism: Sphingobium xanthum; assembly: GCF_019737615.1. GTDB lineage: Bacteria > Pseudomonadota > Alphaproteobacteria > Sphingomonadales > Sphingomonadaceae > Sphingobium > Sphingobium xanthum. Next base: position 300,037 of record NZ_JAHKKS010000003.1, on the reverse strand, counting down.
TGAGAAGGCAAGGAACGGAACCATGGCAGCAACCAGCAACAATGTCGGCAAGATCAGCCAGATCATCGGCGCCGTCGTCGACGTGATCTTCCCGAACGATCTCCCCGCCATTCTCTCGGCTCTGGAGACCAGCAACAACGGCCAGAAGCTGGTGCTCGAAGTCGCCCAGCATCTTGGCGAGAACACCGTGCGCACGATCGCCATGGACTCGACCGAGGGTCTGACCCGTGGTCAGGAAGTGACCGACACGGGCGCGCAGATCTCGGTGCCGGTCGGCCCGATGACACTCGGCCGCATTCTCAACGTCGTTGGCGAGCCGATCGACGAGCGCGGCCCGGTCGGCCACACGCAGACCGCCCCGATCCATGCCAAGGCGCCGGACTTTGTCGATCAGTCGACCGAGACTGCGATTCTCGCCACCGGCATCAAGGTGATCGATCTGCTCGCGCCTTATGCCAAGGGCGGCAAGATCGGCCTGTTCGGCGGTGCCGGCGTGGGCAAGACCGTGCTCATCCAGGAACTGATCAACAACATCGCGAAGGGCCATGGCGGCACCTCGGTGTTCGCCGGCGTCGGCGAGCGGACCCGCGAAGGCAATGATCTCTATCACGAGTTCCTCGACGCGGGCGTTATCGCCAAGGACGCCGACGGCAACCCGACGCCGGAAGGCTCCAAGGTGGCGCTGGTGTTCGGCCAGATGAACGAGCCCCCGGGCGCCCGCGCGCGCGTCGCGCTCTCGGGCCTGACGATCGCCGAATATTTCCGCGACCAGGAAGGCCAGGACGTGCTCTTCTTCGTCGACAACATCTTCCGCTTCACGCAGGCGGGCTCGGAAGTGTCGGCTCTGCTCGGCCGTATTCCTTCGGCCGTGGGCTATCAGCCGACGCTCGCGACCGACATGGGTGCGCTGCAGGAGCGCATCACCTCGACCAACAAGGGCTCGATCACTTCGGTGCAGGCCATCTACGTGCCTGCGGACGACTTGACCGACCCGGCGCCTGCCACGTCCTTCGCGCACTTGGACGCGACGACCGTGCTCAACCGCGCCATCTCCGAGCTGGGCATCTACCCGGCGGTCGATCCGCTCGACTCGACGAGCCGCGTGCTGACTCCGGCTGTCGTCGGCCAGGAGCATTACGACACGGCCCGCCGCGTCCAGGAGACGCTGCAGAAGTACAAGTCGCTGCAGGACATCATCGCCATTCTCGGCATGGATGAGCTCTCGGAAGAGGACAAGCTGACCGTCGCGCGCGCGCGCAAGATCCAGCGCTTCCTCTCGCAGCCGTTCCACGTCGCCGAAGTCTTCACCGGCATCTCGGGTAAGTTCGTCCAGATCGAGGACACGGTGAAGAGCTTCAAGGCTGTGGTCGACGGCGAGTATGACCATCTGCCCGAGTCCGCCTTCTACATGGTCGGCGGCATCGAGGAGGCCATCGAGAAGGGCAAGAAGCTGGCTGCCGAAGCGGCATAAGGCTCCGGATGTGCCGGACCGACATCGAAAGACCGCGGCGGCTCTCAGGAGCTTGCCGCGGTTTTTCTATTTCCTCGCCCCTTTCGGGGAGAGGATATGGAGCCTTGCCGCTGAGCGGCTAGGCGCAGTTGGAGAGGGGGACGGCGCGGCTTCCGCCCCCTCTCCAAGCTTCGCTAGGCCGCCCTACGGACGACCAAGCTGCACTATCCTCTCCCCAAGGGGCGAGGAGTAAGAACCGCTCACGTCCCGAAAGCTGACAGACCCTCCTCGCCAATATGGTTAGCGCCGCTCGACGGCCCGCTTACCATCCGGCAAAAGCCCATCATGGCAACCACCGCTCTCAACTGGCTTTCCGCTCCTGCCCGCTGGCCCTGGCTGCCCGGCACGCTGCGCGCAGGCTATGCGCTGGTCGTGAAGCGTCTCTGGTCGCTGGTGAAGGTGCCCGTGATCGCCGATATTCCGCGCCTCGGCCGGATGCGGCTGGAGCCCTGGGATCTCATCGATTCCCGCATCTTCTTCTTCCATGTCTGGGAGCCGGGCGTCACCGCCTTCCTGCGCGAGACGATCCGCCCAGGCGCTGTCGTGGCCGATATCGGCGCCAATATCGGCTATGATACGCTGCTGATGAGCCGGCTGGTCGGCCCGGACGGCCATGTCTTCGCCATCGAGCCCGGCCCGGCCATTCGAGAACGGCTCGAGGCGCAGATCACACTCAATGCGCTCAGCAACGTGACGGTCGTCGCCTACGGCATTTCCGACCGCAGCGAGCGCCGCAGTTTCCATGTCTCCGCCGCGAATCTCGGCGCGAGCCGCTTCGGCGATCCGGTCGAGGGCGATCCGGACGCGCTGGAGCTGCGCCGTCTCGCCGATGTCGTGCCGTCCGCGCTGCTGCCGCGCATGAGCTTCGTGAAGATCGACGTGGAAGGCATGGAGGCGCCCGTGATGCGCGACATCATGACGATGTTGCCCGATCTGCCGCACGATCTCTGCCTCTGCGCCGAGCTGCGCGTGGACGATGATCTGCGCCCGATCATGGCCTCGCTCGCAGAGCAGGGCTTCGTCACGCTGGCGCTGCCCAATCATTATTCGACCTTTGCCTATCCCGCCCATCCGACGCAGGCCGAGCCCAAGGCGGATTTCCCTGACGGACAGGTCGACATCGCGTTCAAACGCGGCTAAACGCGGCCCGATTTTAGCGATTCACAAGGTCCGCCCATGGCACTGCATTTCGAACTGGTCACTCCCGAACGCCTCGTCCTCTCCGAAGAGGTCCATATGGTGGTCGTGCCGGGCACAGAAGGCGAGTTCGGCGTGCTGGAAGGCCATGCGCCGTTCATGTCGACCGTGAAGGACGGCGCGCTCAAGGTCTATGACCGCGACGGCGCGGAGCCGCGCATCATCCAGGTCGAGGGTGGTTTTGCCGAAGTGAGCGAGACCGGCCTCACCGTACTCGCCGAAAAGGCGCACTGAGCCAGCGCGCCCGGCGATACGTAAGCGCCGCTATCCTCCCGCGAGGGAGGGGTTCGCCAGAAATCGTATCTGCCGCCCGATGCGCCAGCCGAAGCGGGCAAGGCGCGCGACGGGTCGCGCGTCCGGCGAATATCGTCCCGCCTCGGCTCCCGCTATCCTGCGAGCGGGGGAGGCCGATCAGCATGCAACTTTCGACACTTGTTCGCCGGGCGTTGCAGCAGGCACGCCGCATCCAGCGCGCGCAGGACGGCCTGCCGCCGCCGCGCTCCGGCCCGGCCGGGATCAGCCGGCGTTCACTCATCAAGGCGCTGGGTGCCGGTGCCGTCGTAGCGGGCGCACCGCTCGCCCAGGCGGCCGGGCCCAAGCCGCGCAGCGTCGCGATCGTCGGCGGCGGGCTCGCCGGTCTCGTCGCCCTCGACCGGCTGACCGAGGCCGGGATAGCGGCGCGTATCTACGAAGGGCGCAACCGCACCGGTGGCCGTGTCTTCACCCTGCCAGACGCCGCTAATCCCGGCGGCTGGCTGGAAATCGGCGGGCAGCTCATCAACAGCGATCATGAGGACATGCTTGCGCTCGCCAAGCGCTTCGACATTTCCCTGATCGACCGCACCGGGATCGACGGTCATGAGCAAATGCTGCGCGAGATGCAGCTGCTCGACAACAAGGCCCTCGCCGCCGCGCTGGCGCCGATCGCGGGGCAGATCGCCACAGACAGCGAGCGGCTGGACGGTGACTATGAGACCGTCGTCAAGGAGCTGGATACGCTCTCGGTCGGCGCCTATCTCGACAAGCACGCCCAACTCATCCTCGATCCCACCGTGCGCAGGCTCCTCGAGCAGTCAGTCCGCACCGAATATGGCGCCGAGCCGCATGAATCGAGCGCGCTGCAGCTCATCTTCAACCTGCCGACCGTCCATGGCGACGCGTTCGAGGTGCTTGGCGACGGCGACGAGCGCTACATCGTCTCGGGCGGCTCGGCCCGCATCACCGACGCTTTGGCCAAGGTCCATGCCGAGCGGATCGAGACGAACCGCAAGCTCGTCTCCATCACGCGCGGACGCAGCGGCGTCACCCTGCGCTTCGACAAGGGACCGCCGGTGCAGGCCGATCGCGTGATCCTCGCCATCCCCGCACCGGTGCTCGGCACCATCCCGCATGGCGGGCTCTTCTCCCCGGACTGGGCGGCCTTCGCGAAGGAAGTGAAGCTCGGCCGCAATGCCAAGCTCAATGCCGGCTATCGCGCCAAGCCCTGGACGCAGACGCCGATGGGCGCCGCGGGCGCAACCTGGGATCTCTCCGCCCGTCCGGTCTTCGGCGAAGTCTGGGAAGCGACCATGGGGCAAAGCGGCCCCGGCGGCACGCTCACCTGGTTCCTCGGCGGCGACCAGACGGCATCGCGCGATCGCCTTGTCATCCGCCGCGCCGTCGAGCCGGTTGTCGGCAGTTTCATGGGCGATCTTGTCGGCGCGGCAAGCCCGGATAGCATGCTCACCGGCTGGATCGACGACCCCTTCACGCGCGGCGCCTACACCAATTTCCGGCCCGGCCAGTTCATCAAGTTCGGCAAGCTGCTCTGGCTGGAGGAAAATGGGGTGGCGAAGCAGGTCGCGCGCTCCGGGCCGATCTTCTTCGCCGGCGAGCATGTCTCGGACGCCTTTCCCGGCTTCATGAACGGCGGCGCGCAGACCGGAAGACTGGCTGCGCAGGCGATCATCGACGGAGTGTAGCGGAGGCGCCCTCAGCGCTCCTTGGTCGCGCTGAATGCGATGTCCGGATTGCGCTCCGACTGATAGCCGACATCCCAGGCCGATCTGGCGAGGAACACCGGATTGCCATCGCGATCCTTCGCCATGTTGGCCCGGTTAATCCCGCCGAAGTCGTCGAGCTTGCGTGCCTCGCCCGAGAGCCAGCGCGCCGTGTCGAACGGCGCCGGCTCCAGCACGGCCTCGACCTTATATTCCGCCTCCAGGCGCGAGATCAGCACGTCGAGCTGGAGCTGGCCGACCACACCGATGATCCACTGGCTGCCGATCTCGGGATAGAAGACCTGGATCACGCCTTCTTCGCTGAGATCGTCGAGCGCCTTGCGCAGTTGCTTGGTCTTGGTCGGGTCCTTGAGCGCGATGCGGCGCAGGATTTCGGGCGCGAAGTTCGGCAGCCCGGTGAAGCGCACATCGGCCTTCTCCGAGAGGCTGTCGCCGACGCGCAACGTGCCGTGATTGGGAATGCCGATGATGTCGCCGGGGAAAGCCTCATCGGCAATCTCGCGGTCCTGCGCGAAGAACAGGATCGGCGAATGGACGGCGATCGGCTTGCCCGTGCCGGACGGGGTCAGCTTCATGCCGCGTTTGAACTTGCCCGAGCAGAGCCGCATGAACGCGATCCGGTCGCGATGCTGCGGGTCCATATTGGCCTGCACCTTGAAGATGAAGCCGGTGACGTCGCCGCGCTCCGGCTCGACCGGTGTCGGTTCGGCCGGCTGCGGGCGCGGCGGCGGCGCATGCCGGGCGAGCGCCTCGATCAACTCGCCGACACCGAAGCGCTTGAGCGCGGAGCCGAAGAAGACCGGCGTCAGGTCGCCATGGCGATAACCGGCGAGATCGAAGCTCGCATAGCCGCCCTGCGCCAGCTCCGCCTCGTCGCGTAGCCGCGCGAGGCCGTCTGCCGACAGCACCTCCGCGAGCTTGGGATCGTCCAGCCCGGTGAACTGGCGATAGCTGTCGTCATATTCCTTGCTCGGCCCGCTCGGCTGGAACAGCCGGTTGGTCGCGAAGTCGTAAATGCCCTCGAACTCGCCGCCCATGCCGACCGGCCAGCTCATCGGGCAGACGTCGAGCGCGAGCTTGTCGGCCACTTCATCCAGTATCGCGAAGGCGTCGCGGCCTTCACGATCCACCTTGTTGACGAAAGTGATGATCGGCACTGAGCGGAGGCGGCAAACCTCGAACAGTTTCAAAGTCTGCGGCTCGATGCCCTTGGCGGCGTCGATCACCATCACGGCCGAATCGACCGCCGTCAGCGTGCGATAGGTGTCCTCGGAAAAGTCCTCGTGGCCCGGCGTGTCGAGCAGGTTGAAGGTCACTTCGCCGAGGCCCTCGAAGGCCCGCTCGAAGGTCATGACCGAGCTTGTCACGGAAATGCCGCGCTGTTGCTCGATCTTCATCCAGTCCGAGCGTGCGCGCCGATTCGCACCGCGCGCCTTGACCTCGCCGGCCAGGTGAATGGCGCCACCGGCGAGTAGAAGCTTCTCGGTCAGGGTGGTCTTGCCCGCGTCGGGGTGGGAAATGATCGCAAAAGTGCGGCGGGACGGAATCGTCATCTCGTGCGGGGATCCTGGATCGCAAAGGCTCGGACGGCGTTGACTCTCGCAGCCGGGAGCGTGAAATTTGCGCTCCTATACGGAAGGGGACCGATGGATCGCAAGTTGCGCCTTGCCCGCGTGCCCCGTGGCCGCGCCATGGCCGGATTGGTTGGCATGCTGATGCTCGCGCCGGTGGGCGCGCAAGCTCAGCAAGCGCAACCCCGCTTGCCTTATCCGTCCAATGCCGGAAGTTATCGCTCCACCCCACAGCCGGACCAGCGGACGGACGAGGAGAGGCGGATCGAGACGGCCGGGGACATCGCCGTGCAACCGGTCCGCGATGTCGGCCTCACCAGTTCCGGCATCCATCCCGCGCTGCGCGACGCGGTTGTCGCGCCCTACAAGGTGCCCAAGCGCATGGACTGCCGCTGGCTGAACTGGGAGCTTGCCCGGCTCAATCAGGCCCTCGGGCCGGATTTCGACATCGAGGACAAGCCGCAGGAGGACAAGGTTGAGCGCCTCGCCTTTGCCGGCGGCGAGATGGTGGTCAATTCGCTCATTCCGTTCCGTGGACTCGTCCGCGAGATCAGCGGCGCGGCGCCGGCGACCGGCGCAAGGCAGCGGCGGTGAATGCCGGCCTCGCGCGCCGCGGCTATATCCGCGGACTGGCGCAAACCAGAAGCTGCCCGCCGGCTAGCTATTATGCTGCAAAGTGACCCGCATCCAGTGTGACAGCGACTCGCCCGGCGCGAGGCGATGCATCCCCGGCTTGGCCCAGATGTCGCTGTCGAAATCGGCGCTGTCGGCAATGCCCGCCCAGGGCTCGATGCAGACATAGGGCGCGCCCGGCTTGGTCCAGATGCCGAGACTCGGCATGTCGCTCCAGTCGACGCGCAATTGCGGTCCGGCATCGGCGCCATAGAGACAGCCGCGACTGCGCAGAGTGCGCCAGATCAGAGCATCGTCCTCGAACAGATCGTCGCGCAGCAGCAGATCGCGCCCTTCGACCGGGCTTGGCCGATCTTCCGATACGATCAGGCCGTCACCCAGCAGCGCGAGCCTATCCGGTTCCTCCTTGTCGAACCGGATGCAGTGCGCCGCGCGATCCTCGCCATAAGGGAGCGGCCAGACAAAGGCCGGGTGATAGCCGAGGCTCACCGGCATGTCGGTCTCGCTTATGTTGGTCGCGGTCAGCGTCATGGTGAGCGCCGCGTCCTCGATTTCGTAGTCGGCGTCGAAGCGGAAGGCGAAGGGATAGGCGGCGCGCGTCTCTTCACTGTCCGTCAGCCGGAAGCGGACACGATCGCTCGTCTGCTCGGCAACCTCGAAAGTCTGTCGGCGCGCCACGCCATGCCGGAGCATCGAATAAGACGTGCCGTCCAGCCGGTAGCTGTCACCCCGCAGGCCGCCGACGATCGGGAAGAGCAAAGGCGCCCGGCTCGCCCAGAACGCCGGATCGCCATCATGCAACAAGTCACGCCCGTCCGCATCGCGCAGGATCGAAAGCTCGGCACCGAGCGGATTGATGGCGGCGGAGAGCAGCGGGCTTTCAATGCGGATCATATGCGCGACTATGCGTCGGCCGCCCGAACCGCGCAACCGCACGACATCGTTAGCACTCTAAGCTTGCGCTCCGGAGCATCGCGGATAAGGTCGCCGCACAGTAGCAAGCCCCGCGACGGAGAGACTCGAATGGCCGACCTCAAGACGAGCATCAAGGACGTGATCCTGCAGCGGCTCGAGGACCTCGCCGGAGACGCGCCGCATCCCGTGCCGCCGGAAAGCTATCTCATGTCGAGCATCGAGATCTCGGCGATGAGCGTGTTCGAGAGCAATGGCCGGCTGACCCAATGGATGGTCGAGCGCGGGCTCGATCCGCAGAAAGGCCAGGATGCCGTGCTCGGTCTCGGCCTGCTGGTGACGATGGACGACAAGATCAATCCGCGCCCGGAATATGAGCATTTCGAATATCCGGACGATCACGACCACTGAGCAAATAGGCGGGCGCGGAACCATCGGCCCGTCCCGCTGGTTACACGGGTGATCAAGTCGCGCGACACCAGCGCGATCAGGAGACCCGTCATGATCATCCGCGCAACCGCCGCTCTCCTCCTCTCGCTTGCGCTCGCCGGCACGGCCATCGCGCAGGAAGAGAAGAAGGATGACGACAAGACGATGAAGAAGGCCGGCGAGATCGCCAGTCAGCCGGCCAAGGATGTCGGCATCACCAAAACCAAGATTCCGGAAATACTCGCACAGGCCGTCTCCCAGCCATATGCCAATCCGGCGGGTGGCAGGACCTGCAAGGCGCTCTCAGCCTCGATCAGCGAATTGAACGACGTACTCGGCGCCGATTTCGGCACCAGCAGCGCCTCCAACGAGAACAAGTTCGGCAAGCTCGCCGCAGCCGGGGGCGAAGCGGTGGTGAACTCGCTCATCCCGTTTCGTGGCCTCGTGCGCGAAGTGAGCGGCGCGGCCCCGGCCGAGCGGCGACTGGACGCGGCGGTCAACGCCGGTCTCGCCCGGCGCGGCTATCTGCGCGGGCTGGCGGTCAGCAAGGGTTGCAAGCTGCCCACCAACGGCACGCAGATCGCCTCGCGCTGAGAGGCTTCAATCGCTCACTTTCGTGACGATCACGTCCCAATGTTCCTCCAGCATGGAAAATCGCTGGGTTTCCTCAGCGTCCAGCTTGGCCTCGTCCGGATAGAGCTTCTTGCGGGCGGCCGCCATCGCCTTGTCGAGATCGCCGCCCATCTCCACCGCCGCGGCGCCGTCGCGCCAGGTGATCGTCACGCGCATGTCCCAGCGCTCGCCACCGGCCATATGGGTGAAGGGCAGGTCGGTCCGCATCGCCACGATGAAGCCCTGCTTCTGAAGCTCCTTCAGAATCGGCTCGTGGTTCTTGCGGTAGAGCTGCTTGAAGGCGATCTCCTGCCCCCATTTGATGCGGTAATAATATTCGAAGGTGACGGACCGATCCGGCGTTTGCGCTATCGCGGCCGGCGCGGAAAGGCTCGACAGAACAGCAATCGCAACGAGGCATTTCATCGCATTCCCCTTCGGTTCGAATTACCCCCGCAGCACCGCTCCCAGCTTGCTCGCGGCGGTGACCACCCGGTCCGCGACGGCCTTGAGCTCCTCGTCGGTGAAGCTCTTGTCGTCCGGTTGCAGCGTCACCTCGATGGCGAGGCTTTTCTGCCCTTCCGGCACGCCCTGTCCGGCGAAGACATCGAACAGCCGCGCATCGACGATCCGCTCCTTGTCCGCGCCGCGCGCGGCACGCACCAGCGCCTCGGCTTCCAGCGCCTCCGGCACAAGGAAGGCGAAGTCGCGCGTCACGGCCTGCAACGCCGGCGGCGCATAGGGCGCGCGCATGAAGCCGCTCTTCTTGGGCAGGGGAATGGCATCGAGATAGAGCTCGGCTGCGACGACCGTCCCATCGAGATCGAAGGTGCGGGCAAGGCTCGGGTGCAGCACGCCATAAGCGGCCAGCACCGTCTTGGGGCCGAGGCGCAGCGTGCCGGACTGGCCGGGATGATAGGCCGAGCCGGCCTCCCCCATCATCTGCAGCTTGGCGACCGGCGCACCGGCCGCGGCGAGCAACGCGATCACTTCGGCCTTCGCATCGAACGCATCGAAGCTCTGCGCCTTGCCGCCCTGCCAGCCACGCGATCGCTTGTCGCCCGCCATGACAAGGCCAAGCGTCAGATGCTCGCTGCTGGCGCCGTCCGCACCGCGAAAATAGCGCCGCCCCAGCTCGAACAGCCGGATCGCGGAGGCGCCGCGATCGGCATTGCGCCGCGCGGCCGAGAGTAGCCCTGCCAGCAAGGTCGGCCGCATGACCTTCATGTCCTCGCTGATTGGATTGGCCAGCGTCCAGTCCCCGCCACCGAAGGGCGCGGCCTCAGCCTCCGAAATGAAGGACCAGTTGATCGCCTCGTTTAGCCCGCGCGCAGCCGCCGCACGGCGGGCACGGCGCTCGATCATCTGCAGCGGCGTCGCGGTCGGGCGAGCGACGCCCGGCACGCGCGGGAGCGGCGTCGAGGGCACGTTGTTCAGCCCCTCGATACGGATCACTTCCTCGACGATGTCGGCCGCGCCCTGAACGTCGCGGCGCCAGGTCGGGACGGTGATGCTCCAGTCCACAGAGACCTCGAAGCCGAGCCGTTCCAGGATCGCGCGCTGGCGGTCCTGCGGAATGGCGAGGCCGCCGAGGTACCCGGCGAGATCGGGATCGTAGCCGACACTGCGCTTCTCCACCGGCGGCGTGCCCGCGCGCGTGATCGCGCTTGCCGTGCCGCCGCAATGGTCGAGCACCAGCTTGGTCGCGATGGCGAGGCCATCGTCGAGGAACGCCGGATCGACACCGCGCTCGAAGCGCTGGCGCGCATCCGAAGTGAGGCCCAGCTTCTGGCCGGTCCGCGCGATATGCGCCGGATCGAAATAGGCGCATTCGATGATGACGTCGGTCGTGCCGTCAGACACGCCCGAATGCTCGCCGCCCATGATGCCGCCAATGTCGTGGACCGCTTCGTCATCGGCGATGACGGTCATACTGCTGTCGAGCGTATAGGTCTTGCCGTTCAGCGCCAGCACCTGCTCGCCGTCCTTGGCCTTGCGCGCGACGAGGCCGCTTTTGAGCGTCGCCTTGTCATAGACGTGCAGCGGCCGGCCGAGATCGACCGAGACGAAATTGGTGATGTCGACCAGCACGGAGATCGGCTTCTGGCCGATCGCCTTCAGGAAGCGGCTCATCCACACCGGGGCGGCGCCGTTCTTCAGGCCCGAGACGCCCTGCGCATAGAAGGCTGGGCAACCCTCGGCGTCGTCCGTGCGTACGTCCGGCGCCGGACCATCGCCCGGGATCGGGGCCAGGCTCGTCATACGATAGACAGCCCCGAGTGGCTTCAGCGTGCCGAGACCCTTGGCCGCCAGATCGCGCGCAATGCCGCGCACGCCCATGCAATCCTGCCGGTTGGGCGTGATCGAGACGTCGATGACCGGATCGTCGAGCTGCGCCCATGCCGCATAGGCCATGCCGACCGGCGCATCGTCCGCCAGCTCGATAATGCCTTCATGATCGTCGCCCAGTTCCAGCTCGCGGCTGGAGCACATCATGCCGTTCGATTCGACGCCGCGGATCGCCGCGACGCGCAGGACCATCCCATTGGCGGGCACTGTCGTCCCGGGCGAGCCGAACACGCCGACAAGGCCGGCGCGAGCATTGGGCGCTCCGCAGACGACCTGCAGCGGGCCGTCACCGGCATCGACGCTCAGCACCTGCAGCTTGTCCGCCTGCGGATGCGGCGCGGCGGTCAGCACCCTGGCGATGCGGAAGCCGGCCAGTTTCTCGGCCGCATTCTCGACACCTTCGACCTCAAGGCCGATGTCGGTGAGCGCGACCAGGATCGCGTCGAGCGCGGCGTCGGTTTCCAGATGCTCCTTGAGCCAGGACAGGGTGAACTTCATGCGCCCACTCCTCCGCTCAAGGTCGGCACATCCAGCGCCGAGAAGCCATAATGCCGCAGCCAGCGCAGATCGCCGTCGAAGAAGGCGCGCAGGTCGTTCATGCCATATTTGAGCATGGCGAGGCGATCGACGCCAGTACCGAAAGCGAAGCCCTGCCACTCATCGGGATCGAGCCCGCAATTGCGGATCACGGCCGGGTTGACCATGCCGCTGCCGAGCACTTCCATCCAGCCGCCATTCTCCGCGTCGCCGCTGCCACCGATCACGCGCTGGCCGTTCTCCAGCGTGTAGCCGACATCGACCTCGACCGACGGCTCGGTGAAGGGGAAATAGCTGGGGCGCAGGCGCAGGACGATGTCCTCGCGCTCGAAGAACGCCTTGAGGAAGGTCTCCAGCGTCCATTTGAGGTGGCCGAGATGGATGCCCTTGTCGATGACCAGGCCTTCGATCTGGTGGAACATCGGCGTGTGCGTCGCGTCCGAGTCCGATCGATAGACGCGGCCCGGCGCGATGATGCGGATCGGCGGCTGCTCGCTCATCATGGTGCGGATCTGCACGGGCGAAGTGTGGGTGCGCAGCAGCATCGCGCCGGTCTCGCCATTGCCGCCGGCCGCCTTGTAATTGTCGCCGAAATAGAAAGTGTCGTGCATCGCGCGCGCTGGATGCGTCTCGGGAATGTTGAGCGCGGTGAAGTTGCGCCAGTCGTCCTCGATCTCCGGGCCGGTCGCGACCGAGAAGCCGAGATCGGCAAAAATTTCCGCCAGCTCGTCCATCACCTGGCTGACCGGATGCACGCTGCCCTGCAGCGGCGCCTCGGCCGGCAAGGTCATGTCGATCCGCTCGGCGGACAGGCGCGCATCCAGCGCCGCCGTCTCCAGCGCAGCCTTGCGCGCAGCGATCGCGCCGGTCACGGTTTCGCGCAGATCGTGGATCGCGGGACCCTTGCTCTGGCGCTCTTCCGGGCTCATCGCGCCCAGCGTTTTGAGCAGGCCGGTCACGACCCCGCTCTTGCCGAGCGCGCCGACGCGCAGCGCCTCGACGGCGTCCAGAGTGTCCGCCGCCGCGATATCGGCCAGCAGGCCGTCCTTCAGGGATGTGATCTCGCTCATGGGGCGGTCCGCTAGCCTAATTCGGGACAAACGAAAAGGGCGCCGGAGGATGTCTCCGGCGCCCTATCTATTCTTGGGCTGTTGGATCAGGCGAAGCTGACCGCCGTCTTGCGGCGGCGCATCGAGGCGCCGACGAGGCCGAGGCCACCGATCATCATCGCCCAGGTCGCCGGCTCGGGAACGGCCGTGACCGACACGCCATCCAGCGCCGGGCCATAGAAGGCGCCCGGAGTCGTCGAGGCGAAGGTGAGCGTCGTGGACAGGCCGGTCGCCGTGAAGAGATAGGTCTTGCTTTCCCAGCCCATCGCGGCACGCGAAATGCCGGCCGTCGAGAAGCTGTAGCCGACCGTGCTGCCGCCGGTCGCCGAGACGTCGAGCGTCTTGAGCGTCGGCGCGCCGTCCGGATTGCCCGAGAGCAGGAACTTCACGGTATAGGTCATGCCGATGACGGTATCGAACGTCTGGGCGATCGTGCCGATCGAGTTGCCGTTCAGATCGATGCTGCGCGACCCTTCGCCCGGCTGCCAGTGGCTGCCGATATAGTCGATGCTGCCGCCGGTAACGGTCCAGCCGGTGATCGCTGCCGAGGGAGCGCTCAACGTTGTGAAGCCGCCGGGATTGGGACCGATCTCAAAGCCGCCATTGGTGAAAGCCGTCGCATTCGCGGCGGTCGGCAGGGCCGCGAGCGCGGCAAGAGCCAGAACACACTTCTTCATGCGTAATTCCTTCCCACTCAGGAAACTGCATCTCCCACGGGAAGAGCATATGCCGCAGTCGCGAAAAGCTTGCAAAACCGTTTACGACGCCTTTCGCCCGAGTTCCGGCCCGTGTGTCCCGCAACGGTACAAAAAAGGGCGCCGGAACAATGCCCAGCGCCCTTTTGTAAAATCTTGGATCGCGTTCGATCAGGCGGCGGGCAGCGCAGCCCGAGCCTGAGCGATGATGCCCTTGAAAACGTCGCCTTCGTGCATCGCGATGTCGGCGAGGACCTTGCGGTCCAGCTCGACGCCGGCAAGCTTCAGGCCATGCATGAACTGGCCATAGGTGAGGCCTTCCATGCGGACCGCAGCGTTGATGCGCTGGATCCAGAGCGCGCGGAAGCTGCGCTTCTTGACCTTGCGGTCGCGATAGGCGTACTGGCCGGCCTTCTCGACGGCCTGACGCGCGATGCGGATGGTGTTCTTGCGACGGCCATAATAGCCCTTCGCCTGTTCCAGAATCCGCTTATGCTTCGCCTTCGTGGTCGTACCACGTTTCACACGTGCCATGTCGCTCTACTCCTTACTTCAGGCCGTAGGGCGCCCAGAGGCGCACATGGGCGACATCAGCATCCGACAGCACTTCGGTGCCGCGGTTCTGGCGGATATATTTCGCGTTGTGCGAGATCAGGCGGTGGCGCTTGCCGGCCACACCATGCTTGACCTTGCCGGTAGCGGTGAACTTAAAGCGCTTCTTCACACCGCTCTTGGTCTTGAGCTTGGGCATTTTCGTCTCCTTGTCTTTGGCGCGAAACCGCTCGAAAACGGCCCGCAGACGTTTGCGGACGAACACGGCAGCCCTACTGGCCGGCCCGTCCCTGATTGCTCCATGGGTGCATGGAAGCGCGCGCCTATAGTAAGACAGGCTGCGCAAAGCAAGGGAAAATGCCCGCTGCTTCTTGATCCGCATCAAGGAAAACTCGCTGGCCTGGCGACAATATGCGATGAGGAAAGCGCGGGCCGTGCCCGCCAGCGACGCAAGAGAGGAAACGGCAATGAAGACGATCATGGTCCTGATCCACGACGACGTTTGCCAGGAGGCGCGGCTCCAGTGCGCGCTCGATATCGTCCGGGCGGTCGAGGGGCATCTGGTGTGCCTCGATGTTGTGCCGATGCCTGTGATGGCCGATGGATTCGGCGTCGGCGGCGGAGTCGGCGTGCTGCTGATCGACGAGCGCGAGCGCGAGGACAACAACGTCACCCGTCTCGAGCAGCGCCTCTCTCAGGAAGACGTGAGCTATGAATGGGCGCGCGTCCTCAGTCACTCGGACGTGGCGATCACCGACAATGCCCGCCTCGTCGATCTTATCGTCGTCGGCAAGCAGGGCGTGGGCGACATGAGCGAATCGGGCGACACCGCCGCGCGCCTCGCCGAGCTCACCTCCGCGCCGGTCCTGCTGGTGCCCACCGATCAGCGGCGCATCGACCTCTTCGGCAAGGCTCTGGTCATCTGGAATGGCGGCGCTGCCGCCGACGCAGCCGTCCGCGCAGCCGTGCCGCTGCTCAAACGTGCCAGCGAGGTCGAGGTCCTGACGATCGGTCAGGAAGACGGCGATGGCAATCCCAATGAGGTCGCCGCCTATCTCGCCCGCCATGGCTGCAGGGCCACCGCGCGCACGCTGCCCAAGACCGGCGATGTGAGCGCTCAGTTGCTCGATGCGCTGCACAACTCCGGCGCGGCCTGGTGCGCCATGGGGAGTTATGGTCACAGCCGGCTGCGCGAGCAGCTGTTCGGCGGGGCGAGCAAGACCCTGCTCGCCAAGTCGCCGATCCCGCTGTTGCTTTCGCACTGAGGGACTCGGCGGTCGCGTCGAGCATAAGCGAGGCAAGGCAAGCTTCCGGTCGGGGCTGGCATCGGAGCGGGGCTTGTCTATGCATGGCGGACCCCTTTCCTGGAGCCGCCCATGACGCGCACGACCGACACCAAGCTCGATCCCCTGTTCCTCGATCGCTGGTCGCCCCGCGCGTTCGATGCGTCGGACCTGCCGGAGGACGATCTTCAGACGATCCTCGACGCCGCGCGTTTCGCGCCCTCGGCGATGAACCACCAGCCCTGGCGGCTGCTCTATGCCCGGCGCGGCGACGAGAACTGGGAGCGTTTCCTCTCCTTCCTCGTGCCGGGTAACCGGATCTGGGCGGAGCATGCGTCAGTACTCATCTACATCGCCTCCGACCGCTTCATGGGCGAACGCGGACCAAGCGGCACGCACAGCTTCGATGCCGGTGCGGCCTGGGGCATGCTGGCGATGCAGGCCCTGATGCTCGGCTATCACACGCACGGCATGGCCGGTGTGGACTTCCAGGCGGCGGCCGAGAGCTTGGGCGTGCCGGACAGCTTCAAGCTGGAGGCCGCGATTGCGATCGGTCGCATGGGCGACCCCGCGAACCTGTCCGAGGCGCTGCGCGCCCGCGAGATCGTGAGCGGCCGCAAGCCGCGCGAGGACGTCGCTTATCCGGGCAATTTCCGGAGCTGAGCCAAGACCGCCCTGCGGTCGCCTGCGATCCCGGTGGCGAAAGGTCACACTGAGGTCACACTATCGCGCATGGTTTTCCGCTTCGGCACCGGGGGGCCGGGAGGGATTTCCGGACGCGAGAAGGAACCCGGTCCGGGTGCCGTGAAGCCGGGTCGTAGGACGGCGCTTCCTTCACGGCTCTGCCCGAATTCAGCTCGATATGGCGAAGGTGCGCGCGTCGAGCAGTTCGCCCGCCGTGTTGGTCGCCGCCTCCACCAAACGTCGCTCCAGCGTTGCCAGACGCGCCTTGCTCTCCAGTTTCCCGCCAAGCAGGTCGGTCACGTAGAAAGTGTCGACGGCCCGCTCGCCATAAGTGGCGACATGGGCGCTGTGGACCATGGTCTTGGACTGGAACAGGGCGAAGGCGAGGCTGAGCAGCAACGCGGGACGGTCGCGCGCCGCCACTTCGATGACGGTGAAGCGGTTCGATGCCTTGTTGTCGATCAGCACTTGCGGCACGACCTCGAACGCCTCGGCCCGCGTGCGCGAGAGCGGGCGCTGGTCGAGCTTGGTCATCAGCTTCTGCCGGTTGGTGAGCGCATCCTCGATATAGGTTTTGATGCGCTGCAACTGCTCGGGCGCGTCGAAGCGACCGCCGAGCGGATCCTGCACCAGGAAATTGTCGAGGGCGCTCCCGTCCTTGAGCGTGTGGATGCGCGCGTCGATGATGTTGCCGCCGGCCAGATGAATGGCGCCGGCGATCCGGTAGAACAGGCCGGGATGGTCCGCCGCATAGACGGTGACCAAAGTGGCGCCGCGCTCGGGATAGGGCTGCGCATCGATCGAGAGATCGGAGCTGCCCGCCGCCAGCAGGTGATGGGCATTGCGCTCCAGAATATGATCAGGCTCGGCGATCCAGTATGAGTCCGGGAAGCGCTTCACCAGCTTGGCGAACGCCTTGGCATCGATGCCCAGCCGTTCGTTCAGCACCACGCGCTTGGCCTCGATCCGCTCCTGTCGCCCGCGCTGCTTATGGCCGGGACGGACGACCTCCTCGGCCGAGTCGTACAATTCGGTCAGGAGCTGGCGCTTCCAGCTGTTCCAGACGCCTGGGCCGACCGCGCGGATATCGACCACGGTCAGCAGCAGCAGCAGCCGCAACCGCTCGGGACTCTGCACAACTTCGGCGAAGTCCAGGATCGTCTTGTAGTCGGACAGATCGCGCTTGAAGGCGGTCGCCGACATCAGCAGATGATAGCGCACCAGCCAGGCGACGGTTTCGGTCTCGGCCGCGCTCATGCCGAGGCGCGGGCAGAGCGTTTCGGCGATCTCGGCGCCCAGGATCGAATGATCCCCACCGCGCCCCTTGGCGATGTCGTGCAGCAGCACGGAGACGTAGAGAACCCGTCGCGAGACGATCTTTCCGATGATCGCGCTGCCTAGCGGATGGTCCGCCTTGAATTCGCCCTTCTCGATCTTCGCGAGCAGGCCGATCGCACGGATCGTATGCTCATCGACCGTGTAGTGGTGATACATGTCGAACTGCATCTGCGCGACGACACGGCCGAAGTCCGGCACGAAGCGGCCGAACGTGCCCGCCTCGTTCATCCAGCGCAGCACCTTTTCCGGATCGCGCGGCGAGGTCAGCACGCTCATGAACAGCGCATTGGCTTCCGGATCGTCGCGCACGCGCCGGTCGATCAGCACCGCATCGCGATTGAGCGCGCGCATGGCATTGGGGTGGATCTGGAGATCGTGCTTGTCCGCCAGCGCGAAGATCTCGATCATCCGCACCGGCTTCTCGCGGAAGAAGTCGTCTCCCGGAATGGTGATCCGCCCGCGATCGAGCACGAAGCCGTCGAGCTTCTTGGGCCGCGAGAAAATCGAGGCAATGTAGCGCCGGCCCTTGCTGGCCATGGCATCGTCCAGATGGGCGAGGAAGACGCCGGTCAGGTCGCCGACGGTCTTCGCCATCAGGAAATAGAGATGCATGAAACGCTCGACCGAGGAGCGGCCGCGCTTCTCGGTAAAGCCCATGCGCCGGGCGACCTCGATCTGCAGGTCGAATGTCAGCCGGTCCTCGGCGCGGCGCGAGACCTCGTGCATGTGGCAGCGCACGGCCCATAGGAAGTTCTCGGCGCGCTGGAACTGCGACAGTTCCGCGCGCGTCAGCAGGCCGACGCCGACCAGTTCGGACACCGAGCGCACGCGGTGGACATATTTGCCGATCCAGAACAGCGTGTGCAGGTCGCGCAGGCCGCCCTTGCCTTCCTTCACATTGGGCTCGACGACATAGCGGCTGTCGCCCATCTGCTTGTGCCGGGCGTCGCGCTCGGCCAGCTTCTCGGCAACGAAGGTGCGGGCCGTGCCCTGCATGATGTCCTTGTCGAAGCGGGCGACGCACTCTTCATAGACGCCCCGATCGCCCCAGATGAAGCGGGCCTCGAGCAGCGCGGTACGGATGGTGAGATCCGCTTTGGCCATGCGCATGGTCTCGTCGATCGATCGGCTCGAATGGCCGATCTTGAGTCCGAGATCCCACAGCGCATAGAGCATGGATTCGATGACCTGCTCGGTCCACTCGGTCGGCTTGTAGGGGGTGATGAACCCGATATCGACGTCGCTATAGGGCGCCATTTCGCCACGCCCGTAACCACCTACGGCAATCAGGGTCAGGCGTTCTGAAGCGGTCGGGTTGCTGATCGGATAGAGGTGCGTGATCGTCGCGTCGAACAGCAGACGGATGATCTGGTCCATCAGGAAGGCCTGCGCCGTCACCGCATCGCGCCCGCGTGTCGGATTAGCCGCGAGCCGCCGCGAGACTTCCTCGCGTCCCTCCGAGAGGGCCGTCCGCAGTGCCGCGACGATCGTCTGGCGCCGCGCCGCGACATCGGTCAGCGCGGCCAGCTCCGCGTTGAGCGCGTCCGCAAGGGCGCGGCGATCGATGATCGCACGCCGGCCGGGGAGGATATCGGGAACCTTGTTCATCGGCGTCTATATAGGGCCAGAGTCTGACAAAAGCTTGAGCGCATAGATAAGGTCGAGCGCGTCGCGTGGCGAGAGGCTGTCCGCATCGATGGCGGCAAGTTTTTCTCTCAGCGGATCAGCCGCCTTTTCCGGCTCGGCGGTCAGCGTGGCGGCGAACAGGGGCAGATCGTCGAGGCCCGCCGCGATCCCGCCGGTCTGCGCCTTGCCGGCCTCCAGCTTGGCGAGAACGGACTTGGCGCGTGCCAGAACCGCCGGCGAAAGCCCCGCAAGCCGCGCCACAGCGATACCGTAGCTGCGGTCGGCCGGCCCTTTCGCCAGCTCATGCAGCAGGACCAGGTCGCCATTCCATTCCCGCGCGCGGACATGATGCAGCGACAGCGCATCGAGCCGCTCCGCCAGCCGTGTCAGCTCATGATAATGCGTGGCGAACAGGCAGCGACAGGCATTCACGTCATGGATCGCCTCGACCACAGCCCAGGCGATGGCGAGGCCGTCATAAGTCGATGTGCCGCGCCCAACCTCATCGAGGATGACGAAGCTGCGCGCCGTCGCCTGCGCGAGGATGGCGGCGGTCTCGATCATCTCGACCATGAAGGTAGAGCGCCCGCGTGCCAGATTGTCCGAAGCGCCCACCCGGCTGAACAGCCGATCGACCAACCCAAGCGTCGCGGCGCGCGCGGGGACGAAGCTGCCCGCCTGCGCGAGGATCACAATCAGCGCGTTCTGCCGCAGGAAAGTCGACTTGCCGCCCATATTCGGCCCGGTCACCAGCCAGAGCCGGTCACGTTCGGACAGGGCGCAGTCATTGGCGACGAAGGCCGTGCCGCTCTTGCCCAGCGCCGCCTCGACCACGGGATGACGCCCGCCCGCAATCTCCAGCATGGGCGACTCGCTGAAGCGCGGCCGCGCCCAGCCGCTTTCGACGGCCCGATCGGCCAGTGCCGCGCTCACATCGATCCGCGCCAGCGCATCGGCCGTGCGGCTGATCGCATCGCGTCGGTCCATGACCTGCGCCACCAGATCCTCGAAATGCGCCGCTTCGGCCGCCAGTGCATGCGCACCGGCCTGCGAGACGCGCCCGGCCTCTTCGTGCAGATCGATCGAGTTGAACCGCACCACGCCGGCCAGCGTCTGGCGATGTGTAAAGCCGCTGTCCTGCGCCATCAGCGCATCGGCATGACGCGCGGGCACCTCGACATGATAGCCGAGCACGCCATTGTGACGGATCTTGAGCGCGGCGATGCCGGTCTCGTCACGATAGCGCGCTTCCAGAGCGGCAATGGCGCGGCGGCCATCGCCGGCCAAGCGCCGCAGCTCGTCGAGCGCGGCATCGTAACCGTCAGCGATATAGCCGCCATTGGCCGTCTCGGTCGGCGGGGTGGGAACGAGCGCGTTGAACAGAAGATCGACCAGCGCACCATGACCGTCGAGCGCAGGCAGCAGCACATCCAGCAGCGCCGGCCGGTCGGACAGGCGGCCGATCTTCTCGCGCAGGCTGCGCGCGGCATCGAGCCCGTCGCGCAACTGGCCGAGATCGCGTGGCGAGCCTCGTCCGATGGCGACACGGCCGAGAGCGCGGCCAACGTCCGGCAAGGCCCGCAGGCGCGCACGGACATCCTCGCGCAGCGGCCCGTCATCATGGAACCATTGCACCAGATCGAACCGCGCCTCGATCACTGCCCGGTCCATCAGCGGCGCAGAGAGATCGGCGGCCAGCGCGCGCGCGCCCGCGCCCGTTACGGTGCGATCGACCGTCGCGAGCAAGCTCCCGGCGCGCTGGCCGCTTGCCGTCTGCACGATCTCGAGGCTCTCGCGCGTCGCCGGATCGATGGCGAGATGGTCGCTCGTCCCGGCGCGCACCGGTGCTGCCAGGAACGGCATCCGCCCCTGACCGACATGCTCCAGATAGGCGAGCAGACCGCCCAGCGCCGAAAGCTCCGGGCGCGAGAAGGTGCCGAAGCTGTCGAGCGTCTTGACGCCGAAATGCCGGCAGATGTCGGTCTCCGCCCGCCCGCTGTCGAAACCGCGGCTCTCGAAGGCATGGGCGGTGCCGATCCGCTCGGCGAGTCCCGGGCGCGCAATGACTTCGCTCGCGCCGATCCGCGCCAGCTCCGCCTCGATGCCGCTGCCTTCGAGTGCGACGACCTCAAGACGCCCGGTCGAGATATCGGCGGCGGCGATGGCGATCTGCCCGCCTGCCTCGCCGATCGCCGCCAGCAGATTGGCCCGCCGGCTGTCGAGCAGCGCATCCTCGGTCAAGGTGCCGGCCGTCACGAAGCGCACGATCGCGCGACCGACCAGCGCCTTGGAGCCCAGGCGCGCGCGCGCCTGCTCCGGTGTCTCGGTCTGCTCGGCAATGGCGACGCGGTGCCCCGCCCGGATGAGCCGCGCAAGATAGCCGTCGGCGCTGTGAACGGGCACGCCGCACATCGGGATCGCCTCGCCCTGATGCTCGCCGCGCGTGGTCAGTGCGATGTCGAGCACCTGACTCGCGATCTTCGCGTCGTCGAAAAACAGCTCGAAGAAGTCGCCCATGCGATAGAACAGCAGATCGCCGCCCGCCTCGGCCTTGAGCCCGAGATACTGGGCCATCATGGGCGTGGGGGCGCTGGCGGCTTTGGCCATCGGAGCGGGTGGGCTGTTCACGAGCCGAGCGTTAGCAGGGCATCAAGCCAACCTCCACTGTCATTCCCGTCCCGTCGGATGATGCAATCCAAGGAAACGCTGCCCTGCCCCCTTGTGAAGGGGACAGGAATGTCGTTAGGGCTGCGCCTGTATCGGAGAGGACCACTCCCAATGAGCGATCAGCCTGCCGACAAGGCATCTGTTGAATTTTCCGAGCGCGAGGCGCTCCTGTTCCATAGCTTCGGCCGGCCGGGCAAGATCGAGATCATCGCGTCCAAGCCGATGGCGACGCAGCGCGACCTGGCGCTCGCTTATTCCCCCGGTGTCGCGGTGCCGGTGCGCGCCATCGCGGAAGACCCGTCCAGGGCCTATGACTATACCGCCAAGGGCAATCTGGTCGCGGTCATCTCCAACGGCACGGCGATTCTCGGCTTGGGCAATCTCGGCGCGCTGGCGTCGAAGCCGGTGATGGAAGGCAAGGCTGTCCTCTTCAAGCGCTTTGCCGATGTCGACTCGATCGATCTGGAGCTGAACACGGAAGACCCGCAGGCCTTCATCGACGCCGTAGCGCTGCTCGAGCCCAGTTTCGGCGGCATCAATCTCGAGGACATCAAGGCGCCTGAGTGCTTCATGATCGAGGCGGCGCTCAAGGAGCGCATGAACATCCCGGTCATGCATGACGACCAGCATGGCACGGCGATCATCTGCGCGGCGGGGCTCATCAATGCCTGCTTCCTCACGGGGCGCGACATTCGCAATGCGAAGATCGTGGTCAACGGCGCCGGCGCCGCTGCCATCGCCTGCACCGAGCTGATAAAGGCGATGGGTGTCCCGCACGAGAGCGTCATCATGTGTGATCGCGAGGGCGTCATCTACCAGGGCCGTGCCCATGGCATGGACCAGTTCAAGTCCGCCCACGCCGTGCGGACCGAGGCGCGCACGCTGCACGATGCGCTCAAGGGCGCCGACATCTTCCTCGGCCTCTCGGCCAAGGATGCGCTCAAGCCCGAGTGGATCACCGAGATGAACGGCACGCCGATCATCTTCGCCATGGCCAATCCCGATCCCGAGATCCTGCCCCCGGTCGCCAAGGCCGCGCGGCCCGATGCGATCATCGCCACGGGCCGTTCGGACTATCCGAACCAGGTCAACAATGTGCTGGGCTTCCCGTTCATCTTCCGCGGCGCGCTCGACGTGCGTGCGACGGCGATCAACGAGGCGATGAAGATCGCGGCGGCCACTGCCATCGCCGAGCTGGCGCGCGAGCAGGTGCCCGAGGAAGTGGCGCTGGCTTATGGCACCAAACACAGCTTCGGCGCCGATTACATCATCCCCGCACCGTTCGATCCGCGCCTGATGGAGGTCGTGCCGGCCGCCGTCGCGCAGGCGGCGATGGACAGCGGCGTGGCCCAGCGGCCGATCGAGGACATGGCGGCCTATCGGCATAGCCTCAAGAGCCGCCTTAATCCGACCACTTCGGTGCTGACGCTCGCTTATGAAGGCGCCAAGGCCGCGCCCAAGCGTGTGCTGTTCGCCGAGGCCGAGGAAGAGGTGGTCCTGCGCGCCGCCATTCAGTTCCGCGACGGCGGCTATGGCATTCCCGTGCTGGTCGGCCGGCAGGACGTCTACGACCAGCTTCGCGCGCTCGGCGTGCGCGATCCGGAGAGCTTCGAGCTCTACAACAGCGTCAATCATCCGCTGGTGCCGAAGATGGTCGATATGCTCTACGAGCGACTCCAGCGTCGCGGCTACCTCCGCCGTGACTGCGAGCGCATGGTCAATCGCGACCGCAATGTGTTCGGCGCGCTGCTGCTCAAGATGGGCGAGGCGGACGCGATGATCACCGGCGTGACGCGCACCTATGCCCAGTCGATGCGCGAGCTGCGCCGGGTCATCGACCCCGCGTCGGATCGCACCTGCTTCGGCATGCACATCCTGGTCGGCCGCAGCCACACGGTGTTCATGGCCGACACGACGGTCAATGAACGCCCGAGCGCGACGGAGCTGGCCGACATCGCGATCGAGACCGCCGCCGTCGCGCGCCGCATGGGCCATGAGCCGCGTGTTGCGTTCCTCAGCTATTCGACATTCGGCAATCCCTCCGGCAACTGGCTGGAGGGCATCCGCGAGGCGGTTCACCTGCTCGACGAGCGCGGGGTTGATTTCGAGTTCGAGGGCGAGATGGCCCCGGACGTCGCGCTCAATCCCCGCGTCATGCGCAACTATCCGTTCTGCCGCCTGTCCGGCCCGGCCAATGTGCTGGTGATGCCCGGCCTCCAGTCCGCCAATCTCTCGGCCAAGCTGCTGCGCGAGCTCGGCGGGGATTCGGTGATCGGCCCGATCCTGCTCGGCATGTCCAAGCCGGTGCAGATCGCCGCCATGGCATCGACGGCGTCGGAGCTGGTCACGCTGGCCGTGTTGGCGGCTGGTGGTATCGCGCGGTAGTTCAAAGGCACCGTCATTCCCGCGAACGCGGGAACCCAGGGACGCAAAAGCACTGCGGTTGGGTTCTGGCCTAAAGACAGCGCTCGAACGTCTGCGTCCGCCCCTGTGCCGACCCGTCGCGCAGCAGCACGGTGCCCTGGCGGCAGGTCTTGCCATCCTTGGGCGCGGCATCGCCCATCACGACAATGCCGTGATAGCCGCCTGCCGCCCAGTTCTGCGCCTCGCCGTCGGTCATCGCCAGCGAGACGGCGCGGGCGACGCCGGGGATGAGCAGGAAATTGCCGGACGCGACGATGGCTTCGTCCGGGGCAGGCGTCGCCTTGCCGCCGTCGGCGGCCGGTCTGGGTTCGATGGCGCGACCCTCGGCAATCGCCACGGCAGCGCGCGGCGCGGGCGCGACGGCCGGGGCCGGCTTGCCCTGTTCGATCACTGCGGTGAGGTGCGCGGGCTTCACGCCCGGCGTCGGGATCACCAGCGGCGGCGGGGTGACGGCGAGACTGGCGCTTGGCATGGCGTCGCCGCGGTCGATGATCGAGGCCGAGACCGTCTCCCCGCCGATCAGCGAGCCGCGCGACGACCAGAGCCATCCAGCCAGCGCGACGACCAGCAGCGTGGTGGTGACCGTGCCCATCAGGATCAGGAGGCGGTGGCCGAAGTCACTGCGCGGCGCGGCGGCCGGCGCCGGGCGCGATGTTTCGGCCTCGAGCGCCTCGCTGGCGCGATCGAAGCCCACTTCCAGCGAGCCGACGGCGAAACGCCAGCGGCTCCGCTTGGCGCTATAGCGGCCAAGTGGGGCATGGTCGGCTAGGAAATCTGGCTGCCTCAGCGGCTGCAGATCGCCGAGATGCTGCATGGCGGCTCTCCCTCGATGGACAATCTGAATCCAAAGTCAGGGAAATTGCAAGGAAAACCGCGTCCGACTCGCGCGGACGCGACGAAGCGACCGGGCTTCAGCTGCCGTTCGGACCAGGGCCTGCCGGGCCGCTACCCCCGCCCACGCCACCCGCGCCGACCGCGCCGATATTGCCGAAAATCTCGTCGAGCAGGCTGCGCTTGCGGCCGAGGGTCGGCGTCTTGTCGCCCACCGGCGAGATGTTCGCGACCTGGTCGAGCGTCTTGTTGCGATCAATGCTGGCGACATTGCCCTTGTCGTCGAACTGCACGGTGACGAGCAACTGATCGGTCGGCCGAGGCGAGGCGAAGGCGAGCGCGCGGGTGTCGCGTGCCACATAATACCAGCGCTCCGGGCCGAACTGCGAGACGAAGGTCGGGCGGCCGAGCGCCCCTTCGACCGAGGCGCGATTGTCGACGCCGGGCAGCACCGAGTCGACGATGAGCTGGTCGACGAGGAAACCCTGATGCGCCCGGATGCGACTGCAGCCGCCGGCCAGCAGGAGCACTGCCGCCGCGCCCGCGACCATAAGCGGCCGCCCAATGCCACGCTGCATCCTCATCTCCTGCACATAGTCCTTCGCAAAAACGCTCGCGCCAAGTGGACGCCCATTGCATTGCCAGCCGCCGCAATCAATATGCAAGTGCCGATGGCCGCATCCGAGCGCGCCGGCTCGTCGCCCGAAACCTCCTGTGCCGCCACAAAGCTGAACCGAGCATGTCTCTTCTCTCCTCCCTCTTCGCCCGCAAGGATGCCCGCGCCGAGCAGCGCCCGCTCTATGATGCCGTCGTCGCCACCGCGCGCGAACCGCATTGGTATCTGGAGGGCGGCGTCGCGGACACGCTGGACGGGCGCTTCGACATGGTCGCGGCGATCCTCTCGCTCGTCCTGCTCCGGCTGGAAGCGCTTGAGGCGAAACCCGAATCCGTGCGCCTGACCGAAATCTTCATCGACGATATGGATGGCCAGATCCGCCAGATCGGCTTCGGCGATCTCGTCGTCGGCAAGCAGGTCGGCCGCATGGTCGGTGCGCTCGGCGGGCGCCTTGCCGCCTATCGCGGGGGCCTCTCCGGCGAGGCGTCGCTGGCCGAAGCGCTGGTGCGCAATCTTTACCGTGGCGAAGCGCCCGCCGCCGACGAGCTGGCTTATACCGAGGCCCAGCTGCGCGCGCTGGCGACGGCGCTGGACGGGCAATCGCTCGACGCGCTGCTCGCCGGGCGCCTGCGCGGCTGAGGCGACGATGACCGCACCGGCACCGAGCGAATTTTCCCGCTGGCTGCGCGCCAACGAGTTTGGCGATGGACGCGAGCGCGAGATCGAGGCGGACGAGGCCGAGCGCACCGCGCTGGCCCGCCGCTTCCGCCTGCGCGCGCTCGATCGGCTGGAGGCGCGGCTCAGCGTGACGCCGGAAGCGGCCGGCGCGCTCGTCCGTGGCACGCTCGTCGCCGATCTCGTCCAGGCCTGTGTCGCGACCGACGAGGATGTGCCCGCGCATATCGACGTGCCATTTGCCGTCCGCTTCGTGCGTGGCCTCGATGACGACGAGCAGGACAGCGGCGAGGAGGGCATCGAGCTCAGCGACGAGGATTGCGACGTGCTGCCGCTGGAGGACGAGCGCATCGACCTCGGCGAAACGGTCGCCCAGACGCTCGCGCTCAATCTCGATCCCTATCCCCGCATCCCCGGCGCCGACGAGACCCTGCGCAAGATGGGCGTGCTGAGCGAGGAGGACACCAGCCCCTTCGCCGCGCTCAAGGGCCTGAAGCTGGGGAAAGGCGAAAGCTGAGCGCCCTACATCCCATTCATCGTACGGCGACTTCGTCTATCCTGCCGATTGCAGCGCAAACTCCCCCGCCACGAATTGCTCGCGCAGCCTGAACTTCTGGATCTTGCCCGATCCCGTCATCGGCCATTGCTCGACCCACACCCAGTGCTGCGGCGTCTTCTGGGGCGAGAGCCGCTCGCGCACGAACGCCTTCAGGTCCGCGTCGCCCGGCCGCGTGGCGCCTGCGGGGCGCAAGAAACAAGCGACCGTCTCGCCCCAGGTCTCATCGGGAATGCCGACCACCGCCACTTCGGCGATGGCGTCATGCTCCAGCATCGCATTCTCGATCTCGACCGGAAACAGATTCTCGCCGCCTCGGATGATCATCTCCTTCACGCGCCCGGTGATGCGGACATAGCCGCGCGCATCCATCGTGCCGAGATCGCCGGTGTGCAGCCAGCCTTCGGCGTCGATCGTCGCCGCTGTCGCTTGGCGGTTGTCGTTATAGCCGAGCATGAGCTGATAGCCCCGGCAGCAGATCTCGCCCTGCGCGCCGATAGGCACGACGTCATTGGTCCTGGGGTCGCGGATCGAGACTTCGGTATGCGGCGCCGCCCGGCCGACGGTCTGCGTCATGTCCTCCAGCGAGTCGTCGGCGGTGCAGCGCGTGATGATCGGCGAGCATTCGGTCTGGCCATAAGCGATCTGAACCCTCGCGCCGAAGGCGTCCCAGGCCTTGCGCCACAGCTCCGGCGCGACCATCGCACCACCGGCGAGAATATGCTCGATCGAGCGCAGATCATGGCCATCGCGCGCGGCGGCTTCCATCACGGCGATCATCATCGTCGGGATGAATAGCGCGAAGCTCAGCTTCTCGCGCGCGATCAGCCGCGCGGTCAGCGCCGGATCGAAGGCCGGCGGCAGCAGCATCGTCGCGCCGACGGCGAGGCCGCCCAGCACCTGCACCGCGCAGCCCGTCGTGTGAAAGAGCGGCGTACACAGCACGAAGACGGCGCCCGGGCCGACCCCGCCGTCCTGCAACAGGTCCGCCGCGTTGCGCACCAGCCCGCCATGATGCAGCAGCGCCCCCTTGGGCTGGCCCGTGGTGCCGGATGTGTACTGGATTTGCGCCGCATCGTCGGGCCGGGGAGCGCGCAGAGTGCCGGTCTCCTCGCCCTCGAACAGCGACGCATGATCGCTCAACAGCATGCAGTGACGCACCGCCGGCACGTCCGCGCTCACCGCCTGCGCGATCTGCGCCAGCGGATTGCCGCGAAAGTTTTCGACGCAATAGATCGCCTCGGCCCCGGACTGCTCCACGATATAGCGCAGCTCGCGTTCGATCGAGGCGGGATTGACGGTGACCAGCACTAGCCCCGCCATCGCCGCGCCCATTTCCAGCAGCACCCATTCGGGCGCATTGTTGGCATAAACGGCGATGCGGGCGCCCGGCGCATGACGGCTGGCGAGCGCTCGCCCGAGCCGCTCGGCGTCGTGCAGCAACTCCGCATAGGTCCAGCTGCGGGTGAAAGCCCCCCCGGAATCGACTTCGCAGAGCGCGGGCACATGCGGCCAGCGTGCGGCAGACTTGCGGAGCATCGCGCCGATGGTGACCGGCGGTGGCAGCGGCCCGCCTTGCGCGGGATAATAGCTCTGCATGAGACCAGGCTCGCCCATGTCGCACCCCTCCCTCGAATAGAGGGATCATAGCGCGCGACCTTACGGCAAGCTAGGCTGCGTTCTGCTCTGGTTGCACCATCTTATTCTCCTGCTTTCTCGGAAGCATTGCTTGAATTCGATCAAACAGGCTCTGGAAATTCTGGCGCGTCAGGAGTCGGTCTTGAGCGAGAACAGCTTCTCCCACTCGTCATGCGTCGGGAGGACTTCGATGGCCTCGCGTCGCTTGATCTTCCAGCCATTCTCCAGACGCACGAATTCGTCCTGATAGAGCCCGGCCAGTGCTGTCACCGGTTGGCGTGTCTTGCTCGGGAAGATGAAGAGATAGCGGCAGGTCGATTTCGCCGTGTCGCCGTCGATGTCGATCCGCTCGTTGGTGATGATGTGGAAATTGTTGCGATTGGGCGCGCCGTCCACGCCCACATCATCGAGCAGCATCTGGTAGATCGCATCCTGCCCCGTGTAGCTGCCCACCGCATTGGTCCAGTTGCCGTCCGGCGCGAACAGGCTGACATAACCCTTGAAGTCGCGGCCATCGAGAAAGGCGGCATAATCCTCGATGATCCGCCGGATCGCGAGCTCGTCTTCCACCCGCTGTAGCCGCGCCTCGATCGACCCTGTTCCGCTCGTCATGTCATCCACTCCGTCGCTCGTCATTCTGTGTGACGAGTCGTTCGATAACATTTAACATGTTGTGTATCTAGGTGGCGCAACTGCCCGGTTCGTGGATCGACGATCAAGCCTTGCAAAAACAACCGCCGTCATCCCGATCAAGTACGGGGCGACCTGGATTTTGACGTCAGAATGGCGTGGTCGCGCCTGCTACGGCTTGATCTTGTGCCGGACATTACCGTCCTGGTCGATATAGTCGCGATTGTCCTCGCAGACATATTCCTGCAGCTTGTAGCCCTTCATGCGCCGGAACGAGTAAGTGTAGGTCCACGGCTTTTCGAGATAGCTGTCCTCGATCGTGATCTCGTCCTGCAGGATGTCCGGCGAGAGCAGGCGGATGCGCTCGGTGATCTTCATGTCTTCCGAATGCGGGGTCCAGCGGAAGGTCACATTCTGCTTGATGCCGGTCGTCTCTATCACCAGCGTATCGCCTTCCCAGCGGCCGACCGCCTTGCCGTAGAAGCTGGGATCGACCTCGTCCCATTTTGGCAGGGGCTCGTTCATGTAGATGCGGCGGGTCTGGCTGAAGGCTTCCTGCGTGATGTTGATCTGCTCGGGGCGCTGGAAGATCTCCATCGGGAACATGCCCATCATCATCGAGGGCATGCCATCCGGGATACAGTGGATGTAGTTGTCGCCCGCTGGCTGACCTTCTTCGAGGCGTTCCTTGAGGATCTTCTGCCCGCGTTCCCACTCGGCGCGATATTGCGGTTTGAGTTGGGGGTCGGGGATGACAGAGGGCGCATAGCGCGGGTCGGCCGTCTCGCCCGGCGGGGGATAGCGCTCCCATGTGCCGCTGAAATTGGGCTGGGCGATCGCCGCCATCGCCGATCCGGCGAGGCAGGTGCCCATGAGCAAGGCTCTTGTCGTCATCCTCATCCCGAGTTCCACGGCCGTCCCCTTACGAGGTGATCTTGTAGCGATGCGCATTGGGCACGCCGGGGAGCATCTTCCTGCCGTTGGGCAAGGTAAGCTCCAGCAACAGACCGCCCGCCTGCCCATCCTTGAGCGGGGAGACCACGGCCCGGACCATGTCGCCCGGCTTCACCGTGCGTGAGGACCAGCCGCCGCGACTCAACATGTTCGGGCTCGTCATCTCCAGCGCGTAATGCTTGATGTTGCCCCCGCCGGTGTCCGCATCGATTTCCAGAAAGGCATGCGGATTGGTCCACTGATAGACCGTGACCTTGCCCTGGATCGTGATCGATCGGCTATTGTCGAACATGGCGAAGCTGTGATGCGCGCCGGCCGATACGGCCAGCAAGGCAATCGCCGTCGGCAAGGCGGCAAGACTTATCCCGTGCAGGATTTTCATCGGTATCCTCTCCCCACTGGATGCTCGCTGCGGGAGTATCTCGATGGTCATTG
This sequence comes from Sphingobium xanthum, assembly GCF_019737615.1. Taxonomy (GTDB): domain Bacteria; phylum Pseudomonadota; class Alphaproteobacteria; order Sphingomonadales; family Sphingomonadaceae; genus Sphingobium; species Sphingobium xanthum. The sequence goes on along the minus strand of NZ_JAHKKS010000003.1, from coordinate 269,574 downwards.
TCAACTTAGACCGAGGGTTCGGCAGTCGGCAAGCGGGTTGATCAGCGCCGCCGGCGAAGCTGGCCCTTGAGCTCGGAGAGGCGATAGGCGCCGAGGCCGATCGTTGCGATGCCATAGACCGTCGCGCCGCCGCCGCAGAGCAGGGCGAGGGCGGCGATGCGCTGCCAGAAATGCCCGCTCATATGCGCGTCGAGCAGGTCATTGCCGATGTAGAGCGCAACGCCCATCAGGACGCCGGCCGCGACGATGCGTAGCACCTTGCCGCGGAAGCGGGCGTCCAGCGTCAGATGATCGGCGCGCTTCAGTGCGATGTAGAGCAGGATGACATTCACCCAGGCCGATATGGCGGTGGAAAGCGCGATGCCGACGGGACCGAGCGACCAGATGAGCGTCAGATTGCCGACCAGATTGACCAGCATAGCTATGAAGGCGATGCGCACCGGCGTGCGCGTGTCCGAGCGGGCATAGAAGCCCGGCGTCAGCACCTTGACGAGCACATAGGCAGGGACGCCGGGCGCGAAGGCGGCAAGCGTGGCGGCGCAGCCGAAGGTGTCGACCGCGGTGAAGGCACCATGCTGGAAGACGCCGCGGATGAGCGGCGTCGCTGAGACGAACAGCGCGATGGCGGCGGGCAGGGCCAGGAACAGCGCCAGCTCCAGTGCGCGATTCTGCGTGTCGTTCGCTGCTTTTGCGTCGCCCGAGCCGATCTGGCGCGAAAGCAGGGGCAGGATCGCCGTGCCGACGCCGATGCCGATGAGGCCGAGCGGGAGCTGGTTCAGCCGGTCGGCATAATAGATCCAACTCACCGAGCCTTGCGGCAGGAAGCGCGCGGCGAGCGAGGTGGAGATCAGCAGATTGATCTGGATCGCGCCTTGGCCGATGGCGGCCGGGCCGATGACGGCGAGCATGGCCTTCACTTGCGGCGAGAGGCGCGGCAGGCCGATGCGCAGCACGACGCCGATGCGCCGGCACGACCAGATGAGCCAGAGCAGCTGCATCATGCCGGAGACGGTGACGGCGATCGCCTGCGTTTCGGCGGTCTCGATCGGGCTGTCGCCGCGGAAGAACAGGATCGCCACGATCATGCAGATGTTGAGCAAGGTCGGCGCGGCGGCATTCACCCAGAAGCGGTTGAAGCTGTTGAGGATGCCGCCGAGCAACGATGTGAGCGAGACCAGCGCCAGATAGGGGAAGGTGATGATCGTGAGGTGGCGGGCGAGTGCGAATTTGTCCGGGCCGCCATCGGGGAAACCGCCGGTCATCGCCCAGACGACCGGGCCGGCGGCCAGCATCATCAGGATGGTGAGAATGACCAGGATCGGGAAGAGCACGGACAGCACTTGCCCGGCAAAGGCAATCGCGGCGCGGCGCCCGGCCTCGGCATCGTCCTGGCCTTCGCGCGCCATGATGCGATTGAACATCGGCACGAAAGCGGCGGAAAAGGCGCCCTCGGCAAAGAGGGCGCGGAACAGGTTGGGCAGCCGCCAGGCGATCAGGAAGGCGTCGGACGCGAAGCCCGCGCCCACGAAGCGCGCCATCAGCATGTCGCGCACCATGCCGAGCACGCGGCTGACCAGCGTGAGCGCTCCGATCGTCCCGGTCGAGCGGAGCAGGCTCATCGCGTCGCTATGCCGATGGGGTTGTGCGAATCAGGCGTTGCCGATCGGGGTGCCCGCCGCCGCAGCATCCATCTGGCCCTGCTGCTGCATGTAGAGCGCGCCGAAATCGATCGGATCGAGCAGCAGCGGCTGGAAGCCGCCGTCCTGTACGGCATCGGCCAGGATACGGCGGGCGAACGGGAAGAGCAGGCGCGGCGCCTCGGCATAGAGGAACGGGCGCATCTGATCCTCGGGCACGTTGCGGATGCCGAACAGGCCGGCGAAGACCAGCTCGACCGCGAAGGCCGTGCCCTGATCGCTGGCGGCGGAAGCCGACACCTTGAGCGCGATCTCGAACACGTCCTCAGCGATCTGGTTGTTGCTGATGTTGAAATTGATGTCGATCTGCGGCTGCTCCTGCCACTGATAGACGGCCGGGCTGTTCGGATTCTCAAAGGAGAGGTCCTTCACATATTGCGCGATGAGGCCGATCTGCGGCAGGTTGTCGGCGCCATTTGCAGTCGTGTCGGTCATGTCGTTCGGGTCCTTCAGGGCTATGGCCGCCATGCCGCCGGCATCGGGCCGGGGCGCGGGGCAGAATGTCTCTGGACGGCGGCATGTCCGGGCGCGACTGCCCGCTCCACGTCCTTGGGCGGGGCGCTTAGCAGGCGGGCCGGGGCAGGGCAATCATTAGGACCAGCTCCCGCGACAGGCCGCGCGTCCCGTGCTGGTACCCTCGAAAAGCGGTTCCCGGGCGACGAGAAGTGCTTTTTTTCGCTCTTTTGCGCAGCGTTGACGCGAGTTTAAGCGTTGCGGGTTTGAATGTTCCGCCGAACGCGCTTATGTCTAGCGGGTTCCGGCTTGTTTGAAGGATGCTGAACTCGTGACCGTCATCGTCGTCCTGGCCATGATCTTTGCTTTGCTGGCGCTGCGGCTCTTCGCCGTTCTGGGGCGCCGGACGGGGCATGAGCAGCAGCGGCAACTGCCGACACCCGTCGATGGCCCGGTCGCAAACCGCGCGCCTGCGGGCGTTCCCAATGATGGCCGCGCCGCTGGCCAGCGTGCGGCGGAGAGTGCCGTCAGCGTTCCTGCCCAGGCTGGACTGCGCGCGCTGATCGCGGCGGATCGCACATTCGACGTCGGCCAGTTTCTCGGCGGTGCCCGCTCTGCCTATGGCCTCATTCTCGAAGCCTTCTGGAAGGGCGACCGCGAGACGCTGAAGACCTTCTGCGAGCAGGACGTCTATGATGCCTTCGAGGCAGCGATCACGCAGCGCGAGGCCGATGGGCTGGTCCTCGACAACAAGCTCGTGCGCATCGACAATGCCAATATCGTCGATGCCCGTGTCGATAACGGCGTGGCCCATGTCGCGGTGACGTTCGAGGCGGACCTGTCCGCCGTGACGCGCGACAAGGACGGGCAGGTCGTCGCCGGGTCGCTGGACGATGCCATCACAACGGTCGAGACATGGACGTTCAGCCGGGATCTGCGCAGTCGCGATCCCAACTGGCAGCTCGCGGAGACGGACGAGGGCTGACCGGACAAGGTCGCCGCGCCGTGCAAAATTTTCGTCAATCCCTCGCGCCCTGGTTGCTGACCGCTATCGGCGTGCTTGCGCTGGCGGGTTGCGGCCGGGTCATCCCGCCTAATTCCGCAGGCGCGCCCGCTCCGTCTAAAAGGCCGACACAGCCGCCCCGCGAATCGGCGGTCAGGCCCCAGCCGGCAACGCCGCGCCCGCCGTTGCCCGCGCCGAGTTCCTCCCCGGCGCCCCTTCCATCCCCCACGTCCGGCGCGACGCCGACGCCCACCGGCCCCGGCCCCGCCGTAGCTGCCGGCCTGACGCTCGGACCCGATCTCGATACACTACTGCCGAACGGCGACGAGCGCACCGCGCGGGCACTGCGGGCATTCCGTCTCTCCTGCCCGTCGCTCGTGCGGCGGCGCGACCAGAGCGGCCTCACCAGCGGGTCGGACTGGCAGGCCGCCTGCGCGGCGGCAGCGAGCTGGAGCGAGGCCAATGCGCGCGAATTCTTCCGCCGCAATTTCGAGGCGGTGCAGGTCGGCGACGGCAAGGCTTTCGCGACCGGCTATTATGAACCCGAGATCGCCGGCTGCCGGGCGAAGGCCCCCGGCTGCGAGACACCGCTCTACAAGCGACCGGCCGATCTGATCGAGGTCGATCTCGGCCTGTTCAGCGAGTCGCTCAAGGGCCGGCGCATTCGCGGCAAGGTGCAGGGCAGCAATCTCGTCCAGTATGACGATCGCGCGGCGATCACGGCCGGGTCGCTCGACGGCAAGGGGCTGGAGCTGGCCTATGCCAATGATCCGGTCGAGCTCTTCTTCCTGGAAGTGCAGGGCAGCGGGCGGCTGCGCCTGCCGGACGGCGGCGTCATGCGCGTCGGCTATGACGGGCAGAACGGGCGCGACTATACCGGCATCGGCCGCGTGATGCGCGATCGCGGCCTGATCCAGATCGGCTCGATGCAGGACATCATGAGCTATCTGCGCACACACGCGGCCGAGGGCGTGGCGATCATGAACGAGAACAAGAGCTACGTGTTCTTTCGCGAGCTGACCGGCGCCGGGCCGATCGGCGCCATGGGGCTCGCGGTGACGGAAGAAGCGACTGTTGCGGCGGACCCGACCTTCGTGCCGCTCGGCGCGCCGGTGCTGCTTTCGCTAGACCGGGCTGAGCCGAACGGCGTGTGGGTCGCGCAGGATACCGGCGGCGCGATCAAGGGCTCCAACCGCTTCGATACCTTCTGGGGCGCCGGCGAGCGGGCGCGACCGCTGGCGGGCGGCATGTCCGCGCGCGGCAGTGCGCTCCTCCTGCTGCCGATCGGCACTTACGCCCGCCTGACAGCCCAGCAAAATGCCGTCCCGCCTCCTCTCCCCTGAGGAGCGCGATCTCTGGCAGAAGCTGGCGCGCACGGTGACGCCGCTGCGCCGGACCCGTCCTAAGGCGGTGATCGCGGAGGCGGAGGGAGCACCCTCTCCCGAATCATTCGCCAAGGCGCTGAAGGTCAAAGGCCGCGTGCCACCCGAGCGCACGCCCGCACCCATCGCCCCGGCCCGTCCGGCGCCGGTCCCGGTGCTGGATGGAAGCTGGGAGAAGAAGATCCGCTCCGGTCAGCTCGCCCCGGACATCAGCATCGACCTGCACGGCCTCAATCTGGCGGCGGCGCAGATGCGGCTGGAGCGGCTGCTCGGCGATGCCGCGGTGCAGGGCTGGCGCGTGCTGCTCGTCGTTACGGGCAAGCCGCGCCCGGCGCCCTTGCCAGGCGAAGCGCGCAAGCGGGGCGCGATCCGGGCGGAGATCGGCGACTGGCTGGTACGCAGCGCGCATGCGCATCGCATTGCCAGCGTCCGCCAGGCGCATCCCCGGCATGGTGGAGACGGCGCGCTTTATATCATCCTGCGACGCTGAGCGGGATCATGCTTCGTCGAACAACCAGGCCTCGGCGGCGGCTGCATCTGTGAAGTAGCGGGCGCTGCCCTGCATACCCGCGCGATCCGACTGGAGCTTGTTGAGCGTGCCTGCGACAAGGGTCGCGGTGCGTGGCGCCATCGTGCCATAGGACGCGGCGATCAGCGCGCCGAATTTATCGGTGATTTCGACGGATTGTACGGCGAATTCGTGTGCGTCGACGAAGGCGAGGCGCGCGCCGCCATGTAAGGCGAGCTGGCCGAGCGCCCTGCGGAAATCGTGGGCAAAGAGATCGAAAGTGGCCGTGTCCCAATAGCCGCACATGGTCATGCGCAGCAGGCGTCGATCCAGCTCGATCGAAATGTCGTAAGCGTTCATCTGGATGCAACCCGCTGATTTTCCTTTGGTTGTATCCATTTATAGCACGTGCCAGTTAACCTGGCGTTTGCGCTCCACCCGGCCAATCGAGCCAGGCACACGCCTCGTCGATATCCGTGAAATACTGCGCGGTCAGCTCGCCGCCCGCGCGCTCGGCCTGCAGCTTGTTGAGATGCGCGGGAACGACGGTGGCGGTGTGCTTGGTGAGATAAGGCAGGTTGCGAGCAATGAGCGCCCGGAATTGCTCGGAAATCTCCTTGGCTTGCACGGCGAATTCGCGTCCATCGACCAGCGCTTTTGCAAGGCCGCCGGCAGCATGCATGCTGCGGACGGCCTGCTCATACTCGCGCGCGAACACGTCGAACGTCGGCTGGTCCCAATAGCCGCGCATCACAATGTGCAAGGATCGGTGGCCGGCATCTGTCTGAATGGAATAGGCAGCCATGGCGGCAGCAACTCCCCTCGTACAAGTTTCTGGAATTGCGCGCCGCTTTAACAGGCGTTGGTTAAGATCGCGTTGGAATGGCTGCGATGATGCGGCCATAGATTCGCGTGAGCTGCTCCAGATCGGGCAGGGCGACCGCCTCGTCCAGCTTGTGCATCGTCGCGTTGACCAGGCCAAACTCGACCACGGGGCACAGGCGGCTGAGGAAGCGAGCATCGGACGTGCCGCCGCTGGTCGACAACTCGGTCGCGATACCGGTTTCCGCTTCGATCGCCTCGCTGATGAGCGAGGAGAAGGCGCCCGGGGGAGTCAGGAACGCCTCGCCGCTGATCTTCGCTTCCAGCACGCCGCCTTCCGGCTCGACGATCGCGCGGATGCGCTCGACCAGCGCCTCGCCGCTGTGCAGATCATTGAAGCGGATCGAGAGCCGCGCGCTCGCCTTGCCGGGGATCACATTGGTCGCCGGATTGCCGACATGCAGATCGGTGATCTCGATATTGCTCGGCTGGAACCAGTCGGTGCCGGTGTCCAGCTCGATCGCCTCGATCGCGCTCAGGATGTGCAGCAGCGGCGAGATCGGGTTATGGGCGAGGTGCGGATAGGCGACATGGCCCTGCACGCCCGGCACGGTGATCCACATGTTGACCGAGCCGCGCCGGCCGATCTTGATCGTGTCGCCGAGGCGGTTGACCGAAGTCGGCTCGCCCACAAGGCAGAGGTCCGGCTTGACGCCGCGCTCGGCCATATGCGCCATCAGCGCTCGGGTGCCGTGGATGGCGTCGCCTTCCTCGTCACCAGTGATGAGCAGGCTGATCGTACCCGGCTGCGCCTCGGCGCGCGCGACGGCCGCGACGAAGGCCGCGATCGATCCCTTCATGTCGACGGCGCCGCGGCCGTAGAGCAGTTCGCCGCGTGTCTGCGGCGCGAAGGCGTCGCTCGTCCAGCCGTCGCCGGGCGGCACGACATCGAGATGGCCGGCAAAGGCGAAATGGGGACCGTCACCGGCACGGCGAACGGCGAGCAGGTTCTCGACCGGCCCTTCCGGCGCCTCGCCATCCAGGAAACGCTCGACCGAGAAGCCGAGCGGCGCCAGCATCGCTGCGAGGCAATCGAACACGGCACCGGTCGCTGGCGTGATGGACGGGCAAGCGATCAGGGCGCTCGCCAGCGCGGCAGGATCGGTCAGGGTGAGGACGGGAGCAGGCTGCACGGTCATTGCCGCCGCGTTAGAGCATTTGCGCCCTTCTGATCCAGCGTCATCGTTCGTTACCGGTCGCCGGCTCTCCCTTTGATCGCCGGCATCCGCTACAGAGAGGCGTGGCCGTGCCGCCGTCCCCTCGCGAAGGCTCCATATATGCCCAAGATCGATCTCGATGCGTTCGCACAGCTCAATTCCACCGGCTATCCGCCGCCGTTCGACGAGCCGGTGGCGGGGCGCTGGCAGCGGCGCGTCGGCGCGCGGCTCGGCCTCACGGCGCTCGGCGCCAGCCATGTGGTGCTCAAGTCCGGGGCATGGTCCTCGCAACGCCACTGGCATGCGGGTGAGGATGAGTTTCTCGTGATGCTCTCGGGCGAGGCGGTGCTGGTCGAGAATGCGGGCGAAACGCTTCTACGCGCGGGGGATTGCGCGGCATGGCCGATGGGGCTGCGTAACGGGCATCATCTGGTCAACCGCAGCGAGGAGGATTGTGCGTTTCTCTGCTTCAGCGCGGGGGACCGTGAGGCGGGCGGGGCTTATTCCGACATCGACATGATCTTCACGACGGAGGGCTATAAGCACAAGGATGGGACGCCTTATCCGACGCGGCGGTTGCGATAGGGAGATGTTTCTCCCCGTCATCTTGCGGGGGGAGTAGTAGGCCATGACGGCAAAAGGCTCATTTGCCGCTGCTTTCTCCTTTCCAGATGGAAACAGTGGAAACGAAGCGGGAACATCGCTAGACCCACTGCATGATCGCGCATTTGAAGGGCCTGCTCGTTTCTACCGGACTGGATAGCGCGGTCATCGACGTTGGCGGCGTCGGCTATCTTGTTGGCATGTCCAGCCGCAGTCTCACGGCGCTCAGCGGCATCGGCGAAGCCGTCACCGTCCATACCGAGATGCTGGTGGGCGAAGATTTCCTCCGGCTGGTCGGCTTTGCAAGCGAGACGGAGCGGGACTGGTTCCGCCTGCTGACCGGGGTCCAGGGTGTGGGCGCCCGTGTCGCGCTGGCGATCCTCTCCGCGCTCGATCCGACCGACCTTCAACGCGCGATCGCGGCGCAGGACAAGGCGATGGTCGCGCGCGCCAATGGCGTCGGCCCCAAGCTTGCCGAGCGCATCGTGCGCGAGCTCAAGGACAAGGTCGGCCTGATCGCGACATCGCCGCTGGCGATCGGCGGGGGCGTCGGCGCGCCGGCCGCGAGCGGGGCGCAGGTCGATGCGCTGGCGGCGCTGGCCTCTCTGGGGTTCAAGCCTGGCGAAGCCTCGGCGGCCGTCAGCGCCGCGCTGGACGAACTCGGCGATGGCGCGAGCCTCGACGCGCTGGTGCGGATGGCCCTGCGGAAAGCGGCGAAGTGACGCCGCGCGCCTTATTTCAGACGCCCGGCAATCGCCTTGATCGCCGGCTCGGCGCAGGCCTCGTCCTTCTCGCCGCCCGGCGCGCCGGAGACGGCGATGGCGCCGATCTGCTCGCTGCCGGCCATAAGCGGCAATGCGCCGCGCCACGGGAACGGCATTTTCGGATCTGCCTTCACTTCGGCATCGAGCTTGGCGTCGGTCTTCATCCGGTCGGCGATCGTGCCGCTGGAGACCTTGTATTTGATCACCATCGCGGTCTTGCTGGCGACGATCGCCTGCGTGCGCGCGCCGACGCCGTCGGCCGAGAGCAGGGCGACAGGAATGCCCTCGCTGTCGCTCACCTGCACGGTCGTTTTGTAGCCATTGGCGAGGCAAGTCTTGATCGCGATCTGCGCGGCCTCGACGGCAAACTCCAGCGCCGGACCCTTGGCGCGGGGCGGAGGCGGCGCGGGCTGGGCGAGCACGGGCGCGGCGATGGCGCTCAGCAGCAGGGTCTTGGCGATCGTCGAAAACTGCATGGTCCGGCTCCTCTTCCCGTTGACGCTGCGTCTCGCAGGGCTCTCGATGCGAGGGCGTATCAAGCCGCCTCGCCCTGCGCAATCACGAGACGGATGGAAAAGCGCCCGCATGCGGATATGAGACGGGCATGAGCTCCTCGCCGCTCCTCTCGCCCAATCGCGCGGCCGACGATGCCGATGCCGCGCTGCGCCCCAAGACGCTCGATGAATTCGTCGGGCAGAAAGTGGCGCGCGAAAATCTGCGCGTGTTCATTGCCGCGGCCAAGGCGCGGGGCGAGGCGCTCGATCATGTGCTGTTCTTCGGCCCGCCGGGTCTCGGCAAGACGACGCTGGCGCAGATCGTCGCGCGCGAAATGGGCGTCGGCTTCCGCTCCACCTCCGGCCCGGTGATCGCCAAGGCGGGTGATCTGGCGGCGCTGCTCACCAATCTGGACGAGGGCGACGTGCTCTTCGTCGACGAGATTCACCGGCTCAATCCGGCGGTCGAAGAAATCCTCTATCCGGCGATGGAAGATCGCGCGCTCGATATCATGATCGGCGAAGGCCCCTCCGCCCGATCGGTGCGGATCGACCTGCCGCACTTCACGCTGGTCGGCGCGACGACGCGGCAGGGCCTGCTGACGACGCCGCTGCGCGACCGGTTCGGCATTCCGGTGCGGCTGAATTTCTATGCGGTGGACGAGCTGGAACAGGTGATCGCGCGCGCCGCGCGGCTGCTGGCGCTGCCGATCGCGCCCGATGGCTGCTCGGAGATCGCGCGGCGGGCGCGGGGTACGCCGCGCATCGCCGGGCGGCTGCTGCGCCGGGTACGGGATTTCGCCCATGCCGCCGGGCACGACATTGTCGATGCGGCCGCAGCCGACCATGCGCTTTCGCGGCTCGACGTCGATCATCTCGGCCTCGACACGATGGACCGGCGCTATCTGCGCATGATCGCCGATATCTACAAAGGCGGGCCGGTCGGCGTGGAGACATTGGCGGCAGGGCTTTCCGAGCCGCGCGACACGATCGAGGACGTGATCGAGCCGTTCCTCCTCCAGCTCGGCCTCATCGCGCGTACGGCGCGGGGGCGAGTGCTGAACGGCCCGGGCTGGAAGCATCTCGGCCTCAATCCGCCCGAGGGTGGCCAGGACGGTCTGTTCGACTGACGTTGCGTCGCGGATTTGGTGTTTCGGTGTGAAAAGATACGGATCGTCCCGTCCTCCGAAAGGGTCGGCTCGTCGGCGATCGTCGGTCGAGGGGCGGTATAAGTCCCTAAATTACTGCATCTTTTCGACGAAACGAGAACAGGGGTTTCCTCCGCGACTCGGCTCGTTTAGGGTTCCCGCCATGGCGGCGCCAACGGAACTTCTACCCGCCTCGGGTTTTTTCGAGAGCGGGGAGCACCTGTTTCCTGTGCGCGTCTATTATGAGGATACCGACCTGTCCGGCGTCGTCTATCATGCCAATTTCCTGCGCTATATGGAGCGCGCCCGCTCCGACATGCTGCGCGTGGCGGGCATCGATCAGCGCGCGGCGCTGGAGGAAGGGCTCGGCAATTATGCCGTGGTCGAGGTCGATATCCGCTATCGCGCGCCGGCCCGCCTCGATGATGCGCTCACCGTGCGCAGCCATGTGACGGCGGTGAGCCCGGCGCGCTGCGTCATTGCACAGTCCGTGCAGCGCGGGGAAACCCTTCTCACACAGGGCAGCGTGACCGTTGCATTCGTGGATCCCGCCGGCCGTCCGCGCCGGCAGCCGGCGCAATGGGTGGAGAGGTTCCGCTCGCTCGCGCCCGGCATCGCCTGACTTTCGGAGACCAGTCGCACTCATGACCTTGCCGCTTTTCCTTGCCGCCGCCGTGCCGCCCTCGACGCCTGCCGCCGGGCCGATCACGCTCTCGCCGGTCAGCCTGTTCCTCGAGGCGGACATCGTCGTGAAGATCGTCATGATCGGCCTGCTGCTCGCCAGCGTCTGGACTTGGGGTATCATCGTGAGCTTCACCGCGCGCCTAGGCCGCGCGCGCAAGCGCAGCGAGGAATTCGAGCGAGCCTTCTGGCAAGCGCAGGACATGGACGCCTTCGTCAAGGATCGCGGCAAGGACGATGCGCCGAGCGCGGCCGTTTTGCAGGCGGGTATTTCCGAATGGCGGCGCTCGACGGCCAAGCGGGGCCTCAGCGCCGAGGGCACGCGCGATCGACTCGCGACGGCGATGGGATCGGCCGTGGCCACCGCCATCGACAAGATTTCGGACCGGCTGAACGTCCTCGCCACCATTGGATCGGTGGCGCCCTTCGTCGGCCTGTTCGGCACGGTCTGGGGCATCATGCGCAGCTTCACCGCCATTGCCGGCGAACAGAACACCAGCCTTGCGGTCGTCGCGCCGGGCATTGCGGAAGCGTTGTTCGCGACGGCGATCGGCTTGTTCGCGGCCATTCCGGCGGTCATTGCCTATAACCGCCTCAGCCATGGCGTGAACCGGCTCGAAGCGCGGTTGCAGCGCTTCGCCGACGGGCTCTACACGACCTTCAGCCGGGAGCTCGAAGGCGCATGAGCATGGGCCTGCCTTCCAGTCGTCGGGGCGGACGTCGCGCGCCGATGGCGGAGATCAACGTGACGCCGCTGGTCGATGTCATGTTGGTGCTGCTCATCATCTTCATGGTGACGGCGCCGCTTCTGGTGACCGGCGTGCCGATCAAGTTGCCGGAATCGCGGGCCAAGGCGCTCGATCAGGACCAGAAGCCGACGATCCTCTCGATCGACGGCGAGGGCGCGCTGTTCGTCAATGACGAGCCGGTGCCGATGGACCAGCTGCCCGAGCGCCTCGTCGATCTGCGCAACCGGCTCGATCCTTCCGAGCAGCTGTTCCTGCGCGCCGATGCCTCGCTCGACTACGGCTCGGTCATGCAGGTCATGGGCGAACTCAATCGCGCCGGGCTCGATCGGGTCGCGCTGGTGACGACGGGCATGGGTGGCACCGGCTCGTCCACCGCGCGTTCATCTGGCGAAGAATAGGCGGGTTCCATGGACCGCAGCGAACGCCTCGGCCTCGGTGTCTCGACAGCAGGGCATGTCCTGCTGTTCGGAGCGCTGTCGCTCGGCCTGCTGCAGACGAGCGTCACGTTGCCGCCGCCGCAGCAGACGATCGACGTCTCAATCGCCGACGATGTCGCGCTCACCAGCATGACGCCCAATCCCTCGACCGCCGAGCCGGAAGCGGCTCAGGCACCGGAAATCGGCGCCTATGAGCCCGATGCCGCGCCGTCCGAGCCGGTCGAGGCTGCGCGCGTCGTCGAGCCCGAGCCGGCGCCCCGCGCGATCGAGCCGAAACCAAAGCCGCAGCCGCGCCAGCAGGCCAAGCCCACGCCCGCCAAGGTCACGCAGCCGCCCAAGCCTGCGCCCAAGCCGCAGCGGGCCTCGCGCCTCGGTAATGACTTCCTGAAGGGCCTCGACGATGCGCCGCCTGCGCGCAATCCCGCGCCTGCGGCGGGGGCCAATGCACCGATGGGTCAGGCGGCCGTCCGCGCCCTCAATGCCGAGATAAACCGGCAGATCAGACCGTTCTGGCGCCCGCCTTCCGGCGCGGACGCCGATCGGCTCGTCACGCTGCTCAGCGTGCATCTCGATCGCAACGGCGGTGTCGTGGGGCAGATCGAGGTCGTCGGGCAACAGGGTCTTACCGCGAGCAACCGCGCCCAGGCCGATCTCCATGCCGAGCGCGCTGTTCAGGCTGTGATGCGCGCTTCCCCGTTCAGGAACCTGCCACCCGAATATTATGACGAGTGGAAGTGGCTTCAGCCCCTCAGATTCGACGCGAGACTTGCCCAATGACCAATTCAGCGATCCGCCGCTTGTTCCTCTCCGCTGTGCCAGCAGTCGCGGTGTGGTTCTCCGCTCCCGCCGCTGCGCAGCTCAGCGTTGACGTCACGGGCCAGATCGAAAACGAAACCCGCATCGCGATTCCAGCCATGCCCACGCAGCAGAATGTCGAGACGCCTGCCGGATCGACCGACCTGCTTGGCCAGAAGATCGCCGAAGTGATCGCCAACGATCTGCGCGGCAGCGGCCTGTTCGCGCCGGTCGGCCCGGACGGATTGCAACGCCCCACCATGGCGGAAGTGACCGCGCCGGCCTTCGGCACATGGCGCGGGCGCAATGTCGAGGCGCTGGTGCAGGGCTTCGTGCGCTCCTCGGGCGGCGATGCGCAGATCACGGTCGGCTGCTATCTCTACGATGTCGCGCTCGGCACCGAACTGACCCGGCAAGGCTATGTCGTGGCGCCGCGCGACTGGCGCCGGGCCGCGCACCGCTGCGCCGACCTCGTCTATTCGCGCCTGACCGGCGAGAGCCCGTTCTTCGACAGCCGCATCGCCTATATCGCCGAGACGGGCCCCAAGGATGCGCGCGTCAAGCGTCTGGCGATCATGGATTCGGACGGCGCCAATCACCGCTTCATCACCAATGGCCAGTCGATCGCGCTGACGCCGCGCTGGTCGCCCGACTACAAGCAGATCGCCTATGTGAGCTATGTCGGCCGCTCGGTGCGCATCTATACCTATGATGTCGATCAGGGCCGCCAGCGCGCAATCTACGAATCCACCAACGCCACCTTCGCGCCGCGCTGGTCGCCGGACGGGCGGACCTTGCTGTTCTCTATGGCGAGCGGCGGCAATACCGACATCTACAAGATACCCTCGACGGGTGGCACCCCGGTGCGCCTCACCAACACGCCGGGCATCAATGTCGGCGGCTCCTTCTCGCCGGACGGCACCAAGATCGTGTTCGAGAGCGATCGCTCGGGCGGGCAGCAGATCTACACGATGAATGCCGATGGGTCGGATCAGCGCCGCATCAGCTTCGGCGGCGGACGCTATGCGACGCCGGAGTGGAGCCCGCGCGGCGACCTCATCGCTTTCACCAAGATTGCCGGCAATTTCCGCATCGGCGTGATGAACACCGGCGGCGGGGGCGAACGGCTGCTGACCAATGGCTGGCAGGATGAGGCGCCGACATGGTCGCCCAATGGCCGCGTGCTGCAGTTCTTTCGCACCAGCGAGGGGCGCGGAGGGCGCTCGTCCGTCTGGCAGGTGGACCTGACCGGCGTCAACGAACGGCGCATCGGCACGCCCGTCGACGGCTCGGATCCCAGCTGGGGACCGCTCCTACAATGATCATTTGGGAACGGACGTTAATCTTGGGTGTTGACTAGACGGTAAGATGCCCCAAGCATGAGATGAACCGTTCGTCGCAGAATTTCACTCAGAAGAATGAGCCAGAAACAAGGAGAAGCCCCCATGCGCAAGATATCCGCGATATTGCTCATTTCCAGCGCCGCCCTCGCCCTGTCCGCCTGTTCCAAGAAGGCGCCCGAGGATATTCCCCCGCCGCCGGCCGATACGGCTCCGCCGCCGACCACGCCAACAACCCCGACGCCGACCGGCCCGGCAGCGGGCAGCCAAGCCGACTTCCTTGCCAGCGTCTCGGCCGACCGCATCTTCTTCGATACCGACAAGAGCGATATCGACGATGAAGATCGCGCCACGCTGCGCAGCCAGGCCGAATGGTTGCTGCGCTATCCGCAGAAGCGTATCACCGTCGAAGGCCATGCCGACGAACGCGGCACGCGCGAATACAACATCGCGCTCGGCGAGCGCCGCGCCAACTCCGCGAAGAACTATCTCGCCGCGCTCGGCATCGATCCGGCCCGCATCTCGACGATCAGCTACGGCAAGGAGCGCCCGGCGGCGCTCGGATCGGACGAGGCGAGCTGGGCGCAGAACCGCCGCGCCGTGACCGTCACGGTCGAGTGATATGAGAAGGGGCGGCCAGGGCCGCCCCTTTTTCGTTCCGGCTTTTTCGGCGGTTCAGCCCCGCCGCGTTCCCGACATGGTAAGCTGACCGAACGCACCGGCATCGATCGTGCCGGTGATGGCGCCGTCCGTGACGACGGCTTCGGCCGTCAGCGTCATCGGCATCGGCATGGTCATTTCCATCACCCAGGTCAGGCGGTTGCCGTCGACCTTGCCTTCTTTGACGTCCAGCGAGCCGAGCGGGCCGGCATTGGTGCCGTTGAACCGATCGCCATCGCTGATGACGGTGAAGACGCTGGGCTGATCGCCCATCGGCGTCTTGGTGATGATGTCATAAGCGCCGTCGACTTTGGACATGGCTCTCTCCGTTGTGCGTTGATCCGTCCTATTTCGCGGGTGCGCCCGTCGAGTCAATCTCCGTCACCGGCATGCCCAGCTTGTCGAGCTGTCCCTTGATCTGCGCCTTGTCGCCGACGACGATCCAGCTGAGCTTGGCGGGATCGATGAGCGCGCGCGCCGCCTTGTCCATCTGGGCGGGCGTCAGCGTGCTGAAGCGCGGGCCGAGCGTCTCGACATAGGTGAACGGGCGGCCATAAAGCGCGTCCGACTGCATCTGGCCCAGCACCGATCCGGTCGTCTCGAACAGAGCGGGAAGCTGCGCGATCTCGCCCTTCACGACGCGGGAAAACTCCGCGGGCGTGACGCCCTTGGCGCCGAGGAACTGGACTATGTCGTCGCGCATCGCGGCGATCGCGGGGCCGGTCTGGTCGGCCTGCACCGGTGCCGTCACCACATAGGGGCTGCGCTCGGCGCGGCTGATCAGATAGGAGCGCACGCCATAGGACCAGCCCTTGGTCTCGCGAATGTCGGTGTTGAGGCGCGAGAGGAAATCGTCGCCGAGCACGGTGTTCGCGGCGTTGAAGGCGATGAGGTCGTCGCCGCCTTTGGCCGTGGTGACGAAGCCGCCGACGATCATCGATTGCGGCGATTGCGGGCGGTCGATCAGATAGATGCCGGGCTTTGCGGGCGGGATCGCCACCGAGAAGTCCTTGCGCGGTTTCATGCGGCGATTTTCCGCCCAGGCGCCGAAGCGCGCATCGAGCAGCGGCTTGATCTCGTCCATGGTGACGTCACCCGCGACGAAGATCTCGGCCTTGCTGGGGACCAGCCAGTCGCCATGATAACCGACGAGGTCCTCGCGCGTGATCGCCTTGACCGAGGTCTCGTCGCCCCGACCGCTGCCCGGGTTCCCGTAAGGATGCGCCGGGCCGTAGAGCAAAGGATAGATGGCGCGATTGGCGAGGCCCGAGGGCTGCGTCTTTTCCGATGCGATGGCGGTGAGCTGCGCCGCGCGCAGGCGTTCGATCTCGCCGGGCGCGAAGGCCGGGTTGCGGATCACGTCCTGCAGCAGGTCGAGCGAGGGCTGCAGGTTGGCCTTGAGCGCGAACAGCGAGACCGAGGTGCGGTCCATGCTCTGGCCGGTGGAGATATTGGCGCCGAGCCGCTCCTGCTCCTCGGCGATCTGGATGGTCGAGCGCGTCGTCGTGCCTTCATCGAGCAGGCTCAGCATGAGCGATCCGGTGCCGGGGCGGTCCTTGCGGTCGCTGGCGATGCCGGCATCGAAGCTCACCGCGATCTGCACCGTCGGCACGGTCGTGCGGCGCGCGAGATGCAGCTTCACGCCGTTGGAGAGCGTCGTCGTCTCGACGGTCGGGAAATCGAGCGCGGGATTGGCCGTGACACCGGGGAGCTTCAGGGTCGGCGTGGGCGGCGTCTCGGCCTTCGCGCTGTCCTGGCTTCCGGGAGCGCTGACGGCAGCATCCTCATAGGCCTCGCGCTCGCCCGGCTCGACCTTCAGCGCATAGACCGGGCGGGTCAGCCAGCGCTTCATGGCGTCGGTCACGGCGGCGGGCGTCGCCGATGCGATGGCGGCAAGGTCCTTCTTGTACTGCGCCGGATCGCCCGAATAGAGCAGGCCCTCGGCGAGCGTCACCGCCTTGCCGCTGAAGCCACCGACGACTTCAAGCCCGGCGAGTTCGCCCGAGACCTGCCGCGTGGCGACGCGGGTCACTTCGTCGGCAGTCGGGCCGGTCTTGATGAAATCGGCCATCATCTCGTCAAGGCGCTTCTCAACGAGCGCGGGATCGACGCCCGGCTTCACGTCGGCGGTAACTTCGACAAAGCCGATCTGCTCGAACTGCTGGAGACCGGCCGTCACCTGCACGGCGATCTGCTCCTTGCGCACCAGCTCATTGTCGAGCCGCGAGCTGGCGAGGCCGCCGAAGACGGAGGCGCCGACCGCGAGCAAGGTCGAATCCTTGTCGTTGCGGCCGGGCGTCACCCACATGCGGAAGATGCGCGTGGTAGCGACGCGGTCCTTCATCACCTGATCGATCCGCTTGGGCAGCGTCGGCACCGGCGAGACCACCGGCTTCACCACCGGCCCGGCGGGGATCGCGCCGAAATATTTCTCCACCTTCGCCTTGGCGGTCGGCACGTCGATGTCGCCGGCGAGGACGAGAATGGCGTTGTTGGGACCATAATTGTCGCGGAACCAAGTCTTCACGTCGTCGAGGCTGGCCTTGTCGAGATCGGCCATCGATCCGATCGTGCTGTGCGCATAGGGATGCTCGGGCGGGAAGAGCGCGGCGAGCTGGGCATATTCGACGAGGCCATAAGGCTGGTTGTCGCCCTGGCGCTTCTCGTTCTGGACGACGGCGCGCTGCGCATCGAGCTTGGTCTGCGTGACCGCGCCGAGCAAATGGCCCATGCGGTCCGCCTCGATGAACAAGGTCATGTCGAGCGCGCCGACCGGGACCGTCTCGACATAATTGGTGCGATCGAACCAGGTCGAGCCATTGGTGCCGCTGGCGCCCGCTTCGCTGAGCGGCTGCTGGAATTCCGGCACATTCTCCGATCCGCCGAACATCAGATGCTCGAAGAGATGCGCGAAGCCCGTCTTGCCCTTGGGCTCGTTCTTGGAGCCGACGCGATAATAGACGGTGACGCCCACGACCGGGGCCTTGCGATCGGTATGAACGATGACGCGCAGGCCGTTCGACAGCGTGAACATCTCATAGGGAATATCGACGCGCTTAACGAGCTCGGACAGGGGGGCGGGCTTGACGACGCTCGCCGACTGGGCGCCGGACTGCGCCGTGGCCGGTATGGCGGTCGCGAATGCGAGGCTGCATGTGCCGGCGAGAATGAGGAAGGTGCGCGTCCGGGCGAAGGAAAGCATGCAAATCTCCAAGAACATAGTCCGACAGGCCGCTAGCGGCGCATCCATGAATATCCGCCGAACATAGCCGCCTTGCGCCCGCGCGCAATGCGGCACCGATGCATCTTTATGGAGACGGGACTCGGGAGTGCTCCGGCGCGCATGTTGGACCCGCGTCGCCGACCCAGGGCGTAGGTGTGCAGCAAAAAGGTCTAATCCCAACAGCTTAGAATGGCTCCGATCTATATTTGAACGCTTTTGTCCCAGTATGAAACATGATATTATTGGGCAGCGTTAGATCTGTCTCTCTCCACTCGGGAATGGAGGTTGCTATGGTCTGGAAGCTTTCCGATATAAATCGCACAATTTTCAGGAAGAAACTAATTGCGTTTGCTCTGGCTGGGCTATTTTCCGGGCCAGGATACGCTGATCCTTCCTTCAATTTCTTCAAGAATAGTTATGAATATTATGGACCGGGAGATGTTCTTCTCTGGAGTTCGGTGTCATCTGATTGGGGTTCGGTGACGGTGACCTATGAAGGGACGTCGCTGCCGCAATATCTGAACCTGTCGATCAACGGCTCCTGGAAGATCGCCAATATGTCGCTGGGTGCCTATCAGGGTATCGGCAGCGAGACTTCCGTCACATTCAATTTCGGAATCGACGGACCGGTCGGCACCTCGATCGACTATGGCTTTTCGATTACCGACACGCCGATGGGCGCCCCGGTCGATGCTTTCGATGCGATCCTGCAGCCGCGCGACATGATCGGCAGCCAGAATCAGGGCGGTGTCGCATGGCTTCTTGGCATCGCGCCGGGGCTTCTGATCGGCGGGCCGCTTATGGACGGCGGGCTGCACCAGCGCTTTCCCAATCAGGACTGCGACACCATGCATTGCTCGCCGGCGTCTGTGTCGAACAGCCTGCAATGGCTGAACAGCAAATATGGCCTGAAGATGCCGGCCGACAAGATCACCATCGATGCGCTGGCCAAGGTGTTCGGCACTACCAAGAACGGCACGCCGCTGCCCTGGTGGGACAAGAAGGAGAAATATCTGAAGGACGAGAAGCTGCCCGTTTATCAGGTGGTGACGACCTCGATCGAGGAAGCGTTGAAGGCGATCAAGGCCGGCAAGGATCTGGAGCTCAATACCCAGCCGCATGCCGCCGCGGTGGTCGACATCAAGAAACTCGATGACGGCCGCTACGAGATCGCCGTTGCCCATGACACCAAGCAAGGGCCTTCAGGCGCCGGCCAGTCCGGCGCGGGCGGCACGGTCATCGAGAAAGGCATCTTTGACCCCAAGACCGGCAAGATCAACGGCATCACCTGGATGGACGGACAGACGCTGACCAATTTCGTCGTGGAGGCTCCGATACCGGAACCGGCGACCTGGCTCATGCTGGTGACAGGCTTCGGCTTGCTCGGGTCGCGGTTGCGCGTCTCGCGCGGACGGCAAGGGCTTTCGTTCTCCTAGAATTGCCGAATGAGCTGGGACTGGGCGTCGGGTGCCGCTGTGCCCCGGCGCCACTTCGTCTGTCATGGGGTGGACAGCCGAGAGAGGGCGGCTAATGTCGCATGCAGCCTCCCTTTCGGACACTTTCGCTTATGATCTGGCGCCGTTTTCCGCTTCTGTTGCTCGCTTGCCTTTCCACTTTTCCGATCGCCGCGTCGGCTCAGACCGCGCCCGCCCCACCGGCGCTCGTCGCCGAGAAGGACATGCCGGCCGATCCGCGCTTCTCCGCTGATCGCGTGAAGGCAGATGTCGCGTTTCTTGCCGATGATCTGCTCGAAGGGCGCGATACCGGCAGCATCGGCTACGAGATCGCCGCGCGCTATGTGGCGCAGCGCTTCGCCTCGCTCGGGCTGACGCCGCTCGGGGATCGCAAGGACGGCAAGTCCGACTGGCTACAGCGCGTCACGTTCCAGAAGACCGAGCGGCTCGACGTGCCGTCGGGCATCGCCGTCACCGGCCCGGCGGGCAGCGCTAGCTTCGCCCATGCGGTCGACAGCTTCGTCGGCGTCAGCGCCAATGAGCCCAGGCTGGACGTCTCCGCGCCGCTGGTGTTCGTCGGCTACGGTTTCAAGAACGACCGCCTCGGCATCGACGATTACAAGGGCCTTGACGTCAAGGGGAAGATCGTCGTGATGCTGCGCGGCTTCCCGGAGGGTCTGCCGAGCGAGCCGGCCGCCTATCTGGTGAACAGCAAGTACAAGTTCGCGCAGGCGCATGGCGCGATCGGCGTGATCCAGATCGACACCGACCAGTCGGCGAAGATGCGGCCCTGGGAGCGGCGGATCAGCTCGGCCTTCCAGCCGAGTTTCTCCTGGGTCGGGCCGGACGGCAGGGCGTTCGACGAGACGCCGAACATTCGCGTCGGTGCGAGCGTCAGTGACAAGGCCGCGCAGGCCATGTTCGCCGGCGCGGCCCGATCGCTGGCGCAGGTCCGCAAGGAAGCCGGCCGCAAGGGGGCGCGGCCCACGGGTTTCGCGCTCAAGACCAGCGCGCGGATCTTCGGCGAGAGCAAGAGCAGCCGCGTTACCAGCCCCAATGTCGTGGCGATGATCCCCGGCAGCGATCCCGCGCTTGCCGGCGAATACGTGATCCTCTCGGGTCATCTCGATCATATCGGCGTCAGCCCGGCCAAACCCGATGATGCGCCCGGCAAGGACCGGATCAACAATGGCGCGCTCGACAATGCCGCCGGCGTCGCGACCTTGATGGAAGTCGCCCATGTGATGGCGAACGAGCAGAACAAGCCGCGCCGTTCGGTCATTTTCCTCGCCTCAACCGCCGAGGAGAAGGGCCTGCTCGGCGCCGACTATTATGCGCGGCATCCGACCGTGCCGATCGAGAAGATCGTCGGTAATGTCGATCTCGACATGCCGGTGCTGACCTACAGCTTCGTCGATGTCACCGCTTATGGCGCCGATCATTCGACGCTGGGGGCGCTGACGGCGCAGGCCGTGGCGCCGATGAAGGTGACGGTCGCGCCCGATCCGATCCCGGAAGAGACGGTGTTCGTGCGGTCGGACCATTATATGTTCGTGCAGCAGGGGGTCCCTGCCGTGTTTCTCGCGACCGGTTTCGGCAATGGCGGCGAGGCCGCCTATCGCCGGTATGACGGCGACAATTATCATCAGGTCGGCGACGACATGAACCAGCCGATCGACTGGCGGGCCGGCGCGCGGTTCGCCGAAGCCAATTATCGGATCACGCGCGCCATGGCCGATGGCGACACGCCGCCGCTCTGGCTCAAGGGCGATTTCTTCGGCGATCTCTTCGCACCCAAGGCGAAGAAGGCCGAGCCGGGCAAGTAAGTCCGGCTCAGCCCGGAATGCGGTCGCTTAGGATGCCGGCTTGCGTCCCGGCAAGAAGCGGGGATTGTGCAGCAGCGCGGCGCTGATCAGCGAGACGAGCACGCCGACCGGAAAAATCTCGGTGAAGGTGATCGGCAGGCGAAACAGCGGATTGGCATAGTCGCTCTGGAGTTTCCGCATCTCCGCCGTGAATGTCGCAAGCGCCTCGGCGCTCACGCCCTTCGCCTTCTCGGCGGCAATGGCACCGTTCACATAGTCGCCGATGAAGTCGCCCGGCAGCAGCGGCCGGAGCACTTCCCAGGACAGCACATAGAGGATGCCGGCAACGATGCTGATGCCGAGACCCAGACCGAAGCCTGCCCAGAAGCCGATGACGCCGCCCTGCTCGTCCCGCCGACGCTTGATCGCGACGAACACCGTGCTCAGCGCGATCAGCATCGTCGAATAGCCGATCGCCATGCCCCAGGCGCCACTGAGGTCCTTGGCGAAGGGAATGGT
This sequence comes from Sphingobium xanthum, assembly GCF_019737615.1. Taxonomy (GTDB): domain Bacteria; phylum Pseudomonadota; class Alphaproteobacteria; order Sphingomonadales; family Sphingomonadaceae; genus Sphingobium; species Sphingobium xanthum. The sequence continues at coordinate 247,820 of NZ_JAHKKS010000003.1, read as the reverse complement.
CATGGCCATCAGCACGCCGACGATGACGCCCCCGATGATTCCGTATTTTAGTATGTCGCGCAGCATGTTCCTGTCTCCTGTCCTCTGCTGATGGCGCGAAGAGGCGCATGAAGCCTTGCGAAATCAATCGCCCGAAAGGGTGATTCTGCAGCGCTAGCCCATATGGCGGACGCGATTTTCAGGGAATGATGCCGAGCTCGCGCGCCCGCTGGATTGCGTCCGTGCGGCGCCTGGCGGCCAGCTTCTCGAAGAGGCGACCGACATGACTCTTTACCGTGTGCGGCGAGACATGCAGCCGGTCGGCAATTTCCTTGTTGCTGTGCCCGGCCGCCAGCTCCTTGAGAACGGCAAGCTCGCGCGGGCTGATGCCGAGACTGGCGAGTGCCTGCGGATTACCGTCGAAAGGAAGCGGCGCCGGCCGGCGCAGCGCGCTCGCGCCGACCGCGACGCCGATGCCGAGGAACAGGGCGGCGATCAGGAAGATGTAGATGGCGAGGCTCTGCGTGCGGGCGAGCCAGAGATAGTCGAGCCCTTGCAGGACGAGGGTGCCGGCGGCGAGCAACGCTCCATAGCCCGCCATCCGCCAGATCGTCGTTCGCCCCATGCGCGCCTGTTTATCAAGCGACAGGCGTCCCGACAAAGGGCTGCGTGCAAGTGCAGCGCATGAAACGAGAGAGCGCCGCCCGGCTGGCGTCGGGCGGCGCGCTTCGAATATCAGGCGTGCGAGACGCTGTGTCTCGGATCACATGTTCTGCGACTGACCGGGCTCGGCCAGACGCAGGGCGAGATCGCCAAGCGGACTATTGGCAGCGGCATCCCAGAAGTCCGTCGCTCGCAGCACGGCGGCAATGCCCTGCTGGCGCTGCATGAGCAGGTCGAGTTCCTGCAGCGTGTCCATATGTCGCGATGCGACTGCCGGATCTCCGCACAGCAGTGCGCCCATCCGCTCGACATCGTGGCACATGCGATCGAGTTCGGCGGCAAGCCGATCCCGCATATCCATACACATCACTGGAGTGCCGACGAAAATCTCAGGCGGCGACGGCTTCATCGTCGCCCCGAATGATGTAGCGACCGAGCGTTTCCGCGGGGAGCGTCCTGGTCGCGGGGCACTTTATCCGGGCGGCATCGATCCGTTCGCTCACCAGCGCGGTTTTGGGATCCTGCGCAAGCGCACGGCCCTTGATGGCGTTGATCGCGCCGAGGCCGGCCGCGCCGTCCTGACCGCCGCCCGAGAGCATGACGGCCGTAGCCTTCGCGCCGGCGGTTTTCGCGACGGAGGCGAACAGCAGGTCGCCCGACGGCCGGTGGCCATTGACCGGATCGCGATCGACGAAGCGGATCGCTCCGTTCGGCCAGCGGTCCACGACGATGTGCTTGGTCGGATCGGCCGCGACATAGACGGTGCCCGGCTGCAACTCGATGCCATCGGTGGCGACCTTGACTTCCGGTGCGATCTGCTTGGCGAGACGCGCTGCGAACGGCACGCCGAGGCCTTCGTCCACCTCGAGCATGAGGATGGTCGGCGGGCAATTGGCGGGGAACGCCGTCAGCATCTCCGAAGCCGCCTCGATGGCGCCCATCCCGCCGACGATCGTCACCAGCGAACCGTCCCAGCGATAGGGCTGGGGTTCGCCGGAGTTGATGGCCGCCTTCGCGGTCGGCTTGAGCCGCGCTTCGAGGTTCGACTTGGCGGCGGTCAGCACGACCTTGCGCAGCTTGCCCGAGATCGCCTCAAATTCCTCCATCGAGGTCTTGGTCGGTTTGGGGAAACAATCGACCGCGCCCATTTCCAGCGCCATCAACGAAACTTCGGCGCCTTTCTGGGTCAGCGTGGAGAGCATCACGACCGGCAGTGGGTCGGTCGACATGATTTCCTTCAGAAACTCGATCCCGTTCATGCCCGGCATTTCAATGTCCAGGGTGATGACGTCGGGCTTGTATTCCTTGATCATGTCGCGCGCTTCGTCCGCGCCATTGGCAGCGCCGACGACCACGAGATCCTTGCCGTTTTCGAGCGCGTTCGTGAAGAGTGCCCGCATTGTGATCGAATCGTCGACCACGAGTACCTTGGTAACCATTGTTTTTGCGTCCCCGTTCTAGGTTTAGGCTGCCTCGCGCAGATCGAAATCTGTCGTCAGCGACGGCAGGTTCAGGACCATGACCATGCGCTCATCGATGGCGACCAGGCCTTCCAGGAACGGCACGACCGAGTCCTGGCTCGTGGCCGGCGGCGGCTGCAGCGATTCGCTGTCGATGGTGGCGATGTCGCTGACGGCATCGACGGTCAGCCCGCGGAATTGCTCGTTCACCTGCGTGACGATGATGACATGCCGCGCCGTGGGTTCGGTCGTGCGCCAGCCCAGCCGGGCGGCGAGGTCGAACACCGGCAGCACCGTGCCGCGCAGATTGACCACACCGGCAATATAGTGCGGTACATGCGGCAAGCGCGTCGTGGGCGTCCATGCGCGAATTTCGCGGATCGCCATGATGTCGATGCCGAAGATCTGGTTTTCGACCTCGAACGTGATCAATTGCCTGTTCATCTCTTTGCTCCGGCCAATGGGGTGATGATGTTCAATGGGAGACGCGCCGCACGGCGCTCGCCAGCTTTTCCGCGTCAAAGGGCTTCACGATCCAGCCCGTCGCCCCGGCAGCGCGCGCACGCGCCTTTTTCTCGTCGGAACTCTCGGTTGTGAGCACGAGGATCGGACGGTCGCGATGGCGCTCGTCGGCCCGAAGTTTCTCGATCAGGCCGAAGCCGTCCAGCTTCGGCATGTTGATGTCGGTGATGATGACATCGGGCTCATTGTCCTTCAGCCACTCGAGCGCGGCCAGCCCGTGCTCGGCCTGATCGACCGCGAACCCGTGCCCCGTAAGCGCGTGAAGCAGAAGCGCACGCATGCTGGCGCTGTCATCGACTGTGAAAACTTTGATCATGCCTAACCCCTACCCGGAAATGGTTAAAAAAGTTCAACATCGCCACGATCAGTCGCAGGCCGCTGGAGCACCGGACGCGCGACTTCGACCTGTTCCTTGAGAACCCGGCAACGGACCCGGCCTTGCGCGGGAATGAAGTCCACGCGCCGCGCCGTCGTGCCGCCAAGATCCATATGAAATAGCTGAATATTTTCCCGCGCGAGGAAGTCCTGGGCGAACTGCGCATTGGCCGAGCCGATCTTCTGCATGTTCGCGTGCAGATTGGCGCCGCCATAGAGGTGCGCCTTGATGCTCTGCTTGCGTACGCCCTGGCTCAACATGCCGTTGATCAGCACTTCCATCAGATACACGCCATAATGCTCGTCGACCTTGACCGAGCCTTCGGCCGGTCCCGGCTCGGAAAGCAGGAAGTGGTTCATGCCGCCGACGCGCATGACCGGGTCGAACATGCAGCATGCCACGCAGCTGCCGAGCACCGTCGTCATCATGACGTCTGTGGCGCGGCTGATCTCGACATTGCCCTGCATGACGCTGAGCCGCTTCAGGCCGTCGCTGACGGGGCGCTGAATGGTCATGCGGTCACCATGGACAGCACGCGCGAGGCGATCTGCGTGAGCGGCAGCACTTGCGAAGCCGCGCCGAGCGCGATCGCCGCGCGCGGCATGCCGAACACCGTGCAACTCGCCTGGTCTTGCGCGATCGTGAAGGCGCCGGCGCGATGCATGGCGAGCAGGCCGTTCGCGCCATCGCTGCCCATGCCGGTCAGCAGGATGCCGACGGCGCGAGCGCCCGCCACGTCTGCAACGGATTGGAACAGGGCATCGACGCTCGGCCGATGACCGGAAATCGGATCGCCCTGGCGCAATTTGGCGACGAAGCCGGGATTGCCGCCCGTGACGCGGAAATGCAGTTCATTGGTCGGCGCGAAATAGATATGGCCCTGCCGCAGCGGCAGGTCCGCGTCGGCAAGCTGGACGCGCGGACGGCAGAGGCCATCCAGGCGGCGTGCGACGGCGCCGGCGAAATTGGCGTTGATGTGCTGGACGATCACCGTCGGCGGGCAATCTTCCGGGAATTCGGTCAGCAGCGTTTGCAACGCTTCCACGCCGCCGGTGGAGGAACCGATGGCGATGAGGTCCGTCTTGCCGTGGCGAACCGCGCTCGGTGCGGCAACGCTCAGCGCGGCAACGCTCGGCGCGGCAGAGAGCGGCGCGGTCGGGGTGCGACGGCGGCTGGAAGCCGCGACCCGGATCCGGCTGGCGAGCTCGCCATTGTCACCCTTCAGCAAGGCGCCCGCGCTGCCGTCAGGCTTTGCGTAGCAGTCTATGGCACCGATCGCGAGCGCCTGCGCGGTGGCGTCGGCGCCCTTCTGCGTCAGGCCCGAAACGATCACCACCGGCGTCGGGCGCAGGCGCATCAGCTTCTCGAGGAACTCGAGGCCGCTCATGCCGGGCATCTCGATGTCCAGGGTCACGACGTCCGGATCGAGTTCCTTGATCTTGACGCGAGCTTCCATGGCATCCGCGGCGGTCCCAACCACCTCGATGTCTCGCTCTCCCCCCAGCAATTGCGTGAGGACGGCGCGCATCGTCGCTGAATCATCGACGATCAGGACGCGAATGCTCATTTGGTCCCCCTGACGTAAATCGTGTTGCCGGCCGGCTCGAGCATCGCGCTCGCTTGTCCGGTCACGCGCTCGCTATGGCCGATGTAGAGAAAACCGCCGGGCCGCAGGGCCTCGGCGAAGCGCGCCACGAGGCGCTCCTTGGTCGGCTGATCGAAATAGATCATCACATTGCGGCAGAAGATGATGTCGAACTGCCGCTTCATCGGCCACGGTCCGAGCAGGTTCAGCGGCAGGAATTTTGCAAGATCGCGCACTTCCTGCTTGATCTGGACGGCATTGCCGTCGCGCTCGGTCCACAAGTTGCGCAGCGCCTCGGGCACCGGATCGACCGCATTGGCCGCATAGCGCGCGGCGCGCGCGCCTGCGACGGCATGATCGGCCAGATCGGTGCCGAGCATCAGGAAATCGCTGTTGAAGATCCGCCGCGCATCGGCCTTGTCCGGGCCGAGCAAGGTCATCAGGATCGAATAGCCTTCCTCGCCGCTGGAGCTGCCGGCCGACCAGATGCGCACCGGATCGCCATGGGCGATCTGCGACATCAGCATCGGCCGCGAAACATCGCGGAGATGATCGAAATGATGCGCTTCGCGATAGAAGAAGGTGTGGTTGGTCGTGAGTGCGCAGACGGTCTGGTGCCGCTCCGTCGCATCGGACTCGATCAGCTTGATATAGTTCGCAAAGGTCGCGCTGTTGGATGAGCGCACCAGCGGGGCCAGCCGGGAATAGACCAGCATGGCCTTGCTGCGCTCGAGCGCGATGCCCGCCTCGCGGTGGATGATCGCGCGGATCGCCTCGAAATCAGCTTCGCCGTAGATTTGCGAACTGACGCCGGGCGGACTCTGGAATGCGGGCGCGTTCATGCGGCAAGACGCCGGGTCGCGACGGCATCAGCCACCAGCGAGTCGACATCGAGGATGAGCGCGACGCGCCCGTCACCGAGGATCGTGGCGCCGGCAACGCCGTTGACCGGGCGATAATGCGTATCCAGGCTCTTGATCACGAACTGGCGCTGATCGCGGATATTGTCGACCAGCAAGGCGGCCTGGCCGGCGGATTCGGTATCGACGATGACGAGCACCGCCTCCGTCGGATCGGTCTGCGCGCCGATCGCGCCGACATTTTCCAGGAGTGGCAGGATCGGAATGAACTTGCCGCGCACGTTCAGCATCTGACGCGAGGCGCCCATGCTGGCCACTTCCTCAGGGCGCGGACGCAAGCTCTCGACCACATGGGCCAGCGGCACGACCAGCGTCTGGTCGCCGACCGACACGATCATGCCATCCGAGATCGCCAATGTCAGCGGCAGCGCGAGCGTGAAGCAGCTGCCCTTGCCGGGATGCGATTCAATGCTGATGCGGCCGCCCAGATCCTTCACATTCTGGCGGACCACATCCATGCCGACGCCGCGGCCGGAAATGTTGGAAATGGTCGCCGCCGTCGAGAAGCCGGGCGCGAAGATCAGATTGTCGATATCCTCGTCGCTCATCTGCGCCTCGGGCGAGACCAGCCCGCGCTCGACCGCCTTGGCCAGCACGCGCTTGCGATCGATGCCCTTGCCGTCGTCGCTCACCTTGATGAGGATCCGGCCGCTGCGCTGTTCGGCGGAGAGCGTGAGGACGCCCTCGCCGGGCTTGCCGGCGGCAATGCGCTCCTCGGGCGTCTCGAGGCCGTGATCGACGGCGTTGCGGATGAGGTGTGTCAGGGGCTCGCCGAGCCGCTCGATCACCGTCTTGTCGAGTTCGGTGGCTTCGCCCTGCATTTCGAGCCGCACGCGCTTGCCGGTGGAGGTCTGCAGTTCGCGCAGCATCCTCGGCACGCGGCTGAACACCGAGCCGATCGGCTGCGCGCGGATCGCCATGGCGCTTTCCTGAATGTCGCGCGTCAGGCTTTCGAGCGTCGCCAGTTCTTCCACTGCGGCCGTGCCGGCCCAGGCGAGGCGCTGGGCCATCATTGCCTGCGCGATCACCAGCTCGCCGACGGTATCGATGAGGCGGTCGAGCTTGAACAGATCGATGCGGATCGACTGAGACGCACCCGTTGCCGCCGCAGGAGCCGCGCCCTTGTCGCCGGTGGCAGCTTCGGCGGCCGCGGCAGGCGCGGGCGCGGGTTGCGCCGCGACGGGCTCTGCCTGGGCGGCGGGCACGGGCGTCACGACCGGTTCGGGGGCAGGCGCAGGCGCAGGCGCCGCCGCTGTCGGCTTGACCTCAGCAACCGGTTCAGCCACCGGCGCAATGGCGACGACCGGTGCTGCCTCCGCGACCGGCGCGGGCGCTGGCGTTTCGATCGTCTCGGCGACATCGATCGTCGATGCCGCTTCGGCCGAGAAGCCGGCGGGCACCGGCACGTCCCAGCTCAGCTGGAAGTCGTCGCCCACGAAGTCGAACACTTCCTCGACCTTCTTGCGATCGAGCGCTTCGGGGAACAGGAAAGTCCAGGCAAGGCTGGACTCGGTGGTGTCGATCTCATCGACATGCGGCACCGCCTGCACATCGCAGTGGATGCACTGGCCGCCCAGACGCTCAAGCTCGCGCAGAAGCAATATGGGTTCGCCGCCATTGGCCATGGCCGCGTCCAGCGGACGAATGAGCAATGTCCAGCCCGGGACCGTCTCCTGCGCCGCTTCCGGCGCGGCAGCGGCCGCCTCAAGATCGACATCGTCGAGGGCCATGCCCGCCAGCATGCTGTCCAGGTCGAAATCCAGGTCGTCCCCGGCGGCCGGGGTCTCGGCCACGACGGGCTCAGCCACGACCGGCTCGGCGGCGGGAGCCGCCGGCGTTTCCTCGGCAACGTCCGGAGCCTGGACAAGAACCGCTGCCAGCTCGGCGAGCAGCGCGGCGTCGTCCGGAAGCGGCGCGCCGTCGCGCACGGCCAGGAAATGGTCGTTCAGCATATCGAGCGCACGCAGCAGCAGATCGACGAGGCTGTCCTCGATCGGCAGGATGCCGTCGCGGACGTCCGACAAGGTCGTCTCGAAGCCGTGCGTGAATGCCTGCAAGGCAGTGAAGCAGAAGGCGCCCGCGCCACCCTTGATGGAGTGGACCGCGCGGAAGACGCCGTTGACGGTGTCGTCGTCATGCCGGCCTTCGCGGCATGCAGCGAGGCCCGCCTCTGCGGCGGTCAGGGCTTCCTCGCACTCGAGAAAGAAAATCCCCTGAATTTCTTCGTTGGTCACCGAAGCGGCCTCCTCAACTCTTAAAGAATGTGCTGTTCGAGCGCGGTCATGCGGCAGATGCGGCGCATCTGATCCGAAGCCGTGATGCTCAGCTTTTGCTCGGCGTGGCCGGCGGACAGGCGTGCGCTGACCAGGGTCTGCAGCATTGCCTGACCGACCTGACGCACGGCCGTGCCGTCGATGGTGATATCACCCTGGCCGATCAGCGGCCGAAGCTGCTGTGCGAGGTCATGGGCTGCCACTCTGTCGCATTTCTCGGGAAGCGAAACGACGTGCATCGCGATTATACCTTCCGTTCAGAGCGATCAGAATTCCGCCCAGTCCTCTTCGTCCCGCACCTCGGCCTTCACGGCGAGATTGCCGCGGACCACCGGGGCGGACACGGCCGCGCGGCGCGGCGCGGGCGGTGCGGACCGCGGCGCGGCGAACCCGCCACTGCTGCCGCTGGCCTTGAACCGCGCGACGATCTTCGTGAGGTCCGTGGCATTGCCGGCGAGGCTGTGCGCCGCGGCTGTGCATTGTTCGACCATCGCGGCGTTCTGCTGCGTCATGCGATCCATCTCGGAAACCGCCGCGTTGATCTGGTGCAGGCTGCTGGCCTGCGAGAGCGACGAGTCGTTGATCGAGCTCATGCGCTCACCGATATTGGCGATGCGCTGAACGATCTTGGCAAGGCAGGTGCCGGTCTCGGCGACGAGCGCAACGCCGCCGCTGACCTGCTGCGTGCTGGCCGTGATCAGTTCCTTGATGTCCTTGGCGGCATCGGCGGAGCGCTGCGCCAGGGCGCGCACTTCGTTGGCGACGACCGCGAAGCCCTTGCCGGCATCGCCGGCGCGCGCGGCTTCCACGCCGGCATTGAGCGCCAGCAGGTTGGTCTGGAAGGCAATGCCGTCGATCACGTTGATGATCTGGCCGATCTGCTCCGACGACTTCTCGATCGCACCCATCGCCGTCACGGCACGCTGGACGACCTGACCGCCTTCATCGGCTTCGCCCTGGGTCTCCGCGATCGTTGCGCGCACATTGGCGGCGTTCGAGGCCGTTTCCTGCACGACCGCCGTCACGTCCTTCATGGCGCCGGCCGCCTGCTGCAGAGCGGAGGCCTGTTCCTCGGAGCGGCGCGCAAGATCGTTCGAGGCGTCGCGAATCTCCGAAGATCCCGACTGGACGGTCGATGCCACGTCGGTGAGGCTGGAGATCACGTCGCCAAGTTCCTGCACCGCGGTATTGAAGCTGGTCTTGAGCTGAGAATATTCCGCCGGGAAATCGGCCTTCAGGCGGTAGGTCAGATCGCCCTCGGCAAGCTTGCCCAGGCCCTGTTGCAGATGGCCGATCACGGCTTCCAGATCGTGGCCCGACTGACGCAGCGTACCGCCATTCGCGCGAAACACTTCCATCGCCTTGATCATTCGGCCGACGCAATCCTCGTGATCGCTGAAGTCGAAGCGCTCGGCGAGATTGCCTGCGGCGAGGGCCTCCATGCGCAGGACGGTCTCCACATAGGGGTCGCAGATCATGCGCTTGGCGGAGGTCATGACGATCAAGGTCAGCACCGCGCCGGTCGCGACGATCCCGCCGAGGACGGCGGCGCCATAACCCATTATCGAAGCGGCAATGATCGATCCGCCGACCACGCCCGCAATCACGAGATGCGCGATCAGCAAGGCGTCGAACTTGCTACGGATCGGCGCCTTTTTCTCGAACCATTCCAGCATGAGATCGTCTTCCTCTTCAGACTTTGCGAACGGGTCCATCGGGACGCGCCGTGCGCTTTTTGAATTCCGGTCAGACCGGCATAGCGCGATACCGCTAAAGGACGGTTAACGGTGTCTAGCCCCGGTATTCCGGGGCTTTCCGTTCGGCGACGACGGCGTTCCGGGCTAAAAAAAAGGCCGCCCGAAGCGTTGCTTCGAGCGGCCGGAACCTCTCCGATCGGCGACTGCCTGATTACATCAGTTTCCAGGTCAGCGGCAGGACGACGGTCGTCGCGCCTCCGGGCGGCGGCGGCAGCGTGGCAATGCGACGCGGCAGCTCGAGCGCTTCCTTGTCGAGCACCGAGGAGCCCGAGGGGGCCACCATCTCGACGTTCTTGACGGCGCCGGCTGCATCGACCGAGACGCGGACCTTGGCGGTGCCTTCGTCACCGCGCATCTGGGCGACGCGCGGATAGGTCTGCTTCGAGGCGACGATGCCGAAAACCTTCTTGGTCCAGTCCGCGGACTGGGAAAATGCCGGGGTGGCGGCGAGGGCGATGGTCGAAACCATAGCGAGCTTCAGGAGACCCTTCATAGTAACTAGTCCTTCCTTAGTTGTTGCCGAGAGAGGCTGAAGTGAACAGGGGCGCTGTAAGGGAAAGTCGGCGAATTTACCGTTGATCGCTGTGGTGAATCACATGCTAACCAACGGTAATTTCGTCAGAATTCTTTCCAGTCTTCCTGCTCGGCCGCGAGGGCGAGGTTGCCCGAAAAGGCCGGCAGGGAAGCGGGGGCGGCAGGCCGGCCGGCCGGCACATAAGCGGGCGCCGAGTGACCACCCGACTTGGGGCGACGGCCAAGATCGAAGAACTTGACCTGATCGACGAGGCGCTCGGTCTCGTTGGAGAGGTTGCGCGAGCTTGCCGTGCTTTCCTCGACCATCGCGGCGTTCTGCTGCGTCACGAGATCCATGTCGGAGACCATTTCGGTGATCTCCTGCAGGCCGGCGGCCTGGATCGCGGAGGCATTGGCGATCTCGTCGGCCAGAGCGGCCACTTCGATCACTTCTTCCACGATGTGCCGCAGTTCCTCACCCGAATGCTCGACGAGGATCACGCCTTCGCTGATCTGCGCGGTCGACTTGACGACCAGATCGCGAATGCGGCTCGCGGCATCGGACGAGCGCTGCGCCAGAAGACGCACTTCGGTCGCGACGACCGCGAAGCCCGCGCCCGCCGAACCGGCACGCGCCGCCTCGACGCCGGCGTTCAGCGCCAGCAGGTTGGTCTGGAAAGCGAGGCCGTCGATCGTCGAGATGATCTCGTTCATCTCGCGTGAGGAAGCGCCGATGTTGCGCATGGCCTCGACCGTCTGCTTCGCGGTGGCATCACACTGCTCGGCCGAACGGCGCGTTCCGACCAGCTTCTCGCTCGTCTGACGGGCATTGTCGGCCGCGACCTTAACCGATTCGTTGAACTCGCCGAGCGTGCGCGAGACGTGCGCCAGCGTGTCCGCCTGCTTCTCGGTGCGCAGCGAGAGATCCGACGAGGCCTGAGCGATTTCCGCCGTGCCGTTGCAGATCACGTCCGTGCCCTCGACGATCTGGCGCAGGGTCTGGCGCAGCTTGTCGACGGCGGCGTTATAGTCCGTGTGCAGCTGGGCGAGCGGGCCATCGATATCCTCGCTCACATTGTGCGTGAGGCGACCGCCGGCCATTGCCGCGAGGCCCTCGCCAATGGCTTCGATCGTCGCCTTCGTCTCGGCGGCGCGACGGGCTTCCTCATGAGCGCGCTGCTGGTCGGCGGCGAACAGCTCCTTGAAGCTGTCCATGGCACGCGCCAGGCTACCCAGTTCGTCGTTGCGCTTGAGGCCCGGGATCTCGACGTCGAGATCGCCGGCGACGAGCCGCTTCACATTGTCGCTCATGCGGGCGATCGGACGGGCAATGCCGCGCATCATCAGGACCGAGAGCAGGACGCTGAACAGGATGCCGACACTGACCGCACCGATCATCAGCGTGCGGCTCTTGGCGTAGATCTGGGTCGACGTGGAAGCATTGGCCTCGCCGCCCTTCACGTTGAGGTCGATCAGCTGAAGGATCGCGTCCTCGATCGTGTAGAACATGTCGAGCGATTCGCCGTCGAACAGCTCGGCCGCGGCCGGATCGCCCGCGGCGACCAGGTCGGCGAGGCGATTGGTCAGGCCGGTATAGTGCGTCCAGTCCTTGCGGAGCTGATCGAACAGCGCGCGCTGCTCCTGATTCTGGATGAGGGGGCTATAGTCGTCGAGCGCGCTCGAGATCGCCTGCTGCTGATTCTTGAGCTGGATCTGCGCCTTGCGCTTCTGGCCTTCGCCGGGCGCGGTCACGAGCGTGCTCTGCGCGATGCGATATTGCGACGTATAGGCGTGGATGTCGCCGAGCAGCTGCGTGGCGGGGAGCCAGCGCGTGCGCATCTCCAGCGACAGCTGGTTGACCTCGCCGAGCTTGAGCACGCCGATGCCGCCGGTCACCGCGATCGTCGACAAGAGGATCGCAAGCGCGAACAGCATCTTGCCCGCTATACCAACACGTTTCTTCATGGGTTTCCCCCTCATTCGGACCTTCCGTTGGGGGGCTTCAATAACGCCGAAGATTTTACGAATGGTAAGCGCGCTGAAAAGCAAACATTTATTTTGTGAAGAGTCGATCCGGCGCCCGCCCGATCCCGCGCCGATCGTGGTTTACTCAATCTTAGTGCCGAACCGGTATCACTGAGCGGATACATCCATTCAACGGGAAGCACGGGATGACTGACGCAACATCGAAGACGCGGCGCACGTCCGGCGCCGGACTCGGCTTGGTGCAATCGATCGCGCTCGCCGGTGCTCTGTTCGCGGCAACGGCGGGCGCCGTCGCGCAGACCGCGCCGGTCTCGATCGCCGGCATCCTGGGCGTCGATCCGACCGCGCTCAAGACGATGATGGCGGGCTATGCGCGCCCGAGCGACATCCCCTCGCCGGAGCACAACCCCACGACGGCGGACAAGGTGAAGCTCGGCAAGATGCTGTTCTTCGACCCGCGCCTGTCCGGCTCGGGCGCGATTTCCTGCGCGACCTGCCACAATCCGTCGCTCGGCTGGCAGGATGGCCTGCCGACCGCGGTGGGCGACAAGGGCGGTATTCTCGGCCGTCACACGCCGACGATCCTCAACGCCGCATGGATGGAACCTCTGTTCTGGGACGGCCGCGCCAACACGCTCGAAGAGCAGGCGCTCGGCCCGATCATGGCGCAGGCCGAAATGGCCGGTTCGCCCAAGAAGGTGCTGGAGACGCTCAACAACGTGCAGTTCTATCGCGAGGAAATGGCCCGCGTCTTCCCGCACGAGCCGCTCTCGCTGGAGACCGCGGCCAAGGCGATCGCCGCATATGAACGCACGGTCGTCTCGGGCGAAGCGCCGTTCGATCGCTGGATCAAGGGCAATGACGCCGCCATCTCCGACTCCGCCAAGCGCGGCTTCGTGCTGTTCAATACCAAAGGGAATTGCGCCGTCTGCCATGCCGGCTGGCGCTTCGCCGACGACGGCTTCCACGACATCGGCCTGCCCGGCAACGATATGGGCCGCGCTGCCGTCCTGCCCGGCATCGTGCAGCTCGAGCGCGCATTCAAGACGCCGACCTTACGCAACATCGCCGAGCGTGGCCCTTACATGCACGACGGCTCGATCGCGACGCTCGAAGGCGTCGTGGATCATTATGATGAGAGCTTCGTGCGCCGTCCCTCGCTGGACGCGGAAATGAAATCGCTCAAACTCACCGATCAGGAAAAGGCCGACATCGTCGCCTTCATGAAGACCCTGAGCAGCGACGATGCTCCGGTCGACATGCCGATCCTCCCCCGCTGAAGCAGAAGGTTCAAGTCAACATGCGCAAGACACTCATCGCCACCGCTGCCGTCGTCACGCTCTCCGCGAGCGCTGCCTGGGCCGCCGGCATCGTCGCCGTCGATCAGAAGGGCATGGCGTTCAACACGGGCGCCCTGTCCATCGACAAGGGCACCGTCGTCAGCTTCAACAACAGCGACACGACGTCCCACAACATTCTGGTGACCGGCAATGGCGTCAACCTGAACAGCGGCCTGCAGGCCCCGGGCGTCGCCTTCAAGGCGCCGTTCCTGAAACCCGGCGTCTATGGCGTCATGTGCGGCATTCATCCCAAGATGAAGATGACCGTGACGGTCAAGTGATCCCATGAGCAGGACCAGCCCATCGCACGAGGTTGCGCGCTATCCGCGCGTGCTGCGCTTCATCCACTGGAGCTTCGCGCTGCTGGTGCTGGGCCAGTTCGGCCTGATCCTCGTCCTGCACAGTCTCAAGTCGCTTGAGTTCGGCAAGATCGTTCTCGACCTGCATCGCCAGTGCGGGACATTGGTGCTGCTGCTCATCCTCGCCCGTTTCGGCCTGTTCGCGGTGAAGCGCGCGCCAAAGAGCGAGGAGGGCATGCCGTTCTGGCAAAAAGCATCAGCGGTGCTCGTGCATCTCCTGCTGATGGGCACGCTCGCCGCGCAGCCGATCATCGGCATGATCGTCGCCTGGTCGCGCGGTGACGACGTCACCTTGTTCCACGCCGTGACGCTCCCCAAGCTGCTGGTGCTGACGAACGAGCAGGGCGTCGTCATCGGCGAATGGCACAAGTGGCTGGCCTATGCGATGATCGCATTGCTCGCCGTCCATATCGGCGCCGTCGTGTTCAATCATGTCTTCCGCCGCGTGCCGATCGTCGAGCGCATGCTGGCCGCGCCGCGTGCGGACCAAATGACGAACCGGGTTCCGCTTCAGGCGCAGCTCGGCTTCTGCTGCATGGCGATCCTGTCACTCACGCTCGCGGCGGGCGTCTACAGTGCCCATAAATATGCGGAGTTCAACGAGCTCCAGTCCGCATTCGATCAGGGCGAGGCCGCGATGCTGGAGGAGCTTCGCGCCGCGCAGCTCGCCGCCCATTCGCTCGGCGCAACGCCGACCCCGGAGGCCATCACCGGCGTGTCCGGCAGTCTCGACACCCTCCTGCCCCGCCTCACCGACGCGACCGTACGCGGGGACGCAGAGAAGGCTGCGCAGGGTTTCGCCGCGGGCGATCTTGCCGGCGCCACGACCTCGCTGGACAGCGCGACGGACGGCATGGCGATGGTGGTTTTCCAGCGCAAGCTCGACCTCACCGAGATCGCTTCGCAAGGTCATGACCTCATCGTGCTGACCCTGGCGCCGACAGTCTTCATCAGCGCGCTCATCGGCTTCCTCCTGTCGCGCTCCATCCTCCAGAAACTGGGGCAGGCCCGCCGCATGGTGCGCGCGGTCGGCGCATCGGCGCAGGAAGACGATATCGTCGTGCGCGGCGCGGGTGCCTTCGCGCAGCTGGTGCGCGAGATCATCGACATGCGCCATCAGGTGCAGATGCGCGAGCGCGACCGGCACGAGCAGGAAGCCGAGCTCGCGCGCGAGCATGCCGAGCAGCAGGCGCTTGTCGTCGAGCAGATGGGTGCCGGCATGGCCGCGCTCTCCACCGGCAATCTGACCTTCCGGATCGACACGCCCTTCGATGGAGCGAGCGACCAGATCCGCGTGCATTTCAACGAGGCGATGGAGTCGCTCGAAGGGCTGATCGGGACGATCGTCAATTCGTCCGGTACGATCAATTCGGGCTCGATGTCGGTCGTTTCGGCCGCCGAGAGCCTGGCCGAGCGCACGGAGCGTCAGGCCAACAGCCTCAACCTCACGGCCGGTGCGATCGAGCGGCTGACCAGCGAGATCCAGCAATCCTCCGACGGGACTGGCCTCGCCGCCAACAGTGTGCGCTCGGCGCGCGCCGTCGCGGACGGATCGCGCGTGATCATGGCCGACACGATCGCCGCCATGTCGCAGCTTGAAAATTCGGCGCGAGAGATCATGAACATCGTAGTGGCGATCGATGCGATCGCCTTCCAGACCAACATGCTGGCGCTCAATGCCGGTGTCGAGGCGGCACGCGCCGGTCAGGCCGGTGCCGGCTTCGCCATCGTCGCGCAGGAAGTCCGTGCGCTGGCCAAGCGTGCCGGGGAAGCATCCGATTCGGTGCGCACGCTCGTCACCGAGTCCACCGGTCAGATCACCACCAGCGTCGATCTCGTCCGCAAGACCAGCACGGCGCTCCAGCAGATCATCGAGGATGTCGGAAAGATCGACGGCGTGGTCCACACGATCGCCGGCACGATCAGCAAGCAAGCCGACGAGATCGGCCAGATCAACGGCGTCATCCACGACATGGACAACGCCGTGCAGCAGAATGCCGCGATGGCGGAAGAAGCCACGGCCGCGGCGAGCATGATCTGCACCAACAGCAGCAAGCTGGATTCCCTTGTCGGTCACTTCCGGGTGCGGGGGTAGCCAAGATTAGCCCCTCCTCTTCAGAGGAGGGGTTGGGGTGGTGCCTTGCGACGCCGGGCATCGGCGCGATGTTACAAATCGCTGCGCGACACCCACCCTCGAACAGAGTCACGTGCCTCTGTTCGACCCCTCCCTTGAAAGGGAGGGGTGATTTAGTGCCAGAAAAATTCGCCCCCGCTCTTGTGTGGCATTTCGGCAACATTATCTGGGAGGCTCCGAAGGGGAGAGCCTATGAACCTCGAAAAATTCACCGACCGCGCCAAGGGTTTCCTCCAGAGCGCCCAGACCGTGGCGATCCGGATGAATCACCAGCGGATCGCGCCGGAACATCTGCTGAAGGCCTTGCTCGAGGATGAGCAGGGCATGGCGAGCGGCCTCATCAAGGCGGCTGGCGGCCACGCGGCGACCGCGCTGCGCGAAACCGATGCGGCACTGGCCAAGGTGCCCTCCGTCTCGGGCAGCGGCGCGCAGCAGACGCCGGGCCTCGACAATGATGCGGTGCGCGTGCTGGATCAGGCCGAGCAGGTCGCGCAGAAGGCGGGCGACTCTTACGTGACCGTCGAGCGCCTGTTGCTGGCGCTGGCGCTCTCCTCGACGACGGCGGCCGGCAAGGCGCTGGCGGCGGCGGGCCTCAAGCCCGAGGCGCTGAACGCCGCGATCAACGAGCTGCGCAAGGGCAAGACCGCCGACACGGCGTCGGCCGAGGATCGCTATGATGCGCTCAAGAAGTTCGCGCGCGACCTCACCGAGGCGGCGCGCGACGGCAAGCTCGATCCGGTGATCGGCCGCGACGAGGAAATTCGCCGCACCATCCAGATCCTCGCCCGGCGCACCAAGAACAATCCGGTGCTGATCGGTGAACCCGGTGTCGGCAAGACCGCGATCGCCGAGGGTCTCGCGCTGCGCATCACCAATGGCGACGTGCCGGATACGCTGAAGGACCGCACCCTGATGGCGCTCGACATGGGCAGCCTGATCGCGGGCGCCAAATATCGCGGCGAGTTCGAGGAGCGCCTCAAAGGCGTGCTTGACGAGGTGAAGGCCGGCGAAGGCCAGATCGTGCTCTTCATCGACGAGATGCACACGCTGATCGGCGCGGGGAAGAGCGAAGGCGCGATGGACGCCTCCAACCTGCTCAAGCCTGCCCTTGCGCGCGGCGAGTTGCACTGCATCGGCGCGACCACGCTCGATGAATATCGCAAGCATGTCGAGAAGGACCCCGCGCTCCAGCGGCGCTTCCAGCCGGTGTTCGTGGGTGAGCCGACGGTGGAGGACACGATCTCGATCCTGCGCGGGCTCAAGGAGAAATATGAGCTGCACCACGGCGTGCGGATCACGGACGGCGCCTTGGTCTCGGCCGCGACGCTTTCCAATCGCTACATCACCGACCGTTTCCTGCCGGACAAGGCGATCGACCTCATGGACGAGGCCGCCTCGCGCCTGCGCATGGAAGTCGAGTCCAAGCCCGAGGAGATCGAAAATCTCGATCGGCGCATCATCCAGCTCAAGATCGAGCGGGAGGCGCTGAAGAAGGAGAGCGATCAGGCGAGTAAGGACCGTCTCCACGCACTGGAAGCGGACCTCGCCAATCTGGAGCAGCAATCGGCCGAGCTGACCACGCGCTGGCAGGCGGAGAAGGACAAGATCGCGGGCGAGAGCCGGCTCAAGGAGCAGTTGGACGCCGCGCGCGTGGCGCTGGATCAGGCGCAGCGCACCGGCGATCTCGCGAAAGCGGGCGAGCTGCAATATGGCACGATCCCGCAGCTGGAAAAGCAGCTGGCCGAAGCCGCGACTGCGGCCGAGGGCGCGATGCTGCGCGAGGAAGTGACCAGCGAGGACATTGCCTCGGTCGTGTCGCGCTGGACCGGCATTCCGGTCGATAAGATGATGGAAGGCGAGCGCGAGAAGCTGCTTGCCATGGAAGAGATGCTGGGCAAGCGCGTCATCGGGCAGGCCGATGCGGTTAAGGCCGTCTCGACCGCCGTGCGCCGCTCGCGTGCGGGCCTGCAGGACCCGAACCGGCCGCTCGGCTCGTTCCTGTTCCTAGGCCCCACGGGCGTCGGCAAGACCGAGCTGACCAAGGCGCTCGCCGGCTTCCTGTTCGACGACGACAACGCGATGGTGCGCATCGACATGAGCGAATTCATGGAGAAGCACTCGGTCGCGCGGCTGATCGGCGCGCCTCCGGGCTATGTCGGCTATGAGGAAGGCGGCGTGCTGACCGAGGCAGTGCGGCGGCGGCCCTATCAGGTCGTGCTGTTCGACGAGGTGGAGAAGGCACATGGCGATGTGTTCAACATCCTGCTCCAGGTACTCGACGACGGGCGCCTAACCGACGGGCAGGGCCGCACGGTCGACTTCACCAACACGATCATCGTGCTGACCTCGAACATCGGCAGCCAGTTCCTGACGGGGCTGGCCGATGACGAGCCGGTCGAGAAGGTCGAGGATCAGGTGATGGAGCTGGTCCGGGCGCATTTCCGGCCGGAGTTCCTCAATCGTCTCGACGAGGTGATCCTGTTCCATCGGCTGGGCGCCGCGCATATGGCGCCGATCGTGGACATTCAGGTCGGGCGGGTGAGCAAGCTGCTCAAGGACCGCAAGGTGACGCTGGACCTGACCGATGCCGCGCGCGCCTGGCTGGGCCGGGTCGGCTATGATCCGGTCTATGGGGCGCGGCCACTCAAGCGGGCGGTGCAGCGCTATCTGCAGGATCCGCTGGCCGATCTCATCCTGCGCGGCGAGGTACCGGACGGGACGGTCGTGCATATCGACGAGGGCGACGGAGGCCTCAAAATCTCCGCTTGACGCTGCTTTGCGTGCCGTTGAGGGAAGGAGCGATGCAGTCATCCCTCGACAATGCGATCGCCGATGCGCTGGCGGCACAGGATGTTCCGGGAGCGACCGCGCTCCTGGAGCAGCTCCTGCGCCAGACGCCGGGTGACGTCGAGGCGCGACTCGTGCTGGCGACCCTTTATCGCGAGGCCGGGCGGCTGCGCGATGCTGTGCTCGCTTGCGATGCGGTGATCGAGGCCTATCCGAACCATGCCGATGCCTGGCTGCAGAAGGCGTTCACGCTTTCGGCCGGTGCGTCCTTCGACAATGCGCGGACCTGCTATGCGCGCGCGGCGGAGCTCGATCCCCGGCAGGCCGAGGCCTGGGCCGGGCTGAGCGCGATCACGGTCGTGCGCGGCGAGCATGAGGAGGGACGGGCGCAGGCCGAGCGGGCGCTCGCGCTCGATCCGGGCAATCTGGTCGCCGCCGCCGCGATCGGGCAATCGGCCGTCGAGCAAAGGCAGGCCGAGCATGCGCGCGCCCGGCTGGAGCGCGCACTGGCCGGCAATCGCGAGGAAGGGCCGCCGCGTGTGACGGCGCTGAGCGTGCTCGGCGACATGCTGGAGCAGCTTGGCGATTACGACGGTGCCTTCGCGGCCTATAGCGCCTCCAAGCGGCTGTTCCGGACGCTGTTCGAGCGGCGCTTCCGCGACAAGACGCCGGCGCAGATCGCGCTGATCGAGCAGATCGACCGAAGCCTGCGCGATGAGGACGTGACGGACTGGGCGCTCCCGGCCGATGCGCAACCATCCTTCGATCGCCATGTCTTCCTCACTGGCTATCCGCGCTCGGGCACCACGCTCGTCGAGAATATCCTCGCCAGCGCGGACGGCATCGTGGCGTTGGAGGAGCGTCCGACGCTCATGCATGCGGACGAGCGCTTCCTGCTGCCCGAGGACGGCCTAGCAGTGCTGCGTGCGCTCGATCAGTCCGGTGCCCGCCCTTATCGCGATGCCTATTGGTCGATGGTCATGCAGAGCGTGTCCGCACCGGGCGGAAGCATGTTCGTCGACATGGACCCGCTCAAGGGCATGCGCCTGCCGATCATCGCACGGCTGTTCCCCGAGGCGCGCGTGCTACTGATGCGGCGTGACCCGCGCGAGATCGTCTGGAGCTGCTATCATACCAATTTCGCGATGACCGCCGCGACCTACGACTATTCCGACCTCACCAGCACGGCGCGGCACTATGATGCGCTGATGCGGCTAACCGAGCAGTGCGTCGAGCGGCTACCGCTCAACACGCATGTGGTGCGCTATGAGTCGCTTGTCACGGACTTCGATCGTGCGACGCAGGCGCTGTGCGGGTTCCTCGGAATGGACTGGACCGCCGATCTCAAGCGCTTCGACCGCACGGCCCAGCGCCGCGGGGTGGCCACGGCGAGCGCGACGCAGGTGCGCCAGGGCCTTTATGACGGGCGCCGGCAATGGGAACCCTATGCCAGATATCTCGAGCCGGTCATGCCGATCCTCGCACCCTGGATCGAGCGGTTCGGCTATGCGTGAGGCGCAGGAGATGAGGGCGGCATGAGCGACATCACGACCATCATCGGCAGCGCCGAATGGCTGGCGCATCGCTATGATCCGACCGGCGACACGATCCACTTTCGCCATGTGCCGCGCGACGTCCATGCCAGGGCTACGTTCATCACAGAAGAATATCTCCCCAAGGATGCGCAGACCGTCGTGCTGCGCCGGCAGGATTGTCTGGAGGCGCTCGCGGCGGGGCCGGGACCCGCGCCCGTTCAGTTCGTGTTCCACTCGGCCTATTGCTGCTCAACACTCGTGGCCCGCGCCTTCGATGCGGCAGGTATGGCGATGGGTCTCAAGGAGCCTGTGATCCTCAACGACATCGTTGGCTGGCGTCGTCGCGGCGGCCAGCCGGACCGGGTCGCTGGCGTGCTGGATTCGGCGCTCACTCTGCTCGCGCGGCCGTTCGGGCCGGGCGAGAGCGTCATCGTCAAGCCGTCCAATGTCTTCAATGGCTTCGCGGCGGCGACGCTGGGGCTCCGTCCCACCGCGAGTGCGCTGATGCTCTATGCGCCGCTGACCTCGTTCCTGCGATCGATCGCGAAGAAAGGCATGTGGGGCCGCCTCTGGGTACGGGAGCTTTTCGCGGGACAGCTGGCCGACGGCATCGTGGATCTCGGCTTCGCGCCGGCCGACTATATCAAGCTGACCGATCTGCAGATTGCCGCAGTCGGCTGGCTGGCGCAGCACGCCATGTTCAACAAGCTGAGCCAGCGCTTTGGCGCGCGCGTCGCGACGCTCGACAGTGAGACCCTGCTGGCCCATCCCGAGGCGGCGATTGCCGCGCTTGCATCGCTCTACGCCATCCCGATGGATGCGCGGACGATCGCGGCCATTGCAAGCGGGCCGGCCTTTTCAAGCCATTCGAAATCCGGCGAGGCCTTTTCCGCGAAGGAGCGCGATCTCGAACAGGCAGAAGCCGCGGCTACTCATGCCGAGGAAATCGACAAGGTCGCGATCTGGGCCGAGGCAGTCGCGGGGAATGCAGGTGTTCCGATGAAGCTGCCGAACGCCCTCTGTTAGAACGCTCGCGGGACCGGGCTGCCCGTCGAAGTCAATGCAATCGGCATCCGAGGCCCGCGCACCGGCAGGCCTCGGAAATCCCGATCAGTTGCTTTGGGTCGCCGCGCCCGGCTGGATGATACGGCGCGACTCGGTCTCGGCGTTGCGGCGGATGGCTTCCCACTCGCGCAGCGTGTGGCAGACTTTCTGCTTGCGGGCGATCGATCCGATCACGTCCTCGCGCACGCACTTGACGGTATCGCGCGGATCGACCTGCGGGGGCTTGGCTTCGCCGGCATCGGTGGCCGCGGCGGCGAGAAGAAGGGGGAACAGAAGAACGGACATGAGAAAACTCCGAAAAGCTTGATGACCTCTCCAAATATGGGAGGCAGATTGGTCCAATTTCGCAACACGGTCAACATCTTGGGCCGTACCAATACGGGCCTGTGGCGATGATGGCGTACGCGAAAATCAGACCCCGGAGAGGGCCTTTTCCCGCTCCTCATCCTGCGGCTGCCAGCCGGGCTGTGTGATGCGGCGCGATTCGTCCTGTGCATTGCGCCGGATGGCTTCCCACTCGCGCAGCGTATGGCAGACCTTCCGTTTACGAGCCAGGGATCCGATGACGTCTTCCCGAATGCATTTCAGGACATCCAGAACGTCCACCGGTTCCTTCGGCGCCGCTGCTTCGGTCCCGGCCGAAGCGAGCAGGAGGGACAAGAGAATAGTCGACATGAACGCACACCCACTCTGCGTTTAACAATGCAACCATATTTTCCAGTTTAGCTCGAAACGTCAAGCATTTGCGGCCGGTGACCGCTGGCGTCGGCGACCTCGTAGAACCGGGCGATCAGGTCGCGCTCTTCCTGGCTCAGATGTGGGTTCCAGACGTCGAGAATCAGCACCGCACGCAGTTCGTCGCTGCCGTTCCAGGCTTCATGCTCGATCGTGTCGTCGAACGCGAAGGCCTCGCCGACGACCCATTCCCGGCGCTCGCCACCGACGCGGAACGCGCAGTCCGGCGGGACGATCAGCGGCAGATGGACGATCGTGCGGGTATTGGTGACGCCCGTGTGCGGCGGGATATGGCTGTGCGGCGCGAGTACCGAGAAGAAGGCAGTCGGCGCCCGGCCCGGCAGTGCCGCGCTCGGCACGGCGGCGATCGCGGCGGCCGTCGCGGGGCAGGCATCGCACACCGGCTGGTTCGGCACGCCATATTTCCAGAGATAGAGCGAACTCCAGTCGGTCGAGCCGTCGAGCTGCGTCCAGCGGTTCTGGGGCGTTCCCGCCGGTTGTTTGACATAGGGCGCGAAGCCGGCATCCGGCCGGCGATAGATGGCGAGGAATTCCTCGGTGATCGCCTCTGTCTGACCCTCAAGCGCCTCGAACCACGGGAACAGCTCCCGGTCGAAATATTCATCCGCCGGCAGGAACGGGTAGTAGAGGCCGCTGCACTCGTTGGCGTAGATGCTGCGACGCCCGAGCGCGAAGTCCATCGCCGCACCGAAGCGGCGGCGCGCCGATGGCGCTGCCCCGTCGATCGCCTCCTTCATCTGACTGTCCAGCACCGCTGCGAGCGCGCTATGTTCCTGCGCGATGTAGGTCTGTGCATGATCGAGCAATGCCTGCAATTCCGGGCTGCGTTGCTCGACGGCCGGGGCAAGGGCGATGACCCCGCGCCACCGTGCGGCCGCGTCGGCGCTTTCGCCGCGGCGCTCATGCCATTGCGCGAGGCGCAGGTTCGCCATGAAGTCAGTCTGATCGAGCGCCAGCACCTGATCGAGCGCGGCGCGCTCGGCGGCCTCCGCGCCGAGCTGACGCTGCGCGGTCGCGAGGTTGATCCACAGGACTTTGGCGGTTGGGTCGAGCCCGGCTGCCTGCTCGAAGAAGCGAGCGGCCTGTGCAAAGTCGTGCCGGGAGAGGGCTGCCATGCCGTGGCTGTTGAGCGCGATGGGATCGCCGGCTTCGTTCGGTTGCATGCCGCTCTATGCCATGGCGGGAAGCCAAAAAAAAGGCGGGCCGAAGCCCGCCTTTCTCCATTTTCCGATGCCGAGGATCAGAACTTGACCTTGGCGCTCACAGCGAAGGCACGGCCCAGCGCGTCGTAGGTCGACGGATAGGTGTTGCCGCTGTTGTAGGTCGTCGTACCGATGGTCGAACCGACGATCGGCGGCTTGCGGTCGAACAGGTTGTTCACGGTCACGACGAACTCGAAGTTGCGGGTCACGTCGAAACGGGCCGCGAGATCGAAATAGTCGTAAGCCTTGATGTGCTGCGCATCCATGAACGAACCGTCCGGCAGCGTACCGATGAAGCCGGGGCCGTTGCCGTTGGCGATATCGTCGGGCTCCTGCTGCATCTTGTCGATGTGGCGCCACTGGAGCGACAGATCGAACATCTTGAAGCCGAGCGTCGTGCGCTGCGTCCACTGGAACTTCGGCTGCGGATTGCAGTTGATCGAGTAGTAACCAACGCAATCACGGTCGAGACCGGCAGGATCGGCAGCGTTCGACTTGAACTTCGAGCTGAAGGTGTAGTTACCCACAACGCTGAAGCCGAGCGTAGCGAAGCCGATGTCACGCTTGTAGTTGAGCATGACGTCGAGACCATCGGTCTTCAGCACGCCCTGGTTCGAGAGCGAGAGGAAGAGGCCGGGGGTCGTCGCCGGATCGCCGTCGAGCGCACCGGTGGCCGGGTTACGACGGATGATCGTGCAAGCCGGGTCCGAAGCGCTGGATGCCGAGAGGTTCGCGAAGCACGAAGCGATCGCGTCACCCGGCGTCGGCTGCGTGATCGCACCCTCGACCTTGATGTTGTAGTAATCGACCGTGAGCGACAGGCCCGGGATGAAGCTCGTCGGCGTGAACACGAAACCAACCGTATAGCTGTCCGAGGTTTCGGGCTTCAGCGCGAGGTTGCCGCCGCCGGTTGCGTTCGCCTGGCCAGCCGTCGGCTGGTTGATCGAACCGATCGTGCCGGCCGGCGCGCCCTGTGCGAGACAGACGGCACGCAGGTTCGCGTTGGTCGTCGGAGCAGCACCGGCGCAGGGATCGACTGCGAGGTTGGTGAGGCCCGTGGTGACCGGCGAGAACAGCTCGAAGATGTTCGGCGCACGGACGGAGTGAGCGTACATGCCGCGCACCTTGAAATCCGCCACCGGAGCCCAGCTGCCGCCGACCTTGTAGGTCGTCGTGTCGAACTGCGGCGTGGTCGGGGCATCGACCTTGTAGTGCGACTGGCGGATGCCGGTCTCGAGGACCAGCGAGTCGAAGCCCGGCTTGTCCTGGACGAGCGGGATGTTCAGCTCGGCCACGCCTTCATAGACTTCATAGCCACCGTAGATGTTCGGCGCGGCGCCGCCGGCGCCGCCGAGTTCACCCGCCGTCTGCGACAGCGAGTCGGAGGCTTGTGCCGCGGTATACTTGCGGAACTCACCGCCCACGGCGAAGCTGATCGCATCCGAAGCAAACGGGATCGTCACCGGTGCCTCACCGCTGATGATGCCGCGCACCTGAGCCAGCGAGGTGCGATTCGACGTCGTCGCATTGGCGGTCAGGTAAGGGATCATCGCGGACGTGATGCTGCCGGCCGGGCCGAAGATGTTGACCGGAACGCAGCCCGTGGATGCGCCCGGATCGGCACCGCCGGGAGCGCCGGCAAGGCAGGAGGTCGTGTTGGTCGCATAGACGGCCGTGCGGATGCGCGACTGCAGCGTGTAGTTCTGCTGCGTCTGGGTATTCTCCGATTCGCCATAAGCGCCCGACACGTCGAACCCGATCGAGTCGGTGATGTCGCCCCTGATGCCGGCGCGATAGTCGAAGATCGTCGTCTGGAAGTCGCTGATACGCGGTCCGACTTCGACGGCACGACGGTTCAGCGTAACGGTGACCGAGCGGAACGCCGGGTCGGTCGGGCTCGTCGCGGTAGCGGCAGCGGCGCACTCGGCCGGCGTGAAGCGCGGCGTGTACGTGCCAGCCGCGCCGACATTGAATGCGCAGAACTGGTTGCGCATGGCAGCCGGGAGATAGGGGTTCGACAGCGGGATCGTGACGCTGCCGCCGAACGAACCGGACTCTGCGATGATCGTATCGACATGCTGCTTGGAGAACAGCGCGCGCGAATAGACCTCGATGCCATCGGCGACTTCATAGCGTGCCGTGCTGAACACGTTGAAGCGACGGAACGGCGTCTGGAAAATGTTCAGCGGGTTGAAGTTGTAAAGCGCGAACGTCGGGACAGCCTGGCCCGTGGCCGGGTTGACCTGGCGAACGCCGCCATTGGCGACGGTCGGGTCCGTGCTCGGCAGGCCGGTCGCGGTGTCGATCGGGCGCGTGCCCGAGAAGCGCGAGGGAACGCCGGTGCCCGAGCCGCCGAAGGTGCCCGAGAACGAGCTGATGTTGTTGATCGAGAAATCGCGCTGGCCCTGATAGACCGGGTCGGAGTTCTGATAGCCGATCGACAGCGTGGCATTGCCGCGGTTGTCGTCGAAGTTCGCACCGATGGTCAGGTCGCTGCGGAAGTAGTTGCCGTCGCCCTGCTCGGTGATCTTGTTGCCGAGCGACAGCTCGACGCCGGCGAAGTCCTTGCGGGTCACGAAGTTGACGACGCCCGATACGGCGTCGGCGCCGTAGGTCGTGGACGCGCCGCCGGTCAGCGACTCCACGCGCTCGACGAGCGCCAGCGGAATGTTGTTGAGGTCGACGCGACCGACCAGACCCGAGGGTGCGATGCGGTTGCCGTCGAGCAGCACGATGTTACGGAACGAGCCGAGGCCACGAAGGTCGACATAGGACGCGCCGCCGTTGCCGTTGTTGACGGCCGAGCCGATGCTCGGGACGACGCCCGGAATGTCACGCAGCACTTCTTCGGCCACGTTGTTCTGACGCAGGGCGATGTCCTCGGCCGACGTCACGTTGACCGGAGTCGACTGGACGAGGTTCGGGTTGCGGATCAGCGAGCCGGTGACGATGATGGTCTCATCGCCAGCCTCGGCTTCCGCGTTCTGCGGCTCTTGCGCGAACGCCTGCGTCGAAAGAAGTGCGAGGCTCAGCGCGGCCGGTGCCGCCGCGGCCCTCAGCATTGTCTGCGTGGAAAATTTTTTCACGGATCCAGTCCCTTGCTCTGGAATGATGAATGAACGCCGGTCATCCGGCGCCCAACGCGCAAGGAAAAAGACTGCACGCCTTATATTCCCCTGCACGTGCTGCATCGCAACCTGCGCGGGCTGCAAACGCCTGTAAAGCTTGTGTCGCAAGACAGGCGCCGATTTCGAACGGGTATGTCACATTGATGCAACAGCCCGGAGAAGCCCGGATTCCGGTGAGTTGCGCCACTCCGCACAACTTTGGTTCAAGAATGACCGTGATATTTGAAGCATTGTGACATCCATACCGCATTATACGTAGTTTTCAGGCGCTTGAGCCGGCGATCCGGGCTTGCGGCGGTGCAGGGCCGGCCCGCGCAGCGCTTGACGGCGCGCGCGGCTTCTCCCACCATGCCACCATCCGGTCACAGCGAGAGTCACACAAAGCCCATGTCCGCGCCGACCAAGTCTCGCCCCGCCAAACGTCTGCTCTTGCTCGTCTGTGCGTGCGTGGCATCCACGCTGATGCCGGTCGCAGTCAGTGCGAAGGATGAAGGGAAACCCATCATCTCGTCGATCGATCCGCTGATCGCCTGCCGCAGCATCGCCGACGTTACCGCGCGGGTGAGCTGTTATGACGAGCAGGTCGATAAGCTGCAGCAAGCGACGGCCAAGAACGAACTCGTCATCATGAACAAGGATGACATCAAGCAGACCAAGCGCTCGCTGTTCGGCTTCACCTTGCCGCGGCTCTCCATCTTCGGGCGGTCGGACGGCAACGAGGAAGAACGCCGGGCCGATACGCAGATCACCGCAAAGGCGGTTTCGCTGCGCAGCATGGGCTACGGGAAGTGGTCGTTCACGCTCGAGGACGGCGCGCATTGGGAAACGACGGAGGCCGTGCGCGGCCCCCAGCCGAAAGGCAATGACACTGTCGTGATCAAGCAGGGCGCGCTCGGTAGCTATATGGCGGAGTTTGACGGCGGCCGCGCCGTCCGGGTGAAGCGCGTCAACTGAGCGCGGCGGTCAGTCGCGCTGTTGCAGCAACAATAGCGGGTCGATCCGCGCCGCCTGCCACTTCATGCTCCAGTGCAGATGCGGGCCGGAGACGCGTCCCGTCGCGCCGATGATGCCGATGGGCTGACCCTGCTTCACCACATCGCCATCCTTCACCAGCAGGCGCTGGCTGTGCAGGAAGGCGCTGTTGAGCCCCATGCCGTGATCGATGATGAGCAGATTGCCTTCCAGGGTGAAGGGCTGCGTCGCGGCCAGCACGACGACGCCGTCGGCGGGGGCAACATAGGTCGTGCCCGCGCCGCCCGCGAGATCGAGGCCGCTATGATAGCTGCCGGGCGTCCCGCGATAGATGCGCTGCGATCCGAAAATGCCGGAGATGCGCGCCCGGACCGGCCAAACGAAGCGTTGCCGCCAGCCGTCGCTGCTTTCGTTGCGGGCGCGAGCGGCGGCGATCTGCGCAAGCTCGCCGGAGCGGCGCGCGCGAAATTCCTCTGTCGAGGCGCTGCCGGTGATCGAGGCATTGACGCGCTCGATCCGCCACTCGCCTGGCGCGACGTCGATCGTCACGCTTTGCGCTGCCCCGCGCGCCAGCGTGGCGACCAGCACGGATTCAGCCGCAGCATCGCGGTCGAAGGCGATGATGAAATTACCCTCGCCATCGAACGGCACCGGCGCGCCGTCCAGCGTCAGCGCTTTCGTTCCGCCCGGCGCAAGTCCGCGCAACAGGCCGCCCTGCCGCGCTGCGCCATCGAGTGTCAGCGATGCCGGGCCGGTCGGGACCGGCTCTTCCGGGGCGGGGGGCGGAGGGGGCGGTCGTGTGACGGGCGCGGGCGGCGCCGGAATTGCGCAACTGCCTAGCAGGAGGGCGACGACGCTGCCGAACGACAAGAGGGAGCGGGGGCGCAGCGCGATCATGCTTCGACAATGGCCAGCGCGTCCGGCCGATGCAAGGCCGCTCGGGGCGAACCGCACGCTGTCAGCGTTTGCGGCGCGGCACGACCGTCATTTCGACGGTGACACGATCGCCGATCGCGATATCGGCCTTGAGGCGCACCGCGTCGCGCAGCGGCAGATAGTAAGTGCCGTCCTTGGGAAAAAGCGAGGTCTGGAACGCCGCCTCGCCGATCACAGCCTCGACCGGGATCATGCCCCAGCCATAAGTGACGGCCCGCGCGGCATCCCTCACCTCCTCGGCCAGATCGGGCGGTAGGACGAGGAAGAAGTACGGCGACGGTCCGCGCCAGTGGAGGACGTCCGCCGTGAAGCCGAAGCTCGGCAGAGGGAGGACATCGCCGTACATCACGGCCGTCAGTCGAACAGGTCGGTCTGGCCCGGGGGGGCGGGCGCGACCTTGCGCGCCGGCCGGGGCGCAGGCGGTGCCGGCGGCTCCGGTCGCGTCTCGCCCGTGATCGCGGCAACCTCGCCATCGGCGAACTTCAGTGTCACCTGTCCGGCCGCCCGCGCCGCGTCCGCCGAGCGGACTAATACGCCGCTCGCCATGACACGCGCGAAGCCGCGCGAGAGCGGCGCATCCGGATTGAGCGACTGGGCAAGGCGCCACAGCCCGTCGAACTGGCGCTGCGAATCCGCTAGTAGCCGCTCCAGTAGCACGGGCGACAGGCGCACTGCCGCAAGCTGTTGACGCCCGCGCGCGACCTTGGCGTCGAGCAGGGCCGGTCGCAGGGCACCGCCTGCATCCGCGAGCTCGTGCCGCGCTCGCGTCAGCCGATGCGACAGCCCGCGACGCAGGCGATCGCCCAGATCGTCGGCCCGTTGCCGCGCCTGCCCGAGCAGCACGTCCGGCTTGGGCAGCAATCGTCTCTGGGCTTCCAGGCGCTCGCGTGAGCGCTCCACGCCGCGCGCCAGGCACCGCCGCATGCGCGCATCGAGCTCCGCGACATTGGCCATGAGCTCGGCGCGCACGGGCACTGCCATCTCGGCGGCAGCCGTCGGTGTCGGAGCGCGCAAGTCCGCGGCGAAATCGCACAGCGTCGTATCGGTCTCGTGCCCGACGGCGGAGATGATCGGGATCGGCGAGGCCGCGACGGCCCGCACCACGATCTCCTCGTTGAACGTCCAGAGATCCTCGATCGAGCCGCCGCCGCGCGCGACGATCACGACATCGGGCCGCGGGACCGGCCCATCGACGGGCAGCGCGCCGAAACCACGCACGGCATTCGCCACCTGCGCCGCTGCGCCGTCGCCCTGCACCAGCACCGGCCAGAGCAGCACGCGGCTCGGGAAGCGATCGCCGAGGCGATGCAGGATATCGCGAATGACCGCGCCGGTTGGCGACGTCACCACGCCGATCACGTGCGGCAGCATCGGGATCGGCCGGCGCCTGGCGGGATCGAACAGGCCTTCCTCGGTCAGCTTCGCCTTCAGCTTCTCGAAGAGCTGCATGAGCGCGCCTTCGCCGGCCAGCTCCATGCTTTCGATGACGATCTGATATTTGCTGCGGCCGGGATAGGTGGTGACCTTGCCGGTGACGATGACATCCAGCCCGTCCTCCGGCGCGAAGGCCAGCCGCCCCGCCGTTCCCTTCCACATCACGCCGTCGATCAGTGCCGCATCGTCCTTGAGCGCCAGATAAGCATGACCCGACGCGGCCCGCTTCCAGCCCGAAATTTCGCCGCGCAGCCGCACATGGCCGAAGCGATCCTCGACCGTGCGCTTGAGCTGCGACGACAATTCCGAGACGCTGACCGGGGGCTGATTGTCCCCCTGCCGTTCCTGCGCTAACAGGCGGCCGGACGCATCGAACCGGACGGGACCCTCTTCCATGAATATCCTTCTGCTCGGCAGTGGCGGCCGCGAACATGCCCTTGCCTGGAAGCTGGCGCAATCGCCACGCTGCTCGGCGCTGTTCGCCGCGCCGGGCAATCCGGGCATAGCGGCGCATGCCGTGCTGGTCGACCTCGACTTGGCCGATCATGCGGCCGTCGTGGGCTTTTGCCAGGTGCAGCAGATTGGCCTCGTCGTCGTCGGTCCCGAAGCGCCGCTGGTCGACGGTATCGCGGACAGCCTGCGCGCTGCGGGCTTCGCCGTCTTCGGCCCGGGCAAGGCGGCCGCGCAGCTCGAAGGGTCGAAGGGCTTCACCAAGGATCTCTGCCGCGAGGCGGATATCCCGACCGCGGGCTATATCCGCTGCACGCAGGCCGATCAGGCACTGGCTGCGCTCGCCGACTTCTCGCTGCCTGTCGTCGTGAAGGCGGACGGGCTTGCGGCCGGCAAGGGAGTCATCATCGCCCAGACCCGCGAGGAGGCGGAAGCTGCGATCACCGACATGTTCGGCGGCAGCTTCGGCGCGTCCGGCGCAGAAGTGGTAATCGAGGAGTTTATGGACGGCGAGGAAGCCAGCTTCTTCGCCCTCACGGACGGGACGAGCGTCGTCCCCTTCGGCACGGCGCAGGATCACAAGCGGGTCGGCGATGGCGACACCGGCCCCAACACTGGTGGCATGGGCGCCTACAGCCCCGCCTCGGTGCTGACGCCCGCCATCGAGACCGACATCATGGCGCGCATCATCACGCCGACCGTCGAGACGCTCGCGGCGCGCGGCACGCCCTTTTCCGGCGTGCTGTTCCTCGGCGTCATGCTGACCGCGCAAGGCCCCAAGCTCATCGAATATAATTGCCGTTTCGGGGATCCCGAGTGCGAAGTGCTGATGCTGCGGCTGGAGAGCGATCTGGTCGATCTGCTGCTCGCCGTCGCGCAGGGCCGGCTCGCCGGTGCGCCGCCCGCGGTCTTTTCGAAGGACGCCGCGCTGACCGTCGTGATGGCAGCCAAAGGCTATCCCGGCACGCCGGAGAAGGGTGCGCCGATCACCCTGCCGGATGCACCGAAAGGCTCCGTCATCTTCCATGCGGGTACGGCCGAAAAGGGCGCGCTCATCGCCAATGGCGGCCGCGTGCTGGCGGTGACGGCGCTCGGGCGCCGCGTGACCGATGCGCAGGACGCCGCCTATGCGCTGGTCGATCGTATCGACTTTCCGGGCGGCTTCTGCCGGCGCGATATCGGCTGGCGGGAAGTGGCGCGCGAGGCGCTCGCGCAGGCCGACTGAACCGCCGTCCGTCGCCCGAGTCTCATATCGGAACGACCTTCGCGCGCGGGGGTTGATGGTAAACGCCGAAACTGTCAGCTTCTCTCCCCGGGTGAAATGTGGGGAGAAGCGTCATCGTGCATGACGGTCTCAAAATTGCGGTCGGTGCTGGCGTCACGGCGCTGATAGCCTTGGGATTACATGGCCCGCTCGGGCAGGGCGCTGCGTTCGAGAGGATCGCCGGCGACGTCGAGGTCGCATCTCAGGGAACAACCGCCGCAACGGCGGACCTGCCGCCGGCCAATGCCGTCGCGCTCGCCGTGAAGACGGACGTGCCACCGGCCTTGGTCAACAAGCCCTTGCCGCCCGTACGGATCGCCACCGGACCGGTGCCGTCGGGCCAGTGCCAGCAGGCAGTGGACGGTGCGGTGGGCGGTCGCGTGATGAGCTTCCAGCCCGGCAGCGCCTGGCTCAACGCGACGACGCGCGCGATCGTCAAGGACGTTGCCGCGACGCTCAAGCATTGCAGCGGCTATGCGCTTGAAGTGGCTGGTCACACCGACAATCAGGGCGATGAGGGGATCAACCGCATCATGTCCGAAGAGCGGGCGAAGCGGGTACGAGACGAGCTCGTTGCCAGAGGCGTATCGGACAAGCTGCTGAGTGCGCGGGGCTATGGTTCCAGCCGTCCCGTCCGCGCCGGTCAGGCAGGCGATCCCGCCAATCGCCGCATTACCTTCACCGTCTCGGCGGGAGGCGCCTGATGCTGCTTCTGAAGACCCTGCTGCTGTTCGGCATCGCCTTCGCGCTCGGCCTGGGCGCGGCCGCGGCGATCTGGAGGCGCTCATGATCGCGCTGATCGGCTTCTACTGGTACGGACTCCTCATCGTGCTCGGCATCGGCTTCTTCACCGGCTGGCATATCTGGCGCCATCAACCGGTGCCGGCGCCGATCGTGCTTGGGCTCGACGACGAGCTGATCGATTGGCCGAAGCCGGACTATGCGCCTCCGCCTTCTTCCATTCGGCCCCCCGCGCTTGTTACCGAGCCAGAGGTTGCCGATGGGGCGTCACTCTCCGAGAAGATCGCTCCCGATGCCGCAGGGAGCGAGGAGGGAGGAGAGACCGCGCCGGCGCTGCTCACCGATGTGCCGGGGAACGAGACGACTCCCGAACAGGATGCGACGGCTGCCGATGCAGCGCCCGCACATCAGCCGCCGATGGACGAGCTCGGGCCGGCCATTGCCGCGCAGCAGGACGAGGTGCCGGACGATCTGACGATGATCAAGGGCATCGGTCCGGAGATCGACGCGGCACTGCGCAGTCTGGGCGTGCAGCGCTTCGGGGACATTGCAGGCTGGATGCCGGAGGATATCGAGCGGATCGACGGCGAACTCGGTGTCTTCAAGGGCCGGATCCTCCGTGACGAGTGGATCGCGCAGGCCCGGCTGCTGGCGCGCGGCGACATGGAAAGCTTCGAGCAGCGCTACGGCCATCTTTCCTGAGCGGGCGCATTGATGCCATGAGGGCGTCATGAGGATCGAACCCGTCACGACCGCGCTGGAGCCGGTGCGCGCGCTGATCGCGCTGCATCTGGCCGGCATGCATGCCAGTTCCCCGCCGGAGAGCGTCTTCGCGCTCGATCTCTCGGGCTATGCCAAGCCCAATCTCACGCTCTGGGGCGCCTGGCGCGGCGAAGCGCTGGCGGGAATGATCGCGCTGCAGCGGCTCGACGCCCGGCACGGCGAGATCAAGTCGATGCGCACGCATCCCGACCATCTGCGACAGGGTGTCGCGAAGGCGCTATTGCTCCATCTGCTGGCGCAAGCCCACATCGAGGGGCTGGCAATATTGTCGCTGGAGACCGGCAGCGCGCCGGAGTTCGAGCCGGCGCTTGCGCTCTACCGTGCCAATGGCTTCGTCGAGGGCGAGGCGTTCAGCGACTATCAGCCGAATGCGTTCAGCCGCTTCTTCCATCTGCCGCTGGCCTGAAAACGGCTCAGTCCGTCTCCGCGCTGATCAGCAGCTTGTCGATCTTGCGGCCGTCCATATCGACGATCTCGAAGCGCCAGCCCTGCTCACTGAAATGGTCGCCTTCCTCGGGCAGGCGGCGCAGCACCGCGAGCGCGAAACCTGCGACGGTCGCATAGTCGCGGTCTTCCGAAAGATCGAGGTCGAGCTTCTCCGCGAGCGCGTCGACCGGCATCTGCCCCGACACCAGCAGCGAGCCATCCTCGCGCTCCGTCACCATCGGGTGTGCGTAGAGATCCTGATCGGATACGAACTCGCCGGCGATCGCCGACATGAGGTCGGACGGGGTCACGATCCCTTCGAAATGGCCATATTCGTCATGGACCATGACCATGGGCACGTCCGCTTCCCGCAGCCGGTTGAGCGCATCCATCGCATCGACCTGATCGGGCAGGATCGAGACCGGCGACAGCAGCTTTTCCAGATCGATCGTCTCGCTGCGCAGCAGCGCCGACATGACGTCCCGTGCCTGGATGACGCCGATGATGTTCTCGACCGTGCCGCGGGCGACGGGCAGGCGGGTGTGCGGGGTGTCGAGCAGCCGCGCGCGCGTCTCTTCCGGCGGTGCGTCGGCATCCAGCCAGTCGACATCGCGGCGCGGCGTCATCACTTCGCGCACCGGCCGGTCGGCGAGACGCACCACGCCCGAGATGATCGCGCGCTCGCTTTCCTCGATCACGCCATGGCGGCTTGCCTCGGCGACGATGAGCTGCAGCTCCTCGGCCGTGACATGATCGGCTGTCTCCGGCTTCATGCGGAACAGGCGGAAAATGAGCGCGCTCGAGCCATCCAGCAGCCACACCAGCGGCGCGGTGATCTTGGAGAGCCAGATCATCGGCGGTGCGACCAGCGCCGCTAGCGGCTCCGGATTGCGCAGCGCATATTGTTTGGGCACGAGCTCGCCGATGATCAGCGACACATAGGTCGTGAGGATGATCGCGACGGCGAAGCCGGCATTTTCCGCCGTCTCGGGCGAAAGGCCGAACAGCTCCAGATATTTGCCCAGCGGTCCGCCGAGCTTGTCGCCGGAAAAGGCGCCCGACAGGACGGAAATGCCGGTGATGCCGATCTGTACCGTGGAAAGGAAGCGCCCCGGATCGGCCGAGAGTGCCAGCGCGGCATTGGCGCCGCGCTTGCCGACCTTGGCCATGGCCTGAAGGCGCGGACGGCGCGACGAGACGATGGCAAGCTCCGACATGGCGAAGACGCCGTTGAGCGCGATCAGGGCCAGCACGATGGCGGCATCGATCCAGGGAAAGGCGGGCAGGGTTTGGGAAAGGGGCATCGAACCGCGCCCTTCTTAGCCGCCTTTTGCCGTCCGCCACAAGGCTCGTGCGCCATGCGCCCGTGAGAAGATGTGACAAAACTGAACGCAGGACGACGGACCGTTCAGGGAACGATCAGCGCCTCCGATCCATTTTGAACAGACAGGCTCCGGTTCGGGGCAGAATAGCCGATGGGAGACAAGAGATGAATTTCCGCAGCCACAGCAGAGCCGCACTGGCGGCAACGATGATCGGCGCGCTGGCCCTTGGCGGCTGCGTCACCGATCCGGAGACCGGCAACAAGCGGATTTCCAAGGCCGCGATCGGCGGCGTCGGCGGCGCGCTGGGCGGCTATCTGCTGGGCGATCTGCTCGGCGGCCGCAACGACCGCACGGAGAAGATCGTCGGTGCCGGCATCGGTGCGATCGCGGGCGCGGGCGTCGGCGCGTACATGGACGCGCAGGAGAAGAAGCTCCGAGAACAGACCGCAGGGACCGGCGTGGACGTCGTCCGTCAGGGTGACGAACTGCTGCTCCGCATGCCGTCGGGCATCACATTCGCGACCAACCAGTCGGCCATCCAGCCGCAGTTCCAGTCGACGCTCGATCAGGTCGCCCAGACACTGTCGGAATATCCCAAGACCGCGATCGACGTGCTTGGCCACACGGATTCGGACGGCACGGAAGCCTATAATCAGACGCTCTCGGAGCGTCGCGCGCAGAGCGTGGCAGGCTATCTCTCCAGCCATGGCGTCGCCTCGGTGCGCATGGCGACCATGGGCTATGGCGAGACCCGCCCGATCGCGAGCAACGAAACGATCGACGGCAAGGCGCAGAACCGCCGCGTCGAGATCAAGATTGTGCCGGCTGTTGAGGGTGCAGGCTAATCCCCATCAACCGTTCCCCGGCGCAGGCCGGGGTCCAGTCCCACAAGGAGGCATGCGGGAGCATGCATTCGGCGCGCCGCGCTGAGCCTGGACCCCGGCCTGCGCCGGGGAACAGCAAGTTCTCAACGAGCTAGAGAATGCTGCCTTCCAGCCCGTCCAGCACGAACTGGACGGCGAGCGCGGCGAGGATGACGCCGAGCAGGCGCGTGATGACGGCTTCCACCTGATTGCCGAACAGGCGCATGAGCGGCCCGATGGTCAGCATCGCGACAGCCAATATGACAAGGTTTGCCGCCAGCGCGCCTAGCACGACAAAGCTTTGCTCCATGCCCTGCGCGCGCGCCATCAACAGCATGACCGTCGCGATCGAACCGGGCCCGGCGATCATCGGCATGGCCATGGGGAAGATCGAGACATCCTCGATCTCCGGCGTTTCCTTGATCTTCTGCGCACGATCCTCGCGGCGCTGGGTGCGTTTCTCGAACACCATGTCCATCGCGATGAAGAACAGCATGATGCCGCCGGCGATGCGGAATGCTTCCAGGCTGATGCCGAGCAGGCGCAGGAAATCCTCGCCCACCGCCGCGAAGGCCAGCAGGATCAGCGTCGCCACGATCACCGCGCGGATCGCCATGCGGCGGCGCTGCTGCGTGCTCGCGCCGGTCGTCAGGCCATAGAAGATGGGTGCGCAACCCGGCGGATCGATGACCACGAAGAGCGTGATGAACGCCGAGATGAACAGCTCCATCATGAGGCCGCTCCGGGCGCCGTTTCGTTGAGCACGGTCTGCTCGCCGTTCTCGGCGCGCAGCGTGACGACGAAGCTGGTGTCGCGCTCGCTTTTGGTCCAGCGCCAGCGCAGCGAGCCGTCATTGGACTGGCCGTCTCCGCTCGCCGGCGGGGGGTTGGGAATCAGCACGACGTCCTGCCGGGACTCACGCTGGCCGTCCCCACGCTCGCCGCGCGGCGGGCGGCCGTCGATGCCCTCATCGGGACCATCGGCGGAGCGGCGCATGCCTGGCCCACATTTGGCGATCCGGCCCTCGATCATCACTTCTTCCTGCGGCGGGATCTGCGTGCCGCTGCCGAAGTCGATGACCCATTTGTAGCCACCGTCCTTCTGGCGCCGCCAGATCGTGCTGAACGTCCCGGTCGAGCCGTCCGGCCGCGTCCACGGCCCGGTCGAGAGCGCATAGCTACCGTCGCAGGAGACGAACACCCGATAGGGTTGCCAGGCGATGGCCTTTGGCGGATCGGCGCGCTTCTTGAGCCAGGTCTGCGCATTGACGGCATCCGGCACGAACATGACCGCGTCCTTGTCCGCGGTCTCGCGGAAGGCGGTCCATTGCCCCTTTTCCTGCGCGAGCCGGGCGAAGCCGAGTTCGGCCGAGACGATCGCGCTCGGATTGGCGCTCATCGGTCCGCCGCGCATCGGCCTTCGCGGCTGGGCATCGGCGAGCGAGGCGCTGAGCAGCAGCGCGACGCTCGCAGTCAGAGTGGCAAGGCGGCTCAAAGGCCCTCGGGGGCCGGCAGGCCAGCGCGCAGATGCGCGGCGGCCAGCGTGTTGCGCATGAGCACGGCGATGGTCATGGGACCCACGCCGCCCGGCACCGGCGTGATGCCGGCGACATGGCTGATCGCGCCCGCCGTATCGACGTCGCCGACCAGCTTGGTCTTGCCTTCTTCCTCGGCCGGCACGCGGTTGATGCCGACGTCGATCACGGTCGCGCCGGGCTTTATCCAGCTGCCCTTGATCATCTCGGGGCGGCCGACGGCGGCCACGACGATGTCCGCCTGATGCACGACGCTGGCGAGATCCTGCGTGCGGCTGTGCGCGATCGTCACGGTCGCGTTGGCGTTCAGCAGCAGCTGCGCCATCGGCTTGCCGACCAGGATCGAGCGGCCGACGACGACGGCATTCTTGCCGGAAAGATCGCCAAGCTCGTCCTGGAGAAGCATGAGACTGCCGAGCGGCGTGCAGGGCACGAGGCCGGGCAGGCCGAGCGCGAGGCGGCCGGTGCTGATCGGGGTCAGACCATCGACATCCTTGTCGGGATTGATGAGCTCGACCACTGCCTGCTCGTCGAGATGCTTGGGCAGCGGCAACTGCACGAGGATGCCGTCCACGCGCGGATCGCCATTCAGCTCCTCGACCAGTTCCATCAGCTCTTCCTGGCTGATGCTGGCCGGGCGCTTGAACTCGAAGCTCTCCATGCCGAGCTGGATCGTCATCTTGTGCTTGGAGCGGACATAGACGGCGCTGGCCGGGTCTTCGCCGACGAGCACGACCGCGAGACCCGGCTTGCGACCCTGGCTCTGCGTGAACTTGGCGACGCCTTGCGCTACCTTGTCCTGCACCTTCGCCGCGAAGGCCTTGCCGTCGATTGTCTTGCCCAGAGTCATCTCTCGTTCCGTTCCTGTTTTGCGATCGTCTTCAATAGCGCCTCGGCCGCGTCGCCGCCGCCGGAAATTCGCAGGCGCTTTAGCCGGTTGGTATCGCCTGTCTCCAGCAAAATCGACGCGCGCGGGAACCCGAGCCGGGCGGCAAGCAGCGCGATCAGCGCTGCATTGGCCTTGCCCTTCTCGGGCGGCGTGGCGACGCTCGCCTGCAGCCAGCGCTGGCCGGCCGAATCAGTGAAGGTGCCACCGATCCGCTCACGCGCGGATTTCGGCGTCAGGCGGATGGCAACGAGAAGGTCGGCTCCGTCGCGGCGGACCGGCACGGCTCAGGTCAGCAGCAGCGAGGACAATGCGGTGAGGCCGGGGCCTTGCAGGATGATGATGATGATGAGTACGACCATCGGCGAGAGATCGAGCGCGCCAAGATCCGGCATGATGCGGCGGATCGGCCGGTAAAGCGGCTCGGTCAGCCGATCGAGCGCGACCCAGATGCTGCGCACGATGTCGTTGCTCGTATTGATGACGTTGAAGGCGATGAGCCAGCTCAGGATCGCCTGCACGATGATGATCCACCATGCCACGTTAAGCAGGATCGCCAGCGTCTGGAGAAGGGCAAGGGCCATGAAATGTCCTGTGGAAAGAAATCCCGGAGAGTCTAGCCCAGCTAATACACCTCTCGCAAGCGCTTAGGGTGGTTGGGCGAATTCGGAACGACCGGTTGCGACGATATTGCCGCCGCTGCCACCCCACAGCTGCCGTTGCAACGGCATGAGCACAGATTTGGGCGCCCGGTCGCATCGGAACCGTTTCCGGAACCATGCATTGGTTTGCCGCATGTTGACAGACACGCTTCCGCCGTCGGGTCAGATCGAGAATGGGGGCGATCTTCTCCCACAAGATCGCCCCCAAGCCTCAGCATCAGGATGCGAGACATATTGGGCCAAACTCGGACCTTTGTATCAAGTTCCCCGGCGCATCGCGTCGCGACGGCTTGCGCTGCACCAATTTGAGACAGGCTCTCCCCTTGCACGCCGCGATAGACGACTTGGGACGCCTTGCGGCCAAAGCACGATCGGGAAACATCCCGGCCTCGCAGCGTTCCATCGCCCGCCACGAAGAAGCCATCCAAGCGCGCCGCGCCCATGCATGTTCTGATCATCGAAGACGACACATTGCTCGCGATGAGCGTCCAGGCTCTGATCGAGGATCTCGGAGCGGTGAGTACGATGATCGTCTGTTCCGAGCAGGCGGCCATCGCGCAGGCCGAGCGTTATCGCCCCAATCTTATCATTTCGGACCTTCATCTGGGCGACGGGCTGGGACATGCCGCAGTGCAGACGATCCGATCGACGGTCGGCACCATTCCGGTCGTCTATGTCACAGGCGATCCGCAGGAAGCCAGACGACTGGATCCGACCGCGCTGGTCCTGAGCAAGCCGCTCAAGGTGACCGAGCTGATCGCCGCGATCGAACGGCTCAAGCCGCTGATCATCGACGCGGCGTGAGCCTCACATATGAACGAGAGTGCCCGCGCCTTCATGGGTGAAGATTTCGAGCAGCATCACATGCGGCACGCGGCCGTCCAGGATGACCGCCGCATCGACACCGCCCTCGACCGCCTTCACGCAGGTCTCGACCTTGGGGATCATGCCGCCGGAAATAGTGCCGTCCGCAACGAGGCCGCCGATCCTTTCAGGATCGAGATCGGACAGCAGCTCCTTGTCCTTGCTGAGCACGCCGGGGACGTCGGTCAGCAGGAAGAAGCGCCGTGCCTTGAGCTCGGCCGCGATGGCGCCGGCCATGGTGTCGGCGTTGACATTGTAGGTATGTCCATCGGCGCCGATGCCGACCGGGGCGACGACCGGGATGATGCCGTCGCTCGAGAGACTGTCGAGAATGCGCCGGTCGACCTTCACCGGATCGCCCACGAAGCCGAGATCGACATTGCGCTCGATCCCGCTGTTGGGATCGGGCTCCCGCTTGTCGCCGACCTTTTCGCAGAGGACGAGGCCCGCATCCTTGCCGGAAATGCCAACCGCGCGGCCGCCCGCGCCGGCGATCCAGCCGACGATCTGCTTGTTGATCGATCCGGCGAGGACCATCTCGGCGATCTCGGCCGTCTCGGCATCGGTGACGCGCAGGCCGTTCACGAACTTGCTCTCGACGCCGAGCTTCTTGAGCATCGCGCCGATCTGCGGGCCGCCGCCATGGACGACCACGACATTGATGCCGACCATCTTCATGAGGACGACATCCTCGGCGAAGTCGCGCGCCGCTTCCGGATCGCCCATGGCATGGCCGCCATATTTCACCACAAACGTCTCGCCCGCATAGCGCTGCATATAGGGCAGGGCTTCGGTGAGGGTCTCGGCCTTGGCGAGCAGGGCAGGGTCGGGCGCGTAGCGATCGGTCATGCGCGGGCGCATAGGCGCTTCTTGGGTTGCCTGCAAGAAAGCGGTCAGGCGGGGATCAGCCCCGTGCTGCAATAGCTCGCGATGATCTCGTCATAGAGGGCGATGTCGTCGCGACTGCGAGCGATGAGCTGTGCCCCGCTGATCGCGGCGAAGATGGCGCGGGCGCGGCGCGCCTTCGCACGCGGCGTCGCGCCGAGCTCGGCCTCGGCAAGAATGCGCGAGAGCCAGTCGATATTCACGTCCGCAAAGGCCTGTACCTGCGCCTTCACGGCGTCGGGCAGATCGTCATGTTCGGCGGCCATGAAGCCGCACAGGCACATGCGATTGCCGTTGGCCAGCGCGACGCGGAAAATGCCGGCATAGCGCCGCAAACGGATCCCGAGGTCGCCGGTTTCCTGCTCGATCGCGTCGAGCCTGGCGCGTGCATCCTCCGTGTAACGCCGCGCCAGCGCGGCGCCGAGATCGCCCTTTGTCGGGAAATGATAATGGATGCTGGCGCTCTTGATCCCGATCGCGCTGGCCAACTCGCGGAAGCTGAGGCCGCCATAGCCATGCGCCTGCGCCATCCCGCGCGCCACCGTCATGATCGTTTCGCGTGTGTCGCTCATGCTCACCTGCCTGTCTATCGATAGATAGGCATTGACAGGGTCGGCGTGCAACGCTCTTTTGCATATCTATCTACCAGTAGATAGGGAGTGAGTCGTGAAACTGTATGACCGTCAGGGAACACCCAATGCCGCCCGCATCCGTATTGTGCTTGCAGAGAAGGGGCTGGACGACAAAGTCGAGCTCATCCCCATCGATCTCGTCAATGCGCAGCAGAAGGAGGATTGGTTCCTGACGCTGAACCCGATCGGCAAGACGCCGGTGCTGGTGCTGGATGACGGGCTGGCGCTTTCGGAATCGCCAGCGATCACCGAATATCTCGATACGCTCGACGGCAACCCGACCCTTACCGGCCGGACCCCGCGCGAGCGAGCGCTGATCCAGATGATGCAGCGGCGCGTCGAGATCATGCTGCTCGATCCGATCGACGATTATTTCCATTACGGGACCAAGGGTCTCGGCGAGAAGCTGCGGCCCTGGCGCATGCCGGAGTGGGACGCGGCGGAGAAACAGGCCTGGGGCGCTCGGCGCGGGGCGCTGGCGGTGGCGAACCTGCCCTATTTCGACGGCGTGTTACGGGAACGGCCCTATCTTGCCGGGGACAGCTTCTCGCTGGCGGATATCTCGCTGTTCGCTGCCATCGCCTTCGCCACGGGTGCGGGTCTTGAGGTCGCGCCGGAACTGGAAGCGCTGGCCGACTGGCACGCGCGGGTCGATGAGCTACCGAGCGTCAAGAACCGGACCGGCAAGACCTTCTGAGACAGCCACTATCCTTCTAGCTGTTCCCCGGCGGAGGCCGGGGGCCAGACTCGGCGCGAAGCGCCGAAGGCACGCTGGCGCGTGCGTCTATTGTAGAGGACTGGACCCCGGCCTTCGCCGGGGAACAGAAAAGGCGGAAGGTCGAACCTACCCCCGCGCGTCGAGCTTCCTGCCCAGCACCACGAACGCCGTGATCAGCGGCGGCACAAGGATGACCGACAGCACCACCTTGGTGATCATCTGTCCGACCATCAGGTCCATGATCGGCCGCTCGCCATAGAAGCTGATCGTGATGAACAGCAGCGTGTCGATGATCTGCGATATGACGCTGGCGATCATGCCCCAGAGCCAGACCAGCTTGCCTGTACCGCCCGAGAGCTTCGAGAAGATCGTCACGTTCAGCGTCTGCGAGATGCCGTAGGAAATGAGACCCGCCAGCATCATCCGCGCGCCCTGGCCGACGATGATCGGGAAGGCCTCGATCGCGGGTGGGTACATGCCCTCGTCATGCGGCAGCGCGATCACGATCTGGATCAGCAGCGCCGAGACGATCAGCGGAATGAAGCCGAGGCGCACCAGCAAGGTACCGATGCGCTGCCCGTGCAGCGCCGTGACTGCGCTCGACAGGATCACCAGCAGCAGGAACGCGAAGATGCCGGCTTCGACTGCGAGCGGCCCGAGCGCGACCTGCTTGGCGCCCAGCACGCCGGCGATGCAGACCATGCCGCCGTAGAGCACCGAGAAAACGAAGAGCGACCAGGAGAGCGGCGTTTGCGCGGATGCGCTGGGAGCAGGTTCGGCCATCGAGCTGGTCTATCGGCTTTGACCGGCCGTGGAAAGAGGCGGGCGAGCGGCGGATGCCCGCATGAAATATGTTGTGCTTTGCGCGGCCCTCTGCCGATAGTGCGCCTCATATCTGAGCGGAGTCACCTGTCCATGCGCATCGTCTTTCCGGCCGCCGTCGCCCTGCTGTTCGCGAGCACCGCCGCCATCGCCGAACCGGATTACGCCGCCGCGATCCGCGCGGACTATGCGAAGGACCTCGGCAAGATGTGGGAGGATTTCCACCGCAATCCCGAGCTCTCCTTCCGCGAATATCAGACGGCGGCCAAGATGGCCGCTGCGCTGCGGGCCGTGCCTGGCATCGTCGTCACCGAGAAGGTCGGCGGCACCGGCGTGGTCGGCGTGCTGGAGAACGGCGCCGGGCCGACGGTGATGCTGCGCGCCGACATGGACGGGCTGCCGCTGGAGGAGAAATCCGGTCTCGCCGTGATGAGCAAGGCGCGGCAGGTCGGCATCGACGGCGTCGACTCCCCGGTCATGCATGCCTGCGGCCACGACACGCATATCACCGGCCTCATCGCCACCGCGCGGCGGCTGGCCGCGCTCAAGGATCGCTGGTCGGGCACGATCGTCTTCATCGCGCAGCCGGCCGAGGAGCGCCTCGGCGGCGCCATCGCGATGATCAAGGACGGGCTCTACACCCGCTTTCCCAAGCCCGATTATGCGATCGGCTGGCATGTCGATGCCTCGCGGCTGGTCGGCACTGTCTCGGCGGCCGAGGGCACGCAATATTCGTCGGGCGACGCCATCGACATCACGGTGCCTGGCATTGGCGCGCATGGCGCCGCGCCGCATCAGGGCAAGGACCCGGTCTATATGGCCTCGCAGCTCGTCATCGCGCTGCAGGGCCTGATCAGCCGCGAGCGCCCGCCGCTCGATCCCGGCGTCATCACCGTCGGCAGCTTCCATGCCGGCGCCAAGCACAACATCATTTCCGAGGAAGCCAGGCTGCAGGTGACCTTACGCGCCAACAACGAGGAACGACGCGCCGAGCTGATCGCGGGCGTCAAGCGCGTCGCGGCAGGCATTGGCGAGCTCAACGGCATGCCGAAGGACAAGATGCCGGTCGTCACCATCCCGGAAAGCACCCCTGTCACCGCCAATGATCCCGCGCTCGCCCGCCGCCTCAACGCGGCGCTCGCGACAGCGCTTGGCGCCGACCACGTCACGCCGTTCGAGCAGACCACGATGGGCTCGGAGGACTTCGCCTATTTCGTGACGGCGGACACCGGCGTGAAAGGCTATTTCTTCGCGGTCGGCGGCGCGGAAAAGGCCGCGATCGATGCCGAGAAGGCCGGCGGCCCGGCCATCCCCTCGCATCACTCGCCCTTCTTCCGGATCTCGCCAGAGCCCGCCGTCGTCACCGGCGCCACGGCGATGACCGCCGTCGTGCTGGACCTGCTGAAGAAGAGCTGATCCCACGCTCCACCCCCACCGCATTGCCGCTGCGCCGCTCGGCTGTATAAGGACTCCCCGTGCGCCAGCCGCTCGGGCGGCGCGAAGGGGATCGCTACCAGCTTCATGCCTATCCTGATCGGCCTCGGCGGCATTTTCGCCATTCTCGCCATCGCATTCCTGCTCTCGAACAATCGCCGGGCGATCCGCCTGCGTGTCGTAGGGGCAGCGTTCGCGCTGCAGGCGGGCATCGCCATTCTCGTGCTCTATGTTCCGGCCGGCAAGGCGGTCATCTCGGCCATGTCGCGCGGCGTCTCGAATCTGCTGGGCTATGCGCAGGCTGGCACGGACTTCATCTTCGGCCCGCTCGCCAGGCCCGAGATCGGCGGCACCAGCTTCGCCATCGCCGCGCTGCCGGTCATCATCTTCTTCGCGAGTCTGGTCTCGATCCTCTATTATCTCGGCATCATGCAGCAGAT
This sequence comes from Sphingobium xanthum, assembly GCF_019737615.1. Taxonomy (GTDB): domain Bacteria; phylum Pseudomonadota; class Alphaproteobacteria; order Sphingomonadales; family Sphingomonadaceae; genus Sphingobium; species Sphingobium xanthum. Next base: position 203,409 of record NZ_JAHKKS010000003.1, on the reverse strand, counting down.
CGTGCGCTGGGTCGGCGGCGGTATCGAGAAGGTGACCGGCGTCTCCAAGGTCGAGAGCCTGTGCGCGGCCGCCAATATCTTCGTCGGCCAGAGCGAAAGCCCGCTGGTGATCAGGCCCTATCTGGCGGGCCTCACGCCCGCGCAGCTCTTCACCGTGATGACCAGCGGCATGGCCGGCGTCGCGGGCACGATCCTCGCAGCCTATGCCTCGATGGGCATCAAGATCGACTATCTGCTGGCGGCGAGCTTCATGGCCGCGCCCGGCGGCATCCTCATGGCCAAGATCATCATGCCCGACGACCGCACCCCGGCGCAGGGCGTTCTGCCGCTCGAGACGCCCGGCGATGCCAACCTGCACCTCCCCGAGACGCGGATCAGCGGCAAGGGACCGGCGGCGCTGCTGCCCGAAGGCACGCCCGGCGAGCCGATGCCGGAAGCCAGCCATGACGAGGAGAAGCCCGCCAACATCATCATGGCGGCGGCGCAGGGCGCGCAGACCGGCGTCAAGCTCGCGGTCGCAGTCGGCGCCATGGTGCTCGCTTTCGTCGCGCTCGTGGCGCTCGCCAATGGTCTGCTGGCAGGAATCGGCGGCTGGTTCGGCTATCCCGATCTCAGTTTCCAGATGTTGCTCGGCAAGATCTTCTCGCCGGTCATGCTACTGCTCAACATTCCCTGGAACGAAGCGCAGATCGCCGGCGGCCTGTTCGGCACCAAGGTCGTGCTCAATGAGTTCGTCGCCTATATCGAGCTGGGCGCGGTGCAGGGCAGCCTCTCGCCGACCAGCGTCGCGATCATCACCTTCGCGCTCTGCGGCTTCGCCAATTTCTCGTCGATCGCGATCCAGATGGCGGTCACCGGCAATCTCGCGCCCAATCAGCGCCCGATGATCGCCAAGCTCGGAATCAAGGCGCTGGTGGCGGGGAGCTTGGCCAATCTCATGAGCGCGGCCTTGGCGGGGTTGCTGCTCAGTCTTTGACAACAAGGGGTAAGCATATGTTGCCGATCACGAGTTTGACTGCCGCCATCGCGACCCTCGGGCTGATTGTCCTCAGCTTGATCGTCAGTATGGGACGCGGAAAAGCGGGTGTGAACCATGGTGACGGCGGCAATGCGAGCCTGTTGCTGCGAATCCGGGCGCAAGGCAATTTCATCGAATATGTGCCCATTGGCCTCATCGTGATCGGGCTTTGCGAAATGGCCGGGATCAGCGCGACCTGGCTTTGGGCGTCATCATTGCTGCTTCTGCTCGGCCGACTGAGCCATGCGGTCGGTGTGCTCAGCGGTTCGCTGCCGCCGCGCGCGGCAGGCATGCTGATGACTTACGCTTCCCTACTGATCGGCACGGGTCTTCTGCTGGCCGATTACTTCGCCTGACTGTCAGCGCTGGGCCTCAGTCCAGATAGAAATCCACCGTCGTCACCACGCGCACTTTCTTGAAGGGCGTGTCGGCTGCGCCGTATCCGCCCGATTGCTCGCCGTCGCGCGGCTCGATCGAGAAATAGCCCTGCGTCGCGCTCTTGATGCCGCCGACAGCCGTGCCCGAATCCTTGGCGAACTGCTCGGCGGCGGCGCGCGCATCCTTGGTGGCTTCCGCGACCATCGGCGGCTTGATGTCATTGAGCTTGGTGAAGCTGTAGCTCATCGCCGATCCCTCCTGGAGGGTGACACCGCGCCGCACGAGATCGAACTGGCTCGCGACGGCGCGCTGGGCGCGGGGGATGTCGCTGGTGCGCAGCTGCATGCGCTGCGTGATTGTGATGTTGGGGATGCCGTTGTTCATGAACTGGTTGACGCCTGCGCCCGTCGCCACCAGCGCATCGGCCGGGAAACCAAGGTTGCGGAAATAGCCCTTCAGCGCTTCGGTATTGGCCTCGATCTCGGCGCGCACGCTCGGCAGATCGGTGCCGGTCGCCGAATAGGCGATGGTCCAGGTCGCGAGGTCGGCCGTCACATTGCGCTCGGCGAGGCCGCGCACCGTGACGGATCGCTCGGCGGCATGGGCGCGGCGCAGGCCGTCGCCCAGCAGATAGCCGCCCACGATCAGTCCGCCCGACAGCACGACCGCACCGGCGAGCGCGATCTTGTTCATGTCCTGCATCCACCCCATCGGAAAAATCCTCTCTTTCCCACGCAACGACCTGAGCTTATCTCAGCGAAGGCGATTTGCCACCAATGAGATGAACCGTTGCTGACGGGCGACGAATGGAGCGACGAGTCGATGCCCAAATATCTCCACACCATGATCCGCGTGACTGACATCGATGCGACCCTGCGCTTCTTCGAGCTGCTGGGCCTCAAGGAAATTCGCCGCTTCGACAGCGAGCAGGGCCGTTTCACCCTGGTGTTCGTCGCCGCGCCCGGCGACGAGGAGGCGCAGGTCGAGCTGACCTACAACTGGCCGCCCGAGGACGGCGAGGCGGAGGCTTATGACGGCGGCCGAAATTTCGGTCATCTCGCTTACCGGGTCGAGAATATCTACGAGACGTGCCAGCGCCTGATGGACGGCGGCGTCACGATCAATCGGCCGCCGCGCGACGGCCACATGGCCTTCGTGCGCACGCCGGACAATATCTCGGTGGAACTGCTGCAGGACGGCCATCTGGAGCCCGCCGAGCCGTGGAAGTCGATGCCGAACACCGGCGTCTGGTAAGTCCCATGCCCGGCCTGCTGCTCAACATCGACGTGCCAGATGTCGCTGCGGCCGAGGCCTTTTATTGCGCGGCCTTGGGGCTGAGGGTCGGGCGGCGCTTCGGCACGGATTTCGTCGAGCTGCTCGGGTCGGACGCGCCGATCTACCTGCTGACCAAGAAGTCGGGCACGTCGATCGGCCCGGCCGGCGGCGACACGCGGCGCTATGAGCGGCACTGGTCGCCGATCCATGCCGACTTCGTGGTCGAGGATATGGACGCCGCCGTCGCCCGCGCACTGGCCGCCGGTGCCGTGCAGGAAGGCGACATATGCGACGCGCCATATGGCCGCCTCGCCATGTTCGCCGATCCGTTCGGCCACGGCTTCTGCCTGATCGAGTTCAACGAGGTCGGCTATGACGCCATTGCGAGCTGAGGCGGCACGGCCATGACCCGTTGGCCTGCCGCAGCCGAGCATTTCCTCGCCATGACCGGCGCACAGGCGCCGATCGTGCAGGCGCCGATGGCCGGGTCTGGCGGCGTCGCCATGGCCATCGCGGCGATGCGGGCAGGTGCGGTCGGTTCGCTCCCCGCCGCCATGCTCTCGCCCGATCAACTCCATGCCCAGATCGGCGAAGTGCGCGTAGCCGCGACCGGCCCGCTCAATGTCAATTTCTTCTGCCACACGCTGCCCGATCCGCCGGACGACACGGCCTGGCGTGCGCTGCTGGCGCCTTTCTATGCCTCGGAAGGCGTCGAGCCGGGCCCACCCGCGCCGCTGCGCCGCCCGTTCGACGATGCCCTATGCGCCGTGATCGAGGAGCAGCGTCCGCAGATCGTGAGCTTCCATTTCGGCCTGCCCGAGAAAGCCTTGCTGGACCGCGTCCGCGCGGCTGGCGCGCTCGTTTTCGTCAGCGCCACCACATCGGAGGAAGCGCATTGGCTCGCCGGGCAGGGCTGCGATGCGATCATCCTGCAAGGTGCTGAAGCCGGCGGGCATAGCGGCTGGTTCCTCGGTGCCCGGCACAAGCCGACTCCGCTCGGCGCGCTGCTCGCCGATCGCCCGGACGTCCCGGTGATCGCGGCGGGCGGTATCGTCGACGGCGACGATGTGGCGCAGGCGTTGCGGGCCGGTGCAAGCGCCGTGCAGATCGGCACGGCCTATCTCGCCACGCCGGAAAGCTTCGCCATCCCGGCCTTTCGCGCCCTGCTGGGCACGGCGGCCGCGAGTGACGCTGCCTTCACCAATCTGTTCACCGGCCGCGAGGCGCGCGGCATTCGCAACCGACTGATCCGCGATCTCGGCCCGCTCCGCGTCGAGGCCCCGCCTTTCCCCTATGCGTCCGATGCGCTCGCCCCGCTGCGCGCCGCGGCCGAAGCGGACGGGCGCACCGATTACACGTCGTTGTGGGTCGGCACCGGCGCGGCGCGTGTGCGGCCGCAGAATGCCGAGCAATTTACCCGAAATCTGGCGCAGGATGCGCGCACCCTGTTGGAGGCAAGTCATGGCTGAACTCGAGATCCTGCGCGTGCCCGTGCTGAACGACAATTACGTCTGGCTGGTGCATGATGGCGCGAGCGGCGAGACTCTGGTGGTCGATCCAGCCGTGTCCGAGCCGGTGCTGGCGGCGGCGGACGAGAAGGGCTGGACGATCAGCCAGATCTGGAACACCCACTGGCATGGCGATCATATCGGCGGCAATGCCGGCATCGTCGCAGCGACCGGCGCCCGCGTCACCGCGCCGCAGGCCGAGCTTGCCAAGATTCCCGATGTGGATCGACCGGTGGGCGAGGGCGATCGCGTCCGCATCGGCGCGCATGAGGCAGCGGTCATGTCCGTCCCCGCCCATACCGGCGGCCACATTGCCTATCATTTCGCGGAGGATGAACTGATCTTCGTCGGCGACACGATGTTCGCCATGGGTTGCGGCCGGCTGTTCGAGGGCACGGCCGAGCAGATGTACGCCAATATGCGCCGGTTCGAGGCGCTGCCGGACGACACCCGCGTTTATTGCGCGCACGAATATACGCTCTCCAACGGCAAATATGCCCTGCGCGCCGAGCCGGAGAATGCGGCCGTGCAGGCCCGTATGGCCAAGGTGGAGGCGATGCGCGCACGGGGCGAAGCAACCGTCCCCACCACGATCGGCGAGGAGCGCGCCACCAATCCCTTCCTGCGCGCCGACAGCGTCGAGGAACTCGCCTGCCGCCGGGCGGAGAAGGACAAGGGGTAGGGTACTGTCCTCGGATACTGCGTCGGCTAGGACGCGCTGTCCGTTCCCGCCGGAAACAATGGCCTCACCCAGTCGAGCGCACTCTCGGTGAAGAAATGCCGCTCCGGCACCACCCAGCTTGTATCGTCGAGCGTGCCCGGCTTCAGCGTCTGTCGCCCGTCATTTTCGTGGCGGCGATGGATCAGGCGCGATCCGCAGTCGCAGCAATAGAGACAGTCGAGCCAATGGCCGGATTCGGCTTGCCGCGTCCAGGAGCCCGGGTCGCCCCGAGTGAAGACGAGCGCATCGAGCGCGACACTCATGGAAAGGCCGAAGGCGCTGCCGCTCTGCTTGCGGCAGAGCGAGCAATGACAGGCCCAGATGCCCAATGGCGGTTCGCGCAACTCATAGCGAACGGCGCCGCACTGGCAGCCGCCGGTCTGCGGGAAAGTCGGTTGGGCGTGGTCTGGCATGCACTGTCTCCTGTGCAATCGTCATAGCGAGGGGCGGTCGCGCGGTCAGCCCGTCGCGCGAAAATCGTCATGGCGCGTTCAGGCGAAGCGAGGCATGGAGCCGCTGCGGCGTGCTGGACATATTGGATCGGCCGCCTAGAGAATATTGGTTGATCGACACAACGATTAATCTGGGATTTATTCGGAAGGAGCGGGCGTGATTTCGGCAAAGGCAGCGGCAAAATGGGGCGTTCCGGCGCTGGCGGTCGGTCTGGCGATAGCGCCGCTGGGGAATTTGTTGGCCCAGGCTGCGGCACCCGCGCCCGCCGCGACGGGCAATGCCGACAAGGGCAAGGCGCTGTTCGAGAATTCCTCTTGCGGTGCCTGTCATGTGCTTGCGGCCGCGGGCGCTTCGGGCGAGATCGGCCCGTCGCTCGACAAGAATGCCCTTCTGACCCACGATCTGCTCGTCAGTCGCATGAAGAACGGGCAGGGCGCGATGCCGCCTTATGCAGGGCAACTCAGCGATGCCGATATCGAGGACGTGACCGCTTATGTGCTGAGCGTCGCGGCGAAATAGGCTTCGTCGTGAATTGGGGCATGCGGCCGTGCCTATTGGCCGGTCGCCGCCGTCCTTGGCCCCTGTTGCGCGAAATAGTTGGTCACGCCGTCCGGATCGTTCAGCCAGACGAATCGTATGCTGAAATTGGGCAGGCCGCCAAGCGGCTCCTCGACCGCCACATTCTGCGCCAGCGCCCGCGCATTCACCGCATCGACATTGCCGATCACATATTGGATGCCCGCGCTCCCCGTGTCGGCGGGCAGGTTCTTGCCTTTCGACCAGAGGCTGATCGTCGTCTCGCCATTGCGGAACGGATATTTGGTGACGCCGAGCAGCTTGTCCTCGACCGGCGGCAATTCCTCCAGACCTACGAACTCGCGATAGAAAGCGCGGCTGCGCGTCAGGTCCGAGACATTGACGCCGACATCGACGCCCGGCGTGGCCTCGGTATCGATGACGAGCTGGATCGTGAAGCCGGCGGGATCCTTGACCAGTGCGCCGCGTTTGCCGCCGCCCATGTCCTTGAAGGCGGGCGCCATTTCGCCCGCTGCCCTGAAGCGCGCGACGAGTGCGGCCTCGTCGGGATAGGACAGCGCGAAGAGACGGATGCCGGTCGCCTCGTGGACGCCGCCCAGATGATAGCTGCGCCCGTCCTTGAGGCCGGCCGCGAGCTTGATCTGCCCGCCGCCAATGCCAAACAGGATCATCTGCTGGCTGGCGTTGAGCTGGATCGGGCTCAGCGACTTGAGGCCGAGCGCCTTGTCGTAAAAGGCGACCATCTTCGCGGTATGGGCATGCTCGAAACGGCGATAGACGTTCATGCCGTCCATCGCGAACGCCGGCCTGGCAGGCGCGACGGCCGGGGCCGCTGCATCGGGCTGGGCCGGCGCCGGACCGCTCATCGGCAGCGCGATCGCGAGAAGCCCGAGGGCAAGTCTGGCGTGCATCTTGTCTCTCTCCTCATCCGGCCCGTCACTTGGGCAGGGCAAACACGATCAGCGCTTCATTGTTGGCCGGCTTGCCGCCTTCGCTGCGCGCACCGGCCGCGTCGGACCAGCCAGCCGCGACCACGGCGACATATTGGCGCCCATCGCGGCCACGATAAGTGATCGGCACGGACTGCGCATTATAATCGAGCATCGCGGTCCAGACCTCCTTGCCGGTCTTGGCATCGAACGCGCGGAAGCGGTGGTCGTCGGTCGCGCCGATGAAGACGAGGCCGCCGGCGGTGACGATCGGCCCGCCGAAGCTGTTGCCGCGACCGGTCTCCTTCTTGCCGTCTTCCAGTGAGTCGCTGACGCCGAGCCGGGTCGCCCATTTGATCTCGCCGCTATGACCGTCGACCGCGATCAGCCGGCCCCATGGCGGCCGGATGCAGGGCAGGGTGATCGACTTGCCGGTCGCGTCCTTGTAGCTCGCGTTGAACAGGGAATAGGCGCCGGGGCCGGAGAGGCTGGCGCGGTCGTAGAGCTGGCCCGATCCCGCCGTGCCGCGCCCATAGTCGGCGCCGTCCTTGCGCTTCTCGACAAAGCCGATGCTGCCGCCTTCGCTCATGTTGATGTAAATGAGCCCGCTGGTCGGATCGGCCGCGCTGCCGCCCCAGTTGGAGCCGCCATTATTGGGCAGGTTGATCGAGGCCTTAACGGGCCCGCCTTCCTCATGCAGGAAGAAGGGCGTGAACGGGCCGCTATTATAGAAGCCGCCATATTGCGCGAGCACCGCCTGACAGGCGGCGGCATGCGCTTCATTAGTGTCGGCGGCGGTCACGACATCGTCCGGCGTCCAGTGATTGCGCACCAGATCGCGCGGTTTGACCGGGATCGGCTGGGTCGGCGCATACCATTCGCCCGGCACGTCGCCCTTGGCGACCGGCTTCTCCTCGACGCCGAAGACCGGCTTCCCGGTCGTCCGGTCGAGAATGTACATGAGGCCGGGCTTGCCCGTCTCCGCAAGCGCGGGGATCGTCTTGCCGCCCATCTTCACGTCGAGCAGCACTGGCGGCGCGGGCAGATCGGAATCCCAGAGATCGTGGTGGATCGTCTGGAAGTGCCAGCGATATTTGCCGGTGAGCGCATCGACCGCCACGAGCGAATTGCCGAACAGATTATTGCCCGGCCGGTCGCCGCCATAATAATTGGCCGAGGGACCACCGACCGGCATGTAGAGCGTGCCGGTCTTGTCATCGAGGGTCATGTACCAGACCCAGACATTGGTGCCGGAGCGGCCTTTCCAGCCATCGTCGAGCCAGCTCTCATGGCCGACCTCGCCCGGCTGGGGCACGCTGTTGAATTCCCAGATCTTGGCGCCGGTGATGGCGTCATAGGCGCGGCTGTTGCCGGGTTGCCCCACCGGCATCTCGGCCGTGTTGGCGCCGACGATCAGCACGTTGCGATAGACGGTCGGCGGGCTGTTATAGGGCACGCCGAGCGCGAGCGCGCCGTCCTTGCCGAAGCTGGTCACGGGCTGGCCGGTCTTCGCGTCGAGCGCGAACAGGCTCGGCCCGTTGCTGTAGTAGATGCGCGGCGCATGCGCCTTGTCGCCCGGCCAGTAGGAGACGGCGCGGCGGGCGAGGCCGCCCTTCACCGGATGGCGCCAGACCTCCTTGCCGGTGTCGCCTTCGAGCGCGACCACGGCGTTGCCGAGCGGCAGGTAGAGGAGATTGCCGACCACGATGGGCGTCGCGCTGCCGACGATCGCGCCGCCGCCTTCCGGCCGCACGCGAAACGACCAGGCCTGCTCGAGCTTCGTCACGTTGCGCGTGTTGATCTGCTTGAGCGGCGAATAGCGCGTGCCGGCGAGATCGCGGGCATAGCGCGGCCAGTCGCCGGCGTCGGACTGAGCATGTGCGGCCGGCGTCGCCCCGCTCGTCACCAGGGGCACACTCATCAACAGCGCAATTGCCAGCCGCATTCAGCACTCCCCTCGGCCGCCATGCCGAAAGCGGTCATGGACGGTTACCGAACTATCGAGAGGCTGTGTATGCGGAGTTTCGTTCGGCCTGCAACAGTAGGAACAATAAACCTTTTCATTTTCCTACGATTGATGCTCGTCCCTTGCGATCTGATGCGCGAGCCTGCGCGCGACCTCGGCCGGGTCGAGGGACAGCAGCGTGACCGAGCGCGGTTGCGCCACCGCGCGGGCGAGCGTGCCCCAGGCACGGAACAACGCCGGCAGGCCGGTGCGCAAAAGGGGCTGAGGCTCGCTCATTCTCTATGCAATCAGTCATAAAGAAGCGCCGCGCAACGAAGTTATCCTTTCAGCACAACAATCCGCATGCGGGCCAAGGGCGCGGCGCGAGGGCTCCGTCAAGGTCAGCAAAGGGGGCGGGAAAGCCCCGGGTCAAAACCCTCAACGGAGTTTTCATGCGCTATTTCCTGCTGGCCTCGACTTGCTGTTTCGCCCTCGCCTCTGCCGCTTCCGCCGAGACCGAGATCACCACAAAGCAGACAAACCCGGTGCGTACATCGACGATCAAGAGCGGCACCGCCGACGACATCAAGATCACTTCCGCTGGCTCCGTGGAGCTGACGGTGCCGGGCGCGGCCGTGACGGTCGACAGCAATCACAAAGTCACCAACGAAGGCCTGATCCAGGTCAGCAATGCCAACAATTCCACCGGCATCTTCCTCCTCGGCGGATCGACGGGTGGCATCGTCCACAGCGGCAAGATCATCGTCGATGAGGCTTACACGCCGGTTGACGGGGATAATGACGGCGATATTGACGGCCCCTTCGCCGTCGGCTCCGGCCGGACCGGTATCGCGACGACGGCAGCGCCGCTGACCGGCAACATTACGGTGAAGGCGGGCGCGACGATCCAGGTCGAAGGCAATGACAGCTTCGGCATCCGCATCGTCGGGCCGCTGACCGGCGTGCTCTCGCATGACGGCACGACCAATGTGCTCGGCGACCGTGCCGTCGGCATCCAGACCGGCAGCGTCAGCGGCAATGTCCGCCTCGCCGGCACGGTGAACGCGCAGGGCGTCAATGCCGTCGGGGCCAATTTTCTAGACAACATCGGTGGTACCCTGACCATTCAGGGGTCGATCTCGGCGACAGGCTATCGCTACACGACCGTGCCGACCGACACGTCGAAGCTCGATGCGGACGATCTGCTGCAGGGCGGCTCGGCCGTCATCGTCGGCGGCGACGTGGCGGGCGGCATCATCCTCGCTGTCCCGCCCAAGGACAACAGCACGACCGACAATGACGAGGACAAGGACGGCATCACCGACAGCGCGGAAGGCTCGGCGAGCGTCCGCAGCTTCGGCGCGGCGCCGGCCATGCGGATCGGATCGGACACACGCAGCATCACGATCGGCGCGGTCCCCGGCACGGGCACCGGCTACGGCCTGGTGATCGATGGCGTCATTGCCGGCGCGGGCACGTATAATGATGCGGCCGGCCGCGGCCTCTATATCGGCGGCGGAGTCGGCCAGACCGTGACCATCGCGGGCGGCATCGGCATCAGCGGGACGGTCTCGGCCGGGTCCAACAATGTCTCGGCGACGGCGATCCGGCTCGGCGCGGGCAGCGCGACCCCGCTGCTCCATGTCACCGGCACGGTGCAGGCGAGCGGCAGCAATGCCGCCAACACGATCGCGACCGCCGTTGCCATCGATCAGAATGCGTCTCTCCCGACGATCCGCCTCGCCGGCACGATCAAGGCGACCGCGACCGGCGAGAACGGCACGGCCATCGCGATCTTCGACATGAGCGGCTCGCTCGGCCTGATCGAGAATAGCGGCGCGATCTCCGCGAGCGGCGCCAAGGCGGACTCCGGCCGCAACATCGCGATCGAGCTCTCCGACAACGTCTCGGGCGTCACGGTCAAGCAGACGCAGGTGGGGGCCGGCATCACGGCCCCGAGCATCACCGGCGCGATCAATTTCGGCGCTGGCAGCGATCTCCTCGACATCGCCGACGGCACGGTGACGGGCAACACCAGCTTCGGCGCGGGCGCCGATACGCTGCGGCTCTCGGGCGATGCGGTCTATGCGGGCGACGTCAATTTCGGCGCGGGCACGGCGTCCATGTCTCTCGCCGGCACCTCGCAGTTCAAGGGCAAGGCCGACTTCGCGGGCAATGCGGCGACGTTGTCGGTGGGCACGGGCTCGGCGTTCATCGGGAGCCTCGCAGGCAGCAGCCAGCTTGCCGTGACACTGGCGGGAGGCAAGCTTGACCTCACCGCCGCCTCGTCGGTCGGCAGCCTTGCCGTCACCGACAAGGGCGTGCTCGCGGTGACGCTCGGCCAGGCCGGCAATACGACCCCGATCCTTGCCGTTGCGGGCACGGCCAGCTTTGCGGCGGATTCGAAGCTCGCCATCAGGGTGACGGACGTGACGAACGCCATCGGCAATCATCTGGTGTTGAGCGCCGGCACGCTGAGCGGCGGCGCCAACGTCTCCGCCGACGTGGCGCTGGTGCCTTTTCTCTACAAGGCGACGCTCTCGACCTCGGGCAATGCGCTCAATGTCGCGCTGGCGCACAAGACGACGAGCGAACTCCAGCTTAACCGATCCGAGGCGGCGGCGTTCGACGCGGTCTATGCGGCGCTCGCCAAGGACACGAAGGTCGCCGGATCGTTCCTTTCCATCGCCAATGGCGAGCTCTTTCGTGCCACCCTGCGCCAGATGCTGCCCGATCATGCCGGCGGCACCTTCCAGGCGGTGACCCAGGGCGCACGCACCTTCGCACGCATGCTCGACGATCCGACCGGCCCGTTCAAGGACGAGGGAAACTGGGGCTATTGGGTCAGCCAGATCGCCTGGGGGGTCGAGAAGGGGCGCGCCGACACGCAGGCCTATGAGACGTCCGGCTGGGGCATTGGCGGCGGCGCGGAGATCAAGACCGGCCTTGGCAGCTTCGGCGGATCGCTGGCTTATTATTGGGGCCGCAATCGCGACACCGAGACGGCCAATCGCGTCAATGCCGGGACCTATGAGGTCGCGGGTTACTGGCGGCTCAAGCGCGGCGGCCTGCGCGTCACCACGCGCGGCAGCTACGCGCTGGTCGATCTGGAAGGCACGCGCAGCTTCGAAGGCGTGAACGGCACGGAGAAGGTCTCGCTGACCGCCCGTGCCGATCGCACCGCACGGCTTACCTCGGGCATGGGCACCGTGTCCTACGACTGGGTCTCGCGCAGCGGCCTTTCGTTCCGCCCGGTCGTCTCGCTCGATTATTATCGCCTGCACGAGAAGGGCTATACCGAAACGGGCGGTGGCGACGCCTTCAACCTGGCGGTCCGCGCGCGCACCAGCGACGAGCTGGCGGTGACGGGATCGGCCGTCGTCGGCCTCGACATGGGCGGTCAGGATCAATGGTCGGGCTGGTCGCGTATCGAGATCGAAGGCGGCCGGCGCGAGATAGTGAGCGGCAACCTCGGCAAGACCGTGGCCCGTTTCGCCGGCGGCAACGAGTTCATGCTGCTGCCGGAAGATCGCGAGAGCGGCTGGATTGGCCGTCTTCGTGGCATGGCCGGAAATTCCGGTTTCCAGATCGGCGGTGAAGTCGGCGCGGAGCAGCATCAGGGCAACTGGGCCCTGTCTCTTCGCGCCAGTCTCCGCATCGGCATCTGAGTTAGCCCCCAGATGTCGATGCATGGGCAAGAGGGAGATCGAAAGTGCCCCCCACCACCCGCCTCCCTCTTGCCCAACCCGGATTCGAACCAGAATGTCTGCACAATGCCTGAGGCTGTCCATGAAGCGAGACCGATCCCGATCCGGCCCGCCCTTGCGCCTGACCAGCAACGCGCTGTATGGCCCGGCGGCTGCGACCGCGCCGGGGGGAACGGGCGCCGGCAGGACCAGACGCGAAAGCCCGGGCAGGCAGTCGATGAACAGCGAACCCGCACAGGGGATGGATGCCGTGTTGCTGGCGCATCGCGCCCAGCTCGTGCGCTTCCTGGAATCGCATGGCGCCGGCGACGCGGCCGAGGATCTGTTCCAGGAACTCTGGATGCGGGTGACGCAGCGGCCGAGCGGTCCGGTCGCCAATCCGCTGGCCTATCTCTATCGCGCGGCGAACAATCTGATGGTCGATCGCTATCGGGCCGAGCGGCAGGCGCGGGTGCGCGATCACGCCTGGACGGAAGCGCGCGGCGCAGTAGAGGACATGGCGCCCGAGCCGACCGCCGAGCAGACGCTGATCGCGCGCGAGGAATTGCGGCGGATGGACGCGGCGCTGTCGGCACTGGGCGACCGGGTCGCACGCTGCTTCCGGATGTTCCGGCTGGACGGCACGCCGCAGAAACGGATCGCCGCGGAGCTTGGCGTGAGCCTCAGCACAGTGGAGGCAGACCTGCGCCGCGCCTATGCGGCGTTGCTCGCCGTCAGGAGGCAGTCCGATGACGCATGAACCGATCGAAACGGTGGCGCTCGACTGGGTGGTCCGCCAGCGCGACCCGGCCTTCGAGGCGTGGGAAGAATTCGCGCAATGGCTGGACGAGGATCCCGGGCATGGCGACGCCTATTATGCGCTGGCCGCGCTCGATGCCGACCTGGCCGATCTGCCGGCCGAGACGGCCGCGCCGGTCGAGTCTGAGGAGGCGGGCACGGTCGTTCCCTTCGCGCCCCGCCGCGTCAGCCGCCGGATGTGGCTGACCGGGGCGCTTGCCGCCTCGCTGGTCGGTGTCGTCAGCATCGGCCTCATGCAGCGCGGACAGGATAATTACCGCATCGAGACCGCCATGGGCGAGACGCATGTCGTCACGCTGAAGGACGGCAGCAAGATCGCCGTCAATGGCGGCTCCTCCGTGCTGCTCAGCCGCGACGATCCGCGCCGCGCGACCCTGGAGCGCGGGCAAGTCCTCTTCACCGTGGTTCATCGCGACGATGCGCCGTTCCGCGTCGCGGTCGGCAAGGCGGAGCTGGTCGATGTCGGCACGGTCTTCGATGTGACGCGCACCGGGAGCCAGACCGTGGTCGCCGTGTCCGAGGGCGCGGTCGTCTACAATCCCGGTGCCGACAATGTGCGGATCGACGCGGGCCGGCGCCTCGCCGTGCGGGATGGCGGCGCGGCGGAACTGCGCGCGATCAGCCATGAGGCGGTCGGCGGCTGGCAGGGCGGCCAACTCGTCTATGACGGCGTGCCGCTCGGCGATGTCGCGGCCGAGGTCGGCCGCACGACCGGCATCTCCATTCGCACGGCGCCCGGTGCATCGGCGATCCTGTTCCGCGGCGCGTTGCAGACCGGCGGCGAGCCGTCGCGGCTGGTCAACGATCTGGCTGCGCTTTCCGGTACGCGCGCCACGCAGGATGCGGGAGGGTGGACGCTCGCCAAGTGAAACGGCCGTTGCTCGCCTGTGCCATGCCGCTCGCGCTCGTCTGCGCCGTGGCCCCCGCATATGCGCAGCAGGCCCGCCCGATCGATCTCGCCAACGGCACGCTCTCGGAGCGGGTGCCGCAGCTTGCGCGCCAGACCGGCATCAGCATCAGCGTTTCCAGCGAGGCGCTCTGGCGCACGAAAGTGAAGGCCGTGCGCGGCACGATGACGCCGGGCGAGGCGCTGGCCCGCATGCTGGCCGGCACGCGCAGCCGCGCGGTGCAGCTCAGCGCCACGAGCTGGCGGATCGAGGCCGCCGCGCCTGCCATGCAGATCGTCCGTCGCCATAAGGCGCCGAAGTCCGAGCAGCCGCTGCCGACCGTCTCGGAAGATGGGGATCAGGAGCAGATCGTCGTCACCGCGAGCAAGATGGATCAGTCCTACGAGGATTTTCCCGGCACTGCGCATCGTATCGGCGGGACGGACATCAATTTCGGCGGCGAGCGGGGCACGGATTCGGTGCTGTCGCGCCTCGCCAGCGTCGCCTCGACCCATCTCGGCCCGGGGCGCAACAAGCTGTTCATTCGCGGCATTGCCGATTCCAGCTTCACCGGGCCGACCCAGTCGACGGTCGGGCAATATCTCGGCGACCTGCGGCTTTCCTATAATGCGCCCGATCCGGACCTGCGCCTCTACGACATGAAGGCGGTCGAAGTGCTCGAAGGCTCGCAGGGCACGCTCTACGGCGCAGGGTCGCTCGGTGGCATCATCCGGATGATCCCCAACGATCCCGATCCGCGCGGCGTCATGCTCGAGGCGACCGCCGGCATCAGCGCGACGCAGCATGGCGATCCCGGCGGGGATATCGCCGCGACGGTCAACCTGCCGTTCGGCGCGGGCGGGCATGCCCTGCGCCTCACCGGCTATGCGGTCAGCGACGGCGGCTATATCGACAATCCGCTGCGCGGTGAGAAAGACATCAACCGCACGCGCATCGCCGGTGGCCGCGGATCCGTGCGCCTCGACCTCGGAGACCGGTGGACCGTCGATATCGGCGGCATCTACCAATCGACCACCGTCGATGACAGCCAATATGCCGACCGGAAGGGCGATGCGCTGACCCGCGGCAGCCAGGTGGTCGAGGGGGCCGGCGCGGACTATGGCATGGCGATGCTCGTCGTGCGCAAGGAATGGGGCAATCTGCGCTTCCAGACGAGCAGTGCGTGGGTGCGGCACAGCCTGGAGGAGCGCTTCGACGCGACCCAGTTCGACATTCCCAGCCTGTTCAAGCAGCACAACCGCACGCGCATGTGGGTGAACGAGACGCGGCTTTGGCAGCCGATCGAGAACGGGTTCGGCTGGGTGCTCGGCTTCTCGGCGATCGACAACAGCACGGAGCAGCGCCGCGCCTTCGAGCGCACGAATTTCCGCGCCACATCGACCGGCGTTACCAATTCGATCACGGAATTTACCGGCTATGGCAAGTTCAGCGTCGAGCTGCGGGACTGGCTGCTGCTGAGCGGCGGCGGGCGCCTCACGCACAGCCGCCTTTCCGGCATGGGGCAGGACGTGCTGCCCGTCTTCAAGCTTGCCGGCGCGGATATCGAGGCGGAGCGGATCGAGACCGAGCTGCTGCCCTCGGTCGAGCTGCTCGGCCATGTCGCGCCCGGCGTCACGCTCTATGCGCGCTATGAGGAAGGCTTTCGCCCCGGCGGCCTCGCGATCGAATCCGATTTCGTGCGCCAGTTCCGCAACGATCATATCGAGAGCTGGGAAGCCGGCGCCCGCTTCGGCTTGCCGCGCGATGGCATCTCGGCCAGCCTGTCGGTGGCGCATGCCTTCTGGCGCGACATTCAGGCGGATTTCATCGACGGGCGCGGTCTGCCCAGCACCGCCAATATCGGCGAAGGCAAGATCACCTCGATCGCAGGCACGCTCGCCTTCGTGCCCGCGCCGGGCCTGCGCATCGACCTCAATGCCGTCTATAATCACAGCCGGGTCACCGCGCTCACGCCGGAAGTCGCCCGGCTTTCCTCCGCCTCGACGATCAACCTACCGGTCGCCGGGTCTGCCATCGGTCTCGCGCCGATCGGCACGATCGGGCAGTTCGGTCCCGGCGCCGAATTCGGCCGTATCCCGAATGTCGCCGATTATGCGATGCAGGCCAATATCGACTATCGCGCGCCCGTCGGCCGCAACGAGCTGCGGCTGGGCGCCTGGCTCAAATATATCGGCCCGTCCCGGCTCGGCATCGGCCCGGTGCTCGGCGACGAGCAGGGCGACTATCTCGACACCGGCCTTGCGGCGCGCCTCGGCGATGCGCGGCGCGGCATCTCGCTCTCGATGACCAACCTGTTCGACGCCAAGGGCAACCGCTTCGCGCTCGGCACGCCGTTCGAGATCGGCAATGGCGGCTTCGTCACGCCCCAGCGCCCCCGCACGATCCGGATCGCGGTGGATTATCGATATTAAGGCCGGCTGGTTCGTTTTGCATCGGTAATGATAATCACTTGCAACAATAGCGCGCATTCGCTAGCGGGAGCCTCAATCAAAAGAAGGGGTTTCGATGCGCTTTTCCGCCGCTTTCCTGCTGTCCGCCGTGTCTCTGCTGGCGACGGCGCCTGCGATCGCCCAGACCGGCGATGCGCCGGAGGATGCCGCACCGGACATCATCGTGGTCACCGCCGCGCGTACCGCCCTACCGGCGAGCGCCCTGCCGCTGACCATCGACATCGTGGGCGGCGAAACCCTGCAGCAGCAGATCGCGATCGGCGGCTCGGTGACCGATGCCATCGCGACGCTGACCCCGTCCTTCTCGCCGACGCGCCAGAAGCTCTCCGGCTCGGGCGAGACGCTGCGCGGCCGCTCGCCGCTCTATGCGATCAACGGCATTCCGCAGTCGACGCCGATGCGCGACGGCAGCCGCGACGGTTTCACGATCGACGGCTTCTTCGTCGATCGGGTCGAGCTCATCTACGGCTCCAATGCGCTGCAGGGCATTGGCGGCACCGGCGGCATCGTCAATCAGGTGACGGTCGGCGCACCCAAGGCGGAGGGCCTCTCCGGCCGCGTGCTGCTCCAGGGCACGGTCGACAATCATTTCCACCGTGACGGCCTCGGCGGCAAGGCGGGCGGGCTGGTGCAGTACAAGGCGGGCGCGTTCGATGTCTCGGTGGGCGGCGTGTTCGAGAAGCGCGGCGCCTTCTATGACGGCAGCGACCGCCGCGTCGGTCTCAACCTGACGCAGGGCGAGACGCAGGCCTCCAACACCACCAATGTCTTCGCGCGCCTCGGCTATCAGCTCGGCGCCACCGGCCGCATCGACCTGATCGCGAGCCGCTTCGAGCTCAAGGGCGACGGCGATTATGTCGCGATCGCCGGCAATCGTGCGACCGGCATCCCGACCAGCTCGGTCCACGGCAAGGCGCCCGGCAAGCCCGCGACCGGCCGCACGGAGAGCGTCGCGCTCAGCCTGACCGACACCAATCTGCTGGGCGGCAATTTCGTCAGCCAGATCTTCTGGAACCGCACGCACGACACGTTCGGCGGCGAGATCAACCCGATCGCGACCTTCCAGGATGTACGGATCGCGCCGATCGGCACCTTGTTCGACCAGTCGGAGAACCGCTCGCGCAAGATCGGCGCCAAGATCAGCTATGAGCGCGCCGTTCCCGGCTTCGAGGATCTGACCCTCATCGCCGGTTTCGACGCGCTGTTCGACGAGACCGAGCAGCGCCTGATCGCCACCAATCGCGTTTGGGTGCCGCCCAGCGAGTTCACCAGCCTCGCGCCGTTCGCTCAGGCCAATCTCAAGCTGTTCGATGGCCTGCTGCGCCTCGCCGGCGGCGCGCGGTGGGAGAATGTCACGATCAAGATCGACGACTACCAGACACTCGCCTCGACTACCATCCCGGCAGGCGGTGTCGCGGTCTCGGGCGGTAAGCCCAAGTTCGACGATCTGCTGTTCAACGGCGGCGTGATCCTCGAGCCATGGTCCGGCATCCGCGCCTATGCGAGCTATGCGGAAGGGTTCACCGTGCCCGATATCGGCCGCATCACGCGCGCCGTCAGCCGGCCCAATCAGGATATCGACACGTTCCTCGACATCGCGCCGGTCATCTCGAACAATCGCGAGATCGGCTTCGAGCTCAAGCGCGGGCCGCTCGATGCGAGCGTCACCTATTTCTGGTCGTCGAGCGACAAGGGCCAGCTGCTGATCGCGGCGGGCAACGGCATCTTCAACGTGCAGCGCCAGCGCGTCGAGATCGAGGGTCTGGAAGTCTCGCTGCGCATCCAGACGCCGCTTCCGGGGCTGCGCGTCGGTCTCGGCTATGCCGATCTCGCCGGCCGCTACGACAGCGACAATGCGAACCCCGATGGCATCGTCGATACCGATCTCGACGGCGTGAACATCTCGCCGGATCGCTTCAACGTCTCGGCGACCTATGACAACGGCCCGTTCTCGGCGTTGTTCCAGACGCAGTTCTTCCTCTCGCGCAGCTTCCAGGGCAAGACGAGCCCGGATCAGCGCAACAATTTCGAGGGCTATGCCGTCTCCGATGCGAGCCTGCGCTATGCGAGCAAATGGGGCGCCTTCACGCTGGCGGCGCAGAATCTGTTCGACAAGTTCTACATCGACTACAGCAGCGACACTCGTCTCCCGAACGACAATTTCGCCTATTTCGCCGGGCGCGGCCGCACCTTCACCTTGAGCTGGGACTATCGTTTCTGATGGATTGGCGTTTCCGATGAAGCTGCTCGATCTGCTGCATCGCTGGACGGGCGGGCTGGTCGGACTCATCCTGGCGATGCTTGGCCTCACCGGCGCGATCCTCGTGCATCGCGACGCCTGGGTGAACCTGCCGCATGCCGGCGATGCGCGCGTCACCAATGTCGATATGCTCGCCGACGCGACGCAGCGCCTGATGAGCGATCCGGCCGGCCAGCCGCTCAGCATCATCTACGCGAGCGACAGCTTTGGCCTCGATCGCCTGACTCTGCCGAAGGGCGCGGGTGCCTATAGCGATCAGACGGGCGGCATCGTCACGCGCTGGGCCTCGCAATGGGAGCGGCCGGAAATCTGGCTGTTCGACCTGCATCATCATCTCTTCGCCGGGGATGTCGGCGAGACGATCCTGGGCATCGCCGCGCTCTGCGGCCTGTTCTTCGTCGTCTCCGGCCTGTTCCTCTGGTGGCGCACGCGCGGCACCTTCAAATTCCGCCTGCTGCCCAAGCGTCTCAGCCGCCCGTCGATCGTCTGGCATCATCGCGATCTCGGCATCATGATGGCGCCGCTGCTGCTCCTCTCGCTCTACACCGGCTCGGTCTTCGTGTTCCGCCCGATGGCGGGCCTCATCCTGGGGCCGGGCACCGAAGCCGCGCTCAAGGAAGCCTTGAAGGCGCCGACCTACAAACCGGCCGAGCTTTCCCCGACGTTCGACTGGCGCGCCATGATCCGCGCCGCGCACGCCCGCTTCCCCGAGGCCGAGCTGCGCATCGTCGCGCGCCCGCGCGAGGAGTCCGGCATGGTGACGGTGCGTATGCGCCAGCCCGAGGAATGGCTGCCCAATGGCCGCACGATGCTGTGGTTCGCGGCGGACACCGGCGAACTGCTGGGCGCGCGAGACGCCCGCGCGCTCTCGACCCGGGCCGGCATCTACAATCGCTTCTATCCGCTGCATGCAGCCAAGGTCGGCGGACTGCCCTGGCGGCTGGTGATGACGCTGAACGGCCTCGCGCTGTTCCTGCTCGGCACGCTGGCGGTCTGGACCTTCTGGTTCCGGCGACCCAGGGCGCGGCCGATGCCGAAGCCGCGCGTGGCGATGACGTAGGGCTGGTCGCTATCAATTAGCAGTAGTGCTCCTGCGAAGGCAGGAGCCCAGGGCGGTTAAGTTCGTCGGTTGGGCCCTGGACTCCTGCCTTCGCAGGAGCACAAGTCGGTGAGTTCGTCACACGGACCTATTCCCTCGCATGCTTGCAATAGCGCCGAGGTCGAGGCAGTCCCTGCGTCGATGGCCGCCGAGACCGATCTTGAAACCACCCTGCTGGGACCGGTCCTCGCAGATCGCGCCTGCGGCGACTGCACGGCGTGCTGCACCGTCCTCACCGTCGATACGCCCGATTTCAGGAAGCCGGCCGGTACGCCCTGCACATGGCTCACCGTACAAGGTTGCAGCATTCATGCTGCGCGCCCGCATATCTGCCGGACATGGTTCTGCGCCTGGCGCCGCATGGCGGATCTGCCGGATGACGCGCGGCCGGATCGCTCCGGCCTGCTGGTCTCGCTCAATTTCGTGCGGGAGCCGCGCAACGTCTTCGAAGCCGTGTCGCTCAACGTCCGCCTGCTCCCCGGCAGCGAGGCGATCGGCAACGGGATGGCCAAGACCGTGCTCGACCGGCTGTGCAACCAGCTCATCCCCGTCTGGTTCAGCGACGGATCGCGGAAAATGCTGATGCATCCCGACAAGGAGGTCGCCGCATTGGTCGTCTCGGGAGACCCGGCGCCGGCGCATCTCGCGGATGAGGTCGCCGCATGGCGCGAGCGCTATGAGGTTTTCTCGGGAGGCGGCTAGATCTGCCGGGAGGCCCGGCCCGCTGCCCCTACCGAGCCTGCTCCTCCGCATTGGTCGGCAGATGTTGCAGCGCTTCCTCGTCCGGCTCGATGCCGGTGACGCCGATGATCCGCGCGACCGTGCCATAATGGCCGATGCACATGACGAGGTTGATGACCACGCGGTCGCTCACATGCTTGCGCAGGTCGGCGAGCGTCTCGTCGCTCGGCGCGACATTGCGCACGACGTCGTCGGTGAAGCGGGCGACGGCGGCGAGCCGGGGCTCGAGGCTTTCATATTGCATGACGCCGATCGCCTCGATCTGCTCGTCGGTGAGGCCGACGGCCCTGGCGATGCTGAGATGCTGGTGCAGCTCATATTTGCTGTTGCAGAGATGGCCGACGCGCAGGATCGCCGTTTCGCGCAGGCGCGGGTCGAGATTGTCCGGCGTGGAGATGCCGTAGCCCAGTTCCCCGGCCGCCTTGAACAAAGCCGGCGAGGCATGGGCGGCCATCCGCACGATGTTGAGCGGCGTCCCGGCGAGCATCTTCTGCACCATGGGCTCCAGCGTGGCGGTCTCGGGATAGGGAATACGCGGCATAGCCTCTCCATGATGTTTCGTTGTTAGAAATAATGTTTCAAAAATTCGGCAATACCGCTCGACTCGTCTGTCAGTCCACCTTATAAATTCCGGGCGGCCAGGCGCCAGACGCCCGGAACCGGAAAAATGGCGGAGGCACCAGCACCATGATCCAAGATGCGCCTGCCTGTTCACTTCCGCCCGGTGCGCCGCATCATGCTGCGCTGCATGCCGTCACGGCGAGCGGGCGCCGCGCAAGGTCCAGGTCATCCGCCGCGGCAAAATACCCGCCGCGTCACTCCGCTATTCCCAGCCCTGCAAGATCATGGCACATCTGCGCGGATGACGATTGCAACCATGATCAATGAGGAAAAAGACGTGACCAACAGCGCCGGCGGCGTGATGGCCATACGTCTTGTCCTCGAGATCCTCGAAGCGCTTGCGACCCGCGAGTCCGTCGGGGTGACCGAGCTCTCCAAGGCCCTGGACACCACCAAGGCCCGTGTCTTCCGGCACCTGCGCACGCTGGTCGATCAGCGATATGCCATCCAGAACGAAGCGAGCGAGCGCTATGCCGCCGGGCCGCGCCTCATCGCGCTCTCGCGTGCCGCCGCGCTGACACCGCATGACGGCCTCATCCGCCTTGCCCGGCCGACACTGATGCGCCTGCGCGACGCCTTCGGCCACACGGTCAATCTCAGTCTCGTCTATGGCGACAGCGCGTCGATCGTCGAAACGGTGCCGGGCAATGCGCTGATCGGCGTGGTGATGCACGTCCACACGCACATGCCGCTGCATTGCACAGCGGCGGGCAAGCTGCTGCTGGCCGAGCAACTCGCGGTGCAAGGCAAGCTGCCCAAGGAACCGCTCAACAAATATACCGACAACACGATCACCGACATCGAGTCGCTGCGCATGGAATTGCAGCGCATCAGCGAGCAGGGCTGGGCCGGCGCGCCCGAAGAAATCGTGCTCGGCATCAATGCGCTGAGCGCCCCGATCCGCGATCATCGCGGCGAAATGGTCGCGATGGTCTCGGTACTGAGCTCCATCCAGTTCATTCCCCGCCAGCCGGCGCGCGAACTGATCGAGGCCGTGAAGGGCGCCGCCGCCGAGATTTCGAGCGAGCTGGCTTTCTAAAGTCCGGGCTGTCCGCTCGCCAACTTTCTTCACCGCCTAAGACACGTCCGTGTTGACAAACGAAACACTGTCTTGCGACACGAAACATGTGTGCGCGGTAACAGCATCGCATCGCGAGTTGGAGGGAGAGAGCAATGGCGGGCGGTGTTGCTGCGGATGTCGAGACCGGCCCCAATTGGGTCGGCCGGGCGCTGGATGGGGGCGGCGAGTGGAAGGTCCGATCCGTCGCGCCGTATCTGCTCGGGCTGCTCATGCTGTTCGACAGCTGGGACAGCATCGTCATCGCTTATGCGCTTCCGGTCATCATCGCCGAGTGGAAACTCTCTGCGCTCGCCGCCGGGGCGCTCGTTTCTGCGGGCTATGGCGGGCAATTTCTCGGCGCTATCTTCTTCGGGACCGTTGCCGAGCGCTACGGCCGCCTGCCGGTGCTGCGCTGGCTGGTCGCGATCATGAGCGTGCTCGCGGGCGCCTGCGCCATCGTCGACACCTATGACCATCTGATGATCATCCGCTTCGTCCAGGGTCTCGCCATCGGTGGCGCATTGCCGGTCGCGATCAGCTATGTGAACGAAGTGGCGCCCACGGCTACGCGCGGCCGCTTCTTCGGCAGCTTCCAGTTCCTCATGGTCGCCGGCTTCGGCGCGGCCTCGGTCGCGAGTGCCTTCATCGTGCCCGTTTATGGCTGGCGGCCGGTTTTCGCGGTGGGCGCCGTGCCGCTGGCGATCCTGCCTTTCACCTTCATACTGCCGGAGTCGCCGCGCTGGCTCGCGGCGAAGGGGCGCATTGCCGACGCGGTGAGCGCGCTCGCGCGCCTCGGCTGCGGCAAGGGGCAGGTGCGGATGCCTGCAGAAGCCGAGGTGCAGCCGCCGAGCGAGCGCGTGCCCTTCGCCTTGCTGGTCGCGCCGGGCCGTCGCGGCACCTTCTTCACCGCCATCGCGCTCTGGTTCCTCACCTATCTCGTGTCGTTCGGTCTCACGACCTGGACGCCCTCTCTCTACATCAGCGTCTTCAAGATTCCGCTGGCCGACGCGCTGCGTTACGGCATCATCAGCGCCGCGATCATCTTCATCATTCCGCTGATCCTGCGGGCGACCATCGACCGGTTCGGCCGGCGTCCGCCGGCGATCATCGGCATGGCGATCGGCGGCCTGGCGCTGTTCGTCATCCCTTTGCTCGATCCCGCGATGATCCCGGCCGTCGTCACATTCTCGATTCTGGGCGCGGTCGGCATTTCGTTCGGCGCGATGGTCCTCTGGCCCTATTCCGCCGAGATATTCGAGACGCGCATCCGCAGCCTCGCGCTCGGCGTGATGAGCAGCACGGCGCGGGGTGCGTCCATGCTGACGCCGGTCGTCGTCGGCGGCATCCTCCAGGCCACGGGATCGGTCACGCCCGTTTTCCTGATCTTCGGCGCGGCGTCCATCATCGCGGTCCTGCTCTGGCTGTTCGGCACACGCGAGACGGCCGGGCGGGAAATCGGCTGATCGCGCATCTGGCTGATGGATGGCCCGCGCACGATACGCCGCACGACCGTGCCATGCCGGAAGCTTATTTGATCCGCGCCGGCAGCATGGGCCATCTCGGCTCGCTGCCACGGCCTCGGCGCCCCGCGCCGGTAAATGAAGGAGAAAGAGATGACGCGAACGGTTGGTGAGTGGCTGGAGGCATTTGCGGCAGCGCTGGCAGCGCCGGAGAGCGCGGACTGGCCGGCGCTGTTCGTCGAGGATTGCTACTGGCGCGATCTGGTCGCCGTCACCTGGTCGATCGAGACGATCGAGGGGCGCGACGCCATCGCCGCCTTCGCGCGCCGGCAGATGCCCGCCATCGCGCCGACTGCGTTCAGGCTCGACGATCCGGCATTGCAGCTGACCGACGAGAAACAGGGCTGGTTCACCTTCGAGACCGGGACGGCGCGGTGCCGCGGCCATGTGCAGCTCGAAGAGGGGAAGGCGAAGATCGTCCTGACCGCGATGGTCGAGCTGATCGGCTTCGAAGAGCCGGGCGGCGCGCGCCGTCCACTCGGGCTGGAGCACAAGGCCGCCAAGGGCCGCACTTTCTGGCCCGATCACCGCATCGAGGAGGAGCAGACCCTCGGCCATAGCGTCCAGCCCTATTGCCTGATCGTGGGTGGCGGGCAGAACGGGCTGCAATTGGCGGCCCGGTTCAAGCGCCTCGGCGTGCCCGCGCTGGTGGTGGATAGCCTGCCGCGCCCGGGCGATTGCTGGCGCGTGCGCTACAAGTCGCTGCATCTCCACGATTCGATCTTCATGGATCACTTTCCCTATCTGCCTTTTCCGGACCATTGGCCGCTCTACACGCCGGCGGCGAAGATGGGCGACTGGCTGGAAATCTATGCCAAGGCGATGGAGCTCAACATCTGGAGCAGCACGACCTGCACCGGCGCACGCTATGACGAAGCGGCCGGCGAGTGGGTAGTGACGCTGGTGCGCGACGGACGGGAGGTCACGTTGCGACCCAAGCAGTTCGTACTCGCGACCGGTCTTTCCGGCGCCAAGAACATGCCGCGGATCAAGGGCATGGAGCGCTTCCAGGGTACGCTTTGCCACAGCGCCGACCATAAGGCGGACGGCGGCATGGCCGGCAAGAAGGTGGTGGTGATCGGCGCCAACAACAGCGCGCACGATATCTGCACGGACATGTGGGAGGCGGACGCCGACGTGACCATGGTCCAGCGCTCGCCGACGATCATCGTACGGGCCGAGACGATGCGCGGCATGTCCGAGCGCCTGCCCTATGCCAATCCGGCGATCCCGACCGATTTCGCCGATCTCGTCATGGCGGCGACGCCGTTCCGCCTTCAGGATGCGGGCGATGTCGGCCTCACCGAGCTGCTCAAGGAGATCGATGCGGATTTCTACGACAAGCTGGAAAAGAGCGGCTTCATGCTCAGCCATGGCGAGGACGGCACCGGCTTCCTCGCGGCCTATCGCCGCACGGCCTCGGGCTATTATATCGACGTCGGCGGATCGGAGCTGATCGCCAATGGCGAGGTGAAGCTCGCCAAGGGCGAGATTGCCGAGATCACCGAGGGCGGCGTGCTCATGGAGAGCGGCGACTATCTGCCGGCCGACATCATCGTCTGCGCGACCGGCTATCGACCCATGAACGAGTTCGTCGGCAAGCTCATCTCGCCCGAGGTGGAGCGCGCGGTCGGCCGCTGCTGGGGCCTCGGCTCCGGCACGGAGGGCGATCCCGGCCCGTGGGAAGGCGAGCTGCGCAACATGTGGAAGCCGACCGCGCAGGAAGGGCTCTGGTTCCAGGGCGGGAATCTCATGCAGTCCCGCTTCCACTCGCTGCACCTCGCCTTGCAGATCAAGGCGCGGATGGAAGGGCTGGACACGCCGGTCTATCGCGCGGCGGCGGAGAAGGTAGCGGAGCCGGTCTAACGCGCGATGTGCCCTAGCCGAACCAGCGCAGATCGTGCTGGCACAGCTCGCGGGCCAGCGCCTTCTCGTCGATGTCGATCCGCTCGTCGTCTTCCATGTCGACACGTCCGTCCACATGGATCCGCATGCGTGCCTTGAAGGCGTTGCGCTCGTAGAGGATGAGCGCCTCACCGATGAAACAACCGGGGCCGGGCTGGAATTGCAGCGGGACGATGGCGGCGCGCAAGGCCTGCTCGACGGCTTCGCGCTCCTCCAGGCCGCGCCTGAAGCAGCTGTCGTCGATCTCGGTAATCACCCGAAAGCGCCCTCCCGATCCGTGGATCGCGCTGCAGAAGAAGTGCAGATAGGCCTCTGCCTTGCCGATATCGGTTACGGGCGTGCGCAGCTTTTCATTCAGCTCGTGCCATTGGGCACTTTGTCCATCGACTCGCGTGCAACCGGTTGGACCGATGACCATGTCGGCCGCGCCGATGCGCCCTTTCGCGTCCACCACCGCGGCCTCTACCAGCATGTGGCCAGCATAGAAGGGCAAAGGCAGCCAGCGCAGCTCGGCTACGTCATGCTTGAGGAAGAAATCGTGCTTGCCGAGCGCGCGGCTCCATTGCGCCACGATCCAGTGCTGCGCGGCATTGTCGGGGACTGTCCAGGCCCCCGGCACGAGCGGCACGGGGAACAGCGTGGAAGGGGTTGGCGCAGGCGCGGGGACTCGAGTCTGATACATGCACCCAATATGACGATGCCGGCCGATCGGCGCGATGTCGGACCTTGCAAAATCATCCATCGATTTTTGCGCTGATCGATCCTTGGCGAACGACGCCCGCGACATATGTCGGAGGGATGGACCAGAATGATCGCCCCTCCGCTGTCGACATCACGAGCTGGCGGCACGACCCCGAAAGGCCTGCGAGGTTGCGCGCCGTGGGCTTGCGCAGAGCAGCCGCGAAGGCACTTGCCGGTCGGCCCGAGCTGGCGGCGCTACGCCAGGCGCTCGACGCCGATCCGTTCGATGCCGAGGCGGTCGGCGAGATTGTCGCGTGCGCTGGCGATGGCTCGACGGAGCGGCACGACGCGGCCATGACGCTGGTCAGCCTGACGGCCTGGGACCGGGACTGTGCGGCACAGGTGATAGCGGAGCAGCTCAGCGTGGCAGCACGGAACGAGATGCCCGGCACACCTGCCTGGCAGCGGCTCGTCCGCCTCGTCGCGCAGTGGGAGAGGCGCTGCCCGCCGAACGCGGACACCGGTATCCCGTTCTTTCTGGATCGCCTGAACACGCCGGATGCCGATGCCGCTTCACCGCCAGCCGCCGTCGAACCGGCAACCGAGGAGGTGCCGGCTTCTCTTGGCGATATTGCGGCGGCCGAGCGCCATGTGCCGGTCCTCGATCAGATCTCGCCGCGCAACAGCGAGAAAATGGCCGATATTGAGGCATTCGGCGCGCTGATCCAGGGCTTGCCGTTGCGCCGTTTCGATGAGCCGATCAGCCGCATCATTGCGATCCTGCGGGAAGAGTTCCCGTGGTTTGATCCGCTGATCGACGCGATCGAGGCCGAGTGGCGCCTCAGTGCGGCGTCGGCGCGCGATTGGGTGTGGGTGCGGCCGATGCTGATCCACGGACCGCCGGGTATCGGCAAAAGTCGCTTCATTGCGCGCCTTGCCGAGCTGGCAGGCGTGGGTCACGGCTTCCTCTCGGTGGCCGGCGCCAGCGACAATCGCGCCTTGCTCGGCACGTCGAGCGGCTATGCCACGGCATCGCCCAGCTGGCCGGCGCATATGTTCCTGAAGCTGAGATGCGCCAATCCCGTCCTGATGATCGACGAGATCGACAAGACGAGCGAAGAACGCCGCAACGGGCGGGTGATCGACGCGCTGCTGACCATGATCGAGCCGGTGACGGCCCGCATGTGGAACGACGATTGCCTTGGCGGTGCGTTGGACTTGCGCCATGTGAGCTGGCTGCTCTGCGCCAATGACATTTCCCGCGTCGACGAGACGCTGCGCAGCCGCACGCGCTGTGTGGCGATCGACCTGCCGGAGGCGGACCATTATCCGCAGATCATGCGTGCGATCGCGCGCGATGTGGCGGGCGATTACGGCATGGACCCGCCACTGCTGCCGCAGCTCGACGACAAGGTGGCGCAGGCGCTGGCCGACGGCTTCGCGCGGACCCGCTCGATCCGGCGGCTGCGGCGCGCCTATGAAGTGGCGCTTGGCCAGCAGCTCGGCATGGAAAGCGTCATGCCGAACTGAAACCGTCGCGCATCGGAGACTGCGGTGGCTGGGTAGGCGGATCGAGCAGCAGGGTGCGGACGCGGGCAACCGCCTGTTCCGCTTCCCGAACTTCGTCGAGCATCTCAGCGCGTTCGGCCTTTGTCAGCGTCTGGAAGTCGCTGCATTCGACCAGTTGTTCCCACATGTCGATCGTCTGGTGCATCGCGTCGGTGACGGCCTTGACCATATTGCCCGAAGCGGCGGTCACGGAAGGTCGCTCGACCGCGATGTAGGGGCTTTCCTCGAGGAACCATTGCGCGACCCGGCCGTCCGGACAGGCGCCGATGAAGCGGCGCAGCTCGTCCGGCTTCCACATCGTCTCGCCCTCGACACGGCGATAGAGGAGATGATAGCCCCAGCCGATCCGCTCGGCGATGCGGACGCGCTCGCCATGCTCATAGTCCTCAAACAGCCGGGCGAGAAACTTGAAGAAGTCGCGCTCGTCGAGATGGGGCTGGGGTGTCTTGTCTGCCATGGTTTGGCCAGCCTAGCGCGCGCCGCATCGGGGGTCGATGCATAATGCCTTGAAAATCCTCCGCGCAACTTCCTTATAGGATCCGTCGGCTTCGCACTCCCGTGCGTGCCCGGAGAGGACGCGCATATGAACGGTCGATCAAAGCACTGGATGTGGGCGGATGCGGTAGACCTGATCGATCGCATGCAGCGCATTCACCAGCAGAGCTTCGCGCCCTCGCGCCCGGCCGGCGGCGTGCCCAATTGGGAGCCGCCCTGCGACATGATCGAGACCGCGACCGAGCTGCTCGTGCTGGTCGCCTTACCGGGCGTCGATCTCGACCAGACCGATGCGTTCATCGAGGAAGGCGTGCTGGTCGTGCAGGGCCATCGCGTCCTGCCGCCGGAGCTGCGCACCGCGCGCATCCACCGCATGGAATTGCCGCAGGGCCGCTTCGAGCGTCGCCTGCCGCTGCCGCGCGGCCAATATGACAATGTGCGCCGGTCGAGCCAGCATGGCTGCCTGCTGGTCACGCTTCACAAGGCGAATGGAGGGCAGCGCTGATGGCGACGATCACCGATCAGGACAAGCCCGCCGCCGAGGCCCCGCAGTTTCCCGAGCTGCCGGAGGACGCGATCATCGTCGTGCCCGTCCGCAATTTCGTGCTGTTCCCCGATGTCGTGATGCCGCTCTCGATCAATCGGCCCATCTCGGTCGCGGCGGCACAGGCGGCGGTGCAGGGGAGCCGCCCGATCGGCGTGCTGACCCAGCGCGACGCGGGCATCGACACGCCGACCGGCAACGACATGCACCGCATGGGCACGCTGGCCAATGTGCTGCGCTATGTGACGGCGGACGAGGCGCATCATCTGATCGTGCAGGGCGAGAGCCGCTTTCGCGTCGTCGAGTTTCTGGACGGCTGGCCGTTCCTCGTGGCCCGCATCGAGCAGGTGGCGGAAGTCGATCCAAAGACGCCGGAGATCGAGGCGCGGATGATCAACCTGCGCAAACAGGCGCTGGAAACCGTCGCCCTTCTGCCGCAGGCGCCGCAGGGCCTGTCCGAGGCGATCCAGAACATCCCGACCGCCTCGACGCTCGCCGATACGGTCGCCGCCTATATCGACATCGATCCCGCCCAGAAGCAGGAATTGCTCGAGACGCTCGCGCTCGATGTGCGGCTGGAGAAGATTTCGCGCCATCTGGAGCAGCGCCTGCAGGTGCTGCGCCTCTCGGCCGAGATCGGCAAGGATGTGCAGGAGACGCTGAGCGAGCGCCAGCGCGAGCATATTCTGCGCGAGCAGATGGCGGCGATCCAGCGCCAGCTTGGCGAGGATGACGGCAAGTCCGCCGAGATCGCCGAGCTGACCGAGAAGATCGCCAAGGCCGCGATGCCGCCCGAGGTCGAGAAGGAAGCGACCAAGGAACTGCGCCGTCTGGAGCGCATGCCCGAGGGCGCGGCCGAGCATGGCATCATCCGCACCTATCTCGACTGGCTGACCGAATTGCCCTGGGCGCTGCCCGAGGCAGAGACGGAAATCGACATCAAGCGGGCGCGCGAGATCCTCGAAGAGGATCATTACGGCCTCGACAAGATCAAGCGGCGGATCATCGAATATCTCGCCGTGCGCAAGCTCGCGCCCGAGGGCAAGGCGCCGATCCTGTGCTTCGCCGGACCTCCGGGCGTCGGCAAGACCTCGCTCGGCCAGTCGATCGCCCGTGCCATGGGCCGGCCGTTCACGCGCGTCAGCCTCGGCGGCGTGCATGACGAGGCCGAGATACGCGGCCATCGGCGGACGTATATCGGCGCGATGCCGGGCAATATCATCCAGGCGATCCGCAAGGCGGGCACGCGCGACTGCGTGATGATGCTGGACGAGATCGACAAGATGGGCCGCGGCATACAGGGCGATCCCTCGGCCGCGATGCTCGAAGTGCTCGATCCTGAGCAGAACGGGACGTTCCGGGACAATTATCTCGGCGTGCCGTTCGATCTCTCGCGCGTGGTCTTCATCGCCACGGCCAACATGCTGGACACGATCCCGGGGCCGCTGCGCGACCGCATGGAGATCATCACGCTGGCGGGCTACACCGAGGAGGAGAAGCTCAACATCGCGCGCAAATATCTCGTGAAGCGCCAGCTGGAAGCCAATGGCGTGAGCGCGGAGCAAGTCGAGATCGACGATGCGGCGCTGGCCGCGATCATCGAATATTATACGCGCGAGGCGGGCGTCCGGAACTTGGAGCGCGAGATCGGGAAGACCATTCGCCATGCCGCCGTGCAGATCGCGGAAGGATCGAAGACGCATGTCGCGATCACCGAGGCGGATCTTCAGGAGACGCTGGGCGGTCGCATCTTCGAGGACGAGGTGGCGCAGCGCACCAGCGTGCCCGGCGTCGCGACCGGCATGGCCTGGACGCCGGTCGGTGGCGATATCCTGTTCATCGAGGCGACCAGGATGCCGGGCGGCGGGCGGATGACGCTGACCGGCCAACTGGGCGACGTCATGCGCGAAAGCGCCCAGGCCGCATGGAGCCTGCTGCGCAGCCGCGCCGAGACGATGGGCATCGATGCCGAGGCGTTCGAGAAGCATGACGTTCATGTCCATGTTCCCGCCGGCGCCACCCCCAAGGACGGGCCGAGCGCGGGCGTCGCGATGTTCATGGCGCTCTCGTCGCTGTTCCTCGGTCGCACCGTCCGCAGCGACACGTCCATGACCGGCGAGATTTCGCTGCGCGGCCTCGTGCTGCCGGTCGGCGGCATCAAGGAGAAGGTCGTCGCGGCGGCCGGAGCGGGCATCAAGCGCGTCATGCTCCCGGCGCGCAACAAGCGCGACTATGACGACATCCCCGCCAGCACGCGCGAGAAGCTGGAGTTCATCTGGCTTGAGAAGGTCGAGGATGCGCTGGAGGCCGGGCTGGACCCGGAGCCGATCCCGGAAGGGGAGCATCACCAGAGCTGACGAACCTTCGCCCCTCCCCTTCAGGGGAGGGCTGGGGAGAGGGGGACGCCCTTTCGCGCCAGCGCTGCCCTCGGTCGATAGGTCCAGCACCACCCCAACCCCTCCTCTGAAGAGGAGGGGCTAAAGTGATTAAAACATCCCGTTCACATTCGGCCCGTCCGTCACCACGTCCTGCGACACGTCCCAATGCTCGGCGATGAGGCCGTCCTCGATCCGGAAGATGTCCATCACCGCGAAGCCTGCATCGCCCGGCCAGCGGCGGACATGATAGTGGACGATGACATGGTCCGCGTCGGCGAACATGCGCTTCACGTCATGCACGGCATCCGGACTGGCGTCCTTGATGAAATCCAGGAACGCCTTCAGCGGCTCGCGTCCGTCCTCGACTGTCGGGTTATGCTGGATATAGCCGGGCGCGATGAAGCGATCGACCGCGCTTGAGTCCATCGGGTTCAGCACCTCGTCGAACAGGCCGCGCACCAATGCGAGATTGACTTCCTCCTCCGCGGTGTAACGCATGTCCTCTCCTCTTGCGCTTGGCGATGCGCTCCTTCAGACCAGCTATTGGAGGGCCGTGCAAGGCCGGGAGAGGGTTGCAAACAGAATGAACGAAGCGGATTTCATCATCGTGGGCGCGGGCAGCGCCGGTTGCGTGCTCGCCAATCGCCTGAGTGCCGATGCCGGCGCGCAGGTCGTGTTGCTGGAGGCCGGCGGCGAATGCCGGCACCCGATGATCGACATGCCGCTCACCTGGATGCAGGCCTCGACGATGGACCGCTTCATCTGGGGCAATCAGAGCGAGCCTGACCCGCACCGCGACGGCCGCTCCGAGCCGATCCCGCGCGGCAGGCTGCTCGGCGGCTGCTCCTCGATCAACGGCACCATGTATGTGCGCGGCCACCGCGCCGATTATGACGGCTGGCGCGACATGGGCCTGCCGGGCTGGGGCTATGACGAGGTGCTGCCCTATTTCAAGCGATCGGAGACGCACTGGCGCGGCGAAAGCGCGATCCATGGCGGATCGGGCGAGATGCATGTGACGGCGATGGAGCCGGATCCGACCCTCTTCCCGGCCTTTCTGGAAACGGCTCAGCAGCTCGGACACAAGCCGGAGCCGGATTTCAACGTGCCCGAGCCGGAGGGCTTCGGCATGCCGGACTGCACGATCCGCAAGGGACGCCGGCACAGCACCGTGCGCGCCTTCATCGATCCGGTGAAGAAGCGGTCCAATCTCCGCGTCGAGACCGGGGCGCTCGCGACGCGCATCCTCATCGAGAATGGCCGGGCCGTCGGCGTCGAGTTTCGGCGCGGCAACGCCCTGCATCAGCTGCGCGCCCGGCGCGAGGTGATCGTCTGCGGTGGCGCGATCAATTCTCCGCAGATCCTCATGCTCTCGGGCATCGGCCCGGCCGCGCACCTGCGCGATATGGGCATCGACGTCGCGCTGGATTCCCCGGGGGTCGGTCAGAATTTGCAGGATCATCCCATCGCGCTCAGTTTCTGGAGCGCGTCCGGCCCGATCGCGTTCGATGACAAGCTGCGGCTCGATCGCCTGGCGTGGAACGCGGTGCGCTGGCAGCTGTTCGGCACCGGCACCATGGCGCAGAGTCCGATGTCCGTGCAGGGCTTCCTGCGCTCGGGGCCGGAGCAGGAGCGGCCGGACCTGCAATTCCAGATCGTCCATTCGAGCTATGAGGCGCGGCCCTGGTTCCCCGGCTGGCGCAAGGGCGCCGGGCATCAATATTCGGTCGGCGCGCTGCTCCTCAATCCCGAGAGCCGGGGCGCGATCACGCTCGGCGCGCGCGATCCGGCGGCTTTGCCCAAGGTGCTGCTCAACTTCATGGCGGCGGAGGGCGACCGGCTGCGCCTGCGCAGTTCGATCCGCTTCATGCGCCGCTTCTTCGACACGCTGCCGGCCCGGATGCTGGCCGGTGCCGAGCTTGCTCCGGGTCCCGCGGCGCAGAGCGACGAGGCGATCGACGGCTGGCTTCGCGCGACGGTGATGAGCGGGGGGCACCCGGTCGGGACATGCGCCATGGGCAACGGCGCCGATGCCGTGCTCGATGCCGAGCTGCGCGTGCGCGGGATCGAGGGGCTGCGCGTGGTCGATGCCTCGTCCATGCCGCTGATCATCCGGGGCAACACCAATGCGCCGGTGATCATGATGGCGGAGAAGGCGGCGGACCTGATCCTGGGAAAGCGGGTTCTGGCGGCGCAGGCGGCATGAGCGAAACCGGGGCGATCTCGCCGGTCAGCAAGGGGCAGGCGCTGCTGATCGGCATCCTCTGCTTCGCGATCATGATCGTCGATGGCTATGATATCGGCGCGATGCCGATCATCGTCGTGCATCTGGCCGAGCGCTGGCAGGTCGATCCCGCAAGCTTCGGCCCGGCCTTGTCGGCGGTCGTGATCGGCCTCGGCGTCGGCGCCTTCTTCTTCGCGCCGCTCGGCGACAAGCTCGGACGGCGGCTGACCGTGGTCGGCTCGCTGGCGATCATCACGGCCGCGACGCTCGGCACGGCATCGGCCGGCAGCGTGAGCGCCCTGTTCTGGTGGCGGCTGCTGACCGGCACGGCGCTGGGGGCCTGCCTGCCCAACGTGCTGGCGGTGCTCACCGAGATCGTGCCCGCCCGTCGCCGCGCCAGCGTGATCGCGCTCGTCTCCTGCGGCATTCCGATCGGTGCGGCGTCCGCCGGCGGGATCGGCGCACTCATCATGGTCGCGCAGGGCTGGCAGGCGGTGTTCGTCATTCCCGGCCTGCTGATGCTCGCGCTGACGCTGGCCGTCGCGTTGGCGCTGCGCACGCTTCCCGCTGCGCCCAAGGCAGTGAAAACGGAACAGAAGGCCGGCTGGCGCTGGACCGACATCCCCGTGCTGGCGCCGCTGGGCCGGGGCTATGCGCTGCGCACGGCCATCTTCTCGGGCCTGTTCTGCTTCAATGCGCTCAGCATGTATATGCTGACGAGCTGGCTGCCGACCGTGCTGCAAAAGAGCGGTTTCACCTTCATCGCGGCCTCGATGGTCGCCGCGATCGTGCAGCTGGGCGGGCTGTTCGGCGGCCTGCTGCTCGCGACGCAGATCGACCGGCAGCGGACCAGCGGCGCCCTGTTCGCCGGCTATGCCGTCGTCGCCCTGGGCTTGATCGGCCTCACGCTGGCGCCGCCAAGCCCGGCCGTCTGGGGCACGATCCTCCTGCTCATCGGGATGGGCGTCGGCGGCGCGCATATCGCGCTGCCCGCCGTCGCCGCAAACATCTATCCCACCACGATGCTCTCGGCGGGCATCGGCCTCGCTGTCACCGTGGCGCGGATCGGCGCGATGGCGGGACCGATGCTCGGCGCCGCGCTGATCGCGCGCAATGTCTCGGCCGGGGCCTTCTTCCTCACCTTGCTCCTGCCGGTGGCGGGCTGCGCCTTGTGCGTTCTGGCCTTCGCGCGGGCGCGCCTTGTCGATCGCCCGGAGGGGCGGGAGACAGCGTGAGCGGCGATCCCTTCTATCTCGCCCGGTTCGTCGAGGCGCAGGACGGGATTTACGAGCGCGCCCTGGCAGAGCTTCGTGCAGGCGCGAAACAAAGCCACTGGATGTGGTTCATCTTCCCGCAGAATGCCGGCCTCGGCCGCAGCCCGATGGCAATACGCTACGGCATTCGCTCGATCGAGGAAGCACGCGCCTATCTCGCGCACCCGTTGCTCGGCATGCGGCTGCGCGAGTGCCTGGCTGCGCTGGAGGACGTGCCGGTGGCCGATGCCGTCGCCGTCTTCGGGGCGATCGATGCGGTGAAATTGCGCTCCAGCCTGACCCTGTTCGAGCAGGCTGGCGGCGGCGCGGTGTTCGATGCGGCGCTGGAGCGCTGGTTCGACGGGAAGCGCGATCCGGCGGTTCTGGCGCTTCTGTAGCCTGACCCCAGCCGGGTTGAATCCGATCCGCCGTGATCCGTTCGTCCTGAGCTTTTCGAAGCCCTCCCGAACCGGGCCGGACCTCAAGCGAAGCTGCGCGCCTCGATGCCTTCGGGATGCTCTGCATCCTGCTTATTCTTGCCCTGATGGCGCGCCTCGTCGAACGAGATGACGTCCGCCCCCTTGCCGCTCAGTGCCTTGAGGAAGCAGCGCAGCCAGCAATGCACGTCCTCGCGCTCGACCGATTCGCGCAGCGGCTGCCAGCGCGCCTTGCGTTCCTCCAGTGGCATGCTGAGCGCTTGTGCCAGAGCGTCGGAGAGTTCCTCCGGGCTGAACGGATTGACCAGCAGCGCGCTCTGCATCTGCTCGGCCGCACCCGCGAACTTGGAGAGGATCAGCACGCCGGGATCCTCGGGATCCTGTGCCGCCACATATTCCTTGGCGACGAGGTTCATGCCGTCGCGCAGCGGCGTCACCAGGCCGACGCGCGCGATGCGGAACATGCCGGCGAGCGATGTCCGGTCATAGCCGCGATTGACATAGCGCAGCGGCACCCAATGCACTGTCGCAAACTCGCCGTTGATGTGGCCGGACAGCGCGTCGAGCTGCTTGCGGATGTCCTGATAGCTGACGACGTCGGCGCGCGAGGGCGGCGCGATCTGGAGCAGCGAGACAGTTTCCTGATAATCCGGATGATCGAGCAGCAGGCGCTCATAGCCATGGAAACGCTGCTCCAGTCCCTTGCTGTAATCGAGCCGATCGACGCCGATGATGAGCGAGCGCCCGTCGAGGCTCTTAAGCATCGCTTGCCCGGCCTTGGCCGCTTCCGCGCTGTTGGCGCCGGCGATGAACTCCTTGGCATCGATGCCGATCGGGCAGGAGACGACGCGGACATCGCGCCCGCCGACGCGGATATTGCCCTTGGCGTCGATCTGCGCTTCCGGAAACTGATCGCGGACATATTCGAGGAAGCTGTCGAGCCAGGCCTGGCACTGGAAGCCGAGCAGGTCGTAGTCGAACAGGGCTTCGACGAGCTGGCGATGATGGGGCAGCGACAGCAGCAGGCGCGCGACCGGCCAGGGCGTGTGCAGGAAGAAGCCGATGCGGTTCTTGACGTCGCGCTGGCGCAGCTCGCTGCCGAGCGGAATGAGGTGATAATCATGCACCCAGACCAGATCGTCCGGCGTGATGAGCGGCAGCATCGTCTCGGCAAAGCGCGCGTTGACCCGCTCATAGCCGCCCGCGAACGTCCGCTCGAACTCGGCGAGATCGGTCCGGTCGTGGAACAGCGGCCAGAGCGTCCGGTTGGCGAAGCCGTTATAATATTCGTCGATATCCTGCGGCTCGAGGTCGATGGTCGCGCTCGTCACCCCGCCCGCGCGCGCCATGTTGATCTGGCCGGTGAACTGCTCGATCTCGTTGCCCGACCAGCCGAACCAGATGCCGTTTGTCTCGCGAAGGGCCGAAGAGAGCGCGACCGCCAATCCGCCCTGGTTTGCCTGTCCTTCCCCGACGGGCGGACTGACACGATTGGACACGATGATTAGGCGGCTCATCTGATGGCGCTCCAGGGTTTGCTGAGCAGGACTGCGCAGTTGATCAATCCTACCAACGAGTAGGTCTGGGGATAGTTGCCCCACAGCTCCCCGGTAACCGGATCAATATCCTCGGAAAGCAGACCAGCCGACGTTCGGCGGTGCAGCATTTCCTCGAACAGCACTCGCGCCTCGGCAAATCGGCGCGTCGCGTGCAGCGCCTCAATCAGCCAGAAAGTACAGACGTTGAAGGCCGTGCTGGGCAGGCCGAAATCGTCCTCCGTCGCGTAGCGCAGCATATGACTGCCCCGACGCAGGCCCTCCTCGACGGCGTCCAGCGTGCTGCAGAAGCGAGGGTCTTCCGGCGAGAGGAAGCGCAAGTCCAGCAGCTGGATGATGCTGGCATCGAGATCGTCCCCGCCGAAGGTCGCGGACATGCGCCTGGTCTCCTCACGCCAGGCCGACGTCTCGATCGTCGTGCGGATCGTGTCGGCCCGTGCCTGCCAGAAGGCAGCGCGCTTGTTGAGGCCGAGCGAGGCTGCGGCATTGGCGAGCCGGTCGCAGGCCGCCCAGCACATCGCGGCCGAGTAGGTGTGGACATGGCTGCGGGTGCGCAATTCCCAGAGGCCCGCATCGGCGACGTCATGCACGGCCCAGGCGCGCTCGCCGACTGCTTCGAGCGCTTCGAAATCGTCGATGCCGCTCATCCGGAACAGGCGCTGATCGAAGAAACTTTGCGTGTTGGAGAGGACGATCTGGCCATAGGCGTCGTGCTGGATCTGCTCGGCGGCCTGGTTGCCGACACGCACCGGTCCCATGCCGCGATAGCCGCCGAGGCCTTCCGCCATCCATTCGGTCAGCATCGCCTCGCCGCCGACGCCATAGAGCGGCTGGATGTGACCGCCCTTGGCATTGTCGACGATGTTGCGCAGATACTCCAGATAGCTTTCCAGCACGTCGAGCGCGCCGAGGCGGTTCAGCGCCTGCACCGTGTAATAGGCGTCGCGGATCCAGCAGTAGCGATAGTCCCAGTTGCGCCCGCTGTCGGCATGCTCCGGAATGGATGTCGTGAGCGCGGCGACGATCGCACCGGTTTCCTCATGCTGGCAGAGCTTGAGTGTGATGGCGGCCCGGATCACGGCTTCCTGCCACTCGACGGGGATGGCGAGGCCGCGCACCCAGTGCTGCCATTCGCGTATCGTGCGGTCGAGCATCTGATCGAGCGCCGGAGCGAGATCGTCGGAAAAGCTCTCGTCGGGCCCCAGAAAGAAATGCAGCGGCCGCTCGACGCGGAACAGCCGCTCATCCTCGATCCAGCCGATCGGCGCAGTCGTCGTGAGGCGCAGGGTCATCGTGCCGAGCAGATAGCGGATGTGGTTGGTGCCGCGTGTGTGATCCGGATCGCGCGATCCCCAGTCGCGCGAAGGGCGCAGGCGGACGCGGATGCGCGGGCTCCCTTCCACCGGCCGCACGATGCGCGCGAAGGCGACCGGGCGGAACATCCGGCCATGGCGATAGAAGCGCGGGCAGAAATCGATGATCTCGACGGCATTGCCGGCCCGGTCGCGATGCCGCGTCACCAGCACCGGCGTGTTGCGCATATAATGCTGGGTCGTATCGACGCAGTCTTCCAGGTCGATCTCCCAGAAGCCGCGCGCTCCGGCCGCAGCGCGCGGGGCGGGGTCCAGCAGAGACGAAAAGGCGGGGTCGCCGTCCACGCGAGGCACGCAGCCCCAGACGAAGCGCCCATTGCGGTCCACGAGCGCGGAGACCTGGCAATTACCGATCGGCCAGAGATCGAGCGTGGCGGTCATGCGGCGAGGCTGTCGAGCCACGCGCGCACGGCGGTGGGATCGGCGAGGCCGTAGAGCGCAGCCGTGGCCTCCCGCTCACCGACCAATATGCCCGCGCCGCCAAGCTCGCGTGCCGCGATAAACGCTGCTTCGTCCGTCTCGTCGTCGCCGACGAAGACGGGGAGCGTGCCCGCCATCGGCGGCCGAGCCATCAGCGTGCGCACCGCCTTGCCCTTGTCGCCGCCGGGCAGACGCAGCTCGGTCATCATCTTGCCGGGCTGGAGATGGAGGTTGAGCGTTTCGGCCAGTGCACGCGCCAGAGACAGCGCGTCCTCTTCCAGCGCCGGTGCCTTCCGATAGTGCAGCGCCACGCCATAGCTCTTGTCCTCGATGAGGACGCCGGCATGGGCATCCGCGAAATCGCGGAACCGCTCGAAAGCCTCGTCAAGTTCCGCCGGGCGGACCGGTTGCGCCGTGACGCCGCGCCAGCGATGCTCGCTGCCATGGCTGCCGGAAACGGCGACCTCATGTGCGACGGGGCCGACAATCTCGTCGATCTGCACGATGGAGCGCCCGCTCACGATGGCCAGCCTGCCGTCGAGCCGCCTCGCCAGCCGCGCGAGCAGTGCGCGCAACGCCGCGTCCGCGATCACCTGCTCGGGCTCGTCGATCAGATCCAGCAATGTGCCGTCCAGGTCCAGGAACAGGCTCATCGTGTCGGGATCGGCGAAATAGGGGGCGTCGAGGCCCTGGCGAGACAGAACGATAATGGGTCTTCCCCTGCTTTGGATGAATGACCTCTCCCGACTGGTCGAACGCATGCCACCGTGCCTGAGTTCCCGTCGTGACAGTGTCATGCCGGGCTGCTAGCGGGCGTCATGGCCACATCCTTTCGACCCGCCGTCCTGTTCGTCTGTCTCGGCAACATCTGTCGTTCGCCGCTGGCGGAAGCGGCGCTCCGGCGCGCGGCGGAGGAGGCCGGCATCGACATCGAGGTGGAATCGGCCGGTACCGGAAACTGGCATATCGGCGATGCCCCGGACCCCCGGGCGCAGGCCGTGGCGCTGCGCAACGGCGTCGATATCTCGCGCTACCAGGCCCGTCAGGTCGAGCCGGCGGACTTCACGCGCTTCGATCATATCTTCGCGCTGGACCGGGACAATCTGGCGGCACTGCGCGCCTTGCGCCCGGCCGATGCCACCGCGCGGCTTGGCCTCCTGCTCGATGTCGTGACCGGGCGCGAAGGGCACGCCGTGATCGATCCCTATTATGGCAATGATGCCGGTTTCGACCTCACCTGGCAGGATGTCGCTGCCGCCGCGCAGGCTCTCGTCGCGCGATTCGCGCCACTGGAAGCGCAAGTGGAGTGACGGCCGTTCTTCGCGTGCCGGAAAGTGCGGCCCGCGGAGATTCAAATCTTATCGTTCAAGCGGATACAGCCCGCCTCCCGCGCCCTCGCCGCCTTGATGTTCTGATCCAGTATCTGGCCCCGCGCGCGAAGCACCGGGCCATATTCCTCTGCGGTCGGGATCGTCGGTATGTCGGTGCGCCGCAGGATCTTCCACGTGCCGTTCTCCCGGATGAACTCGTCCTCATAGCGGCCGAACAGCACGGGCACCGGATTGCCGCCCGGCGCGCGGCGGAAGGCGACATGGCCTGAGCGCATCTTCGCCCGGTCGCCG
The DNA here is from genome assembly GCF_019737615.1 of Sphingobium xanthum. Lineage (GTDB taxonomy): Bacteria > Pseudomonadota > Alphaproteobacteria > Sphingomonadales > Sphingomonadaceae > Sphingobium > Sphingobium xanthum. Next base: position 163,024 of record NZ_JAHKKS010000003.1, on the reverse strand, counting down.
TTCAGTTCGATGCGCGGATGGAAGGTGATCTCGAAGCTTTCCAGATTTACCAAATCCTCCGTCCTGCTGCGGAACAGCCCATCGACCAGCGCGCGGATCTCGTCCTTGCCCTTGCGGATCATGCTGCCGATCGCCCATTCGCCATCGTCCGCGAACAGGCCGACATAGCTATCGGCATCCTGTTCATCGAGCGCCGAGGCATAGTCGATGATGATCTGGCGAATGGCTTCCTTGTCCTCCAGGATTTGCAGCCGCTGCTCGATCGAGAGAGATGGTTCGCTCATGGGCATCCTCCGGTGATGGTCTGTCCCGGCGCGCAAGCGCATCGGGCAACAGATACACTTGTGTAGCTTTGATGGCGCCTGTCCGCGACCGAAATCGTCGGCCTTGCAAAAATCCTGTCCTACATGGCGGCCGCATGGCAGCCTCGCCGGCTGACGCAGGTCATGTCACGCGACGCCGCTCCTTCTCATCGTCCGACAATCTGGAAGATTTGCGCGCCTCCCTGCGGCCGGGAGCGGACTTTTGCGCGTTTCTCCATGGCGCATACGCGCGAACATGGAGAAGTTAAGAGGCTAAGTATCCGAAAAGCGTAACAGGATTTGGGCCGCCGCCGCAAAAAAAGGAGTCATTTTCGCTCCCAATAAGGTGAACTTTGCCGCTGTTGCAGGCCACCAAGGGAAAGGCGGCGCAGCATCGTCAGAAGGATGCGAGAGCGGGCGAAAGCTGCTAGTCTGGACATGAGAAGCGGGGAGGGGGGTGAAAGGAGTGACGATGATGAGGAAATATAGTCTCGCCCTGGCGCTGCTGCCGCTGGCGAGCGCCTGCACCCAGGGTGCGCCTGTCGAGCGCCAGTTGAGCGCGCGCGAGACGGCGGAACTGGCGAAGGCGCTGGAGGGCAAGGTGGCCGGCCAGCCGGTCTCCTGCATCCCCTCCTACAGGAACGATGCCCTGCGCGTGATCGGCAACAACACGGTGCTGTACCGCGTGAACAAGGATCTGGTCTACAAGGCCGATCTGCAGGGCGGTTGCAATGGCCTGTCCGCCGGGGATGCGCTGGTGCTCAATCGCACCACCTCCAGCCAATATTGCCGGGGCGACATGGCGCGCTCGGTCCATCTGCCGACCGGCATGATGAGCGGCGCCTGCGCGTTCGGCGATTTCGTGCCGTACCGGACGGCGGGGAAGTAAGGTCGGGTAGATTTGAGCGCGCCTCACCCGGAAACCGTCATGCTGAAACAAGTTCAGCACGACGAAGAGGGTGGATGAGGCGCACCCGTTCGACATCGTGACTATAGATGCGGTTCAGTCCTCCGCCCGCGCACCATAGAGCGCGTCGAGCCGGTCCTGATATCTGGCGCGGATGATATGCCGGCGGATCGACTGCTTGGGCGTCAGCATCTCGTTGTCGATGGTGAAGGGCTCGTCGGCCAGCGCGAAGCGGCGGACTTTCTCGATTACCGAGAGATCGGCATTGACCCGATCGACAGCGGCACGGATCGCGGCAAGGAAGCCGGTGTCGTGCCGCAGGGTGTCGAGGTCGACCTCCTTGCCATTGGCGGCCGCCCATTCCTTCATCCATTCCGGGTCCGGCACGATCAGCCCGACGATGTGGGGCCGCCGGTCGCCATAGACCATCACCTGGCCGATCGCCGGCTGCAGGGTCAGCATGCCTTCGAGCTTGGCGGGCGCGACATTGTCGCCCTTGTCGTTCACGATCAGGTCCTTCTTGCGGTCCGTGATCTTGAGCCGGCCCTTCTCGTCGAACTCGCCGATGTCGCCGGTGTGCAGCCAGCCATTCTGGAGCGCCTTCGCGGTCTCGGCCGGGTTGTTCCAATAGCCTTTCATCACCAGCTCGCCGCGCACGAGGATTTCGCCATCGTCAGCGATCCGGATCTCGACATTCTTGAGCGGCGGGCCGACGGTGTCCATGCGCAGGCCCGCGGAGGGCCGGTTGCAGCTGATCACCGGCCCCGCCTCGGTCTGGCCATAGCCCTGCAGCAAGGTGAGGCCGAGCGCGTCGAAAAACGTGCCGACATCGGGATTGAGCGGGGCACCGCCCGAGACCAGCGCCTTCATCCGCCCGCCAAACCGGTCGCGCATCTTGGGCACGATCGTGCGGTCGAGCAGCGCCTGGAGCGGCCAGTCCCAGACCGGCAGCTTGCCGCCATTGGCATAGCGCTTGGCGCCGAGGCGCTGCGTCTGCTCCAGCAGCCATGTCGGCATCTTCCCCTGCTTCTCGATGGCCTTCGAGACGCGCGTGCGCAGCAGCTCGAACAGGCGCGGCACCACGACCATGAAGGTCGGCCGCGTCTCGGCGATGTTCGCGGCCAGCTTCTCCAGGCTTTCGGCATAATAGATCTGGCCGCCGAGAGCGATCGGCAGGAATTGCCCGCCACTATGCTCATAGGCGTGGCTGATCGGCAGGAAGGAGAGGAACACTTCCTCGCCCCAGCCGAAATCGCCGACGATGACGTCCATGCAGCCTTCTACATTGCACAGGATCGAGCCGTGGTGGAGCATGACGCCGCGCGGCGCGCCGCCGGTGCCGCTGGTGTAGATGAGGCAGGCTATGTCCTCGCGCGTCGCGGTCAGCGCGGCGGCGGCTTGGGCGGGATCGGCCGGATGCTCGGCGATCAGCGTGTCCCAGTCGCAGATCTGCACGGTCGAGTTCTGCATCGAACCGAGCGGCTCCATGCTGATCGCGAGATGGATGGGCGAGCGCACGACGGCGGGCAACAGTGCCTTGGCGATCTTGGCGGTCGAGAAGATGACCGCCCGCGCGCCGCTATTGGCGATGATATGCTCGTGATCGCGTGTCGTGTTGGTCGTGTAGGTCGGCACGGTGATCGCGCCCGCCGTCATGATCGCGAGATCGGCGAGGCAGAATTCCGGCCGGTTCTCGGAGACGAGCATCACCCGGTCGCCGGGCTGCACGCCGAGTTCGGTCAGCGCCCGCGCCAGAGCCGCGACCCGCCGCGCCGCCTCGGCCCAGCTGATCGATTGCCAGTTGGCGCCCTGCTTGCTCCAAAGGAACGGCCGCTCGTCCCGTTCCGCCGCTCGTGCGAAAAACATGGCCGTGAGGCTCTGGAAATGCTCGAACGCGCGCAAACAGGCTCTCCATCATGCGATAGCGCCGTCGTCTGCGGCGTTTGAACCAGCCTCTATAGGGCTGCAATTCCCTAAGGGCTATCCTGGTTGCAACGTCGCGCGCTTTCCTGCGTTTCGTGACTTGTTGACAGCGTGAGAGGCAGCTTCCATTCTTCGCGGCGGGGAGTATGGACCTCTCATTTCAGGGAAGGGTGAGGTCGTGCCAGTCGATTTCGAGGCGCTCCTCGCAAAATCTCCAAATCCCTATGTCCTGCTCGATCGGGAGCTGAGGCTCGTCTGGATGAACGAGGCTTATCTGCGCACGACAATGCGCGATCGCGCGGAACTTGTGGGCAAGGGCATATTCGAAGCATTTCCCAGCGCACCGGATTCGGAGAGCCACAGGCTGCTGGAGGGCTCGCTCCGGCGCGTGTTATCGACCGGCGAGGTCGATGAGTTGGCGCTGATCCGCTATGACATCTCCAGGCCCGACGGCGGTCTGGACGCACGCTACTGGAGCGCCACCCATACACCCCTCAAGGCCCCGGACGGCGCCGTGCGCTATATATTGCAGCACACGGTGGACGTGACCGAGCTGCACGACCTGCGCGCGTTGCGAGACGAAATGGTGCGCGACGAGATGGGCATCGTCCGGCGCGCGCATGCCGTGCAGGCGCGCAATCTCGATCTTGCGGAAGAGACCGAGCAGCTGCGGAGCTTGCTCGAACAGGCGCCCGGCTTTGCCGCGGTCACGACTGGGCCGGAACACCGGTTCCAGATCGCGAACCGCGCCTATTCGCGGCTTGTCGCCGGGCGCGACGTGATCGGCAAGACGATTGCAGAAGCCCTGCCCGAAGTGGTCGAGCAGGGCTTCATCACGCTCCTCGATGAGGTGATGCGAACCGGTGAGCCCTATGTCGGGCGCCACGCCAAGGTCATGCTGCGCAATGCCGAGGGGAATGCGATCGAGGAGCGGTATCTCGATTTCATCTATCAGCCGATCATCGGCAATGACGGTCGCCCCACGGCCGTGTTCGTCCAGGGGCATGATGTCACCGAGGAAGTCGAGGCGGAAGAGCGCCAGAAGCTGCTCATCAACGAACTCAATCACCGCGTGAAGAACACGCTGGCCGTCGTCCAGGGTCTGTCGCTGCAGACGTTCAAGGATGTCGCGGGTGCCGGCGCGGCTCTTGGCGTGTTCGATGCGCGGCTCAATGCGCTGGCGGCGGCGCATGGGCTGCTGACCGCCAGCAACTGGCAAGCGGCGAGCCTCATCGAGACCGTCCGCACCGCGATCGGCGCCACGGCCGGATCGAGTCTCGCGCGCGTTCATGTTTCCGGCGCGGATTTCACGCTCCAGCCTCAGGCCGCCCTGTCGCTCGCCATGCTCGTTCACGAGCTCAGCACGAATGCGATTAAATATGGAGCGCTTTCGAACGACACGGGCAGGATCGATGTGGTCTGGACCATCGAAGACGAGGAGGATCGCGTCGCATTGATCATGAAATGGGTCGAACGCGACGGGCCGTCCGTCACGCCGCCGACCCGGCACGGTTTTGGAACGCGCCTCGTCCAGCGCGGTATCTCCAGTGATCGGCGAGGAAATGTGACGTTCGATTTCGCGCCCGAAGGCCTCCGGTGTACGATCACCGCGACATTGCCCAAGGTGCGCGCATGAAGCTGGAAGGTCTTACGATTCTTGCCGTCGAGGACGAGCCGGTCATTTCCCTCGTGCTTGAGGACTTGCTCGAAAGCTGCGGTGCCCTGGCGCTGGTGGCCGAGACGATCGATCAGGCCGAGGCGCTGCTGGATTCGATGGCGATCGACGCGGCCATTCTCGACGTGAATCTGCAAGGTCGGGACAGCTATCCGCTGGCGGCGCTGCTGGCCGCGCGCGGCGTGCCGTTCATCTTCGCGACCGGCTATGGCGACGCGCTGCATCCCGATGCGTTCGCCGGCGTGCCGACGACGGCCAAGCCGTATAATCTCGTCGATCTGCGGGCGGCTTTCGCCAAGCTTTGACCGCATGGTGCGTCATCAGTGCATTGTCTTGGCCCCTTGCACTTGCTCGGCTGACATCGCACTGTCGGGCCAGGACGCCGGAACCGCGGCGCATTTCCACACAGGGGATATCATGACGCTCATCCGTCCTTTCGTAGCGATGCTGCTTGTCCTGGCGCTGGGCGCGTGCGGAGCCGGTGCTGGCACGGCGCCGCAGAGTGCCGCCTCGACCGTGCCCGCAGCGGCGCCGAAGCAATATTTCGTGGTCGCCGCCAATCCGCTCGCGGTGGAGGCCGGCCTTGCGGTCCTGCGGCGCGGCGGCAGCGCGGTCGATGCGGCCGTGGCCGTGCAGGCGATGCTCTCGCTGGTCGAGCCGCAAAGCTCCGGCCTCGGCGGCGGCGCCTTCATGACCTATTTCGACGGGGCCAGCGGCAAGGTCATGGTCTATGACGGGCGGGAAGTGGCGCCGGCCGGTGCAACCGAAACCTTGTTCTACGATGAGAATGGCAAGCCGCTTCCCTTCGGTCAGGCCGTGGTGAGCGGCCGGGCGACCGGCGTGCCGGGCGCGGTCAAGATGCTCGGCGTGGCGCATGCCGAGCGCGGCAAGCTGCCCTGGAACAGCCTGTTCGACGATGCCCAGCGTGTCGCGCGCGAGGGCTTCGTCATCACGCCGCGCCTCGGCCGCTTTCTGGGCGGCAGCTTCCCCCAGATCAGCCAGCCAGATGCCAAGGCCTATTTCTCGCATCCAGACGGCACGATGAAGAAGCCGGGCGACCGGCTGGTGAACGCGCCTTATGCCGATTTCCTCAAGCGTCTCGCCGTGCAAGGGCCCGATGCGCTCTACAAGGGCGAGACGGCGCAGCGGATCGTCGCGAAGGTCGGTGCCGGCCCGCATGCCGGCACGATGACGCTCGCCGATCTCGCCGCCTATCAGCCGGTCAGGCGCCAGGCGCTGTGTCGGCCCTATCGCGTCTATCAGGTCTGCGTGCCGCCGCCGCCGTCGAGCGGTGTGGGCTTTCTCGAGCTGCTGGCGCTGCTCGAACGCACCGATATCGACAAGCGCGGCCCGGCCGATCCACAGGCCTGGTATCTCTTCGGCGAGGCGAGCCGCCTCATGTATGCGGATCGGGACCGTTATGTCGGCGATCCGGCCTTTGCGCAGGTGCCGGTCGCTGGCCTGCTCGATCCCGCCTATGTCGCGGATCGCGCCAAGCTCATCGGCGCAACCGCCGGGCCGGCGCCCGTCGCCGGCACACCGCCGGGCGCGGCGCTGGCCGCCGCCGATGCCACGCTGGAGCCGGGCGGCACCTCGCATTTCATCGTCGGCGATGCGCAGGGCAATGTCGTCTCGATGACGACGACCGTCGAATCCATCTTCGGCACCGGCCGCATGGTCGACGGCTTCTTCCTCAACAATCAGCTTACCGACTTCTCGTTCGTCGCGCGCGATGCCGGAGGGCGTCTTGCCGCCAATGCCGTCGCGCCGGGCAAGCGTCCGCGTTCCTCGATGATCCCGCTGGTGCTCATCGATGCGCAGGGCAAGTTCGCCGGTGCGTTCGGCTCGGCGGGCGGCAATTCGATTCTCGCCTTCGTCGGCAAATCCTTGGTTGCCGCGGTCGATTGGAAGATGCCGGTTCAGGAAGCGCTGGCGCTGCCCAACCTTGTGGCACGCGGCCCCTCCTTCCAGGGCGAGGTCGGCAAATTCGCGCCGGAGATCGTCGCGGGCCTGAAGGAGCGCGGTGTCGAGCTTCGCCCCGGCCAAGGCGAAGACTCGGGCGTCCATGGCGTCATGATCCGCGAAGGCGGCCGGTTCGACGGTGGCTATGATCCCCGGCGCGAAGGGCGCGCTATCGCTGAGCCGGCACGCTGACGATCAGGCGTCGATGCCGATCGCCTCGCTGATCGAGGCGAAGCCGTCCCGCTTCAGCAGCGCGGCCAGCCCGGCATTGATACGAGCCGGCAGATAAGGGCCTTCATAGACGAGCGCCGAGTAGAGCTGGACGAGGCTCGCCCCGGCGCGGATGCGCGCATAGGCCTGCTCCGCCGTGCGGATGCCGCCGACGCCGATCAGCGGAAGGCGCGTGCCGAGCCGGCTACGAAAGTCGCGCAGCCGGGCGAGCGCGAGATCATGCAGGGGCGCGCCGGAGAGACCGCCCGTTTCGCCCGCCTGTGCCGATCGCAGCGCCGGGCGGCTGATCGTGGTATTGCTGACGATCAGCGCGTCGATGCCATGCGCCAGGCTCAGCTCGGATATGTCGTCGATGTCCGCCGGTTCGAGATCGGGCGCGACCTTGAGGAAGATCGGCGGTCCGCCTGCTTCGCGCGCCGTCATCACGCGGCCGAGCAGCGCGTCGAGCGCGCCCCGGTCCTGCAATGCGCGCAGCCCCGGCGTATTCGGCGAGGAGATATTGACCGTCAAATACCCGGCGAGCGCCGCCATTGCCCGCACGCCCGCCTCGTAATCGGCGATCCGGTCGATCGCATCCTTGTTGGCCCCGATGTTGATTCCGAGGATCAAATCCTTCGGTCGCTCATGGCGCTTCAGGCGCTCGATCGCCGCTGCCTGCCCACCATTGTTGAAGCCCATGCGGTTGATGACCGCCTCGTCCTCGACAAGACGGAAGAGGCGCGGGCGCGGATTGCCGGCCTGGGCCAGCGGGGTCAGCGTACCGAGCTCGGCAAAGCCGAAGCCGAGCGCCCCCATGCGATGCGCCACCTCCCCGTCCTTGTCGAAGCCGGCCGCGAGACCCACGGGGCTTGCGAAACGCAGCCCGAACAACTGCTGGGAAAGGATCGGGTCCGGCGCGGCGGCGCGGGGCAGTGGCAGCTTCAGCGCTGCGATCGCGAGGCCGTGGGCCGTCTCCGCCTCGAAGGCGAAAAGCAGGGGACGCAGGAGGCTGTACATGGTCGGCCTATGCCAGCGCGAATCGTACCGGTCAAAGCCTGCCGAACCGGGGTGCGGCGCAGCGTCGTCGTGATTGCTTCGCAAAAAACGCATGTGACGATTCCGTCCAATCAACCCCGCGCGAATCGGTCTATTCCACCCTTGCGACCCGAAGGGCTCTCAGTCGTCCGGCTTAGAGACCTTGAACTTAGGCGGTCTGGCTGGCTTTTGCTGGCTGGACCGCTTTTTTCGTTCCAATTCCGGGCGAATCATGCGAAAAGTCGAGATATCAGATGGGGGGACGGCGCAAAGCAGCAGTCTTGCCGCCTTTCCGGGAAACACGAATTCGGGACATCCGCGGGTTCGATTGTCACCGATCGTGGAGAGTGGTCAGGGTCGCTTATGCGTCACAGATTCTCCGTCGCCGATGCGGCCAATATGGTCGCGCTCAGCTATTTCGTGCCGCCGGCCGATCTGGCGAGCTATTTCGGCGCGATGTACCTGTTCACGGCTGATCAGCCGCGCGTCGCGGATCACACCCGCGCCGATTTCGCGCAGATCCGTTTCATGCTCGCCGGCGCCGGCGTCTATCATTTCAGCGATGGCCGCACGGTGGAAACGCCGGAATGCTGCCTTCTCGGGCCGACGAGCATGGCAACGCATTTCGACGTTGTCGGGCCGATGCAGGTTGTCGGCGTCACCGTGCTGCCGCTCGGCTGGGCCGCGCTGCGGGCCGGCGAGGCCGATGTCGCGGCGGACGATGCCTTCGATCTGACGGTCCGTTTCGGCTCGGCCTGGCGCGATATGCTGCTGCTGCTCCGCTCGATCGAGGATCCGAACAAAGCGGCCGAGAGCTTCTGGACCTTCATTCGTGGTCATCTCCATTCCGTATCCGAGACCGAGCGCGCCTTCGTCGAGGAGACCGACCGCTGGCTCGCCGACGAGCAGTCGCCGCGCGTGGAGGTGCTGCAGCAAGCGACTGGATTGTCCGCCCGGCAGCTCGCTCGCTGGTGCAACCGGCTCTATGGCGCGCCGCCGAAATATCTCGCCCGCAAGTATCGCGCACTGCGCTGCGCGCAGGTGCTCGCGCGCGAGGTGCTCGATTGGTCGGAAGTCAGTGGCGAGGCCTTCTACGATCAGTCGCACTTCATCCGCGAGATGAAGCATTTTACGGGTCTCACACCCACCGAACTGCGTGAACGCGCCAGCATCGTCATACGTCTTTCGATGAATCGCGCGGATCTGGTCGGCGAGATCTCGAAGCTCAGCCAGATCAGCTGAGGTCGCCGAAATCGCGGAGGCGGTCATTCCTGCGGTCGCCGCTTTGATGCGCCACGCTCCATGTACGGGAAACCAGCGAGGACCACTCTCTTCGTCACCCCGGACTTGATCCGGGGTCCCGCTGCCTTCTCCGATGCCGCAAAAGAAGCGAGACCCCGGGTCAGGCCCGGGGTGACGTAAGGAAAGAGGTCGATAGTTCCGCGCCTCCAGACGTCATGGCCAAACTGCCACAATAGTTTTCCTTCTGCGCATCTGCCCTTTTCGGGGTTGATTTCTCGCGGCCCCCGGCCCATTTGCGCCCAATCAGACTAAATTACTCCGATTTGAGAATCGTTCGCAGATGCGCCTGTCCAGCCTTGCCGATTATGCCGTTCTGATGATGCGCACGGCCGCGACCCATTGCGGCGGCGCGCGCGCCAATGCGGCGAGCCTTGCGCAGGAGGCCGGCATTCCCGTGCCGACCGCGCAGAAGCTGGGGAGCCTGCTCGGCCGCGCCGGCCTCATCAAGGCGACGCGCGGGAGCGGGGGCGGCGTCAAGCTGGCGCGGCCGGCGGCGGCGATCACGCTGGCCGACATCATCGAGGCAGTCGATGGGCCGATCGCGCTTACCGGCTGTCTCGACGCGAACGGCTCGGACTGCTGCGCGCTCGAGCAGCCCTGCGACATCCGTCCGCACTGGATCGGCGTCAATGCGCTGGTGCGCGACGCGCTGGCGCAAGTGACGCTGGCGCATCTGATCGCCGCGCCGCAGATCATACCCGGGGCCGCATCGGGCCCCGCCCGTGAACTGGAGGCGCTGTCATGAGCGCGCCCGTCAAGAACGCAGAGGCGCTCGCCGCCGCCAGCAAGGCCAGCGACTATGAGTGGGGCTTCGTCTCCGACATCGAGCAGGAGTTCGCGCCCAAGGGGCTCGACGAGGACACGGTCCGCTTCATTTCGGCGAAGAAGAACGAGCCGGATTGGATGCTCGACTGGCGCCTGAAGGCCTATCGCCACTGGCTGACGATGGAATCGCCGGACTGGGCCAAGCTCGACGTCCCGCCGATCGACTATCAGGACGCCTATTATTACGCGGCGCCTAAGAAGAAGGTCGAGCTTGGCAGTCTCGACGAGCTCGATCCGGAGATTCGCCGCACTTACGAGAAGCTCGGTATCCCGATCGAGGAGCAAAAGGTGCTCGCCAACGTCGCCGGCTCGCGCAAGGTCGCGGTCGATGCGGTGTTCGACAGCGTCTCGGTCGCCACCACCTTCCGCAAGGAGCTGGAGGAAGCCGGCGTCATCTTCCGCTCGATCAGCGAGGCGATCCGCGAATTTCCGGAGCTGGTGAAGAAGTGGCTCGGCAAGGTCGTGCCGATGCACGACAATTACTTCGCCGCCCTCAATTGCGCGGTCTTTTCGGACGGCACCTTCGTCTACATTCCGGAGGGCGTGCGCTGCCCGATGGAGCTCAGCACCTATTTCCGCATCAATGCCGAGAATACCGGCCAGTTCGAGCGCACGCTCATCGTGGCGGACAAGGGCAGCTACGTCTCTTATCTGGAAGGCTGCACCGCGCCGCAGCGTGACGAGAACCAGCTGCATGCCGCCGTGGTCGAGCTGGTTGCGCTGGACGATGCCGAGATCAAGTACAGCACCGTGCAGAACTGGTATCCTGGCGATGCCGAGGGCAAGGGCGGCATCTATAATTTCGTGACCAAGCGCGCGCTCTGCCAGGGGCGCAACAGCAAGGTCTCGTGGACGCAGGTCGAGACCGGCTCCGCGATCACCTGGAAATATCCGAGCTGCGTGCTGAACGGCGAGAACAGCGTGGGCGAATTCTACTCCGTCGCCGTGACGAATAACCGCCAGCAGGCGGATACCGGCACGAAAATGATCCATAACGGTAAAAACACACGCTCGACGATCGTGTCGAAGGGGATCAGCGCCGGCCGCTCGAACGGCACCTATCGCGGGCTCGTGCGCATGGCGGCCAATGCCGAGAATGCGCGCAACTTCACCCAGTGCGACAGTCTGCTGCTGGGCGATCAGTGCGGCGCCCACACCGTGCCCTATATCGAGGTGAAGAACCCGAGCGCGATCGTCGAGCATGAAGCGACGACCAGCAAGATCAGCGACGATCAGCTCTTCTATGCGATGCAGCGCGGCCTCGATCAGGAGGCGGCGGTCAGCCTCATCGTCAACGGTTTCGCCAAGGAAGTGCTGCAGCAGCTCCCGATGGAGTTCGCCGTCGAGGCGCAGAAACTGCTCGGCATCAGCCTCGAAGGATCGGTCGGATGAGGCGCGATCCGACATTCGTGCTTAATGCCGTTGTAACGAATCTTACTTCCCGCTTACCAATCGGGCAGCCGAGCAAAGCCGCAAGCGATGCCGGTCCGGTTTTTGGGAAGGATGCTGACCGTGAAGGCACTGCTCGCGACGATCGCCATGGCCACTCTGGGCCTCAACGCGCTGCCCGCACAGGCGCAGACGCCGGTGTCGGTGCAGAGCGGCGCGACGGCGAGCGCCGACCTTCCCCTGACGCCGCGCTTCGCCGCGCTGCTTTCCAGCTATCGCGACTGCGTGCTGCACGAGGTGGACGAGAATATTCCGCTGGGCGATCATCAGAGCATGGCGCGTCAGGCGCTGACGGCTTGCGCGCTCTCGCGTGGCGAGATGCAGGCGCAGCTCCTCTCCGACATTCTGCGTCAGAGCCCGGCGCTGAGCCCGGCGATCGCCGCGAGCGTCGCGGACAATGGCATCGATCAGATCGAGCCGATGATCGAGCAGGCGGCGATCGACTGGGCGCACGTCCGCTACGCGCGCATCATGGACTGATCCGGGAGATCGTTTCCTGCGCTCCTGACCAGCGTCGGGAGGCGGCATGACGATCGCCCTTGCCCTCATTGCCCAATTGAGCGCCGCCGCGCTGGCCGGCCCCGATCTCGTCGAGGTCGAGCGCGCCGTGGCCAAGTGCGACGGCGGCGCGATGACCAGGATCTTCGGCGCCGAGCCCCAGCGTCGGCGTGCGGCGCTGATCGCCGTCTTCAACGAGCAGCAGGCGATCGTGTCGGCCCGGCAGGCGCTGGCGCAGCGGCGCGTCGAAGCAGCCGGTAAGCCCGCATCGCCGCCGGACGTTGCGCCGGTCCCGGCACCGAATTTCGATCTCGAAGCCCAGGCCCTCGCCGATCGCCAGCAGCGGCTGGACGACAGCCGTATGCTCGGCGGCCTGCGGGACAATGCGCTGGACATGATGCGCCAGCACTATCTGACCGGCTGCAATGGCGCGCTGACCGGAGCCGGCGGCGCGGTCAGCTCGACGAAATGACAGAACAGGAAAGCAATTTGATGCTGGTTATCTCCGATCTTCGCAGCGAAGTTGACGGCAAGGCCATCCTGAAGGGCCTCTCGCTGACGCTGAACGCGGGTGAGGTCCACGCGATCATGGGGCCGAACGGCGCGGGCAAGTCGACGCTGGCCTATACGTTGGGCGGCCGCCCCAATTATGAGCCGACCGGCGGCAGCGTCGATTTCCTCGGTCAGGACCTCCTCGAGATGGCGCCGCATGAGCGCGCCGCGGCCGGGCTTTTCCTGGGCTTCCAGTATCCGGTCGAGATTCCCGGCATCTCCAATGTGCAGTTCCTGCGCGAGGCGCTGAACAGCCAGCGCAAGGCGCGCGGTGAGGAGCCGCTCTCCGCTGCCGACTTCCTGCGTCTGGCGCGTGAGAAGGCCGGGCTGCTCGGCATGGACATGGACATGCTGAAGCGACCGGTGAATGTCGGCTTCTCGGGCGGCGAGAAGAAGCGTGCCGAAATGGTTCAGATGGGCATTCTCGATCCCAAGCTCGCCATTCTCGACGAGACTGACAGTGGCCTCGACATCGACGCGCTGAAAACGGTCGGTGCGGGCATCAATTCCATCATGCGCGCGCCCGACAAGGCCGTGCTGCTGATCACCCATTATCAGCGCCTGCTCGATTATGTGCAGCCGGATTTCGTGCACATCCTTGCCGATGGCCGCATCGTGAAGTCCGGCGGTCCCGAGTTGGCGCTGGCGCTGGAGCGCGAAGGCTATGCCGAGGTGATCGCGGCATGATCGCGCTTGCTGCCTTGATGCTGCTGCAGGGCGCTGCCCCTGCCGGGCCGCCGGAAGAGGATTTCGAGGAAGTCCAGGAAATCACGGTGATTGCGCAGCGTCTGCGGCAGATCGGCGTGCATGTCTCGCGCGATGCGCAGGGCAAATATCAATGCGGTCTCGAAGAGACGACGGGCCTCAAGACCCTCGACTCCGCGCTGTGCAAGGCGGTGACGGGCTGTGTCCGCAAGGGCAAGGACAGCCAGGACGATGTCCGCGCCTGCGTCGAGAAGGCCCGGCCGTCGCTGCTCGCGCGGATTCGCGATTATCTAATCGCCGAACGGGCGGGAGCCGGCGCATGAGCGCGCTCGCTCCCCTCCCCACGCGCCGCGACGAAGCTTGGCGCTACAGCGACCTTGATGCCGCCGCGCGGACATGGCCGATCGATGAACCGGATCGGTTCGTCGTCGCGCCGGGCGAGCAGCGCGCGATCAGCCTGCTGCAGGATGCGGGACCGGCGGAGACCGTCATTCGCGATCATCGCATCGAGATCGGCGCAGGCGGGACGCTCAGCGTGCATTTGCTCGATGTCGGCGGCGCGCTTGGTCGGGTGACGTTCGATGTCACGCTCGCCGAAGGCGCGCATTTCGAGCTCAAGGCCGCGCTGATCGGCGGCGGCGAGCAGACCATCGAGCTGGTGACGACCGTCACCCATGCCGAGCCGAACGCGACCAGCGCCCAGACCGTGCGCGCCATCGCCGCCGGCAAGGCGACGACCAGCTATCTCGGCCAGATCCGCGTCGCGCGCGGCGCGCAGAAGACCGATGCGGCGCAGAGCTTCAAGGCGATGCTGCTGGATCGCACCGCGACCGCCAATGCCAAGCCCGAGCTGGAAATCTTCGCCGACGACGTCAAATGCGCCCACGGCGCGAGCGTCGGCGAGCTCGACAAGGCCGCCCTGTTCTACATGGCCTCGCGCGGCCTGGACCCCGCTCGCGCCCGCGCGCTGATGCTGCAGGCGTTCATTGCTGGCCTGTTCGACGACATGGCCGACGAAGGCGAGCGCGACCGGTTCGATGCCATCGCCTTGGCCAAGCTGGAGGCGCTGGGATGAACGTCCATGCGCCCCTCACCTCGATCCGGTCGGACTTTCCCGGTCTCGTCACTGCCGAAGGCCAGCCCTGGCATTATCTTGACACGGCCGCGACCGCGCAGAAGCCGCAGGCTGTCATCGACGCCACGATCCGCGCGATGGGCGCCGATTATGCGACGGTCCACCGCGGCGTCTATGCGCGCTCGGCCGACATGACCCTGGCGTTCGAGGCGGCGCGGATGCGCGTCGCGAAATTCCTCAATGCCGAGCGTGTCGACGAGATCGTGTTCGTGCGCGGCGCGACCGAAGGCATCAATCTCGTTGCGCAGAGCTGGGGCGGGGTGAACCTCGAGCCCGGCGACCGCATCCTGCTCTCGCAGCTGGAGCATCACAGCAACATCGTGCCTTGGCAGCTCATCGCCGAGCGGACCGGGGCAGCGATCGATGTCGTGCCGCTGACCGAGGACGGCCGCATCGATCTCGATGCCATGGCGGCCATGATCCGCCCGGAGCACAAGCTTGTCGCGCTGGCACATGTCTCGAACGTGCTCGGCTCGGTGCTCGACGTGAAGCGTGCCGCCCGGATCGCCCATGATGCCGGCGCGCTGCTGCTGATCGACGGCTGCCAGGCCGCGCCGCGCATGCGGATCGACGTGCAGGCGCTCGGCTGCGATTTCTATCTCTTCTCGGGCCACAAGCTCTACGGCCCGACCGGCATCGGCGTGCTCTGGGCGCGTCACGCGATCCTTGCCGACATGCCACCTTATCATGGCGGCGGCGCGATGATCGACAAGGTGACGTTCGAGCGCACGACTTATGCCCCGCCGCCCGCGCGGTTCGAGGCAGGCACGCCGGCCATCGTCGAGACCATTGGGCTGGCGGCGGCGATCGATTATGTCGATGCCATCGGCTTGGACCGGATCGCCGCACATGAGGACGTGCTGGTGGCGCGTACGCGCGATGCCTTGCGCGGTATCAATTCGGTGCGGCTGCTGGGGCCGGAGGATGCCGCCGGCATCGTCTCCTTTGCGATGGATGGGGTGCATCCGCACGACATCGGCACCATATTGGACGAGAGCGGCGTGGCGATCCGCGCCGGCCATCATTGCGCGCAGCCGCTGATGACGCATCTGGGCGTCGAGGCGACGGCGCGGGCGAGTTTCGGATTGTACAGTGATGAAAGCGATGTCGAGGCACTGCTGAAAGGCCTCGATCGCGTGAGGGCGATATTCGGATGAACGAGGAAGCGAAGATCAGGACGGAAACGGTCGAGAGCGTCGAGGCGCCGCCGCGGGCGCGCGTGAGCGATGTCGACGACGCGTCGGAGACGGCGGGCGAGAAGCTCTCGCGCAAGCGCGATTATCTGGAGGGCTTCCTCAGCCAGCAGGCAACCGACGTGGCCGCGGGCGAGCCGGGTGGCGCGACCTATGATGCGGTGATCGAGGCGCTCAAGGATATTTATGATCCCGAGATACCCGTGAATATTTACGACCTCGGCCTTATCTATGGTGTCGAGGTGAGCGAAGGCAGCCATGTCGTGATCACCATGACGCTGACCACGCCGCATTGTCCGGTCGCCGAGTCCATGCCCGGCGAGATCGAGATGCGGGTCGGGTCGGTGCCTGGTGTCGGCACGGTGGACGTCAATCTCGTCTGGGATCCGCCATGGGATCCGCAGAAGATGAGCGACGAAGCCAAGCTCGAACTCGGCATGTTGTAAGGGTTGAGACGATGAACGCACCGACCACCACCCGCGCCCGCCCCGCCGCCGTCACCTTGACGCCGAATGCGGAGCAGCGCGTCGCGGACCTCATGGCCAAGGCGCCGGCCGACGCGATCGGCGTCAAGCTCTCGACCCCGCGTCGTGGCTGCTCAGGCCTCGCTTATTCGGTTGATTTCGTGACCGAGGCTGGCAAGTTCGACGAGAAGATCGAGACGCCCGGCGGCACGTTCTTCATCGATGCGGCCTCGGTGCTGTATCTGATCGGCTCGACCATGGATTGGGTCGAGGACGATTTCGCGGCGGGCTTCGTGTTCAACAATCCCAATGCCAAGGGCAGCTGCGGCTGCGGCGAGAGCTTCACGGTCTGAGTGAAGCGCTACCTGTTCGTTTGCGGACGAAACCGGCTGCGCAGCCCGACCGCTGAGCAGATCTTCGCGCAGATCGACGGGCTGGAAGTGGCATCCGCCGGCACCGGCCATGACGCGGACAATCCGATCTCCGACGAGCAGATCCGCTGGGCGGACACGATCTTCGTCATGGAAAAGCCGCAAGCCGCCAAGATCCGCACGCGCTTCCGCCGCGCGCTTGACGGCAAGCGCATTATTTCGCTCGATATTCCGGACAAGTATCGGTTCATGGACCCGGAGCTGATCCGCCTGCTTCAGGAGCGCATGGCGCGCTTTCTGCCCTGACGGGCGTCGCTCAGAAACCCATCGACCAGCGCAGCGCCATGCCGACATCGGCCGGGATAGCGGCGATGTTGCCGCTTTGCTCGCGCAGATAGAGATTCGCACCGAGCCAGCCCGGGCCAAGGCCGCGTCCATAGCTCAGCTCATAGTCGCGCTGTCGGCCACGCGGCACGAGATCGAGCGGGACGACGCGATGTGTCGCGACGGCGCTTTCCCAGTCCCATTCGTTGGGCAGCACGAGCGGGAAGGCGCTGGCGATGACCCGCAGCGGCTGCGCAATGCGCAGGCCGAGCAAGTCGCCGTCGGTGAAGAGGCCGCGCTTCGCGAGGTCCGCCGACCAGCTCTGGCTGGTGAGCGATCCGCCGTCGCGCAAGGCGCCGCCTGTTGCGGCGCGCGTCCAGCCGCGCTGCCAGCTTGCGGAAAGCCTGAGACCGTCGGCCGGTGCGAGGCTTGTCCCAATCCGCGCGAACAAGGAACCCGCCGATTGCGCCCCGAAGGCCGGTGCGAACCGGGCGCCGAGCGCACTTGCCGGCTCGTCGAGCAGGCTGAGGCTACCGGTAAGGCCGAAGGCCCGCCGTCGCAGGCCGAGCGACAAGGATACCGCATGATAGGGCGCCGGCCGGTCGAGCACCGGATCGGGCAGGCCGGCACGCCGCGCGGCGGTCACGTCGCCGGTTTCGAACCCGCCGCTCAGTTGCAGGCCATGTCCGAGATCATGCAGCAGTGCGAGCGCCGAGCGCGCACGCATCTCGAAGCGCTGCCCCGAAAAGCTGCTTTGCGCGATCAGGAAGCTCGGCGCCGGACCGGTGTCCGACGCTGTCTCCAGCGCGCCAAGTCCGCTGTTGATGCCCAACGCGACGCTCGAACGGGTCGAGAGCCGCACGCGGATCGTGCCGGACAGGAGATGCGGCCGGTCCTCGTCGCGCGACATTGGCCCCGATGTGCTGACATGCTCCTTGCCCGGTGCGATGGTGAGCGAGAGGCGCAGTGCGTCCGTGCCGGTCGCGACATGGCGCTGCGCCGTGTCGAGTGCAGAGGCGAGCGTCCGGATGGGGCCGTGGCCGAAGAAGCGCGGCGTCAGATCGACGCGATAGGCGCGTTGCAACTCGTCGAGCGCTACCGTGCTGATCGCCGTCGGCGTGACATCGCCCATCGGCGTGGAGAGGGTTGTGCCCGGCGTCGGCGTCACGAGCGTTCCGCTTCCCGGCAGCGACAGCGAGCCCATCGGCGCGAAGGCGGCGGCGATGTCGAGCACGCCCACGCCATAGCGCGCATCGGCGCCCGGCGCGCCGACATCCCGCGCCGTCGCCAGTAGCCGGTCGACGATCTGCTTGCCGGTGAGATTGGGGAAGGCCTGGGCGAGCAGGGCGGCCGCGCCCGCGATCTGCGGCACAGCGAAGGAGGTGCCGGTATAGAGGAAATCCGCGCCGGTCTCGTCGATGGTCAGCACGCGATTGCCCATCGCCGCCAGGCTCACCGTTTCGAAGCCTCGCACGCCGGCCGAGAAGCTGCTCACCGTGTCATCCTCGTTGACCGAGGGGGCGATGATGACGAGGCCGTGGCCATAGTTCGGGTCGGCGATGGACTGGGCGAGTCCGTCCGGCGCGACCAGCGGGCTTCCGCCATCGGGATTGTTCCCCGCGGCGATGACGATCATGGTTCCCGCGCTCGTCGCGCGGCTCACGGCCTGGAGGATGGCGGTCGAGCCGGATCCCCCGCCGAGCGAGATGTTGATGATCTTCGCGCCATTCTGCCAGGCGTGATCGATGGCGGCGGCGATGTCGGCGGTCGGGTGCGTGCAGCCGTCGTCGTCGCAGTCGCTCTGGTCGTCGGTGCGCAGCGCCATGATCGTGGCGCCCCAGGCGACGCCCATCGCGTGGCGCTCATTGCGTGCAGCCGCGATCACGCCGGAAACGGCTGTGCCGTGGCCGGTCACGTCCGCATAGGTCGTGTTGTTGCCGAAGCCGCGCGACGCCGCGCTTATCCGGCCGGTGAACTCGCCCTGCGGGTCCGAAAGACCGCTGTCGATGACGCCGACGATGACGCCCGCCCCGCTCGTGCCCTGCTGATAGGCCGTGATCGCCTTGTGGAACACGGCGCCGTTCGAGCGGCGATATTCGGCCGTGTCGAAGTCGATTGAAGGGAGCGGCGTTGGGGTTGGCGTTGGCGCGGGAGCCGGACTCGGCGTGGGTGTCGGGCTCGGCGTGGGTGTCGGCGCAGGTGTCGAACTCACGCCGCCGGAGCCTCCCCCGCCACAGCCTGTCAGTGCCAGCATGAGCGCCAACGTGGCGCAATATCCGGTCTGGCGCTTCATGCCGTGCGAGTCCCCCTGGTCTGAGCGCGTTTGATAGCGCCCCGTGGTTAACGAACGCTCAGTCTCCCGCGATGGCGAGCAGGGCGAAGCTCGCCAGCCAATGCTCGCCCATATAGTCGCCAGCGACATGCGGCAGGCTCGCCGCGACGTGCCGCTGCGCCAGCGTCTCCGCGATGCTCGTCGCTTCCGCGCCCGGCCCGAGCGCCGCCGCGATCCCGCGCAAGCACCAGGCGCGCGAGAGATTGAGCCCGTCCAGATGCGCGATCTTGCCGTCGCTGCGGTCCGAGACGGCCGCGGGCGTGAACAGGCTCATTGGTCGCCCGTCCGCCAGATGCGGCAGGAAGGTACTGAACCACGCCGCGAAGTCCGTCGCGGGAAGGAGTCGGCTCATCAGCAGCGCCTCGGTCAGCGCGGAGGAGAGGAACTCGTCGCCGCCCGGCTCCCAGGCCTGGCAATCGCGGTCCTCGCCGAACCAGTCGAGGCTCCGCTCGCGGATAAGGTCGATCAGCGCCGGATCGCGGCCCTCCGCCCAGCGCAGCGTGAGGACCAGCGCGAAGGCGATGTTGAAATGCGTGCCGACGCGCAGCGGATAAGTGAGCTTGGGCAGGAAGGCGTGGAAGCGCGCCGCGAAATCCAGCGCCAGCGGCTCAAGCGCCGCTGACCATGAGTGGCCCTCATGCCGCGACAGTTCATGATGCAGCGCCAGCAGCCAGCCCCAGCCATAAGGCCGCTCGAAACCCGCAGCGAAGGGCCGCATCAGGAAAGCCCGCTCGCCCGCGACCTTCTCCGGCACCAGCATCGCATCGGCCCGGGCGCGAATGTCGGCCGCCTGCGGCATGTCCGGAAAGAGCCGCGCAAGCCGCATGACCTGCCACCAGCCATGCACGCAGCTATGCCAGTCGAAACTGCCGTGGAAGATCGGGTGATGCGCGATCGGCGGCTTCGCATCCTCCGGGCCATTGAGCACGAGGTCCATCTTGTACGGATATTGCCGCCCGAGATGGCCGAGCGTGAGCCGCGCGAAACGGGCGGCGAGGTCGTGCGTGAGTTCGGTCATGGGAAGGCCAGCCAATAAATCAGCGCGATGTTCACCGCCAGCAGCGGCAGGGCCGTGCCGATCTGGCGGCGGATCACGCCATACTCGTCCTTCAGCTCCAAGAGCGCGGCGGGGACGAGATTGAAGTTGGCCGCCATCGGGGTCATCAGCGTGCCGCAGAAGCCGGCGAGCATGCCGATCGCGCAGATGATGGTCGGGTCGCCCTCATAGCGCTGGATGAGCAGGGGCATGCCGATGGCGGCGATCATGACCGGGAAGGCCGCGAAGGCATTGCCCATCACCATCGTGAACAGCGCCATGCCGAGGCCATAGGCGATGACCGCGCCGAGCAGGCTCCCCTCGGGAATGCCGAGCTGGATGATGCCGCCGACCGCCTCGCCCACGCCCGCCATGGCGAAGACGGCGCCGAGGCTGGCGAGCATCTGCGGCAGGATCGCGGCCCAGCCGACCTGATCCATCAGCCGCCGCCCCTGCTCCAGCGGCAGCATGGGCGCTGCGCGCAGGACCACATAGCCGACGCCGAGCGCGATCAGCACACCGAGCGCGAGGCTGATAAGGGTTACCTGTTTCACGTCGAACAGCGCCGGGAGATGCTTGAAGACGAGCGTGCCGAGGAGCGCGGTCGCGGGGATGATGAGCGCGATGAGGAACAGGCCATTGCCCAGCCGCGCGGCGTGCGCGGCGCGGACCTCCGGCGCGATCTCGCTCTTCGTCCCGCGCCCGAGGCCGCCCAGCCCGGCAATGGCGACCAAAGCCAGCACGAGCAGGCCATTGCCGAAATCGCCCAGCGCATCCCCCGCCCACATGCTGAGCGCGAGCAGCCCCCAGAAGGCGGTATTGCGAAAGCGCTTCGGGTTGCTCTCGTCCTTGAGGCCCAGCAGCGCAAAGGCGGCGAAGGCCGCGCCCGCCAGCATATAGACCCAGCCGAGCGTGATCATTCCGTGGGTCCCCCACTCGCCGTCGGCCCCGCGCGCATCCGGCGATCGAGCCGCCAGAGCCGGAAGCCGTGGATGAGGAAGGCCGCGATGGCGGTGGGGATCGCCCAGACCGAGAGCTGGAAGGGCTGGAGGTGGATGCCATATTGATCGAGCAGGCCGACGATCAGCAGGATCGAGCCGATCGCGAGGAAGATGTCCTCGCCGAAGAACAGCCCCACATTGTCCGTCGCGGCGGACCAGGCCTTGATCTCCTCGCGCTCCGCCTCGCTGATCTCACCGGCCTGCGTCTCGGCCGCCGCCTGCGCCATTGGGGCCACGAGCGGGCGGACGGTCTGCGCATGGCCGGCGACTGATGTGAGGCCCATGGCCGCCGTCGCCTGCCGCAGCAGCAGATAGCCGGCGAGCAGACGGCCAACGGTCGCGCCCTTGAGGCCGCCGATCACCCCCTTCGCCCGCTCCTGCAGGCCGAATGCCTCGAGCAGGCCGATCACCGGCAGGACGATCCAGACGATACTGACATAGCGCGTGTCATTGAACGCCTTGCCGAATGCCGAGACGATCGCGACCGGATCGAGCCCGGCGGCAAGGCCCGTCGTCAGCACCGAGGCCATAATGACGAGCAGCGGATTGAAGCGCAGCATGAAGCCCGCGACGATCACCGCAATGCCAAGGAGAACCCACATTGTTTAGCTTGCCCCGTCGATCGTCACCCCAGATGCTGGGTCTCATTGCTCCTGAGATACCAGCTTTCGCATGTATGACGAGAGGCGGATCATGCGACGGCGAACCCCCCGCCACCGGGCGTCTCGATCACGAACACATCGCCCGGCCCGACCTCGACCGCCGCCGTCGCGCCGAGCGTCTCCGCCGAGCCGTCCGCGCGCTCGACGCGGTTGATGCCGAGTGCCCCCGGTTCACCGCCAGCGAGGCCGAAGGGGGCGATGCTGCGGCGGTTCGAGAGGATTCCGGCGGTCATCTTCTCCAGGAAGCGGATGCGGCGGATCGCGCCGTCGCCGCCCTTGCGCGCGCCCGCGCCGCCGGAGCCGGTGCGGATGGCAAAGGCTTCGAGCAGCACGGGGAAGCGCGTTTCCAGGATTTCGGGATCGGTGAGGCGGCTGTTGGTCATGTGCGTCTGGACGACATTCGTACCGTCGAAATCCGGCCCGGCGCCGGAGCCGCCGGCGATCGTCTCATAATATTGATGCCGTGCGTTGCCGAAGGTGAAGTTGTTCATCGTGCCCTGCGCCGCCGCCATGGCGCCGAGCGCGCCGAACAGAGCGTCGGTCACGACCTGGCTGGTCTCGACATTGCCGGCGACGACGGCGGCGGGATGGCGGGGATGCAGCATGGATCCTTCCGGTACGATCAGCGTGATCGGCCGCAGGCAACCTTCGTTCATGGGGATGGGATCGTCGAGCATGGTGCGCAGCACATAGAGCGCGGCGGCGCGGACGACGGGCAGCGGGGCGTTGAAATTGCCGGGGAGCTGCGCGCTGGTGCCGGTGAAGTCGATGGTCGCGGCGCGGGCTTTGCGATCCACGCGGACCGCGACGGCGACTTCCGCGCCATTGTCCATCGCATAACGGAAGCTGCCGTCCTCCAGCCGCGAGATCAGGCGGCGGACGGCCTCCTCGGCCTGGGCCTGGCAATGGCCCATATAGGCGGCGACGACATCGGCGCCCTGCTCCGCGCTGATCCGGCGTAGCTCCGCCGCGCCCTTGGCGCAGGCAGCGACCTGCGCTTTCAGATCGGCGAGATTCTGGGGGATGTTGCGGGAGGGATAAGGGCCGGACGCGAGCAGGGCGGAGATATCCGCATCGAGGAAGCGGCCGTCGCTGACGATCAGCACATTGTCGAGGAGGACGCCTTCCTCTTCGACCGATATACTGTCCGGCGGCATCGAGCCGGGCGTGATCCCGCCAATGTCCGAATGGTGCCCGCGCGCGGCGACGAAATAGGCGGGGGCCGGCGCCACCTTGTCGAGGAAGACCGGCATGACGACGGTGATGTCCGGCAGATGCGTGCCGCCTTCATAGGGGGCATTGAGCGCATAGGCATCGCCGGGCTTGAGACCGCGCCCATCGCTGCCGTCGCCCCGCCGGCGCAGGATCGTGCGGACGCTCTCGCCCATCGATCCCAGATGCACCGGCATATGCGGCGCATTTGCGACGAGATTGCCCTGCGCATCGAACAGCGCGCAGGAGAAATCCAGCCGTTCGCGGATGTTGACCGAGGAAGCGCTGTGCTGGAGTGCGGCGCCCATTTCCTCGGCAATGGCCATGAACAGGCCGCCCATGATCTCGAGGCGGACTGGGTCGGCGTCGGTGCCGCCGGTCGCCTCACTCGCGCGCGGCAGATGGCGGGTGAGGATGAGATTGCCCTGCGCATCGACTCGCGCGCGCCAGCCCGGCTCGACGATCGTGGTCGAGACCGGATCGACGATGATCGCGGGGCCTTCCGCCTCGAAGCCGATGGCGAGCTTTGCGCGGACGTACAGGGGCGTCGGGCGGGCCTCGCCGGCCATGAAGCAGGAGAGTGTTTCGACCGGCGGGCCGGATGTCGATGGCAGGGGCAGCTCGAGCAGCGCGTCGGTCTCGCCGGGCGCGATGGCCTCCACCCGGATCGTCTCGGCAATGAGCGGCGCCGTCCCCACGAAGCCGAAGCGCTCGCGATAGGCGGCCTCGAACGCGGCTTTCATCGTAGGGAGCGGGCCGTGCGGGACTTCGATCAGGCTGTCGGTGCCTTCGAGGCGCAGCAGCACGGCGGCCTCGCGGCGCAGTGGCGTCTGCACGCCTTGCGCGCGCATCGCGGCGTCGGCGGCGAGGCCCAGCGCGGTGATCGAGGCGTCCAGCTCCGCCGGTCCGGTCGTGGTGTCGAGCGAGAGCGCCACGGTCAGCTCGCGCAACTCGCGCCGGTCGGCGAGGCCCATGCCATAGGCGGAGAGCACGCCGGCGAGCGGGTGGATCATGACGCGGTCCATGCCGAGTGCGTCGGCGACGAGGCAGGCATGCTGCCCGCCCGCGCCGCCGAAGCAGGCGAGCGTGTAGCGCGAGACGTCATGGCCGCGCTGGACCGAGATGGTCTTGATCGCGTTCGCCATGTTGGCGACGGCGATGGCGATGAAGCCCTCGGCGATCTGCTCGGGCGCGAGGGTGCGGCCGGTCTTGTGCGCCACCTCGTCGGCAAGCGCGGCGAATTTCCCGGCCACGACATCCGCATCGAGCGGCTGATCGCCGGCCGGGCCGAACACGGCCGGGAAATGATGCGGCACGATCTTCCCGAGCATCACGTTGCAATCGGTGACAGTTAGCGGCCCGCCGCGCCGGTAGCAGACCGGGCCGGGGACCGCGCCTGCCGATTGCGGCCCGACGAAGAAGCGCGTGCCATCGAACCCGCAAAGCGACCCGCCGCCTGCCGCCACCGTGTGGATGCGCATGATCGGCGTCCGGATCCGCGCCCCCGCGATCATCGTATCGCTGTCGCGCTCATAGCGGCCGGCAAAATGCGACACATCGGTCGAGGTGCCGCCCATGTCGAAGCCGATCACATGGGCGAATCCCGCCGCTTTCGCCGTCTGCGCCATGCCGACAATGCCGCCCGCCGGGCCGGACAGGATCGCGTCCTTGCCCTGAAAGGTCGCGGCATCGGTCAGGCCGCCGTTCGACTGCATGAACAGCGCCCTCACGTCGCTCCCGGCCTCCGCGCGCAGCGCCTCGACATAGCGACGCAGAACGGGGGAGAGATAGGCGTCGATGAGGGTCGTGTCACCACGCCCGACCAGCTTGATGAGCGGTGCGACCTCATGGCTCACCGATATCTGCGGAAAGCCGATCTCGCGCGCGATCTGCGCAAGCCGGGCCTCGTGCGCGGGGTAGCGATAGCCATGCATGAGGACGATGGCGACGGCGCGCAGGCCCCGGTCGAACGCGGCTTGCAGGCCGGCGCGTGCGGCGTCGATGTCCAGCGGCAGGATCACATCGCCTGCCGCCGTCACGCGCTCGGCGACTTCCATCACGGCGGCATGCACCGGCTCGGGCTTGACGATGTGCCGCGCGAACAGGGCCGGCCGCTCCTGATAGCCGATTCGCAGCGCATCGCCGAAGCCGCGCGTCGTCACCAGCAGCGCCGGCTCGCCCTTATGCTCCAGCAGCGCATTGGTCGCGACCGTCGTGCCGACGCGCATGTCGGCGGCCGGCAGTGGGCCGTGCGGCACGTTCATGATCTGCCGCATCGCCGCGACGGCGGCATCGCGATAGGCTTCGGGGTTCTCCGACAGCAGCTTGGCGGTCACGATCCTGCCGTCCGGCGCACGCGCGATCACGTCGGTAAAGGTTCCGCCGCGATCGACCCAGAATTGCCAGCGCTCGCTCGTCACCCTCGCTGCCTAGGCACTGTTTCGACCGCTGGCAAAAAATTTCTGGGGCGCGAATTTTTTGGGAACCTATCGGGCGCTTGGGGGTTGTCTCCCATTAGGGCGGACAAATCGCGCTAGGGAGAAGCCAGAAAAGGGGGCGAATCAGCCAGTTTCGCACCGGCCGGGGGAGGGCCACGCGATAGCGTGAACGTTTCCGATCGGCACTTGCTCTACTTGTTCCCGTGATTTTGTTGCCACCGCGCCGATGCGATGTGGGAATCGCGTCCGGCATGCGGAGGAGCTGACGAGTAGCTCGCGCGAGTGGACCGCGCGCCTTGTCGCCGTCGAGGGGTGCCGGGCAGGCTAGCCCGGTACCCCTTTTCCGTTTTCGGCAACGAAGCGAGCCGTGCGGGCACGCAGGTCCGTTTCGATCAGTTTCGCGCGCAGGACAGCGCCCGGCAGCAGTCCATCGACCGCGAGACGTGTGACGATCGGCAGGTCGCGCAGCTGGATGCGCGCACCACGCTCGTCGATATCGGTGACGAGGGCGGCGAACGTCTCGCCCTCGCGACCCTGCAGCAGGGCCGTTTCGGCAAGATCGACCACGGCGCGGTCGATGCGCCCGCCGATCGCGTCGGCCCGCGCCATGACCTTGGGCAGCGCCGCAAAGGCCTCGGTCACGCTTGGCGGAACGGTCCGGCCATTGGCCAGCGCCAGCGCGGCGGTCACGACATAGCGGTCGGCCAGACGGCGCAACGGTGCGGTCGCATGCGCATAAGGCGCGGCGACGGCGGCATGCCAGGGCAGAAGGTCAGGCTCATAAGGGGCATAGGCCGCGCCCGTGCCGGCGCGATGTACGGCCTGGCCGAAGGCAGCTTGCAACGGCACATTGGGATCGAGCATGCGCTGGAATTGCGCCAGCGTGGCTTCGCGCGGCCAGCGCAGGCCGTAGGCGCGCGCCGTATTGCGCAGCCTTTGCTCGGCGCGCACATCGGGACCGGCCATGACGCGGAAGAGCCCGGTGCGGTATTCCAGCAGCAATTGCGCGATAGCGAGATTGGTCGCGAGCGACAGGGTGGCATTGCGATCCTCCGCCACGCGCCGGGGACGAAAACGCAATTCGTAGCGGCCGTCCGGCCGCCGCTCCACTTCCTGCTCCGGCACATCGAGCCGCGCGGCGCCGCGCCGGTTTTCGGCTGCCCACACGCGCTGCGCCAGTTCCGGGAACAGCGGCGGCAGCTCGTCGTCGCGCATCGCCTCGTAACCCAGCTTGGCGCGGCTGCGGACGATCGCGCGCTCGACGCCGTCCAGCCGCGCGATGCCCGCCTGATCGATCCGGACGGAAAAGACGACGGCCGGACGCGGTCCGTCGGGCAGCAGGCTCGCCGCCTGTTCGCTCAGCACCGGCGGGTGCAGGTTGACTTTGCCGTCCGGCAGATACTGGCTCGTTCCGCGTTTCCATGCCTCGCGGTCGATCGGATCGCCCTCGCTCACGAACCAGCCGACATCGGCAATGGCATAGTGCAGCAGGATGTCGCTGCCCGCGCGCTCGATCGCGAAGGCCTGATCGAGGTCGGTCGAGCTTGCCGGATCGAGCGTGACGAAGGGCAGATCGGTGCGATCCGCATGCTCGCTCGGCGTGCGCCGTGCTGCTTGCTCCGCTGCGGCCAGCACCTCGACCGGGAAATCGACGGGCAATTGCATCTCGCGGCGAATGTCCGCGAGTCCCTCGGTCAGGGCATGTCCGGGATCGGCCAGAATCTTCATGTCGTTCGCGTCCGGTTGGTGATTTCCGCTATCAGCAATCGTTCTAGCGCTTCGGTCGCTCGCGGTGCGAGCGGAGAGCGGGCGATGATCCGGCGCATCGGCTCCAGCTCCGGGCCGAAGCAGGCGAGCCGCCCTTCGGCGAGGGCGGGGGCGATCTGCTCCTGCGGCAGGATGGAAACGCCGAGGCCTTCCTCGACGATGCCCTGGATCACGTCGGCAAATTCCAGATAGCGCACCGGGCGGCGGGGGCGGATGTTATGGATGGCGAGTTGCCGCTCCAGCCATTGCTCCGTGATCGGGCCAAAATCCGGCAGGATGAATTGCAGGTCCTCCGTCGAGAGCGTGCCCGCTTCCAGCAGCTTGGCCGTCTCGGGCGCCGCGACCAGATGGATCGGCACGTTGCCGAGCAGGTGGATGTTGGGCAGGCGCAATTGCGGCCGCCCCACGGTGTAAAGCAGCAGGTCGATCTCGCGCTTCTCGAACGCCTCGGCGATCTGCGCGGCCGAGAGGGCCGGGAGGAGCTCCAGCTCGACATGGGGCAGCTCGGTATAGATGCGCGCGAGCAGCGGCTTGAGATAGGCGTCGCGCGAGCGATTGCCGATGGAAAGGCGAATGCGGACCTTCTCTTCGCTGCGCCGCGACCGTTCCTCGCCGCGCATGGCCTGGCTGGTCGACAGCATGGCCTCGGCGCGGTGCAGCATGTCGATGCCTTCGCGCGTCAGGGTCGGTCGGGTCCCGCGGCGCCGGTCGAAAAGCTTGTGCCCAAGATGGCGCTCGAGGGACGTGATATGGTCGCTGACTGCGGGTTGCGATATGCCGAGCTGATCGGCTGCCAGCGCGAAACTGCCGGAGCGTGCTGCAGAGACGAACGTGTCGAGTTGTCGCAGCGTGAAGTCGCCCGCTCGCTTCCTCATCAGTGCCCCTCCCGATTTTGAATAAGCCAAAGCTTATATCTTTAATAAGCTGTCTATCGGTTGCTTTGGCAAGCTTAAAACCGCCTAATGGTGTCAAGCTTATACGAAGCGGGAACGCATCCCGCCGGAAAGGCCCCTGTGAAACAGCGCTGTCAGACTGATTACAATCTGCTTTCCGCCGCGCCTTGTGGCGCTTGCTTCGCGCGTTACCCCAGTTTTCAGCCAGATCTGGCTACCCAGTCCCACGTCAAGACGCACATGAGAGTCCGGCGCTGACGGGTCGCACGGGCCGCGCCGGGTCCACTCCGGCGCGGCCCACTTCCTGATTGTTTCAAATCCTGCATCGCCTTCCAGCCCGCGACTCGACATGCGTGACGGCGAAAGGAGGCCATTGTCGAAACAATGACCCCTTCCCGTGACGCCCTGGTTGCAGGCTTGGGCGGTCAGAAATTGAACTTGATCGTACCGCCGAAGGTGCGCGGATCGCCGACCGTGCCGGCGACCAGACCGACGTTGCTCGGCGCGAGCTGGAGCTGCTCGAGATATTCGACGTCGAAGGCGTTGCGCACCCAACCGTAGATATCGATGCTGTCCGTGCGGAAGCCGGCGCGGAAGTTGGTCAGCGCATAGCCCTTGATCCAGCTATAGGCCGAGGGCGACGGGTTGGATGAGAAGTTGGAGCGGTAGTTGCCGTCCACGCCGGCATAGAGTTCGCCGTCGTGCGCCAGCAGATTGACCGGCACGTTTGCTTCGGCGCCCCACGACCAGGCCCATTCCGATACGCCGGGCAGGCGCTGGCCGGAAATGTCGCAGTTCTGCGGGCTGAGCGCGCCAGGGACGCCTGGCGCACTCAGCACCTGTGTGCCTGTCACCGTGGTGCCGCCGGACAGCTCCGGCGGGCAGGGCGCATCGACGAAGCGCACATAACGGGCGTCGGTGTAGGCGCCGTTCACATAGGCAACGAAGCGATCATTGGGCTTGAAATTGAAATCGGCCTCGATGCCTTGCGTGCGGACCTTGCCCGCATTGGCAAGATAGCCGCGCAACACGCCGAGCTGGCCGTTGTTCACATTCGCCTGGAAGTCCTTGATGTCCGTGCGGAAGGCGCTGACGTTGAAGGTCGCCCGGCGATCCAGGAACTGGGTCTTGATGCCGACCTCGAAGTGATTGACGTTCTCGGGCATGATCGTGCCGGCCGAGGCGATCGGATTGCCCTGGGCGTCGGTCGGCAGGCCGTTCTGGTTGATGCCCACCGTCTTGAAGCTCTTGGCATAGGTCGCGTAGACGAGGACGTCCCGCGCGATCTTGTAGTTCACGTTGAAGTCGTAGCTGAAGTTCCAGTCGCTGACCGAAGGCGCACTGGTCTGTGGTGAATAGACGCCGCACTGCGCCGCGAGGACAGTGCCCGCGGTTGGCGCCGGGTTGAAGCAGCTGATTTCGACGCCGGCCCCGTTATAGACCCGGCGCCGGTAGAAGCCCGACTTCTTGTCATAGTTGAGGCGCACGCCCGGTTGGATGGTCAGCGCATCGTTGATCTTCCAGCTCAGCTGCCCGAACAGCGCCAGGCTGGTGCTCTTGAGCCACTGCGTATTGCGCGCCGTCAGGCCGTTAAGGACACTCGGGTCGGCGGCCAGCGCACCGGTCAGGTTCCATCGGCTGGCGGCGGCGCCCTGCGCCTCGGTGCCCTGCGTGTCGATCCGCTGATTGAACGCGAAAGCGCCGACGACGAAATGGAACTGCTTGCCCGAATAATTATAGCGGAACTCCTGCGAATATTGATCCTGCTGCGAGGGATTCTGCGACTTGGAGACGATCGGCAGACCGGTGAAGTCGCGGTCATTCTCAGGCTTCCAGTCCCAGAAGCGCCAGGCCGTGATCGAGGTCAGCGTGCCGGGGCCGATATCCCATTTCGCCTTCAGCGAGACGCCGCCGATCTTGTTGCCGGCCTGGAGACTGGCATCGATGTCGGTCAGTCGGTCATAGGGATTCCGGCTGACGACGACATAATTCTGCGCGGCGGCCAGCGCGTCATATTGACGATTGAGCGCGCGCTGCGTGAGGCCGGTGCGCACGAAAACGGTGCCGCAGCATTCGGGATTCTGCTGGCTGTAATCGCCGGCAAGCGTGAGGCTGAGATCGTCGGTCGCGCGGAACAAGATCTGGCCGCGGAAGCCGAGATTGTCCTGCTCGTTGATGGTGCGATCGGTCTTCACGTTGAAGATGGTGCCGCGGCGCGTGGTTGTGGCGACGCCGAAGCGCACGGCGACCCGGTCCGACAGCGGGCCGGAAATGGCGGCCTTGCCTTGTTTGAACGCGAGATTGCCGAAGGTCACTTCTGCCTTGCCCTCGAAATCGAAGGTCGGTGCATTGGAGGTGATGTTGATGGCGCCGCCGGTCGTGTTCTTGCCGTAGAGCGTGCCTTGCGGGCCGCGCAGGATTTCGACCTGCGACACGTCGAGGAAGTCGAACGTCGCGGCGGCGATGCGCGCATTGTAGACGTCGTCGACATAGATGCCGACGCCCTGCTCGAAGCCGTCGCTGGTGAGGCCGAACGGCGCGCCGATACCGCGAATGTTCACGAAGGTATTGCGAGGGTTGGACGAATAGACCTGCAGCGTGGGCGTCAGCTGCTGCAGTTTGTTGATATTGAAATTGCCGGTGCTCTCGATCTGCGCGGCGCCGAGCACCGATATGGCGAGCGGCACGCTCTGCGCGGTCTCGGCGCGGCGGCGCGCGGTCACGACGATGTCGCCGGCGCCGGCGAAGCCATCGGCTTGCGGAACGGTCAATGGATCGTCCTGCGGGATTGGCTGGGCGTCCTGCGCGGACGCGGGCAAGTGAAACAGAAAAGCGGCAGCGAGCGCGCTCGTGGAAAGGATGGACCTGCGGACCATGTGAGTATCCCCTTGTAAGAAAAAGAGGATGCCTCCGGTGGTCCGGTCAGCATCGAAAGCTCTGGATGTTGGATGGTAAAGCGATGCCGGTGCCGGCGAGAAAGTCAGGCGGTCAGCCGGGTCTTCTCGGTAACCTCGATCTGCACAAGCCGTCCTTCATGGACGGTGAGATGGACCGCTCCGAATTTGAGCTTCTCCAGCGCTTGCCGAACGAGCGCGAGGGCGCTCGCATGTTGGTCGATCCGGTCCGTTGCAACGGCCGACTTTGGCGATGACTGCGACATGGTTCCTCCTCGTACGCGGTCGTGTGACTCGCACATTTGTGCGCCGAGAAAACTTAACTCAATCAATAGAATTGACAATTGGATTGGAGCGAAGATTTGCTTCTGCGCGAGGAACCCCAGCTTGAGGTGGCTTTTGAGGTCCGCTGAATTGTCGCGAATGAGGGCGTAGCGCCTCGAATGAGGGCTGTCCTACAGCGCTCGGGCCATGGCACCCCTGACCCGGCTCTTTCTCAGGTTCGAAAATGCCTTCCTCCACCATCGATGCCGGCGAGGGAAAACAAGCTCGATAGTGTGACCTTCGTGTGACCTTTGGGTAAACTTTCGCCCCGGCCTGTGTCGATCGCCAGGACAGCTTGGGCAGCCTAGCCCACCGCGCCGTTTCGGATCGGATGAAGCGTCCGCCGCTTGAACCGCCAGCCGCCGTCGTCGCGCACGATCTCGTCGTCATAAGTCGCGGCGACCATGACCGAGAGCTTGCGCGTCTCCCGGTCCGGCGTAGACATGAACATGCAGGCCGAGGTGGAACGGGCGCGATCCGGTGTCTCGAACCAGATAAGCTCATTGTAGAACAGGTGGAAATTGGGCTCCTGGACGAAATTGTCCCCGGCCTCGTATAGCGCGCGCATCATCCGGCCCGTGTCAGGTCCAGCGGCGCTTTCCAGTTCAAGGATGGTATAGTGCCCGTCTGCACCGAACAGCTTGGCAAAGCCTTCGAAATCGTGCCGGTCGAGCGCGGCGCCATAGGCCAGCAGCAGCGCGTGGATGGCGGCGCGGTCTTCCATCTCGGTCGGATGGCCGGTCATGGCTTCACTGTCGCCGGGCCGTTGGACAGGGGCTTGAGCGTGCGCCGCTTGAACCGCCATGTGCCGTTTTCGCGGATCAGCTCATCGTCATAGGTCGCCGCGACCGCGACGGAGAGCTTGCGCGTCTCCTGATCCGGCGTGGTCATGAACAGGCAGGCAGACGTGGAGCGGGCGAGATCGGGCGTCTCGAACCAGATCAGCTCGTTGAAGAAGAGATGGAAATTGGGAACGGCCGTGGCATTCGGCCCGGTCGCGAAGATCTCACGCATCATCTCGCCCGTCTTGGGTCCGATCGTCGCCGCGCCCGTGCTCAGCTGATAGGCACCATCCTCGCCGAAGAGCTTCGCGAAGCCGTCGAAGTCGCGCCGGTCGAGCGCGGCGCCATATTCGATCAGCAGCGCGTGAATAGCGACGCGATCTTCCATCTCGGTTGCATGGCTTGTCATGAGTTCAGTCCCTCCAGACTAGGGTGGGCGCGGGCCTATTTGGCCTCGGGCGGGCGGTTGGTGACGGATTTGACGACGCGGCGCGCGAACAGCCACTTGCCGTTCTTGCGGACGAGCTCGTCCTCGTAGCGGCCGGCGAGCAGCGGCGTCGGCCGCTTGGTCGCCTGATCCGGAACCATCCACAGCGACATGGACGTCGCGCGGGCACGGTCCGGGCCATCGAAGGTGACGACTTCATTGTAGAAGAGATGGAAGTTGGGTTCGCCCACGCCATTGGGATTGTTGGCGAAGACCTGCCGCATCATCTCGCCGGCCGCCGCGCCCTTCGCCTCGCGCCCACCGCCGCCGACATAGACCCCGTCCTCACCGAACAGCTTGCCGAAGCCATCGAAATCGCGGCTGTCGAGTGTCGCGCCATAGGCCATGAGCAGGGCGTGGATATCGGCGCGATCGCGCGCCTCGTTGCGCTGGGCGTGCGCGGGGATCGCGCCGATGGCGAGCAGGGCGAGGGCCAGGAAGCGAAGAAAGCGCGTCATTTAGGCTCCTTTGGCCTCTCGGCGGTGGCTGTGGCCGCGCGGCGGGCCTGCATGATCTTGCCCCATTCCTCTGCGGTCGGCAGCACGGGATAGTCGACGCGGCGCAGGATCTTCCAGTGCCCGTCCTCACGGATCAGCTCGTCCTCGTAGCGGCCGGCGAGGGTCGGTACGGGACTGCCGTCCGGCCCGCGCTTCACCAATAGATGCCGCGAGCGCGCCGTCGCCCGGTCGCCATGCAGGTCGATCTGGATGTTGGTCGTGTGCGTATAGCTCTCGGTATTCACCCAGCCCGGCGGCGTGTTGCCGAACAGGCCGGTCAGCAGTTCGCGGATCTGCGCGGGCCCCTTGCGGACGAGGCTGCCGTTCACCCACTCGCCGTCCTTCGCGAACAGCGAGACATAGGCACCGATGTTCCGGCTATCGAGATAGGCGTGATAATTGATGAGGATGCGCTGAATGGCGAGCTGATCCTCCACGCGCTGGAGCCGCTGCTCGATGCTCAGCCCGGCGGTCTGCGCCGGGGCCAGCGCCGGCATCGCGGCGACGAGGGTCGCGAGAGCGAAGCGGTTGACGATGCGTGTCATCCTCATTGCCCGGCGCGCTCCGCAGCAATGATCTTCGCCCATTCCTCGCGGGTCGGCATGACGTCGTTGGCGACGCGGCGCTGGATCTTCCAGCCGCCGTCGCTCTGGCGCACGAGTTCGTCGGCATAAAGGCCGGCGAGGGCGGGGCGCGGGCTGCCATCCTTGCCGCGCATGACGAAGAGATAGCGCGAGGTCGCGGTCGCCCGATCCCCGTTCACCTCGACGCGCGGATTGCTGACCAGATGATAGTTGCTCGTGTTGGTCGCGCCCTCGGGGCCAAGCGTGGTGAGCATCTTGCGGATCGCTTCCGGCCCCTTGTGGGAACCGATGCGGTTGGACCATTCGCCGTCCGGGGTAAACAAGGCGACATACCCCTTATAGTCGCGTGCATCGAGCCGCGCGGCATAATCGACGATGATGCGCTGGATGGCGAGCTCGTCCTCGGCGCGGCGAAGGCGGGCCTCGATGGAGGCGGCGGATTGCGCGACGGCGGTGGCAGGGATGGCCGCCAGCAGGGCGAGCGCGGCGGCGCGGAGGACGAGGCTCATTTCTTCTCCTGTTGCTGCGCTGCGCGGCGGGCCTGGATCACTTTGCCCCATTCCTCGGGTGTCGGCATGACGGGGTAATCGACGCGGCGCAGGATCTTCCAGTGCCCGTCCTCGCGGATCAGCTCGTCCTCATAGCGGCCGGCCAGAGCGGGGAGAGGCGCACCATCGGGGCCACGCCAGACGAGCAGATGGCGCGACTTCGCCGTCGCGCGGTCGCCATGCAGCTCGATCCGGGGATTGGACGAGATGTGATAGCTCTCCACATTCACATAGCCGGGTGGCGGAGCGCCATAGAGCGCGACGAGCATCTTGTGGATGGCATCGCGGCCCTTGTGGACCTGCTTGCCATTCACCCATTCGCCCTCCTTGGCGAAGAGATTGGCGTAGCCCGCATAGTCGCGCGCATCCTGCGTCGCGGAATAGTCGATCAGGAT
This sequence comes from Sphingobium xanthum, assembly GCF_019737615.1. Classification (GTDB taxonomy): domain Bacteria; phylum Pseudomonadota; class Alphaproteobacteria; order Sphingomonadales; family Sphingomonadaceae; genus Sphingobium; species Sphingobium xanthum. Next base: position 128,340 of record NZ_JAHKKS010000003.1, on the reverse strand, counting down.
ACGCTTGATGGCGAGTTCGTCCTCGACGCGCTGCAGGCGCTGCTCGATGGTGAGGCCGGTCTGGGCCTGTGCCGGAGCGGCCGCGAGCAGGGCGACCAGCAGGAGGCGCCGCGCCATCATTGCTGACGCCCTTCGCCGGTGAAGGCTTCGCGCAGGCCGGGCGGCGGAGGCGGGGTCGGGCCGTTGCCGTCGCGATAGGGGATGATGCCGTTGGTGACGCGCTTCACGATCTTCCAGGCGCCGTTCACGCGGACGAGATCGTCCTCATAGCGCCCGGCCAGTAGCGGCACCGGGCGGTTCTGATCCTCCGGCTTGGTGAGGAAGAGATATTTGGAGGTGACATGCGCCTTGTCGCCGTCGAGCTGGATCAGCGCGTTGGAGAGCAGATGATAGCTCTGCTTGTTGATCCAGCCGGGCTCCGCCTTGCCGAGCCGCTCCTCCAGCATCGCCTGGATCACGTTGGGTCCCTTGAACCGGCCGAAGCCGCCGACCCACTCGCCATCATCGGCGAACAAGGAGGCGTAGGACGCGAAATCGCGCGCATCGAGATAGGTGCCATATTTGACGAGGATCTGGCGGATCTCGGACTCGTCCTCCATCCGCTGGACGCGCTGTTCGAGCGTGAGCTTCTTCGGTGCGGCGGCAGCCGCGACAGGCAGCGTGAGCAGCGCGCCAGCCAATATGACTCGCATGAGCATGATCATCCCCTCCATTTCACGCGCGCCGATGCGGCGTCGCGGCGCCGGTCTATTGTGCGCAGGTGGAAATGAAAATGGACGGGCAGGCTCAGGAAGAGGGACGGGAAAGGCAGGGCGGTCGCAGACGCGCGCAGCTTGTCCATGCTCCTGATCCTCCCTCTTTTTCATCTTGTGGACGATACTTAACATGATGTCTATTGGCCGTCTCGCTTTTTCGGCATCGCTCTGGTCGAGCTCCGATGAGTCGGGTTAAGGCAGCGCTCCCAAGGGAAGAGGAATCGTCGATCATGGACTATCGCTATCTGGGCCGCAGCGCCCTCAAGGTCTCGCCGCTCTGCCTGGGCGCCATGATGTTCGGCGATGCCACGGACGAGCCGACCTCCAAGCGGATCATCGACAAGGCGCGGGATCATGGCTGCAATTTCATCGATACGGCGGACGGCTACAATGGCGGCCTGTCCGAGGAGTATGTCGGTCGCTCGATCAAGCATGGCCGCCATCACTGGGTTGTCGCGACCAAGTTCGGCCATGCTATCGACGCCGCGCCCAATCATGGCGGCCAGTCGCGCAAATGGATCATCGAGGATGTCGAGAACAGCCTGCGCAAGCTCGGCACCGACTATATCGACCTGCTCTATTTCCATAAGGCGGACGTGAACGCGCCCTTCGAGGAAGGACTGCGCGCGATCGACGACCTGATCGAGCAGGGCAAGCTGCGCTATTATGGCGTCTCCAACTTCAAGGGCTGGCGCATCGCCGAGATCTGCCGCGCGGCGGACGCGCTGAACATGGACCGGCCAGTCGCGAGCCAGCCGCTCTATAATATGGTCGATCGCCTCTCCGAAGTGGAGCAGTTGCCGGCCGCCGGTCATTACGGCCTCGGCGTGGTCCCCTACAGCCCGCTGGCGCGCGGCGTGCTCAGCGGCAAGTACAAGCCAGGCGCCGAGCCGCCTGCGGACTCGCGCGTGGCGCGGGGCGACCGGCGCGTGCTCCAGACCGAGTGGCGCAACGAGTCCGTCGAGATCGCGCAGGCGGTCAACGATCATGCCGCCGCCAAGGGCGTCAGCACCGTTGCCTTCGCCATCGCCTGGGTGCTCAGGAACCGGTTCGTCAGCGCGGCCATCGTCGGCCCGCGGACCGAAGAGCAGTGGGACAGCTATATCGAGGCCCTGTCGGTCCAGCTCGGGCCGGAGGATGAGGCCTTCGCGGACAGCCTTGTGCGACCTGGTCATGCCTCGACGCCGGGCTATACCGATCCGGCCTATCCCATCGAAGGCCGGCAATTGCGCTGATGTACAGCGATCCGCCCCCGACGATCGATGCGTTGCACGAGGCGCTGTTTGCGGGGGCGATCGTTCGCTTCGGCGATCTGCCGGAGATGCAGGCGCTGGCGCAGTTCGCGCAGGCCTTCCTGACTGACGCGCTGGCGCCGTACGATCCGGTGACGATCCATCGCCATTTCGATCGCGATGCGCTGGCGACGCGGCTCGATGCCGTGCAGCGTGCCTTCTCCAATGCGACCGAGGCCAAGGCGCTCTGGCGCGCCTTGTTCGAGGGCATCGGCTTCGATCCGCACGAGACGGTGCGGGACCGGCTTCTCCTGCGCTTTCAGCCGCCGATCCCGGACGATGGCGCGGCGCATCGGGCGCGAAGCACGGCGACCGTGGGCTTCCATCGCGACAGCTGGGGCACCAATCTCTACGCGCAGGTGAACTGGTGGGCACCGGTCTTTCCGATCTCGGCCGGGCGGACCTTCGCTTTCCTGCCCGAATTGTTCGACCGTGCGCTGCCCAATGACAGCGCGGATTTCGATCTCGCCGCCGTGATGGCACATAATCGCAAGGCCGATCCGACGGCCGAGCGCCCGAAAATGGCGCCGCGCCCGTTGGAGCAGATCGATCCGGCGCGCGGCCAACCGGTCGTGATCGCGCCTGGCGAGATCATCGGCTTCGCCGCGCAGCACGCCCATGTCGGCGTACCAAATCACACCGCGCTCACACGCATCTCGCTCGAAACGCGGACCTTGCGCCTCGCCGATCATCAGGCCGGGCGGGGCGCGCCCAATGTCGACGGGCGGGCGCCCTGGATCGCCTACAGCCTGTTTCGCAGCGTCGCCGACGGGACGCCATTGACCGATCTGCTGGGCGTAAAGCCGCTGGAACCCTTCGTTCCCGGCTGACTGTTGCTCAAAGGCAACAAGATCAGATAGTAATCATTTGACCCGGAATTGCTATCAAGCTAGCCACTGCGCCGTTCAGTCCCGCACAGTCGGACGAAGGCCAGCGCGATAGATTTGTTACCGCGCACTTCGAGCCGATTGCGGAGCGCCAGCGCCCCAGGGGGGTGAGCGCGGGCCAGGCTGAACCAAGGACCGTATGCCGGTTCACATATGCTGACCTTCTCAGGGAGAGACTTTACATGAAGCGCATTTCCTCGGGCCTCGATCGCGGCCTCAGCCTGTTCGCCGTCGCTGCCGCGCTGGCGATCACCACCCCCGTTCACGCTCAGGATCAGGAAGCCGCCGCTGCTCCCGCCGACGCCGCAGCCGCCGAGGAAGCGCCGGCAGAAGAGGCCATCGTCGTCACCGGTTCGCGCATTGCGCGCTCGGGCTTCAACACGCCGACGCCGGTCACCGTGGTCGGCTCCGAACGCCTGCAGCTGCTCGGCGTCACGAACGTCGCAGACGGCCTCAATCAGCTGCCGAGCTTCCGCGCGTCCGGCTCGCCCAGCAACGTGCAGGCAGCCGGCGGCAATGTCGGCGCGCGCATCCTCGACCTGCGCGCACTCGGCGCGCCGCGCACGCTGGTGCTCGTCGATGGCCGCCGCTTCGTGCCGAGCACGGGCGAGGGCACCGTCGATATCAACCTCATTCCCTCCGGCCTCGTGCAGCGCACCGAAGTCGTCACCGGCGGCGCATCGGCCGTCTATGGTTCGGATGCTGTTGCGGGCGTGGTCAACTTCATCCTGGATCGCAAGTTCCAGGGTCTCAAGGTCGAGTTGCAGTCCGGCTTCTCGCAGCGCGCGGACGATGTGAACTGGTTCGGCAGTGTCACCGGCGGCTTCAAGATCGGTGATCGCGGCCATTTCGTCATTGCCGGCGAATATGAAGACAATAGCGGCCTCGGCGGCTGCTACGAGGCGCGCGACTGGTGCGCGCAGGAGCGCTCGATCGTCGGCAACACGCCGGCCGGCACGCGGGGCCAGCCGTCCAGCATCATCACCTCGGACGTTCATGTCTCGACCATGTCGCCGACTGGCCTCATCAATCGCTCGCTGAATGCCGCGGGCCAGGCGATCGGCACCGTCGCCAACGATCCGCTGCGCGGAACGACCTTCACCAACAGCGGTCAGCCGACCAAGTTCAACTATGGCGACTTTGCTGGCCCGCTGTTCATGATCGGCGGCGACGGGCACGGCTTCAACCCGTTCCTCTCCAGCCTGCTGCTCAAGGTGCCTGTCGAGCGCCAGAGCATCTATGGCGCGCTCAGCTATGAGCTGGCAGACACGGTCGATGCCTATATCGACGTGTCCTATGGCAAGGTCGTGGGCAAGACCCAGTCCTCGACTTTCCGCGATTTCAACGGTTCGATCATCGGTAACATCAAGATCGACAACCCGTTCATCCCGGCCTCGGTTCTGACGACGATGCAGCAGAACGGCATCGCGCAGCTCCAGCTCGGCCGTTCGGGCTTCGATTTCGGCAGCCCGGTGCTGATTGCGCGCACCGAGACGTTCCGCATCGTGACCGGCCTCAAGGGCCAGCTTGCCGGTGGCTGGAACTGGGATCTCTATTATCAGTATGGCAAGACCAATTACCGGGGCGACACGTATAACAACCCGATCAACGCGCGGATGCGCAACGCGGTGGACGCCGTACAAGTCGGCAACAGCATCGTCTGTCGCATCAATGCCGACGTCAGCACGGCCAATGACGACCCGGCCTGCGCGCCGCTCAACCTGTTCGGCTCCGGCCAGTGGAGCGAAGCTGCGCGCAACTATGTGACGGGCTCGGGCTTCCAGCGGACGGTGAATACGCAGCATGTCGTCGCGGCGAACATCAGCGGCGATCTGTTCAGTATCACGAGCCGTCCGGTGGCGATCTCCGTGGGCGGTGAATATCGCCACAACAAGATTGCGGGCCAGACCGACGCCATCTCGCAGAATCTCGGCTTCTGGGTTCTGAACGGCCAGGCCGTGGCCGGCACGCAGTCCGTGAAGGAAGCCTATGGCGAACTTGTCGTGCCGCTGCTGGCCGACATGTCCTTCGTGGAAAATCTGGAAGTGAACGGCGCGTTCCGCGTCACCGACTATAGCGACAGCGGCCAGGTCGAGACCTGGAAGGTCGGCGCGACCTACGAGCCGGTGCCGGGCATTCGCTTCCGTGTTACCCAGTCGAAGGACATTCGTGCGCCGAACCTGACCGAACTGCGCGGTCCGCAGCAGAAGTCGACCATCGGCCTCACCGATCCGGTCACCGGCCTGCAGGCCAATCCGGTCGTCATCCGCGGTTCCAACCCGAATCTGCGCCCTGAAAAGGCGGACAGCTTCACCGCTGGCATCATCATCGCGCCACGCACGGGCGGTGCTCTGGGCCGCATGCGCCTGTCGGTCGATTATTATAACATCCAGGTGAAGGAAGCGATCGGCCAGCTCGGCGCGCAGACGCTCGTTCAGCGCTGCAAGGACGGCGCGACCGAATTCTGCCCGCTGATCACGCGCGATGCGAACAACAACGTCATCCAGGTCAACGACGTGCTGGTGAACGCCAACCAGCTCAAGACCCGCGGCATCGACGTCGAGTTCGACTATCGCCAGCCGATCGGCAATCTGGGCGATCTCAACCTGCGCGTGCTGAGCACCATCTATATGGACCTGATCACGATCGACAGCGCCGGCGCACAGGAACGTGCGGGTCAGACCGGTTCGCGCGCCGGCACGCTGCTCGGCGTGCCCGACTATACGATCGACGGCACGCTGGCCTGGACGAAGGGCCCGCTGACCATTGCCGGTCAGGGCCGCTACATCCCGTCGGGCGGCTTCAACGTTGCGTTCATCGGGCCGGACGACTCCCGTTATGCGGTCACGCTGCCGACGAGCGTGAACAATAACCGGGTGCAGGGCCGCTATTATCTGAATCTCTCGGCGACCTACCGCATCTCATTGCGGGAAGGTCAGGATCTGGAGCTGTTCGGCGCGATCAACAATGTGTTCGATCGTGATCCGCCGGCCATCCCGTCGGGCAATCTCGGCACCAACCAGGTGCTGTTCGATCCGATCGGCCGCGCTTTCAAGATCGGTGCGCGCATCAAACTGTGATCGAACATGGAAAGGGCGCGGCCGGATGGTCGCGCCCGTTTCGTGAGGGGGGGCGCCTGCGGGCGCCCTTTTTGTTGCGGCTAGATCAGCAGTTCGAATCGTGCGCCGCCGAGCTCCGAGCCGTGGACATCGACGGTGCCGCCATGGGCCACGGCGATCTGGCGGACGAGATTGAGGCCGACGCCGGTCCCCTTCGCCCGCGTCGTGAAGAAGGGCAGGAACACGTCGCGGCGCAAATCCTCGGGCACGCCCGCGCCATTGTCGCGCACGGCGATCAGCACCTGCGCATTGGCCTGCCGCTCCATCGAGAGGATGACGCGCGGCGTCTCGCTATGGCTGCTCGCGGCTTCCCCGGCATTGCGCATCAGGTTGATGACCGCCTGCGCCAGCAGATCGGGATCGGCATCGATGATGAAGGCGGGCGGCGTCAGAGAAAGCTGGATATCGACGGCCGGCCATTCGGCCGCGAACAGCCGGACCATCTCGCTGGTGAACGGCGCCGCCTCGAACCGCTTGCGCTCGACGTGCGGTTCGGACGCCACCTTGCGATAGCTGTTGATGAAGCGGGCAAGGCCCTCGGCGCGGCGCTCGAGCGTCTCGATGGCCAGCCGCGCGTCCGCCACGCGCGGATCGTCGATCTCGCGCATCAGGCCGGACGCGGTGGCGGCCAGCGAGGTGACGGGTGTCAGCGAATTCAGGATCTCGTGGGTGAGTACCCGGACGAGATCGGTCTGCGCTGCCATCTCGACGGCGTTCAACGTATCCTGCACCGGCTGGACAATCACGGCGCGGGCGCGCGTGCCGAGCCGGGTCAGGCCGGCAGTGTTCACGATGGCGCGATGAGCGCGTCCATTGAGATTGAGGATCAGCACTTCGGCGACCAGCGGCCCGTCGAGATCGAGCCGGCTCGCGAAGGTGGCGCCGTAGACCGCGAAGTCCTCGGCGCGCACGCCGTCATGTGCGGTGAACAGCCTGCGCGCGGCCTTGTTGGCGAGCGACACCTGACCGTCGCCGCTGACAGTCAGCAGCGGCACGGGCACGTCATTGACCAACGCTTCGAGAAAGCCGAGCTCGTCGCTGGCCGCGCGTCTCTCCTCGCGCAACCGGCGGATGGCGCTATCGAAGGCCTTGCCCATCTGCTCGAAGCCGGAGCCCGGCCTTCCCTCGAAATGCGCGGAGAGGTCGCCATGGTGGAGTGCCTCGACGAATCGCGCGACGTCCATATTGGTGCGGAACACATGCGACCAGAGCAGCGCGATAGCGCCCATCGCGACGAGGCAAGCCATGATCCGCGTGGCACCGAGGCCGGGCGTCAGAAACGCCCAGCCGACGCCGACCAGAGCAAGCTGGAGCAGCGCGAGGCGCCAGATCAGCCCGACGGTGAAATTGCGGTCAAAGCCCATATTTTTCCATGCGCCGGTACAGCGCGGCGCGCGAGACACCGAGTTCGTGCGCGGCGAGCGAGATATTATAGCCGTGCTTGCGCAGCGCCGTCTCGACGATCCGGCGCTCGACCCGATCGAGATTGAGATCCCCGGCGTCTTCGGAGGTGCTGACGACCGCATCGGGTGCGAAGCGCGCCTTGGCATTGGCGCCGAGGCTGAAGTCGGCGGCTTCGAGCCTGTGGGGATCGCCCAGGATCAGCGCGCGCTCGATCGCGTGGCGCAGTGCGCGGATATTGCCTGGCCAGTCGTGCGCGATGAGGGCGGCGAGCGCTTCCTCCGATAGCTCGGGCGCCGGACGCGCATAACGCCGCGCGTAGAATTGCAGGAAATAGGCGGCTAGCTCGGGAATGTCTTCGCGCCGTTCGCGCAGTGGCGGGAGCAGTATCTCCACGGTGTTCAGGCGGAACAGCAGGTCCTGCCGAAAATGCGCCTCGTCCTGCAGCCGCTCGGGCGTCATGTTGGTAGCGGCAATGACGCGGATATCGACCGGGACGGTCGCGTTGGAGCCGACCGGTGTGACGCGGCGCTGCTCCAGCGCGGTCAGCAGCTTGGGCTGAAGCCGGAGCGGCAGATTGCCGATCTCGTCCAGAAAGAGCGTGCCGCCGTCCGCCGCCTGGATGCGGCCGATGCGATCGGCCTTGGCATCGGTGAAGGCGCCCTTCACATGGCCGAAGAGCTCGGAATCGATCAGGTCCTCGACGACGGCGCCGAGGTCCACAGTCAGCATCGGCCGTTCGGCACGCAGCGAATGGCGATGCAGGGCGCGTGAGACCAGTTCCTTGCCGGTGCCGTTCTCGCCGAGGATAAGGACATTGGCATCGCTGGGGCCGGCTCGTTCGATTAGCGAATAGACGCGGGCCATGGCGGGCGAGCGGCCGAGCAGAGGCGGCCCTTCGCCGGATGCGCTGCTGGCAACGGCAACCTTGGCGCGCTCGGTATCGACGGCGTGGCGCGACTGGCGCAGGGCGGCGGCGGTGCGCACCGTCGCGAGCAGGCGCTCGTTGGACCAAGGCTTGGAGACGAAATCAGTCGCGCCATGCTTCATCGCCTCGACCGCGACATGGACACCGGCATGCGCGGTGATCATCACCACGACGATGTCCGGATCGATCGCGATGATCCGGTCGAGCAGGGCGATGCCCTCGCGCGCATCGGTCGCGCCGCGCGCGAAATTGGCGTCGAGCAGCACGACGTCGGGCGGGCGCTTGCCGATTGTCGCGACGGCCTCGCCCGGCGTGCCCACCGTAATCACCTCGGCAAACAGGCTCTTCAGCAGCAGTCGCGCGGCGAGGAGAATGTCCTCATCATCGTCCACCACCACGCAAAGATCGAATTCCGGCCGGCTCATTGTTCACCCCCGTACAGAAGCTGTCCGATATCGGACAATCAATTTGCGTGCCAATTGTGTGGCTCGCCCGGAAATCCGCGTTTTTTCGATTTGGCACGGACCCTGCTTAGTGAGGAGCGGACAAGCGACCGCAAACTGGGAGGTCAACGATGCGCAGCCAGAGGAACAGCGAGAGACAGGGGGCGAACATCCTGTTCATAGCCGCCATTTTGCTCGCTTGCCTCCTGCTTTGCACGCAGTCTTCCGGCCTCAAGCTGGTCATCGACAGTGGTGTGATCTCTGTTGAGATGAAGCTTGCCTTCCTCGAAATGACGTTCGATTTCGGACAGCTGCGTTCGAAAACGAACAGTCTTCTGGTGATCGTCGGATGAGCATCGTCCGCATGCAACGCCAGGCACAGTCCGACGGAGCCGTCAGCGGCAGCGGCATGGACCGCGTCGTCGAGCGCAAGCGTCTGCCGCTCGAGCTCAAGATCGCGGCCGGTGTCGGCGCGGTGCTGCTCGTCGCGGGCAGCTTCTACTGGTTCGCACCGCGCGGCGACAGCCAGACGGTCGCGGCCGGGCGCTTGACCGTCTCGGACGTGCGCAGCGGTACGTTCGATGACTTCATTCCTCTGCGCGCGCGCGTCACGCCGCTGCTCACCGTCTATATCGATGCGGTCGAGGGCGGCCGGGTCGAGGAGATGCTGGTCGAGGATGGCGCGACCGTCGTCAAGGGCCAGCTCATCGCCGTCCTCTCCAATGCCGAGCTGCAGCTCTCGACGCTCGCCCGTCAGACCGAGGTCGAGCAGCAGATCAACAATATGCGCAGTCAGGAGCTGTCGCTCGCGCAGACCCGCCTCTCCAACGAGCGCGCGGTACTGGAGGCCGAGCTCGCCCTGCAGAAGGTGCAGCGCCAATATGAGCGCGAGCGCCCGCTGGCCGATCAGGGCTTCGTCTCGGGCAAGCAGTTCGCCGACACGCGCGACGAGCTGGCCTATCAGCAGCGCCGGCTCGCGGCGATCCGCCGCGGTCAGGCGACGGACGCGCGCCTGCAGGGCAGTCAGCTCTCGCAGCAGCAGCAGGCAGCGCAGTCGATGCAGTCCGGCCTTGGCATCGCGCGCGCCAATCTCGAGGCGCTCAATCTGCGCGCGCCGGTCGCGGGGCAGCTATCCGGCTTCTCGGTGCAGGTCGGCCAGTCGCTCCAGCGCGGCGAGCGTGTCGGGCAGATCGACAGCCCCGGCCGCAACAAGCTGATCGCCGGGGTCGACGAATATTATCTCGGCCGCGTGCAGCTCAAGCAGAAGGCGGAGGTCGACGTCGGCGGCAAGCGCTATTTCGGGCGGGTCACCAAAATCTACCCGCAAGTGCAGAACGGCCAGTTCCAGGTCGATCTCCAGTTCACCGGCGAGGAACCCAAGGAGTTGCAGCGCGGCCAGACGCTGTCTGCGCGCCTGACCCTGGGCGACTCCTCGCCCGCCAAGCTTGTTCCGAACGGCGCCTTCTTCAATGAGACCGGCGGCTCGTGGATCTTCGTGGTCGCGCCCGATGGAAAGACGGCGGTAAAACGCCAGGTGCGTCTCGGCCGCCGCAATACCGACTGGATCGAAGTGCTCGACGGGCTGGATCCCGGCGAGCGCGTGATCACCAGCCCCTATACCGGTTTCGCCGACAAGGACCGGCTCGACCTCAGCAAGACAGACCAGTGAAAGGCACTTGAATATGCTCCAGATGCGTAATCTTTCGCGGGTCTACCGCACCGACACGGTCGAGACGACCGCGCTCGATTCCATTGATCTCGACATCGTGAGCGGCGAGTTCGTCGCGATCATGGGGCCTTCGGGCTGCGGCAAGTCGACCCTGCTCAACCTCATCGGCATGCTCGATAGCCCGAGCAGTGGTTCTTATGTGTTCAACGGTCAGGAAGTGGCCGGCCTTTCCGAAGGACAGCTGTCGCAGACCCGCAAGGAGAATATCGGTTTCATCTTCCAGAGCTTCAATCTGGTCGATGAGCTCTCGGTCCGTGAGAATGTCGAGCTGGCTTTGCTCTATCACAACGTGTCGGCCGCCGAGCGCCGCAGCCGCGCCGACGAGGTGATGGACCGCGTCGGCATCGCGCACCGCGCCAAACATCGGCCGAGCCAGCTTTCCGGCGGTCAGCAACAGCGCGTCGCGGTGGCGCGCGCGCTGGTCGCGAGCCCCAAGCTCATCCTTGCGGACGAGCCCACCGGCAACCTGGACACGCAGCATGGCGAGGAAGTCATGCACATGCTCCAGCAGCTCAATGCCGATGGATCGACCATCGTCATGGTGACGCACTCGCCCGCGCATGCCGACTATGCCACGCGCGTGGTCAACATGCTCGACGGACGCATTTTGCAGGAGCGGCGCCGGGCTGCCTGAGGCAGCAGAGCCGTTCCTGCTGCCGGGCCTGTCGAAGTCCGCCTTCCTCCGAAATCCCTTGCTCGGAAGCAGATCGGACCTTCGGCAGGCTCGGCCAGAACGATTGATGGACTGACGCACGGCGACAAGCCCGGGTTCAGGGAGAAAGACTATGTGGCGTAACTATCTTGTGGTCGGGCTGCGGGCGCTGATGAAGAACCGCACCTACGCCTTCATCAACATTCTCGGCCTGGCGATCGGCATGGCCGCCTGCCTCATGATCCTGCTCTTCGTTCGGTACGAGCGAGGCTATGATGCCTGGCTGCCGGACAATGACCGGATTTACCAGTTCCAGAGCGACTTCCAGAGCCGCACCTCTTCCGACAGCTTCCAGAATCAGGGCGTGCCTTATGCAAGCAAGGCGGCGTTGCTCAAGGACTTTCCGCAGATCGAGAGTGCGACCTATTTCGGCGGCGGCATACGTGTCACGATCCTCAAGGACGACCGGGCCCTCTCGCCGGAGGACGCGAAGCTGGTCGATAGTCCGTTCTTCGATGTCTTGCCGCTGCCTATGGCTCGGGGCGATCATCGCGCACTCGTCAAGCCGGGGACGGTGGCGCTGAGCGAAAGCGAGGCAGTGCGTCTGTTCGGCACGACCGACGTGATCGACCGCAAGCTGACCGCCTCCGTAATGGGGGTGAAGTCGGATTATCGCATCACGGGAGTGTTCAAGGATATTCCCAAGAACTCGCATATCGCTCTCAATCTGCTGCTACGCGCGGATTTTCCGAGCCTCTATGCGCAAGGGCGCAACGATGACTTCCTCACTGCCTGGGGCTGGACCGCCGGCTGGGTCTACGTGAAGCTGCGTCCCGGCGCTGACGTCGCCACCCTGAACCGTCAGTTCGACGCATGGAAGAAGCGCAACATTCCCGACGAGTTCGACAACGGGCGCCGCTACAATCAGGGCGACACCCGCACATTCCGCATGGTCAACGTGCGGGACGTCCATCTCGGCAAGGCGCAGGGATCGGCGATGACTCCCGGCAACGACGCAACAACGATCGCGACCTTCTCGATCATCGCGCTGCTCATCCTTGCCATGGCCTGTATCAATTTCACCAATCTTGCCACCGCCCGCGCCGGTCAGCGCGCGCGGGAAGTGGCGCTGCGCAAGGTGCTAGGCGCCTCGCGCAGGCAGTTGATCGGCCAATTTCTCAGTGAGTCGGTTCTGCTGACGGCGATCGCGATGCTGATTGCGCTCTCGCTGGCGGAACTCGCACTGCCCTGGTTCGCGCGCTTCCTCGATGCCGATCTCTCACTCAGCTACTTTGGCAGCGATGGCCTGATCCTGCCGATTCTCGGTCTGGTGTTGATCGTCGGTGCGGTTGGGGGCCTCTATCCCGCCTTCTATCTCTCGCGCTTCCAGCCGGCGCGCGTCCTCAAGGCCAACAAGTCTGCGGCGGATGCAGAAGGGTCGGGCCGGCTGCGCAGCGTGCTGGTCGTTACCCAGTTTGCGGTTTCGATCGGTCTGCTGGTCTGCACCGCGGTGATCTATGGTCAGACGCTCTACGCACGCTCGATCGATCCGGGTTATGATCGCAACGGCCTCATCCAGGTCAGCCGCGTGACTGCGCGCGCCTTCAGCGGACGCCAGGATGCCTTGCTGCGGCAGATCGAAGCATTGCCCGGCATCGAACGCGCTGGCCGCACCGGCATGGGCGTCAACACGGGCAATCAGTCGAGCACGTCCGTGACCCGCGCCGGCCACCCCGATCCGATCGACATTGGCGTCTATGGCGTGGACGACGGCTATTTCGCGACCATGGGCATTCGCACCGTGACGGGCCGCGTGTTCGAGCGCGGCCGCCTCATGGACGATGCGACCACGCCCGACCCGGAAGATCTGGCTGCGGAGCGTGCGCTGGCGGCACGTGGCGCGAACATCGTCATCAATGAAGCGGGTGTGAAGCGGCTCGGCTTCGCCAGCGCCCAGGAAGCGCTCGGTAAGGTGCTGACCTACGGCGTCGAACCGCGCTTTGGTCAGTCGATGAACCTGACGATCATCGGTGTGGTGAGCGATTCTCGCTTCCGTGGCATCGACACGCCGGTCGAACCGATCATGTTCTTCCACAATACCAACACCGCCTTCTGGCTCGTTGCCCGCTATACGGGCGATCCGGCCGCGGCCAGGGCAGGCATCGAGCGTGTGTGGCGCAGCTTCAGCACCGAGGTGCCGTTCGATGGCGAGTTCAGCGATGAGATCATGGCGCGGACCTACAAGCGCATCGATGCTCGGGCGCAGATGTTCGGCGTCTTCGCGCTGCTTGCCATCGTGATCGCCTGCCTCGGGCTGTTTGGTTTGGCGGCCTTCACGGCCGAGCGGCGGACCAAGGAGATCGGCATCCGCAAGGTGCTGGGGGCGCGGACGCTCGACATCGTGAAGCTGCTGGTCTGGCAGTTCTCCAAGCCGGTCGTCATCGCCAACCTGATCGCCTGGCCGGTCGCCTGGTGGGTGATGCGCGACTGGCTCAACGGCTTCGACGCGCAGATCCCGCTCAACCCCATCCCCTTCCTCGGGGCCGGGCTGCTGGCGCTGGGCATCGCGGTCGCCACGATCAGCGCGCATGCGATCCGCGTGGCCCGCGAGAATCCGATCAAGGCGCTGCGCTACGAGTGAGCGCGGCGCCTCCCGGCCCCGCCCTCAGACGTCGAGATTGGCGACGTTGAGGGCGTTGTCCTGAATGAACTCGCGGCGGGGCTCCACCACATCGCCCATGAGGCGCGTGAAGATCTCGTCGGCGACGTCGGCCTGCTCGATCTCGACGCGCAGCATCGAGCGGTTGTCGGGATCGAGCGTGGTTTCCCAGAGCTGCTCGGCATTCATCTCGCCAAGGCCCTTGTAGCGCTGGATCGATAGGCCCTTGCGCCCCGTGGCCAGCACAGCATCGAGCAGTTCGGACGGGCGCGTGACGAGCGCGCCGCGGCTCGCAGCCGGGCTCGTCGCGGCGGGCAGCTCCTCGCCGTCCTCGTCGGTCTCGGCAGCGGCTTCGGCCTGCTGCTGCGATGCGATGTTGCGTGCCGACAGGAGCCGGCTTGCCGTCGCATAGGCATCGGCCTGCTCGCGGGCGAGGGCATCGAGCTTGCGGGCCTCGGCCGAGGTCAGGAAGGCACCCTCGACGATGTGATGATCGGTCACGCCGCGCACCAGCCGCTCGAGATGATAACCGCCCTCGGCTGACATTTTGCCGCTCCAGCTGCTTTCGCTGTCCACCGAATCCAGCCAGGCGCCCGTGCGGGCAATGGCCTCGGCGCGGCGCTCGGGCGTCAGATCGGGCGCGAGGGCACCGGCGAGCGCCAGCGCCTCGACGATGCCGCCATCATAGCGGCGCGGCACATAGCGCATGAGCGCGCGCATGCGGCGGGCATGATCGATGAGACCACGCAGGTCCGCACCGGTGCGGGCGCCCGCGCTCGTCTCCAGCACCATCGTGTCGACACCGGCATCGACCAGATACTGATCGAGCGCCGCCTCGTCCTTGAGATAGACCTCGCTGCGGCCCTTGGCGGCCTTATAGAGCGGCGGCTGGGCGATATAGAGATGCCCCGCCTCGATGATCTGCGGCATCTGGCGATAGAAGAAGGTGAGCAGCAAGGTGCGGATATGCGCGCCGTCGACGTCGGCGTCGGTCATGATCACGATCTTGTGATAGCGCAGCTTCTCCAGATTGAAGTCGTCGCGGATGCCGGTGCCCATCGCCTGGATGAGCGTGCCGATCTCGCGGCTGCCGAGCATGCGATCGAACCGCGCGCGCTCGACGTTCAGGATCTTGCCGCGCAGGGGCAGGATCGCCTGATTGTGCCGGTTGCGGCCATTCTTGGCCGAGCCGCCGGCCGAGTCACCCTCGACCAGGAACAGTTCCGACTTCGCCGGGTCCTTCTCCTGGCAGTCGGCGAGCTTGCCGGGCAGGGACGCGATGGTCATCGATCCCTTGCGGGTCATCTCGCGCGCCTTCTTGGCCGCTTCGCGCGCCGCGGCGGCATCGACCACCTTCTGGATGATCGCGCGGGCGTGCCCCGGATTTTCCTCCAGCCACTCCGCCATCTTGTCGGCCATCAGGCTTTCGAGCGGCTGGCGCACTTCGGATGAGACCAGCTTGTCCTTGGTCTGGCTGCTGAACTTGGGATCGGGCAGCTTGACCGAGACGATGGCGGTAAGGCCCTCGCGCATGTCCTCGCCGGTGAGGGAGACCTTCTCCTTCTTCAGCGTGCCCGACTTCTCGGCATAATTGTTGAGCGTGCGGGTCAGCGCGGCACGGAAGGCCGCGAGATGCGTGCCGCCGTCGCGCTGCGGGATGTTGTTCGTGAAGCAGAGGACATTCTCGTAATAAGAGTCGTTCCACTCCAGCGCGACGTCGATGCCGATGCCGTCGCGATCGGCCGAGATGGCGATCGGATCGGGCATGAGCGACGCCTTGTTGCGGTCGAGATATTTGACGAAGGCCGCGATGCCGCCCTCGTAGAACAGGTCGTGCTCCTTGATTTCCTCATGCCGCGTGTCGCGCAGCAGGATGCGGACGCCCGAGTTCAGGAACGCGAGTTCGCGATAGCGATGCTCCAACTTTTCGAAGTCGAAGTCGGTCACGTTCTTGAACGTGTCGGTCGAGGCGAGGAAGGTGACGCGCGTGCCATTCTTGGGCTTGCCGTCGATGACGGGCGCATCGCCGCGCACGATCAGCGGGTTCTCCGCGTCGCCATGGCGGAAGCGCATCCAGTGCTCCTTGCCCTCGCGCCAGATGGTGAGCTCCAGCCATTCCGAAAGCGCGTTCACCACCGAGACGCCTACGCCGTGCAGGCCGCCGGACACCTTGTAGGCATTGTCCTCGCTCGTGTTCTCGAACTTACCGCCGGCGTGGAGCTGAGTCATGATGACCTCGGCGGCGGAGACGCCTTCCTCGGCATGGATGCCGGTCGGGATGCCGCGGCCATTATCCTCGACGGAGACGGAGCCGTCCGGATTGAGCTCGATCAGGACGAGATCGCAATGACCGGCGAGCGCCTCGTCGATCGCATTGTCGCTGACCTCGAACACCATATGGTGCAGGCCCGAGCCGTCGTCCGTATCGCCGATATACATGCCGGGGCGCTTGCGCACGGCATCGAGGCCCTTCAGCACCTTGATGCTGTCCGCGCCATACTCGTTTTCGTTCTGCTGGGGGGCCGTGTTCGGCGTCTCGTCCGTCATAGCGAGTATATAGGAACAGGGTGCCGGAAACGGAAGCGAAATGCACCACGGTGCGGCATTTTGGGCGGTCTGTTCGTTGCTCTCCGGCGTAAGATTCTTACGAAGGTTCTGAAAGTTCGGGGGTCGGCCCGAATCTTTTTCGGAGTTCGACTCGGTTTCGGGTTTCGGGCGCATGGTCCGGGGCTGCCATGGGGGCAGGGCTGTAGGACAGGGGAAATTTTGGTGGGAGCGTCGTTCCGGACGGATGCGGTCTCAGACGATCAACGCAGTGCCGGCGCGCGTCGGGCGGTCCACTCGGCGAGGATCGCAAACAGCGTGGCCAGCAGGAGGACCGTGATGCCGAGCGGCACGGAGGCGGATCCGCTCCATCCGAAGACCCATATCCAGTCGATCACCGTCCCGAGCCACGACAGCCAGAGCAGCGGCCGCGCCCATCTGGCCAGCATCGCCAGGCCGATCGATCCTGCGACGCCAGCGAAGACGCCGACCGCGAAGCAGGCGGTCACTGCCGCCGGCATCGTCACCTCGCCCGCCGGTGGACCACCGATGCTGATGACGCCGACATGGGCGAGATAATTGAGAACGCCGATGGCATTCCAGAGCGTGGCAAGGACGCCGACGGCGCGTACCCATTTGAGACCGGTCATCTCTGTCCCCTCTCTGAAGGGCCTCTGTACCACAGGGTTGGAGGAAGGGGTGCGAAAAAGGGCGCCATCCCGAGGGAATGCCCATCGACTCCGTCTCAGGAACAGGAGGCCGCGAGCGCGATTTTCGCTCATGGCCGGTTCAGGCGTTGTGCGCTATCATGACGTCAATAATCGAGACATGCATGAGGAGTAAGGTCATGCGTACCCTATCTGCCATCGTGGCCGGCGTCGCTCTGCTCGGCGCGATGCCTGTGATTGCCAAGGGCGAGGATTGGCGGGCGGCGCGTGCGGCGAAGGCCGAGGCGAAGCTTGCCAAGAAGCTCGAAGGACGGGTTGCGGGAACGCCGGTGCGGTGCATCAGCCTGCAGACAATCCGCTCCAGCACGGTTATCGACGGGAAGGCCATCATCTATGATGCCGGCAACGTGATCTACGTCAACATACCGGCCAATGGCGCCTCGACGCTGGACGACGACGATATCCTGGTGACCAACACGACGGGGTCGCAGCTTTGCGATCTCGACATCGTGCGGCTGGTGGACCGGTCCTCGCACTTCCAGACCGGCTTTGTGAGCCTCGACAAGTTCGTGCCGTACAGGAAGGTGAGCGTCGCCGCGTCGAATTGAGGGGAGCAATCTCCTCCTTCCTCCCTGTGAGAGGAGGTCGCAGCGCGTAGCGCTGACGGAGGGGTGTTACCCCTCCGATAGCTGGATACCCCTCCACCGTCTTCGACGGTCCCCCTCCCCTTGCAGGGGAGGATTTGCGGGTCAGGCCGCGTTCCTGGCCTTCTTGCCCTGCTCGTAGCGCTCGATCGCCTCGATCGTGACGCGCGCGGCTTCGGCGGCGTTGCCCCAGGTGCCGACGCGGACCCACTTGTCCGCCTCGAGGTCCTTATAGTGGGTGAAGAAATGCTCGATCTGCGCGAACACGATGTCGGGCAGGTCCTCTTTCTCCAGCACGTTGGAATAATAAGGGAAAGTCTTGTCGTCCGGGACGCAGATCAGCTTCTCGTCGCCGCCATGCTCGTCTTCCAGGTTCAGCACAGCAATCGGCCGGGCGCGCACAACGCAGCCGGGCACGAAGGGCGAGCGCGCGACGACCAGCGCGTCGAGCGGGTCGCCGTCGGGCGAGAGCGTGTGCGGCACGAAACCGTAATTGGCCGGATAGCGCATCGGCGTGTGCAGGATACGATCGACGAACAGGGCGCCCGAAGCCTTGTCGAACTCATATTTGACGGGTTCGCCGCCGGTCGGCACCTCGATGATGACATTGAGGCTTTCCGGCGGATTTTCGCCGACGGGAATGAGATCGATGTTCATGATTGTCTCACAGCAAAAGGTTAGCCCACGGGAGCCTCGCTCGTCCGCTCCATGAGCAGACGATCCAGACTCGATTCTCCCTCTCCCTGTTTTTCGAGCCGCGGATAGCGGAGCCCGCCCGAATAATCGAGAGAGATCGTGCTGTATCGTTTGTCTTGCTTGACGATGAGTGAAAGCGGGGCGCGCTTCTCCGCGGTCGCGCGGAGCGCCGAGCGCCACAGATCGGCCGAATATTCGACGCCGTTGACGGCCACGATGCGGTGGCCGATCGCGAAGCCGGCCTTGAAGGCGGGGCTGTCCCACACGACGGTCTGGACCAGGCCGTCATTGCCCACGACCATGCCGACGCCGAAGCTCTGATCGACATATTTGCCGGTCGCCTCGGTTGCGGCGACAGCGCGGTTGCGTGCGGGACCATAGACCAGCCGGTAGCCGCCGAGGGTGATACCGGCCTTGGTCACTTCCTGAGTGGTGCGGTCGATCCGCTCGCGCAGGAAGGCGTCCCAGCCATAAGCGACGACGCTGTTCAGCGTATCGACAATGTCCTGCCGGCCGTAAGTGAGGACGCCCCAGTCGCGATCGTTCATGCCGAAGAAGGCGCTGGCGAAATCGTCGAGGCTTTTCGTGCCGTTGGTCTCGCGGCGGATGATCGCATCGGCCTCCAGCCAGATCATCAGGCCTTCATTATAATAGTCCTCCGAGCGCTGCCAGCTCGACCAGCCCTTGGGCCTGCGCGCGGCGACGATGGGGTCGTGTGTCGTGTCGTCGAGCGGGCGCCACTGGCGGCCCTTGGTATTGTCGAGCCGCGCGGCGATCGCGGCGAGATTGTCGAGCGTCTCCTCCTTGCTCAGCATACCCGAGCGGGCGGAGAGGACATAGCCCCAGAACTGCGTCTGGCCTTCGTAGAGCCAGAGCAGATCGTCCTGCATCGGCGTCGCGAAGTCCGGCGTCCAGAGCAGCTCCGGTCTGCGATATTTGCCGTTCCAGCTATGCGTGAACTCGTGCGCGAGCAGATCGCGATCGCCGATCGCGGCGTCCCAGCGGGTGAAATAGCCGGGGTCTACGCCATTCTCGCTCTCGCGATGATGCTCGAGGCCGATGCCCCCCAGAGTGTCCGAGATGGACAGCAGAAAGTCGTAATGGTCGTAGTGCCGCGCGCCGAACAGGGCGACGGCCTGCGCAACCATCTTGCGGTGGATGGCGATCTGCTCGGGCGTCGCCTGCAGCTCCTCGGGGTTGTCGGCGAAGACGTTCAGATTGACATCCGGTGCCAGTTCGATCGTGCGGCTGTAGCGGCCCGCGAAGATGGGGGAATCGACCAGCGTGTCGTAATCGGTCGCCTCGTAAGTGACCGTGCTACCGCTGTGCGTGCCGCGCAGGGCCGTGGCCGCTTTCCACTCGTCCGGCAGCTTGACGCTCGCCTGGATCGGGAGGCGGCGCGTATAATAGCCGGCCGGATAGAGCGAGACGCTCGGAAACTGGAGATTGAGCAGGCTGTCGGTGAGGATGATGCGGCCCTGATTGGACGCGGTGGGCGCGAGGAACTGGAAAGTCGCGACGATTTCCTTCGTCCCGGCGGGGACGGAGAGATGGAAGGCATAGACGTCTAGCGGGTCGCGGTCCCAGGCGAGCGGCTTGCCGTCCGCGGTGAAGGCGAGGCCGGCGAGCTTCTCGATCTCGCCGCGCGGAGCATGCTTGCCGGGCAGCCACTCGGGGAACAGCAGAGTGAGCGGGCCGCTGCCGGCGACGGGAATGGTTTGGCGCACGCGCAGGATTCGGCGGACCGTGTCGGTCGCGTCGACCTCCAGCCGCATCGTCCCGCCGGCCCAGGCGATGTCGCGCGCCTCGGGCACGGTGCGCACCACCGGGAGCGCGCTGGGCGCCGAGCGTGGCGGCGGGGCAGGCGCTGCAACGGGATCAGTCGCCGAAACCTGCGCAGCGGCCAGGCCGGGCAGGAGAGCGAGGGAGAACAGGCCGGTCAGGGCCATGCGCGAAAGGCGGTGTCTTTTCGAGAAATGCATCCTCCAAACATGGCGGGATTGGCGAGCCGCGTCCAGTGACCGGTTTCGTCCTGTGGCGAGCAGGGCGCTCTCGCGATCTGGTTTCGCGCGGTCGAACGCGCTAGGATGATAAGCAAGGCAATGATCCCGCCCCGGCAAGGTTCGCGGCGGACAGGGCACGAGGAGAGAGACATGCATATCGGACTGGCAAGCGGCTTCGCGCATCAGCGCGGCAAGGGATATCCCGACCAGCAGTTCGTGCAGGAGGAGGTGGAGAACCTCGTCCTCGCCGAGGAACTCGGGTTCGACTCGGTCTGGATCACCGAGCATCATTTCTCCGACTACTCGATGTCCAACGATCCGCTGCAGCTGCTTACCTATATCGCCGGGCGGACAAAGCGGGTGAAGCTCGGCACGCAGGTCATCATCGTGCCCTGGCACGACCCGGTGCGGCTGGCCGAGAGCATCATCAATCTCGACATTCTCTCGCGCGGCCGGGCGATCCTCGGTTTCGGCAACGGCCTTGCGCCACATGAGTTCGAAGGGCTGCGGATCGACCAGACCAAATCGCGCGAGCTTTATGCCGAGATTCTCGACATGGTCATCCCGGCGCTGGAGACCGGCGTGATCGAGGGCGACGGCAAGCACATCCAGCAGCCGCGCCGCGAATTGCGCCCGGCGCCGCTCAAGAGCTTCGAGGGCCGAAAATTCTGCGGATCGCTCTCCGGCACGTCGATGCACACGGCCGCACGGCTCGGCTTCGGCAATATGGTGCTGATGCTGCCCCAGCGCGGCAAGGAGATGCCGCCGGACATGTATGCCGGCATCTGGGGCCAGGTGCATGCGGACGGCAGCGCGCCGCCTCCCCCGATGGTCAGCGGCAATTATTATATCGACGAGAGCGCCGACTATGCCGCGGAGCAGGGCCACAAATATCTCGGCAACACGATGCGCGCGGCGATCAGGAACTACAGCCTCGACAAGCCGGGCACCTTCGCGAGCATCAAAGGCTATGAGAGCTACGAGAAGATGACGCTGCAGCCCGACGAGATCGAGCCCTATGTCGACAATTTCGCCAAGGGGGTCGTCACCGGCACGCCGCAGATGATCCTCGACCGGATGTGGGAACTCAAGGAAATCTACAAGCCGCAGGGCTTCTTCCCGCACGTCCATTTCGGCGGCATGCCGCAGAGCGAGGCGGTGAAGAATATCCGTCTGTTCGCCGAGAAGGTGCTGCCGGAAATCAAGAGCTGGCAGGCGGATGCCTCGATCGACGATCGGTTTCTGGAAGCGGCGGAGTAGCGAAGCTTGGTGAGGGGATTTGGCGCAACGCTGCCGCCCCCTCTCCAACTGCGCCTAGCCGCTGCGCGACAAGGCTCCGTATCCTCTCCCCCTGAAGGGGGCGAGGGAAGGTCAGCCGCCGCTGGGATAGCGCTCGAACTTGGGCAGGGCATCGGCCGCATCCATCCAGGCGACGCGCTCCGCGGTCTGGACATGGATCTGCGGCGGGAGCGCCGTGGCGTCGTCCAGCGTCGCAGCCTGGATATCGACGATACCGGGCAGCACGGCCGGATTGCGATAGAAGAGGCCGGTGCCGCAGGTCGGGCAGAAATTGCGGCTGGCATGTTCGGACGAGCGATATTCCTTCGGTTCGCCGGCGATGAGGCGGAACTGCGCCTCGGTGAACGCGGCCCAATGGACGGCTGGCGCGCCAGCGGACTTGCGGCAATCCTTGCAATGGCAGAGCGCCGCATAGACCGGCTCTCCGGAGACGCCGTACCGCACCGCGCCGCATTGGCAGCTGCCTTCGAGTTCCCTGGTCATGACTGCTCTCCTCAAGACTCTGTGAGATGGAACGTATCAGGAACATCGCTGCACGGCAACGTTGTTCCCTTGCGGGATGAATCCCGCTAGAGGCGCTGCCCATGGCGAAGATCCAGACACCCCGGCCCATTCGCGGCACGCAGGACATGCTCGGCGATATGGCGGATCGGTTCACGTATGTGGTCGAGACGTTCGAGCGCGTGCGCAAGCTCTATGGCTTCAAGCGGATCGAAGTGCCGGTGTTCGAGCAGACCTCGGTCTTCTCGCGCTCGCTGGGCGAGACCACGGATGTCGTCTCCAAGGAGATGTACACGTTCGAGGATCGCGGCGGGGATTCGGTGACGCTGCGGCCGGAGTTCACGGCGGGGATCGCTCGCGCCTATATCACCGAGGGCTGGCAGCAGTTCGCGCCGCTCAAGGTGGCGACGCACGGCCCGCTGTTTCGCTACGAGCGGCCGCAAAAGGGGCGCTATCGCCAGTTCCACCAGATCGATGCCGAGATCATCGGCGCGGCCGAGCCGCTGGCCGATGCGGAGTTGCTGATCCTCGCGGATCAGTTGCTCAAGGAACTGGGCATCAGCGAGGGCGTGACCCTGACGCTTAACACGCTGGGCGACAGCGCGACACGCGATGCCTGGCGCGAAGCCTTGGTGGCGCATTTCGAGGGGCATCGCGGCGATCTCTCGGAAGAGAGCCAGGAGCGGCTGCTCAAGAACCCGCTGCGCATCCTCGACAGCAAGGACCCGCGCGACCGGCCGATCGCCGACGCGGCGCCGGAGATCGACGCTTATATGTCGAGCGAAGCCGGCGCCTTCTTCGAGGGTGTGACCAAGGCGCTCGACGCGGCCAGTGTCGCCTGGACGCGCAATCCGCATCTGGTGCGCGGGCTGGATTATTATCGGCACACGGCCTTCGAGTTCGTGACCGACCGGCTGGGCGCGCAGGGCACAGTGCTGGGCGGCGGGCGCTATGACGGGCTGATCGAGGCGCTGGGCGGCCCGCACACGCCGGCGGTCGGCTGGGCTGCGGGGATCGAGCGGCTGGCGATGCTACTGGATCAGGCGCCGAGCACGACGCTGGACGCGGTTATCGCGGTCGAGGACGATGGCGCGCGGGATCAGGCGATCAAGGCGCTGAACGCGCTGCGTCGCGCGGGTCTCTCGGCGGACATCGTCGCGACCGGCTCGCCGCGCAAGCGCTTCGACAAGGCGGCCAGGATTCCGGCGCGCGTGCTGGTCTCGTTCGTGATGGAGAATGGCAAGCCGCTGGCCAATATCCGCTCCGGGCCGGGGACGCCGCAGCATGATATGGTCACCGCCATTTTTCGCAGCATCGCGCCGTGAGGCATGCTCTTATTTCGAACCCCTCCCTTTCAAGGGAGGGCGCATCAGGTCGGTCATGCCCCCGGCATGACCTAAACAGCGCGGGGCGCTGTTTACCTGATGCTGGGTGGGTGACGCGCGTGAGCGCGTTCTCAGCCCCGCCCGCTGCTTTGATGCCGCTGCGCGGCAACCCCACCCCTTGCACCTCCCCTGAAGGGGAGGGGTTAAAGAAGAAAAGCTGATGGCGGCCATCTCCCCCGACCGGATCGCTGCGATCCTGCGCCGGCAGGAGGAAGTGCAGGCGCAGATGGCGCGGCCGGATCTCGATCCGGCGGAGTTCGTGCGCCTGTCCAAGGATTACGCCGAGCTGGAGCCGGTCGTGAAGGCGGCGGCCGAGGTGGAAGCGCTGCGGGCAGAGCAGGGCGAACTGGAAGCGATGCTTGCCGATCCCGAGATGAAGGCGATGGCGCAGGAAGAGCTGGAAGCGCTGCGTGCGCGTCTGCCCGAAGCCGAGCATGCACTGGCCATCGCGCTGCTGCCCAAGGACGCGGCCGATCAACGCCCGGCGATGCTGGAAATCCGCGCGGGCACCGGTGGGGACGAGGCGGCTCTGTTCGCGGGCGATCTGCTGCGCATGTATCAGCGCTATGCCGAGACGCAGGGCTGGCGGGTCGAGATCATCTCGGCCAGCGCGTCCGAGCAGGGCGGCTTCAAGGAAGTGGTCGCGTCCGTGACCGGCGCCGGTGTGTTCGCGCGGCTCAAGTTCGAGAGCGGGGTGCATCGCGTGCAGCGCGTGCCGGTGACCGAGAGCGGCGGGCGCATCCATACCTCGGCGGCGACGGTCGCGGTGCTGCCGGAAGCCGAGGAGGTCGACGTGCAGATCAACGAGGCGACGGACCTGCGCATCGACGTCTATCGCGCGTCCGGATCGGGCGGGCAGCATGTCAACACGACGGACAGCGCGGTGCGCATCACGCATTTGCCGACCGGCCTCGTGGTGACGCAGCAGGACGAGAAGTCGCAGCACAAGAACAAGGCCAAGGCGCTCAAGGTGCTGCGCACGCGGCTCTACGAAGCGGAGCGCGAGCGCACGCAGAGCGAGCATGCCGGCGCGCGCAAGGCGATGGTCGGATCGGGCGACCGCTCGGAGCGCATCCGCACCTATAATTTCCCGCAGGGGCGGGTGACGGATCATCGCATCAACCTGACCCTGCATCGGCTGCCCGAGATCCTAGAAGGGCCGGGGCTGGACGAGGTGATCGGGGCGCTGGTCGCCGAGGATGAGGCCGCGCGGCTGGCCCAGCTCGATATGGCGGCGTGAGGCGGTTCTTCCTACTTCGTCGCCCCTCCCTTTCAAGGGAGGGGTTGGGGGTGGGTGACACGCGCAGCGTGTTCCTGAAATTTAAGCTTTCGCAGATGCCGCTGCGCGGCAACCCCACCCCTTCCCCCTCCCCTGAAGGAGAGGGGCTTAAGGAAGTAGCGTGACGGAACTCGCCGGCAACGGAATACCGCTCGCCGACTGGCTACGCGATGCGACGGCGCGGCTTGCGAGCGTCGGCGACACGCCACGGCTCGACGCCGAGCTTATCGCGGCGCACGCGCTCGGCCTGCGCCGCGAAGACATGATTCTTGCGCTGCCGTCGCTCCACGCGCCGGAAGCGGCCGACACCCTGCTTGCCCGCCGTCTGGCGCATGAACCGATCGCCTATATTCTCGGCGAGCGCGACTTCTGGACGCTCACGCTCAAGGTCACGCCGGATGTCCTCGTGCCGAGGGCGGACAGTGAGACGCTGATCGATGCGGCGATCAAGCTGTTCGGCCATCGCGCGCCGCCGCGACGCATCCTCGATCTCGGCACCGGGTCCGGCGCGCTGCTGCTGGCGGCGCTCGACATGTGGGGTGAGGCGAGCGGTGTCGGCATCGACAGGTCGGCCGCCGCGATCGCGGTCGCGCGCGAAAATGCCGCCCGATGCGGCATGGCCGATTGCGCGACGTTCCGGCTGGGGGATTGGGGCGCGGGGCTGGACGAGCGCTTTGACCTCATCCTGTGCAACCCGCCCTATATCGCGACGAGCGCAATGTTGCCGCCGGATGTCGCGCGCTATGAGCCGGCAAGCGCCCTGTTTGCCGGGCCGGACGGGCTGGACGACTATCGGACCCTGGCCGGGCAATTGCGTGGGCTGCTGGCGCCGGGCGGCATCGCGATCTTCGAGATCGGCTTCGATCAGGCGGCCAGTGCCGGTGCGCTGTTCGTCGCACAGGGCTTCAGCGTGAAGGTCGCGCGCGATCTGGGCGGCAGGGCGCGGGCGCTGCTCATGAGCGCCGATGACGCGATCGAATCGCATTTCGGGCAGGCCTGAAAGTTCCTTTTTAACCCTTGCATGCGATTTTCTCTTGGTTTGGAGTGCGGGAGCGACTATCTGCGACTTACAGAGCTGCTCCAGTCCCTGCGCATGGCGCCAGGACCAGCGGCCTGCTCCCACAGTTTTGGCGGCGTTCTGAGATGGAGCCGTTGGCCGAAGCGCGGGGCGCAGCGGTCATTCGTGGCCGCTCCGCCATCGAGGTGATTCACGAGCGTTTCAGGCCTTCTCATGGCGAAGGCGCCGAGGTTTTGGTTGAGAGCATAGGGACGAACCTTTGATCAACAATCGTCAGGCCGGTCGCCGTCGCGGCCGGAACAATAACCCCCGCCAGAATGGCGGCGGTGGTGGCAATCGCGGCAATGGAGATTCCGGCAACCGGATCGACAACCGCGCCCGCGGCAATGCGGCGCAGCTGCTCGAAAAATATCGCAACCTCGCGCGTGATGCGCAGATGGCGGGCGATCGGGTGAACGCCGAATATTATTTCCAGTTCGCCGACCATTATTTTCGTGTGCTGGCCGACAATCGCTCACGGCAGGAAGAGCATCAGCAGCGCTTCCGCCGCAACGATGAAGGCGATCAGGACGGCGGCGACGATGCCGATGACATGATCGACACCGGCGACGAGTCGGACGAGTTCGCGCCGCAGCCCCAGCAGCAGTACGAGCAGCGCCCGCGCCGCGACCGTGACAACAACCGCGATCGTGACAATGGTCGCGATCGTGACAGCAGTCGTGGTCGGGGCGAGCGTGCGGATCGCGGCGAGCGTGGCAATGACCGCGGTGGCAACGACCGTGGCGCCAACGACCGTGATCGTGGCGAACGCGGCCAGGATCGGCAGCAGCAGAATTTCGCCAACGACGATAATGACGCCGATGGCGACATCGGCCTGCCGGGCCTTCCGCCCTCGATCGGCCGCATCGAGGTCGATGACGAGCCGGCGCGCAACGCAGCGCCCGAGGAAGTCGTGGAGGCCGCGCCCAAGCCGCGCCGTGGCCGTCGTCCGCGTCAGCCGGAAGCGGCCGAGTAAAAGATACGTCCGCCTTCGGGCGGGCCGAGAAAGCAAGAGCGCGATCCACCGGCGTGGGTCGCGCTCCTTTTCATTTGGGCTTTTGGGAGCGGCTGGGTCGCAGGCTCAAGACAGCCGCCTGTCCGGATGCGAGCGATTGCTGCCTTTAGCCCCTCCTCTTCAGAGGAGGGGCGACAGCGGCCACCTCGCCAATTCACCAACTCAAGCCCTATTCCTCGTCGCCGAGGACGTCCTTGCTGACCCGGTCATCGACTTGATGGTCATGACCCGTTCCGCTGGAAAGGAACATGAGTCCCATCAGCAGGGCCGCCATCATGATGGTCGCCCAGACGCCGGCGACGATCATCACCACGAAGATCCAGGGCACGGGGCCATTGGTCCACCAGATGAGCGCAGCGACGGCGAGACCGGCCGCCAGCGAGAACGCCGCCATCGCCCACAGGATGCTGCGGAAGCGCGACCAGGCGAATTGCGCCTGGTGCGGATCATCGAGGCCGGGTTTGGGCACCATGGACATCGCCATATTGGGGCACTCCGTGCCGATCAACGCCTTTGACGCTTGCCGCGGACAGGCGCATAGTCGCGTCTCCACTCAGGCCGCTCGCCGGTCCGCACACAGATGTCGACCGGCCCGGTTCAATGAGAAGCGGAGGGTAAGATGACGGTCAGCGCATTTGTCAGCGATTCGCGGGGGGCGATCGTATCGGCGAAACGCACGGACAGCGTCGCACATGTTGTCGCATTGCTGGCGGACAAACGCATAGGCTGCGTGCCGATCCTGGAGGACGGGCGGGTGCTCGGCATTTTTTCCGAGCGTGACGTGCTCTACGGACTGGCGCGCGAGGGCGCCTCGCTGCTCGAGCGGCCGGTCGGCGAGGTGATGACGGCGCCGGCGGTGACGATCCCCGGCGACACGCCGATCATCTCAGCGCTTTCCCTGATGACGAAGCGGCGCATCCGCCATCTGCCGATCGTCGAGGGCGGGCGGATGGTCGGGTTCGTCAGCATCGGCGATCTCGTCAAATGGCGCATGGACAAGATCGAATCGGAAGCCGAGGCGATGCGCAGCTACATCCAGAGCGCCTGACGCCGAATCAGGCAGGTCCGGGTCAGGCGGGTTCCGCCTCCGACGCGGGTGGCCTGCGACGGATCACGAGCTCGATCAGCTCGCGGATCGTCTCGCGCGAGACAAGAGCAAGCAGGCCGACAAAGCTGCCGGCGCCGACGGCGACGAGAATGGTGAGGCGAATCGGCGCGGCGAGCGGCGGGAGCAGCGAATCGACTCCCATCACGACCAGCGCCATCGCCGTCGCCGAGATGAAGCCGGGCGCGACGGACGCGGCGAGTGTGCGGAAGCGCAGGCCGATGAGGCCGCCGGCGATGCGCGCGGTGACGAGTGCGAAGGCCGGATAGGCACAGAGCC
>NZ_JAHKKS010000003.1:0-92500 GCF_019737615.1 Sphingobium xanthum | reverse complement strand
CGTCATAGCTGCCCGCGAACGCGAAGCGCGAGCCCGCGAACACCGGCTGCTCGAGCAGGTCCAGCCCGCTTAGCAGGCCGACATAGATCATGTCGCTGCTCTTGAGCATCGGCGGCGAAAGGCGCGAGGCGAGCACCAGCGGCGAAAAACGGCGCTCGGCGAGACTCGGGGAGACGATCGGCATGATCGCTTTCAGCGCATAGGCGCTGCTGACGGGCAGATAGGACAGGCCGAGATCGACATAGCGCTCGCGCAGCTCCGGGCGGTGCATCAGCAGCTCGTCCAACTCGGCGCGCGAGTTGATCGAGAAATCGCGGACCAGCCGCGCGGGATCGGCGCCTGGCTTGTCCCGCTCGCCGACGAGATAATAATCGCCGGCGACGAAGGCGAGCGGCCGGCGGCTCTCCAGCAGCGCGGCCCAGGGCGGACTCTCCCGGACCGGATCGAGATTGTCCGCGTTGCCTTGCAGATGCTGCGCGGCCAGCATGAGCGCGGCGCCGCCGATCAACCCGCCGGCGAGATAGAGCCAGCGCGCGCTCCGCTTGCCGGGCGGGGCAGCCGAGGCGGGAGCGCGGGTCGTCTCATCAACAGGCACGTCCGCAGCCTCTGCGATCTCGGCGCTGTCGCCGATGTGGAAGCGATATTCGCCCTTCGGCAGCAGCAGCCGCTCGGTATCGAGCCTGCCAGGCCCGGCATAATGTTCCTCGAGCTTGCGGCGGAGGCGATGGACATAGACACGGACCGTCGCATCGGCCATGAGATCGGCATTCGATCGGCCAAACACATGCGAGGCAAGCTCGATTTCCTTCGGCGCCTGCCCGGCCAAAGTGCGCTCAAGCAGAAAATCGAACAGCCGGCGCAAAGTTTCCGAGCGGCCCAGGCTCAGCGACGACCGCACGCGCCCGGCAATCGCCGTCAGCTGCTCGCGATCGACTTGCTCCTGCACCGTTTCCGCCTCATCTCGCAGCGCTCGCCCAAGTCAGCACAAGGACGGATCGACATTCAGCCCTGACGGCGTGCAAATGGCGGTTCCGCGCGCTTCGGGTGCTCACGTACCTTTAGTACGCTGCGTTGAAACGAGTCACGTGCCTCGTTTCAAGGGTCACGCAAAACGACCGTTTTCGGCTCGTCGTCATCTGAATGTCGATCCGTCCTAGTTGCACGGGGAGCACCGGTCCATAGCCATCGCGCGAGCGGCGCCTCGGGGTAGGCCGGCGGCGACCGGGCACCGACGCAATGGGCCGGCGCGCCTCAGTCGGCGTCGATCATGAACAGCGTATTGTCCCGGTACTTCGGATCCATCCGGTTGAACAGCGGATGCACATCGAACGTTTCGTCGAGCACGCCGAGCTCGCTGAGACCGGCAAGATTATAGCTGCCCACCTTCGGTTCGCGCGGTTCGGCGCCGTCGCGGGTGATGGTGATCGCGTCGATAAAGTAGCTGTCGTTCCGCTTGTAGAGCACATGCGGCGCCAGAACGAGTGCGAGCTTGTTGTACTGCGCAGTGAGGCAGCGACGCAGAGCGATCGCCTCAAGAATGCTGCTATTATCCATGCCCCGGCCCCTTGGCCGGTTTGCGCCCGCTTTTCAAGAGGGAGCGGGCTCCCGCGCTTTCGATCAATAGTTCCGCCATGGCTGAGCATAGCTTTTGTTCCTATCGAATCGCGGGGCGGCATGGCAGCTAGGCGCCGCAAAAGGGGCAGTCTGCCTCCGGCGCAAGGGTTGGTGAGCGCGACGAGGCGGAATGGATCTGGCGCATGGACTTTCCGGGCTGCTGGTCGGCATGCTTGTCGGCATGACCGGCGTCGGCGGCGGTTCGCTGATGGCGCCCATCCTGATACTGCTGCTCGGCGTCTCGCCAACGACTGCGGTAGGCACCGATCTCTGGTTCGCCGCGATCACCAAGAGCGTCGGCGGCGTCGTCCATCACAGCCTGGGTGAACCCGACTGGCAGGTCGTGCGCCGCCTTGCCTATGGCAGCATTCCCGCCAGTATCGTGACCAGCCTGCTGCTGGCGCAGATCGATGCCAGCCAGATCAAGCACGGCCTCA
Source organism: Sphingobium xanthum (assembly GCF_019737615.1). Classification (GTDB taxonomy): domain Bacteria; phylum Pseudomonadota; class Alphaproteobacteria; order Sphingomonadales; family Sphingomonadaceae; genus Sphingobium; species Sphingobium xanthum. Next base: position 90,449 of record NZ_JAHKKS010000003.1, on the reverse strand, counting down.
TCATCAGCTCGCTGGGTGTGCTGCTGCTCGCGACGGCGGCGGCAACCTTTGGATGGGGGCGGGTGCAGGCACTCGTCCTCGGCATGGAAAGTGCGGTCGTGACCACTTATCGCGCGCGCCAGCCGGCGCTGACGATCGCTGCCGGGGCATTGCTCGGCGTCATGGTGACGCTGACCTCGATCGGCGCGGGCGCGCTCGGCGCCGTGATGCTGATGGCACTTTATCCGATGCGCATGACGGCGCGGCGGCTGGTCGGGACCGACATCGTGCATGCCGTGCCGCTGACGATGGTCGCCGGTGTCGGCCATCTTTTCATGGGCAATGTCGATTTCGCGCTGCTCGGCTCGCTGCTCGTCGGGTCCATCCCCGGCATCGTGATCGGTTCGCTGCTGGCAACGCGCCTGTCTGCCACGATCCTGCGTCCCGTCCTCGCCGTCGTGCTGGCCGCGACGGGGATCAAGATGATCTTTTCGTGAGTCTTCGGCGCGTCTTCATCGCCCGCTGACAGGGAGGCGGAAAATGGCCAGGAGGCCGCGCGCGCTTCAGCTCAACGCCGCCCGCGCTGCCGCATATTCCACAGCCAGCCGCTCCACCAGCTTCTGCGCCGGCAGCACGTCATGCACCGAGCCGATGCCCTGGCCGGCGCCCCAGATGTCCCGCCAGGCCTTGGCGTCGGTCGCCTTGGCGAAGTCCATCGCAGAAGGGTCGCTCTGCGGCAGATTGTCGGGATCGAGGCCCTGCGCGACGATCGAGGCGCGCAGATAATTGCCGTGAACGCCGGTGAAGAGGTTGGAATAGACGATGTCGGCGGCGGTGCCCTCGACAATCCCCTGCTTGTAGATTGCCGTCGCGCGCGCTTCGTCGGTGGCGATGAAGGCCGAGCCGAGATAGGCGAAATCCGCGCCCATTGCCTGCGCTGCGAGGATGCCAGCGCCGGTCGCGATGGCGCCCGAGAGGGCGATCGGCCCATCGAACCAGGCGCGGGTTTCGGCCGTCAGGGCGAAGGGTGATTGCGCGCCCGCATGGCCGCCTGCGCCCGCCGCAACGAGGATCAGCCCGTCCGCGCCTTTCTCGACGGCCTTGTGCGCGAAGCGCTGGTTGATGACATCGTGGAAGACGAGACCGCCCCAGCTGTGGACGCCCGCATTCACCTCCTCGTTCGCGCCGAGCGAGGTGATGATGAGCGGCACCTTGAAGCGCTGGCAGATGGCGAGATCTTCGAGCAGGCGCGGATTGGACCGGTGGACGATGAGGTTGACCGCATATGGCGCGGCCGGGGCCTCGGGATGCGCCGCGTCGTGCGCGGCAAGTTCCTGCGTGATCCGGGTCAGCCAGTCCTCCAGTCGCTCCTCGCCGCGCGCGTTGAGCGAGGGCATGGAACCGATGATGCCGGCCTTGCACTGGGCAATGACGAGATCGGGATTGGAAATGATGAAGAGCGGCGCGCCGATGACGGGGAGGCGCAGGCCGCGCTGAAGCTGTGCGGGTATGGGCAAGATCATGGTCCTCTCTTGGGCGAGGGACTCGCATGAGGGACGGAACCGGTCAATGGGGCGAGCGGTTCACTCCGCAGCCTGCGCTGCTGTTCCCGGCACGATCGGGCGCCAGCTTTCGGCCGCACGCAGGCGGCGCATATAGGTGGTGGCGCCGATCTGCAGGGCGATGAGCATGAAGACGAACGGCTGATAGGCGATGCCGACGAACAGCGAGCCGACCAGATAGACGATGTGCCCCTGCACCATGGCCTGTGCGAAGGGCGCGACCCATTTGAATTCGGGCCTGTCCGTGTCCTTGTATCGCCGCCGCAGCCGCTCGCTCTGGACGAGCGTACCGACATTCAGCAGCAGCCACAGGAACAGGCCGGGGATGCCCTGCTCGCCAAGCATTTCGAAATAGCTCGAATGGAAGGCGCGGCCCTTGTCCGTGACGATCACATGCTCGACGCGCTGATTGTCGGCCGGGCCGCTCTTCTGCACCGTGTGATAGGTGAAGCTGTTGGCCAGATAGTTGTCGAAGCCGCCGCCGATGGGATTCTTGCCGACATAGTCGAGCGTCCATTTCCACACCTGCAGGCGGGTCGAGGCGCTCTCGTCCGCCTGATAGGCCGAGATGGTGTTCATCCGCTCCGTGAAGCTCGCCGGGAGGAAGGGAATGGAACACAGCAGGGCGAAGGCGCCAAGGCCGGCATAGAGTACTCGCCGTTGCGTGCGCCACCACATCAGCCCGGCGAGGATCGCTGCGCAGACCAGGCCAGTGCGCGCCTCAGTGCCGATCGGCATCAGCAGGCAGGCGAAGCAGAAAGCATAAGCGAAGAGCTTCACGCGCCAGTCCGGCGGGAAGATCGTACCGTGCTGCGAGAGATAGAGGATGAGCGGGATGATCGAGATGGCGACGGTCGAGATGATGCTGCCTTCATAAAGGCCGCTATTGTTGTCGACCATGAGGTTGAGCGATCCATAGCCGCCGCCGCCGAGCGCTGTCTTGATGCCGCCGGTGATGATGATCGACCCGGCGCAGAGGACCATGACGAGCGCCAGTGCCTCGATTCGCAGCTTTGTCCGCAAGGTGAGCGGCAGGAAGATGGCAAAGACCAGCGCCTTCCACACCCATCCCCATTTATGGTCGGCGGCCAACGGGAAGTCGGCATGCGTCGTCGTGTACCAGCAATAGATCAACAGCAGGACCATCACGACCTGCCGTCGCGAGAAGCGGCAATCCTGCTTGTCGTCGAAGATGAGCCAGGCGCCCACGGCCGAGGCGAAGGCGAGCAGCGAAACCGGAATCGAATTCAGCAGGAAATAGGACAGGCGTTGCGGCGAGACGATGTCGATATAGCTGTAGACCAGCACCAGGATGAACGGGCGCTTGAGGCCGAGGCCGAACATCGCGGCCAGGAACAGGATGAAGAAAAGGTCACGCATCGGGCGGCCGTCCGTTGCGGGATTTGCGCCGCCGGCGGCGGCGCGGCTGGCCGAGGAAGTTCAAGCGCTCGCCGCCAGCTTCGTCGTCCAGATCCTCGCGACCGAGCAGGCGCACGCAGGTCAGCAGAATGAGGCCGTGGACCAGCAGCAGGGAGAATGTGTCGATCATGAATTGAAGGCTCTCAACCCGTCCCAGCCGATGCTATCGCAGCTCATGGGAATTGCCCTAGCGCAAGCTGGTTGAGGCGGCGTTAAACCTTATCGGGCAAAGGTGAGGCGATGACGCGAATCCTCCATGTCCTCGATCACAGCCTGCCGCTGCACAGCGGCTATACCTTCCGCACGCGCGCGCTGCTGAAGGCGCAGCAGGGACGCGGCTGGGATGTGCGCGGCATTACCGGCAACCGGCATTATGCCGAGGGGCCGGCGGTCGAGACGGTCGATGACCTGACCTTCCACCGCGTGTCGGGCCGTTCGCAGGGCCGCATCGCGCCGATTGCCGAATGGCGCGACGTGAAGCGGCTGTCGGCCGGCATCGACGCGCTGGTGCGCGACTGGCGCCCCGACCTCATTCATGCCCACTCGCCCGTGCTTGGCGCGCTGGCGGCGGCGCCCGTGGCGCGGCGATACAAGCTGCCGTTCGTCTATGAAATCCGGGCTTTCTGGGAAGATGCGGCGGTCGGCAACGGGACCGGGCGCGAAGGTGATTTGCGCTATCGGGTCACGCGCTTCCTCGAGGATCGTGCGGTCGCCAAGGCCGATGCCGTGATGGTGATCTGCGACGGGCTGCGGCAGGATCTGATCGCGCGCGGCGTCGCGCCGGAGAAGATCGTCGTCTCGCCCAATGGCGTCGATCTGGAGCTGTTCGGCGATCCACCGCCCGCCGACGAAGCATTGCGCGCGCAGCTCGGCTTGGATGAGGCGGATGTGATCGGCTTCATCGGCAGCTTCTACGATTATGAAGGCTTGGACGATCTCGTCGCGGCCATGCCGGCGCTTGTGGCGCAGCGGCCCAGCGCGCATCTGCTGCTCGTCGGCGGCGGCCCTCGATCCGACGCGCTTCGCGCGCAGGCCGCCGCCTCATCGGTTGCCGAACGCATCCATTTCGTCGGCCGGGTGCCGCATCAGGACGTCGAGCGCTATTACAGCCTGATCGATATCCTCGCTTATCCGCGCAAGGGCATGCGCCTCACCGAGCTTGTCACGCCGCTGAAACCGCTGGAAGCCATGGCGCAGGGGCGGTTGGTCGCGGCATCGGCCGTGGGCGGCCATCGCGAACTCATCGAGGATGGTGTCACTGGCACCTTGTTCGCGCCGGACGATCCGGCCGCGATCGCGCGTGCGCTCGCCGGATTGCTCGCCGACCGGGGGATTTGGGACGAGCGGCGGCGCGTCGCGCGGGCGTTCGTCGAGCGTGAGCGGAGCTGGGCAAAGAATGTCGTTCGTTACGAACCTGTTTACCAACGGCTGTTAACGAACACGGATCGGTCGTGACGAGCTAGGGCTATGAATTCAGGCGCATTGGTCAAAGTCGATACGCGGGGAGCGTGGATGGAGCGGGTGCTGGGCGCCCGTGGTGCCCGGCTGTTGCTGGTTGCCGGCGGCACGATTGCCCTCACCTTGTCCGCGCCGACGTCGCTGATCGAGGAACTCGCGACCGCCTCCGGCCTCAGCGAAATGGTCAAATTCTTCGCGCCGCCGATCGGTCTTGGCTCGCGCCTGTTGCTCGGCGGCATCCTTGCGCTGGTGCCTGCTGCGGTCGTCTGGACGCTTTGGGGAGCGCCTGCCGCACCGGCGGAGCCGCAACCGGACTATGAGGCCGAGCTTCTTGAAATCGAGGATGAAGACGAGATGATGCACGCGCGCAGACAGGCTTCGGGATCCGGCTGGGGCGGTGCGTTGCTGCGACTCGTGCGTGGCGGTTTCCACGACAATGGCGATGCGCAGGACAATCTGAGTCGCCGTCGCCGCGATCGGCATCCCGACGCGCCGCCGCGTCCGCCGCTCTCCGCCAGCCGCGATCTGCCGCCGCCTGAACCTGCGTCCGCCGTTGTCGAGCCTGCACCAGTCGAGGTTGCGGCCTTCGTCGCGCCCGTCGAGTCCGCGCCGAACGTTGCGGCGCCGACTCTCGCCGAGGTCATCGCGCACGCTGCGCCTGCACCGATGGCCGCGCCGGACCCGCTGTCGAGTTTTGATATGCCGCGCGCGCCCGTGCCGCTCAGCGAGGAAGAGATTGCGCACGTCGTCGCTGCCATGCCGCCACGCAAGGCGGTGACCGCTTCAACGGCGCCGTTCGCCAGGGAGAGCTGTGCCACGCTGCTCCGCACGCTCAACCTGCCGCTGATTGCCGATGCCGATCTTGGCGCGCTGGCGGCCCGCTTCGAGCGCAGCGTTGCAAAGCGCGAAGCCGTGGCTCAAGCCGCGCAGGCGCAGCAGTCGCTCGACGGCGGCATCGGCTATGCGCAGCCGGACCCGTCCGTGCGCGCGGCGTTGCGTGCCCAGCGCCCCGTCGAAATCGTGCCGCCGAGCGCGCCGGCCTTCGCTGCGGAAGCGGCCTCAGCGCAGACGGAACTGCTGCGCGTCGATGCCGATGTGGAGCATGCGCTCAGCAGTGCGCTAGCCACTTTGCGCAAGCTCACCGAGCAGGGCCGCCGCTAAGACTTTCACCAATCCTCGATGGTCAGCACGGCCAAGGTCACACTAAAGTCACACTCTGAAGCAGGCCGAACATCGTCCACGCTGATGTCCGCCACGATGTGACCGCGCAGGCTGAATTCGGCGTCGCGCAGCCGCGTCGCGAGATCGTCCGCCTGCTGCGCGGCATCGGAGCCGGAAAGCTGCAGAGAAAGACGATGCTGGGCGCCGATGAAGGTCGCGCTGCACCAGGGGCGCATCGTCGCATCGGTCACGACGACGGCCGGTCCGGCCATGTCTTCCAGCGCGGCGATGAGCTGACCCTGACAGTCCCGGCGCTGCGGCCGCGGATTGGCCGGCTGGATATGGTGCGTTTCCTTGCGCCGGATGCGGAAGCGGCGCGCGGTTGCGAGGCTCGAGAGAAGAGTCATTGGGCAGCGCCTCCTTTGTATATGTTCATGAAATGTTCTATGCGGCGCTTCATCCGCTCGGAGAGCTCGCGGCCTTTCCGCAAGTCATGGACAAGGCGCGGATCGCGCACCGATTCGCGGCCGAAGCTGGTCGCCGCCATGCCGGTGCGGCGGAGGAAAATCTCGATGCTGCGTAGTGTCGTCATGAAGGGAGTGCCTCCTTGTACCATCGACTCGAAATAGGAAGTTTCCTATCTCCTATGCAAAATCCTACTTGTCTAGGAAAATTCCTATCACTATGATGTCCGACATGGAGACATCCGATCCGCGCGAGGTTCTGGACCGGCTCATTCGGGAGCGGGGCGACAGCTATGATGCCGTGTCGCGGCTGATCGGGCGCAATCCGGCCTATATTCAGCAATTCGTGAAGCGCGGTAGCCCGCGCAAGCTGGACGAGGCGGATCGCAAGCTGCTGGCGCGCTACTTCGGTGTCGAAGAGCAGATGCTCGGCGCGCCGGGCGCGGCGACCTGGGAGCAGGCGTCGAAAGGGCGATCCGCCGCGCGAGGCCATGGCGCGCTCGTACCAGTGCCGCGACTGGCGCTGGGGGCATCGGCCGGGCCAGGGTCGCTGCAGGAGGATGAAGGGGCGGCAGGTGCCATGGCCTTCGAGCCGCGCTGGCTGCGCGATATCGGCGGGCGGCCGGACATGCTCTCGATCATCCGCGTGGACGGCGACTCCATGACCCCGACCCTGAGCGACGGCGACGACATCATGGTCGATCGCAGCGACAGCATCGATCGGCTGCGCGATGGCATCTATGTGTTGCGCATGGACGATGTGCTGATGGTGAAGCGCATTGCCCGCACGCCGCGCCGCGACCGCTTCTCGGTGATCAGCGACAATCCCCTCTTCCCGAGCTGGGACGAGGTGGACCCGGCCGGTGTGACGATCGTCGGCCGGGTGATCTGGGCCGGGCGGCGCGTCGGATGATCCCGCTGTTGACCGCGCCGATGCCAGCGGACAGGGAAGCGCCATGACCGCCGTCATCGCCATGCAGGAACCGCTGCCGCCGATCGAGGTGCTCGAGCCGCGCTGGCGTGCGCTGGAGGCGCAGGCGGACACCAGCTTCTTCCTGAGCTGGACGTGGATCGGCAGCTGGCTGCGCGCGACCGGCGCGCGGCCGGACCTCGTCAGCGTGCAGAGCGAGGATGGCGCGGACATCGGCCTGGCACTGCTCGGCCTCTCGCGTGAGGCGCGCAAGCTCGGCAAGGTGAAGACGCTGCGCCTGAACGAGGCGGGCGACGCGGAAGCCGACCGGGTCTTCATCGAATATAATGCGCCGCTCGCCGCGCGTGACCATGAGGAAGAGGTGAACGCGGCCTTCGCGCATCTGCTCGCGCGCCGGAGCGACTGGCGCGTGCTGCGCCTGAATGGCGTGGCTGACGATTGCGCGCTGATCGGCGCGGTGCCCGCGCGGCGGCGCATTCTGGTCGACGTGTCGCCGGCCTATGGCGTGGGGCTGGCGGCCGTGCGCGAAGCGGTCGGTGACTATCTTTCCCTGCTCTCCAGCAATACGCGCAGCCAGATCAGGCGCTCGCTCAAGGACCATGGCGACGGCGAGATCGGCGTCCAGCGCGCGGCGAATGCCGCCGAGCTGGCCGACTGGCTCGAGCGGATGCGCGCGCTCAACGTCGGGCGCCATGCCGACAATGCCTGGGACGCGCCGATGTTTCGCGCCTTCGCGGCGGAGATCGCCCGGACAGGGCTGGCGTCGGGCGCGGTTGATCTGTTGCGCGTCACGATTGGCGGCGACGTGACCGGCTATCTGCTGAACTTCGTCCATGGCGACCGCGCGATGAACTATCAGTCCGCCTTTGCCGAGCCGGTCAGTCCAAAGGACAAGCCCGGCCTCGTCACGCATATGGCTGCGGTTGCGCATTATGCGGCGCGCGGCCTTGCGCTCTATTCGCTGCTGGCGGGCAAGGACCGCTACAAGGAGAGCCTCGCGACCGGCGCGGAAGAGCTGCAATGGTGGCAGATCGAGCGCTTCTCGCCGGCGCTGGAAGTGGAGTATTGGCTGCGGCGTATTTTGCGTCGGTGAGGGGCTGATTTCGGACCCAGAATATCCGTCACCCCGGGCTTGACCCGGGGTCCCGCTTCTTGGACGGGAGTTCGATTTCAGAAAGTCCGCTTGATCGATATGGCGGAAAAGGCAGCGGGACCCCGGGTCAAGCCCCGGGTGACGCGGTTGGTTGGGGGTTGGTTTCCTTTACCCTCACCCCTTGGGCGTGAGCTTCAGCATCTTGCCGTTGGGGCCGTCCTGCAACAGCCAGAGCGCGCCATCCGGGCCGACGCGGACATTGCGCAGGCGCATGCCGAGCCGCCAGTGATCGGCCTTGGTCGCGGTCTCGCCGTTCAGCGACACGCGCGCGAGCGCCATTCCGGAAAGGCCAGTGATGAACAGCGAGTTCTTCCATGCGGGGAACAAGGCCGCGTCGTAATAGGCCATGGAGGCCGGGGCGAGCGACGGGTTCCAGAAGACCTTGGGCGGCGTGAAGCCGTCGGCAGGCGTGTGATCGGGAATGTCGGTGCCGTTATAGTTGCTGCCGTTGGATGCTTTGGGCCAGCCATAGTTGGTGCCGGGCTTGATGAGATTGACCTCGTCGCCGCCGAGCGGGCCCATCTCGACTTCCCAGAGGTGCCCATCGCGATCGAAGGCGAGCCCGGTCAGGTTGCGCTGGCCATAGGTCCAGATGGCGGGATGAAAGCCCTGTTTCGCGAGCGGATTGCCCTTGGCGGGCGTGCCGTCAAGATTGAGCCGCAGCACCTTGCCGAGCGTGGCGGTCGGGTCCTGCGCCGGATCGGCCTTGGCGCGCTCGCCATTCGTGAAGAACAGATATTTCTTGTCCGGCGAGAAGGCGATGCGGCCGGACCAGTGCGCGCCGCTCTCGATATAAGGATGCGCGCGGAAGATGACCTTCACGTCCTTCAGCGCGGCGCCGGTCTCGTCCAGGGTCGCGGTGGCGAGCGCGGCGCCGTTGGTTTTGCCTTCACCGGCCTCGGAATAGCTGAAATAGATCTTCTTCGACTTCGCGAAATCGGGAGAGAGGGCGATGTCCATCATCGCGCCCTGACCGGCGCTGACGACTGCGGGCGTGCCGGCGAGCGTCTTCTTCTCGCCGCTTGCCGGATCGAACAGGATCATGGCGCCCTGTTTCTGTGTCACGATGATCTTGCCGCCGGGCAGGAAGGCCATGGACCAGGGCGCGTCGAACGTGCCGACCGTGGTCATGGTGAAGGGCAGTTCGCTTTCGGGCTGCGCCGGGACCGGCGGCGAGAGCTGGGCCAGCGCCGGGCTCGCGGCGAGGAGGGCAAAAGCGAGCGACAGGCCGAGCGAACGAGAGCGCATGATCGAGGGTCTCCTGGCAGGATTGCGCGAGCCATAGCGCGCGACCGAGGGAACGAAAGCGAAAGTTGCGGGGGCTCGCCGCCGCCGGGATGATCGCCGGTGTCGCGGCAAGCAAGGTCAGAGCGGCGAGCAGGCCAGCGCGGCGGGGAAGCATGATCTCGAAATCTCCTGCTCCCCTTGATGCGCCGCGCATCGCAAACCGCCAGATCGGCGGCGCTACTTGCCTGCGAAGGCGCTCGCGGCGGCGTCCATCGCGAGCACCGGGTTGTCCGGGCCGGAATGGCGGCCCTTCAGGAACTCGTTGAGCACGCGGCGGCGGCTGAACAGCCATTTGCCGTCGACCCGGCGCAACTCGTCTTCATAGATGCCGAAGGTGCCCATCTTGAAGCTGTCGCCCGGCCCGTCATTGGCCATTTCCATCCAGAGCGACGTCGTCCAGCCACGATCGCCCTCCACGCGGATCACGGCCTGCAGCAGCACGTGGCGCAGCGTCGCGGGGCTGCCGTTCTCGATCGTGTATAATTTCCCGATGTTCTGCTTGAACCGGGTGACGGACTCGCGGATCGCATCCTGTCCGGAGTAGGTGCCGGTGGCGAATTCGAGCTCGGCGTCCTGCGTGAAGGTCGCCATGTAGGATTCGATGTCGCCATAATCCATGGCGAAGAGATAGCGGGACATGAGGTCCTCGATCTCGGCGCGGTCCTGCGCATAATTTGCGCCGTAAGAGGCTGGGGCTGTCATGTGGCGTCTCTCCTTGCTGGCGGCAAATCGCCCGGCGCGGACGACTTTGTCAACGTGGATGACGCGAAGGCGGGCCTAGTTCAGCCTCGCACGCCGATAGTCGCCCGGGCTGACACCGAACCGGCCGTGGAAGGTGCGGTTGAACAGCGGCACGCTGTTATAGCCGACGCTGTAGGCGACTTCCGAGATGGTCGACCCCCGCCAGCGCGGGTTGCGCAGATGACGCGCGGCCTGATCGAGCCGGCGGCGCGACACATAGCCGCCGAAGCTGTCTCCGCGCCGGATGAACATCGCGAGCAGCTGGCCGGTGGTGATGCCCGTCGCCTTGGCCGTACCGCGCGCACTGAGGCCCGGATCGCGGATCATCTCGTCGATATAGGCGGTCGCGCGGGCATGCACGGCCGCATCGGCATAGGGGCCGCTCATTTCCTCGCCATAGGTCTGGCTGTAGGACGTCACGAAGAGATCGACCAGCTGATGGGCGAGTACATCGGCATGAGCCGGTTCGATGCCGCGCTCGACCTGCCGCCAGAGGCTGCACGCCATGCTGGTGGCGATCGCGGCGACGCCCTTGCGCGCGCAGAGCCGGCGGCCGCGGATCGCTTCGGGGAATGGCAGATAGTCCCGCATTACATCGTCGGGCACGCGCACCAGCAGCATTCCCGCGTCGCCGCCCAGGCTGTTGCTGTGCGGCATGCCGTTGTCGCAAAAGCTGACATCCCCGCTACGCAGCACGACGTGCCGGTCGCCCTGGCTGAAATGCGCTTCGCCGCTCAGCTGGATCAGGAAGGAGTAGACGCGTTGTTGTCGCGCCTCGTCAATATGGTCGGCGGTGCGGGTGATGGTGCAGGGGCCGGTCATGTGCCGCACCATGCCGAGCTGGCCAAGGCCGCCAATATCGAGGCCGGCGGAGAAATCCCGGAAGCGCGGGATCACGTCCGCGCTGGCGAGGCGGGAGGAATAGATGTCGTTCCACGCCCGCGTGCGGCCGGTCGCGATCAACATATCCGTATTGAAGCGCTCGACAACCGAAGCTGCCGTGCTATCGCCTCTCCCCATGCTGGAATCCTATATGATATTGGTTTCGACAGTCGTAACATCGTTTCCATAATGTGAAGGTCGAGTCAACATCCTTACCTCGGACATCGAGCGATCATGTCCGGAGGGCGCGTATATGGAAAACCGCCCCACCGTTTTGCCGGTGCGGCGGTTTCCTCCTCGGGCCGGACCGCGCTGGGCGATCCGGAAATTGCCGTCAGGCCTTCAGATCGTAACGATCCGCGTTCATCACCTTGGTCCAGGCGGCGACGAAGTCCTTCACGAACTTCTCCTCATGCCCGGTCTCGGCATAGACCTCGGCCACCGCGCGCAATTCCGAATTGGAGCCGAAGACGAGATCGGCTCGGGTCGCGCGCCAGGTCTCTCCGCCACTCTTGCGATCGGTGGCGATATATTCCTGGTCGTCCGACCCATCGACCGCCTTCCAGACATTGGTCATGTCGAGCAGGTTGACGAAGAAGTCGTTGGTCAGCTGGCCCGACCGCCTGGTGAAATGGCCATGCCCACGCTCGCCATGATTGGCGCCGAGCACGCGGAGGCCGCCGACCAGCACGGTCATCTCGGGCACCGACAGGCCGAGCAAGGATGCGCGATCGAGCATCATTTCCTCGGTCTTAACGGCCAGCTTCTTCTTGCCGAGATAGTTGCGGAAGGCATCGGCCTCCGGTTCCATGACCGCGAAGCTGTCGGCATCGGTCTGCTCAGCCGTCGCATCGCCGCGACCGCCGGTGAACGGCACCGCGACGTTGAAGCCGGCATCCTTGATCGCCTTCTCCAGGCCGACCACGCCGCCGAGCACGATGGCGTCCGCTATCGACAGCGAGCCGCGCAAGCCGTCGAGCGTGCCCAGCACTTTGGCGAGCATGGCGGGCTCGTTGACATCCCAGTCCTTTTGCGGGGCGAGACGGAGGCGCGCACCGTTCGCGCCGCCGCGATGGTCGGACTTGCGATAGGTGCTGGCCGAGGCCCAGGCCGTCTTGATGAGCTGGCTGACGGTGAGGCCGCTGGCCGCGATCTTTGCCTTCACCGCCGCGACATCGGCGTCCGAGGGCATGGTGCCGGCAGGGATCGGATCCTGCCAGATCAGATCCTCTTCCGGCACTTCGGGGCCGAGATAGCGGACCTTTGGCCCCATGTCGCGATGCGTGAGCTTGAACCAGGCGCGGGCGAAAGCGTCCTTGAACGCCTCGTGATCGGCCCGGAACTTCTCGCTGATCGCGCGATAGGCGGGGTCGCGCTTCAGCGCCATGTCGGCCGTGGTCATCATCGTCGGGACCTTGATGTTCGGATCCCAGGCAGCCGGTGCCTTGTCCTCTTCCTTCTGGTTGATCGGCTGCCACTGATTGGCGCCCGCGGGCGACTTCACCAGTTCGTAGTCATAATCGAGTAGCAGGCGGAAATAATTCTCCGTCCACTCGCGCGGCGTGTTGGTCCAGGCGCCCTCGATGCCGCTGGTCACGGCATGCTCGCCGATGCCGCCGCTCTCGTGACTGCTCACCCAGCCGAAGCCCTGCGCGGCGAGATCGGCGCCCGCGGGGGCGTTGCCGAGCAGCGAGGCGTCGCCATTGCCGTGCGCCTTGCCGAAGGTGTGGCCGCCCGCAGTGAGCGCGACGGTCTCCTCGTCGTTCATCGCCATGCGCTCGAAGGTTTCCTTCATGTCGCGCGCCATGCCCTCGTCGTCATGCGGATTGCCCTGCGGCCCTTCCGGATTGACATAGATGAGGCCCATCTGGATCGCGGCGAGCGGGCCTTCGAGCTCGTGGAAGCCATGCTCGGGGGCAATGCGGGTCTGAACGCCCTGGTTCACCCATTTGTCTTCCGAGCCCCAGTATATGTCGCGCTCGGGCTCGAACACGTCGGCGCGGCCGCCGCCGAAGCCGAAGACGGGCCCGCCCATGCTCTCGATCGCGACATTGCCGGTGAGGATGAAGAGATCGGCCCAGCTGATATGCTTGCCGTATTTCTGCTTGATCGGCCACAGCAGGCGGCGCGCCTTGTCGAGATTGCCGTTGTCCGGCCAGCTGTCGAGCGGGGCGAAGCGCTGCTGCCCGCTATTGGCGCCGCCGCGGCCGTCCGCCGTGCGATAGGTGCCGGCGGCGTGCCAGGCCATGCGGATGAAGAAGGGGCCGTAATGCCCGTAGTCGGCTGGCCACCAGGGCTGGCTGTCGGTCATCAGCGCGGTCAAGTCCGCCTTGAGCGCGGCATAATCGAGCTGCTTGAACGCCTCGGCATAATCGAAATCGGCGCCCATCGGATTGGAGGCGCCGTTGGGATTGAGGATCTCGGTGGCGAGCATCTCGGGCCACCAGTCCTTGTTGGTGCGGCCGAGCAGGGAGCGCAGTCCGCCGTCTCCGTGCATCGGGCAACCCGAGGGGCTGCCAGTCGTCTTTGCGTCCATGATCGTGCTCTCCTATGGCTTTTGGGGCTGGTCTGTCGAAGATGGAGGCTACGCCTGGCGCGTTGATGACGAAAACGAACAAAGTTCGTCAGAGAGTTCTGAAAAAGCGATCACGCGGCGCGCATCATATGCAGCGCGCCATTTCGATCATGTTGAGCGGGGACCGCCTTTTGGAGCGGGCGCGGCTTAGCTGAGCTTGCGCATCACCCGGTAGCCGATCCTCGCGATCTTCTGCGCTTCGGGTTTGGCGCCGATGCTGACCAGGGGAAGCCCCCTGGCGCGCAGCAGGCGATTGAAGCTGTGCAGTTCGCCTTCCGCGACCGAACGCTCCGAACGCCAGGTGATCGAGAGGCTGATCGAGACGGCATCGCCATTCTGCACGAAATGCGGCGCCTTCACCGGGACGAGGATTGCGTCGCCCGGCGTCAGATGCACGGCATCGCCCTTGGCGAGGAAGTCCTCCTCCCATTGCAGATTGCGATGCGCCCCGGCGTGGAAGGCTTCGCTCTGCTCGGGCGGTACGAGTGCGGCATCGGCGGCAGGGAAGACCGTCATGATCTTCTCACCCTCGATCTGCATGAGGATATTGTGCTCGGGATCCATGTGGAACGGGGTGACGCTGCCCGGCGAGGTGAAGAAGATGAACGCCTCGCGATGTTCCATCGGCCCGGTGCGGCCTTTCACGATCGGCTCCAGCTCGCCCAGCAGCTCGTCGAGCAGCGCGGCATAGGCCGGGTCGCGCTCGACATTCTTGATGACGATCCAGCTCTTGTTGTCGTCGATCGTGCGGATGGTCTCGGCGACGCTGAGGCCGTTGGCAGGCGTGTCCTCCGGGCGGATGCCGAGTGGCAACGTGCCAAGATTGAACTCCATGCGCTCTTGCGGGTGCCGCTCCGCCAGCGCGGCGATCGCCTCGCGCGTCAGCAGGGGATGGCCGGTGAGGCGATGCGTCAGGCGTTGGTGGCGATCGGGATAAGCGGCGGAGAAAGCAGCGATCGCCTCGGCCGGGAAAGTGGCGGTGGTCGCGGTCATGAGCGAGCTCCAGACTTGATGCGGGCATAAGCCTGCTCGACGAGCGTCATTGCAGGCAAGGCGAGGCGGCCGGCGAGGCCGGATAGGCCCGGCTTGTTCAGGCCGATGCGATATTGCGCGATGATGCGGCGCTCGCCCCAGAGGCTGTCGATCATCGGATGATCGGGCGCGGCGCAGCTGTCCATCCAGGGGGCGACCCTGGCATCGAGCACGCGGGCGAGATTGTCCTGCTCGATCAGCACGCCTGGCGAATAGCGGGCGAACTCGGGATCGATGGCGATCTTGAACGAAAAGCCCCCGGTCGTGCTCACGAAGTTGATGAGCATGGCGATCGGCTGGCCCGCGCAATCGATGCGCAGCAGATCCAGCTGGCCGGCCTCGAAGGCGCGGGCGCAAGCCTGGCGCAAGAAAGCGCTGTCCTCGGCGCGCGAGCCGAGCGCGGTTCCCTGTTCGCCTTTCCAGCCCTTGGCCTCGAGCAGCAGGAAGGCGTCGATCCAGTGCGGCAATTCGGCGGCATCGGCGAGATGGCGGCGTTCGATCGCACCCAGCTCGGCGAGGCGCGATTGCAGGCGGCGCAATTCCTTGCGCTTCTTGGAACGGACATTGTCCATCCAGTAGGTCTCGGCGTCCTTGTCGCTGGCGAGGAGCGCGCGCTCATAACGGCCGACTTCCTCGCAGCGGCGACCCTGCGCCGCGCAGATGCGCTTGAGCGCGGCGACGGCCGGCCCTTCCGCATCGACATTGCGCAGGTGCAGGAACGTGCCGGACCAGGGCGCGGCGTCGAGCGAGGTTAGAATGGTGCGCCAGGCCTCGTCCTCCCGGCCGGCTAGGAGCAACGGCGCGCCGTAGAAACAGTGGCGGTGGAGCCAGTTGGTGGTGTTGCGTAGCGGGAAGCGGCCATGTTCTCGGCTTTGCGTGACCGGCAGACGGCCGATGATGACGCCCCGATCATCGATCGCATCAACGAGGCGGACATCGGCATCGGGATCGAGTACCGTGCAGGCGGTGTCCAGCAGGGCGGGTCCGTAAAAGGGATTGGGCTCTGCACAGCCTCCCTCCAGCCGGGCGAGCCCGTCATCGCGGGCCGCGGCCGGGGCCGCTGCCGCGCCGCTCGGCGCGTCTGACTGGATCGGCACATGTCCCACCTTCATGCCAGCGTCCATAGCGGAGACTGCTTAGCATAAGACTAAGCATAGGTTGTATCGCTATTGTCCCTCGGTCGAACGGATGAGTTGGGTTTCAGCCCATCCCCTTGAGGGGAGGGGCTGAAGGGGCCATTGCCCACTCTGTTCAGGATTCGCTTTTCCGCGCGATCCGGCAGGCGGAGATTTCCTCGGGGTCGCGGCGGGCGCCATAGGGGGTGAAGCGGGCGAGATAGCCACCTGCCGCCGTGCGCTCCTCTATGCTCACGAAGCGGAAGCCGATCGCCTCGAACTCGCAGCGCAGGAGTGCCGGTGGCGTGCCATGCTGTTCGGTGGGCCGGTTGGTGTCGACCACGACCACCTGCCCGCCTTTCTTGAGCGACGGATAGAGCCGCCAGAGGAAGGCGTAAGGCTCTGAAATCTCGTGATACATATGGACCATGAGCACGCGGTCGAAGCTGGCGTCGGGCAGCTTGGGATCGTCCGCCGTGCCGAGCTTGACGCTTACATTCTCCCAGTTTTCCTTGGTGACGCGCCGGCCGAGCTGATCGATCACTTCGGCGATGATGTCCTGCGCCAGCACCCGGCCATTCGGCCCGACGCGCCGGGCGAGGCGGACCGTGTAATAGCCTTCGCCTGCGCCGATATCGGCCACGGTCATGCCCGGCTTGATGCCGGCCTTGTCCATGATCTCCTCGGCCTCGTTGACGCGGTCGCGCGCTTCCTCGGTCGACCAGCGGGTCGAGATGATCGGCGCGACGGGGCGATCGGCTTCGGGAAATTCACGCGCCGTCGGCGGCCGGTCGGTCGGTTGCGGCGACAGGGAATCGCAGCCGGAGAGGCTGGCGGCCAGCAAGGCCGGAAGCAGCCATGCCAACCGGCCTTTCGTCATCAATCGACGTCCTCGACATCGACTTTCTCGCCCGTGACCTTCTGCGCCAGCGCGGCAGCCATGAACGGATCGAGCGCGCCGTCCAGCACGTCGTCCGGACTGGTGGAGGTGACGCCAGTGCGCAGGTCCTTCACCAGCTGATAGGGCTGCAGGACATAGGAGCGGATCTGGTGGCCCCAGCCGATCTCGGTCTTGGCCTGATAATCGGTGTTGGCCGCTTCCTCGCGCTTGCGCAGCTCCGCTTCGTAGAGCCGGGCCTTCAGCATGCCCATAGCTGTCGCGCGGTTCTTGTGCTGCGAGCGGTCGTTCTGCGAGGCGACGATGATGCCCGAGGGGACGTGGGTGATGCGCACAGCCGAGTCGGTCGTGTTGACGTGCTGACCGCCCGCGCCCGAGGCGCGATAAGTGTCGATCTTGAGGTCGCTTTCCTTGATCTCGATATCGATGTCGTCATCGATCACCGGATAGACCCACACCGAGCTGAACGACGTATGACGCCGCGCCGAGCTGTCATAGGGCGAGATGCGCACGAGACGATGCACGCCGCTTTCGGTCTTGGCGTAGCCGTATGCGTTCTCGCCCTTGATGAGCAGAGTTGCAGATTTGATGCCGGCCTGCTCGCCGGCCTGATATTCGATCATCTCGATTTTGCAGCCGCGCTTCTCCGCCCA
This sequence comes from Sphingobium xanthum, assembly GCF_019737615.1. Lineage (GTDB taxonomy): Bacteria > Pseudomonadota > Alphaproteobacteria > Sphingomonadales > Sphingomonadaceae > Sphingobium > Sphingobium xanthum. The sequence continues at coordinate 73,139 of NZ_JAHKKS010000003.1, read as the reverse complement.
GCGCTGATACATGCGCAGCAGCATCTCGGCCCAGTCCTGGCTCTCGGTGCCGCCCGCGCCGGCATGGACTTCGAGATAGGTGTCGTTGCCGTCCGCCTCGCCGGAGAGGAGTGCGGTCACCTTGTCCTTGTCAGCGCGCTCGGCGAGCGCGGCGAGGCTTGCGACGCCTTCGTTGGCGAGATCCTCGTCGCCTTCCGCCTCGGCCATCTCGATGAGCTCGGCCGTGTCGGTCATTTCCTGCTCGATCGAGCGGGTTGCGTTGATCGACGTATCCAGTCGTGTGCGCTCGCGCATGACCTCCTGCGCGGCCTTGGGATTGTCCCACAGCGTCGGGTCCTCGACACGCGCGTTCAGCTCGTCGAGCCGGCGCAGGGCGCGGTCCCAATCGAGCGAGCGGCGCAGCAGGGCGAGCGCGGCATTGATCTGGTCGACATGGGCCTCGGCTTCGGCGCGCATGTGTAGAGTCTCCGTCAGTCTTTTTCGGGCCGATATAGGACCAAGCGCCGCCGGATGCGACGGCGCGCGCGCAAGGTCAAGGGGATGCGGGTCTTGCGGCATGGGCGTCGGTGCCGGTTGGATGGCGTGGTGCCAGGTTTTCCGCTCGGGGGCACCATGCGATATGCGGAACGCTTCATCGCATGGTGCGCCATGTTCGCCGCTGTTCGGTGCTATTTTCCCGGTGAAACATCGTCTGCCGTGGGAGAGATTGATGAAGCGACTGACCCTTTGTGTGGCCGTGCTGTGTTCGCTGGTCGTTTCGGCACCGGCATCGGCCTTTTCCAAATTGCTCGTCTTCGGCGACAGCCTGGTCGACGCCGGCAACGCGCAGATCGGCTCGATCCTGCTCGGCCTGCCCGATCCGGCGCCGGCCGCGCTCGGCTATTATGAGGGGCGATTCTCGAACGGGCCGAACTTCGCGGACTATCTGAGTCAGTCGCTGTTCGGCATGGAGACGGTCGCCTATCTGGCAGGCGGCCACAATTTCGCTGTGGGCGGCGCGGAAGCGGCCTTCAAGCCGGGCGAAGTGTCACCGAGCTTCCTGCCCCAGCTCCAGCTTTTCCAGAATCTCGGCGAGCCGATCGCGAGCGATGCGCTGGTGCTGGTGACCTTCGGCGGCAATGATGTGCGCTCGGTGCTGACCGACCTGGGCGCGATCGACTTCACGCCCACGCTCAATGCTTTCGCGACAGGTCTAAGCGCCCTGGCCGGCGCGGGCGCGCAGACGATCATTGTGACCGGGCTGCCCGACATCGGCAAGCTTCCCGACACGCTGGCCTATGGCGATCCGGCGATCGAAGCGACGGCGACGGCGCGGACGATCGCGCTCAACGCCGCGATCGAGGGGCTGACGGTGACGCTCTCGCAACTCACCGGCACGCGAATCGATTTCTACCATGTTTACGCGCAGGAGCAGGCGTTGCGGGCCAATCCGGGCGCCTATGGACTCACCAACCTCACCGAGAGCTGCCAGAGCGGCGGCGCGGCAGCGGTACTCGGCGGCTGTGCCGGCTATCTCTATTTCGACACCATCCACCCGACGAGCTACGTCCACGCCCTGCTCGCCCAGGGCATCGTGAACCAGCTCCCGGTGCCCGAACCGGCGACCTGGCTGCTGATGATCCTCGGGCTGGGGATGACCGGTGTGGCGATGCGGCGGGGGGGAGCCGCGCTGGCCACGCCATAGCCTTTCGCGCACCAGCCGCACGAAAAGCGATTTTCGCGAACCGTCTCTATCCTCTATCAGGCCGCGGCAGCAGCGATGAAGGAGGCGGAGATGGACGCGATCGGAACGGGCAAGCTGGCGGTGATCACCGGCGGCGCAAGCGGGATCGGGCTGGCGGCGGCGCAGCGCTTCGCCGCGCAGGGCATGAAGATCTGCCTGATCGATTGGGCCGACGATGTGGCGCAGGTGGCTGCCTCGCTCGGCGGCGAGGGGTTCAAGATCGATGTTTCGGGGCGAAGCGCGGTCGATTCGCTGGCGGCCGATATTCAGGCGCGCCATGGCCCGGCATCGGTGCTGATGAACAACGCCGGCGTCGGGCGCGGTGGCGACATACTGGCCGGTGCGGACGCCTGGGCACGGGTGCTCGGGGTCAATCTGTTCGGCGTGCTGCATGGCGTGCAGGCCTTCCTGCCGGGGATGATCGCGGGCGGCGGGCCGGGCCTGGTCATCAATACCGGCTCGAAACAGGGCATCACCCAGCCGCCGGGCGACACGGCCTATAATGTCAGCAAGTCCGGCGTGAAGGCGCTGACCGAGGGGCTTGCGCATACGCTGCGCACGCAGACGGGCGAGAGGATCAGCGCGCATCTGCTGATCCCCGGCTTCACCTACACCGGGCTGACGCGCAGCCAGGGAGAGAAACCGCCGGCTGCCTGGACCAGCGAGCAGGTCATCGATTTCATGATGGACAGCCTCGCCAACGGCGACTTCTATATCCTCTGCCCGGACAATGACGTGACGCGGGCGATGGACGAGAAGCGCATCGCCTGGATGGCGGGCGACATCATCGAGAATCGGCCAGCCCTCTCGCGCTGGCACCCGGACTGGGAAGAGCGTTTCGCAGCCTTTATGGCCACCGACTGATAAAATTTTTCGAGCCGCGAGCGGCGTGCGCACGCAAGATTATTCCTGAATGTGGGAACTGAATGAACGCCGGGAGCCGCCGCCTGACGGGAAATGCGCTTTCGTTTGTGATGCTTACGAGAGTCACGTCGAAAGGCTATCATTCTATGCATCAGACGTCCTGCCAATTAAGCGCGGAATCCCGCGAAATATCCCCATTTTCTCCTTAACCAGCTTTTCATATCCCGCTGCCAAGTCGGCGCGAGATCGCCAAAACTCGTGGGGAGTGAAACGTGGATCGCAAGAAGATCAACCGCAAGACAGCGCAGGAAGCGATCCGCTTCCTCGACGCCAACATGCTGGACGCAACGCCGACCAACTATACGTTCGCCTATCTCTATCTGACGGGCGCCAACGGCTGGATCCGCAAGCAGGCCGATGGCATCATGGACGGCGGCGTCCGGCTCGCGCAGAAGGATGTCGACGACCTCATGAACATGGCGCCGGGCGAAACCGGGCATGGCGCCGCGGCGACCGCCAACAAGCCGGCCGACGACGAGCAGCAGGCGAGCTTGCGCCACCAGATGCTCTCCTTCTCCGACATCACGGCGACGGCGCTGGCCAATGCGGGCGATTTCGGCCGCGACCTGGCGCAGAGCGCGGAGCAGATCGGCACGGAGAGCAATCTCGCCGGGCTGATCGGTGCGATGATCGAGCGCACGGCGGATATGGAGCGCCGCCTCGCCGAGACGCGCCAGGAGACCGAGCGCCTGCGCCAGGACCTGGACGCGGCGCGCGACGACGCCACGCGCGACGCGCTTACCAATCTCCCAAATCGCCGCGAGATCGACCGCAAGCTGCGCGTCTTCGCGAATGAGGGCACGCCGATGGCCGTCGCCTTCTGTGACATCGACCACTTCAAGTCGATCAACGACCGCTTCGGCCATGCCGTGGGCGACCGCGTGCTCAAGGCCGTCGCCGAGACGCTGGCCCAGACCATGGAGCCGCATATCGTCGGGCGCTTCGGTGGCGAGGAATTCGTCGTCGTCCTGCCCGATGTGGATGGCGACACCGCCTTTGCGCTGGTCGAGAAGGCGCGCACAGCCGTTGGCGCCCGGACGATGCGCGTGCGGGACACGGACGAGGTGATCGGCCAGGTGACGTTCTCGGCTGGCATCGCGACCTGCCGGGACGACCCGGAGGACGCACTCCGCCAGGCCGACGGCCTGCTCTATGAGGCGAAAAACAGCGGGCGCAACCGGACGATCTATAAGGCTGCGGCCTAAACCGGCGTGATCGCTGAATGTGCGCGCTTTCCGCCCTGAGCGCGTTGGCGCGGCGCGACTGCTATAGGGTGCGACTCAAGTCACGGTGTTTCCACTCGGGCAGAACGCCTCAGTAAATGCCGCCCTGATCGCCCGCAAAGTCGCGGCTGGTATCGCGACGCGACACGCGCGCGGCGGCGACGTCCTGCTTGGCGCGCTCGGCCAGCTCGTCGCGGCGCATCGAGATGCGCGGCTCGGTCTCGGGCTTGAACGCTTCGAAGATGATCGCGGATTTCGGATCGGTCGACGGCCAGCCGCCATAGACACGCTTGCCGGTGCGCCGATCGATGCGGACCATGCGGACGCCGGCCGGCGCCACGAACGGCGTCTTGGGCATGTCCTTGAGGATCGGCTCCATGGCCGAGCGCCAGATGGGCGCGGCGGTATTGCCGCCCTGCACATAGCCGCCCAGATTGCGCGGCTGATCGTAACCGAGATAGACGCCCGCGACGATATCGGGCGAGCCGCCGACGAACCAGGCGTTGGTCGGACCATTGGTCGTGCCGGTCTTGCCAAAGAGCGGCCGGTCCATGTCGCGCAGGCGCGTCGCGGTGCCGCGCTGGATCACGCCTTCGGCGATGTGAACGACCTGATAGGCGGTCATCGGGTTCATGGCCTGACGACCGCCCTGCGCGAAGCGGGGCATGGACTTGCCGTCCCAGTCGCTGCCGTTGCACCCCTGGCAGGGACGCCAATTGGCCGGCCAGATCACCTTGCCGCGGCGATCCTGCACATAGTCCATGACCTTGGGGGTCAGCTGGCGGCCATGATTGGCGAGCATGGCATAGGCATTGACCATGCGCTCAACCGTGGTGTCGCCGGCGCCGAGCGCGAAAGCGAGATAGGGCTGATAGTCGCCGATGCCCATGTCCTTGATGGTCCGCACGACGCGCGGCATGCCGGTCTGCGAAGCGGCGCGGACGGTCATGAGGTTGCGCGACTGCTCGACGCCCCAGCGCATCGTCTGCGCGCCGCCGCCGCCGCCGGAGAAGTTACGGAAGCACTTCTGGCCGAGATTGGCGCCCTGCCAGACGCAAAAGGGCCCATCGACAATGATCGAGGCGGGCGTCATCCCGTTGTCGAGCGCGGCGGCATAGACGAACGGCTTGATGGTCGAGCCGGGCTGGCGCATCGCCTGCGTAACGCGATTGTAGGACGAGAGGCGGGAATCGAAGCCGCCCTGCATGGCGTAGATGCGGCCGTTGTGAACGTCCTCGATCATCAGGCCGCCCGAGACGCCGGGAATGTTGCGCAAGGCATAGGCATTGCCTTCCGGCTTCACCGCGATCACGTCGCCGGGCTTCAGGCTATCGAAGGTGACGCCGTTCGTGCGCCGATCGACCAGCATGGCGAGCGCGCGGGGCAGGACCGAGGTGCGCCCGCCGGGCAGGCCGATGTTCGCCTCCGTCGCCGATTTGTCGAGTATGACCGCGACGGTCCAGTCGGCATAATCGACGCCGACATTGGAGACAGCCAGATCGCGCTGCCAATTGGCCGGATCGACCTTCGCGATGGGGCCAGACCAGCCCTTGCCGGCGTCATAGCGCAGCAGGCCTTCGCGCAGGGCTTTCGTCGCCTGTTCCTGCATGAAAGGGGCGATCGGCGAGCGGACCCAGAGGCCGCCGGCATAGACGCTGTTCGGCCCATGTTCGGCCGCCTCGCCGAACTGAGCGATCAGGCGGCGGCGGATTTCCTCGATATAATAGCCCCCGATATTGCTGTATCCGGTGCCGCGCTGGGCCACCGTGCCGAGCGGCTCCGCCTGGGCAGCCGCCATCTGCTGCCGGGTGATGAAGCCGTTCTTCTGCATCTCGCCCAGCGCCCAGTTCCGCCGCTCGAGCGCGCGGTCCATATGGACTTCGGGGCGGTAATTGGCCGGGCCTTTGGGGAGAATGGCGAGATAGGCCGCTTCATGCAGCTTGAGGTCGCCCACATCCTTGTCGAAATAGGCGCGGGCGGCCGCTTGCACGCCATAAGCGTTCCGGCCGAGAAAGATCTGGTTGAGGTAGAGCTCGATGATCTGCTGCTTGGTCAGTACGTCTTCCATGCGCCAGGCGAGGATCGCTTCCTTGAGCTTGCGGACATAGCTCACTTCGGCGCCGACCAGCAGATTCTTGGCGACCTGCTGCGTGATGGTCGAGGTGCCGCGCGGCGTGCTGCCGCTCAGCAGGCCTTCGCCGGCGGCGCGCACGAGGCCGGGGAAATCGAGCCCGTGATGGCTGAAGAAGGTCTTGTCCTCGGCCGAGAGATAGGCGTTGATGAGGACCGGCGGGAAATCGCTGTACTGGAGCTGCACGCGGCGCTCGCGGGCGAAGCTGTAGATCGGCTTGCCCTCATTGTCGCGCACCACGGTCGGCAGCGGCGGCTGATAGTCGAGCAGGGTGCGCGCATCGGGCAGGCCCCGCGCGAAGAGCAGCCAGAACAGGAAGATGAAGACGATGAACGCGCCCAGCCCATAAGCCGGCCAGCGCCAGCGGCGTCGCTTGAGCAGCGCCCGCATGCGCTGGAGCAGTCCCGGTCCGCCTTCGCCGCGCTGAAGGCGGAAGCTGGTCGCCTCACTGGTCGCTTCGTCCATCCGCGCCACCTAGACCATTTCCCCCGGCTGAGGGAACCGGTTTTGCGGTAGGCGTTCGCTGCGCGTCGAAAGGCGGTGGAGAAATGACGTAAGGAGCCGGCGTTCGTCTATATTCGCGTGGAGCGAGCTGATAGGCATGAGCAGCATGCGTCTGCTCCTCGCCTTCATCCTTCTGGCGCTCCCGCTTCCGCCGCTTCTGGCCCAGTCGGCTGATCTCGGCCCGCATGTCGCAGCAATACTGAAGGAAGCGCCGGCCGGGACGCGGATCGGTCTGCTGGTGACGACGCTGGAAGGCGCGGAGGTGCTGGCCGTCGCGCCGGACCAGCGCTTCATTCCCGCGTCCAACACCAAGATGTTCACGACGGCGGTGGCCTATGCGCATCTCGCGGCGCTCGACGGTGCGGCGCGGGGGACCGGTGTGGTGCTGGAAGGCGCTGAGAGCCGGCCCGATGTGGTGCTGCTCGGCCGGGGCGATCCGCGTCTGTCCAGCGCTGCGGATTGTATGCAGACCTGCCTTGCGGCGCTGGCCGATGCGGTGGCGGCGCGGACGATGCGGGTGAACGACATCATCGGCGACGATCGCTGGTTTCCGGACGAGCGCTGGAGCCCAGGCATGAGCTGGAACAATATCCCCACTCGATCGGGCACCGGCACCTCGGCGCTGACGCTCGACGACAATGAACTGGCCGTGCTGGTCAGGCCGGCGGCTGTGGGCGCAGCGCCGACGGTCGAGGAGCTGCGCTATTTCACGCTCGACAATCAGGCCCTCACGGTGCCCGGGGGCGAGGTCAAGATTGGCTGGTGGCGCGATCCGGGCGGCTTCACGGTGCGGCTGATGGGGACGATCGGTGCCGATGCGCCGGCTGAGCGGCTGCGCTTCGGCATCGACAATCCGGCGCATTATGCGGCCTGGCGCCTGCGCGAGTTCCTCGTGGCGCGCGGGGTCGACGTGAAGGGCCGGCTCCTAACCCGGCATCGCCCGGTTCTGCCGCAGGACGATCCGGCTGAGCGCACGGGGCCGGTCGCGCCGGCGCCCGCCGATGACGGCATGCTGGCGACCGTGCCCGCCTCGCCGGTCGCCGAGGATGTCGCGATCATCAACAAGCTCAGCCAGAATCTCCATGCCGAATTGCTGCTGCGGCATCTCGGGCGCCTCGCCGGCACCGGCTCGATCGCCGAGGGGTGGGCCGTCATGCAGGCCGTGCTGGCGCAGGCGGGCATGCCGGAGAATGGCGTCGATCTTTCCGATGGGTCGGGTATGTCGAGCTATAATCGCATCACACCACGCGCGGCTGTGACGTTGCTCGGCTGGGCCGCGCGGCAGAGCTGGGGCACGGCCTGGCGCGAGAGCCTGCCGGTCGGCGGGCGCGACGGGACCTTGCGGCGGCGTTTTGCGGGCACGGCGCTTGATGGGCGCATCTTCGCCAAGACCGGCTCGCTCAACGCGACCAATACGCTGAGCGGCTATCTGCTCGCGAAAAGCGGACGGACACTCATCTTCTCGATCCTCTCCAACGATTGTCCCGATGGCGAGACCGACAAGGCGATCGCGGCGATGGACAAGGCGCTGCTGGCGATTGCGGAGGCGAACTAGGTGCCGTCGAGGTCGCCGAGCTTGCGTGCTTCGCGAACGAACTCGTCCATCACGCCCCCGCGGCTGTCGACAGCCTTGATCCGATGTGCGCGGCCATTGCGGCATCGAATGACGAGCGTCGCCGCCTCTCCGCGTTTTGCGGGCGCGGCCGAAATGTCCTGGACCTCAGACCAAGCTATCGGCGCGATGCCGGTCGTGCGGTGCGGTACAAGGCCGGTCTCGGTTGCCGTAATCGCGATGTCGTCGGCCATGCGCCTGACTTGCCGGACCAGCTCGAAGGCCATTGCTGCGGCACACAAGGCGAGCGGGATGTTGAACGGGCCTATATTCATATCACGAACGGCGCGGAACAGACGTCCGGAACGGCCCTCGTCGAGCGCGTCGAGCATGGAAGGCATGAAGGCGGCCAGCCCGAACATGACGATGGCGACGACCATGAGCGGTAAAAGGCAGCCGATGCACCCGGTGTTCCACCGCAGCTGGGCGTTCATCGCCCGACCGACGCCCGCGCGAAATGCATCGAGATCGCCGCCGCCACGCCCTTCGCGAGCTGGAGGCGGCCATCCTTGGTCGCCATCCAGCGCGCATCCTCGTCATTGCTGACATAGCCGGCCTCGAACAGGACCGAGGGTGTGTCGGGCGACTTGAGCACGATCAGCGATGCGAAGCGATGGTGCGGATTGCGGAAGCGGAAATGCGAGACGGCCTCGCGGTGCAGCAGTTCGGCGAATTTGGTCGAGGATTCCATCGTCTCGCGCTGGGTGAGGTCGATGAGGATGGAACTGACGGCATTGCTCTTGTCGGAGAGATCGACGCCATTGAGGATATCGGCGCGGTTCTCGCGCGCTGCAAGGCGCGCGGCCTCGCGATCCGAGGCGACGTCCGAGAGCGTGTAGACCGTGGCGCCGCGTGCGCCCGGGTGCTCGGCGGCGTCGGCATGGATCGAGATGAACAGGCTGGCGCCCAGCTTGCGGGCGAGGCCATAGCGCTCCTGCAGGACGAGGAAGCGATCGTCGTCGCGGGTGAGGGCGACGCGAATGCGGCCAGTCTTGAGCAGTTCTTCCCTGATAGCGCGCGCGATGGCGAGGGTCAGATCCTTCTCGCGAATGCCGAGTGCGGGATTGTGCGCGCCGGGATCGTGCCCGCCATGGCCAGCATCGATCACCACCAGCGGCCGTCGCGGATCGCGCGGACCTTCGACCGGCGGCAGTGCGATGCTCGGCGCAGCATCGGGGATGCGCACGACGATGCGGCCGCGCGTCGGCGGCTTGCTCATCCGCGCGGGCGCTCCCATATCGGATTGCGTGATCGGCTGCGTGATCGGCTGCGGGGGCACAAGCGACTGAACGGGCGCTGGAACAAGGAGCGCGATCAGGGCTGCGGACAGGACCATGAGCATGGCATGTGCCGCGAGCGCGGGCCGTGCGTCCAGTCAAAATCGTTCCAGCGTCTTCACGCCACGGGTGGGCGGGACAATGCGATGCGATCGGCGCCGCCGCGCAATTTCTTTTCATCGTTGCCCTGCAGTCAAAGCCCTGCTAGCGCTTCGCACTTCCGAAACGGTCCCATGTCCGAAACAGGGGCTGGACCATTTCATCGGAGAAACATCGTCTTGCTGGCAACGTCTTGCTGACACGCCTTGCGGACGATTGGACAGGTTGATGTTGCAATGGGGCATGGCTTGACAAGCTCAGAGCGCGCAGAAGCGGGCATCGGGCTGCGGGCGCACCTTGGGTCTTTTGCCGCAGGAAGCGGACATGCCTTTGCAGCAGACGCAAACAATTTCGTTGAAACCGGAGCTCGCTCCGCCGTCGCCGCGTCGATCCGACGCGCCGGGCCGCGCGCTCCCTCATTATGCCGGATCGCCACGTTCCCAATGGGAGCGCCGCGATGACCGGCTGGAGATGCTTGAATGACAATGCGTATGTTGATCGATGCGCGCCACCGGGAAGAAACCCGGGTCGCGGTCGTAACGGGGAACCGGATCGAGGAGTTTGATTTCGAATCAGCCGAGCACAAACAGCTCAAGGGAAATATCTATCTTGCCAAGGTCACGCGCGTAGAGCCGTCGCTGCAGGCAGCTTTTGTCGATTATGGCGGCAATCGCCACGGCTTCCTGGCTTTTTCGGAAATCCATCCCGACTATTACCAGATTCCACGCGAGGACCGCGAGGCACTGCTGGCTGAAGAAGCCGCGCACGCCGCCGAGGAAGCCGCCCTGCGCGGCGAACTGGACGATGACGACGAGGACGGCGAGCATGATCACGATCATGATCATGCCGGCGACGTCGAGATCGTCGAGCGCCCGGACCATGGCGACGACGAGGACGAGGACAGCGAGCATGCCGAAGCCAAGCCGGCGCGGCGCAACGGCCGGGCCGCCGACAATGCGGCTGCCGATGAGCTGAAGCACAAGCGCATGGCGCTGCGCCGCCGCTACAAGATCCAGGACGTCATCAAGCGCCGCCAGGTGCTGCTCGTCCAGGTCGTCAAGGAAGAGCGCGGCAACAAGGGCGCGGCGCTGACGACCTATCTGAGCCTCGCCGGCCGCTATTGCGTGCTGATGCCCAACACCAGCCATGGCGGCGGCATCTCGCGCAAGATCAGCAACGCGACCGACCGCAAGCGCCTGAAGTCGATCATCGCCGACATGAAGCTGCCCTCGAGCATGGGCTGCATCGTGCGCACTGCCGGCCTCTCGCGCACCAAGACCGAGATCCGCCGTGATTTCGACTATCTTGCACGCCTGTGGGACGAGATTCGCGAGAACACGATCAAGGCGTCGGCGCCGGCGCTGATCCACAATGACAGCGATCTCATCAAGCGCGCGATCCGCGACATCTATCATCGCGACATCGAGGAAGTGATCGTCGAGGGCGATGAAGGCTATCGCCAGGCGAAGGACTTCATGAAGCTGCTGATGCCGAGCCATGCCCGGCGTGTGAAGCAATATGCCGATGCGGTCTCGCTGTTCCAGCGCTTCAGCGTCGAGGATCAGCTTGCGGCGATGTACAATCCCGTCGTGCAGCTGCGTTCGGGCGGCTATCTGGTGATCAACCCGACCGAGGCGCTCGTCTCGATCGACATCAACTCCGGCCGTTCGACCCGCGAGCATAATATCGAGCAGACCGCCACCGCGACCAATCTGGAAGCGGCGCGCGAGATCGCCCGGCAGCTCCGCCTGCGCGACATGGCGGGCCTCGTCGTCATCGACTTCATCGACATGGAGCACAACTCCAACATCCGCAAAGTCGAGAAGGCGATGAAGGAAGCGCTCAAGGACGACCGGGCGCGCATCCAGGTCGGCCGCATCTCCGGCTTCGGCCTCATGGAGATGAGCCGTCAGCGCCTGCGCACCGGCGTGCTCGAAGCATCGACCCGTGCCTGCCCGCATTGCGAAGGCACGGGCCTTGTCCGCACGGCGTCTTCGGCCGGTCTCTCGGCGCTGCGCATGCTGGAGGAAGAGGCGGCGCGCGGTCGCGGCAGCCTCATCACCCTGCGCGCGAGCCAGGAAGCGGCCTTCTACGTGCTCAACAACAAGCGCCGCGAACTCGACGAGATCGAGAACCGCTATGGCGTGACGATCATGATCCTGCCCGACGGCGAGGTCGAGGGCGCGCGCATGTCGGTCGAGGCCAGCGGTCCGCGTCCGACGATGCAGGTAAGCTATGCGCCCATCGTCGAGCCCCTCGACTCCGAAGACGAAGAGGAAATCTTCGAGGAAGAGGACGAGGAAGAAGAAGAAGAAGAAGAGGAAGCACGGGACGAGCCGCGTCGCGCCGCACGCGACGGCGATCGGGATGACGCCGGCCGCAACAAGCGCAAGCGTCGCCGTCGTGGCCGTCGTGGCCGTCGCGATGGCGAAGAAGGTCCAGCCGAGGCCGCTTCCGGCGAAGCCGGTGAAGAAGACGGCGAGAGCGAAGGCGAAGGCGATACCCGCGAGGAAGCCGAAGCCGGCGCGCCCGAATCGGGCGATGATCAGCCGCGTCGCAGCCGTCGTGGCCGTCGTGGCGGCCGCCGCCGGCGCGGTGGCCAGGGCAACGGCCATGCCGAGGCAGGTGACGCGACCGACGCAGAGGTGCCGAGCGAGGCCGAGCCGGTCGCGGCGTCGCCCGAGCCGGTCGTCGAAGAGGAGGCGCCTGCTCCGGCGCGTCGCCGCAGCAGCCGCAAGGCCGTTCCGGCAGCAGAGGTCGATGCGGAAGCCGCTGTCGAGGTCGAGGTTTCGCCCGAGCTGACCGACGCGCCCGTCGCCGAGGAAGCGCCTGCCGCCGAAGAAGCCGCGCCCAAGCGCCGCACGCGCCGCAAGGCTCCGGCTGCCGCAGCCGCGCCGGTCGAGGCGGAAGCGTCGTCCGCGCCGGAACCGGTTGCTGAGGCTCCGGCTGCAGAGGAGCCGACCACACGGGAGGAGGCTCCTGCGCCCAAGCGTCGTCCGCGCCGCAAGGCAGCGGAACCCGTCGCGCTCGCGGCTAGGTCCGATGAGCCCGCCGAGACCATGGTTGCGGATGCGCCAGAGGTCGGGGACGCAGGCGCCGATGGTGAGGACGCCGATGGCACTCCGCGCCGTGGCTGGTGGCAGCGCACGTTCGGAGCGTGACCGGCCGGCGCCCGCCTCGGGCCGAACCCGTGCTGCGGACCGTTGTGTCGGTCCGTCAGCCGGGGTTCAGGCTGCGGCGGGCATAGGCCGCCCGATGGCTTTCCCGATTCCCTCGCTCGCCGGTCGCGCGTTGCGGATGCTTGCACGCATCTGCGCCGTGCTGGCGGCGGCAGGGCTGATCGCGGCGCAGGGCGCATGGGCGCAGTCGATCCTGCGCGATGCAGAGACCGAGGCGCTGATGCAGGATGCGTCGGCGCCGCTGGTCCGTGCCGCCGGATTTCGAGAACGCAACGTCCAGATCATGGTGATCAACGACCCCAGCATTAACGCCTTCGTGGCGGGCGGGCAGGCGGTCTGGTTCCATAGCGGCCTCATCGCGCAGGCCGACAATCTCAATCAGGTTCAGGGCGTGATGGCGCACGAGCTGGGCCATGTCGAAGGCGGTCACGTCATCCGCTCGATGGAAGGCATCAAGGAGGCGACGGGCATCCAGCTCGTCACCTTGCTGCTCGGCGCGGCGGCGATGGCGGCGGGCGGCGGTGAGGCCGGCATGGGCATCATGGCGATGGGCCAGCAGGCCGCCATGGGTAAGTTCCTTGCGTTCAACCGGGCGCAGGAGTCCAGCGCGGACGCGGCCGGCGCGCGCTATCTCCATGATGCGGGAATCAGTGGCAAGGGCAGCCTCGAATTCTTCAAGAAGCTGCAGAATCTCGAATATCGGCTCTATGTCCCGCAGGACACCTATTTCCGCACGCACCCGCTCTCCAGCGATCGCGTGGCGACCTTGACGCACGTCTATGAGAATGATCCCGCCTGGAACAAGCCGACCGATCCTGCGCTCGAGGCGAGGTTTCAGCGCGTGAAGGCCAAGCTCATCGGCTTCGTGAGCGAGCCGCAGCGCACGCTCCAGCTCTATCCCGAAACCGATCTTTCGGTGCCGGCGCGCTATGCACGCGCCTATGCCTATCACAAGAGCGCCTATACCGACAAAGCGCTGGGCGAGGTCGAGGCGTTGCTCAAGACAGCGCCGCACGATCCCTATTTCCTGGAACTGGAAGGGCAGGTACTGCTCGAATCCGGCAAGCCGGCGCAGGCGATCCCGCCGCTGCGCGAAGCTGTCGAGCGCACGGGTGGCCAGCCGCTGATCGCGACCTTGCTCGGCCATGCGCTGCTCGCGACGGACGACGACGCTTATCTCGCCGAGGCCGAGCGCGTCCTGCGCAATGCCCTGTCGCGCGACAATGACAATCCGTTCGGCTGGTATGCGCTCGGCAATGTCTATCAGCGCAAGGGCGATACGGCACGGGCGGCGCTGGCGACGGCCGAGCGCTATTCGATGGAAGGCCAGGCTGCGCTGGCGCTGCGCCATGCTGAAGTGGCGATGAGCGGCATCAGCCAGGGCACGCCCGATTTTATCCGCGCGCAGGACATCGCGATGGTGAGCCGCGCGGCCATGGAAAGAACCAGGAAGAAATGACCGACAGGCCGACGCTGAAGACCATCCTGCGCGCGGGAGGGGTGATCCTGTCGGCGCTGACGACGCGCACGGGCACGCGCACGCGCCGCCGGCTGGTTGCTCCCACGCTGATTGCCATGTTGGTTACGGGCGGCGCGGCCGTCGCCTATGCGGCGGCGGACAGCGAGTCCAAGGCGGTCGCGGCGACCGATCGCGCCGCGATCGAGGCGATCGTGCGCGACTATATCCTCGAGCATCCCGAGATCATTCCCGAGGCGGTGAAGCGGCTGCAGGCGAGGGAAGCGGCGGCCAAGATCGACGAGAATCGCGCTGAACTCGAAACGCCGTACAAGGGCGCGTGGGAAGGCGCGGAGAGGCCGCGCGTCACGCTGGTCGCGTTCATGGACTATGCCTGCGGCTATTGCCGCGCCTCGCTGCCCGACCTGCAGCGGCTGGTGAAGGACAATCCGGACTTGCGCATCGTCTATCACGAGCTGCCGGTGATCACGCAGGGCAGCGCCGGTGCGGCGAAAGTCAGCATGCTGGCGGCGGAAGCGGGCAAGTTCACATCGTTTCACCAGGCCATGTATGCGGCCGGCGGTGTCGAATCCGACCTCGTGCTGAAGGCCGCGGCCAAGGCCGGGCTGGACGCGGCGCAGGCCAAGGCGGCGCTCGGTGATTCCAGCCGGGACGAGGCGCTGATGGGCAATATCCGCCTGGCGCAGGCGCTTGGCGGCGAAGGCACGCCCCTGTTCGTCGTCGGCGACGAGATGTTCAACGGCCAGGTCGGCTATGACGTGCTGAAGGCAGCGATCCAGAAGGCGCGCGACAAGGGCTGAGGCCGACCGGGGGGCTTCTTTCCAACCGCGCGTTGGAGGCCCCCTCTGCTGCCAAGAGGAGGCCTCCTTTGCGCTGGCCCTGACTGCCCCGGACGGGAGGGGCAAGGGGGCGCAAACCTGTCGGTCAGAGCGGGCAGCGTGACATTCGGATCACCCAGCTCGCTCTCAGTTTTTGTTGTCGCATCGTTTATTGCAGAAAACCGGTTCCCACCTTTCTGCACGATGCTCAGGATCGCGTTTTCAGGCCGATCAGCGAATAAAGCGGGCATGTGCCGATGAGGGCGGTCAGCAGGGGCACGAGGCCGATCCAGCCCCACGGCGTCCTGGGGCCGACGAAGACGAGTGCGATCAGCACGATGCCGATGACGATGCGTAGAAGCCGGTCGATAGTGCCGATATTGCGCTGGCCCATGGCACCTGTTCCTCCTGCTTGCTTTTCGCAGGCGAGCCTAGGCAAGGGACCGGACCGGCGCTTTGACCGGGATCAAATGCGCATCATTGCGTCAGGCGCAGCGCGTAGAGATGGGGCCAGTTCTTGCCGGTGACATAGAGAAGTTCGGCCTTCTCGTCCCAGGCGATACCGTTCAGCACGGCCCCGGAGTCGCGGCCGATATTGCTCGCGACCAGTTCGGAGAGATTGATCCAGTCGGTGACGGCGCCGGTCTTGGGATCGATTTTCGCGATCATCGGCGAGTACCAGATGTTCGCGTAGACGGCGCCGCGCGCATATTCGAGTTCGTTGAGATTTTGCACCGGCACGCCGTCCCAGGTCACGGTGATGCGCTGGCGCTCCTTGTGCGTCTCCGGGTCGAGGAAACGCAGCTCCGCCGTGCCGTCGCTCATGATGAGCGAATGCTCATCGCTGGTGAGACCCCAGCCCTCGCCCGGATAGGAGAAGCTCTTGACCTGCTTGAAGTCCTTGCGGCGCCAGACGAAGCCGAGGCCGCTCTGCCAGGTGATGCTGACCAGTCGGTCCTTCCAGGGCGCGATCCCCTCGCCGAAGAGGTCTGTGCGGATCGGCTTGCTGCGCAGCAATTTCGCCTCGTCGAGGCTGAGCACGCGCAGTTCCGATCGGCCGACGATGCCGGTGCTTTCGTAGAGCTGCCCGTCGGCGATGAAGAGCCCCTGCGTGAAGGCGCGCGTGTCGTGCGGCAAGGTCTTCACGATTTCCCACTTGATGTCGGCCCGCGCGGCGGTCGCGCCGAGCAGCAGCAGGATCGCCGCGAGGAGACGCCGCATCATTCGGCGCTCTCGGCGACCGCCTGTGCGAGCCAGTCTGGCAGCGGCACGTCGGCCAGCGTATCGACCGGGCGATGATCGATGGCAAGGCCGAGCGCGGGGTAGGCGATGCGCAGCCGCGCCGGATCGGACTTGTCGAGTGGGAGGACGACGAGGCGGCGGTTCACCTTGTTGCGATAATGCATGCGCGCGGTGTTCTCCTGCCCGACATAGCAGCCCTTGGCATAATCGACGCCGCCCAGTTCCTCGGCATTGGTCTCGAGCCAGAGCGTCTTGTCCTCACCGAGCTCGGCCGCGCCTTCGGCAATGCCGTGAGCGAGCCGCTGGGCGCGGAAGGCGTCGCTCGCATCGCCCGGTTCGGCCGGCGCGAGCCAGCGATGACCGAGCGCGGCGAGGCGCGGATCGGGCGCGGCGCCGTCTTGCGGCTCGATCGACCAATGGACGGCGAGACTCTCTTCCGGTGTGATCGTGACAGGGCGGCGCAGGCGATACAGGCTGAGCCGTCGGCTCAGCGCCTCGGCGCGCCCGGCCTCGCAATCGAGCAGCACATCGTCGCTGCCTTTGGGGTCGGCCCAAAGGATCATGTCGAACAGCGCCTTGCCTTGCGGCGTCAGCAAGCCCGCATAGCGCGGCGCACCGGGCGCGAGGGTCAGGATGTCCTGCGTCAGCAGGCCCTGGAGGAAGGGCCGAGCGTCGGCGCCACCGACCCGGACGAGTGCGCGATCGTGAAGGGTGGTCGGAAGCATCGGCTTTAGGTAGGACAGGCAAGGTCAATAGCCAAGCCGTCCGGCTCACCGCCGACGCCAAGCGAGAAAAGATTCATGCCCCAGACATTCGATCTCATCCTCAAGAACGGCACGGTCCATCTGCCCGGTGGCCCGGCGGCGGTCGATGTGGGCGTCACCGGCGGCAGAATTGTTGCGATCGGCGCCAGCCTCGGCGGTGCGGGCGAGGTCATCGACTGCACGGGGCTGGACGTCCTCCCCGGTGTGATCGACAGCCAAGTCCATTTTCGCGAGCCGGGACTGGAGCATAAGGAGGATCTCGAATCCGGCAGCCGCGCGGCCGTGCTTGGTGGTGTCACCGCTGTGTTCGAGATGCCCAACACCAATCCCAATACCGACACGGCCGAGCGCGTCCACGACAAGCTCGCCCGCGCGCATCATCGCATGTGGTGCGATCACGCCTTCTATGTCGGCGCGACCGGCGACAATGCCGAGCAGCTGGGCGAGCTGGAGAAGATTCCGGGTACGGCGGGCATCAAGATCTTCATGGGCGCCTCGACCGGGAGCCTGCTCGTCGCCGAGGACGAGGCGCTGGCGCGTTGCCTCGCGCATGGCAGGCGCCGCGTCGCGATCCATGCCGAGGACGAGGCGCGGATGAACGCACGCAAGGACGAGCGGATCGAGGGCGATCCGTCCAGCCATCCGGTCTGGCGCGACGACGAGAGTGCGATGCTGGCGACCAAACGCATCGTGAAGCTGGCGCGGGACGCCGGCCGGCGCATCCACGTACTGCACGTCACGACGCCGGCCGAGCTGGAGTTTCTAGGGCAGAACAAGGATGTCGCGACCTGCGAGGTGACGCCGCAGCATCTGACGCTGGCCGGCGAGGAGGCCTATCCGCGCCTCGGCACCTATGCGCAGATGAACCCGCCGATCCGCAGCGGCGCGCATCGTGAGGGGCTGTGGCACTGGGTCGGCCAGGGCGTGCCGGACGTGTTGGGGTCCGACCATGCACCGCACACGATCGAGGAGAAGAGCAAGACCTATCCGGCGAGCCCCAGCGGCATGCCGGGCGTGCAGACGCTCGTGCCGCTGCTGCTCGATCATGTCGCCAATGGCCGCCTGACCTTGCAGCGCTTCATCGACATGACCAGCGCCGGGCCGCAGCGCGTCTTCGGCCTGGTCGGCAAGGGGCGCATCGCGGTCGGCTATGATGCGGACTTCACGGTGGTCGATCTGCGCGCGCGCTGGACGATGGGCGCCGACTGGATGGCCTCGCGCTGCGGCTGGTCGCCGTTCGAGGGCATGGAGATCACCGGGCGGCCGGTCGGCACGATCGTGCGCGGACATCGCGTGATGTGGGAGAACCAGCTGGCCAATGCGGCGGTCGGCGAGCCTGTCCGCTTCGAAGCCACGACGTTTCCGGGCCACTGAGCGGGGAGGGGGCAGGCATGGCGACAATGGCAGGACGGCGCGGATCGACGATGCGGCGCTGGCGTTTCCCCGGCAACCCGCGGACGCTGCCGGGCAAGCTGTTCCGCTGGGCCTTGATGGGCGCCACCGCCTTTGTCGGCATCTCGGTCGCGCAGGTGGTCATCTACAAGGTCGTGCCGGTGCCCGTGACGCTTACGATGCTGTTTGACGACAATGGCATCACCAAGGACTGGGTGTCGCTCTCGGATATCGATCCCAACATGCCGCGTGCCGCCATTGCGGGCGAGGACGCCAAATTCTGCCTGCATCACGGCTTCGATACCGAGGCGATCCAGCAGGCGATGGAGCGCAACATGCGCGGCGGGCGCATCCGCGGCGGATCGACGATCAGCCAGCAGACCGCCAAGAACGTGTTCCTCTGGCAAGGCGGCGGCTATTTCCGGAAAGGTCTGGAAGCCTGGTACACGGTGCTGATCGAGGCGATCTGGGGCAAGCGCCGGATCATGGAAGTCTATCTGAACGTCGCCGAGACCGGCATCGGCACCTATGGCGTGCAGGCGGGCGCGATCCGCTATTTCGGTCACGGCGCGGACCGGCTGTCGCGCACGGAAGCCGCGCGCATCGCCGCCATCCTGCCTTTGCCCAAGAAGCGCGAAGCCAAGTCGCCGGGCGGCTTTACCTTGCGCCACGGCAATCGCATCGCGCGCTACAGCGGATCGGTCAGGACGCAGGGACTGGAAAGTTGCTTGAAGTGACCTGAAGGTGGCGTTTAGGGCAAAAGGAAAGGGCGGGAGCATCGCTGCTCCCGCCCTTCCTGTTTCGTTGATGGCGTCGATCAGAAGCCGACGGTGACCGAAGCCTGGATCGTGCGCGGCGCGCCGAGCGCGAAGCTCGGGTTGGCGCCCGACAGGCCGCCGGCGGTACCGTGGTTGATCTGCGTGCTGATGTTGCCGAAGTAGAACTTGTCGAGCAGATTGGTCACGTTCAACTGGAAGAAGGTGCGCGGCGCACCGAACTGCTCCAGGCTGAAGCGCGCATCGAGATCGATCGTGTTGTAGCTCGGCACGATCACATCGTTGAGGTCGGTCGCGAAGCGCTTGTCGACCCACTTCCACTGCGCACCGACGCTGACCGGGCCAACCGTCGCCTGCGCACGGCCGCCGACCGTCCATTCTGGCGTTTCAGCAACGCGCTTGCCGGCGAGCGGAACAACTGCCGTGGTGCCGATACGCACATTGTCCTTGAACTCGCTGTGGTTGTACGACGCGAAGCCGTAAAGCGAGAGCTGTTCGATCACCTGCCAGGAGAGATTGGCGTCGAAGCCGTAAGCTTCCACGCTGCCGACGTTGCGATCGACCGAGATGCCCTGCGACTCGTCGAACGAGGTCACGATGCGGTTCTTGAAGTCGATGTACCAGCCAGCAACCTGTGCCTGAAGCTTCGAGGAGCCATATCGCACGCCGAGGTCAAAGGAGTTGGTCGTCTCGGGCGTCACGCTGACCACCGGCGCGCGGTACAGATTGTCCGTGCGCGGTGCCGAAAAGCCCATGGCATAGCTGCCGAAGATGCTGATTTGCGGCGTGATCTTGTAGGTCAGGCCGACGTTCGGAAGCAGTTTATTGTACTTGTACTTCGCCTTGAACGGCGCGAAGTGCGAGCCCGACGGGTAGCTGCCGCTGCTGTTTTGCGGAACGATCTGGATGTTGCCCGCGGGGACCGGACCGGTGCCGGTGTAGAAGGGCTGCGTAGTGCAGGTCGCGAAGCCGCTGCCGCCGGTCTGGATGGGGCAATAGGTTTCGAGGTCACGCTGGAAGAACGGGGCGCGGATACCGACCTCGACGTTCAGCGTGTTGTCGAAGAAGCGACCGAGATACTGGCCCGACACCTGGTTGAGCAGGGCGATCGACAGGCGGTCGCGCTGGGTCATCGCGAAACCGTCTGCATTCAGCACCGGACGCGAATTGCGACCGCCGAAGACGCTCAGCGGATTGCCGAACGCATCCAGATAACCCCATTCGCCAGTCTGGCGATGACGGGCGCGGTCGAACGTGTAAGAGACGCGCACGCGCTGGTCCGGCGAAATCTCGTAGATCAGCGAGGCAAGCGCGGTCCAACGGTTCGTGTTGGTGGTGTTCGGTGTGTAGAAGCCGATCGTGTCCGAAGTGTCGCCGTCGCCGTTGAAATCAACGCCGAGACGGCTCTGATCGGAGCCCTTGAAGCTCGCATCGCTTTCGCGGCGAGCGGTGTAGCCGCCGCCGTTGGCGAGAACATACTGATAGGCTCCGTCGAGCGTGAAGGTAAGCTGCTCGGTAAGCGTGAAGCGCGAGTTCCAGCGCGCATTGCCCGTGTTCGACGGGTTGATGCGGAGCGCATAATAGTTAGAGCAGCTTCCGGTGCCGGTCGTGTTCACGCAGCTCGGGTCATTCTCGAAGTCGAACAGCTGAGCTTCCTGGGCGTCGGTGAGAACGCCAAGGCTGATCGGCGTCGATGCGCTGGTCACGTTGGCGTTCTGGATGACGGACGAACCAAATAGCGTACGCATGTCGCCGACGCTCGGGTTGCGATAGAAAGCGTTGCGGTTCGCGTTGTAGTGACCAGCGAGCGAGATGAAGTCGCCATTGTCGCCAATCGGCTGATAGATGCGGACGTTCGCCTGGAACTTCGAGATCTTGCCTGGCCCCTTGAACTTGTCGTTCTCCGAGCGGCTGGCCGAGATGAAGGCCTTGGTGCCGAACGGGGTGAACACGCCCGTGTCGATCAGGCCAAACATCCGCGAATAGTTGAACTCGCCGATCGAGCCGGAGAGCAGCGCGCCGAACTCATCGCTCGGCTTGCGGGTCAGATAGTTGACTGTGCCGCCGGCGGCTGACGCGGTCGGGCTATCGACATCGGTCGCGCCGAGATTGACATTGACCTGGCTGATCAGCTCGGGGTCGAGCATCTGGTTCGGGTAAATGGCATAGTTGCCCGAATCGTTGAGCGGCAGACCGTCGAACGTCAGCGAGATACGGTTGCCGTCGAAGCCGCGGATACGGATATTGCCGCCCGCCGAACCATAAGCATCGCTCTGCGTGAAGTTCACACCGGGGACCAGGTTCAGAGCGTTGAGAATGGTGTTGCCGGTCGCCTGACGCTGGATCAGCTCGTCGGTCAGCACACCGCGCGCCTTGGTCGTATCGGGCAGGACGACGCCGGCGAGTTCGCGAGGGCCGGTCGAGCCGGTGACGATGATTTCTTCTTCGAAGTCGATCGAGCCGGTCGACTGGGCATGCGCCATCGGCGCCATGCTGACAATTGCCCCGCCGGCGACTGTGGCCGCGAGGAAAATGCGGAAATTGGTGGTCATGGGTGCTCCCCTCTGGAACGACGAAATCTGGTTCATTACATGCGCTTACGGCGCCAGGCTGCCCCGATCGGCTCAAGTGAAGCCGACGCATCCTCTCTGTTGCTGGCGGCCCCCGTGAAGCGCGCTTGTTACTCATTTATGACGATTGGCGCTCTATATCGGCGGACCGCGCCGCCTCGCTATCGCGAAATGGCAGGGTGGCGTTGCGGCAAACCACGGAACGTCCCGAAATCATGATCTAAATCGACGGAATCTCACGAAAATTCAAGGACATATTGTGCGGTGCGGCAAGGATGCAACGCTCTCCGAGAAAATCTTTCCGAAAGATGAACGATCGGGCTCGCGCGGGCCATTGGCGAGTAGATGGGCAGGCGCGGCGCGCCTTGGCGTTACGGGCGGCCGATCCGGGCAATAGTTGCCGTTACGGCGCCGGGGATTCGCGTCCATCCGGTGCGATTCGGTTGCCGGTGGAGGCATCGCGCCGGCTCGCCAGCAGCGGCGCCATCGCCAGCAGCCAGGCCGCGCCCGCGATCCATCCGCCCATGACGTCGCTTGGCCAGTGGACGCCCAGCCACACGCGGCTGAGTCCGGTTGCGAGGATCATGGCCGCGCAGAAGGCGCTGAGTGCGCGCGACGGCCAGAGCAGCGCGATTGCGCCGAAGAGCGTCATGGCGCCGGCCGCGTGACCGCTCGGAAAGCTGTGGCTGGTGACGGCGAGCAAGGGTTCTATCGCGTCAGGACGCGGTGCGGCGAAGGCCAGCTTCACCAGTGCGTTGATGGCCATCATCGCCGCGACGCTCGCCAGCAGCCAGATGACGGCGCGGGGCCGTCCGGCGCGCGCGAGGAACAGGGCGATCACCAGCGCGATGAAGATGCGCCCGCCGCCCTTACCGATCGCGTCGAGCCGATAGGCGGGGGCCGTCACCAGATCCGCGCCCGGCCATTGGCGCAGACGCGCGACGACGCGCATCGCCAGCGTGTCGATGCCCGCGAACAGGCCGGTCGGCTGCAGCAGGCCGATGGCCCCTACGAGCGCGATCAGCGTGCCCGCGAGCGCCAGCCTGCGGCTCCAGCTCATGCCGGAGGTCAGATGTGGATCACCCGTCCGTAGGCCGCGAGCACGGCCTCGTGCATCGTCTCGCTAATCGTCGGGTGCGGATAGACGGTCTGCATGAAGTCCTGCTCGACCAGTTCGGCGGTCTTGCCGACCGTGTAGCCCTGGATCAGCTCGGTCACTTCCGCGCCGATCAGGTGCGCGCCGAGCAGTTCGCCGGTCTTGGCATCGAACACCGTCTTCACGAAGCCTTCCGGTTCGCCGAGCGCGATGGCCTTGCCATTGCCGATGAAGGGGAAATTGCCGACCTTCACCTCATAGCCGGCTTCCTTCGCCTTGGCCTCGGTGAGGCCGACGCTGGCGATCTGCGGGTGGCAATAGGTGCAGCCCGGGATGTTGCGCGGGTCCATCGCGTGCGGATGCACGCCCTTGTTGCCGAGCGCTTGCGCGATCGCCTCTGCGGCGATGACACCCTCATGGCTGGCCTTATGTGCCAGCCATGGCGGTGCGGTCACGTCGCCGATCGCCCAGAGGCCCTTAACATTGGTCGCGCAGAGCGGCGTGGTCTTGATGTGACCGCGCTCCGTCTCGACGCCAAGCGTGTCGAGGCCGATATTTTCGGTATTGGGCACGATGCCGATCGCGACGATCACATGGCTGAACTCGGTCGTTATGACCCTGCCGTCCTTGTCCTTGATCGATGCCTTCACTGCGCTCGCCCCGGTTTCGATCTTGTCGACCGTCGCCTTGGTGAGGATCGTCATGCCCTGCTTCTTGAGCGCCTTTTCGAGATGCGCGGAGACGTCCGCATCCTCGACCGGCACGATGCGGTCCATCATCTCGACGACGGTCACGTCCGCGCCCATGTCGTTATAGAAGCTGGCGAACTCGATGCCGATCGCGCCAGAGCCGATGACGAGCAGCTTGGTCGGCATTTCCGGCGGGGTCATGGCGTGGCGATAGGTCCAGACGCGCTTGCCGTCCGCGGGGAGATTGGGGAGGTCGCGGGCGCGGGCGCCGGTCGCGACGATGATGTGCTTGCCCTCGATCTGGGTCGCCTTGCCGTCGCTGTCGGTCACGCTCAGCTTGCCCGGCGCGGTCAGCACGCCGGTGCCCATGTGGACGGCGATCTTGTTCTTCTTCATGAGATGCGTGACGCCGGCATTGAGCTGCTTGGCGACGCCGCGCGAACGCTTCACGACCGCCGCGATGTCCGCGCTGATCTTGTCGGCGGCGAGGCCATAGTCCTTAGCGTGCTGCATATAATGGTAGATTTCGGCCGAGCGCAGCAGCGCCTTGGTCGGGATGCAGCCCCAGTTGAGGCAGATGCCGCCGAGCAGCTCGCGCTCCACGATCGCCGTCTTGAGGCCGAGCTGGGCGCCGCGGATTGCCGCGACATAGCCGCCGGGGCCGGAACCGAGGACGATGAGATCGTAAGTATCAGCCACAATAAGCTCCCTGAGCGTGCGCGCCGGGGGAGGGTGCCCGGCGGTTTGGAATATGGTGCGTCATGCGCCGTCCGCCATGGGCGGTACCTTGCGCGGCTGGCGCTCCTCGTCGACGCCGACGAAGACGAAGCGGGCCTGCGTGACCTTGTAGCTCTCGGGGCTGTGCCGCGCCCGGCGCCAGGCCTCGACGTCGATGGTCATGCTGGTGCTGCCGACCTTGACGAGGGTCGCGAACACCGAGACCTCGTCGCCGACGAACACCGGGCGGAGGAACTCCATGCCGTTGACGGCGATGGTGACGGCTCGCCCCGCGCTGTGCCGCGCCGCGACCAGCCCCGCCGCCATGTCCATCTGGCTCATCAGCCAGCCGCCGAAAATGTCGCCATAAGGATTGGCGTCGGCCGGCATGGTGGTGACACGAGTGGCGGGCTGGCCGGTCGGGAGGGTTTCAGTCATCAGCGTCACCCTGAAGCCCCTCTCCCCTTGCGGGAGAGGGGTTGGGGAGAGGGGGAGCCGTCTCGCCCAGCGCGGACCAGATCGCATTGGCGACCCGCTCCGCTCTCGCGAGAATATCATCGTTGAAAAAGCGGAGGACACGAAAGCCCTGATTGTCCAGCCAGGCTGTCCGACGATCATCCGCTGCGCTGCCGATGTGCTGTGATCCGTCCGCCTCGACGATGATCCTGCGCTCGAAGGTCACGAAGTCGACGATATACGGGCCGATCACTTGCTGACGCTTGAATTTTTGCCCGCTCAGCCGCTTGTTGCGCAGGATCGACCAGAGCTTGCGTTCGGCTTCAGTCGGGTCGGCGCGCATTGACTTCGCGCGATCGAGAAGCGGTGCGCCCCCTCTCCCTCCCACCGCTTCGCGGCGGGCCCCTCCCTCTCCCGCAGGGGGAGAGGGGCTAGAGGCGGCGCTTGCCACGGCTCAGGCCACCAGACCCAGCGGCGCCTCCACCAGTTCCTTGAAGACCTTCATCAGCTCGGCACCATCGGCGCCGTCAATGGCGCGGTGGTCGAAGCTGCCGGTAGCCGACATGACGGTCGCGATGCCGAGCGCGCCGTCAATCACATAAGGCCGCTGCTCGCCCGCGCCGATCGCCATGATCATCGCCTGGGGCGGATTGATGACGGCTTCGAACTGCTTGATGCCCATCATGCCCATGTTGGAGAGGCTGGCGGTGCCGCCCTGATATTCATGCGGCGCGAGCTTGCCGTCCTTGGCGCGGGCGGCGAGGTCCTTCATCTCGGTGGAGATCTTGCTGATCGCCTTGCCGCCGGCGTCCACGATGATCGGCGTGATGAGACCGGCCGGGATCGAGACGGCGACGCTGATGTCGGCGCGGCTGAACTTGAGCAGCTGGTCGCCGGCGAACTGGACGTTGCACTTGGGGACGAGCAGCAGCGCCTTGGCCAGCGCCTTGATCAGCATGTCGTTGACCGACAGCTTCACGCCCGAGCTCTCCAGCGCCTTGTTGAGCTCGCCGCGCAGCTTCAGCAATGCGTCGAGGCGGATATCCACCGTGAGGTAGATATGCGGGATCTGCTGCTTGGATTCGGTGAGCCGGCGCGCGATCGTCTTGCGGATGTTCGAGAGCTTCTCAGCCTCGTGCGGAATGCCGAAATCCTGCGCGGCGGCATGGACCGGCGCCGGTGCGGGTGCAGCCGCCGGCGCGGCAGCCGACGCCGCGGCAGGCGCCGTCTCGGGCGCGATGGTGCCGGGCTTGAAATTCTCGATATCCGCCTTGATCACGCGGCCATTGGGTCCGCTGCCGGCGACGGCGCCGAGATCGATGCCGGCCGCTCCCGCGATGCGGCGGGCAAGCGGGCTGGCCTTGACGCGGTCGCCGCTCGCCGAGGCTGCAGCGGGCGCGGGGGCCGCCTTGGCGACTTCAGGCTCGGGCTTGGGCGAAGCGGGCGCTTCCGCCTTGGCGGGTGCCGCATCGGCTTTGGGCGCTGTCGCCGGGGCCGCACCGCCGGCTGGCAAGCTCTCGCCTTCCTCGACCAGCACGGCGATGACCGTGCCGACTTTCACATTGTCCGTGCCTTCGGCGATCAGGATCTTGCCGATCACGCCCTCGTCGACGGCTTCGAATTCCATCGTGGCCTTGTCCGTCTCGATTTCCGCGAGCAGGTCGCCCGAGGAGACGGTGTCGCCTTCCTTCACCAGCCATTTGGAGAGCGTACCTTCTTCCATCGTCGGGGAGAGGGCGGGCATCTGGATGTTGATCGCCATGGGGGCCAGGCTTTCCTGTTCATTCTGAGGTGGACAATCGCTCGCCACCTTCACTCTTTGCCTTTCCGGGTCAAGGCCGTCGCTTGCATGCGGCGCGAATTTCGATCACCTGTCGCGTGGAGAGGCGGGAGCGGCGATATGATGCGCACCTATCTTGTGGTTGTTGACGAGAGCAGCGAGGCGGAATCCGCTTTGCTTTTCGCGGCGCGGCGCGCGGCCAAGACCAGCGGCGGCGTCCATATGCTGGCGCTCGTGCCAAAGACCGAGTTCGTTCAATGGGGCGCGGTGCAGGCGACGATGGAAGAGGAAGCGCGCGCGCGGGCCGAAGCGCTGGCCATGGGCGCGGCAGGCACGCTCATGGCGGAAGCGGGCATCCAGCCGGCGCTGACGGTGAAGATCGGCGATCCGATCGCATCGGTGAAGGAAATGCTGGCCTCGGGCGAACCGGTCGCAGCGCTGGTGCTCGGCGCGGCGCCCAAGGGCGCGCCGGGGCCGCTCGTCACGCATTTCGCGGGGCATGACGCGGGCGCGCTGCCCTGCCCGGTGATGATCATTCCGGGGTCGTTGAGCCGGGAGGATATCGAGCGGCTGAGCTGATCGGAAAATCCTCCCCAAGCTTGTCTTGGGGAGGGGGACCGTCGAAGACGGTGGAGGGGAGTCGCCGAAGGCGATCTAGCGCTATTGCCCCTCCACCACGCCGCTTCGCGTCGCGGTCCCCCTCCCCGAGCAAGCTCAGGGAGGAATAGAGAGGAGTCAGCCCGGCTGGTTGGCGCGCTCGGCGCCGTTGCCGTCGAGATTCTCGGCGACCCAGGCCCAGTTCACATGCTTTTTGAGGATTGTATCCGCATAGCTCGGGCGGGCGTTGCGATAGTCGATATAATAAGCATGTTCCCACACATCGAGGATGAACAGCGGCGTCGCGCCATGGGCGACGGGCGTGTCGGCATCGTGGTAGCTCGTGACTTCCAGCTTGCCGTCCTTGAGGTTGAGCGCGGCCCAGCCGCTGGCGAAGTGGCCGACGGCTTCGGCCTTCAGCTTCTCGATCAGTGCGTCGGTCGAGCCGAAGCCCTCGTTGATGAGGTCGGCGAGCTTGCCGGTCGGCTCCTGCGTCTCGGGCGAAAGGCCGAGCCAGAAGAAGCTGTGGTTCCAGATCTGGCCGACCTGATTGAACAGGCCGCCCTTGGACGAATTGATCAGCTCGAGGAGCGACTTGCCCTGCAGGCTCGCATCCGCTGCGACCAGCTCGTTCGCCTTCACGACATAGGCATTGTGGTGCTTGCCATGATGATAGTCGAAGGTCTCGGCCGACATGTCCTCGCCGAAAGCGGTTTTGGCATAGGGAAGGTCGGGCAGAATGAATGCCATGATTAGGTGCTCCTGGGCTGTGCTTGTCATGTCTGGCCGAAACGCCCGGGCGGGCGAATCGTTCAAGGGCCGGTGCGTGCGGAATGGCGTGGGGTGCGGTTCGTTTCCAGTCAGGAGTGCCGATCAGCCCGAAATATTAAATTGATATGACACAGGGAACTCTTTGCACTAGCTTCCGCGTGGGATCGGTAACGCCGGTTCATGGGGGAGGGGGTGCCCTCGGCGCACCTCAGCATGACGTCATGTGTGACAATGGGGGAGCGAATGGCAAAATTCTTTGGCAATCTGCATGCGGTCCTGCTCGTCGGGCTGCTGCTCGCGATTGCGGTGATCTATGGCATCGGGCCTAATGGCGACCATCTGCAGGGCGTGTTCCGCTGGCTGCACACTTTCTTCGGCATCCTCTGGATAGGCCTGCTCTATTATCTCAATTTCGTGCAGGTGCCGACCATGCCCAAGGTGCCGGCCGAGCTGAAACCGGCCGTGTCGAAATATATCGCGCCGTCGGTGCTGTTCTTCTTCCGCTGGAGCGCTGTCTTCACGGTGTTGACCGGCCTCATCGTCGCGCATCTTGCCGGCTATCTGGTGCCTGCGCTGATGCTGGAGCCGACCTATCTGCTGATCGGCGTCGGCATGTGGCTCGCGCTAATCATGGCCTTCAATGTCTGGTTCGTGATCTGGCCCAACCAGAAGAAGGCGCTCGGCATCGTGCCGGCGGAAGACGCGGTGAAGGCCAAGGCGGCAACCACGGCGATGATGTTCAGCCGCACCAACCTGCTGCTGTCCATCGCGATGATCTATTGCATGGTGAACTTCAACGGCGGCTAGGTTGTATTGCTATTCCGCTCATACCGGCCTGCAAATGGCGGTTCCGCGCGCTTCCGGTGCTCACGTACCTTAAGTACGCTGCGCTCCGGGTCACGCGGAACCACCATTTTCGGCTCGGTCTGACCAGAATATCAACACAACCCGAGTTCACCGAGGCGCGCGCTGCCGGCTGAGGGTCAGGCCGTGGCGCGCAGATCGGCCACGAACTGCGAGAGCATGTCGCTAAGGCTCTCGACGTCGGTCCGCATGTTGCGCGCGCTCGCCTGCATCCTGCCGGATTGCGCGCGCACCTCGTCGAGCGAGGCCAGAATGTCGTGGCTGTTATCGGCGATGCGCTGCGCCGTTCCGTCGGCTTCGTCGGACGCTTCCACCACCTGCTGTGTCACGGCCTGTTGCGACAGGATCGTCTCGATCGTCAGCGCGGCCGACTGATTGAGCGACGAGAGGGCGTCGCGGACGGAGTCGCTTTGCGACCAGCTCTGGCTCGCTGCCGCGCCCATCGAAGCCGCCATCGAGGCGACCGTCCGGTTCAGGTCGTCGATCTGGGCGGCGAGCGCTTTCACTTCATTGGCGACGACGGCGAAGCTCTGCCCGGCCTCGCCGGCGCGCGCGGCCTCGATGGCTGCGTTGAGCGCGAGCATGCGCGTGCGCGCGGTCACTTCGGCAATGGCTTCGGCCGCCTTGCCAACCTGTTCGACCTGATCCTGGACGCGCTGGTTCGAATCGCGCGCGGCGAGCGAGAGCGTCATGCACGTCTCGATCGCCGTGCGGCTGCCGCGCGTTTCCTCGCTGACCGAGAGGAGCTTCGTGCCGACGGAGCGCATCCTGTCGAGTACGCCGCGAATAGTCGTGGTGGCGCGCTGCGTGCCCTCGGTAATGGCGAGCGCCTGCTGATGCTGGTGGTTGATCGTCTCCACCGCCGCATGCGCGCTGTTGTCGAGTTCGCGGGCGGTTTCGGTCAGGCGCGCCGTCAGGGCCAGCGCGGTCGCATCGATGCGCTCGGCGATGGCGGCGGCGGAGTCGCGCAACTGCTGCGCATGGCGCGAGCGATCCTGCGCTTCCTGTCGGGACAGATGCTCGATGCGAACGCGGTCGGCGCGCGATTGCTCGAGTGCTTCCTCGGCCACCCGACGCGCCTCCTCGGCCAACTTGCGGTTCTGCTCGGCTTCGTTCGCGAGGATCTGTGCCTGGCCAGCCAGGCTGTGCGCGCGCTGCCGGCTCGTGAGCAGGCGATCGCTGGCATGCGTGATGAGCCGAATGCTGCCGACTGCGATCGCGCCGAACATGACCAGAAGCAGCACGATGAGCCCGCCGAGCCGCTTGAGCATCGCGCCTGCCGGCGCGGGCGGGGTCCATTCGATATGGGCTGGATTTGCCCCAAGCATCTTGAGTGTCATGCTTGCTTCGGATCGCGACACGGCGCCTTCGACGAGCGTTGGGTTCGTGATACGGTGCGCAGTCGCCCAGGAAGCGAGCATGCGCGGCGTGATTTCGCCGATATGCACGACATAGCGGTAGTTGCCGCGCGGGCGAGTCACCCGGGACGTCTCGGGCATGATCGCTGCTGCGGCGAAGAAGGCGGGCTTGCCCTCGTAGCGCGCGATGAAGCCTACGCCGGAGCGCGCCTTGGCGACGGCGTCCGTGGTTCGGGGCAGGGTACGCAGAAATTCGCGCACCGCGTCCGGCGCAACCGTTTTCAGATCGCCGGCCTTCGCCCGATCCCAGCGCACGGCGAAGTGCGTGCGCCCTGTTCCGTCGATCACATAGGTGTGTTCGGGCTGCGCCTCGGTGAGACCGAGATTGAACAGCGCCCAATCCGGGTCGAGCTTGCCGTAGAGCTTCCGTGCCGCGTCATCCCAGCGCGATGTCGTGAAGGTCGAGGTGCGAATCGTCTGGGCATGCGTCTCGACAGCGCCGCGAACGGCCTGCGCGACAGCCTGCTCGGCATCGACATTGATGTTGTGAAGCAGCACGCCGACCATGAGGGCCGTCACGGCCAGCAGCAGCGCGAACGCGGCGCCGAGCGACCGCGCGATCATGCGCGGTGACAGGTCCCCTGCGAACTTGCTGATACTGAAAGACGGCATTGCTTCTGGTCATAGCGGCGGTTGGTTAAGCGGCTGTAAAACCGGTCAGAGCAGTCCGTGCTTGCGCAGGCAGTGGCGCAACTGATCGTAGGAGAGGCCGAGCGCTTTCGCGCTCGCGCGCTGATTGAACCGGTGACGTTCCATCGTGCGCTTGAGGATGGCGGCTTCGTGCGCATCGACGGCGGTGCGGAAATCCGTGATGTCGTCGAGCGCTATGGCGATATGGCCGTCGGGAACGGCGCCATTCTGGACGGAGGGGACTGGTTGTTCGCCCGATGGCGGCTCCGCCTGACGGCTCGCGGGCATGGCCTTGGGCTGCCAGGGGGACGAGAAAGGGTCGAACTGGATCGCATCGACCGGCGAGGCTGGATCATGCCAGCGATAGACGGCGCGTTCGACGACGTTACGCAGCTCGCGCACATTGCCCGGCCAGCGATAGGCGACCAGTTCGGCCATGGCCTTGGCCGAAAAGCCAGGCCAGCCCGGCCAGCGGCATTCGGTGGCCATGCGCCGGCCGAAATGTTCGACCAGCACCTCCACATCGCCCTCGCGTCCGCGCAGCGGCGGCAGGGTAATGACTTCGAAGCTCAGCCGATCCAGCAAGTCCGGACGAAAGCGACCGGCCTCGACGGCATCGGGCAGATGCTCGTTCGTCGCGGCGACGATGCGCACATCCACCGTGAGCGGCCGCGAGCTGCCAATGCGCGTGACTTCGCCATATTCGACGGCGCGCAGGAGACGCTCCTGCGCCGCCATGGACAGCGTGCCCAGCTCGTCGAGGAACAACGTGCCGCCGTCGGCTTCCTCGAAGCGGCCCGCACGGGCGCGAGTCGCGCCCGTGAAGGCGCCGGCCTCATGGCCGAACAATTCGGCCTCGATCAGGGTCTCGGGCAGCGCGGCGCAGTTCATGACGATCAGCGGGCCGCTCCATCGCGGCGAAAGCCGGTGGATGCGCTCGGCGATGAGCTCCTTGCCGGTGCCGCGCTCCCCGATGACCAGCACCGGACGGATGAGCTCGGCAGCGCGTCCAGCCAGCTCGACCGCGTCGAGAAAGGCCAGCGACTGGCCAACGAAATGCGTCACTTTCTCCGCCATGCCAACTATTAGGAATATTTCCCACCTCTTCGCAAGAGGTCAGGCGCTTGCATGAACGGGAGATGAAGGAAAGTGACGTAATTCCGCCATTTCTTCAAACTGGCACGGCTTATGCAACGCTAAGGGCAATCCGCCAATGAGCGGGCTTTGAAGGCTAACACAGGATCAGGAAGACCAACATGACGAACTATCTCAACACCCTCAACAGCACGGTCGTGGCAGCTCTGCTCACCGTCGTTTTCAGCGCCGCCATGGTGGCAGGCGCGGTCGCCCCCGCAGTCGATGGCTCGAAAGTGAGCCAGACGGTTGCGTCGGCACTGGACAATGTCCCCGGCAAGTCTGCACATTCCCTTGCGTGACGGCTTGCTCGACAAGCCGGGGCGGGTAAGCCCCTCAACCCCGCCCCGGCACCCAGATTATCGGATTGGAGTATTGGACTGATGGGTATCTTCTCTCGCACCCGCGACATCATCGCCGCCAACGTGACCGATCTTCTGGATCGGGCCGAGGATCCGGCGAAGATGATTCGCATGATCATCCTCGAAATGGAGGAAACGCTGGTCGAGGTTCGAGCGTCCGCCGCCCGCACCATTGCCGATCAGAAGGAAATGCGCCGCCACATCGCCAAGCTCGATGCGCTGCAGGAGAGCTGGAAGGAAAAGGCCGAGCTCGCGCTGTCCAAGGACCGCGAAGACCTCGCCAAGGCGGCTCTTGTCGAGCGCCGCAAGGCCGCCGACATGGCCGATCAGCTCAAGGGCCAGATCGCCGTGCTCGATGACGCGCTGCACGCCTCGGAAGAGGATATCGCCAAGCTGCAAGGCAAGCTGCGCGAAGCCCGCGCCCGCCAGAACAGCCTGGTGACCCGCATGCAGAGCGCCGAGACGCGCTTGCGCGCCCGCGAAATGTACAATGGCGAGCGTGTGCAGGATGCCTTCTCGCGCTTCGAGATGCTCGAACGCCGCGTGGACGTCGCCGAAGGCCATGCCGACGCGATGGGCCTGGGCAACCAGCCCAAGACGCTGGAGCAGGAAATCGCCGAGCTGCAGTCGAGCGACAAGGTCGAGGCCGAGCTTGAAGCATTGAAGGCCGCTCAGGCCAAGAAGGAGGGCTAAGCCATGGATGACTTCATCCCCATTGTCGCGATCGTCACGATCTTCATCGGCATGCCCTGGCTGATCTTCCACTATGTCACCAAGTGGAAGCAGGCGCCCAAGATCACCGACGAGGACGAGCGCCTGCTCGATGAGATGCATGTGCTGGCCCGTCGCCTGGAGGAGCGCCTCCAGACCGTCGAGCGCATCATCGCCGCCGACAACCCCGATTTCCGTCCGGCCCGCACGGTCGAAACGGAAGACTACACCTTCGAACGGAGGAACTGAAATGTCCGCTCGTCGCACGAAATTCTACCTCGACAAGCAGAATGCCAAGTGGATGGGCGTCTGCGCCGGCATCGCCGACTATACCGGGATCGACGTTCTCTGGGTTCGCATCGGCGCCGTGCTGGTCACCCTGATGGGCGCTTTCCCCTGGACGCTGATCGCCTACTTCATGGCTGCCTGGATGGCCGATCCGAAGCCCTCGGGCCTCTATGCCGACCAGGATGACCAGAAGTTCTGGCAAGGCGTGCGCAGCAATCCGGGCCGTTCGACCCGCAATGTGCGCTCGACCTTCCGCGACATCGACCGCCGCCTCTCGGACATCGAGGCTTTCTACACCAGCCGCAACACGCGCCTGGCGGACGAGATCGACAGCCTGCGCTGAGCGCAGGCTGCCAACAGGGAAAGCGGAATGACATGGATCCGGTGCCGTTCTTCGTTTTGGGGCTCATGGTCGGCAGTGTCGGCATCTTGTTGAGCCAGGCCTTTGGCCGCCGCCGGGCGCTCGATCAGGGCAACCGCACCAGGAAGTGAACAGGCTGCGAAGTGAACAGGCTGCGCGCAGGCGCGCCGCGGAATTGGGGAGTGAGTGGACATGCAATGGGGTGGACCGGCCTTCGTCATCGCGATCATCGGGATGTCTTTCGGCGCCTGGATCATTACCACCTGGATCAGGGCCAGGCATGGCTATCCGATCGAGAATGAATGGGGTGGAATGACCAGCAAGGGCGACCTTGGGGCAGACCGCAAGATCGAGCTGCTGACCAACGAAAATGGCCAGCTCAAGGATCAGATCGGTCGGCTCGAGGAACGGCTGCGGGTGCTGGAGCGCATCGCGACCGATGCACCGGCCCGTCTCTCCGACGAGATCGAGAAGCTGCGCTGAACATCGGCCGATCAGGCCCCCGTCGAACGATCGGGCGGGCCGACGGCCAGACTAAGGATGTAGAGCAATGGATGCGGAAAAAGTTCAGTTCTTCGCGACGATCGCCCCTGTCGTCACCATCGTTGGCGTCACCGGTGTACTCGGATGGGTCGTCACGACCTGGCTGCGAGTGCGCAACGGTTATCCGCTGGAAAACAGCTGGGGCAAGGCCGTCTATCCGCAGCGCAACGAGGAAACGATCGAGCGCGTGAAGTTGCTCAGCCAGGAGAATGCGCAGCTTCGCGCCGAGCTTGGGGCCGTCAAGGACCGGCTCGCGAATGTCGAAAGGATCGTGACAGACAGCTCGCTTAGCCTGACGCACGAGATCGAATCGCTGCGCGGCCCGAGCAACTGAGAAAGACGGACATGGACAAGACATTTCTCGTCATCGGCTTCTTCATGATCGTCGTGGGCATTCCGGTGATCGCCGATGTCCTCAACAAGATGCACAAGCGCAACACGGCATTGCGCGAACGCGAGCTGGACGTGCTGGGTAGCCAGACGGCGGAGAAGGCCGCGCAATATGCGGCACAGGTCGAGCGGCTGGAGCAGCGCGTCCGCGTGCTGGAACGGATTGCGACCGACCGGGGCGCTGATCTCTCCGACGAGATCGAGCTTCTCCGTGACGAGCGCGAGCATGGTGCGACGCCCCGGCTGGGCGGGCACTGAGCGAACAGGATACGAGGAGGAAACGAATGAACGCCCATGAAATGGTGATCGGCATCGTGTTGATCGTGACCATCGGCAGCATCATCCGCGCCAAGCTAGGCGTCGGGCGTCGCTTTCGCGGCGAGCGCTTCGCCGGTCTGCACGGTTCGCAAGACAATGCGGAGGCCGACCGGCTGCGTGATGAGGTCCGCCAGCTCAAGGAGCGTGTCGCGGTTCTGGAACGCCTCGCGACCGACAGCAGCACCGCGCTCGACCGTGAATTCGACAAACTGAGACAGATCGACCGGGCCTGAGCCACGAGCTCACGTCTTCAGGAAGGACGACAGGAACATGACCGACCTGAGCATCGTACAATATGGCGCCATGGCGCTGATCATGACCGGCTGGATCGCGATCCTCGCTTATGCCGGGCTCAAGGGCTGGAACGGCTGGCTGGCGCTGAAGCGCGCCGAGCTGGACCTCGTTGCCGGCCAGCGCGAGCCCGGCGTGCGGGATGGCGGTGCGAGTACAGTCTCCGCCGCGACGCGCATCGACGTTGCAGACCTCAAGGAGCGGATCCGCAAGCTGGAAGCGATCGCGGCGGGCATCGACCTCTGATGACATGAGGCCCGCTCGGTTTCGCTGGTCTGGCGAGCCGCGCGGCCTATATGGGGCGCATGACGACGCTCCAGCAAATCCGGGATGACTACGAACTGCTCGAAGGCGATGAGCGCTATCGCCTGCTGATCGATCTCGGCCGCGCGCTGGAGCCGATGCCGGATGCGCTGAAGACCGACGTGACCCTGGTGCGCGGCTGCTCGGCGGCGGTCTGGGTCTATCCGACGCGGCTCGACAATGGCGCGCTGCATTTTCTGGCGGACAGCAATGCCGCGATCACCAAGGGCATCATCGCGCTGGTGCTGTTGACCGTGCAGGACCGGATGCCGGAAGAAGTGGCGCGCTTCGACATCGCGGATGCGCTGGCGCCGTTCGATCTCAAGCGGCAATTATCGTCGAACCGCACGCAGGGCCTGCCGAACATGATCACGCTGATCCGCGAGACGGCGACGCGGCTGGCGGCAGGCGAAAGCGCCTAGTTCGCCGGTGCGCTGGCGGCCGCCTCGCCGCCCAGCACGCGATAGAGCGTCACCCGGTTGGTCGCGGCTTCCAGCTCCGTTGCGACCAACGTGCGCTGTGCCGAATAGGCGGAGCGTTGCGCGTCGAGCGCCTGCAGGAAGCTGTCCACGCCGCCGCGATAGCGCGCTTCGGACAGCATGCGGGCATCCTCGGCTGCCGTTACGCGCAGGCGGTCAGCGACGAGCTGATCGGCGATCGTGCCGCGACGGGCGAGGGCGTCGGCCGTCTCGCGATAGGCGGTCTGGATCGCCTTCTCATAGGTTGCGAGCAGGGCATCGCGCTGGGCCTCGCTGGAGGCAACATTAGCGCGGCCCGCGCCGGCCTGGAAAATCGGATAGGTCGCCGCCGCGGTGCCTTGCGCGCTGCTGGTGCCGGCATTGCCGAACAGCCCTTCGAGCGACGGGCCTACGAGGCCGATCAGGCCACCGAGCGTGATGCGCGGGAACAGGGCGGCGCGCGCGGCACCGATCTGTGCATTGGCGGCGCGCAGGTCATATTCCGCCGCCATGATATCCGGCCGGCGCAGCAGGACTTCACTGCTCATGGCGATCGACGGCTCGCCGATGCGGGCGCCAGCGGTTTCGATGGCGGCGGGGAGCAGGGTCGGATCGATCGGCACGCCGACCAGAAACTCTATCAGGTTGCGGTCCTGCGCGATCGCCGTCGTGTAGCGTGCGACGTCCGACTGCGCCGTGGCGAGGATCGTCTGGGCCTGACGCAGGTCGGTGCGTGGGGCGATGCCGCCGGTGAGGCGCGCCTGCGTCAGATCGACGGTCTTCTGCGCGGCGGCAGCAGTCGCCGTCGCGAGATCGAGCAGGCTTTTATCGGCGGCATGCGTCAGCCAGGCCTGGACGATGTCGCCGACGAGCGCGAGGCGCACGGCCTGCGCATCGGCTTCGCTGGCGCGATAGCTGTTGCGCGCGGCATTGGTCAGCGAGCGGATGCGGCCGAAAATGTCGATCTCGTAATTGGTGATGGAGAGATCGGCCGTGGCGATCGTCGTCGCGGGCGTCCCGCCGGAGGAGCGGCGCGTTATGTCGCCGCCGGCATCGATCTGTGGGAACAGTTCGGCGCGCTGGATACGGAATTGCGCGCGGGCGCGGGCGATATTGGCGGCGGCGAGGCGCAGGTCGCGGTTATTCTCCAGCGCGAGCGCGATGAGCTTCTGCAGCCCCTTATCGCGGAACAGGTCCGCCTGATTGGCGCTCGGCAGCGCGGCATAGTCTGCCTTGTAGCTCTCGCCGCTCGGCAGGCTGGCCGGGACCGGCGCCACGCCGCGCTCATAGGCGGGCGCAAGCGAGCAGCCGGCAAGCGGTAGCATCAGCGTGGCGAGGGCGAGCCGGCGCATCATTCCGACCTCGATTGTGCGCGGCGTGCCACGATGCGCGCGCTGATCTTCTGCAACGTGTCGCGCGTGGTGCGGCGGACCAGGATGAAGAAGAGGGGGATGTAAAACAGGGCAAGGACCGTCGCAGTGAGCATGCCGCCGACGACGGCCGTGCCGATGGCGATGCGGCCGTTGGCGCCAGCGCCGGTGGAGAGGGCGAGCGGCATCATGCCGAAGATGAAGGCCATGGAGGTC
This sequence comes from Sphingobium xanthum, assembly GCF_019737615.1. GTDB lineage: Bacteria > Pseudomonadota > Alphaproteobacteria > Sphingomonadales > Sphingomonadaceae > Sphingobium > Sphingobium xanthum. The sequence goes on along the minus strand of NZ_JAHKKS010000003.1, from coordinate 35,665 downwards.
ATCATGATCGGACGCAGCCGCAGGCGCGCTGCCTCGATCGCCGCATCGATGATGCGCATGCCGCGCTTCTCGGCCTGCTCGGCGAACTCGATCATCAGGATCGCATTCTTGGCGGCGAGGCCCATCGTGGTGATGAGGCCGATCTGCAGGAAGATGTCGTTGACGAGGCCGCGCAGGGTTACGGCCAGCACCGCGCCGATGAGGCCGAGCGGGACGATGAGCAGCACCGCGATCGGGATCGTCCAGCTCTCGTAGAGCGCGGCGAGGAACAGGAAAACGACGAGCAGCGAGAGCGCATAGAGGATCGGCCCCTGTCCCTGCGACAGGCGCTCCTGGAAGGAGAGGCCGGAGAAGGCGATGCCGACGCCCGGCACGTCGGCGACATGCTGTTCGATGCGGCGCATCGCCTCGCCGGAGCTGTAGCCGGGCGCGGCCTGTCCCATGATCTGGAACGAGGGCACGCCATTGAAGCGCGAGAGGCTCGGCGGCGCCATCGACCAGCTGATCGTGGAGAAGGAGGAGAAGGGCGCCATCTGGCCGTCGCGCCCGCGCACTTGCCAGGCGGCGAGATCCTCCGGCTTGGCGCGATACTGCATGTCGGCCTGGACATAGACGCGCTTCACGCGGCCCTGATCGACGAAATCGTTGATGTAGCGCCCGCCCCAAGCGGCTGAGAGCGTCGAGTTGACGTCGGCCTGGGTCAGGCCCAGCGCGGCCAGCTTCTGGTGATCGATATCGATGTGGAGCGAGGCGACGTCCGGCATTTCCTGCAGGCGCACGGCGCTGAGCGACGGGTCGGCGCGAGCGGCGGCAAGCACCTTGTCGCGCGCGGCGTTGAAAGCTTCGGCGCTCAGATTACCAGCATTGAGGATCTGCACCTCGAAGCCGGTCGACTGGCCGAGGCCGGGCACGGCGGGCGGCGTCAGCGCGAAGATCTGCGCGTCGCGCATGACCGCGAGCGACTGGCTGGCGCGGCGGGTTACCGCATCGGTCGAATTCTCGGCGCCGGGCCGCTCGTCCCAAGGTTTGAACATGATGAAGCCGCGGCCGACATTCTGGCCGATATTGCCGCCCGGGCCGGAGGTGCCCGCGACGGTGAAGAAGGTCTCGACCGTGCCGCTCTCATACTTCTCGAAATATTGCTCGACGGCGGTCTGGATCTCCTTGGTGCGGTTGATCGTCGCGCCGGTGGGCAGTTGGAAGCTGACGATGCCCGTGCCCTGATCCTCGTTCGGCAGGAAGCCGGTCGGCAGGCGCTGGAACAGCACGACCAACAGCACCACGACCACGCCATAGGCAAGCAGCGCCGCAAACTTGCGGTCGACCAGCTTGCGGATGGTCACGATATAACGCTCGAGCCCGCGGGCGAAGTAGCGGTTGAAGGCCTCGCCCGCGCGTTTGAGGCCGGCGCTTACGCGGGGCAGGCGGCGCTCGAGCCAGCTCCTGTCCTCGGGCCGGGAATCGCCCTCGGGTCGGCGGGGCTTGAGCAGGATCGTGGTGAGGGCCGGTGACAGGACGATGGCAACCAGCACCGACAAGCCCATGGCCGAGACGATCGTGATCGCGAACTGACGGTAGATCACGCCGGTCGAGCCGCCGAAGAAAGCCATCGGCATGAACACGGCTGATAGGACGAGCGCGATGGCGATGAGTGCCATCGTGATCTCGCGCATCGACTCCATTGTCGCCTCGCGCACGGTCATGCCCGGATTTTCTTCGAGGAGCCGCTCGACATTCTCCACCACGACGATGGCATCATCGACGAGCAGGCCAATCGAGAGGACGAGGCCGAACAGGGTCAGCGTGTTGATCGTGTAGCCGGCGAGATAGAGGATGGCGAACGTGCCGAGCAGGACGACCGGCACGGCGATCATCGGGATCAGGGTTGCGCGCCAGTTCTGCAGGAAGGCGAACATGACGAGGGCGACGAGGATCACGGCCTCGAGCAGCGTCTTCGTCACTTCCGAGATCGAGAGCTTGATGAACGCGGTCGTGTCCTGCGCGAAGCCGTATTTGAAGCCTTCGGGGAAGCCCTTGGCGAGCTCGTCCACGCGGGCCTTGATCAGCTCCGAGGTCGTCAGCGCGTCGGCGCCGGGCGCGAGCTGGAAGGCCATGCCGGCGCCGGGATGGCCATTGACGTGGATCGACACGGTATAATTGTCGGCGCCGATCTCGACCCGCGCGACATCCGCAAGCCGGACGGTCGCACCGCTCGACAGGGTCTTGACCACGATGTTGCGGAATTCCTCGGGCGTCTTGAGGCGCGACTGCGCCGTCACGGGGACGTTGAGATACTGGTCCGGCGCGGCCGGCTCGGCGCCGAGCTGGCCGGCGGCGATCTCGGTATTCTGGGCCTGAACCGCAGCGATGACGTCGCTCGGGATAAGCTGGTAGCTCGCCAGTCGGTCCGGGTTTAGCCAGATGCGCATCGCATTGGGCGATCCGAACACGTTGACTTGGCCGACGCCCGGCACGCGACTCAGCGTGTCCTGGAAATTGGATGAGAGATAGTCCGAGACCTGCTGCGCGCTCAGCCGGTTCGAGGCGTCGTAAATGCCGGTGATCAGCAGGATGTCGTTGTTCGCCTTGCGCACCTGCACGCCGTTCTGTTGCACCTGCTGGGGCAGGCGCGCGATCACGGACTGGAGCTGGTTCTGGACCTGGACCTGCGCGATGTCCGGATCGGTGCCCTTGGTGAAGGTGGCGGTGATGTTGGCGCGGCCGCGCGCGTCCGACGAGGACTGGAAATAGAGCAGGCCATCGATGCCGTTCAGCGACTGCTCGATGATCTGGGTGACGCTGTTTTGCACGGCCTCGGCCGAGGCGCCGGGATAATTGGCGCTGATGTTCACCTGCGGCGGGGCGATGTCGGGATATTGGGCGATCGGCAGGCCCTGGATCGCGCCGATGCCGCACAGCATCACGATCGTCGCGATGACCCAGGCGAGAATGGGCCGGTCGATGAAGATGCGGGAGAGCATGTATCCCTAGCCCGCGTTGCCGGGCTTGGCTTCCCGTCCGGGTACGGTAATCGGCTGCGGCGCGTCGGACGGCACCGGCTTCAGCGCCTGTCCGGGCCGCAAATCGCCCGTGCCCTGCACGATCACGCGATCGCCCGCCTTCAGGCCTTTCGTCACCACCCAGTTAGTGCCCTGCGTGCGCGGGGCGGTCACCTTGCGCAGTTCGGCCTTGTTGTCCTTGCCGACGACGAAGAGTTGCGCGTCACCTTTCGCGTCCCGCGTGATGGCCGGCTGGGGGACCAGGAAAGCCCCACGATCGAGCGCTTGGGCGAAGCGGGCGCGCACGAACATGCCGGGGAGCAGCCAACCCTGCGGATTGGCGAACTCTGCGCGGAGCGTGACGGTGCCGGTCTCCGGATCGACCAGCGCCTCGGCGAACTGGACGCGCCCCACCGCGTCATAGATGCTGCCATCCTCCAGGACGAGCCGCACGTCCGCCGATGCCGGGGACGCGCCGCCACGCGCGAGCAGTTTGCGCAGCGACAGCAGCTCGCTCGAGCTTTGCTGGATGTCCACGAAGATCGGGTCGAGCTGGTTGATCTGCGCCAGCGCTGCCGCCTGATTGGTCGTCACCAAGGCGCCCGGTGTTACCAGCGAGCGGCCGATGCGGCCGCTGATCGGAGCAGGCACTGCCGTGAAGCCCAAGTTGATCCGTGCCGTCTCGCGCAGCGCGCGGCGCTGGGCGACGGCGGCCTCGGCGGACCGAGCGGTCGCGACCGCATCTTCATAATCCTGCTGGCTGATCGCCTCGATCCTGGCGAGCGGTTCATAGCGCCGTGCGGTCGAGCGCGCGGCCTGCGCGGTCGCCTGCGCGCTGGCAAGATTGGCCTCCGCCTCGGCCGCTGCGGCACGATAGGGCGCGGCATCGATTTCATAGAGCGGCTGTCCAGCGCGGACGAGCGAGCCCTCGGTGAACAGCCGCCGCCGGATGACGCCGCTGACCTGCGGCCGCACTTCCGAGCTGCGATAGGCGCTGGTCCGGCCGGACAGCTCGGTCTCCAGTGGCAGGTCCTGCGGCTGCACGACGACATAGCCCACATTCCTGGGGCCTGCAGCGCCAGGTCCGCCAGCTTTCTGTCCGCCTGATCCGCAGGCCGCGAGTGCAAGTGGAAGCGCCGTCATGGCGATCGCAATCCAAACGGGGGCGATCCAAGCGGGTCGTTGGCTCAAGGGTCTGGATTCCGTCGTGGGGGCTGCGGGGGAGATCAGTATCGAATTCATACCGAACGGTAAAGTCTGTCAAGATCCTTCGCAATCTATCGACTTTGACGGCCGGGCTTGGCTAAAGGACGATCTGTGTCGCGGTGCGCTCGCTTCGGGATGCAAGCATTTGTGCCTATATGGCGACGCGACTCGGTCAGGGCGCATGCCAAATAGCAACGGGAGTTGGTGTATCTTGGTCGATCCGCAGCATTTCCGCGATGTCATGGGCAGCTATCCGACAGGCGTTTGCGTCATAACCTCGCTGGGGAACGATGGTGAGCGTTTTGGCCTTGCCGTCGGCTCGTTCACATCGATTTCGCTGGATCCGCCGCTGGTCGGCTTCCTGCCCGACAAGCGCTCGCGCAGCTGGGAAAAGATCGCACCGACAGGGCGCTTCTGCGTGAACGTGCTGGGCAGCGATCAGCTCGAGGCATGCCGCCGCTTCGCCTCGCGGCATGACGACAAGTTCGAGGGCATTGCACATGGCACAACGCCCGGCGGACTGCCGTTGCTGGACGATGTGCTGGCCTGGATCGAATGCGACATCGAGCGCGTGACCGAGATCGGCGATCATCTGCTCGTCGTCGGCGCCGTGCGCGCGATGCAGCGCCGGGACGAAGGCGCGCCCTTGCTCTTCTATCGCGGCGGGTATCACAGATTGGCCGGGCTGGACGAGGAAACCGTCTAGGCGTTTCCGCCGAAGGGCAGGATCGCCTCCAGCGCCGGCAGCGGCGGTTTTCCGGGCACGCCATAGCCGAGACGCATCAGAAGTACATGCCGCACGATCTCGGCCTGCTGCTCGATTCCATATCGCACGAACGGTTTTCCGGGCACGAAGTCATAGCCATAGCGGCAGAAGGGATGGCGCCTGAGTAGCAGGTTCGTGCCGCTCTGGTGCTGCCAGACATGCGTCATCTCGTGGATGAACAATCCCTGCGCATCGATCGCGCCGTCGCCGAAGCAGTCGCAATAGCTCCTGCCGGCTGGATGGAAGTGGATATGCCCACGAGGCGCCATGGTCACGTTGCGCGGCTGGAACGGCCACCATTTGCGTTTTCGGATACGCACCGGCTCAAGGTCCAGCGCATCACCGAACATGGATTGCGCGATCACGCGCTCGGCAGGCGTCAGCGGGCGGTCTATGAGATCGGAACGAGGCACGCCTGCACAGATAAGGCCTGCGCGCGGTCGGGCAAGCAGCCGGGTGTCAACCGTGCCTGCTGTCGGCGATCGAAACACCCAGCAGGGTGATCGCGAAGGCGAGGCTCATGCCGATGAAGACAAGCACGGGCCACTGGAGAAAATGCTGCATCTGCTTGCTCCCTGATGGATGGAGCGATGTCTGGTGCGTTGCCGGGCAGCGCGCATTGATCCGGATCAAAGGCGCGGACGTGGAAGATTCGGGTTGATCGGCAGGATGCCGAATACGATGAACCGAGCGGGTTCCCACGTCCGGGCGAGGGGGCTGCACGGCTTGTCCTGCTTCGGGCACGACCCGAATGCCCGCGCCTGATTTTGCGGCCGACGAGTGCCATATTGCACAGATGCGGGGTGCAGGCCGGACGGCGGGGGCCGTCCACAATCTTTCGGGAAGGAATTCCCCCATGAACACTATTGGTCGCGAAACGCGGACGAAGAGTCCGCCGCTGGTGCTGCTGCTCGACGGCGATGCGCTCGATTCGCTCAGCACCGAGGGTTATCTCAATGATCTGGGCATTGCCGACGTGCGGCTGGCGAGGTCTGCCGACCAGGCGATGGCGCTGATCGACGATACGCGCTTCGATCTCGCATTGCTGGATTTCGATCTCGACGAGCAGAGCTTCACTGTCGCGGAGCGGCTGTGCGCCGCCAATGTACCGATTGTGGTGACGTCCGGGCTCGACGGCGTGGCGCTGCCGGGGCGCTGCCGCCAGGCGGCTGTGCTGCGCAAGCCTTTCGCTTTCGAGGAGCTGGAGCGCGCGGTGCGCAATGCCTGAGAAAGAGTGGGCCTGCGCAAAGATCGGCCTGAACAAAAAATCGGCGACCGTTTGAGGGTCGCCGCCAGGCTAGGGTCGCAACGCTGGCAAGGCCTCTCGGCCCCGCCAACATCGATCAAATGCTCGGGCGAAGGATTGGTTCCCTCCGTCTCCGAAAAAAAACGTCCTGGCGCAGATGCGCTCGGCTTGCCTTGGCAAAGACGCGGCTGATCGGCGCGACGATGCTAGAAACGCGTCCGGACACCGCCATAAGCGGCACGGCCTTCGACCGGATAATAGATGGCGGAACTGGCAGTGGCGGTGAGTACGGCGGAAATGTCCCCGACCGCCTTCTTGTCGCCGATGTTCCGCAGGTCGAGGAAGACGTCGATGCCGCTGCGGAGGGTCGCGCCCGCAGTCAGGCCGATGAGCGCATATCCGCGCGTGCGCGTGGTGTTGGCGTAGTCGGCGAAAGCGCCCTGCGGCACCCATTCGAGATTGGGCGCCAGATGCAGGGCGTCGCCGCCGACGCGCAGGTCGCTGCGCAGGACGTGGACCGGGACGACCGGCAGGCGATTATTGCCGAACTGGCTGTCGCGCACGAAGCGGAAGTCGGAATAGAGCCAGGTCTGGCGCAGGCGCAGCCAGTCGGTCGGCGCGATGGTAACGGACGCTTCGATGCCGCCGTGGCGCGTGCGATCGGCATTGAAGGTGGCGGCGGGGATGCTGGTGGTGTTGGGCGAATATTGCAGCATCTCGCCGCGCAGCGTCGCGCGATAGGCGGCGATGTCCCAGTGCAGCTTGCCGAAGCTGCCGCGCGTCCCGATTTCCGCTGTCCAGGCGGTTTGGGGTGCGATGGTGGCGACCAGCGTACTCACCGGCGGGCTGCCGAGGCTCTGGAAGACTTCGCCAAAGCCGGGGAGTTCCGTCGAGCGACTGTAATTGGCAAAGAACTGGACGTTGGAGACCGGCTCGATCAGCACGCCGAAGCGCGGCGAGAAGCGATCGAAGGCGATGCGCCCGCTCTTGCCGGTGGAGACGAGGACGGTCCGCTTGCGGAAGCCATCGGCATAGATGCCGCCGGCGATAAGCGTCATGCCGGTGACGGGCGTGACGCGGAGTTCGCCATACAGATTGGCGGTGCGGGCGGTGAGATCGGCATCGAACGTCAGTGCGCCGCGCTCGCCGTTGACATTCACCCATTGCCGCGCGCGCGTTGTGCCGCGTCGGATCTCGCCGCCCAGCGTCAAGGCGATCGGACCCGCCTCATGATCGAGCCGCGCAAAGCCGCCGATGTCGGTCGATTTCTGATCGACCACCTGGAAGATCGGGTGATCGAGATCCTTGATGTTGAGGAACGCGCCGACGTCGAGCCGCGTGGCTTCCCAGTCGAAGCGGGTGCGATTGGCGAGCCGCAGCGAATCGATGTCGCGGGCCTGATTGCCGGTGAAGTTGCCGGTCTCCGGCGCCGAAAGGGCCATGGCGGCGGTCAGCACGCCGGGCAGCTTCTGGCGGATGCGATTGCTGCTCGCATAGAAGCGCGTCGAGACCGTGCCGGAGAGGATGAGGCCGACATTGCCGTGGAAGCGCAGGCTGTGCCGATCGGCATGCTGCCGGTCGCCCTCCGATCGATCGGCGCTCACTGCGAACCAATAATCTCCCGGGCCGGACACGCCGCCATAGGAGGCGAGCCCGCGCCCCATGCCGTCGCTACCGGCATCGGCACGCAGATACAGGCCGGGCGCATCCTTGCCGGTCGGCGTCACGCCGTTGACCGCGCCGCCCAGCGTGCCGGAACCGAAGCGCAGGGCATTGGCGCCGCGATAGACTTCGAGATGATCGAAGAAGATCGGCTCCAGCTCCTGGAAGTCGCCATTGTCGTCGGCCAGATTGATCGGCACGCCATCCTGCAGGAGCGTCAGCCCGCGCATATGGAAGCCGCGCGAAATGCCCGATCCGCGAATCGCGATGCGCGCTTCCTGCCCATAGCGCGGCTGGAGGTAGACGCCGGGCGAGAAAGCCAGCGTGTCGCGCAGGGAGACCAGCGACTTGTCGGCATAGTCTTCGTAGCGGACGATGTCGGTGCCGCCGGCCGTGGCGCGGGCGAGGGCAGTGGCTTCGTCGGTGGCGGCATGACCGGTCACGATGATGGCTGGCGCGGCGTCGGCTGCTTCATCGGCAAAGGCGGGGGAGGAAGCGAGCGCGGCAGTGAAGGCAAAGAGAGGCAGGCGCGCAAAAGCGTGGCGCGGGAAATTGATCATGATGAGATACTCCGGCGAGCCGACGCGCGAGCGCGTCAGCCGGGCTGAACGGTCAGGATGGGACTGTCAGACGATCGCCGGTGGCCCGCGCAGCGGCGGGCGGAGGTGGGGATGGCGCTGGACGAGCGGCAGTGTCGGCGCGAGCAGCGCGAGAACGAAGGCGAAGAGCAGTGCCGCTTCGAGCAGGACAGGGTCGGCCGCAGCCAGTGCCGGACTGCCGAGCGCCGAGAAGGCGCAATGCGTGTCGGCGGCCTTGCCGGAGTCGGGCTGATGATCCGATTCCATCGGCACCTGCACGGTGATGGAGGCAGGGCCGGTGCCGCTGCAAAGCATGACGGTCATGGTCTTGCCCTGCGCCACCGTCATGAACCCGCCGGGCAGCAGGATCTTGAGTGCCAGCGCGAGCGCGAACAACATGGTCGCCCAGCAGCGATGATCACGGGCGAGGCGACGCAGTGATTGCACGGGCCGGGCCTTTAGGCGGACGGCGCTGCTCTGTCACGGTCAAAGTGCGGGAAAATCTCTGGATGCCCGACGAGGATTCGAACCTCGATTAACGGAGTCAGAGTCCGGAGTCTTACCATTAGACGATCGGGCATCAGAGAGGGCGCGCAGATAGCGCCGCCCCGGGCGAGGGTCAAGGCATTTGCCGCGGGTTGTCGCGTCTCGCGTCCCTCCACCTTCGCTTGCCCGTCATGACGTCATCGGCTAGCGTCGGCTCAAGTCCCGGCGAGTTGCTCGCCGGTTGGGAAGGTACGCACGGTCATGGCGCAGCAAGCCAAGCCCGCGCCGCGCTCGCAATCATGGCCCGAGATGCCCGGAGCGCGCGGAAGCGGGAACAGTGAGGAGACGACGCCCCGGCGTTCCCCTCCGCGCGGCAACCTCGCCGCGCTCGACCTCGGAACGAACAATTGCCGCCTGCTGATCGCTCGGCCCGAGGGTGCTCATTTCGTCATCGTCGATGCCTTCTCGCGCATCGTCCGCCTCGGCGAAGGGCTGGCCGCGAACGGCCGCCTGTCCGATGCGGCGATCGACCGGACCATATCCGCGCTCAGCATCTGCGCCGACAAGCTGCGCCGCCGCCGCGTCGTGCTTGCCCGATCGGTAGCGACCGAGGCCTGCCGGCAGGCCGCGAATGGCGCCGAGTTCGTCGAGCGCGTGGCGGCCGAGACTGGCATCATGCTCGACATCATCTCGGCGCGCGAGGAAGCGCGGCTCGCCGTGCTGGGGTGCCAGTCGCTGCTGGAGCCGGGTGAGGGGCCGGCGCTGATCTTCGATATCGGCGGCGGATCGACGGAACTTGTGTTGCTCGAGGGCGAGAAGAATGGCTTGCGCATCCTCGACTGGCTGAGCGCGCCGCTTGGTGTCGTGTCGCTGGCCGAAGCGGTCTGCGGCCATGGTGACGGCGTGCCCGGCCGGGCTGCCGCTTATGCCGAAATGCTCGATCGCATGCGCAATGCCTTTTCAGCTTTTGCGGCGCGACTGCCGCGTGGTACGCCGGTGCGGCTGCTCGGCACGTCGGGCACGGTAACGACCCTGGCGAGCGTGCATCTCGGCCTTCCGCGCTATGACCGGCAGGCGGTCGATGGCCTGATCGTGCCCGCCGATGCGATGCGCGACATCGCCCAGCGCCTCTCCACGATGAGCCTTGCCGAGCGCATGGCGCTGCCCTGCATCGGCGACGAGCGCGCCGATCTCGTCGTGGCGGGCTGCGCGATCCTGGAGAGCATTCTCGACATCTGGCCGGCCGAGCGGCTGGGCGTGGCCGATCGCGGCATTCGCGAAGGCATCCTGCGCGCGCTGCTCGACAGCGCGGCGAGCCGGCAGCTCGGCTGATGGCGCGCGGCGACAAACCGGCGGACAAGCGCGTCAAGACCGCGCGCAACCGCACTGCGCAATCGACGCGCTGGCTCGCGCGCCAGCTCAACGACCCCTATGTGAAGCGCGCCAAAGCGGAAGGTTATCGCAGCCGCGCGGCTTACAAGCTGCTCGAGCTCGACGAGAAGTTCCATGTGCTGAACGGCGTGCGGTATGTCGTCGATCTCGGCCTGGCGCCCGGCGGTTGGTCGCAGGTGGTGCGGCGCAAGCTGCCCAAGGCGGCGGTCGTCGGCATCGATCTGCTGCCGGTGGAACCGATCGAGGGCGTCACCATCCTGCAGATGGACTTCATGGCCGATGAGGCGCCGGAGCGGCTGATGGAGGCCCTCGGCGGCGCGCCGGACCTCGTCATGTCGGACATGGCGGCCAATACGGTCGGCCATCCGCAGACCGACCATCTGCGCACCATGGGGCTGGTCGAGGCGGCAGCCGAGTTCGCGATGCAGACGCTCAAGCCGGGCGGCGCGTTCGTTTCGAAGGTCTTCGCCGGGGGCACGGACGATGCGCTGCTCCGCCAGCTCAAGGCCGCGTTCAAGACGGTGAAGCATGCCAAGCCGCCATCGAGTCGTAAGGGCTCGGTTGAGTGGTTCGTCGTCGCCCAGGGCTTCAAGGGGCGAGGGGGCGAGGACTGAGCGTCGCTGCGACCGGCCGTCACTATGTACCAGTCAAACTACCGGCTGCGGCAAGACGATAGCAAGCCGGCTTACTTATAGATTCCCATCGACCTAGAGACGAAGACTCGTCATCCAGAAGCGAGGTGAGGAAGCCGATGACTGCGCCGCCGGCCAGAGGAACGTTTCGTTCGCTGGCCAACCGCAATTTCCGGTTGTGGATCGTCTCCGGCCTCCTGTCCAACATCGGTTCCTGGATGCAGGGCACGGCGCAGACCTGGCTGGTGCTGACCGAATTGACCGATCACAGCGCGGCGGCGGTGGGTATCGTGACGGCCCTCCAATTCACACCACAATTGCTGCTGGTGGCGGTCACCGGCACGGCGGCGGACCATGTCGATCGGCGCAAGCTGCTCATCGCCATCCAGTGCGGCATGGCGGTGCTCGCGCTGGCGCTCGGTCTCGCGACGGTCAGCGGCGCGGTGCAGCTGTGGCATGTCTATGTGCTGGCGTTCCTGCTCGGCTGCGGCATGGCCTTCGACATGCCCGCGCGTAACAGCTTCATTTCCGAGCTGGTGGGCGAGGGCGATATCGGCAATGCCGTGGCCCTCAACGGCACCGCCTTCCAGCTTGCCCGCGCGATCGGCCCGGCGATTGCCGGCCTGCTCATTGCGCTGGTCGGCACCGGCTGGGTCTTCATCATCAACGGCCTGTGCTATGCGTTCATCATCGGCGGGCTGATGCGCATCCATGTGCCGGACCTCCATCGCCATGCGCCGGGCGAGCGCGGCAAGGCGCGGCTGCTCGACGGGTTCCGCTATGTCCGCAACCGGCCGGACATTCGCACGGTGTTCACGATGCTGTTCTTCATGGGCATGCTGGGCATGAATTTTGCGGTGTTCGTCAGCGTCATGTCGGTCGCGGTGTTTCACAAGGGCGCGGGCGAATGTGGGCTGCTCACCTCACTGCTGGCGGTCGGCTCGGTGATCGGCGCGCTGCTTGCCGCGCGGCGCGACCGACCGCGGCTCTTTCACCTGATCGGCGGCGCCTTCTGCTTCGGCTGCACCATGATGCTGGCGGCGGCGGCGCCCAATTATCTGCTGTTCAGCTTCATGATGGTGCTGATCGGCCTCTCGACGCAGACGCTGATGACATCGGCCAATGGCTTCGTGCAGCTTGCCACCGAGCGGGCGATGCGTGGCCGCGTCATCGCGATTCATATGGCGATCCTGCTCGGCGGCCTGCCGATCGGCGCGCCCTTCGTCGGCTGGGTAGCGGATCATCTGGGGCCGCGCGCGTCCATGGTCGTGGGCGGATCGGCAGGCTTTGTCGCCACGACGATCGGCCTCGTCTATCTGGTGCGCGTGCGCCATCTGCGCTTCTATCGGGAGGATGGCCGGTGGCGCTACCGCGTCGCGCCGGACCCGTACCAGCCCGCCTGACTGCCCTGATTCCGGACAGGCGGCGCGGCGCGGGCAATTGCCCGGTAACGTCTTGGCGGATAGAGAGACCGGCATGAAAGCCCTCGCCGCATCGCTCGCCTTCCTGCCCCTTGTCGTGGGTCTCGCCGCCAGCGCGCCTGCCCAGCAGAGCGCGCCTTTCGTGCTGGTCGAGACCGGCGAGGCCTATGGGCGCCTGTCTGAAGCGATCGATGCCATCGGCGAGGGGCAGGGCACCATCCTCGTCGCGCCGGGCACCTATCGGCAATGCGCCGTGCAGCAGGCCGGGCGGATCACGATCCGGGCGCGCGAACGTGGCACCGCAATTTTCGAGCGCGTCACTTGCGAGCAGAAGGCCGGCCTTGTGCTGCGCGGGCAGGCAGCGGCGATCGATGGTCTGGTCTTTCAGGGCTATGCCGTGCCCGATGGCAATGGCGCCGGCATCCGCCTCGAGCAGGGCGCGCTGACCGTCAGCTACTCGGTGTTCCGCAACAGCGAGCAGGGCATTCTCACCGCGCCGGACGAGAATGGCCGCATCACGATCGACCGCTCGACCTTCAGCCGCCTCGGCCGCTGCGACCGCGATCTCGACTGCGCGCACAGCATCTATATCGGCCAGATCGCCTCGCTGAGCGTCACCCGCTCGCGCTTCGAGGCGGGTAGCGGCGGGCATTATATCAAGGCGCGCGCGCGGCAGGTGGAGATCGTCGACAACAGCATCGACGACAGCCAGGGCAAGCTCACCAATTACATGATCGACCTGCCCGCCGGGTCGACCGGCCGCGTCGCCGGCAACGTTATGGTGCAGGGCCGCGACAAGGACAATTGGAGCGCCTTCATCGCGGTCGGCGCCGAGGGCAACGAGAATGGGTCAGAAGGTCTCATCATCCAGGGTAATCGCGCCAGCTTCGTGCCCGGCATCTCGCGGCCCAGCGCGTTCGTGGCCGACTGGTCGGGCGACCGGCTGGCGATCGGCGAGAATGTCATCGCCGCGAGCATGAAGCGCTACGAGAAGCGCTGAGTCGTCCGGCGCTGCGGAGGCGCTTCGGGCACTCCCAGTGGCGATAAGGTCGGCTATCTGCATGGGCGATGCAGGTCCCGTGCAGGGGCGTTGACAAGCAACCCACGCATTTCTGCGGGTTTTCGGCCAAATTTCGCTAACTTCCCTCATATCGCGTATGGTGAGCGCACGAAACTTTGCTCCGGGCCGGGGGAAGGTGGCGGATTTCTGCGGATTTTCACGGGATCAAAGAGCGGCGGCACATTTGCGGCCTTATCTTCTCCTGCCATGAAGGGAGGCCTGTAGGACAGCCCCCCTCATTCCTCGATCAGGTCGAGATAGGCGATCACATCATTGTCGGTGGCGATGAAGAGGCCGGCTTGCACGTCCTCGCTCTGCTGCGCGGCCATGGCAAGGGCGTCGGAGAGCGGGCCGTACATCAGGGTTTCGGCGGTGCCTTCCTCCGAGAGGAAATAGAGGCGCACGGTGACGCTCTCGCCGGTGCTGCGCATCAATGCGGTTCCTTGAGGCCGAGCTCGTGCGCCAGCGCATCGAGATTGGCGTGGGGGCGGACGAGCAGCCACTGGTCGGGATGGCGCGCATCGACCACGGTGATGGCGCCTTTGGGGCAGACGTCGAGGCAGCCGACCTCGATGATGCCGGCGCTTGCCTTGCGCCCCTTGCCGAGCTGGAGATGCTTGCGGAGCGCCTTCGAGAGCGGCTTGTCGCCGTCAGGGCCGAAGCCGCCTTTCACTTTCTTCGAGCATTTGCGGCAGACCAGAACCGTGTTCGACCAGTGCGCCTTCACCCGGCGCGCGGTCATCCCGCCGGCTTCCAGCTCTTGCGCTCCTCGGCCGTGCGCAACACGTCATAGGCGGCCTGGATTTCCTGGAAGCGTCTGGCCGCTTCGGCATCGCCCGGCTTCACGTCCGGATGGCTTTCCTTGGCAAGGGCGCGCCAGCTCTTCTTCACCGCTTCGAAATCGGCGTCGCTGTCGAGACCCAGCACGTCGAGCGCTTTCATCTCGTCGCGCGAGCGCGTGCCGTCGCCCGGGCCGCCCCATTGATGGTGCGAGCTTTGCCGATAGCCCGAGGCATCGCGCTGCTCATTGTGCATGCGCTGGTTGCGCTCTTCCTCGTCGAGGCCCTGAAAATAGTCCCAGCCGCGATTATACTCGCCGGCATGCTCCTGGCAGAAATACCAGCGCTCCGGGCTGTTGGGCGATTTTGGCGCCGGGCAATTGCCGGGCTGATCGCAGCCGTGCCGATCGCACAGGCGCACGGCCTGCGCCTCGCGAGCGGCGCCGTAGCTCCGCCAGCGGGGGAATCCCCAGTCATTGTTGCGCCCTGCTTTGGCCATCCCGCCTACTTAGTGCGGCTATGTGACGAAATCCACCGCGATGCACGGTGGCGCTTGCACATGGCCCCATGAAAGAGGCATTCCCTTGAGCAAGTGGATCTGAGGGGGAGAAGCCATGGCAACGCAAAGACTTACGGGGAAGGTCGTCCTTGCCGCGGCCGCATGGGTCATGCTGGTGGCGCCGGCCAAAGCGGCGAGCAACGCAGTGAACGAGGGAGCCGCCCAAGGTTTCCAGTTTCCGTGGGAGTGGTCGTTCTTCGTGCAGCTCACGGCGGCCATAGGTTTCCTGGGGCTGCTTCTCAGCGTCTCCAAGTCGCCGCTTCATGTCATCAAGCTCAGGGATCGCTATCGCGCCCTGTCCCGCTGCTACCGGCTGCACCGGGCCTGCGGTGCCGGCCGCAGGCAGGCGATCGCGACAATCATTGCGTCGTCGGAACCGCCATTCGGCCTGTTCACGCTCAGCAATCCGAGGCTGATCGCCGGGACACGCCGACGCATCGAGCATGGCATTTTCCGGCCGCGACCGGAATTCAGCTGGCCGCTGCCGGAGGATCACCCCGATTATGGTGTCGAGGTGGACGAAGACCCGGAGACCAATCGAGAAGAACTGGCCAAGCGGCACAAATGGCGCATGCAGGCGTGGCAGGACTCCGTGGCGAAAGTCGATGAGCGTGGTGCGAAGCACGCCATCAAGATCCTCCATCCCGGCCGCATCACGAAGCAGCAGGAAGAGATCCAGACCTATTTCGGCGCGGTGGCGGACATTATCGGGGGAGCGAGCGGCAACCGCTTCATCACGCCGATCGAGGTCCGAAGCGGGTTCATCGCGCCGCTGCATCTCCTGTCCGGTCTGCTCGTCCATTTCAGTGAGAAGTGGCCGCCGATCATCGACGCCTTCAATTGGGACGGGCGCCATGTGAACGGCATCGATTTCGGCGACCGCTCGATGGATATCCGGCAGATCCAGCTGTTCATCTACAATTGCTGGCTGCTCTGGGGACCGAGCATCCCGATCTGCAAGTCCACCTGCGGCATGTGGGACGCCGAGTTCATCACCATGCAATATGGGTTCGGCGACGAGAATAACTCGATCGACATCGTGGGGCTGGCCGATCGGCCCGGCATCGACGGGACGGCCTTGACGCAGCGTGTGCAGGCGCTTGTCGACAAGGAAAAGGCACGGATCGACCTCGCCAATGAGGCAGCGAAAGAGCAAGGCGACACGCCGCGCAGTCTGAGCGCCATGGCGATCCCGGCGCGCATCACCGGCCATCTGCGCAGCAGCGAGTCCCTCAAGACGCGGGAGGGCGGCAAGGAATTGACGCGCCTGCCGAGAGCGGCCCGGAACAGCTACAAGGGGAAGCAGGACGACCGGCCCCTGCTCTATGTCGATGCGATCGAACTCACGGAGCGGGAGACGGAAACGGAGGAACTGACCGAGATCTTCAAGGTCGGCCCGTCCGAACATGATAGCGGCGAACCCGCGCGCTATTATTCGGCCTATCTCTGGGTGGCCTTCGTCATGCTGGTGGAAGCGCCGGAGTCGCGACCGGAGAAGCCCGTGTGGCGACCGGTGCATCGCGACGAGGGCGACAAGCAATCAATGGATTATGTCGAGGCGCTCGCCGACGGATCGAAAAGGCCCTGGTTCGATCTCATCCCCTTCTTCGAGCATGGCAACATCGCCGATTCCGAGACTTGCCAGTTTCTCAAGCGGCAGCTTGCCCGGAAGATCGTCGGCGCGTTTCTGGAGGTGGTCGAGAAGATCGATGTCGATGCCCCCAAGCATCGCTTCGCCTATGCCTGCGCGATCGATGATCCGGGCTGCACGCCGGATCATTTCCTGATGCCCGACCTCCAGGGCGGCGAAACACTGAAGGCGATCATCGCGCGCATGCTCGACGCGGGGGAGGAGAAGGACCGCAAGGCGGCTGTCACGGAAGCGGCCGAGGCGCGGGCTCGGGGCGAAAAGACAGGGAAGGTCGAGGAGATCGAGACGAGGCTGTCGCCCTATGCGGCCGTCAAGAAGATCATCGATTTCGACGCCTATGGCCGCAGCTATCATCCCCTGGCCGCCTGCACCTTCCCGACCCATGTCGATCATCACTATGAGTCGATGACCGAAATGGAGGAAAGGCTGCGGGCGTGGCGTGCGACCAACCAGCCGGACAATCAGGATTATTTCGACGACGATCCCTATTGGGAAGCGTATCGGCCGCGCGGGAAGAAGATCAGAGCCGGCAAGCGCGGGCGAAGTCGCGAAAGCTTGGAGCCGGCGGCGCCGCAATAGCGGCGATCGGGTCGCCGATCCGCTCGAGCGCTGGCGCGGGATCGATCAGCGGGACGGCCTCGCCCCGGGCGATCATCTGCGCGAGCCGCCGCAACTGATCGCCGATCACGCTCTCCCCATCGTCTTCCGCGCCCTTCAGCACGGAGATGTGGAAAAAACGCTCAAGATGGTGGCGCAGCACATCGGCCGGAATGTTCGCGCCGGTCGCGCCCAGAACGGAATAGACGAGCGTGTCGTCCGCATCCTGATCGGCGGACAGCGCCGGCTGCACATAGGGGAAATCGACGATCATCGCGCCGAGACGGCGCCAGATGCGCAGCCGGTCGAACTGGTCCATGCCGGTATAGTCGGTATCGCGGGCATAGGCCTCGCGCGTCATGCGGAACGGATCGTTCTGCTCGATGAAGATCAGCACCTGATCGGCCGGCGTGTCGGAAAACAGACCGGCGATCAGGGCGCGCACTGCCGCGTTGAGGGCGCGAAAACGACCTTTGCCGCGCGCTTCAGGCGCCAGGAAGATGTAGTTGAGATTGGCGGTGACGACCTGCGTGCCGTCCGCCGCTGTGTACGGCGAGGCAATGAAATTGGCGCCGCCGACGAATTGTCCGTCCGCCTCGTCATGCGCGACGACGCAGAGCTCCCTAAATGGACCGAAGCTCGCTGTCAGAGCGGCATTTTCGGGACCGTGATTGAGCGCCAGGCAGATCGCCAGGCCCTCGCGATCCTCCTTTTCGTCGGGGAGCACGAAGGCCCCGTCATAGGCGGCGAAGAACTCATCGAATACCGGGCCTTCGCCGCGATCGGTGGTCGTGAGAACAAGGCCGTGAGAGTGCATGCCGGACCATTCGCTAGGGGAGGCCCGACATGCTGTATAAGGCACCGCGGCTGTGCGCCAGTACCGCTGGCGAGAAAGCGCGGCAGGACCGGCTCAGGCGGATTTGCGCTGCCAATGATGCGCTTCGAGGCTGGCGCGGGCGCGCTGCAGGCCGGTGCGGACGCTCTCCTCGTCGCCGGCATCAACCGCGGCGATCAACGCGGGCACGTTGAGCAGACTCTGTGCCAGCAGATGACCCGGCGGGCCGTGCAGACACAGATAGGCGGGCTGGCGCAGGGCGATGGCTTTCGTCACCAGCGCGACGAAAGGCGGCCAGAACAGGTCCGTCGTCGGATGCAGCAGCGTGAAGCGGATAGCCGGGATCGCAAAGCCGTGCGGAATGACGTCAAACAGCATTTCGACGAGGATGCCGCACCGATCCGGTCGCCAGCGATCGTCCAGCGTGTCGGACAGGCGCCAGGCGCAATACCAGTCGCTGCACGGATCGGGCCGGGCCGCGTAGATGCCGCATCCCGTCGCGCAGACATGTGGACAGGAGACGCCGTTGGGCTTGGTGAGGGTAGGCGACTCAATCGATGCCGTATGGCAGCATTCCGTACAGTCACCACAATCCCGGCCGCGGACAAGCATATCCGGCATGAAACCTCTATTCTGTCCCCAGGGTCCAGAACGGCAGGTGCGCAAAGATGTTTAGCGCGAAATCAATCATGAAAATGCCAGGCGGCCTGTAAGCCGGGTTCTGTCCACCGCAACCGTATCGCGCAAGCGACGCGCCGCGGATGGGCGATCATTCCTCTAGGGCCGCCGTTACCGACGGCCTCAAGCAACCAACCCGGGCGGTCTCGGCCGAAACATGCCTAGCGGAATTGCTCCCGCGCGCCGCCCCTATTCGGTCTTGCTCCCGGTGGGGTTTACCTCGCCGTCGCCCGTTGCCGGGGACGCGGTGCGCTCTTACCGCACCCTTTCACTGTTCACGGGGCCGAAGCCTGCGTGACCTGCTCTCTGTTGCACTGTCCCTGACTCCCCGAGGGAAGCCGCCGGACGTTATCCGGCACCGTCGTTTCGTGGAGCCCGGACTTTCCTCGCCGGTCCCGAAGGACCGCCGCGATCGCCCGGCCGCCTGGCATGATTGGGCATATAGGGGGTTCGGATGGCGGTTGGTAGTCCTTGTTCTTCCGATGCCGGATGCTGCCGAGATTGCCAGTTCGGACGATCATGGGAGCCAGCATCAAAGAGTGAGCATCATCCGCATTCATATATCGCTCCTTCGGAAATGTCCGAAGCGTAGGATAGCGGGAAAAGTAAAATCATCCCCAGAATGACCAGGTTTTAATGAAGGTTCAGGAAATTCAGAGAGCCAAACTAATTTCTTTCTGATCCCCTCGCTCACAGCAGCGTCTGTCAATTCAATGGTGATACGTCGAAGCCTAGTATTGTTGCCGAAACTTGCCGCAAGATCGGCAGGGTTCACGCGGACCACTGATGCGGAGTTCCGAATGTCTCGAAATCGCGCCAAAGTTGGATAAGATCGGGGAGCCAACACACGGAGGCCGTCTTGCTTCAAAAGAGCACGCAATGCGCTCGCGGCGTCGGGCGTGACAAGCGGAGGGTAAGCTTCCCAGATCACTTGTGAAGGAAAATTTGATGAATGGGCGTCGTTTCTAAGAAGCGCGAAAAGTGTCTGCCCACCGGGAAGGTCCACTGCGACCGCCTCGCCGGTGACGCTTGTGCGCGCAATGCCCGCCTCGGGACCGGGAAAGGCGATCTGATCGACCGTGCGCACTTCGATCACGCTCGATCCACGGCGCAGCCCCTGCGGCGTATCCACTTCGACGGTCAGGCGATAGCGGTAGGTGGGGAGGCGCTTGGAGCAGCCGATCAGCAAGGCGGACGCGCCGCCCGCCAGCATGGAAAGAAGGTCGCGCCGTTGGATCATCTTTCCTCCTGAGGCATGGCGCCGGAAGCCTGGCGAAGGTCGGCGATCTTCAGAGGGCAGCGCCGGAACAGTGAACTTCAAGTACGCGCTCATGGATCGCTCCTTCGGAAATCTCCAAGGCGCGGGATTCCAGACCTTCCGCTCAGGCGACAACCAGCCTGCCTATATGCAGCTTGTCCTCGCCCAGCCGCGCCTGAGCCAGATCGTGCGCGGCCTGCATCCGAAGCAGGGTATCGGCAGAAATACCGAAGGCCTTCTCGAACCTGATCGCCATTTCGGCCGATAGTCCTGCACGCCCGTTGAGCAGCGTGCTGAGCGCCTGCCGCGTCACACCGAAATGTCCGGCCAGTTGCTTGACGGTCATCCCGCTCGGCTCGACCAACTCGGTCATGAGCCAAGCGCCGGCATGCACCGCAAGGCTGGGATGCATCTTAAGCGCCATGATAATCCTCCAAATCCATATCGACGAGCGCACCATGCTCATTCAGCCTGAACGTCAGGCGCCAGTTCTTCGTGACCGACATCGACCAGGTTCCGGCGCGATCGCCCGTCAGCGCGTGCAGGCCGTAATTTGGCGGAATGCAAAGCTCGTCCAGCGTGGCGGCGGCGTCAACGAAAGCGAGTATCCTGCGGATGCGCTCGCGGTCGCCGACCAGACCGCGCGCGTTCCCGGTCGTGAAGAAGGTCCGCAGACCTTTATGAGAGATGCTGTCGATCTCCACATGTCAAGCGTTACGCGACACTGCCGAAATGTCAAGTGTCACGCGACGGGCGACGAGCGCCGTAGCCGGCGGAAGCCGAAGAAGCAGAGCAGGCCAATCACGTTCCAGATGAGGAACCGCACCTGCGTCTCGGCCGGGAGCGTGATGAACAGGCCGATGCAGCCGACGATGCAGATGAGGCCCACCAAAGGTGCGAGCGGCGTGCGGAAGGGGCGGGGGCGGCCGGGCTCGCGCCGGCGCAGCACCAGCATGGAGATGCCGACCGCGACGAAGGCGCAGAGCGTGCCGGCATTGGCGAGGGCGGCGATCTCGGCGAGCGGCAGGAAAGCGGCGAGCGCGGAGACGACGATGGCGGTGCCGATGGTCACGGCGGTGGGCACGCCGCTCTTCGGGTTAACCCGGCCGAGCCGCTCGGGCAGCAGCCGGTCGCGCGCCATGACGAAGAAGATGCGGGTCTGGCCATAAAGGAAAGCGAGGATGACGGTGGGCAGCGCGATCACGGCGACGGCGCCGAAGACCTTCGCCGCCATGTCGCTGCCGAGCGCGCGCAGGACGAGGGCGAGCGGCTCGGCGGAATTGGCGAACTGCGCGACCGGGACCGCGCCGATCGCGCTTGCCGCCACCGCCATATAGATGACGACGCAGGCGAGCATCGAGCCGACGATGCCGATGGTCATGTCCTTCTCCGGATTGCGTGCTTCCTCGGCCGCGGTGGAGACGGCGTCGAAGCCGTAGAAGGCGAAGAAGATGATCGAGGCGGCGGCGAGCACGCCGCGCTTGGTGCCGTCCTCGTCGACATGGCTGAAGAAACCGTGCGGCATGAAGGGCTGGAAATTGTCCTGATCGAAAGCGGGGAGGGCGATGGCCACGAACATGGCGAGCGCGGCGATCTTGAGCGCGACGAGGATGGTGTTGAGCACCGCCGATTCCCGCGTCCCCACGAGCAGCAGCCCGGCGACGGCGGCGATGATGCCGACGGCCGGCAGATTGACGATGCCGCCGGCATGCGGCCCGGCCGTGAGCGCGCGCGGCAGGGCCATGCCATTGGCTTCCATGAAGCCCGCGAAATAGCCCGACCAGCCGACCGCGACGGTCGAGCAGACCACGCTATATTCGAGGATCAGGCTCCAGCCGACGATCCAGGCGATGGTCTCGCCGATGGCGACGTAGCTGTAGGTATAGGCGCTGCCCGATTGCGGGATCATCGTGGCAAGCTCGGCATAAGCCAACGCCGCGGCGGCGCAGACGAGGCCCGCGATCAGGAAGGAAAGAATGACGCCCGGCCCGGCGAGCGCGGCGCCGACACCGGTCAGGGTCAGGATGCCCGTGCCGACGATCGCGCCGACGCCGAGGGCGACGAGATGCGGCCAGCCCAGAGTGCGGTGCAGCTTGTGCGGGTGATGCTCGTGCGACGCCTCGATCGCCTTGCGCGGTCCCCAGATGCTCATCGCCGTTCCCTCCGCTGCGCTGAAGAGCGTGTGTTAGTGCCTCAGCGGGGCCGCGCATAGTCGGAACGGGGACAGTGGCCCTCAGTCGTCCCCGCGCGGTCTCGGCAGCAGCAGCGCGAGCAGGATCGCGCGGCACTCGCCGTCGATCACGCCGTCGATCAGCTCGGGGCGGAAGCGGCGCTGGAAGGCGGTCACGGCCGCCTGCGGCTCGCTGATGTCATAGCCGAAGCGCTCGAGCGCCAGCATGAAGCCGCTGTCGGTCCAGTGCGGGTCCATGAGGTTCCTGGTCGGGCGGGGCAAGGCAAGGCGCAGCCGCGCGAGCTTGTGCCAGGGGAAGAGTTCGCCCGGATCCTGTTTGCGCGACGGGGCAATGTCGCTGTGGCCCACGACATTGCCGCGCGTGATCCGGTGGCGCTGCATGATTTCGTGGACGAGCGGGATGAGGGCATCGATCTGCGCGTCCGGGAAGGGGCGATAGCCCCATTCATGGCCGGGATTGACGATCTCGATGCCGACGCTGGCCGAATTGATGTCGGTCGTGCCGCGCCAGTATGAGCGGCCGGCATGCCAGGCGCGCTTGCTCTCATCGACCATGCGGACGATCTGCCCATCCTCGGTCACGACATAATGCGCGGAGACCTTGCTTTCCGGATTGGCCAGCCACTGGATCGCGCTCGGCGCGTCGGGCATGCCGGTATAGTGCAGCACGAGAATGGATGTCGGCAGAGTGCGCTCATCGAAATTGGGCGACGGCGTCTCGATCATGCGGAACCTTGTGCCAGTGTTTGCTCGACCCGGAGCTGGTTCCCTAACCTATCGGCGAGCGTGGCGGAAGCGGATTAGCTGCCCGGAGGGCGCACGGCCCGTTGAGATTGACCGGCCTGTCGGCGACATAGATGCAGCTGAGTTCGCGGCAGTTCGTGAAGGCGCTGTTCCCACCGGTCAGCATCTCGCCCGCGCCGATCACCAGATAAGTGCCGGGCCGCGCATGTTTCGCGAGCTGATCGCAGGCGATGCCGCGCTTGTCCTCGGGAAAATAGAAGAGGACGTTTCGGCACAGGATCAGGTCGAATGTGCCGGAGACGCGGCGCGGATCGAGCAGATTGTCGGCCTGGAAATGGATCATCTCGCGGATTTCGTCGGCCACCTGCCAGTCTTCGCCGACGGGCGTGAACCAGCGCAGCAGATCGTTGATCGGGAGCCCGCGCTGCATGTCCATCTGCGGGTAACGGCCGCGCTTCGCTTTCTCGATGGCGACCGCCGAGACGTCGGTCGCCTGGATGCTGATGCGCCAGCCATCCCACATCTCGCCCATGCGCTTGATCATCATCGCGATCGAATAGGCTTCCTGCCCGGTCGAGCTGCCCGCGCACCAGATGCGCAGCACCTTCTTGTCCCGCGCCGCCTCGTGAAGGCGCGGGAGCACCTTTTCCTCGACCGCCCTGAACACGCCGATGTCGCGGAAGAAGCTGCTCTCGTGATTGAGCATGGCGTCGAGCGTGAGGGCCAGCAGTTCGGCGCTCGTGTCGCGATCGAGCGCGACGAGCAGGTCGTCGAGCGAGGCGAAGCTGCGCTCGCGCAGCAGGGGGCGCAGCGAGGTCTCGATGCGCCAGAGCCGGCTCTCCGAGAGTATCTGGCCGGTATAGCGGGTCAGCAACGCGCCGAGGCGCTCGACGGCGCACGAAGGACCGCTCATCATCATGACGCGAGGGTCTTCCACTGCTCGATGATCAGCGGCGCGATCGCGTCGGGCGCGAGAATGGCGCTGGCAAGGCCGGCCTTGGCCACGGAACCGGGCATGCCCCAGACCGCGCTGGTTTCATGGTCCTGCGCGATCATCCAGCCGCCGGATTCGGCAATGGCCTGTGCTCCCGCCAGGCCGTCGCGGCCCATGCCGGAGAGAATGACGCCGCAGGCGCCTGCCCCGTAGACGCGCGCGAGGCCCGTGAACATCGGATCGACCGCCGGGAAGCTGCCGTGCAGGCAGCGCTCGTTGGTAAGCTTGACCATGACTTGTCCCCGCGCGTCCTTGACGAGGGAGAGATGGGCATGGCCCGGCGCGACGTGGACCGTCCCGCTGCGCACCGGCATGCCGTCCTCCGCGATCACGACCGGCGCGCGCGTGGCCCGACGGAGCTGATCGGCGAACAAAGGCTGGAAATTGGCAGGGAGATGCTGGGTAATGAAGATCGGGAAGGCGGCCAGGCCGTCCAGCCCGCCGATCACCGACAGGATGGCGCCAATGCCGCCGGTGGATGCGCCGATGCCGACGGCGCGGACGAGATTGCCGACCGCACGAAGACGCGCCGCGGCCTCATCGACCCGCTCGGGCGTGCGGCTGCGCTCGGATGCCGGAACGAGGTGAACGAGGCGATCGAGCAGATGCTCGACGAACTGATCGCTGAAATGGCCCGCGCTCGGTTTGGCGACCACGTCGCTCGCGCCCAGCGCCAATGCCTGCAGCGCCAGTTCGCTGCCCTCGCGGCAATTGCCAGAGAGGAGCACGACCTGGATCTTGCGCTCGGAGTCGAGGAGTCGCGGCAGCACCTGCAGTCCGTCGAGGCCCGGCATCTGCATGTCGAGCAGGACCAGATCGACCGGACGGGTGCGCACGAACTCGATGGCCTGATCGCCGCTGGCGACCGCACCGGCGACGAAGAAGCGTTGGTCAGCGGAAAGCACCTTGGACATGATCCGGCGCACGACGACCGAATCATCGACGATGAGGGCGCCGATCGGCCGTTGGCCGGCCGCCTGACCTATATGTGGATCGGCGATTGCGGGGCGCATGCGCGGAAACTCTGCGTCGTTTAGAGAACGCCGACGATCTGCAGCTTGCTCTCGAGCGTGTCGCGGTCGAACGGCTTCATCACATATTCGTCCGCACCCGCATCCACGGCGGCGCGAATATGATCGACGCCGTTTTCGGTGGTGCAGAAAATGACCTTGGGAGGCTGCGGCAGATTGCGCCGCGACAGCTCCTTGAGGAAATCGAGCCCGCTCATGATCGGCATGTTCCAGTCGAGCAGCACGACATCGGGCAGGTTGGCGTCGCACATCTCCAGCGCTTCGCGTCCGTCGCCCGCTTCCTGGACCTGCAGGTTGAGCGATTCCAGAATGTGACGGGCGACCTTGCGGATCACCTTGGAGTCATCGACGACGAGACAGTTCGGCATGGTTCAGCAACCCTTGAAACACTCTGGAGGACCGAGTGTAGCTTGAGGACGTAAGCTTTCGGTAAATGCTCAGGCGGCAAGCGCGCCGCTACCCGGAGGTGCCACGAAGTCAGCCAGGCTGAGCAGGAGATGGCTGCGCCCGTCACGCTCGACGAGGCCCGAGGCATAGGCCGCCCAGGCGGGATCGATCCGGCCGCGGATCGGCTGGATGCCGCTCGGCGCCTGCGTGATGTCGCTCACCGAATCCACCAGGAAGCCGTAGCTGTGCGCCGCGAGGTCGGCGACGACGGCGAGCTTGGCCTGGCCGGCGCGGTTGCCCGCACCGAAGATGCGCGCTTCCATGTCGATCACGGTGAGCACGCGGCTGCGCAGTGCGGCGAGTCCGCGAACATGCGGCGGCACCAAAGGAACGGTCACGATATCGCCGAGGCGGACGACCGCCTCGATCTCGGACGCGCGGATGGCGATCGGCGCGTCGGCGATCGCCGCGAACAGGAAGAGTGCGTCGGTCATGCGGTCCTCCGCGCGGCCTGCGCCACGGCTGCCATGATGGTGTCGCGATCGTAGCGGTAGATAGAGTCCGGCGTCCCGGCGGCGGGATCGGCGACCTCGCGCAGCATCAGCACCGGCACGTCGCCGGCCGTTGCCGGCACGGGCTGCTCGCTGCTGCACAGGATGATGTCCGGCTTGACCTCGCCCGACGCATCGAACGTCACGTCATGACCGGCGCGGACGAGCAGCGGCGCGAGGATCTGCCGCATCCACGGATCCTCGGCGTCCGGAATGAGGCACTGGATCGGGCGCCCGATGCGGCTGTTGTTCGTGGCGCGGCGCTCGGCCGCCTCGGCGAACAGCGCGAAGGGATCGACCATTTCGAGCTGCGTGTCGCCGACCATCACCAGGCCAGCGACGCGTCCCGAAGGCAGGGCGACATCGACCTTGGCGGGGACTTCGATGATGTCCACGACATCGTCGATGAGATAGCAGATCTGCTCATTGCCGGCATGCAGGCGCAGCGACTTGGGCGGGCTGGACTCGCGGCCATCGGTGTTGAGCGCGGGCAGCAGGCGATCGTCGATGCGCGCGAAGGCAAGGCCGTCGGACATGGTGATCTGGCTCGCTTCGAGATCCTCGACGCGGTCCACGACGCTCAGCGGCAGCAAGCGCTCGCGTCCGTCGCGCTCGCGATAGATGAGCGCCTGGATGAGGGCGGCGCTGGTCTCGGCCTCGACGGCGGCGGCGCGCGTGCGGATTTCGGGCTCGCGCAGCGGCAGCTCGGCCTTCTGGGCGATGCCCGCCGCATCGAGCAGCAGCATCGGCTGGCCATTGTCGGGCAGGGTCATGCCGGCGAAAACGCCGACCGTGGTGATCGCCGGGGTGGCCGGGCGAATAACGAGCTCCTCGTTGCTCTCGACCGCCTGGACGCCCAGCACATAGGGCTGGCCGACCGACGAGCGGATCACCATGAGGGTGCGCGGACCGGAGGTTTCGGTCGCGCGCGGCATCTTGAGCACATCTTCCAGCTCGATGAGCGAATGGCGCTCGCCGCGGATCGTCGCGATGCGCGCGCCGCCGATATTCTCGATCGAGACCATGGAGCTGTTTTGGTGGAGCAGCTCGACGACATTGCCGCGCGGCATGGCGAAGAAATGATCGCCGCAGCGCACGATGAGGCCGGGGATGATCGTCAGCGTCAGCGGCACGCGCATCGTGATCGTCGTGCCGATCCCCGATGCGCTGGTGATGCCGATGACCCCGCCGATCTGCTCGATATTGGCGCGCACCACATCCATGCCGACACCGCGCCCGGACACCGAGGTGACCTTCGCCGCGGTGGACAGGCCGGCGTGGAAAATAAGGTTGAGCTTCTCCGCATCGGACAAGGTCGCAGCATCGACTGGCGTGAACAGGCCCGCCGTAATCGCCTTCTCGACCAGCGCGGCGCGATTAATGCCGCGTCCGTCGTCGCTGACCTCGATGACGATCTGATTGCCGGACTGACGCGCGACGATGCGCAGCGTGCCCGATTCGGGTTTGCCGGCCGCGATGCGGTCGGCCGGGATCTCGATGCCATGATCGAGCGCGTTGCGGACGATGTGGGTCAGCGGATCGACGACCATTTCGATCATCTCGCGATCCATCTCGACATCGCCGCCGTCGAGCTCGAGCGTGGCCTTCTTGCCGAGGTCGCGCGTGAGATCGCGGACCATGCGCGGAATGGCGGCATAGAGACGATCGACGCGCTGCATGCGCGTCTTGCTGATCATGTCGCGCAGATCGGCGACATTGGCGGACAGGCGCTCGAAGCTGCTTTCCAGCTCGGTGTCGGCGCCATGATCGCGCATCTTGCGGGCCAGATCGTTGCGGGCCAGCACCATGTCCGAAATGCCGTTCATGAGTTGATCGATGAGCGCGAGCGGCAAACGGATCGTGCGCGGGGCGCGATCGCGGGTGCCGTCGCCAACGCGGCGGGCAGGCGCCTCGGCCGCCGGCGTTTCCACCTGGTTGATCTCATCCTGCGCCGCGGGCGCTTCCGGCGGGACCGGCGCCTGCGCCCTTACCGGCGCGGGTCGGGAGGGCGCGGCCTCACCGGTGCCTGTCGAGAGCGCGTCGAGCAGCGCGTCGTCGTCCGATTCGTCGATCTGCTCTTCCTCACCGATGCCGCGAGCAAGCGCTCCGATGCGGTCCATGACGGCGAGCACGGCCGATACGGTCGCCGGATCGGCGTGGCGTTCGCCACGGCGCACGGCCGCAAGCACTTCTTCGGCGCAATGGGCCAGACGCTCGAAACGGGGCAGATTGAGGAAACCGCAGCTTCCCTTGACCGTATGGAAGAAGCGGAAAAAGGCGTCGAGGCGCGATTTGTCCGTGGGATCGGCTTCCCACGCCACCACTTCGCCGGACAGCACGTCCAGCGTTTCCAGCGTCTCGGCAATGAATTCTGCGAGGATCTCGTCCATGCGCCCCAGCCAGGTGAAAGGTCCGGCTTACATGGCCCCGGAGTGCTTAAGGCCGAGTTAAGTGGGCCTTTTGGGGAAGGGAAATCAGGAGAGGATTTATGAGGTCGGCAGCCTCGCGCCGAACATGAGGAAAGGGTCTTCCGGTGCCGAGATCATCAGCTGGCCGCCATTCTGTTCGGCAAGGGTACGGATTAGGTAGGCCGCTGCGGTGCGCGTGGTCACGTCCTCATCGCTGACGCCGAGCGCCTCGCGGATATTGGGATCGAAGGTCAGCTTGGCACCCTCGCCGCGCACGACGATTTCGATCGCGCCGCCATTGTCCTCGGCGCCGATCGTCAGCGTGCCGCCGCGCGGCAGCGCCTCGCCGGTCATCAGCACCAGATTGAGCAGCAGCTTGGCGGCGGGCTTCGGCAGGCCGTCGCCCGAGACCATCCAGGCCAGCTCCAGCTTGCCGCCGGGCGGGAACATGCCCTCGACCGCGCCGCGGATCTCGTGGACCGGGATCGCCTCGCCGTATCCGCCGGCCGCGCCGAAGGCGAGGCGGAAGAATTTGAGCTTGCCCGCCGTGGTGCGCGCGCTGTCGCCGAGCAGGCCCATGCACTGCTCGCGCATCTGCGGGTCGGTCTCGTCGGCCAGCAGCTCGATGCCGTTATTGAGCGCGCCGACCGGGCTCAGCAGGTCGTGGCACAGACGGGAGCAAAGCAGGCTGGCGAAATCGATCGGGTCGGGCGCGGTGGATTGTGCCAAAACGGGGCATCCTCTCAAGGGGCGGTGCCGCGTCCTAATGCCGCTCCGGGCTGCCGGGCGCAAGCGCAGGATGCGGTGAGGCGGTCATTTCGAGCGGGTCGAAGCGTCCATGCAGTTGGCCTGACGCCCCGGCGCGCCAGGCGCGGATCGTACCGTCGGCGCCGACGATGAGCCAGATTTCGCCCCGGCCCTCGGCCATGGCGGCGTCGATTGTGGACGGTACGGCTTCGCCGCCGGGATGGCTGTGATAATGGCCGATGATCGCCGGGCCGCCTGCGCGTGCAGCGCGATGGGCGCGCAGCAGCACGGAAGGATCGATCTCGAAGCGATGCTCTGGCTCGGGCGCCACATTGGCGGCCGGAAGAACCGCGATCACCGCGTCGCTCGCCGGATCGCCCAGCAGCAGCCCGCAACATTCGGATGCACCCGCCGCATGCGCCTCGTCGCGGATTGCGTCCAGCAGGGCAGTTGAAATGGAGAGCATATTTCCCACATTCGCCATGTGACTGCGGGGGTTGTTAGTCTTTCGGCGGAAATCACGCCAGCGCTTGCCGGGGCACGGCTCGATCGGGCGCTTGCCACGCTTTTGCCTGATCTATCGCGCGAGCGCGTCAAGGCGCTGATCCTGTCCGGCCATGTGCTCGGACCGGGCGGTAAACCCGTCAGCGACCCTGCATTCAAAGTGAAGGCCGACACGGCCTTCGCGCTCGAAATTCCCGAAGCGGCGCCTGCCGAGGCAGTGGCGCAGCAGATCGATCTCGTCATTCCCTATGAGGACGAGCATCTGATCGTGATCGACAAGCCGGCCGGCATGGTCGTGCATCCTGCGGCGGGCAATCCCGACGGGACGCTGGTCAATGCACTGCTGTATCATTGCGCGGGGCAGCTTTCCGGCATCGGCGGCGTGGCACGGCCGGGCATCGTGCATCGCATCGACAAGGATACGTCGGGGCTGCTCGTGGTCGCCAAGAGCGATGCGGCGCATGAAGGCCTCGCGAGGCAGTTCAAGGATCACAGCATCGAGCGGCGTTATCTCGCCATCGTCAATGGCCGCCCCAAGCCGTCGTCCGGCACGGTCGACACCTGGATCGGGCGCTCCGACGCGGACCGCAAGAAGATGGCGGTGCGGCGCGAAGGCAAGGGCAAGCATGCGGTGACGCATTACCGCACGCTCGAGCGTCTGGACCGCGCCGCGCTCGTCGAGTGCAGGCTTGAGACCGGGCGCACGCATCAGGTGCGTGTCCACATGGCGCATATCGGTCATGCGCTTGTCGGTGACCCCGTTTACGCCCGCGGCGGCCCGCACAAGGCGCTGCTTGCGCAAATGGGATTCAAACGACAGGCGCTGCACGCCGCAAAACTGGGATTTTTGCACCCCGTCACAAGCAAGACTCTCAGCTTTGAAAGCCCGATTGCTGATGACATGCAGCAACTGTTCAGCCATCTTTGCGTATAAGAGACGACGCGATGGTCTTCTCTCGTCCCCCCTTAACCATCGCGTCCTTTGAAAGGTCACGTCCGTGAGCAATGGCAGCAATGTCCCTGCAACTATTCCTGCGCTTGGCAGCGATGCCAGCCTGAACCGCTATTTGTCGGAAATCCGCAAGTTTCCGATCCTGAAGCCCGAGGAAGAGTATATGCTCGCCAAGCGCTATCAGGAGCATGGCGATCCCGAGGCGGCGGCGAAGCTCGTCACCAGCCATCTGCGACTCGTGGCGAAGATCGCTATGGGCTATCGCGGCTATGGCCTGCCCGTCGCCGAGCTGATCAGCGAAGGCAATATCGGCCTCATGCAGGGCGTGAAGAAGTTCGAGCCGGATCGCGGCTTCCGCCTCGCCACCTATGCGATGTGGTGGATTCGCGCCTCGATCCAGGAATTCATCCTGCGCTCGTGGAGCCTCGTGAAGATCGGTACGACTGCCGCGCAGAAGAAGCTGTTCTTCAACCTGCGCCGCATGAAGAACCAGATCGAGGCCTTCGAGGACGGCGATCTGCATCCCGATGACGTCGCCAAGATCGCGACCGATCTCGGCGTGTCCGAGGAGGACGTCGTCTCGATGAACCGTCGCATGGCGATGGGCGGCGACACGTCGCTCAACGTCTCGGTCAACGAGGATGGCGAAGGTCAGTGGCAGGACTGGCTGGCCGACGACGGCCCGCTGCAGGACCAGGTGCTGGCCGAGGCGCAGGAAAGCGACGTGCGGCACGAGATGCTGCTCGACGCCATGGACGACCTCAATGATCGCGAGAAGCACATCCTGCAGGAGCGTCGCCTCGCCGAGGAGCCCAAGACGCTCGAGGAACTGAGCCAAGTCTATGGCGTGTCGCGCGAGCGCGTCCGCCAGATCGAGGTGCGCGCCTTCGAAAAGCTTCAGCGCGCGATGATGCGCATTGCTGGCGAGAAGCGTCTGGTGCCGGTGGCTGGCTAAAGTACCAACTATCTTGCCCAGGCCGGGGCGCGCGGGAGGACTTCTCCTCGCGGCCGGTCTTGCGGCACGCATCCGTTCGTACTGCTGCGGGACGACATTCACGATCCTAACAGCCTTTGTCATTGGACGCTGGCGATCACGATACCCTAGGAAATCCCCGATTTTGTGGGAGGTTTCCGTGGCTCGTTATCTTGCTGTGCTGCTGGCCGGTTCGGCCGCTCTGTTAACCCTTCCGGCCTCGGCCGCGACCGTGAAGCTCGACGTCACCGTCACCAGCGGCGCGGGCAACATGTTCTCGGCGCCGATTTTCACTTTCACCAATCTGTCCGATGCCGGCCTCGACATCGCGGAGGTTTCGGTGAACGGCGGTCCGCCCTGGGACTATGCCTGGGATGCGCCGGCCGGCTCACCTTATGATCTCATCGATCCCGCCGGCGGCACGCGCACGATCCTGATCGGCGAGGAACGCACGACCGACGGCAATAATGGCTGCACGGCCTCGATCGCTTATGGCCTTACCAGCTTCGACAGCGGCGACTTCTTCCGCGTCGCGCTCGATCCCGAAGCAGGCGGCTGCGGTTCGGCGGTGATCGACATCCGTTCGTTCCTTAACAGAGATACGATCGGCATCGGCGTCCTGTTCAGCAATGGCATCAGCCTCGCCGGCAATGACTGGGCGTTCGAGCTCATCGATCCGTTGGGTTCGCCCAATGCCGACGACAATCAGCTTTATCGCATGCAGCTTTCGGCCGTCATTCCCGATGCCGTGCCGGAGCCGGCGACATGGGGCCTGATGATCGCGGGCTTCGCGATGGTCGGCACGGCAATGCGCCGCCGCAAGACGCGCATCGCCTTCGCCTGAGCGCTCCTAGCGGTCTGTTAAGGCTTTTCCGGCATAGGCTCTGCGATTCCACTCGCGGAGCCTTTGTCATGACCGTCTCGATCCGTTCGCTGTGTCTCGCCGGCAGCCTTGCCTTGCTTGCGGCGTGCCAGGGGCAGAGCGCGGACGACAATCTCGCCGATCTCGACGCGCGCCTGACCAACGGCGCGGACAATGTCGCTGCCGCCAATGAAGCCGAGGACGCCAATGCCGCGATCGCGATGGCAGCGGCGGGCGGTCGCATCGAGAAGGCGCCGGCCGCCGTCGAGACCAAAGCCGTCGCGCCGCAGGGCCGTTCGGTGGGTGATCTGGTGCGTCAGCAGGCCTCCGGCCAAGGCGCGAACGGCGCCGCGCCGCAGGGTGATTGTGCGAAGGACGTCAAGACCGGGCCGGAATGGGCCGATCGCATGCCGCAAGCTTTCCGCGTCTATCCGGGCGGAAAGCTGGTCGAGGCAGCGGGCATCGACAAGGAGCGCTGCACGCTGCGCATCATCAGCTTCACGACGAGCGCCGGGATCGATCCGGTGCTCGACTATTATTTCACGCAGGCCAAGCGCGCCGGCTATGATGCCGAGCATCTGGTGAGCGGCGGCGAGCATCAGCTCGGCGGCACGAACAAGGATGGCGCCTATGTCGTGTTCGCGCGGCGCGCGGGGGCGCTGACCGAAGTCGATATCGTCGCCAACGCCAATTGAGCGCCGGGGCGGCACGGCAAAGCCTGATGAACGGCGATCTTTCCTTCACCGTCGATGAGCGCGCGGCGCTCGTGCGCGTCACCGGCCGGGGCATGTGGTCGGCGGAGCGCACGGCCACGCATTTCAACACTCTCGACAAGGCCTTGCAATGCATGCGCCGGCAGCGCGGCGGCGCGCGCGTCCTCGTGGATCTGCGCGAGGCGGCAGTGCAGACGGCGCAGACGGCAGAGGTGATGAAGCAATGGACCGCGCGCATCTATCGCGATGTCGATCGGGTCGCGGTGGTCTGCGCGACAGCGCTGCTCGCCCTCCAGATCAAGCATAGCGCGCAGGTGCCCGATCTCGCGACCTTCCTGCAGGTCGAACCGGCGCAAGCCTGGGTGCTTGCCGACAAGGCCGCGAGCACGTCCGCTCAGCCCGTGGCACGCCGCGCGTAGCGGACGGTTCTCATTCCCGCCCCGATGGTCTAGGGGCGGTTCATGTCCAATATTCTCCTCGTCATGGCCGGCGGCGCGATCGGCGCGGCTTTGCGCTATCTGCTGAGCCAAGCCAGCCTGCGCGCGCTCGGCCCTGGCTGGCCGTGGGGCACGTTCGGCGCCAATGTGCTGGGCGGCCTTGCCATGGGGCTGCTGGCGGGCTGGCTCGCCGCGCGGGCGGCGGGCGGTGAGCCGATCCGGCTGTTCATCGCCGTTGGCATCCTCGGCGGTTTCACCACCTTTTCGGCCTTCAGTCTGGAGACGATGCTGATGATCGAGCGCGGCGACTGGATGCCCGCCCTCTTCTATGCCTTCGTCTCGGTCGCCGCTTCGGTCGGCGCGCTGGCGATCGGCCTCTCGATCGCGCGGGTGACGGCATGAGCAAGAGCAAATCCGGCGACCCCGGCGCGGTCCGGCAATTCACCGTCGCGGCGGACGATGACGGCATCCGGCTCGACCGCTGGTTCAAGCGGCACATGCCGGACGTGACCTTCGCCACCGTCTCGCGCTGGGCACGCACGGGTCAGCTCCGCATCAACGGCGCGCGCGCGACGCCGGGCGATCGCATCGAGGAAGGGCAGCAATTGCGCGTGCCGCCGCTCGATCCGGACGAGAGCCGCTCGGGCAAGGCATCGCGCCCGCGCCCGGTGCTGACCGAGGATCAGATGGCGTTCGCCGAGAATCTCGTCATTCATCGCGATGCGCAGGCGCTCGTCATCAACAAGCCGCCGGGCCTCGCCACGCAGGGCGGCACCAAGACGCACGAGCATGTCGATGGCCTGCTCGATGCCTTGATGTTCGAACGCGACGACCGGCCGCGGCTGGTCCACCGGCTCGACAAGGATACGAGCGGCGCACTGCTGCTGGCGCGCACGGCGCGGAGCGCTGCGCATTTCGCCAGGAGCTTCTCGTCACGCACCGCGCGGAAAGTCTATTGGGCGATCGTCGTCGGCGTGCCGAACATCAATGACGGCATGATCGACCTGCCGCTCGCCAAGCAGCCGGGCTCGGGCGGCGAGAAGATGCATGTCGACGAGAAGGACGGCATGCCCGCGCGCACGCGCTATCGCGTCATCGAGCGGGCTGGCAATCGCGCCGCCTGGGTCGAGTTGCAGCCCCACACAGGCCGGACGCACCAACTCCGCGTCCATCTCGCGGCGATCGGTTTCCCGATCGTCGGCGATGGCAAATATGGCGGGAAGGATGCGTTTCTCTCCGGCTCGATCAGCCGCAAGATGCACCTGCACGCGCGCCGTCTGCGCATCGATCATCCCGACGGTTCGCCGCTCGACGTGCGCGCGGACCTGCCGCACCATTTCGCCGAGACCCTGGCGAGCCTGGGCTTCGAGGAAAGCGAGGGCGATCTGCCGCTCGAAATCGACGTGAAGCCCAGCGCATCGGACAAGAAGCAGGCGGAGAAGCGCGCATCGACGGCACACGCCAAGGATGCCCGCAAGGCTCGCAAGGGCGAGCGGCGCTCGCGCGGCGCGTCGGCCAAGCCGAGCGGCAAGGCCAAGCCTGTGCGCGGCAAGCCTGCCGCCGGTGCCAAATCGACCGGCTCGCGCTCCGGCTCTGCGAAGCCTCGTTCCGGCCCGGCCAAGCCCCGGCGCGGCTGATGCACGCGCATCCGCGCTTCCAGTGGCAGGATGCGGCCGCGATCCGCGCGTTCGTGACGGAGAAGTCCTTCGGCACGTTGATCGTCGGCACGCAGACGGCGCCGATGATCGCGCAGGTTCCGGTCGTGTGGATGGGCGATGCCGTGATCGGCCTGCACCTGTCGCGCGCCAATGCGCTGGTCCCGCTGCTCGATGGCACGCGCTGCCTGCTCCTCGTGCAGGGGCCGGATGGCTATGTCAGCCCGGACTGGTACGGCATCGACGATCAGGTGCCGACCTGGAATTATGTCTCGGCCGAGCTGGAAGGCCTCGCCCACGTCACCGACGATCTCGGCCTCATGGCGATCGTGGATGCGCTGTCGGGGGAGCAGGAACGCCGCCTGCTGCCCAAGGAGCCGTGGACCCGCGCGAAGATGAGCGACGGCCTGTTCGAGAAGATGTGCAGGGCGATCATCGGCTTCAGGGTCGAAGTCGATGTCGTGCGCGGCACCCGCAAGCTCGGGCAGAACAAGGCGGAGTCGGTCAGGCTGGCGGCAGCGGCGGGTATCGCCGCGGACGGCAATGGCGTGCTGGCGGCGCTCATGCGCAGTGAGGGCGATTAAGGTCCGGACTCACTACAGCCACCAGATGACGGCAGCGGCGATGCAGATGGCTCCCATGAAGTTTTTGAGGTTGCGATCGAAGCGGGTGGCGATGCGTCGCCAGTCTTTGAAGCGACAGAACATGCGC
>NZ_JAHKKS010000024.1 GCF_019737615.1 Sphingobium xanthum | reverse complement strand
CTTCGCGAACAAATCCTGCGGATCACGACCAGCCAGAAGCTGGTCCAGCATGGCCTTGTCGATCGCCATATCGATGGTCCTTCCTATCCATCTCTATGGCCTCGCGCACAAAATATCTGACAGTCCCTGTGGCCGTCGAAGGCGTGACGATCCGCGCGTGTTCGACCCGTCGCCGCCATTCTATTTCGGCGGATCATCGCCTGATGCCGATCCGGGGCGCTGCCAAGCATAGCGACGTCTACCTAACTTGGGGCGATCCGGCGGAAGCCGTCGCCAGGAACTGGCGCCACCGGCAACTCTCGTGAACGGCAATGCGCCCGCGAAGCTCGTGCGCATTGGCATCCATTGGATATCGTCCTCTCCCAATCGGGACACGAGAAGGGCAGACTGATCGAGCAGTTCTTCGACCAGCTCGGTTTCCCACCCTGAGGGTGTTGGCCATATGGAGAAGATAGTCCCGAAACCTCTCCCGCTGGCGTTTTGCCTCACCCATCGCTTGCACCTCGCGCCACATATTAGGGTTCGGACCCAATAACTGGATTCCCACGTTGCTCGGATTGTGATTCAGTGTCTTGGCGAGGAGGCGCTGAGATGTCTGATTTCTTTTGGTTTTCCGATGCGCAGTGGTCTCGGATTGAGCCGC
>NZ_JAHKKS010000023.1 GCF_019737615.1 Sphingobium xanthum | reverse complement strand
TAGGGTTCGGACCCAATAACTGGATTCCCACGTTGCTCGGATTGTGATTCAGTGTCTTGGCGAGGAGGCGCTGAGATGTCTGATTTCTTTTGGTTTTCCGATGCGCAGTGGTCTCGGATTGAGCCGCTGCTTCCGACCGATGTTCGGGGCAAGCCGCGTGTGGATGATCGCCGGGTACTGAGCGGGATCGTCCACGCGCTTCGCTGCGGCGGCCGCTGGGCGGACTGTGCTGACGTCTATGGTCCGAAGAAAACGCTCTACAATCGGTTCGTTCGCTGGTCCGAGCGCGGCATCTGGGAAGGCATTTTCAGCGCGCTGGCCGGAGCCGGCGACGCCCCGGATCGTCTGTTCATCGACAGCAGTTGCATCAAGGTCCATCGCTGCGCCGGCGGCGGAAAAGGGGGGCCTTGGCTCATGGTATCGGCCGCACGAAAGGCGGACGCAACACCAAGCTCCACGCGGTCTGCGACGAGAAGGGCCGCCCCTGCGTCCTGCTCCTGACGCCCGGAAACGTCCATGATTGCAAGGTCGCACAGCTTTGCATCGCGGCCATGCCGCCGTCAGCAGAACTCGTCGCCGACAAAGGCTATGACAGCCAGGCCCTGCGCGAATGGCTGGATGAGCGCGGCACCCAGGCCGTCATCCCGCCGCGCAAGAACCGCAAAATCCAGTACGATTACGACCGGGCAAGCTACAAACAGCGCAATGTCATCGAGCGCATGTTCTGTCGCTTCAAAGACTGGCGACGCATCGCCACCCGCTTCGATCGCAACCTCAAAAACTTCATGGGAGCCATCTGCATCGCCGCTGCCGTCATCTGGTGGCTGTAGTGAGTCCGGACC
>NZ_JAHKKS010000022.1 GCF_019737615.1 Sphingobium xanthum | reverse complement strand
CGCGGATCGGATCGCCCGACGCCATCTTCTTCGGCGCGGTCGGCTGGCCGGACACGGTGCCGGACCATATCTCGCTCTGGGGCTCGCTCATCCAGTGGCGCCGCGAATATGACCAGTACATCAATCTGCGCCCCGCGCGGCTGATGCCCGGCGTGCCCAGTCCGCTCGTCGGCCGCGGACCCGGCAGCATCGACATGTGGATCGTGCGCGAGAATACCGAGGGGGAATATAGCTCGATCGGCGGGCGCATGTTCGCCGGGACGGAGCGTGAGGTGGTCATCCAGGAGACGGTGATGAGCCGGCATGGCGTCGATCGGGTGCTGCGCTATGCCTTCGATCTCGCCCGCACGCGCGACGCGCGGCATCTGACCTCGGCGACCAAGTCCAACGGCATTTCGATCACCATGCCCTTCTGGGACGAGCGCGTGGAAGCGATGGCGGCCAGCTATCCGGACATACGGGTCGACAAATATCATATCGATATTCTCACCGCCCAGTTCGTGATGAACCCGGACCGGTTCGACGTGGTGGTCGCGTCCAATCTGTTCGGTGACATTCTGTCCGATCTCGGCCCGGCCTGTACGGGCACGATCGGCGTCGCGCCCTCGGCCAACATCAATCCCGAGCGCACCTCGCCCTCGTTGTTCGAGCCGGTGCATGGTTCCGCGCCGGACATTGCGGGCAAGGGCATCGCCAATCCGGTCGGGCAGATCTGGTCCGCCGCGATGATGCTCGATCATTTCGGCGAGCATGAGGCGGCCGCCGCGATCATGCGCGCGATCGAGACGGTCCTCGCCGAGCCGAAGCTGCGCACCGCCGACCTCAAAGGCTCGGCCGGCACGGTCGAATGCGGCAAGGCGGTCGCCGACGCGCT
>NZ_JAHKKS010000021.1 GCF_019737615.1 Sphingobium xanthum | reverse complement strand
CTGGCGGTGCTGGGCGCAGAGATCCGCTGGGCCTCGTGCAACATCTTCTCCACGCAGGACCATGCGGCAGCGGCGATCGCGGCGGCGGGCATTCCGGTATTCGCGGTCAAGGGCGAGACGCTCGAGGAGTATTGGGACTATATCGCCAAGATCTTCGACTGGGGTGACACGCCCTGCAACATGATCCTGGACGATGGCGGCGACGCCACCATGTTCGCGCTCTGGGGCGCACGGGTCGAGGCGGGCGAAGCGCTGTTCACGCCGACCAACGAGGAAGAAGAGATCTTCGCCGCGACGCTCAAGAAATATGTCGCCGCGAACCCGGGCTACCTGACCAAGACCGTTGCCGCCATCAAGGGCGTCTCGGAAGAGACCACCACCGGCGTGCATCGCCTTTACGAGATCGCCAAGCAGGGCAAGCTGCCCTTCCCGGCGATCAACGTGAACGACAGCGTGACCAAGTCGAAGTTCGACAATCTCTATGGCTGCAAGGAAAGCCTGGTCGACGCCATTCGTCGCGCCACCGACGTGATGCTGGCGGGCAAGGTGGCCTGCGTCGCGGGCTTCGGCGACGTCGGCAAGGGCAGCGCTGCTTCGCTCCGCAATGGCGGCGCGCGCGTGCTCGTGACGGAAGTCGATCCGATCTGCGCGCTGCAGGCGGCGATGGAAGGCTATGAGGTGGTGACCATGGAAGAGGCGGCGACACGCGCCGACATCTTCGTGACCGCGACCGGCAATGCCGACGTGATCACGGTCGATCACATGCGGGCCATGAAGAACATGGCGATCGTCTCGAACATCGGTCACTTCGATGCCGAGATCCAGATTGCGGGCCTCGCCAACATGAAGTGGACCGAGATCAAGCCGCAGGTCGATGAGGTCGAGTTCCCCGACGGCAAGAAGATCATCGTGCTCTCGAAGGGCCGCCTGGTGAACCTGGGCAATGCGACCGGTCACCCCAGCTTCGTGATGTCGTCCAGCTTCACCAACCAGGTGCTGGCGCAGATCGAGCTGTGGACCGACAGCGACAAGTACGAGAACCAGGTCTACGTCCTGCCCAAGCATCTCGACGAGAAGGTCGCAGCCCTCCACCTCGACAAGCTCGGGGTCAAGCTCTCCACCCTCACCGAAAAGCAGGCCGCTTACATCGGCGTCTCCACAAAGGG
>NZ_JAHKKS010000020.1 GCF_019737615.1 Sphingobium xanthum | reverse complement strand
GCGGCTCAATCCGAGACCACTGCGCATCGGAAAACCAAAAGAAATCAGACATCTCAGCGCCTCCTCGCCAAGACACTGAATCACAATCCGAGCAACGTGGGAATCCAGTTATTGGGTCCGAACCCTAGAAACGAAAACGGCGCCGGAAACCGACGCCGCTTCGATCATCGATCGCTATGACGATGAAAGCGATCAGGCGAGCGCGGCGACGCGCTTCGTTAGACGGCCGAACTTGCGCGAGGCCGTGTTCTTGTGGAGCACGCCACGCGCGACGCCACGGGCCAGCTCCGGCTGGGCAGCGACCAGCGCAGCCTGGGCAGCGGTCTTGTCGCCAGCCTCAAGCGCAGCCTCGACCTTCTTGACGAGCGTGCGCACGCGGCTCAGTCGCGCACCGTTGATTTCGGCGCGGCGGGCGTTGCGACGGATGCGCTTCTTTGCCTGAGGCGTATTGGCCATTTAAATTCCTCGAACCTCGAAAACTGTTGCATGGAGCGCGGCGCGAATCCCTCAAAGGGAGCCTGCGAGCCCGCGCGAAGGCCGGGCCATTAGCTGCGATCAGGCGAATCGTCAACCCGCCTTCTCTTCCTGCCGGCGCATCTCTGCGAGATTGATCCAGGTTGCGATGAACAGGGCCGCGACCACCGGGCCGATGACGATGCCGCTGAATCCGAACAGCTCCAGCCCGCCCAGCGTGGAGATCAGCACGACATAGTCGGGCAGGCGCGTGTCGCGGCCGACGAGGATTGGCCGCAGCAGATTATCCACCATGCCGATGATGAAGATGCCGCAGAAGACGAGGATGAGGCCTTTCACGATGGCGCCGGTCGCGAAGAGATACAGCGCGACGGGCACCCAGATGAGGCCGGTGCCGATGGCCGGCAGCAGCGAGAAGAAGCCCATCGTCACGCCCCAGAGCAAGGCGCCTTCTATGCCGAGCAGCCAGAAAACGATGCCGCCGATCAGGCCCTGGATGATGGCAACGACGATGCTGCCCTTGATGGTGGCACGGATGACGAGGACGAACTGCTGCAACAGAGCCTCGCGCTGGGCGGCGCGCAGTGGCGCAATGCGCGTCACGCGCTCCGCGAGTTCGTCGCCGTCGCGCAGCAGGAAATAGGCGAGATAGAGCATGACGCCGAGCGCCATAAGGAAGCTGAAGGCACTCTGGCCGGCTGCGACAGCCTGTGTCGCCAGGGTCCGGAAGCTGG
Organism: Sphingobium xanthum; assembly: GCF_019737615.1. Taxonomy (GTDB): domain Bacteria; phylum Pseudomonadota; class Alphaproteobacteria; order Sphingomonadales; family Sphingomonadaceae; genus Sphingobium; species Sphingobium xanthum. The sequence goes on along the minus strand of NZ_JAHKKS010000020.1, from coordinate 1,529 downwards.
CGGTGAGCGCGGTGTCGATTCGCTCTCGCAGCGATGCGAAATCAGCGAGGCCGAAGCGTTCAAGATACGCATTGGCCCAGCCCGGCAGGCTGGCCTGCACACGCTCGAACAGAACGGCAAAGTCGATCTCGCCCGACTGGATGCGGGCATAGACCGAGGCGACTTCGTTGATCAGCGCCATGGTGATGAAGATGGCGGGCACGATCACCATCGCGATGATGAGGATGAGCGTGAGTCCGGCCGCGCTGTTGCGATGGCCGGACAGGGCCTTGAGCAGACGGCGGTTCACCGGGCCGAACAGGATCGCGGCGATGATGCCCCAGAGGACGGCGGCGAAGAACGGCTGGATGACGAGCGCGAAGGCCAGCGAGATGACGATGACCAGAGCGAGGAAGAAACCGTCTTCCATCGCGATGCGGGGTTTTGCGGCGGGGGCACCGGTGGCGCTGGCAGTTTTGGCAACGCTGCTTGCCTTCGCCGGACTGGCCGCACGCGCCGGTTTCTTGCTTACGGGCGGTTTTGCGCCGCCCGAGGTCGATCCGCGCGGCGGGCTCAAGCGTTCAGCACCGATGCCCATTGGTCAGGCTTGAAGCCGACCAGCAGGGAGTCCGCGCCGGTGACGACCGGGCGTTTGATCATGGAGGGATGCTCGGCCATCAGCGCGATCGCCTTGGCCTCGTCGATGCCGCTCTTGTCGGCGTCCGGCAGCTTCTTGAACGTCGTGCCCGCCTTGTTGAGCAACGGCTCCCAGCCGACGGCAGCCGTCCAGCGCGCCAGCTCCTCGGGGTTGGGCGGTGCCTTCTTGTAGTCGCGGAAGTCATAGGCGAGGCCCTTGCCCTCCAGCCAGGTGCGGGCCTTCTTGACCGTGTCGCAATTGGGGATGCCGTGGAGAGTGAGGGTCACGCCGAAGCCCTTTTTGAGTTGAGAACACTGATCTAACATCAAGCTCGGGACGGGCAAGGTTTACGCGACAGGGGGCGAACGTGGAGTTTTGGGCATCGAGCGAGGGCTATCAGTCGGCTAGCGATGCTATTGAAAAAGTGCGGCGTAGTATCGAGCCGATCCTACAACAGATTCTCGACAAATCGCGCTTCTCCGATGAGAAGCTCCTCATCCGCTACGTTCCAATTGTCATGCCATTTGATCTACTCGATCGATATCCTGCTCGCTCAAAACTTCGAATTAAGCAGCGTATTTTGGACTGCGCTCCGCAACTCAACTATGATGTTTTCAACAATGGTAGTTTCACCGAACAAGTGGAAGTTTACTTGGATGGCATAAGAACGGCATCATACTTGTTGCAGAAATTTGGCTTTTCGGCCGCCGACGTCACTGATTTTGAGATGCTTCTGGTGAAAGCAGGCGAATTGGCGTTAGCGAACTGATTGTCGTCAGCTTCTAGGGTCCGGACTCACTACAGCCACCAGATGACGGCAGCGGCGATGCAGATGGCTCCCATGAAGTTTTTGAGGTTGCGATCGAAGCGGGTGGCGATGCGTCGCCAGTCTTTGAAGCGACAGAACATGCGC